>NZ_QHLQ01000080.1 GCF_011813015.1 Parasedimentitalea denitrificans | reverse complement strand
TTGGTCCTAACATCGCCACCAATCCCCCCACGCCAATAAGGAAATTGAATCAGTCATATACCCTCAAATCAACAAGAGTTTTTCAACAACATTGGCCGTGAGTGACAACCGGCAGCCAGTCAAACCGCTATGATGCGGCAACGCGGCTAACGACGGCTATGAGCCCAAACTGCATGATGCTGCGCCCCGCACGGGTGTCTGCTTTACAGCGCCCGTCTAAAATTGTCTTCGAATTCTATGTTGGGTTCGGGCCTTTTCCAACCCGCGGATGGGCACGGGTGCCGTCAGACATTCCGATGCAAAGAATGATCTCGTCGGCGCGTGGTGCGTCGGGCACTGACACGGTCATTGTGTCTATGTGATCAAACGACCATGGCTTATCTTTGTGCCCAAGCGGCAGATCAATTTGCCCACCCAATGCACCAACTTTATGGTTGGACGGCATCAGGAACTTACCGCCCCCAATGGCGGCGCGCACAGGTTTGCCAAGGGTCGGGTGCAGCACTGCCGCTCCATGCTCCATAGCACCGGAAGTTCCGATAAGGGCGGCCTTGCCGTAGCAGACTGGCGGTGCGCCAAGCATACTCATCAGTTCCGTCGACAGAGTGTGACCAAGTTCCGCACCAAATTGGAATTGTCTGACGTCAGCGCTTATGGGTCCAAATAGCGGTATTTGCTAAGAGAGGGTTTGTTGCTCATCAGTAACCACTGAGGAGTGGACGATGAGAAA
>NZ_QHLQ01000013.1:40328-134036 GCF_011813015.1 Parasedimentitalea denitrificans | reverse complement strand
AATCCAGGCCAAAGCCGCAGCGTGAAACAGAGGCGGGAACACATTGTCCCGTTATACGGACACGCGAAAACTTCGAGTTTTTCAACAACATTAGCCCGAAACGAGCTTCCCAATTTCGTTGACGCGTCCCTGTGGAAAGAGGCTGCCTCAGAGTGTTATTGAGACCAGCATTGGTGATTTGTCGCGCTGCGTGAGTTTCCTAGTCTTTAACTGCAGAAGTCCAGCGTCATCTCGACATTGCCGATATCGGGACCATAGAACCGTTCGACGTAGTAATACGGCTCGCCCTCGTTCACGGGCATCCAGTAGGTCCCGTCGTTGGGGGCCTCGGCGCTGAATGTGACGATGATGTTACCATCGTCGTTCGGAGACGTGTTGTAAGCGTTGTAGACGTCGATCCGGTCCGGAAGCGTGTTTCTTGTGAGCGCGCTGTACCGGGTGATCGACCAGAACTCGCTGACGGCGTTCTCATAGGGAAGCGTGACCTTGTACGGGCTCGAGCCGTTCAGAAGCTCACCGTCGCAGTTGTTGAAAATGCCAGTGTAGAAGGCGTGATGTACCGGCAAGCCCAGATGTCCGACGATCGCCGCGGCCCGAACCCTCGGGTCGTTTGAACCCGGCTCATTGCTGTCGATCGGGCCAAACATGCCGGTGTTGTCCGTGATACTCGTTGCAAAGTATTCGCCAGCCCACTCAAACATCCTTTGGTGATCTTCGGCGCTATACGCCATGTCCGGCTCAAGTATACCTTGGTTTCCGCCATATACATTATGTGTATCGAGGGTGAATGCGATGGGGTCTTCAAACCCCAAAGTACCCACTTCTCCTTCGATGGAAATCTGATCCTGGATGGCGAGTGTATTTGGCAGGTCGTCCGGGGTCTTGACCTGGGTTCGGATGAACACGTGCGGATAAAGGCTCCGATTGTTGATTTTCTGTCCGTCAGGAATTTCGCCGGACCAATCGTCATGAACGAAGACGTACCTGCCAGCAGGCCGGATTTCTTCATAGATCACGTAGTGTTCCTGATCAGTCACCATGATCGAAAAGTACCTATCTTCGGGCACCTCTGGCATCGTGATGACCACCGGGCCGTTTGTGAGGTCGACGACAGCCTTGGTGTAGAGATGATCCAAAGCCGGGGTCACGACCGGGTCCGTTCCCTCGGTCGGGAGGGTCTTCGTGTGAAGAAGGACGTTCGTCCCACCCGCCTCAGCCGCCGTCTTCTCCAGATAATCGGCGTGGTGGACGACCTTGTATGCATGTAGCTGAGGTATCGACGGCTCGAAGGCTTTTGCCATGGATGGTCCAAGCATCAGAACCATGCAAGCGCTGGAGATGGCTGCGTTTATTAAGTTCGATCTAGCAGAAGACATCGTATTCCGATTCAAATAAGTTCTTCGAATTTAGCTTTTTGGGGCCAAACGGCTTCGGGAGAACGTGGCAGAATGCTCGATGAAGCACAAGAAAATTTACCGAAACAACGAACTCAAGCGCAGAGGGCACAAGACTTGACCGTGCACTTTGTCTGTGACCCAGCACGCCTCAAGCTTTCAAACTTCGGCATTGCGGCAAACGCTACAAATGCCCTCATGACCGACATTGGCCGAAGTTAAAAAATGAAACCCTTCGGGAGAATGTTTTGGGAGGTTTTTTGAATAATCCGGCACCAAATGACCAAGGCTGACACACGTAGACATCAGTACTTCTAACAAAAAGGCCCCCAAATCGGGAGGCCTTCTTCCTTTTCACTACCAATAACTTAGCTGTGAATAGCGCCGTCACCACAGGCCAAGGCCGCCTCACGCACCGCCTCGGAATACGTCGGATGCGCGTGGCAGGTTAGGGCGATGTCTTCGGCGGAGGCGCCGAATTCCATGGCTACGCAGATCTCGTGGATCATGTCGCCGGCGCCGGGGCCGATGATGGCTGCGCCCAGCACGCGGTCGGTTTCCTTGTCGGTGATCAGCTTTACAAAGCCCTCACCCTGGTGAACCGCCTTGGCGCGGCCGTTGCCCATGAACATGAACTTGCCGATCTTCAGCTTGCGGCCCTCGGCCTTGAGCGCGTCTTCGGTCTGGCCCACGGTGGCAACCTCGGGCGTTGTGTAGACCACGCCGGGGATGACGCCATAGTTCACGTGGCCATGTTTGCCTGCCAGTACTTCGGCGACCGCCATGCCTTCGTCTTCGGCTTTGTGGGCCAGCATTGGGCCTTCGATCACGTCACCGATAGCATAGATGCCTGGAACGTTGGTGGCCCATTTGGCATCTGTCGCGATCTGGCCGCGTTCGGTCATTTTCACGCCCAGTGCGTCCAGTCCCAGACCGTCAGAGTACGGCCTGCGGCCAGTGGCAACCAGCACCACGTCGGCGTCGATAACCTGCTCTTCGTCTGGTTTTTTCTTCAGCGCGTATTTGACCTTGGCTTTGGTTTTTGAGGCATCAACGCCGGAAACTGCGGCACCCATGATGAATTTCAGGCCCTGCTTTTCCAGGATCCGCTTGAAGGCCCGCTGGACGTCTTTGTCCATGCCGGGGCAGACGGCGTCCATGTATTCAACCACGGTGACCTCGGCGCCCAGACGGGCATAGACCGAGCCAAGCTCCAGACCGATGACGCCAGCGCCGATGACGGTCATTTTCTTGGGCACCTTGGGCAGGTCAAGCGCGCCGGTGCTGTCGACCACAACGCCTGCGTCGTTGTCGACGGTGACGCCGGGCAGCGAGGACACAACCGAACCAGAGGCAATCACGATGTTCTTGGTCTCGTGTACATCATCACCAACTTTGACCTGACCAGCGGCCGGGATCGAGGCCCAGCCTTTCAGCCAGTCGATCTTGTTCTTCTTCATCAGGAATTCGACACCCACGGTGTTCTGGCCGATGACGTCTTCCTTGTAGGCCTTCATTTGCTTCCAATCGACCGAAGGCGATTTGCCCTTCAGGCCCATCTTGGTGAAGTTATGTTCGGCTTCGTGCAGCATATGGGTCGCGTGCAGCAGCGCCTTGGAGGGGATACAGCCCACGTTCAGGCAGGTGCCACCCAGGGTTTCGCGCCCTTCGACGATGGCGGTTTTCAGGCCCAGTTGGGCGCAGCGGATGGCCGATACATAGCCGCCGGGGCCTGCACCGATGATGATGACGTCATAACTTGCCATTGATAAATCTCCTTTTGCCCTGTCAGGGCCTGGTCAATACGGTTGCGCCACAGGCGGGCAGGTCAAGGTGCCGTGCCACGCGCGGGCGGTGTTTGTTGTCTGTTCCTGCCAGGGGCCGGGGTCCAGGATCTGGACATAGGCGGCACCCTCGCCGGGTTTGGTGTTTGGGCCTTCACCCACTAGCCAGACCAGTTCTGCGCGTTTGGCGCAAGAGGGGCAGGTTAGCTGTTCGGGGTCGCGATAGGCCATGTGTGTCTTTCAGTGGTGATCGGGGAAGGGGCGCTGCCCCCGGCCCATGTGGGCCTCCCCTGGGATATTTGGGGCCAGATGAAGGGTTTTCAGCGCCATTTGTCGGGTTCAAACCAAGGCCAGAAGAAATAAACCCGAGCCATTTCATCGTCACTCAGGTTTTCTCCGTTCAAAGAATGGAGGCGGTGTCGTTGTTCTTGTGCGTGAATTGGCGACCTGATCCCGGCAAAAGCAGCTGACATTGCAATGAGGAAAAAGGCGCCTTGGATTACACCAAACAAGGGCGCGTATAAAAGCGACCTTGCAGGGACTAAAACAAGGAGGATTGCCATCGACACTATGTAGATCCGGGTGTGCCAACGCGTCCACAAACGTGTGAGGAGAGGTAGCTCAAGGGAGACATAGATCGAGACCAGCCCTGCGCCTAGCAGTGCCATTCTTATGGTGTTCGGATATAGTTGCACGCTTGCGATCGAGTAGGCACTGTCGATTACGAGAAGAGAAAATATGAGAAGGAGTGCAGTGTACTTCAAACGAACCTTCGGTATGTTTGCACGCCTATTTTCGTCGAGTGTCTGCCGGACCAAATGCTCATATGCTTCTGAAAAATCCATATCGGATTCTTTTGCTAAACGAACTGCTTCGCGGTGCACTTTCGCAGAGTCGACAGTCATGGCTCTCTCCAGCTCCCTCTCTGCAACGATGGTGATATTCCAAAGATGCAGAGAGGCAAACTATAGCTATCCTTACAGATCCATCAACAAGCGACGTGGATCTTCCAGCGCTTCTTTGACCCGCACCAGGAAGGTTACGGCGCCTTTGCCGTCGACAACGCGGTGGTCATAGGACAGCGCCAGATACATCATCGGACGGATCACAACCTGACCGTTGATCGCCATCGGGCGGTCCTGGATCTTGTGCATGCCAAGGATACCCGACTGTGGCGGGTTCAGGATCGGCGAGGACATCAGCGAGCCATAGACACCACCGTTAGAGATCGTGAAGGTGCCGCCCTGCATTTCAGCCATCGACAGCTTGCCGTCACGGGCGCGTTTGCCTTTTTCCGAGATCGCTTTTTCGATATCCGCAAATGACATCGCATCAGCATCGCGGATCACCGGAACAACCAAGCCAGTTGGGGTGCCGGCCGCAACGCCCATGTGGACGAAGTTTTTATACACGATGTCGGTGCCGTCGATTTCAGCGTTGACCTCGGGGACCTCTTTCAGGGCATGACAGCAGGCCTTGGTAAAGAAGGACATAAAGCCAAGACGGGCGCCGTGTTTCTTCTCGAACTGGTCTTTGTACTGTTTGCGCAGCGCCATCACCTCGGTCATGTCGACCTCGTTATAGGTGGTCAGCATCGCGGCAGTGTTCTGCGCCTCTTTCAGGCGGCGGGCGATGGTCTGGCGCAGGCGGGTCATCTTGACTCGTTCCTCGCGCGACGCATCGTCAGCGGCAACTGGTGCACGTGGGGCTGGTGCGGGAGTTGGAGCAGCCGGAGCAGGGGCTGGTGTGGCTGCAGCGGCGGCAACCGCGCGGGCAACGTCGTCTTTCATGATGCGACCATCGCGGCCAGTGCCAGTAACAGCAGCGGCAGACAGACCGGCTTCGGCCATGGCTTTTTCCGCCGATGGCGCATTGGCGACGTCTTTGCCTGCGGCGGCCGGAGCAGCAACTGCAGCGGGGGCAGAGGCTGGCGCCGCCGCTACGGCTGCACCAGCACCCGAGATCACGCCCAGTTTGGCGCTGGCATCTACGGTGGTGCCTTCGGCGGCAGTGATTTCAGTCAGGACACCAGCAGCGGGGGCAGGGACCTCGACGGATACTTTGTCGGTTTCCAGCTCACAGAGCATTTCGTCCTGCGCCACGGCGTCGCCAACCTTCTTGAACCAGGTTGCGACAGCAGCTTCGGTCACGGATTCACCCAGTGTCGGGACCATGACGTCGGTTGTACCAGCACTTGCACCAGCAGCGGGCGCGGCGGCTGGAGCGGCAGCGGCTGGGGCCGCTGATGCGCCACCCGCCGAAAGTGTTGCCAGCAGGGCGTTGACGCCAACGGTGTCGCCTTCGGCAGCGATGATGTCACCCATGGTGCCAGCGGCGGGGCTGGGCACTTCGACAGTGACCTTGTCGGTTTCCAGTTCGCAGAGCATCTCGTCGATTGCAACTGCATCGCCGGGCTTTTTGAACCAAGTGGCAACCGTGGCTTCGGTCACCGATTCACCCAGGGTGGGCACACGAATTTCGGTAGTCATGGATCAGTTTCCTTCGATGCTCAGCGCGTCGTTCACGAGCGCAGCTTGTTGGGCTTTGTGTTGGCTGGCCAGACCTGTTGCAGGCGAGGCCGATGTGGCGCGTCCGGCATAGACCGGGCGAGTGTTTTTGGCGCCGATACGGGTCAGCACCCATTCGATGTTGGGCTCAATAAAGGTCCAGGCACCCTGGTTCTTGGGCTCTTCTTGACACCAGACCATTTCGGCCCCTTTGAAGCGTCCCAGTTCCTTGACCATCGAGATGGCCGGGAACGGATAGTATTGTTCGACACGCATCAGGTAGACGTCGTCGATACCGCGGGCATCGCGTTCGGCCAGCAGGTCGTAGTAGACCTTGCCCGAACACATGACGACGCGCTTGATCTTGTCGTCTGCGACCAGTTGCGTGTCAGAGTTGCCGTGCTGGGCATCATCCCAAAGAACACGGTGGAAGCTGGAGCCTGTGGTGAACTCTTCCGCAGTGCTGACGGCCAGTTTGTGACGCAGCAGCGATTTTGGGGTCACCAAGATCAACGGCTTACGGAATGACCGGTGCATCTGGCGGCGCAGGATGTGGAAATAGTTCGCAGGCGTTGTACAGTTCGCCACAATCCAGTTGTCCTGACCACACATTTGCAGGAACCGCTCCAGACGCGCCGAGGAGTGCTCGGGGCCCTGGCCCTCAAACCCGTGTGGCAGCAGTACGGTCAGACCGGACATCCGCAGCCATTTGCTTTCACCTGACGAGATGAACTGGTCGAACATGATCTGCGCACCGTTGGCAAAATCACCAAACTGAGCTTCCCACAGGGTCAGCGCGTTGGGTTCTGCCAGCGAGTAGCCGTATTCGAAACCCAGTACCGCATATTCCGACAGGGCCGAGTCGATGACTTCGTACTGCGACTGGCCGGCGCGGATGTTGTTCAGCGGGTAGTAGCGTTCTTCGGTGTTCTGGTTGACCAGGCCCGAGTGACGCTGAGAGAAAGTACCGCGAGTTGCATCCTGACCGGACAGCCGTACAGGGAATCCTTCTGTCAGCAGCGAGCCAAAGGCCAGTGCTTCGGCGGTGGCCCAGTCAAAGCCCTTGCCGTCGGCAAACATCTTTTGCTTGGCGTCCATCAGGCGGCCAACGGTTTTGTGAACCGGGACACCGTCGGGCAGATGCGACAGGGCCTTGCCAACTTCGGCAAAGGTCTCGGGGTTAATCGACGTCTGACCACGCTGATAGTCTTCGTCTTTGGTATCCAGGTGCTTCCAGCGGCCATCCAGCCAGTCGGCCTTGTTTGGCTTGTATTCCTTACCAGCTTCGAATTCGTCGTTCAGCTTGGCCTGAAAAGCGGCCTTCATGTCTTCGATTTCGCCTTCGGGGATCAGGCCATCTTTGACCAGACGCTCAGTATAGAGCGACAGGGTGGTCTTGTGGGTCTTGATTTTCTTGTACATCACCGGGTTGGTGAACATGGGCTCGTCGCCCTCGTTGTGACCAAAGCGGCGGTAGCAGAAGATATCCAGCACAACGTCTTTGCCGAACTTCTGGCGGAACTCGGTGGCCACTTTGGCGGCGTGGACTACGGCCTCGGGGTCGTCACCATTGACGTGGAAGATAGGCGCTTCGACCACCAGAGCGTTGTCGGTGGGGTAGGGAGAGGAACGCGAGAAGTGCGGTGCGGTGGTGAAACCGATCTGGTTGTTCACCACGATGTGCATGGTGCCGCCGGTCTTGTGACCCTTAAGGCCAGACAGTGCGAAACATTCAGCCACAACACCCTGACCCGCGAAAGCAGCATCGCCGTGCAGCAGGATTGGCATCACCCTAGTGCGGTCGGCGTCACCCATCTGGTCCTGCTTGGCGCGGACCTTGCCGATCACAACCGGGTTCACAGCCTCTAGGTGGCTGGGGTTGGCGGTTAGTGACAGGTGCACTTTATTGTTGTTGAACTCGCGATCCGAAGAGGCGCCAAGGTGGTATTTCACATCACCCGAACCATCAACGTCTTCGGGTTTAAAGCTACCGCCCTGGAATTCGTTGAAGATCGCGCGGTAAGGCTTCTGCATCACGTTGGCCAAAACCGACAGGCGGCCACGGTGCGGCATACCGATCACGATGTCCTGAACACCCAATGCGCCACCGCGCTTGATGATCTGTTCCATCGCCGGGATCAGGCTTTCGCCGCCGTCCAGACCAAAACGCTTGGTTCCCATGTATTTCACATGCAGGAACTTCTCGAACCCTTCGGCCTCGACCATTTTGTTGAGGATCGCCTTGCGGCCTTCGCGGGTGAACTGGATCTCTTTGCCCAGACCCTCGATCCGCTCTTTTAGCCACGAGGATTCAGCCGGGTTAGAAATGTGCATGTATTGCAGCGCAAAGGTGCCGCAGTAGGTACGTTTTACGATGTCGACGATCTGGCGCATCGAGGCGAGCTGCAGGCCCAGCACGTTGTCGATAAAGATCGGACGATCCATGTCGCCGTCGTTAAAGCCGTAGGTGCGCGGGTCCAGCTCTGGGTGTGGTGTGGTCGAACGCATGCCCAGTGGGTCCAGATCGGCAACCAGGTGACCCCGGATCCGGTAAGCGCGGATCAGCATCAGGGCGCGGATGCTGTCCAGCACGGCACGTTTGATCGCATCGTCGGAAACTTCGACACCGGTCTTGGCGGCTTTCTCGGCGATTTTCTTGCCAGCGGCCTTGGTCTCAACCGGGGCAGCCCATTCACCGGTGAGGGCGCTTGTCATCTCATCATCTGGCTGCTGTGGCCAGTCATTGCGCGCCCAGGACGGACCAGCGGCCTCGGCCTTTACGTCAAGATCAGCGTCGCCCATCTGGCGAAAGAATTCGGCCCAAGCTGCGTCCACCGCATTGGGGTCATTGGCATAACGGGCATATAGCTGCTCCAGATACTCAGCATTGTGTCCCTGCATAAAAGAGGACGCATGGAAGACATCGTTGGGGCTTTGCTCGGTCATTGGGTTACCTCGTGCAGAGTGGGACCGTTGTTTAAGGGACCTAGGGTCATTTGGGGCAGCGTTGCTGCCAGACGTTTCGATTTGGTGAAACGCAAGGCAGATCCTGCGGCAAAAAGAGCCGATTGGGCGCTTTTGGCGACAAGATCTTGGGAAATATGCGGAAATTTGGAGGGAGTGGTTGCCCGGCGGTAGAGCCGGGCAGCGCCCGACCCTCCCCACGGGAGGGCGCTTTGCACCCCCCCAGGGTCAGGCGCTGCCCTATGGGCATATGCCTGAGCAGACAGCATGATTAGCCGATCGCCTTCAGAACAGCTTCGCCCAGGCCGGCGGGGCTGTCGGCTACAACGATGCCAGCGGATTTCATCGCTTCGATCTTGTCTTCGGCACCACCTTTGCCACCGGCAACAATCGCGCCAGCGTGGCCCATGCGGCGGCCTGGAGGGGCTGTACGACCCGCAATGAAACCAGCAGTTGGCTTCCAACGGCCTTTCTTCTTCTGCTCGGCCAGGAACTCAGCAGCTTCTTCTTCTGCGGAACCACCGATTTCACCGATCATGATGATCGACTGAGTTTCGTCGTCGTCCAGGAACATGTCCAGCACGTCGATGTGCTCGGTGCCCTTGATCGGGTCGCCGCCGATGCCCACAGCAGTGGACTGGCCCAGACCGATGTCAGACGTCTGCTTGACGGCCTCATATGTCAGAGTGCCGGAGCGCGACACAACGCCAACCGAACCACGTTTGTGGATGTGGCCGGGCATGATGCCGATTTTGCAGGCGTCAGGCGTGATCACGCCGGGGCAGTTAGGGCCAACCAGACGGGACTTGGAGCCGTCCAGCGCGCGCTGAACGCGCATCATGTCAAGCACCGGAATGCCTTCGGTGATGCAGATGATCAGTTCCATCTCGGCATCGATCGCCTCGAGGATCGAGTCAGCGGCAAAGGGAGGAGGCACGTAGATGACCGAGGCGTTGGCTTCTGTAACGTGCTTGGCCTCGTGGACCGAGTTGAAGACAGGCAGGTTCAGGTGGGTCATGCCACCTTTGCCGGGTGTGACGCCGCCAACCATCTTGGTGCCGTAAGCGATGGCTTGCTCAGAGTGAAAGGTACCCTGCGAGCCTGTCAGGCCCTGGCAGATGACTTTGGTGTTTTCGTCGATGAGGATTGCCATTTGGCGTTCTCCTTAAATTCTTTCATGGGGAAAGGTGGGTTGGCACCCACCCCAAGGATCAGCCCTTAACCGCTTTCACGATCTTCTCGGCTCCGTCCGACAGGTTGTCGGCTGCAATCACGTCGAGACCAGAGTTGTTGATGATCTCTTTGCCAGCTTCGACGTTTGTGCCCTCAAGACGGACAACCAGCGGAACCTGCAGGCCGACCTCTTTCACCGCGGCAACAACGCCCTCGGCGATTACATCACAGCGCATGATGCCGCCGAAGATGTTGACCAAGATGCCTTTGACCTTGGAATCCGAAGTGATGATTTTGAAGGCCTCTGTGACTTTCTCTTTGGTGGCGCCGCCGCCAACGTCGAGGAAGTTTGCAGGCTCGGCACCGTACAGTTTGATGATGTCCATGGTGGCCATCGCCAGACCAGCACCGTTCACCATGCAGCCGATTTCGCCGTCTAGAGTGATGTAGTTCAGGTCATACTTCGACGCTTCCAGCTCGTTGGCGTCTTCTTCGCTCTCGTCGCGCAGCTCAGCAATGTCAGCGTGACGGTACAGGGCGTTGCCGTCGAACGATACCTTGGCATCCAGCACTTTCAGATCACCAGAGTCGGTGACGATCAGTGGGTTGATCTCCAGCATCTCCATGTCTTTTTCAAGGAAGGCTGTATACAGCTGGCCCATCAGTTTGACGCACTGTTTTACCTGAACGCCTTTCAGGCCCAGCGAGAAGGCGATGCGGCGGCCGTGGAAGGCTTGGTAGCCTGTAGCCGGATCAACAGAGAACGACAGGATCTTTTCAGGGGTTGCTTCGGCAACCTCTTCGATGTCCATGCCACCTTCGGTCGAGCAGACAAAGGAAACCTGCGATGTCTGGCGATCAACCAACAACGCCAGATACAGTTCGGTTTCAATGCCCGAGCCATCTTCGATGTAGATGCGGTTCACTTGCTTGCCAGCAGGACCAGTTTGGTGCGTGACAAGGGTGCGGCCCAGCATCTTCTTGGCTTCGTCTGCGGCTTCTTCAACCGATTTGGCCAAGCGAACACCGCCCTTTTCACCAGCGTCGGCTTCTTTGAAAGTACCTTTGCCGCGGCCACCTGCGTGGATCTGTGCCTTGACCACCCAAAGCGGGCCGTCCATTTCGCCTGCGGCGGTTTTTGCATCTTCTGCCTTGAGCACAACGCGACCGTCTGAAACCGGTGCGCCGTAGCTGCGAAGGAGGGCCTTGGCCTGGTATTCGTGGATGTTCATCTGAAACTGTCCCGTCTGACTACGATTGTCGCGTTTATACGCTGCGATAGCACCTGTGGTTAAAGGGTTATTTTGCAGGAGGCCACGAATTCGCGGTGTTTTTTGGATTTTGTGATCACACCCCAGAAAGCTGTGATCACATATTACCAATTCGTTCACGGAACTGATTCGCGCGTAACATTTTTCAAAAAAAACAGGTTTCGGTGAAGACTATTGTAGGAAAAGGCACAGGAAAACAGCCGCGCCCACTATTTGGGAGGGCTTATGGGTGGTGGTCAAAATCTCTTTGTTTCCTTAGGTCAAGGCAACTTAGATGGCTCTGAATAGAATAAAGTTCGGGTGGCTAGGGTCAAAACTGTCAGATATTTTTCCTGATCCCACCCACAGGCGCGAGTACTGTGTTCCCAATTGCTAACGGATAGCATGGTCCACAGCAGATCAGTGGCGTCATCCGGGCTAAAGCTGGGTGACAGCGTTCCATCAGCGTTCAGCGCATCGATCGCTGCTGCACAGCCTTCCCGCATATCTTGCATACGGTTTTCCCAGGCGGTGGCAGCGGCCTTATCCGTTTTGCTGAGTGATATCAGAACGGTGGCAATCTTGTAGATTTCCGGAATGTAACCGCCCCAGGCGGCGACAAAGGCCTGCAACCGCTCTAGCCCGGACCGGGCATTGCGACTGGCGGCAAGGCGGGCTTTGGTATCCAGCGTTTCGTCGAGAAAATGGGTGGCGGCGATCAGTAGGTCTGTTCGGTTTTCGAAATGGAGGTAAACCGCTTGGCGCGAAACGCCTGCCTGCGTGGCAACATCTGACATGCGGGTTTTTGAAGGTGGATCAGCAAACAAGAGATCGAGTGTCGCCTGCAGAATCTTGGTTCGGGTGTTGGGGGGGGAGGTTGACATAGTGTCAAGTTGTCCATATTTCGGAATTTGTCAACTTTACACAGTGTAAAGTTGGGTGTCTTGTTGGGTGAAAGGAATTTGAGGCAATGAAGAATACTATCGGAGAAAAAGGGGTTCTGGCTGTTGCTGGTGGTATTGCCATTGGTATCGGTCTGTTGGTGGGGTTTTCGCCCGTAGCCTTTTATGCGTCGTCGGAAATTGCTCTTGGAGACAACGCAAGCATGTTGAGCGAAGTCAGAGCGCCGGCGATGGCGTTGACGGTCTTCGGCCTGATCATGTTGGCATCAATCGGGCTGCCAAAAATTCGGACCGCTGCGCTAGCTGTGGCCGCGATGCTATATCTGTCTTATGGAGGAGGGCGGGTAATCAGTCTTGCCATCGATGGGGTGCCGCATTCCAACTTATTGTTCGCGTTGGCATTGGAGATTGGCATCGGTCTGATGTGTGCGTTTGTTTTTTGGCGCCGAGTTGACCCTGTTTGATTTGGCGGACAGGCATCTATCATTAAAAAAGGCCCGCAAATGCGGGCCTTTTTAGTTGGCTGTCGATAATTGCTTAGCTCAGCGAGTTGTCGATGTCTTTGCAAGCGGCAACCAAGCCTTTGACAGCATTGACGGAACTGTCGAACATGGCCTGCTCGTCGGCGTTCATCTTGATGTCGACAACACGCTCAACACCACCGGCGCCGATGACGGTTGGAACACCAACATACATGCCGTTCAGACCCAAAGCGCCGTCAACGTAGGCTGCACATGGCAGAACGCGTTTCTGGTCTTTCAGGTAAGCTTCAGCCATTTCGATGGCAGAGGTCGCCGGGGCGTAGAATGCGGAACCGGTTTTCAGATGCGCAACGATTTCGGCGCCGCCGTCACGGGTGCGCTGAACGATGGCGTCCATGCTTTCCTGTGTGGTCCAGCCCATGTCGATCAGATCTGGCAGAGGAATGCCAGCAACGGTGGAGTAGCGTGTCAGTGGAACCATGGTGTCGCCGTGGCCGCCCAGAACAAATGCGGTGACGTCTTTCATCGAGACCTTGAACTCTTCGGCCAGGAAGTGACGGAAGCGAGCGGAGTCGAGAACACCAGCCATGCCGCAGACTTTGTTGTGTGGCAGGCCCGAGAATTCGCGCAGAGCCCAAACCATGGCGTCCAGCGGGTTGGTGATGCAGATGACGAATGCGTCCGGTGCGTGGGCTGCGATGCCTTCGCCCACGGATTTCATCACTTTGAGGTTGATGCCCAGCAGGTCATCGCGGCTCATGCCGGGTTTGCGTGGAACACCAGCGGTGACGATGCAGACGTCGGCGCCAGCGATATCGGCGTAGGACTGGGTGCCCTTCATATCGGCGTCAAAACCTTCGGACGGACCGGATTGAGCGATGTCGAGGGCTTTGCCTTCCGGGGTGCCTTCGGCAATGTCGAAAAGAACGACGTCGCCAAGTTCTTTCATTGCAGCGAGATGGGCTAGGGTGCCACCGATCTGACCTGCACCGATAAGGGCGATTTTGGGTCGTGCCATGGGATTATATCTCCGGTCCGGTTGAAATTTGCCGGACGCCTACGGTGTTACGGCCCCCCGCGCAAGAGTTCTGCGCTGCAGTGCCGCATCGCAGAAACCTGAGGGGTTTGTGGCTGATAACGTTAAATAACTTGTATACTAGGGGGTTACGGGTCGGGCGAAATGCCGACGGGCACGATAATGTTTTTCGATTTTGTGATCGCAACTGCGGGGGTGTCAGAGAATTCATGCAAAAAACGGCGCCAAATCTGGGCGCAGATCGCAATTGATTCTCGTGCTAGTTGTCGCTGATTATTGGACTGTGGTCAGGCTCTTCGACTATGCGCAAAACTGCGTTTATCGAGCCTGAACAAATGGATCCAATGGACTGGTCTGTTTGTTGGGGAACATGGGCGGGCACTGTTGCCCGCTACCAATGTCAGTTTGAAGCGGTGGCTGGCTGGTGGCTTGCGCCACCTTAAACCAGTCTCCGGTTCTGATCGTTTTTAAGCGTCGTTGCCTTGTGGGGGCAGTGCTTCGGCCAATTCTTCCCAAGACTGTCCAGACGCCACCAGGCACGTTAGGCCGTTCGGAGTGGTCACAGTGATGGTCCAAGTGCCGGTATCTGAAGAGGCGAAGGTTTCGATAACCATACCTCGTTCACCCAGTCCGATGCTCTGTCGGCTTTCACCATAGGTGCTGGCAAGACGGTCAACGACGGCCTCGCGAGGAGCGCAATTTCTGTTTTGTTGAGCAGTTGCCTGCTGAGTTGCCATTGCTATGAAGCCTAAGCTTATAGTCAGTTTAATCATCGTCTTCATCATGGGTTTTACCCTTTTTTCCGGAGCGGCCTGTACTACGTGAACTTGTATCACGCACTACCCTCGATAGTTCCGTAGCGAGCCGGTTTCTGACTTACATCGAACCTTGAGCCGTTCTAACCTCGATCTTCGCCGTTCTGGCTGGAAGGTAATGGGTTCGATGTAACTAGTGTGTTCAAAAGGTGCTGAAAAAGTATTAACACGCCGTTCTGGCCCTTATTTTTATGGGTTTAGCCATTGAGAAGCTTGAATAATAAAACTCAAATGCTGCGATGCAGAATGTTTTTTCTTGTAATTTAATGACCGAATCGCTATCGATTCCGCAACTTTACAACCTGGAGAGATAACATGGATATCCGCTCGCGCCCCTTTCGTTCGGTGTTGTATATTCCCGGCTCAAAACCGCGGGCTTTGGATAAGGCAAGGGGATTGCCGGTTGATGCGGTGATCTTTGATCTTGAGGATGCGGTGTCGATTGCGGAGAAGGTTTCGGCACGCGAGACCTTGGCGCAAGAGTTGCAGCAAGGCGGATACGGAAACCGGATGCGGATTGTGCGCATCAACGGGTTCGATACCGAATGGGGGGTCGCCGATGCCAAGGCCGTGGCGCAGATGGACTGTGATGCGGTGTTGTTGCCCAAAGTCTCATCTCAGGCGGATCTGGACTCGTTGGCCGAAATCACAGGTGACTTGCCGATCTGGGCAATGATGGAAACGCCGCGTGGTATGTTGAACGCAGCCGAGATTGCCGCGCACCCCAAGTTGCAGGGTATGGTCATGGGGACCAATGATCTGGCCAAAGAGCTGCAAACCCGGTTCCGGGCGGATCGTTTGCCGCTGATGGCTGGGCTGAGCGTTTGTCTGCTGGCGGCCAAGGCCGAGGGGCTGGTGATCGTTGATGGTGTCTACAATGCATTCAAGGATGCCGAAGGTCTGGCCGAGGAATGTAATCAGGGTCGCGATATGGGATTTGACGGCAAGACGCTGATCCATCCAGCGCAGGTTGATGTTGCCAATACCGCCTTTGCGCCGTCAGATGCTGAAATGGAGCTGGCCAGCCGCCAAATCGCTGCCTTTGAAGAGGCCGAGGCCGCAGGGCAGGGGGTTGCCGTGGTGGATGGCAAAATCGTGGAAAACCTACATGTGGCCACCGCGAGAGAGATAATCGCAAAAGCAGATGCAATCGCTGCAGTTTCCGCTTAGGCGTTGGGTCGATGCGTTTCGACTGGAAGCGCTTGAGTTAACACAATGGGAAAACTGAAATGACGTTAATGGTCATAGGCATTCTGCTCTGGATTGGGGCACATCTGTTCAAACGGGTCATGCCCGAAGCGCGGGCCGCGTTAGGCAGCAAAGGTCAAGGGCTGGTCGCAGTGACGCTGCTGGCAAGTGTTGCGCTTATGGTTGTCGGCTATCGCGCCGCGCCTTTTGTCAACGTGTGGTTCCCGCCGAGCTATCTGACGCATGTGAACAATCTGCTGGTGTTGATTGGTATATGGGCGATGAGCCCGGCCGGCACCAAGGGCATGCTGCTGTCGCGTGTGCGCCATCCGATGCTGATGGGGTTCCGTCTGTGGGCCGTCGCTCACCTGCTGGTCAACGGCGACATGGCGTCGATCGTGCTGTTTGGTGGGTTGCTGATCTGGGGTGTGGTCGAGGTTGTTGTGATCAACCGGGCTGAACCAGACTGGACCCCTCGCAAAGATGGCTCGCTGGCTAAGGACGGTATGTTCTTTGCTGCTTCAATCGTGCTGCTGGCCGTGATCGGCTATGTGCATGGACTAATCGGGCCTTCGCCCTTTCCAGGATAAGATACTATGAAACTATATCGTTTTTTGAGCGAAGATGACACTTCGGCATTCTGCCACAAGGTCACAGACGCGCTAAACAAAGGGTGGGAGCTGTACGGCGATCCAACCCAGACCTTTGACCCGGTCAAAGGTATCATGCGCTGTGGCCAGTCCGTGGTGAAAGAGGTCGAGGGCACTTACACCCCTGAAACCAAGCTTGGAGCGCACTAAGGCGTTTCCAAGATGTTGAATTCACTCACCCCGGCAATACTCATGCCGGGGTGGGTGAATGTCCAAATCCAGTTATATTGGAAACGCTAAAATGACTAAGACCAGTTCGGCCAAAACAAACTCTGGACGTTTTTTTGAGGACTACGCGGTGGGTGATGTGTTGCATCACGCGGTGCCGCGTACGGTGTCAGGCGGGGAGCGAGCGTTGTATCATGCCTTGTATCCAGCTCGTCACGCGCTGTATTCTTCAGATGAGTTTGCGCGCCAGTCTGGTCTGCCGAAATCGCCGCTGGACGATCTGGCGGCGTTTCATGTCGTGTTTGGCAAGACGGTGCCCGATGTGTCGCTGAATGCGGTGGCCAATCTGGGTTATGCCGAGGGGCGGTGGCTGCTGCCGGTCTATGAGGGCGATACTCTGCGGTCTGAATCCGAGGTGATCGGGGTCAAGCAGAACTCAAACGGGAAATCCGGTGTGGTTTACGTGCGTACGCGCGGGCTGAACCAGCGGGATGAGGTCGTGATGGAATACGTGCGCTGGGTGATGGTTCGTAAGGGTGATCTGGATGCGCCGGCACCGGAAACGGTGATCCCCGAGTTGAACAAGATAATCCCGGCAGAGGATCTGGTGATCCCCGAGGGGCTGGACTTCTCAGATTATGATTTTGGTCAGGCGGGTGAGGCGCATCGCTGGGGTGACTATCAAGTGGGCGAGATGATTGACCATGTGGATGGTGTCACCATTGAAGAGGCTGAGCACATGTTGGCCACGCGGCTGTGGCAGAACACAGCCAAGGTGCATTTTGATGCAACAGCCCGCCCGGATGGATCGCGGCTGATTTACGGTGGTCATGTGATTTCAATGGCGCGGGCCTTGTCGTTCAACGGGCTGGCTAATGCTCAGATGATTGTGGGCCTAAATGGCGGCGCACATGCGAACCCCTGTTCGTCGGGAATGACCGTGCGCGCGTGGTCTGAGGTGCTGGGCAAGGCCGAAACATCCGCGCCCGGAGTTGGCGCCATACGACTGCGGTTGGTGGCAACCAGCGGGGCGGAGCCGTTTACCCTAAAAGGAGACGACGGTAAGTACTTGCCGGGCGTGCTGTTGGATCTGGATTACTGGGCATTGATGCCGATCTGAGTGGAGATGTAATTTGGCGCGCGCGATTTATCTGACCCATCCCCAAGTGGTGATAGATCCTAACTTAGCGGTGCCAGACTGGCGGTTGAACGAAGTTGGAGCGCAGCGCGTTCAAGCCTTGGCTCAGCGGCTGGATTTTGCAGGACATCTGATTGTTTCAAGCGCTGAACGAAAGGCGCTAGAGACGGCTTGGCCGTTGGCGGGGGCTGCTGGCAGCGCTGTTGTTGTCCGGCCGAAGATGCATGAAAATGGCCGCTCGGCCACCGGTTTTTTGGCTGGGCCGGAGTTTGAGGCGACGGCGGATGCCTTTTTTGCTGAGCCTGAGAAATCGGTTCGAGGTTGGGAGCGTGCGGTTGATGCGCAGGCACGTATTGTGGCCGAGGTCAGCGCGGTACTGGAGAAGAGTTCGGGCTGTGATGTCGTGTTCTGCGGTCACGGCGCGGTTGGTACGCTGCTGTATTGTGCGCTGTTGGGGCTAGAGATCGACCGCAAGTGGGATCAGGTCGACGGGGGCAGCTGGTTTGCCTTTGATACCGTTGCGATGAAGCCGGAGGCGCACTGGCAGGGGATGGAAGATCTTGTCTAACTAGGCTGGGGGCGCTGCCCCCAGACCCCCGGGATATATTTGGCCAGATGAAGAGCGGGGCGGTGCGCTGGGCCTGGGATGGCGAAAAAGTGATCGGTGTTTCGCCTGTTGCTTGCTACGTTACGCACATGTTGTTTTTTCGGTCTTTGCTTTTTTCGGTTTTGTTTGGGGCGCCTGTTGGAGGCTTTGCCTGTGATCTGGCGTTGGTTCTGGCGGTGGATGTATCGGGGTCGGTGGATGCCGATGAGTACCGCATTCAAATGGATGGTCTGGCAGAAGGTCTGCGCGATGGCATTGTGGCAGAGGCCCTAGTGCGGGGCAAAGCGCAGGTAGCGCTGATACAGTGGTCGGGGTCCACCCGCCAAGAGGTTAGTATTCCCTGGGTCGAGATCGACGATTTTTCTGCGCTTAGCGGGCTGGCAGATCGCATCCAAAGGGTTGAGAGGCCCTGGCGCAATTATTCAACAGCTATTGGTCGGGCGCTTTTGCTGGCCGTGGAACAGTTTGAGCTGGTGCCGGATTGTAAGCGGCGGGTGGTTGATGTGTCTGGTGATGGGACATCAAACGAAGGGGTGCTGCCGGGGAATCTGCGTGAGGAATTGAGTTCGGCGGGGGTAACTGTAAATGCGCTGGCCATTGAAGAGAGCGATGCAGACTTGACCAGCTACTTTTTTGAGAATGTAATCCATGGTGACGGGGCCTTTGTTGCCACCGCCGAGAGTTTCGCCGATTATCCCAGTCGCATACGTATGAAGTTGCTGCGAGAGGTGGCACGACAGACTGCGCGCTTGGAGGATGGGTAGAGTTTTGAGATAAAAAGCTCGATTCTATTGGGCTTCAGGATTTTGATATTATGTGATCACAAGGTCGGAGGCTGTGATCACAATTGTGATTTTTTAGCGCCAACATGTGAAATACCATGAATATTTATCATTCGTTTGGGTGACAGCACGTAAAAATCCGCTAAAACACCGTCAGCCAACCGAAGAGGAGCCAACATGGCCGATGTTAATCCGGGTGATCGCCCGCTTTCGCCTCACCTGAGTATCTATCGCCCGCAGCTGAGCTCGATCACGTCGATTCTCACGCGGATCACCGGCAACGCTCTGATTGTTGCGGTGGTGCTGGTTGTCTGGTGGTTGTTTGCCGCTGCGACCTCGCCTGAGTATTTCGAGATGGCGAACGGTCTGATGACCTCTTGGTTTGGTGATCTGGTAATGACGCTGGCCCTGTGGGGAGTTTGGTACCACTATCTGGCTGGTTTGCGGCACCTGTATTTTGATGCGGGCCACGGGCTGGACATTCCAACAGCTACAAAACTTGGCTGGGGTGTCGTCATTGGGTCGGTTGTTCTGACCATCATCACCCTGTTTTTGGTATAAGGAGGCGAACATGCGCTATCTGACAGCCCGTAAGCGGGCCGAGGGCAATGGGGCCTCGGGAACCGGCACTGCCCATCACTGGTACATGCAGGTGAGCGCCGTTGCGCTGGCCTTTATGGTGCCGACCTTTCTGTACATTTTGGGCAATGCCCTTGGCGGCACCCATGAAGAGGTGCTGGCCACATTCGCGCGACCTTTCCCGGCGATACTGACTGGGATGACACTGTTTGTGGGTGTCATGCATTTCAACAAGGGTGCGCAGATGATGATCGAAGATTATGCGCGCGGGTCGATGCGCAGAGCGCTGATTATGCTGGTGATCTGCATCAGCTACGCCACCATCGCCACCGGGCTTTTTGCGCTCGCCAAAATCGCGCTGTGAGGATTTAAAACATGGCTTCTTACGAATATGAAACCCACGACTATGACGTAGTGGTGGTTGGCGCCGGCGGTGCTGGTCTGCGCGCAACATTGGGTATGGCTGAGCAGGGGCTGCGTACAGCCTGTGTGACCAAGGTTTTCCCAACCCGGTCGCACACTGTTGCGGCACAGGGCGGCATTGCGGCGTCGCTGTCGAACATGGGCCCTGATAACTGGCAGTGGCATATGTATGACACCGTCAAGGGGTCAGACTGGTTGGGTGATACCGACGCGATGGAGTATCTGGCGCGTGAGGCCCCCAAGGCGGTTTATGAGCTGGAGCACTATGGTGTGCCATTCAGCCGGACCGAAGAAGGCAAGATCTATCAGCGTCCGTTCGGCGGCCACACCACCGAATTTGGTGAAGGCCCCCCGGTACAGCGGACCTGTGCTGCAGCTGACCGGACTGGTCACGCGATCCTGCACACGCTGTATGGTCAGTCGCTGAAGAACAACGCCGAATTCTATGTTGAATACTTTGCCATCGACCTGATCATGTCCGAAGACGGTCAGTGTCAGGGTGTTGTCTGCTGGAAGCTGGACGACGGCACCATGCATGTGTTCAACGCCAAGATGGTGGTGTTGGCGACCGGTGGTTATGGTCGTGCCTACTTCTCGGCCACGTCTGCCCACACCTGTACGGGTGACGGCGGCGGCATGGTGGCCCGTGCGGGTCTGGCGTTGCAGGATATGGAATTTGTTCAGTTCCACCCAACAGGTATCTATGGCTCTGGCTGTTTGATCACCGAGGGTGCGCGCGGTGAAGGTGGTTATCTGACCAACTCTGAAGGCGAACGGTTCATGGAGCGCTATGCGCCCCAGTATAAAGACCTTGCCCCGCGTGATTACGTATCGCGTTCAATGACAATGGAGATCCGCGAAGGTCGCGGTGTTGGCGCCGAGGGTGATCACATTCACCTGAACCTGTCGCACCTGCCACCTGAGGCTTTGGCAGAGCGTCTGCCGGGTATTTCCGAGTCGGCCAAGATCTTTGCCGGTGTAGACGTCAACAAAGAGCCGATCCCAGTTATTCCAACTGTGCACTATAACATGGGTGGTATTCCTACCAACTATTGGGGTGAGGTGATGAACCCCACCGCCGAAGACAGCAATGCTGTTGTGCCTGGCCTGATGGCCGTGGGTGAAGCAGGCTGTGCCTCGGTACATGGTGCCAACCGTCTGGGCTCAAACTCGCTGATCGATCTGGTTGTGTTTGGTCGTGCCTCGGCCATTCGTGCTGGTCAGGTTGTGGATGCGGATGCCCCCAACCCTGTGCTGAACCAGGCTTCGGTTGATGCTGCCTTTGATCGCTTTGACGGTCTGCGCCATGCAAAAGGCAACGTTGCCACCGCCGAGCTGCGGTTGGAAATGCAGAAAACCATGCAGGCCGATGCAGCTGTGTTCCGGACTTCGAAAACCCTGACCGAGGGTGTCGAGAAGATGACTGGTATCGCGGCGAAGATGGATGACCTGAAGGTCACTGACCGCTCGTTGGTTTGGAACTCGGACCTGATGGAAACATTGGAACTGACCAACCTGATGCCCAACGCGCTGGCCACCATCCACGGTGCCGAAGCACGTAAGGAAAGCCGTGGCGCCCATGCGCACGAGGACTTTAGCACCCGTGACGACGAAAACTGGCGGGTTCACACCATCAGTCGTGTTGAAGGCAACAAGGTTGATCTGTCCCACCGTCCGGTGGTTCTGGATCCGCTGACCAAAGAAGACCAAGGCGGCATCAGCCTGAAGAAAATCGCGCCCAAAGCGCGGACTTTCTGAGGTCGCTGCCTGATGGCTTTGTGGGATAAAACAATGGAAATGCCGGGACGCCTTGCGCCCCGGGCTTTACCGGTTTGTTCAGATAAAGCTGCTATTTGCGGTGCTTTTATCCCCGAGGTTAAGCAATGACAGCTGTGGATCGCCAATTTGATGCCGGTATGCCGATGGAATGGACCCGTCTGGGATACGTTCCGGGACAGGTGCTTCGGATGTTTGGGATGCGCCGTTCTGGAAACCATGCCATCGCCAACTGGCTGCAGCGCAACGCGCCTACTGGACAGTCGGTGTTTTTGAACAACTGTAAGCCCAACACTGACCCGCTCAATACGTTCCGTTCGATCGAGGTGGATGGCAAAATCGCTCCCCATCGCAGAGCGCTCAGGAACCTGTCTTCGATTGCGGGCCGGGTCGATGACAACGCAATGTTGCTGTTCTCGTATGAGGACGTGACACCGCAGATGTTTGCTTCTGTGCAGGCAGTATCGGGGCCATTTGACGAAACGCTGCTGACTGGCGATGTGTTGGTTTATCGGAGCTTCCTGAATTGGGCTGCGTCTTTGCTGAAAAAGATGCAAGCCAATGACTCATACAGTCTGCTTCGTCGCAATGCGATCCTGTTGCAGGCGATCGACCACTACGGCGTGCTGCTGCAGCAGGTGGAAGAGGCCGATGAGCTGGGCTTTACCTGCATCTGCTATGACGACTGGGTGCGCAGCGCGAAGTATCGCGAGATGGTTCTCGACCAGCTGGACCTGCCTTTGCGAGACAATAGTCTTGGCCAGGTGCAAAGCTATGGTGGCGGTTCGTCGTTTCAGAAACAGGCAAGCAGTGCTGACGAGCTGGAGACAAGCCGTCGGTGGCAGAAAATGGCGGAAGATCCTGAATTTGCCGCGATACTGAACCTTGCGGCGCATGATGCGAAACTGACCCCTCGGCTTGAACGGCTGTTCCCGCGTGATGCGGCGCTGCTGGCCCGGATCGTGGGCGCAAACCCCTCGCCTGAGAAGGGTACGTCGTGATGGGTTTGTCCGCCTGCATGTGCGCGCCTGTTGGGGTCTTTGATCCAGAAGAATACACTGTCTGCGGAAACGCAGGCCAAAATTACGCGCTCGGGACCGCCAGTACATTGGCGCGGGCATCGGAAAAAATGAACATCTGTCAGCAGGGCTCGGCTCTGTTGGTGGGCGGCTAAGCAAGGAGACAATCATGGTCGAATTCGCACTCCCGAAGAACTCAAAGATTACAACGGGAAAGACCTGGCCGAAACCCAGCGGGGCCACCAACATCCGCAAGTTCCAGATCTATCGCTGGACCCCGGATGACGGCAAGAACCCACGGGTCGACACCTATTTCCTGGACATGGACACCTGTGGTCCGATGGTTCTGGATGCGCTGATCAAGATCAAGAACGAGATTGACCCGACCCTGGCGTTCCGCCGGTCCTGCCGCGAGGGCATCTGTGGGTCCTGTTCGATGAACATCGACGGCATCAACACTCTGGCCTGTATTTATGGCATGGATGAGATCAAGGGCGACGTGAAAATCTACCCGCTGCCGCACATGTCGGTGGTGCGTGACCTGATCCCGGATCTGACGCATTTCTATGCCCAGCACGCCAGCATCATGCCGTGGCTGGAAACCAAGACCAACCGTCCGGCCAAAGAGTGGAAGCAGACCATTGATGACCGTAAAAAGCTGGATGGTCTGTATGAATGTGTGATGTGCGCAAGCTGCTCAACATCCTGCCCCAGCTACTGGTGGAACAGTGATCGTTACCTTGGACCAGCTGCGTTGCTGCACGCCTACCGCTGGATCATCGACAGTCGCGATGAGGCAACAGGCGAGCGTCTGGACGAGCTGGAAGATCCGTTCAAGCTGTACCGCTGCCACACCATCATGAACTGTACCAATACCTGCCCCAAGGGTCTGAACCCGGCCAAGGCGATTGCAAGCATCAAGAAGATGATGATCGAACGGACGCTGTAATCTGGCGCCTTAGTTTGGAAGCCATACCGTTGAAACGCCGCCCCAAACAGGGCGGCGTTTTGCGTTTGTGAGGCTGCACACCCGTCGCCAGAAGTGCCATGTTGTCAATGCATGGCGACACTGCAATATCACGCGATGTCAAGCCGGTCAGACGCGCCTATGTTTTCTGCAAGAACAATCATCCATGTCCTTTTGGGAGAGTATTGATGCAGAAAATCACACAATTGCCGAACAAAGAGTCCCAAGATGCGTTGAAGCATCTGGAGCAAGCTTGGGCGTATTATTCAGCTGAACCGACGGTGACACGTGATGTTACACAGGTGCGTCCAGATCAATCCGAAGATCCGATTGTTCCATATTACACGGCTGCCTGATCTGGTCACTTGTGTCTGCTGGTGCTTGCCGTGTGACGGCATGAGTTAAGGGTATTGATGCAGTCCAGTTCTAGGGCAGGGAAAGCGCCCCCAATGTCTCCCGCCCATCGTTGGTATCTTCGATACCGGCATTTCGTTGGGCGTGCGGGCGCGGGAGATACTGATTTCGCCTATTGGTTGAATTGCTTGCGATAATCCGCCAGGCTAAGTGCATGTACACCTTGAGGCCTGGAACGAAGAAGAACCCTGTGCGCAGGTGGTCGCTGCCAGATCGGATTTTCTTTGGCTACGGAGCTTGTGCAATACTGGCTGGCACCTACCTGCGTGATCCACCCCTGCCGGGGTTCTATGCTGAGCGTATCGTACCGGTGGGTGACATGCCCGGAAACCATACTTATGTGACCAATGGTGTGATTGCGTTTGATTACCACGGGTATTCAGTCAGGCAGAACATTCTTATCCATCATAAGAAGTGTTGGGCAGGCGAGCATAGAGGCTGGAGCTATGATCTCGAAACCGTTGAGTTTGATCTGCTGTCTACACAGGATTTGAATGCGCATAGAATGTTGGGTCCTGACCAGTATCTGCACGATCCAATCCAGCGGGCCCAGACGTTCATTTCAAGGATTGACCACGCATCATGTTTTGCGAAGGCTGCTAGCAAAGCCTTGATCCACACGGGTATACCGAGCTAGCGGCAAAAAACGACCTTTCCATGTGCCAATTGGGCTTGCACAAGGGTACGGGCAGGGCGTTGATAGCACAAAGCAATTGGAGACACCTGATGTGTAGTGCAAGCAATAGCCTTGGTCGTGATCACTCAACCTCATCCCCCAAAGACGCTGACGCGCGCCGTGCCGTGAAGCCGGTGATCTGCTACCCAAACGAGACACTGCCTCCTGTAGATCTGGAGCTGTATGGCCGGGCACGTGCCGGTGCGGTCAAGACAGATGAAGTCTTGGTTCCTGCGCGCGATGCCGCTTGTTTTGAGGTGCCAGCCGGGCATTTCTTTCGCATCAGCTCGGTCGAGGGTGCGCAGGTGGGCGATCTGAACCTGTGGAACCGCAATGATCTGGCCGAGCGGTTTTATTCCGGCAAGACACGTGCGCTTCATGGGACGCATATCACTGCCGGAGAGCAGATGTGGACCAGCTTTCCTAACCTCCGGCCAATGGCAACACTCACCGACGATACACTGGGGTGGTACGGTATCGATGAATACGGTGGATCGGTTCATGATGTGATCGGCACACGCTGTGATCCCTATACGGGGAACCTGCTGGCAGGCAGCCAGTACCACTACTGTTGCCATTCGAACCTGACCCGTGCGCTGGCAGATCATTTAGGTGTATCGCTGAGTGAAGCGGAACCGCATGTGCATGACGTGCTGAATGTCTTTATGTGCACTGGCTTTACCCGTGATACGGGGCAGTATTTCATGAAGGCCTCGCCCGTGCGCCCCGGTGACTATCTGGAGTTCTTTGCCGAGCTTGATCTTTTGGGTGCGCTGAGCGCCTGTCCGGGGGGCGATTGCAGTGCGCAACATTCCAGTGATACGGCGGCCTGCTACCCGCTGCTGGTCGAGGTGTTCGCACCGGCGGATGGAACGCTAGAGGGCTGGGTCTGCCCGCAGGTCAACGGATATGATGGTAGCCACGGGCGTTAGCCTGTGCCGTTGGCTGTGTTTCTGCCACATGGCTAATCCTTTCCGGCTTCGAGGGGGATTATCCCCGAGTAATTGTTGATGAATGAAAGACCGTTGATGCCACTCCCTAAGCCCCCTTTCGCAGGCTCTTGCCTTTGCGGATCAGTACAAGTCAGCATAACTGCACCTCCGCTTTTGACTTTGGCGTGCCATTGCCGCGACTGCCAGAAACTTTGCGCAAGTGCGTATTCGCTTACCGCCATGTTCCCAATCGACAGTTTCTCCTGCATCGGAGAGTTGATCAAAGGCGGCCTAGGCTCCGAAGGGCGAGAGCATTATTTCTGCAAATCATGTTTGAATTTCGTGTTTTCAAAAATTGGAGCGGCGCAACGGATCAATCTCCGTACGTCGGTGTTAGACGACGCGGCGTCTTTCGAGCCGTTTGTTGAAATTATGACCGATAAGAAAATGCCATGGGTAAATATTCCGGCCGCGCATAGTTTCGCTGGGTTTCCTGAAACTATCGAAGACCTTCAGGCGCTGATGGACGAATATTCACAGCGGTGAATAGCGGTGCGGGATAAAAAAACCGTGCTGGACGGGGTCCGGCACGGCTAATGTTGTATCTTCAGAAACGCGTCGACCCAATGGGTGAACGCGTAACTGGCGATTAGGCAAAGGCCGCCTCTAGGGCGATTTCTACCATGTCGCCAAAGCTACGCTCACGTTGATCTGATGGCATTGATTCACCCGTTAACAGGTGGTCCGAAACGGTAAGAACAGCCAAGGCCCGGCGCCCGTGTCGAGCTGCCAGATTGTACAGCTCGGCTGCTTCCATCTCGACACCCAGGATGCCGTGGCGCACCATTTGTTCATTCAGATCGGGGCGCTCGTCGTAGAACACATCCGATGAATAAATCCCGCCAACATGGGTATCTGTGCCCTTGGCTTCTGCCGCTTGCACAGCTGCGCGCAACAGGCCCCAATCGGCACAAGGAGCAAAGTTGAGCTCTTTGAAAATACCACGTGATGGGGTGCTAAGGGTGCTGGCAGTCATGGCCACGATAACGTCACGCAATTTGACTTGTTCCTGCATGCCACCACAGGATCCGATGCGGATCAGCGTTTTGGCATCATAGTCACGGATCAATTCGTTGACGTAGATCGACAGCGAGGGCATTCCCATACCGCTGCCCTGGATCGTCACGCGATTTCCATTCCAGGTGCCAGTGAAACCAAGCATGCCGCGAGTTTCATTTATCAGGCGCACGTCCTGAAGAAATGTTTCCGCAGCCCATTTGGCGCGATATGGATCGCCAGGCAAAAGGACGGTTTCCGCAATATCTTCTTTTGCGGCACCAATATGAATTGTCATTTAAGCGCTCTCCGTTTCTGGATCAGATTTCCAGATCAGAGATATCAGCGCCCGATGTCAAGGCCGTGTGAATCCAATGCGGTTTGCGACCGCGCCCAGTCCAGGTTTCTTCTGGGTTTGCTGGATTTCTGTATTTAGGAGCCGCCTTTGAGCGTTTACCGGCTGAACGGCCACCATTGGCAATTTCATCTAGTGAAAACCCGAATTGTGCGGCCGCGTCCTCTGCTGCCTTAAGCGCCTCAAGACGTTCACGTTGTTCGGCTGATTTCAGCGCCTCGTCAACGTCTGTCTTGAGTTGCAGAAGATCTTTACGCGACATTTCCGCAAGGTTGAGGGTCATTTCAGTCTCCAGTTTGTAGTACCTAGGCTAACGAATTAGCGCGTAACTGGTTTTGGCCCAATTGTCAGATGCTTTTTGTCTCGTTTTTTGCATTTTTCGCGATGCCACGTATTGTTTGATATTGACATTCAACTCAATGGGGTGATGCGAGCTCGGTAATTTCCTTCATGATTGAATTCAGTTCAAAATCTTTTGGTGTATAAACGCGGGAAACGCCCATTTCCCTTAAACTTTTTGCGTCATCATCTGGAATGATCCCCCCGACAATCACCGGGATATGCCCCAAGCCAGCGTCGCGCATGCGGTTCATAGTCTCTTCTACCAGTGGGAGATGGCTACCAGATAGGATTGACAGACCAACAACATGGGCCTCGTCATCAGCAGCTGTGGCCACCAATTCTTCGGGTGTTAGGCGGATACCATCGTAGGTAATATCCATTCCACAGTCACGGGCGCGAAATGCAATTTGCTCGGCGCCGTTTGAATGGCCGTCCAAACCGGGTTTGCCGACCAGCAGCTTTAGGCGGCGGCCCAATTTGTCGGAGACTGCATCAACTTGGCTGCGCAGATCATCCAGACCTTCGGTCTTGTTCGACATCGAACCCGAGACGCCGGTGGGGCCCCGGTATGTGCCATGAACCTGGCGCATCTCTTCGGCCCATTCACCGGTGGTAACGCCGGCTTTGGCTGCCGTGATAGAGGCAGGCATGATATTGTCGCCATTCTTAGCTGCTTGGCGCAGTGCGGCGAGCGCGCTCTGGACTTGGTCGTCGTCGCGTTCGTTTCGCCACTGGTTCAGGCGTGCGACCTGTTCCTGCTCGACCGCCGGGTCGACAACCATGATGCCGCCATCTTCGGTCTGCAACGGCGAGGGTTCGCCTTCGGTCCAGCGGTTGACGCCGACGACGGTGGTTTCATTGCGCTCAATCCGGTTCAGACGTTCGGCATTTGAATCCACTAGGCGGGATTTCATGTATTCGATCGAGGCCACTGCGCCGCCCATGCCATCAAGGTTGCTCAACTCGGCGCGGGCCCCGGACTTTAGCTCTTCGACCTTGGCATCCACAACAGTGTTTCCGTCGAACAAATCGCCGTATTCCAACAGGTCGGTTTCATAGGCCAAGATCTGCTGCATACGCATCGACCATTGCTGGTCCCAGGGGCGGGGCAGGCCAAGCGCCTCGTTCCAGGCAGGAAGCTGTACAGCGCGGGCGCGGGCCTTTTTCGACAGCGTTACGGCCAGCATTTCGATCAGGATACGGTAAACGTTGTTTTCCGGCTGCTGTTCGGTCAGGCCCAGCGAGTTGACCTGCACACCATAGCGGAAGCGGCGGAACTTAGGGTCTGTGACGCCATAACGTGTTTCGCAAATCTCATCCCACAGATCGACAAAGGCCCGCATTTTGCACATCTCGGTAACAAAGCGGATGCCGGCGTTGACGAAGAACGAAATCCGACCGACCAACGCAGGAAAATCCTCGGCGGGGACTCTTGGTCGCAGCTCATCCAGGACTGCTTGGCCGGTCGCCAAGGCAAAGGCAAGCTCTTGTTCCGGTGTCGCACCGGCCTCTTGCAGGTGGTAGGAACAAACATTCATCGGGTTCCATTTGGGTACGTTGCTATAGCAATACTCGGCCACGTCAGCGATCATTTTCAGGCTGGGCTTGGGCGGGCAGATGTAGGTGCCGCGGCTCAGGTATTCCTTGATCAGGTCGTTTTGCACAGTGCCCTGCAGGCCGCGCACATCCGCGCCTTGTTCCTCGGCCACAGCGATATAAAGCGACAGCAACCACGGCGCCGTGCCGTTGATGGTCATCGAGGTGTTCATCTGCTCCAGCGGGATCTTGTCGAACAATGCGCGCATATCGCCCAGATGGCATACCGGTACGCCAACTTTCCCGACTTCACCGCCTGCCAGAGTGTGATCGCTGTCGTATCCGGTTTGGGTCGGCAGATCGAAGGCCACCGACAGGCCGGTTTGACCCTTGGCCAGGTTGCTACGATACAATGCGTTTGAGGCGGTGGCGGTAGAGTGGCCAGCATAGGTACGGATCAGCCAGGGGCGGTCTTTCTGCGTCATCGGAGCCTCGTAAGTGATGCGGTAATTTTATTTCGCTATCGACTTGATACGGGGAATATTGTGGCGCTGTCAATTCGCTGCATTGCGGCAAAATGACGATTTTGCATTTAAAAAGCGCGCCAGACCCAGGTCGGCGCGCTAACTGTTGGTCGGATCGAGTGAAACCATCAATTATAGGTGTAGGTGCCGATCTCGCAGATGTTTACGCCTTTACGGGTCAAAACATCTCCGTCGTCAAAAACAGCCTTGAAGTCGAACATGCAATAGCCGGTGCCATCGTCAAAATTGACCATGACCGATTGCCCCGAGCGTAGAACATCCGGACCCAAAATGTCTTCCTCCCACGAGGTCGATCCTTTGTTTGAGCCGTAGAACTCGACCAGCACGTAGCCGGTATCATTTACAATTCGGACCCGTCTATCCAAGGCAAATGCAGGAATCGCGGAGGTTGCTGTGACGGCCAAAGCGGCCATTGCGGTGACTATGTTACGTCTGGAAAACATGACATTCTTTCTTTGAAAAGGACATTTTTCATTGAACGTCAAAACGCCCAACGGGTTCGGTGAGTGGTCTTACAGTTGCAGAATAGTGTGAAAATAGTGTGTGGCAACAAGCTGTTGCTTGGGAAGTTGAAGATGTGCATGGTTATGAACGGGCGAGTGGTTACATATCTCGATGGTTTTGTGATGGTTGCTCAGGTGGCGGGAATGAGTTGTCTGGGAATTTTTTCCATCCGCAGCAAAGCATCGTTGAGAGTGTCCTATTGAGCTGCTTGGCCATGTAGATTCTGCATCTGAGCCACGTTGTGGCGCACCAAACTTTCTGCACCTGTCGGAAAAGTTAAGGTCATAAAGTTTCAAAAAAATAGTATTTACGGTTGCTTTATTGCTCGACCATTTCTATCTCGTAAAGAGCTCTGCGATTCTGCACTGCGGCGAGAAGAGGCAAAGAGGAGGCCGATATGGCTTTGGACACCAATCCTGAAGTGTTGTCGTACGAGGCGCCTGAAAAGGACCTGTATGAAATGGGTGAGATGCCGCCGATGGGCTATGTCCCCAAACAGATGTACGCTTGGGCCATCCGCAAAGAGCGCCATGGCAACCCAGACAGTGCAATGTTGCAGGAAGTGGTGGATGTACCAGCCATAGACAGCCACGATGTGTTGGTTTTGGTGATGGCTGCCGGCGTCAATTACAATGGTGTTTGGGCCGCATTGGGCAAGCCAATCAGCCCCTTTGATGGACACAAACAGCCATACCACATTGCCGGTTCCGACGCGGCGGGTATTGTATGGGCCGTTGGTGACAAGGTCAAGAAGTGGAAGGTCGGTGACGAGGTCGTGATCCACTGTAATCAGGATGACGGTGAAGACGAAGAATGTAACGGCGGTGATCCGATGTATTCCCCCAGCCAGCGTATCTGGGGCTATGAAACACCTGACGGATCTTTTGCTCAGTTCACCAATGTTCAGTCTCAGCAGCTGATGCCACGCCCCAAGCACCTGACCTGGGAAGAAAGTGCCTGTTATACACTGACACTGGCGACCGCCTATCGGATGCTTTTTGGCCACGAGCCGCATGACCTGAAACCGGGACAAAATGTATTGGTATGGGGCGCGTCTGGCGGTCTGGGCTCTTACGCGATCCAGTTGATCAACACTGCCGGTGCCAACGCAATTGGCGTGATCTCGGACGAGAGCAAGCGTGATTTTGTGATGGGACTGGGGGCCAAGGGTGTCTTGAACCGCAAGGACTTCAATTGCTGGGGGCAGATGCCAACGGTGAATACACCAGAGTATGCCGCATGGTTCAAAGAAGCCCGCAAATTCGGTGCCGCGATCTGGGCGATCACTGGTAAGGGCGTGAATGTCGACATGGTGTTCGAACATCCCGGCGAGGCAACATTCCCGGTGTCGACCTTTGTCTGCAAAAAGGGCGGCATGGTGGTGATCTGTGCAGGCACCACGGGGTTCAACCTGACCTTGGATGTGCGTTATATGTGGATGCACCAGAAGCGTCTGCAAGGCAGCCACTTTGCCCATCTCAAGCAGGCGGCCTCGGCAAACAAGCTGATGCTGGAACGCCGTCTGGATCCTTGCATGTCAGAGGTGTTCTCTTGGGCTGATCTGCCAGATGCGCACATGAAGATGCTGCGCAACGAGCATAAACCGGGCAACATGTCGGTCCTGGTCCAGGCGCCTAAGACAGGCCTGCGAACCCTAGAGGATGTGCTGGAAGCCAAATAAAGACGTCCGTCTATATGGCCCATCCGGCCTGCCTTTAACCGCCCAAGCGGTCGCCCACGAATCATTCACTATGGTTCGTGGGTTTTTCCATTCTTTGACTCATATGTTTAGTTTCAGAGGCTTGGAAATCGCCCCCTCGCTATCTTAGGGGAGGTGCTGGCGTTGAATATTGACATTTCAGACACATGTTAAGTTTATTTCGCGTGATACTTCGGGGATTACGGCGGGCCAGGATCCAATATCACTGGATGCTGGATCTTGGCGTTGACCTTCGGTCACATACTGCTGCAGATTGCGCGAGGAGCCATGCAGACCACTTAAGCGAAACGCTTGAGATGGCAAAGTTAGTAGTGGCTTCGTCGGAAGAAAAGGCTAGTGCACAAACGGATGGCGAACAGAATAAATTTGGACAAAATTCTAAAGATACTGGAGGCTGCCGGTACTCTTGAAGAAGTTCAGAGCATTATTGAAAAGGTCCGGGACCTTTTTGAAATAGATCACATCGTCTACCATTGGGTCGACAGCGCCGGTGAGCAATACGGGTGCGGGACATATTCGGATGAATGGGTAAAGCGCTACATTGAGCAGGGGTACCTAAGGACCGATCCGGTTGTCACGGGATGTTATCAACGGTTTCACCCGGTGGATTGGAAGCGACTGGACTGGTCAACCAAGGCTGCCCGTACTTTCCTGGATGATGCGTTGAAACATGGTGTTGGCAATCAGGGGTATTCAATTCCGATCCGTGGCCCAAATGGTCAATTCGCACTCTTCACGATTAGCCATAATTGTGACGATGCGACTTGGGAGAAATTTACCGAGAAATACAGTCGCGACGTGATTTTACTGGCACATTACATCAACCGTAAAGCGATAGATTTTGAGCCCAACCGAACACCTGAGGGTTCGCGCAATTTGTCACCCCGTGAGGTGGATGCCATGACCCTTTTGGCTATGGGGTACAGCCGCGCAGAAGTTGCTGAAACGCTGTCGATTTCTGAGCACACGTTGCGGGTTTATATCGAAAGCGCCAAGACTAAACTTGGTGCTCAGAATACGACACATGCCATTGCACGGGCCATAAGTAGGGGGCTGATAGTCGTCTAACGACTTGTCCCCGATGTGCCACCAATGTGGTTCGATTGATCACTTGGTGGGAATGCTACAATCACTGGCGATGAGCGCTTGAAAACATCATGGAAACGCGGGGCGGGCTCTGGTGAAGCGGGCCCTGCGTCTATAGTGTCTGGGAATGACCACACTTCCCATCCAGTTCTCTGAAGACCAAGCCGCTGCCTTTGACAGCGTAACTGAAATGCTGCGCACGGCCGGAGTCGATCTAGACGATAGTCAGTTGTTGCAGCAGCCAAAAGGCGAAAGCGGCGTGATGGCCCTGATGGGCAAGGCCGGATCGGGTAAAACGCTGTTGTTGGCCGAACTGTACAAGGCGCTGGAGCAATCCGGCGTCGAAGTGGTCTCTGGTGATTATGAGAGCCGCAAAAAGGGCGATCGTCGTACCTTGGCGATTCTGGCGCCAACCAACAAAGCCGCCTCAGTCCTGCGCTTGCGTGGGGTTCCGGCCACGACCATCCACCGCATCTTGTACACGCCGATGTATGACCCCGAGTATGAAAAACTGGCCGAGTGGCTGACAGGCGAGGGAGAGCAGCCCGAGATCGAAGGCCTGACCGAAGAGGCGCTGGCGCGGGCTGTGGCGTTCTACGAGCGGAACAAATCCATTCCCGGCGCTTTGGCGTCGGCAGGTTTGCGCGGGTCTGACTTCATTACAGGCTGGAAACGACGGGAAGAGCCGTTGGACATTGGGTTTGTTGATGAATCCTCGATGTTGGATGACCGCCAGTTCAATGATCTGAAAGAGATTTTTCCCAACCTAGTGCTGTTTGGTGACCCGGCCCAGTTGGCCCCTGTGAACCAATCCGGGGCCATGGTGTTCGATGCCTTGCCCGAAGAGCGCAAGCTGGAACTGCACCGGGTTCACCGTCAGGATGCCGACAACCCGATCCTCGATCTGGCCCATGCTTTGGCCGATCCACAACTGTCGTTTCACGATTTTGAGCGGATGATCGAGGATGTTGCACGGCGCGATGACCGGGTTGTTTGGGGGCAACGGGTAGAGGTCGATCTGATGGCGCGATCTCCGGTATTGGTCTGGCGCAATGCGACACGGATCAAGTTGATCAACGCCTTTCGCAGCGTTCACGGCGCGCCAGAGGATGCGCTGATGGAGGGTGAGCCGCTGATCTGTGATGGCATTGAACTGCCAATGAAGCATAGGAAAAAGCGGTTGGACCTAGAGGCGCGCGGCCTGATCAAAGGCGCGCAGGTGGTCTATCTTGGATCTGGTCGCAAGCCCGGTTTCTCGCGGCTGCACGTGATGGGCGCCGAAGATCCTCAGGTCAGCGCAGCCTCGATTGTGAAGATTGAAAAGCCGGACGAAGAAGAGCCATTCATTCCATTTGCTGCCCGGATGGGGGCAACGTTCCTGCACGGCGCAGCCGTGACTATTCACAAGGCGCAGGGATCGCAATGGGACACCACGCAGGTGTTTGCGCCTGATCTGTATGTGGCAGCCCGCATGGGCCGTGTAGAGGCCGGACAGCCACTGTGGAAGCGGTTGGCATATGTTGCCATCACGCGGGCACAAGAGCGGTTGATATGGGTTGTGCGTAACCGCCTATCAAAACCCAAAGAACCACTTCGGGTGGATGATTTGCGCGCCGCACCAGTGGCGCTGAAACTGGAGAGTGAAGGCGGATGAAGACGATTGTGATCACCGGTGCTAGTTCAGGCATTGGCCGGGCCGTTGCGGAGTTGTTTCTGGCCGAGGGTTGGCAGGTTGGCCTGCTGGCACGGCGGCAGGACGCGTTAGAGGAAGTGGCCGAGGGCCATACCAACGCCGTTGTCCTTCCTGCAGATGTCACTGACCCGGCAGCAGTAGATGCTGCGTTCAACAGCTTTGTCATGCAGGCGGGGCATCTGGATGTGATGTTTAACAACGCTGGCATCTTCACCGCCAGTGGCACTATCGACGAAATCGCGTTGGACGATTGGTTTGCATCTGTGAATGTGAACCTCAACGGCATGTTCCTGGCAGCCCGCGCAGCGTTTCGCCAGATGCGCCACCAGTCACCACAGGGTGGGCGTATCATCAACAATGGGTCGATCGCAGCGCATGTGCCGCGCCCTAATTCAGTCCCTTATGCCACCACCAAGGCGGCGATCACCGGGTTGACCCGCAGCCTGTCATTGGATGGACGGGCATTTGATATCGCCTGCGGCCAGATCGACATCGGCAATGCCCGCACGCCGATGGTCGAAGATCTGATCTATCGGCAACAGCAGGATGATCCTAACGCACCGCCAATGGATAGCTTTGCGGTTGAAGATGCTGCCAAGTCGGTTCTGCACATGGCGCAGCTGCCACTAGAGGCCAACGTGCAGTTCATGACCGTGATGGCCACCAAGATGCCTTATATCGGCCGCGGGTAAGAGGGGCGCGCTTAGTTATATGCTCTGCGTGCGAACTGTAAGACGGGCGTAGAACGCCCGCCTTTTGGACCCATAGTTCAATGGAATGTGGGGGTTGGCTTTAGTTGTTTCGCAACAAACGGAATGCAGCCGAGGCACCCCAGCCAGCGGCGATGGCAATGGCCAGTGACATTATCCCGTACCAAAACGGCTGCTCCCGCGACATTACAAATAGAAACCGCTCTAGCCCCACCTTGCGCACGTCAATAGAGGTCTCATACTGCGACACGACTTCGCCACCACGGGTTAGGAAAATGCGGGCAGTATAGTCGCCTTCGGTTAGGTCGGCAGGCATTTTAATCGCAGTGCGGAACAGGGTCTGTTGGTCAACAGCCACAGTGTTTTCGCGGATAGAATACAGATCCCGGTTCTCGCGGATCCGGATCACTGCATCTGCAAAATCCTGAGCGCCGCGGATATGCATGGCGGCGCCAACGGATCGGATCGCCCGTTCAATGGAAATCCGGTAGCGCAGGTCTTCGGTGTCGGTAATCACATCGCCAAAGGGGCCGCTTGTTGCGACGGCATAGAAGCTGGGCGCGGAATCCACCAGAACGGAATCGACATTGACCCAGATCCCTAGCTTGCGCTCTTTGCGCCGCACCAGAACCGGTTCCTGGGGGCCGGATACCGTGACGATAACTTGCAAAGGGTCCGTGTCGGGAATAGGGGACTCGCGTTTTACGGCACCAAAGATCAAGATCTCATCGCCGTCGAAATCAGCAGTAATAGCAACACGATCCTGGCTTAGACCAAGCACGACCTCTTCTTGGCCAGCCTGAGCTGGGAGAGCGAATACCAGAGCGGCAAGGAGCAGGGAGCGTAGCATGATCAGTGCCCTCCGCCAGCGCCGAGCGAGAATATCTCGGACGGGGTAAGCAGCAGATCCAACGCCAGTTTACCACAGACCAGCAGCACCATAAGTGCCAGCAGGATACGCAGCTGTTCGGCCTTCATGTAGACGCCAATACGGGTGCCGATTTGTGCCCCGATAACGCCGCCGACCAAAAGCAGTACAGCCAGAACGATGTCCACTGTGTAGTTGGTAGTGGCATGCAGCATGGTGGTAAAACCGGTCACCATAATGATCTGGAACAGCGAGGTGCCGATAACCACTTTGGTGGGCATGCCGAGGATGTAAATCATCGCCGGAACCATGATGAAGCCGCCGCCAACACCCATGATCGCAGCAAGGATACCAACGCAGATGCCGACAAGAATGGGCGGAATGACAGAGATATACAGCCCCGAAGTGCGGAACCGCATTTTGAAGGGCAGGGCATGGACCCAGCTGCGCTGACGCCGTGCGGCAGGCGCGCCACCGGCTTTCTTGGATTTACGGATCGCGTTCAGGCTCTCGATGAACATCAGTCCGCCGACAACGCCAAGGAAGACCACGTAGCAAAGCTTGACCAGCAGATCGACCTGACCAATGGCTTTTAGGTAGTTAAAGACCAAAACCCCCAGCGCAGCGCCTATCAAACCGCCGATCTGGAGTACTACCCCCATTTTGATATCAACCGTTCGCCTTCGAAAATGCGCCAGAACCCCAGAGAAAGAGGAGGCCACGATCTGATTCGCCTCTGTGGCGACTGCCACGGCGGGTGGGATACCAATAAAGAACAGCAGCGGCGTCATCAAAAAGCCGCCGCCAACGCCGAACATGCCGGACAAAATGCCAACGATTCCCCCCAATCCGAGGAGCAGGAAGGCATTGACCGAGACCTCGGCGATAGGAAGGTAAATTTGCATAAGGTTTAGTTAGACCGGAGATTTAGGTAAAATCAACTGCCGATGCCGCTCTGCAGCACACAGGACTGACCTTCGTGGCAAAACTGGACCTATCTGAAGTAGCTATAGTTGCCTCGGCGGGCTCCCGCGGTTGCAGGGTGCACCGGCTATGCCGGTAAACCCTGAACAAACTTGGGCGTAGCGCCGGGCAAGGCCCGGCGCTACGCCCAACGGGAGCGGGCATCGCCAGATGCGCAGGCGACGGGCGGGAGACTTTGGTGGTTAAAAGAAAACGCCCGGCACTGGGCCGGGCGTTGATGGTGTTCGAGTGGGGTGTTGGCCCTTAGCGTTCTTTTACATAGGGCTCGCCGCCGGCCTTGGGTGGGATCGCCTTGCCGACAAAACCGGCCAGGATCACTACGGTCAGGATGTAGGGCAGGGCGTCCATCATCTGGACTGGGATGGTGATGCCACCCAGCTCTATATTCTGGAACCGCAGTGCGACAGCCTGCAACAGACCAAACAACAGGCAGGCCCCCATCGCATGCCAGGGGCGCCACTTGGCAAAGATCAGAGCGGCCAAAGCGATATAACCACGGCCTGCGGTCATATCCTTGACGAAACCAGCCTGAAGCGAGGTGGCAAGGTAGGCGCCAGCCAAGCCGCAGAGCAAGCCACAGATGCCGACAGCGGCAAACCGCAGACCGACGACGGAAATACCAGCGGTATCCACGGCCTCGGGGTTTTCCCCAACCGCGCGCAGGCGCAGGCCGAAACGGGTGCGATACAGCAACCACCAGGTTGCAGGCACTGCGGCAAAGGCCAGGTAGACTAGGATCGAGTGACCCGAGAGTAGTTCGGAGTAGATTGGACCAAACACCGGCACGTCCGATACCGCCTCGGCGAACGGCAAGTTGATCGGGCCAAAGCGGCCTTCGGTCAGCAAGGATGGCGTGCGCCCGCCCTGTTGGAACCATCTTTGTGCAATCACCACTGTAAAGCCTTGGGCCAGCATGGTAACCGCCAGCCCCGAGATCAGCTGGTTGCCGCGAAAAGTGATCGAGGCCAACCCGTGTATCCCGCTGAGAACCAAAGAAGAGGCAACCCCAGCCAGCAATCCCAGCCACACGTTTCCGGTGACGGCTGCAACGGCTGCCGAGAAGAACGCGGCGGCCAGCATCTTGCCCTCAAGGCCGATATCAAAAATGCCTGCTCGTTCTGAAAATAGGCCGGCTAGGCAAGCCAGAAGCAGTGGAGTGGCCAGACGAATTGTGCTGTCCAGCACCTGGATAAGTGTCAGGAAATCCATCAGGCTTTTCCCTTCCGCAGTGCAACGAAGATTTTTTCAAGTGGCATCCGGACCATGTTGTCTAGGGCTCCGGTGAACATAATAACCAAGGCTTGGATCACTACGATCATTTCGCGAGGGATCTTGGTCCACAGGGCCAGTTCTGCGCCGCCTTGGTACAGGAAGCCAAACAGGATTGCCGCAAGGAAGACGCCAAACGGGTGCGAGCGTCCCATCAGGGCCACCGCGATGCCGATAAAACCAGCGCCTTCGGTCGAGTTCAGAACCAGTCGTTCGGCCTCGCCCATGACGTTATTGGTGGCCATCATGCCAGCCAAAGCACCCGAGAGCAGCATGGCAATCATGGTGATCTTAAATGGTGAAATCCCAGCATAGAGCGCGCCTTGCTCGGACTTGCCATAGGCACGGATTTCATACCCTAGTTTGGTGCGCCAGATCAGCAGCCAGACAAAGACACAGGCGGCAAGGGCCACCAGAAAGCTGACGTTAGCCGGTGCAGCTTTGGAGAATTCGATGCCCAGCGGGGCAAGGACTTCGTGTAGGCTAGGCAGGTGGACGGCTTCTGGGAAACGTGCCGTGGCCGGATCCATCGACCCAGCAGGGCGCAGCAGGTTGACCAGCACATAGTTCAACACCGCAGCAGCGATAAAGTTAAACATGATGGTGGTGATCACGATGTGGCTGCCGCGTCTGGCCTGCAGGTAGGCCGGAATAGCGGCCCAGGCTGCGCCAAAGATGGCCGCGCCAATTGCGCCGCCAGCCAGTGCCATCGACCAATGTGGCCAAGGAATATACAGGCAGACAAGCGCAGCACCCAGGCCCCCCAGCATCGCTTGACCTTCGCCACCGATGTTGAACATACGGGCGTGGAACGCGACGGAAACCGCCAGGCCAGTGAACAGGAAGTTGGTGGCGTAATAGAGCGTATAGCCCCAGCCATAGGTCGACCCCAATGCGCCGTCGATCATCAGTTTGACCGCGGCAACCGGGTCTTCACCTATGCCGAGGATCACCAGGGCGGAAATAATAGCGGCCAGCAGCAGGCTGATCAGCGGGATCAGCACCACGTCGGCCCATTTGGGCATCTTTTCCATCTTATGCGGCCTCCCCGGCGACACCGGCCATCAGCAGGCCAAGTTCTTTTTCGTCTGTTTCATGCGGCAGGCGTTCGCCCATGATGTGGCCATCAAACATAACGGCCACACGGTCGGCCAGCGACAGGATCTCTTCCAGCTCGACGCTCACCAGAAGGATTGCTTTGCCCTGATCACGCAGTTCGACGATTTGTTTGTGAATGAATTCAATCGCGCCAATATCGACACCGCGGGTGGGCTGGCCGATCAGCAGCAATTCCGGATTGCGCTCAATCTCGCGTGCCACAACGATTTTCTGCTGGTTCCCGCCCGAGAAGTTCTTGGCAGCAAGCCATGGGTCAGGGGGGCGCACGTCGAACTTTTTCATCTTGGCTTCGGTGTCGGCGCGCAGGGCGGCGTTGTTCATCAACATGCCGGACTGGTAGGCAGGATCTCGGTGATAGCCAAAGGCGACGTTTTCCCAGGCGTGAAAGTCCATGATCAGACCTTCGCGTTGCCGGTCTTCGGGAACGTGCGCGATATGAGCGCGGCGACGGGCCTGACCGTGAGAGCCGGGGCCGTGCAATGGCAGCTCTGCCCCCTGCATGCGAATTGTTCCTGTGCCGCCGCGCATGCCGCCTAACACTTCGAGAAGTTCCGACTGGCCGTTGCCAGCTACACCAGCAATGCCCAGAATCTCGCCCGCGCGAACCTGCAGGTTGATGCCTTTGACACGTTCTACGCCGTCCTCATCGCTGACGGACAGGTTTTCGATTTCCAGCACCGGTGCGCCGGGCTTGGCTGGGGTTTTGTCGACTTGCAACAGCACCTTACGGCCCACCATCAGTTCAGCCAGATGGGCTGGGTTGGTTTCAGATGTCTTGACCGTCGCGGTCATCTCACCACGGCGCATCACCGACACCGTGTCGGTGGTTTCCATGATCTCACGCAGTTTGTGCGTGATCAGGATGATGGTTTTACCTTCTTCGCGCAGGCGATGAAGAATGCGGAACAGCTGGTCTGCCTCGGCTGGTGTCAGAACCCCGGTGGGTTCGTCCAGAATAAGGATGTCCGCCTGACGGTACAGCGCCTTGAGGATTTCGACCCGCTGCTGCTTGCCAACACCGATTTCATCGATGCGGGCGTCAGGGTCGACGTTCAACTCATATTCGGCGGCCAGTTGTTTCAAAGTGCGGCGGGCCTTGGCCAGGGAGGGTTTCAATAACCCTCCGTCCTCGGCTCCGAGGATGATGTTTTCCAGTACGGTGAAGTTTTCCACCAGTTTGAAGTGCTGGAACACCATGCCGATGCCAGCAGAGATAGCGGCTTGGCTGTCTGGGATCACGGTGTTCTTGCCGTTGATCCAAATCTCACCTTTGTCGGCTTTGTAGAAACCGTACAGGATGCTCATCAGGGTCGATTTGCCAGCGCCGTTTTCGCCGATGATACCGTGAATCGTACCAGGGGCGACGCTGATCGAGATATCCTTGTTGGCCTGGACCGGGCCAAAGGCTTTGGAAATGCCTTTTAATTCAATGGCTGGGGATGTGGTCATTCACCAGTTCCTGTTCCGACGGCTGTCTCGTTCTGCGTGCATGTGCGGCCATTGGTCAGATCAAAGGTATCAGAATCTGACCTTGGAAACAGTGACATGCAAGCGCTGCTAGGGAAAAGGGCCGCGCAGAGGTGCGCGGCCCTGAATTTTTGTTTGCGCCTAAACTTAGAAGTTCAGAGCTGGGCAGCTGTCGTCGGACATGTAGTTGTGCACAGTCAGCTCGCCAGAAGCGATCTTGGCAGATGCGGCATCTACTGCAGCCTGCATGTCTGCGCTGACCAATGCGGCGTTGTTGTCGTCCATTGCATAGCCGACACCACCATTGGCGACACCCATGTGAACGTTCCCGGCTTCAAGGTCTACACCCTGCGAGAAGGCGTCAAATACAGCGTTATCCACGCGCTTCATCATCGAAGTCAGAACCTTGCCTGGGTGCAGGTGGTTCTGGTTGCTGTCGACGCCGATGGACAGGATGTTTTCGTCGGCTGCAGTTTGCAGAACGCCTACACCAGTACCGCCAGCAGCAGCATATACAACGTCAGCGCCTTGGCTGATCTGTGCTTTGGTCAGCTCAGAGCCTTTTACCGGATCGTTCCAAGCAGCTGGTGTCGTACCAGTCATGTTGGCAATGATCTTGGCATCTGGGTTCGCAGCCATAACGCCCTGGGCATAGCCACAGGCGAATTTGCGGATCAGAGGGATATCCATGCCGCCGATAAAGCCAACAGTGCCGGTCTTGGATGCCTGAGCAGCCATCATGCCAACCAGATACGAACCTTCGTGCTCTTGGAAACCAATGCCGCGTACGTTTGGCATGTCCAGCCAGTCAACGTCGATGACAGCGAACTTGGTGTCTGGGTAGTCAGGGGCTACCTGGCTCAGAGCGTCAGAGAACGCAAAGCCAGCCATGACGATTGGGTTGGAACCCGCTTCAGCGAAACGACGCAGAGCCTGCTCGCGCTGAGCTTCGGACTGCAGTTCTACTTCACGGAAGGTGCCGCCAGTTTCTTCGGCCCAACGGGTCGCACCAGCAAAGGCTGCTTCGTTAAAGCTTTTGTCGAACTTGCCGCCAAGGTCAAAGATGATGGCCGGATCGGCCAGTGCAGCGCCAGCGGACAGAGCGATAGTTGCAGCCGCTCCCATCAGGGATTTCATCAGAGTCATGTGGGTACTCCCAGTTGTTGTTTTTTGTTTGGGGTGACATTTTGTATCAGCCACCCAATCAGAGATATTTCTTAAAAGGTGAAACGATTAAGGCCGTAGCCCGGCCAAGGGGTCAACCGCTTTTTGACCATTTGGTGTGATTTCGGGTGTTGGCCTAAGGTTAAGAGCTATTTGTCTGTCGGTAAGGCCTGTCTCATGAGGATGGCGTCCACCGCAGGGCCGTTTTGGCGGCTGTAATAACCGGGGCGATTCCCGCAATTTGAAAAGCCGCAAGAGGTATAGAGCTCGCAGGCAGGCGCGTTGTCGGCGGCGACCTCCAGAAATGCGGTTTCGGCACCTCGTTGGGTGGCCACCGTGCGCCAAACCTGCATCACTGCACGTGCCAAACCCTGCCGTTGGTGGTCTGGATGGGTGGCTATGGTCAGCAGCTCGGCCTCGTCCACGATCACCCGCACCAGCGCAAAACAGCGTGCATCACCCACGGTAAAGGTGAATGGGCTGTCCAACAGGTCAGTGAATTCGGCCTCAGACCAGGGGCGCGACTGGGTAAAGGCCGCAGTATGAGTGGCGGCCATCTCCGCTGGCGAAGGTAGATTAGCCATCTATCAGCGCCGGAGGGACATCCCTAGATGGTGCCGCGTCGGCCGCGCGCATATATAGCGGCGCTGGGGCGGCGGGGTTGTCGTTAGCACGCAATGCTGCGTGGCGCGCGATGGCTGCGGCGAGTCCTTCTGGGCTTGCCTCTGGCGCAAACGATAGCCCGGCACCGCGTGCGGCTTCGGCAGCTTCAGATGCTGGCATCAGACGCGGTGCTTGGTCTGGCAGTGCGGCATAGACCTGCTCTCTGGGGGCGGGGATCGCTGCGAGTGTGCCATCAGCCTGTCTGGCCTCAAAACCGTCAACGCCCACAGCCGGTATGTCCAGTCCCAGCGCCAATCCTCGCGCAGCAGAGACTCCAATGCGGATGCCTGTGAAGTTCCCCGGCCCAACGCCTACGCCAATTGCTGTCAGGTCTTTCCAACTGGCACCAGCTTCGGCCAGAACCTCTTCCAGCAAGACCATCAACCGTTCTGCCTGGCCACGCTTCATCAGTTCCAGCCGTTCGGCCATGATCTGATCGCCGCGCAGCAAAGCGGCCGCGCAATGCGCGGCCGATGTGTCAAATCCCAGTATCAGTGGCTCAGACGGCAACGGGGCGAACCTCGGTCACTTCGGGTATGTAGTGGCGCAGCAGGTTCTCGATGCCCATTTTCAGGGTCAGCGTCGACGAAGGGCAACCTGCGCAGGCGCCCTGCATGTGCAGATAGACAACACCGCGGTCAAAGCCGTGGAACGTAATGTCGCCACCATCCTGCGCAACGGCTGGGCGCACGCGGCTGTCCAGCAATTCCTTGATCTGGTCAACGATTGCACCGTCTTCGCCGGTATGTTCCGCATGTCCGGATGCCGGGGCTGCGCCATCGTCTGCCATGACAGGCTGGCCGGACTGATAGTGCTCCATCACCGCGCCCAGAATGGCCGGCTTGATGTGGTCCCATTCAACATTTTCGGCTTTGGTCACGGTGACAAAGTCGTTGCCAAAGAACACGCCAGCAACACCGCTGACCGCAAAGATGCGTTCTGCCAGAGGCGATTTGCCTGCGGTGTCAGATGTGGGGAAGTCAGCAGTGCCAACTTCGAGCACGGTCTGACCCGGAAGAAATTTCAGCGTCGCCGGGTTGGGCGTGGATTCAGTCTGAATGAACATATCGGGTCTCCGTAAAGCTGTCACCGATATGCGCCTGACAGCCGGGCAAGTCAAGGATTAGAACGATTCTAAATTAGACGGCCCAAGAGTATCAGGTGATCGCTTCCAGTTTTTCTTTGGACAGATCGCCGGGCACAATGGTGATTGGAATAGGCAGGCTGCCCGAGGACCGGCTGAGCTGGCTTACCAGTGGGCCGGGACCTTTGCGATCATCGCCAGCGCCAAGCACCAGTACACCGATGTCAGGATTGGTTTCGATGTGAGCAATAATTTCCTGCAGCGGCTCACCTTCGCGGATCACCAGCTCCGGATCAATGCCCTGACGGTCGCGCATCCATTTGGCAAAAACCTCAAAGTGCGCATGGATGCGTTCGCGTGCTTCTTCCTTGATCACTTCGCTGACGCCAATCCAGTGATTGAACTCATCTGGTGGGATAATCGACAGAATTTCGACACCCGCACTCGTATGGGCCGCACGCATCGCCGCAAAACGCATGGCGTTCAGGCATTCGCGGCTATCATCCAGTACCACAAGAAATTTGCGCATTTCGGTCCTCCACAATCTTAGCCAATCTGCCCGAGAGCATGGCCGCTGTCCATCAGTTTCCTCAGCGCGATTTTCGGTGAAGATTTGTGGCATAGCTGGTCAGGATAACCGCGAGGATGAGCAGGCGGAACACATGAGCCGCTGCAACAAAGCTTGGATCGGCGCCAACTGCGGCTGCCACAATGATCATGGTTTCCAATCCGCCTGGCGCAAATCCAAGCAACACATCCATGATGGGCAGCCCGGAAAGCTGGGACGCTGGAATGGCAAGTAGCACGGCAAGACTTGATGTCAGTGCGATAATAGACAGGCCGGCCAACAGGCTGCGGCGCAGTTCACGCCAAGACATGCCGCTAAACCGCGTGCCAATAAGGCTTCCCATCAGTACCAGCGATCCCTGCGCCAGCCAGTTGGGCAGGGTACCAGTGGTCATAGAGGACAGATGGGTGGTCGCAGCCACCAAAATTCCGGCAAGGAGTGTCGAGGCTGGCAGTTTCATCCAGTGCAGTACAGGCGACAGAGCCAGAGCCGCAGCAATCTGTATAACGAGCCAGATCCATGGTGTGGATACAGCACCGCTTGGCAGGCCGGGTCCAATGTCCATTCCGGCAGCCTGCGCGGCCAATGGGATAACCAGTGTCAGCACCATCAGACGTATCGACGCCAGAACCACCGGCCGCGTCAGTGAAAGTGACAGGCTGTCCGCCAGCGCAATGACCAGACTCAGATGGCCGGGGGCAGCGGCTAGAAATGCTTCGTCTTTGCCAAATGGCAACACGCGTGGAACCACCCATCGACCAATCCATGGGGTCACAAATGTAAGAATTGCCAGCAGGGAAAAGGCGATTGGCCAGCGGATCATTGCTTGGATGCTTTCTGGGCCAATCAATGATCCGATGCTTAGCCCGACTAGCAGAAATCCCACGTTTCTCAGCTGTGTTGCGATTCCTGTCTTAATCCCCCTCAACCCTGCAATCGCAACTGCAACGGCAGGCCCGGCGAGTAACGCAACAGGCATTTTTAGTGTAATGGCAATCAGTGCGCCGAGACCCCCAATAATAAGGGTAACTGCGCTTTGGCGTAGTTCAGGCATTCGAATGTGCCCAGTCCCAATACATTTCACGCACCTGTTTCGCGATGGGGCCAACTTGATATTGGCGATCGTCAAAGGCAGTGACCGGGGTGACCTTGCTCATATTGCCGGACATGAACACTTCATCAGCGGCCTCGAAATCGGCGTATCCCAGAACCGTTTCGTGCACCGTGACACCTTCGGCACGCAGATTAGAAATATGGCGCGCGCGTGTAATGCCGCTTAGGAAAGTGCCATTGGCGACGGGTGTGAAGACCTCGCCATCACGTACCATAAAGATATTGGCCGTCGCGGTTTCAGCGACATTCCCCAAAGCATCCAGAACCAAAGCGTTGGAAAAGCCCTTGGACTGCGCTTCGCGGATCATGCGGGCGTTGTTGGGGTACAGGCAGCCAGCCTTGGCGTCGACGACCGAACTTTCTAGCACCGGGCGGCAAAACTGAGTGCGGGTCAGGGTCGCGCTGGCGCTGGCCGGGGCCATTGGGACTTGCTCTAGGCAGATCGCAAACCCGGTGGTGTCGGGCGACGGGCCAATGGCAGATCCATCACCGTCAATGCCCCAGTACATTGGCCGGATATAGACCGCCGCATCCTTGTCGTAATGCGCCAGACCTTCGCGGGCTATGGCCACCATGTCAGCGGTAGTAACCGTTGGGGTCAACATTAGGGCCTTGGCCGAGCGGTTCACACGGTCGCAATGAAGATCCAGATCTGGGGTCAACCCATCAAAGAACCGTGCGCCGTCAAACACCGACGAACCAAGCCAGGCTGCGTGGTCGGCGGCGCGCATGATTGGGACATTACCATCATGCCAGCTGCCGTTGAAAAAGGTGCGGATATTGCTGCCAGTTGCCATTAGGTGCCTCAAGAATGAAATGGATTTCAACAAAACCTAGGCAGCAATGGGTCAGTCGTCCAGACCCTTTTTGTTGCGACCCAGGCCACGAAGAAACTCGGCAGGGCAGGGAAATTGTGACGCTCTGCTTAGTTGTAATCTATACGCCGGTCTCGGGACCAAACAAAGGCTGCCTATACCTCAGCCTCGTTTGTGACCCATTGATATTTCTTCACGCTCTGCAAGCCGCTAAGCGGCTGGTTATTGAGACGGCGATTACGGATTTCTAGCATAATTTTTGCAGCCTCGCCAAGCATCGGCGGGATGACATCGCGTTTCACATCATCATTAAAACTCAACCCCGGGCTTTTCTGGACCTCTAGTAGCCAGGGGGTCAAGTTCTCGTCGAGCATAAGGTCAGCGCCAAACACTGCAAAACAATCACCCTGTTCCGGGTAGTGCATTTTCAGTTTTTCGCGCGCAGCCAAAGAGATGGTCAGCAGAATACGGCGGATCTGAGGGATAAGCTGCACCTGAAGATAGTCGGCATCCACGATCCCCAGCTCTTGCGATAGATACCGACCAAAGTCCTCGAACTTCCATTTCAATACAACGCTCGGGTCATATCCGGGGTGGTTCTTCTGTTGATAGACATTGGTCACGTGGACCAGCTGGTTGTCAAAATCGTCCAGCTTGTAGGGCAGGCTGTTCAGCCGCACTGTTGTTTGCGGATAGATCAAAACCATCAACGGATCGACGCTGGCGACCAACCAATAGACACGCAGTTCAGATTTCCGACCTTCCAGCAGCAGCGGATTATGTATGTAGCGCTGGATAATCCCTTGTTCACGCTTGCTGGTGATGGGGCGATCCCCGAATGCCGCATATTTTTCCCGCAGCTCATCAAATTCCCACAGGATCTTGATCCCACGACCGCGTGAATTATTGCCGGGTTTGTAGATCCAAAGATTGTCCGGCGTGTCGACCTTGGGCAACTGGGCAAAGAACCGTGCTCTCTCTGTCGGATCATAAAGGCGATAACTTTCCCGGTAGAACTGCGACATCGGCAACGAGCCTTCAGTCCGCCGCTGATCATATTGCGCCAGCGTATCTGTCAGATACCCCTTATTGATGATCGCAGATTCAGTCTGAAAATGATTGATCAGCTGGTGCTCTGCCAGATGATTGATCTTGCGCTTGTAGTTCTTGCGAAGCCAAAGAAGCGCAGCAGCGCGATGGTCGGAGGTTTCCTCATGACCTTGCAATAGCATGGCTTTTCGGGCGGCCTTGGAACTGTTGTCAAAAAAGATCTGTTCTAAAGTCATGCGGGTGCCTTGGCGCCAATGAGTTTTGAAAACTCCTAGGTGGCAACAGGGCAGCCGTCCAGATTTTTATGCATCCCAAATGGGCAGGCCAGGCGCGGCCCGGTGTTCCACCGGGCGGAGCACTTGCGTTGCTTTAGCTTCAAACACCTGAGCCGTTGAACCTGCGCGCAAGTTGTTAAACAGCAGGCATTAATCCATATGCGGCCAGCGCAGCGGTGGCCTGTTCCTGCCAGCGGGATTTCTGCGCGGCGTTGCTCTCTTTTCGCAGGCCCATCGCTTTTAGCCCGTCGAGTTTTTGCGAGCTTTCATCCCCGAAACTAGCCGCAACGCGCGGCCACCAGTAGTTGACAGCGTCCTGCAGGGCAGAGCGGTCGCCGTTTTCAGACAGACGCGCCAGCCCTTTGTCGGCCAGTTCGGTATGCGCGGCCTCGATGGGGGCGATTGTGCGAAAGGCCTCGGCCAGTGGTTGGTATGAGATCTGCGATAGCTCTTCCAGCTGTACGGCGGCGGCATGGCCCATCAGCAGGTTCATCACCACTGCATCCGCCCAGCCTTGCAATGGGTAGTTGAACACCGACAGGCGCATATCATGGTCGCCGCGGCGCTGGCCAATGTCGGCGTCGCGGGGCAGGCGGGTGGTCCAAGGGTGGTGGCTCACGTAACGCTCAGTATCAGCGCCAAATTCGCCCATCAGCTCCAGCACCCGATTAGCGTTGCCGGTTTTCTCCATCACGATCTGCGCCGCCGCCATGCGGTCTCGCACGCCGGGGCCGGCGTTGATCATCTCGGCAAAGCCAGCCGCGCCGGCCAACTCGCTATCGATAAAGATCGCCATAATTTTCAGCAGTTCAGCCCGGTAGCGGGGCGGAGTATTGCTGGGGCTGGTTAGAACGCCGCCAGCGGCAAGGTAGCTTTCAATGCTCATGTCTTCTGCCATGGTCGCGTCCTCTCTATTGGTCGTAATCTACAACAACCGTGTCGGTCACCGGATAGGCCTGACAGGACAGCACATAGCCCTTTTCGACCTCGTAATCCTCTAGTGCGTGGTTGGCGGCCATCTCCACTTCACCTTCGATCACCTTGCAGCGGCAGGTCGAACAAACCCCAGCTTTACAGGCAAACGGCGCGTCCATTGCGTTGCCCAATGCGGCGTCTAGGATCGACAGATCCTTGCCCATTTCGATGGTGCGGGTAGAGCCATCCAGAGTGATCGCCGCCTTGGTCTGGTTGCCGCCGCTGGCTGCATCCGCTGCGCTGACCTTACGTTTGGCGCGGCCGGGTTGGGAACTGGCGAACAGTTCAAACTTGATTTGGGCATCGCCCATACCCGCAGTGCGCAGGGCGGATGCAATCCCCAGCATCATCGGCTCGGGGCCGCAGATAAAGGCGGTGTCGGTGTTTTCAATGTCGATCCAATGCTCAAACAGCTGGGCGCATTTTTCCTCCGTCACGAGGCCGGTGAACAGGTCGATTTCCTGCGCGTCGCTTTCCAGAATGTGGATCACATTCAAACGCCCCATATAGAGGTTCTTGAGATCCTCCAGCTCCTCGCGGAACATGATCGTGTTCACGCCTTTGTTGGCATAGACCAGTGTAAAGCGAGAGTTTGGCTCAGCCGTCAGTGTGGTTTTCAGGATCGACAGCACTGGGGTGACACCCGACCCACCCGCAAAGCCAAGATATTGTTTGTGCGCGCCGTCTTCGAGTGGGGTGAAAAAGCTACCCATCGGCGGCATCGCTTGCAGGGTATCTCCCACCTTCAGCTCGGTGTTGGCCCAGGTCGAAAAGGCCCCGCCGTCAACGCGTTTGATCCCCACCTGCAGGATGTCTTCGTCCTTGCCCGCACAGATCGAATAGGACCGGCGTAGTTCTTCGCCGTCAAAGTCGCGGCGAAAGGTCAGGTATTGACCTTGGGTGAAATCAAAATGCTCAGCCGCGCCATTGACGGGCTTGAGTGTCACCACGACGGCGTCGCGGATGGTCTTGTGGATGTCTGTAACAGTCAGGTCATGAAAGCGCGCCATGGGTGTCTCCTCAGATGCACTTGAAATAATCAAAAGGTTCAAGGCAGTCCTGGCAGCGCCAGTGGGCCTTACACGGGGTCGAGCCGAATTGGCTGACCTTGGTGACGTTATTGCTGTGGCAGTTGGGGCAGCGCTCTGGCCCACCTGCGGGTTGTGGTGGCGCGATGCCGTATTCTTCTAGTTTGGCTCGGCCTTTGTCGGACAGCCAATCGGTGGTCCAGGCTGGGGAAAGCTGTCGTTTCAGCTGCAGCTTTTCGATGCCGTGGTCGCGCAGGGCGGTTTCGATATCCAGATTGATGATCGAGGTGGCCGGGCAGCCCGAGTATGTGGGGGTCACAGCGACGGTCAGGGTGTCATCGTTCCATTTGATGTCGCGAATGATGCCCAGATCAACCAGCGAGATCACAGGAATTTCCGGGTCTGGCACGGCCTCTAGCCACTCCCAGATCTGGGTCACACTTGGCTTTTCTTGCAGTTGGCTCATGTGATTACCTTTACCCTTGATGCCTGGCCCGGCTGATAGGTCGGGCAGCGCCCGACCCTCCCCACGGGAGGGCGCTTTCGCACCCACCCAGGGTCAGGCGCTGCCCTAAGTTTTTACCAGTTCGAACCTGGATAGGCGCGTTGCAGCCACTGCATTTGCGTTAGCAAATGACCCAGATGTTCGGTGTGCATCTTACCAGTGCGCCCACCTTTGTGGCCAAAGCGGCTGTCCGGAATAGTCAGCGTCGCATCGGCCAGAATACGGGTGATCAGCGCATCGTAGTCGTCGCGCAAGCTGGCTGGGTCCGGAGCAATCCCGGCAGCAACCATCTCGGCGTCGACTTCATCCGACTGGAACATCTCACCCACATAGGGCCACAGGTAATCCAGCGACTCTTGCATGCGGCGATGGCTTTCCTCGGTGCCGTCACCCAGACCAACCACGGTGTCAGCCGAGCGTTCGAGGTGATAGGCGACCTCTTTGCTGGCCTTTTCTGCAATGGCCGCCACCCGTTCATCCGACGATTTCATCAGATGGCCCAACTGGATCGAATGCCAAGCATCGAACAGGAACTGGCGCATCAGGGTGCGGCCAAAGTCACCATTTGGCACCTCGACCAGCAGCAGGTTGCGGAAATCCCAGACGTCACGCAGAAACGCGATGTCATCGGCGGACTTTCCGTCGCCTTGAACTTCACCAGCCAAGCCCAGCCAGAACTGTGTCTGACCAATCAGATCCAGCGCGGTGTTGGCCAGCGCGATGTCCTCTTCCAACACCGGTGAATGGCCACACCATTCGCTGACCCGGTGGCCAAGGATCAGAGTGTTATCCCCCATCCGCAGCAGAAACTGCAGGAATGCCTCGTCACGAGTCATTACATGGCCCCCACTTCATCAGGGATGTCGAAAAAGGTTGGGTGGCGGTACACCTTGCTCTCGCTGGGTTCATACAGCGGGCCTTTGTCACTGGGGGATGAAGCGGCGATGTGGTTCGCCTCGACCACCCAGATCGACAGACCTTCGTTGCGGCGAGTGTAAACATCGCGCGCGTTCTTGATCGCCATTTCCGCATCCGGGGCGTGCAGGCTACCGACGTGACGGTGGCTCATGCCATGTTGTCCGCGGATGAACACTTCCCAAAGGGGCCATTCGTTTTTCATGTCATTTCCTCCTTGAGAACTTACTCGGCTGCAACCGATGCAGCGGCTTTTTTCTTGGCGTGGGCCATCAACCCGTCGCGCACCCAGGCGCCATCGTCCCAGGCCTTGTTGCGGGCGGCGAGACGGTCGGTGTTGCACGGGCCGTTGCCCTTGATCACGTCAAAGAACTCAGACCAGTCGGGGTCGGTATAGTCATAGTGGCCGCGCTCTTCGTTCCACTTGATGCCCGGATCTGGCAGGTCGAGGCCTAGGAATTCGATCTGCGGAACAGTCTGGTCGACGAACTTTTGACGCAGCTCGTCATTGGTGTTCATTTTGATCTTCCAGGCCATCGACTGCTCGGAATGCACCGACTCTTTGTCGGATGGGCCAAACATCATCAGCGCCGGGAACCATAGGCGGTTCACGGAATCCTGTGCCATTTTCTTTTGCTCGGGCGTGCCCTCGGCCATCTTGCGGATGGCGTCAAAGCCTTGACGTGCGTGAAAGCTTTCTTCCTTACAAACCCTGATCATTGCCCGGCTGTAGGGGCCAAACGAGGTCCTCTGCAGCGGCACCTGATTGATGATCGCCGCACCATCGACCAGCCAGCCAACTGCGCCAATGTCCGACCAGTTCAGGGTGGGGTAGTTGAAGATCGACGAGTATTTCATGCGGCCATCCAGCAGCATCTCGGTCAACTCATCCCGGCTCACACCCAGCGTTTCAGCAGCACAGTACAGATACAGCCCGTGGCCAGCCTCGTCCTGCACCTTGGCCAGCAGGATCGCCTTGCGTTCAAGGGTTGGCGCGCGAGTGATCCAGTTGCCCTCGGGAAGCTGGCCAACGATTTCGCTGTGGGCGTGCTGACCAATCTGACGGATCAGAGTTTTGCGATAGGCCGCAGGCATCCAGTCCTTGGGCTCGATCTTTTCGCCCGCATCAATCCGCGCCTGAAAAGCGGCGAGCTTTTCTGGGTCGTCTTGGGCTGCTTCGGATTTTACCATCTGTGCATACATAGTCAGATCTCCCTTATACGCGTTCCAGGATCAGGGCGGTGCCCTGTCCAACGCCAACGCACATGGTGCACAGCGCATAGCGCCCGCCAGTCCGTTGCAACTGATAAGCAGCGGTCAGCACCAGCCGAGCGCCAGACATCCCCAGCGGATGGCCAATCGCAATGGCACCTCCGTTGGGGTTAACATGGGGTGCGTCATCGGCGAGGCCAAGTTCCCGCAGCGTGGCCAGACCCTGCGATGCAAAGGCCTCGTTCAATTCTATCACATCCATCTGCTCAATGCTCAGCCCTGTGCGGGCCAGCACCTTGCGGGTGGCTGGGACAGGGCCAATGCCCATCACACGGGGTTCAACCCCGGCGGCGGCCATGCCAACAATCCGCGCCATCGGCTTTAGGCCGTTCTTGGCGGCGGCAGCTTCGTTCGCCATCAAAATAGCGGCGGCACCGTCGTTGACGCCGGAAGCATTGCCCGCAGTCACAGTCAGGTCAGGGCCATTCACACCGCGAAGCTTAGCCAATTTATCAGCGCCAGTACCGGGGCGGGGGTGTTCATCTGTGTCGACGACAATCGGGTCACCCTTGCGCTGAGGCACAGAGACCGGAGTGATCTCGTCTCCAAACACACCAGCCTCATGCGCAGTGGCCCAGCGGGCTTGTGATCGCGCGGCAAAGGCATCCTGATCTTCGCGGTTGATATTGTAGTCTTCGGCGACGTTATCGGCAGTCTGTGGCATCGAGTCAGTGCCGTACATCTGCTCCATCTTCTTGTTCACGAAGCGCCAGCCGATGGTGGTGTCGTAAACCGCGTTGCTGCGGCCAAAGGCTGCGGTCTGCTTGGGCATCACAAAAGGCGCGCGGCTCATGCTTTCGACGCCGCCAGCAATCGCCATGTCATAGTCGCCAGCGCGGATCCCGCGGGATGCCATGCCAACTGCATCCATGCCCGACGCACAAAGCCGGTTGATGGTGGTGCCGGGCACATCTGTCGGCAGACCTGCCAGCAACGCAGCCATACGTGCCACGTTGCGGTTGCTTTCGCCGGCCTGGTTGGCATCGCCGTAGATTACATCGTCAATGCTGGCCCAGTCCACCTGAGGGTTGCGTGCCTTTAGTGCGGCTATCGGGGCGGCGGCCAGATCGTCGGTGCGGACCGAGGATAGTGCCCCGCCATAGCGGCCAATTGGGGTCCGGGTTGCGTCGCAGATAAATGCATCCATGGGGGTCGCGTCTCCTGTTGCGGCGATTAATAAGCCGACCGTTAGGTCGGTAATAAGAAGTAATACGATTCGCGGCAAGATAAATATTACATAAAATGACGGTCGTCATATTTCCTGTAACGTATCGACCTGTCTAACTCAGGTCATAGACCTTGCGAACGGCGCCTTCGATTGTCTCGTAGGTGCGAAAGCCTACTGACTCATAATAGGCCAAACCGCCGGTATTGTAATTTTGGATCGTTGCGTCGATGTGTTTTAAATTGGCCTTCACAGCTGCACTTCGCGTCGCGGTGAACAGCTTGCCACCAATGCCTTGTCGGATTGCCTCTGGGTGAATATGAGTGCCAATGACACCCCAACCGGGTGTCACCCCGTATTGGTTTCCCTCAACCGCCATTAAAAGGGCCTGAAAACCCAGAATAGAACCTTCTGCGTCAGTCGCCACGCTGCATTCAATCCCGTTTGGATTTTCGATGTAGTTGCTAAGGGCAAAACCGGTGTCACTTAGCGTTCGGCGAAGTCCGGCGTCCGTTAAGGCAATCAAAACGCGACTGATGCCAGCTGCATCCGAGGGTGTAGAGGGTCTGATAATCATGTGTTGTCCTGAATGATTGGCGCGGTCAGCGGGCAGGTATCAAGACCTCATTGCAGTACCGCTGATCCTCGATTTCAAAATGGGTTTGGCCGATTATCGCAAAGCCATGTTTGGCGTAGAACCGAAGCGCTGGTTCGTTTTCAGAGTTGGTGGCCAGCCACGGCGTGTCCCATCCCAGTTCCTGGCACAGCGATAACCCGGCGTTTAGTAGTTTTTGCCCAATACCTTTGCCGTGATGCCGGGGCTGTACATAGAGCGTAGTGATTTCAGTCTTCGATGGATGTTCGCAGGGGCAGGGCAGATTGTGGCTGACGCGAATGTAACCGGCAATTCCATTAGAGCTCTGCCAAACCAACAGCTTCTCGCTTGGATCTTTCAGTGCCTTGCTGAACTGATCAGCCGTATAATGCGCCAGCACGTAATCCGCGAAAAAGGCATTCACGCCCTCTCGGATATAGGTGCTCAGCCAGACCTCGATCGACAGGGCGGCCAGGCTGGAACAGTCGCTGGCGCGGGCAGGGCGAATGGAAGCTGCGGCGTCGAGAGGTGACATGAATAAACTCAGATATGGATGGTGTTTAATAACGGCAGGCGAGAGTGGCGGCGCGGGCCCGAAGCAAAGCTTCAGGCCCGCCATGGTATCTGGTGGCACCCGACCTGCGGCCGGGTGCGGTTGTGGCAAACCGGCAGGTCAGGTCAGGGCTGCAAACCCAGTGTCCAGCGCGGTAAGGATAACATTGACGTCTTCGGCATTCAGTACAAGCGGTGGCGACAGGATAATATTGGGGCCTGAAACCCGCACCATGGCCCCAGCGCGATAGGTCTCTTGTTGGATCTGAGTGATTGTTGCCTTGTCGATGGCGGCTTTGGAGGAGCGGTCCGACACCAGCTCCATCGCGCACATCAGCCCATGTCCGCCACGCACATCGCCGATCAGCTCATACTTTTCCTGCAGCGCAAGCAGGCCTTGATGCAGTTGCTGGCCACGGGCCGTCGCGTTTTCCGGCAGGTTGGTTTTCTGGGTTTCTGCAAGACAGGCCAATGCCGCTGCTGCGCCTACGGGATGACCGGAATAGGTGTAGCCGTGGCCAATGGCGGCCTTGCCACTGGTGTCATTTTCAAACACCTCAGCAATGGCCTCGGCGATCATGACCGCGCCAAATGGGAAATACCCATTGGTGATAGCCTTGGCGGTGCACATCAGATCTGGCTGCGCCCCCCAGTGACGCGAGCCGCTCCATGATCCGGTGCGCCCAAAGGCGGTGATGACCTCATCCGCGATTAGCAGAATGCCATTGCGGCTGCAGATCTCTCGTACGCCGGGCATGAAACTGGCATGTGGCGGGATCACGCCACCAGCGCCAAGTATGGGCTCCATGATAAAAGCGGCGATGGTGCTTGCCCCCTGAAAGGCGATCTCATCCTCCAGTGCTTGCAGGCACAGCTGCGCCAACCGTTCGGGATCGGATTCATTGAAAGGGTTGCGATAGGTGTATGGGGCAGGGATGTGGTGGCAGCCCGGCAGTAGCGGTTCATACTGGGTGCGGAAGTTGGCATTTCCATTGACTGAGGCGCCGCCCATGTGGGTGCCGTGATAGCCCTTTTTCAGGCTCAGGAACTTGGTGCGCCCGGCCTCGCCACGGATTTTGTGATACTGACGTGCAAGGCGCAGCGCCGTTTCCACTGAATCAGACCCGCCCGAGGTGAAGAAGGCGCGGCTTAGCCCGTCGGGTTCAAAGAACCTGCGCAGTTCTTCGGCCAGTTGGATCACCTGATCGTTGGTGGTGCCGCGAAAGGTTGAGTAATAGGGCAGCACATCCAGCTGCGCTGCGATGGCGTCTTTGATCGGCTGGCAGGAAAAGCCCAGATTGGCGTTCCACAACCCGCCAACCGCGTCGACGGTTTCATGACCGTCGATATCGGTTATGCGAACGCCCGATGCCCCGGTGATGATGGCGGGCGGGTTGGCGAGGCTGTCGGCCGGATGCGCCATTGGGTGCCACATCGACTTGGCGTTCATTTCCTTCAGGAAATTGGAATCTTTCATCGGGCTTGCTCCTGAATGTGGGGATCAGATTGAGCGGATTTATGGCTCAGGTTTTGGTGAATACTGGATAGCTGGCAGGTGGCATGCCGCCAGTACTGTGGGTTAGGGAGGCTCCAGCACGGTGCAGCGCCTGTGGGATCAGATCTTTTTGCGCTGCAGTCATGCGGGATGCCGGGGCCGCAACGGCAAGGGCGCCAATAGGCTGGCAATCAGGCCCGAACACCGGCACCGCATGCGAGTGGACTTCAGCTTCAAACCCACCAATCGATTCCGCGATGCCACAGGTCCGAACCTGATCCAGTTGCGCGCGGATCTTACCTGGCTGGGTGATTGTATCGGGGGTGTGGCTGCTGAGTGGTGACGTCAGGATTGCGTCGATGAATGCTGTATTTGAATAGGCCAGAACCGCCAGCCCTGATGCGGTGGCGTGAAAGGCCAGCACTTCGGCGTCTTCCAGCATCACCTTGGTGGCGTGGCGGGGGGAATAGGCGTGTGACAAGGAATTTAACTGCATCCCCTGTACCAATGACAGGTGGCAAGTCTCGCCGACCTCATCGCTCAGATCGCGCAATACCTGACGTGACACGGACAGGATCGGCACCGCCGCCTCGCGCAGCGCCGCCAGCCGCAAAACCTGAGGACCCAGCCGATAAGAACGGTCGGCGCCTGTCTGTTCTACAAAACCTGACTGCTGCAGCTCGCTCATCATGCGAAAGACGGTGGCCTTGTTCATACCAGAGAGGCGCGTCAGATCACTCAGCCCGATTTCGGATTTGTCGCAGCTAAAATGCGCGAGCAAGGACAGGGCTTTTGATACAGTTCCCATGGTGCGGCGTAGGGTCCATTCTGTTGATGTGGCGATCTTTGAGGGTAAAGGGCGCCGGGTATGCAATTGTGTTGACAGACTAGGGATTGCCGGTCAATCTAATTTTAAACCGCCTGTTCAAATAATGAACCATGCGGACAAGGGGGCTATATGGCGGATCAAACTCAAATCGACAGACTTCGGTTGCGTGATATTGCACCGCAGAGCCTATTTATTGATGGTGCATGGCAGCCAGGGGCGGGTGGGGAGCTTGATGTTGTGTCACCCATTGATGGGGCAACTCTGACGACACTGGCGGTGGCCTCTGCAACAGATGTTGAAAATGCTGTCGCCTCGGCGCGGCGGGCATTCGACGATGGGTGCTGGTCTCGCCAGTCCCCCGCCGCACGGAAGAAAGTTCTCTATGCTATCGCCGACAAGATAGAGGCCGAGGCCTTGGAACTGGCGGTTCTTGGCGTGCGCGACAACGGGACCGAGTTCAACATGGCGTTCAAGGCAGAGCCGGGATCTGCCGCTGGAACGTTCCGCTATTATGCCGAGGCCTTGGATAAGGTCGCGGGTGAGGTGGCGCCAACTGCGTCGGATGTGCTGGCGCTGGTCCATCGGATGCCGGTGGGTGTGGTTGGTGCGATTGTACCGTGGAACTTCCCGCTGATGATCGCGGCATGGAAACTGGCACCTGCTCTGGCGATGGGCAATTCCGTGGTGCTCAAACCAGCCGAGTCGGCCTCACTGTCGCTGTTACGTCTGGCCGAGATCTGCTCTGAGTGCGGATTGCCGGATGGGGTGTTGAATGTGGTCACCGGGACCGGCGCTGAAACCGGGGCTACCTTGGCCAAATCAATGGGCGTTGATGTCTTGGCCTTTACCGGGGCGGGCACCACCGGGCGACGCCTGCTAGAGGCCTCGGCTGCGTCCAACCTGAAACGCTGTTACCTAGAGCTGGGGGGCAAGTCCCCCAATATCGTGTTTGCGGATGCGCCGGATTTGGCCAAGGCCGCCAAAGTTTCTGCGATGGGGATTTTCCGCAACTCTGGTCAGGTCTGTGTTGCCGGGTCGCGATTGTTGGTCGAGGCCTCGATCCATGATGAATTTGTCGAAGCCCTGAAGGCAGAGGCAGAGGCGCTGCGTGTTGGTGATCCGCTGGATCTGACCACACAGGTTGGTGCGGTGAATTCCGAGGAACAGCTGCGGCGCAATCTGTCCTTTGTGGACATGGCGCGGGCCGAGGGGGGACGGGTGCTGACAGGGGGGAACCGTATTCTGCAGGATTTGGGCGGCAGCTATATGGCGCCGACCATTGTGACTGGTGTGACCCCTGACACGGCCCTGTTCCAGCGCGAGGTGTTTGGGCCGGTTCTGGCAGTGACCAAGTTTGAAACCGAAGAACAGGCTCTAACACTGGCAAATGCGACGAGTTTTGGACTGGCTTCGGCTGTCTGGACTGCGGATCTGAGCCGGGCCCATCGTATGGTCGCAGGCATTCGCGCAGGTCTGGTGCATGTGAACACCTATGGCGGATCGGACAATACGGTTCCGCTGGGTGGGGTTGGTCAATCTGGCAATGGTCACGACAAATCGCTGCATGCGCTGGACAAATACGTTGACCTGAAAACCGCATGGATTCAGCTATGAGTAAGACAATCTTGGTTGTCGGAACCTATGACACCAAGGAGGATGAACTGGGCTATCTGGCCAAAGTGATCCAGAGGCAGGGCGGCAAAGTGCTGACCATGGATGTCAGTGTGCTTGGTGATCCCAGCGCGCCTACGGATGTCAGTAAACATCAGGTGGCCGAGGCTGGCGGCAATTCCATTCAGGCAGCTATCGTCTCGGGTGACGAAAACACCGCGATGCAAATCATGGCGCGTGGGTCTGCTGCCAAGGCTGTGGGGCTGTATCGCGATGGCAAGATCGACGGTGTGATTGTGCTGGGCGGCACCATGGCCACCGATCTGGCGTTGGATCTTTGCGCGGCCTTACCGGTCGGAGTGCCCAAGTACTTTGTTTCGACGGTGGCCTTTTCACCGCTATTGCCTCCCGACCGTATACCTAGTGACGTGCAGATGATCCTCTGGGCCGGGGGGCTCTACGGCTTGAACTCGATCTGCAAGGCATCACTGTCTCAGGCCGCAGGTGCGGTTCTGGGGGCTGCCCGTGCAGTTGAACCACCTAAACGTGATCGCCCTCTGATTGGCATGACATCGTTTGGAAAAACGGTTTTGCGTTACATGGTGGACCTTAAACCAGCGCTCGAAGCACGTGGGTTCGAGGTGGCGGTGTTCCATGCCACCGGCATGGGCGGCCGCGCGTTCGAAAGCCTTGCGGCTGAGGGTGCCTTTGCCGCCGTGTTTGATTTTGCCCCACAAGAGGTGTCGAACCATCTGTTTGGTGGATTGTCGGCGGGTGAGGATCGGATGACCAGCGCGGGTCGTGCAGGTGTGCCGCAATTGGTGGCGCCGGGCTGTTATGACCTGGTTGATCTGATTGGATGGCAACCGACTCCAGACAGCCTGTCGGACCGCCCTGTCCACGCCCACAACCGCTTGCTGACCTCAGTCGTTCTGGACGCAGATGAACGTCGACAAGTTGCGGCGACCATTTGCGATAAACTCTCCAACGCCACGGCTCCTGTTGCCTTGCTGTTGCCAACCGGTGGCTGCAATGAATGGGACCGGCCCGGAGCGGATTTGCATGATGCGGACGGGCTGGCCGTCTTCTGTGACGAGATTAAATCCTGCTGTCCTGACGCCGTGGATCTGCATGTTTTGGATTGTCATATCAACGATCAAGAATTCACCACGGCTGCGCTGAAGGTGTTTGATTTCTGGCTGGAAAACGGGACAGTAAAAGCGGGGTGAAATTGGGGCAATGTGGTGCACATTTCACAAAGCTTGCCAAATTAAGTAGTTTCGCTACAGCTTGCGGGTAAGACACTAACTTCGGATTCTCCCATGCAAATTGACACTACTCCAAACCTGCCGTCCTATGATGTTGTGATCATTGGTGGCGCCATGATGGGCGCCTCGGTGGCTTGGTTTTTAGCGAATAACCCTGGCTTTGATGGGTCGGTTCTGGTGGTCGAACGCGACCCCGCGTACGAGCAAAGCTCGACCGCGCATAGCAACAGCTGCATTCGCCAGCAGTTCACCCAGCCGATTAACGTGCAGGTCAGCCAGTTCGGTGCGGACTATGTACGGAACTTCCGCCAGTACATGGGCGGTGACCCCGATGTACCCGAGCTGCACATGCAGAGTTTTGGCTATCTGTATCTGGCGTCAACGGTCGAGGGTGAACAGGTGCTGCGGGCGGCGCAAAAGATGCAGGCAGCCGAGGGTGCGGGTACGCAGATCCTGACACCTGAAATGCTGGCCGAAAAGTTCCCGTTCTATAACCTCGATGGTATTCGCGTCGGCAGCCACAACCCGGTGGACGAGGGTTATTTTGACGGTGGCTGCATGTTCGACTGGTGGCGGCGCAAGGCACGCGCTGCTGGTGTGGAATATATCCGAAATGAGGTGACAGGCATTTCCACCTCTGCGGGCCGTGTCACTGGCGTGACGCTGGCAGATGGCACCCAGATTGGTGCTGGGCATGTGGTGAATGCGGCTGGTCCACGGGCTGGGCTGGTTGCACAAATGGCTGGGGTTTCGCTGCCAGTTGAGCCTCGCAAACGCTATACCTATGTGTTTGAGGCAGCCCGTCCGCTGGACGTGGACTTGCCGCTGACTGTTGATCCATCCGGTGTGCATGTGCGCAGCGACGGCAAATACTACATGGCCGGTTGCCCTCCGCATGAGGACCCGGCGGTTGCACCGGATGATTTCATTGCCGACCATTCCCTGTGGGAAGAAAAGGTCTGGCTCGCCATTGCGGAACGCATTCCACAGTTCGATGCCTTGAAGCTTATGCAAAGCTGGGTTGGGCATTATGCTTATAATACGCTGGACCAGAACGCGATTATCGGGCCGCATCCCGAGGTCGAGAACTTTATGCTGATCAACGGTTTTTCGGGGCATGGGTTGCAGCAGGCGCCAGCGATGGGGCGCGGACTGGCCGAGTGGATTGTGTCGGGCCGGTATGAGACACTGGACCTGTCGCCGTTTGCCTTTGATCGGATTCCGGCAGGGCGTCCATTGCTAGAGCAGGCCGTCATCTGATCAGGCTGACGCTAGGGCAGGTAATTTGCAAGTGACGTAGGGTTCGCCCCCCAACGTCCGGCCAAGGGGCTTGGCCCGATGGGTCATCCATGGCTAGTTAAGGACAACACCGGGGCGCAACAATGTTGCGCCCCTACTGATAAGGGGAAAACAAATGAGCGATGCCATCAGATATGAGCGGGTCGGAGATATTGCAGTTCTGACGGCGCAGAACCCGCCGGTGAATGCTTTGGGTGTCGATGTGCGCAAGGGCCTGCTGTCAGGGATTGAACGCGCCGAGGCAGATGGAGCCAAGGCAGTTCTGATCTATGGCGATGGTCGCACTTATTTTGCTGGCGCCGACATTCGCGAATTTGGCAAGCCGATGTTGGACCCTGGGTTGCCGGATCTTGGCAGCCGGATCGAAGCCTCGCCGTTGATCGTGGTGTCTGCCATGCACGGCACTGCATTGGGCGGTGGGCTAGAGATTGCTCTTTGCTCGCATTACCGCATCGCGGTTCCCAGCGCCAAAATGGGCCTGCCCGAGGTGAACCTGGGTATTCTGCCCGGCGCTGGCGGCACCCAGCGTTTGCCCCGCGTTGCAGGAACTGAGGCCGCGCTGGACATGATCACCTCTGGTCGTCCGATCAAGGCACCCGAAGCCTTGGATAAAGGTATCATTGACCGAGTGACCGAGGGCGAACCGCGCGAGATCGGTCTGGCCTATGCGCAGGAACTGCTGGACGCTGGTGCCGCACGTCGTGCGGTCTGTGACATGCCAGCCCCCGAGATGATTGATTTCGATACCCGCTATGACGCAGTGCTAAAGAAAGGACGCGGTCAGATTTCCCCTGCAACCGCGCTTCGTTCTGTGCAGGCCGCCTGTGAAGCTGACAATTTTGAGGCCGGTCTAAAGCGTGAGCGCGAGCTGTTCATGGAGCTGATGAACTCGGACCAGCGGCAGGGTATGGTTCATGCCTTCTTCTCGGAACGTGCGGTTTCCAAACTGCCCGAGTTGAAAGGTGTTACCCCACGCACGCTGGCGCAGATCGGCGTGATTGGCGGCGGCACCATGGGGGCAGGCATCGCCACTGCGGCGCTGCTGTCTGGACTAAAGGTCACCATGCTAGAGATGACGGACGAGGCCGCCGCAGCAGCCAAAGGCCGGATCGAAGGCAACCTGCAAGGGGCGCTGAAGCGTGGCAAGATCTCTCAGGATCAATTCGACATCCTAACCCAGCAGTCCCTGGTTCTGGCGACAGACTATGCCGCACTGGCCGAGGCCGATCTGGTGATCGAAGCGGTGTTCGAGGACATGTCAGTCAAAAAGACTGTGTTTACTCAGCTGGACGCCGTCTGCAAACCGGGTGCAATTCTGGCCAGCAATACCTCCTATCTGGATGTGAACGAAATCGCCGCCTGCACCTCACGCCCTGAGGACGTGATTGGTCTGCACTTCTTCTCGCCTGCCCATATCATGAAACTGCTAGAGGTCGTGGTGGCAGATAAGACTGCCATTGATGTGGTCGCCACCGGCTTTGCACTGGGCAAGATGCTGAACAAGATCACTGTGCGGGCCGGGGTCTGTGATGGCTTTATCGGCAACCGCATTCTAGCCACCTATCGCAGCTGCGCGGATCAAATGATCCTGGATGGGGCCAGCCCTTATCAGATCGACGCTGCGATGACCAAATTCGGCTTTGCCATGGGGCCCTATGCGGTGTCTGATCTGGCAGGTCTTGATATCGGCTGGGCCTCGCGCAAACGTAAACGCGCGGCAGGCATGGACCCACGCGCCCGCGACAGCGTCTATGCCGACAAGCTGTGTGAAGCAGGACATTTCGGCCAGAAAACCGGCAAGGGCTATTACGTCTACGAGGCTGGTAAACGTGGCGGCACGCCGAACCCGGAAGTGGCCGCACTGATCGAGGCCAACCGGGCTGAGCTGGGCATTACCCCGCGTGAATTCACGGACGAGGAAATCACTCGCCGTTACATGTGCGCTATGGTGAACGAGGCTGCCAAGGTGGTGGGCGAAGGCATTGCCCGCCGTCCATTGGACGTCGATATGACCCTGCTGTTTGGATATGGCTTCCCACGTTATCACGGTGGGCCGCTGAAATGGGCCGATATTCAGGGATTGGACGGCATTCTGGCCGACATCAAAACCTATGCTCAGGAAGATGATTACTTCTGGCAACCCGCACCGCTGCTGGAACAGCTGGTGGCCGAGGGCCGCAGTTTCGATGATTTGAACAAGGGAAGCAATTGATATGAAACAAGCAGTTATCGTCTCAACCGCCCGTACTGGCCTGGCCAAATCGTTTCGCGGTGCGTTCAACATTACACACGGTGCCAGTATGGGTGGCCATGCGGTTCAGGCTGCGGTGGAACGGTCCGGACTGGACCCCGCCATGATCGAAGACTGCGCCATTGGCTGTGGCTTTCCTGAGGGCGAAACTGGCAACAACATTGCCCGTCAAATTGCCCTGCGCGGGGGCTTGCCGATTTCGGCATCGGGTCTGACCGTGAACCGGTTCTGTTCGTCTGGTCTGCAAACCGTCGCCCTTGCCGCCAATGCCATCACAGCCGAGGGCGCAGGCCCGATGGTTGCCGGTGGGGTCGAAAGCATCTCGATGGTGCAGCCCAAGCTGCGCTCACCTCAGGATCCTTGGATCGCCGAACACAAGCCTGCGATCTACATGCAGATGATCGAAACCGCTGATATCGTCGCGGAACGCTACGGCATCACCCGCGAGCAGCAGGACGAATACGGCCTGCGCAGCCAACAGCGGATTGCTGCGGCGCAAGAGGCCGGTCTGTTCAAGGACGAAATCGTGCCAATGCAGACCACGATGGCGGTGAAGGATAAAGAGACTGGCGAGATCTCGATGCACGAGGCAACCGTGGACCGCGACGATTGCAATCGTCCTAACACCGTGATCGAAGGCCTGCGCGGTCTGAACCCCGTGCGCGAAGGTGGCTATGTCACTGCCGGTAATGCCTCGCAACTGTCGGACGGGGCCGCCGCGCTGGTTCTGATGGACAGCAAACAGGCTGAACAGCAGGGGCTAGAGGCCATGGGGGCCTTCAAAGGGTTCTGTGTTGCGGGCTGCGAACCTGATGAGATGGGCATCGGCCCGGTCTTTGCGGTGCCACGTCTGCTGGAGCGCCACGGGCTCAAGGTCGATGACATCGACATCTGGGAGCTGAACGAGGCCTTTGCCAGCCAGGCGATCTATTGCCGCGACAAGCTGGGCATCGATGACGAAAAATGCAACGTCAACGGCGGCTCCATCGCCATCGGCCATCCCTTTGGCATGACCGGTGCCCGCATGACCGGCCACATCCTGCGCGAAGGCAAGCGGCGCGGCGCCAAGCTTGGTGTTGTCACCATGTGCATCGGCGGCGGCATGGGCGCGGCTGGGTTGTTCGAGATCTACTGATCCGCCAAGGGGGAGCGCCCGCCCGGCCCATCGAAGGCCGATTGGGCGCTGCCGGGCCTGGCGGCCGGGCTGGCACAAATTCTTACGAAACTCTTTGTGGCAAGTCAGAGCTATCGTTTCTATAGGTTTTGTTAACGCATTTCCCGCCCGGAGCATTACCGTGACCGCAAAGCACCCTGTCCACATCCTTGAGATCAACAACCCCGGCTGCCAGCAACTGGTGGGCTATCGCACCCTAGTGGATACGCGGGATGGGTCGTGTGAGGTCTCGTTGGACCTAAATCCAAGCCACCTGAACGGGCTGGGGGTGCTGCACGGCGGCATCGTTGCAACATTGCTGGACGTGGCCTGCGGTAATACTGCTGCGAGCTTTTTCGACCGGGAAACGCATCCCAGTCTGGTGACTGTTTCGCTCAACACTACTTATATCGCCGCCGCAAAATCCGGGCGCGTGACCGCCACGGCTCAGGCCACGGGTGGGGGACGCAGTATCGCCTATGTGAATGGAGAGCTGCGCGACGAGACTGGTGTGTTGCTGGCGACCGCAACGGGGGTGTTTAAGCGGGTGCGTAAGGCTACTCGGCGAGCAGTCGACTAAGAGTCACTGGCTTTCGGCAATCGAACCAGCAAGGATGATGCCCATGCCAATTGCACAAACGACCGCGCCTACTATGTCCCAACGCGTCGGCACCTGTCCTTCGATCACCCAAAGCCAGACAAGCGAAGCGCCAATGTAAATTCCGCCATAGGCAGCGTAGGCTCGGCCTGCAAAAGCCACATCGGCGCGGGTGAGCAGAAACGCAAAGAGTACAAGTGAGGCAAGACCGGGGATCAGCCAGAGGATGCTTCCATTGGCACGCAGCCAGGTCCAAAAGGCGAAACATCCCGCGATCTCTGCAAGAGCGGCCAGTACATATACCCCAGTTGTCCAAACGAGTGTGGTCATGTTCTCTCTTCGCAATTGTCTTATGTGTCAGGGGCTGGAATTTGCCCACAACCGGGTTTCCGTCATCAGACCCTTTTCCCAAGGTAGACACCACACCCATTCCACGCAAAGATCAGCATATTGGTTACGTGAGGGATAAATATGCGTTGGCTATTTGCACTTTTGATCAGCTTTTCCGCCACCAGCGCTGTGGCTGACGGGGTCGATCGCGCCGCCATCTGCACCGAGCTGGCGCAGGAGTATGTCGAAAAACACCAGAAAAGCCGCGACTACCGGCTGTTTCGCATATTTGATTTCTACAGCAGCAAGATCGATGCCTGTATTCATGTTGAGGCCAAGCTATTTGGCACCCATGTGCAGGTGCGCGACTTGACCGGGGTTGTATTTGCCGACCACCAGAACCTGCTGCTCGATTGCGACGCCAGTGGCATAGATGTGGTGAGCATAGACACAGTGCGCCGACATCGTGGCGACGTGGCTGAGCTGCCGGAAACTGACTGGCTGTCCGACGGTCAGGGTGGGACGGCAAAGTCTGTGAAAACAGCGGCGACACCGCTAACCCGCAAAGACTGCGAAGCCGCGCTGGAACACTGGCTGGTCAGGTGGAGTAGTTGAGCGAGGCCGTGAACGCCCCGCGCTTCTTCTTGTTTTAAATACCTCCGCCAGAGGCAGCGGGTTTTGCCGCTGGCAAAACCCGCTTTTAATCAGGCCCAGACGCCTTCAGCCGCAGCACGGATATTGCGGATGTTTTCGCCGTACGGGGCTGGGTTGCTGACCGAGCCGCCTTTGAAGACCGCTGAACCTGCGACCAGTACATCTGCACCAGCCTTGGCCACCAGTGGGGCAGTGACGGGATCAACACCGCCATCAATCTCGATATGGATCGGGCGATCACCGATCAGCGCACGCAGCTGTTTGACCTTTTCGATCTGGCTATGAATGAACTTTTGCCCGCCAAAGCCGGGGTTCACAGTCATCACGCAAATCAGGTCGACCATGTCGAGGTGATACTCAACTTCGGATACTGGGGTGCCGGGATTCAGCGCCAGCCCGGCTTTAACACCAGCGTTACGGATGGCCTGCAGGGTGCGGTGGGTGTGCGGTCCGGCCTCGGCATGGGCGGTGATCACATCGGCGCCCGCCTTGGCAAAACCTTCGATATACGGATCAACTGGTGCGATCATCAGATGCACGTCCATCACGCCCTTGATATGCGGGCGGATCGCAGCGCAGGTGGCGGGGCCAAAGGTGATGTTTGGCACAAAATGCCCGTCCATCACATCGACATGCACCCAGTCGGCGCCCTGGGCTTCGATGGCCTCACACTCGGCGCCAAAATTGGCAAAGTCGGCGGCTAGGATAGAGGGGGCAATTTTGATCTTGCGGTCAAAGGACATCGGGCAGCTTCCTTTAGCATTGGGGTTTGAGGGGCATATAACCGCTCTTTCCGCATCGCGATAGAGGCTATGGGAGCTGGGGTGCGAAAACTGACTCGATCAGTCGTTGGTGCCATCGCCAGAGATCGACACGTCGTCAATCCCGTGGGTAAAGGTGCTGCGCGATCTGAGCTTTTTGGGCTTAGTCGGGTTGGAAAACATCCCATACAGAATTGCGGCAACTACAGCGCAGGCAAATAGCAGCGCCAGCCCGGCGTACACATATTCCATGAACATAAATCAATCCCCCCAAACAATCCCTTGGCTGTGCAAATTTCAAAGCACTATAGCCATGATTGTTCAGAGGACCAGAACCGAGTGGAGTAGGCCTTAGGCTGCTCGGTAAAACATATAACGTCCCGGTGCGATGCCCTTGGGGCTGTCCAGTTCCTCAAATCCGACCAGCGGTTGTCCCGATACGATAATGCCTCCGGGGACCATGACCGAGGCGATGATGGGCGATAGGCGGGCAGCTTCGGCCACGTCTTTTTCTTTCACACCAAAGCCAAAGTCATAGTGGGCCAGCACAATTTCGTGGCCCTGTTCCACCAGCCGGTTGATCATCGGCTCGGCCTCGCCTTGCAGGAAATCTGCCTCGGGCGGAACACAGGACGGGTGGCATTGCAGGATCCGGTCGATCACCCAGACACGGCGGTTTGGCAGGATTTCGCGCAGGTGGTCATAGGTGCGGCCATTACCCAGCCCCATGTCCAATGCGTCACCCGATAGCGATGCGATCTGGTCCGCGGCCCAGTTCAGCCCATCACGTTGGGCGGTAAAGCGGCGGAGCATGGAATCCAATCGGCTCATGGTGCGGTCCTTTGTGGGTGTGTCCAGATGGTGGCAGGGCCAGTCAGCAAACGGCCTAGCAGAGCTTCGGTGAAGTCCCATATTGCGCTGTCATGGACAAGATGATGGGTCAGAATGCCATAGGGTTCGATGTTGTCGGCCAGTCCGTTACGGCGGGAAATCAATTGTTGGGTGACTTGATCTACCAGCTGTTGGGGCGGCACTAGCGAACGGCTGCCCTTCCAGTGGATCGGGTCAAGGTGGGTGTTGATCTGTTGCAAACCGGGGGCCGCTTCGGCGGCGGTGCGCGGCTTGAATGTCGACAGGCTCGTGTATCCCATTCCTGCCAGTTCCTGAACCACATCATCGCTAATCCGGTTCCATGGGGGAACAAACATAGGGGTCACGTCCTCGCCTAGCAAAGCGCGCAGTGTCTCCAGACCGCGACCAGCATCAGCCACTGCCTGTTCTACTGGGCGATGGGCGCCGAATTCAGCTTTCTTTTCACCCTGTGGTGCGTGGTTCTGATGAGCCCAGCCGTGCACGACAGGGATAAGTTGTGACGAGGTCGCGAGGTGATTGGCCAAGGCCTGTGTCGCATCGCGGGGGATGACCGCCAAATGTACGGGAAGGTCTAGTTTCTCCGATAGCTCGGTCAGATGATCTAGGTGTGGCGTGGGTTCAATGGCATCATCGTCGCGCCACCACAGGGGTAGGGTGAGCCCCTGATCCTGCCAGCTTTGCAATTCCTGATCCAAACCTGTCCAGTCAGCGTTCATGCCCGTTGCTCCGCCAGTTCAATCGCGATCTTTACCGCTTGGTTTGCCCCGTCAAAATGCAGGTTGGCAGTGTCGCGGCGTGGTGCTGATATTGCGTCTTGGATCGCTTGGCACAGGCTATCTGGCGTCAGGTCGGCGCTGGTGACAACCTCGAAACCGGGCATCGGTTTCAGGCTTTGCGCGCGCAATCCCTGCTCAACCTCTTTGCCCGCATCAAACGGGATTAGTACCGCCGGGGTGCCGCATTGTAGCAGGTCTAGCGCGGTGTTGTAGCCGCACATGCTGACCGAGGCGGCAGCCAGAGGCAGCATCTGGCGGAAATCGGGCCTGGCAGGTTCGATCACCGCAGGCGATCCGATGGCCTGCAACCGTTCGATCCGTTGGGCCGCATCACTGCCGCCAACCAGCAGTCGCCACCGGGTATCCGGCATCTGCGCGACAGCAAGACAGGCGGTTTCAAACAGCGCATCGCCCACGCTGCCGCCACCGGCACTGACCAGAACCTCGCCATTTCCTGCGCGTTGTGGATGCTCGGTTGGTGCGGGTGGGGCCACATAGCCGGTGTATTGTAGCTTTTCCCCTAGCATCGCAGACACCGGCCAGCTGATCTCTAGCTGGGTAGCAGATGGGTCAGAGTGCACCAGAACCGCGTCGTAGTATTCGGCAATCACTGCATCGGCCTGAACGGCCTTTTTCGGTTTGGATGGTGGCGCCAGGATATCGCGGATCGAGGCCAGAACGACAGGGCGGCGCGGCATCGCATGGGCGGCAGACAACAGTGCCTTGAACTCCTCTGCCAGGCTTCGGCGGCCAAAGGGGTAGAGTTCGGTGATCAGGATGTCCGGCTGCATATCAGCCAGCGCGATGCACAGGGCGTCTTGTCGCTTACTGTAGTAGGCCGCGTCAGCGACCTCACCTGATGCGGTTAGCAGTCGGGTGAAATCAACACCGTCAGAACGCAGGGGCGGCAGTTGTAGCAGATCAACCCCATCCGCGTTCAGCTGCGGCGCGGCAAAGCCACCTGATGCAACACAGACCTGATGACCTGCCGCAGCAAAGGCGCGGCCCAGGGTCAGGGCGCGGCTAAGGTGGCCGGTGCCCAACAGGTGAGTGACTGCAATCAGGACTTTCATACAGCATCTGCGCGCTTGGACAGGCGCACTGGCTCGGCAATCGGGGTCAGGCTGTCGCCGTCAATTTCCACTACAAACAGCCGGTTGCGTTTGATGCGGAAGGGGGCAGGGCCGTCAAAACCCCAGCCATAGGCACGTGCAAGGATCATACGCATGATACCGATGTGACAGACCGCTAGGGTGTCGCGTTGCAGGGTATTCACCCAGGGTTCAATTCGGGCCCAAACCTGTGCTGGCGTCTCGCCGCCGGGTGGTTGGAAATCCCAACCCCAGTTTTCAATATCGCGAAAGCCGCTGTTTGGGTCGGCCTTTAGATCCAGCCCATGTTTGCCCTCCCAGTCTCCCCAGAACATCTCGGTCAGTTCGGGGGCAGTCTTGGGCTCGCGCCCTGAGACAATTTCGGCCGTCTCAACCGCACGTTTCAGCGGGCTGGACCATAGGTCAGCCTGATCCCAGGGCGCGGGCAGGGTGAAACCCGACAGGTCAGCGCGGGCTCCATCGTCGAGTGGAATATCGCTGCGGCCCTGAATACGGCCCGCGCGGTTCCAGTGCGTATGTCCATGGCGCAGCAAGGCAAGACGGATCATTGGGGCTTCTCCAGTAAGGGGGGCACGGCGGACCAAAACCGTTGGGTGGCAGCGGGGGCCAGATGGGTGGCGGCAATAAAGGTGCGGGCCTCGGCGCCGCGTTTGACACTTAGATCACGATCGCCAAGCAGTTGCGAGATCTGATCTGCCATCGCCTGTGGGCCTGCTTCGGGTGTTGGATAGGATCCGGGCGCCAGAACATCACGCAGGCCAGGACGGTCCTGGGCCACTACGGGCAACCCGTGGCTTTGCGCCTCAAGATAGACCATGCCAAAGGCTTCGTTCACGCCGGGCCAAAAGAACAGGCTGGCTTGGGCATAGGCCTGCGCCAGATCCGCGCGGTCGAGTTGACCAAGCAAGGTGACGCGATCCCCATAAGGGGCCATCAGCGTCTCGACCTGTGATCTGGCAGGGCCGTCGCCGGCTATGTGTAACTGCCAGTCGCCTGACAGGTGGGCTAGGGTCTGTGCGATGAGGCTGTAAGAGGCCAGTTTGTCGCCCTCTCGCATCATGCCGGTGGCCAGCATCGGACCATTCAATGTCGATGCAGGGGGCAGTGTGTCGGTGGGCAGAAAGGGCGGAAGGTGGACCAGTTGCTGATCGCCATATCGGTCGCGTTTCAGGGTCTCTAGATCATATTCGGTCAGGTAGAAAACCGCATCGGCCGCATCGCAGGCGTAGTGAGCGGACTGGGCAAAGCTGGCCCATGGACCGGTCAGGCGACTGGTGGCGCGGGTGGATTCGATCTGGACATAGGGAATGTCGCGTGCGCGGGCCACTGTGGGGCCAATCAGGTCGGGCGCTTTGTAGTAGTTGTGGTAGGTCACCCAGAGATCTGCCGGGGGCATGTCGCGGATCAGGCGTGTGGCCTCGGCCTCGGCTTGGCTGCGCAGGTCTTGCTGCACATCACTGTCGCCGTGTTTGTCGTAGATCCTTAGTTCAGACACCAGATCGACCTGTGCGCCATTTGCGCCGATTACATTGATCAAGTTGCGGGCCATTTCACGATCACCCGATGGCACCGGGTGATGTGGCGACTTCATTGGCGCATAAAAGGCAACTCTTTTGCCTTGGCCCTGTGTCATTTGCCCGCCAGCATCGCGGTCAGGCGTTGTGACAGGCGTGCGATACCGGGAGGCATGCCAAAGTCGGACTTCAAACGCGCGAGTGCGGCCTCGGCCATGTCGGCAGTCTGGTCCGGATTGTTGGCCATTTGCGCGATGGCCTGAGCCAAGGACTGCGGCGCATCGTCGGCCAGCAGGCCGTGGGTGCCGCTGGTGATGAACTCAGGGATCGCTGAAACTGCGGTGGACAGGATTGGCAGACGCTGCGAGGCGGCCTCCATTAGCACATTGGGCAAGCCGTCACGATCACCGTCGGCGGCAATGCGGCTGGGCAGGACAAACAGATCAGCGGCGCGCATGGCAGCGATGACTTCGGGCTGATCACAGGCTCCGCACCAAGTGATCCGGTGGTTTATTCCGGCCTCTTCGGCCATGGCAGTCAGCTTGTCTTGTAGTTTGCCACCGCCGATTTGGGTCCAGTGCCAGTCAAGATCAGCAGGCAGCAGTGTCAGGGCTGCAATCAGGTTGTCAAAACCCTTTTTCTCGACCAATCGGCCAACAGACATCAGGTGCAGCGGGTCAGTGGCCTTACGCCAGACCCGATCAGGGGCAGCGGGAAAGCGGGTCAGGTCCAGACCGTGGTAGATCAGATCAACGCGGCTAGGGTCATCGGACATTTCTTGTAGGTGCTTGGCGCCAAAGCCGGTGCAGGTCGCGCCAAAGGCCGCGCCGTGGTGGGCGCTGGACAGTTTTTCGGAAATCTCCCAGTCGGGCGAGGTCCAGATGTCTTTGGCGTGGGCGGAAAAGCTCCACGGTAGTCCGCGCATGATTGCGGCGTAACGTGCCACGGATGACGGCGTATGCAGGAAGTGAGCGTAAAGCCCCAGCACCGCGTCAGGCATTTCGGCGGCCAGAACACAGGCCTGACCAAACCGGCGGATGCGGTTGTGGCTGGGGTCGCGTTTCAGATCAGCGCGCCAGATCCGGTAGGCCTCGGCATAGCCGGGCAAGGACTGGGCGATGCTGCGGGCATCCCAAACGCGCTGTGGTTCCTGATACAGGTATTCGGGCAGGTATTTCACCGATGCCTGAAGTTGTTCGTGCAGGGGGTGCCGTTTGACGTCTGTGGGGTGGCGCAGCGACCAGATCTCAAACGCATGGCCTGCCGCTTCGAGCGCAACCAATTCCTGCGCGATGAATGTCTCGGACAGCCGTGGCCAGCCTTTGACCAGAACCGCCAGCGGCGGCGATGTATTGATCATTCAGCGGCCTCACGTGCTGCACCAGATAGCAGCTTGTTCACACGGTCGGTAACGTAGTCGAGGCCGTCGAGCAGGCCCGGAGTAAAGGCGGCCGAAGGTGGTTTCTGCTGCTCCAAAGAGCGGATGGCGCGAATCATGGTTTCGGCTGTCATGCCATCGCGGTTTTCATCCAGCATCGCGATCAGGCCCAGTTGCTCGGCCCGGCTAGCGCGGATCCATTGTTCCAGACGCGGTGTGGTACGGGGCACGATCACGGCGCGTTTGTCAAAGGACAGGACCTCGCAGAACGTATTGTAGCCGCCCATGCAGACAACGCCCTGAGCACCGGCAAACAGGGTTTCGATTTGGGATTCAAAACCAACTGCCGTGACCCGGCCATTCAGCTGTTCAACGCGGGCCTCAAAGGCTGCGCGGGTATCGCCGGACAGAAATGGGCCATAGACTAGAATAGCACGCGGGTTCAGATCTGGATCGCGTTCATAGGCTGACAACACAAGATCAACCATGGCTGCGCCGTCGCCTCCTCCACCGGGGGTGATCAGAACATAGGGCTGTTCCGGGGCCTCACCGATCGTTCCCAGATCGCGGCGCAGATAGCCGGTCCAGTGGGTGCGGGCCTGAACCTCTGGGCTTAGATCAAGCCCGGCGGTTGGGTCATAGATGTCGCGCTGACCATAGACCCATAGCTCATCATAAAAGCCTTCTGTAGCTGGGATGGCGCCTTTGCGCTCCCATTCGGCTGCTAGCACTTTCGGTTCGTCGAGCACGTCACGCAGGCCCAGTACCAGTTTTGCCCGGCCACTGGATTTCAGCATGTCCAGTGTTGGCAGCAGTTCGCCGCGAAAGCCGGTGGGCTCTTTGTCGACGATCAGAACATCTGGATCGTATTGCTCGGCGGTAGAGCGGATCAGGCCCGATCGTAGGCTTGTCGTTTCATCAATGCTCATCCCCATTGTGCGCGAGGCGTAGGACCCATCAGAGAGCTTGGTGACGCCGGGCAGGCGAACATGGTCCACGCGTTCAGGAAATGCAAAACGCCCGGCAACGGGTGATCCGGTCAGGATCAGGGCCGAGGCGGAAGGGTCGGCTGCGGTGATGGCGCCAGCCAATGCACGCGAGCGCCGCAGATGGCCAAGGCCAAATGTGTCGTGACTATAGAGCATCACGCGCGGTGCGCGGCGGGCATTGTCCGTGTTGGAAGTGGTTTGGACTGTCATGGTTAGGCCTGAACGAAGGGGGCGAGAAAGTGGAGAGCTGCGGTAGGTGCAGCAAGAGAAGAGTTCAATCTGAACGTTTGCAATGGGCGCACAGACAGAGACCGCAGGGATCGATTTGCCGACAAAACCGGCACCACTGTAGGTGTGGGAAAAATCCCTATCTGCTCGGCCATTGTTCGCCTCAGGTTGCGCAGTCAGCTCAAGAAAAAGCTGGGTCTGGCACGGTCCGTGTTTTTCATCGCGTTTCTCCGTGTTTTGCCATCGGCCAAACTGTTTGCTGGCAGGTGTCCTGTCACGGGGTATTAGCGACAGAAAGTATATAGCCTGCGTGAAAATAACATGCAATCAACCGAGGGACACATAGGTGCAAAACTGCGTGTGTTTATGGGGTTTGCGCTCTTGTAGCAGCTGCGGTAATTTTGCGAAAACACGCGGGGACCCTCTTTCAAATGATGCATCTGATTTATCGATTTTTGTTGAGTGGCCTTCTGGCGCTGATGTTGGCGATGCCCATTGCCTCTTCATTGGCGGCGCAAGAGAGCGACAGTGCTGGCGCAGAGGCGCTGGCTAAAGCCATTGAACAGGCGGCTGACAGTGGCGTTGGCGTTATCGTTCTGGATGGTCGTGGACAGCTGGTAACCGAGCTTGCTGAGACCGACGGGACAAAGGAGCCGGTCGACACGATGGGTGGCCCTTCGGCGCTGATGCAGGCGCAATCTGAGGTCGACAAGTTTCGCCAGGAACTGCGGAGCCGGTTGGCGGCACTGCCCTATGCCAAAATCGAAGTTGCCTACATTCTGAAACAGACCAGCCCGGATGGTCGTATCCAGACCTATGTGGAAATCTTGGGCTGGAGTGTGCTTCTGCTGTTGATTGGGCGGTGGCTGTCGATTGAGATCTACGGCAAGCGGATAGCCAAGCGTCTGGTTGTCGGGCGCGTTAAAGCCGAGCCAGTAGGCTATCGAGAAAAAATGCCATTTCTGGTGTTTCGGTTTGCCATGGGGATGGGCGCCACCATCTTTGCCATGATTTTTGCGGGGTTGGCGGGTTATTTAATCTTTGGACCAACCGAGGATAGCTCGGTCAAGTTTACCGTGACAGCCGTGTACACCGCCTATTTTCTAGCTTGCACGGCGTCGGATCTGTGGCGCATGGTGCTGTCCCCGTATCTTAGCCAGTACCGTATCCCTGTTTTCTCGGATCGGGATGCCAAGCGTCTGTTTCTTTGGGCATCGATTTTGGCGACCTATGATATTTGTTCGATCCTATTTGCCACTTGGGTTGGTGACTTTGGACTGAACTACAACCTGTATGCATTGGTGCATGGTGTGCTGACCTTGGTCGCGACCATCGGCAATCTGGCGATGGTACTGTTCAACGCCCGCGCCATTACCAATGCGATCCGCGCTGGCAAGCAAAAGGCCGAGTGTAGCTGGTTGGTGCAGGGGCTGAGCACAGTTTGGGCCCCGCTGGTGATGGCCTATATGGCGTTTGGTTGGCTGAACCTGGCCTTTGATCTGGTGCTGGAACGCGAGGCTCCGATCCCATTGATGGTTGGGACCTATATGGTGCTGACGTCGATCCTGATTGTTTATGGCGTCATCAACTATGTGATCGAACGCTTCTTTGATCGGTCCCGCCAGGTGCAGCAGATGAACGAGGATCTGGCCGAGGCTGAAGCCCTAGATGGGATGCTGGATGACGAGGGCGTTCTGCCGGTGCGTCCGGTGCATCCGATGGCCACATTTGAGGATCTGGCGCGCCGGGTGGCGGGTATTCTGGCCTTTGTGGTGGGTTCATTTGCCCTGATCCGGATTTGGAACCCAGATGTGAACTGGATGGCGGGTTCGATGGCCGAACGAGCTGTAGATGTAATCTCGATCCTGTTCATCGGCTATATCGTTTATCACCTATTCCGGATCTGGATCGACAGTAAGATTGCCGAAGAAACCCCTGATGCAGATGAAGCTCAGCCGGGAGATGAGGGCGGGGCCTCGGGGGCTAGCCGATTGGCAACGCTGTTGCCGCTGTTCCGGGGGGCCATTTTGGCTGTTGTGGTTGTGTCGATTGGTCTGATTGTTCTGATGGAGCTGGGCATCAACGTCAGCCCGCTGTTTGCGGGTGCTGGTGTTGTTGGTCTGGCCATTGGCTTTGGCTCGCAAACACTGGTGCGCGATATCTTCTCGGGGGCGTTTTTCTTGGTGGATGATGCGTTCCGTAAGGGTGAGTATATCGACATTGGCGATGTGAAGGGCACGGTTGAGAAGATCTCGGTTCGGTCGTTCCAGCTGCGTCACCATCTGGGTGCGTTGCAGACCATTCCGTTTGGTGAAATCCGGGTGCTGACCAACTATTCCCGTGACTGGGTGATGATGAAACTGCCGCTGCGGGTGACCTATGACACCGATGTGGAAAAGGTGCGCAAGCTGATCAAGAAGTTGGGCAAGGAGTTGCTGAACGATCCGGTGATCGGCGACAACTTTATCCAGCCGCTGAAATCGCAGGGTGTGATCGAGATGCAGGATTCTGCGATGATCATTCGGGTCAAGTTCATGACCAAACCGGGGGATCAGTGGTTGGTGCGCAAGAAGGTCTACGAGGAAATCCGTCAGTTGTTTGAGCGAGAAGGCATCCACTTTGCCCATCGTGAGGTGACTGTGCGTTTGGCCGAAGGCAAGGCCGATGATCTGAGCCAGAGCCAAAAACAAGCGGTGACCGGAGCGGTTCAGGCTGCGATTGATGAGGATATGATTGACGTCCCAAACGGTGGGGATGATCGGTAGGTTCACCCCCGTCTGCATCGCCCGGCCGAAAGGTCAGGCGATGCCCTTGGCGGTCAGTCTGACCACTTAGCAACATCACTTCCACATTGCTGCGCGGGTAAATCCCATTGCATTTGGGTTGATGACAAATGCAGTGGTGGAAGCAGGCGTTGGCCGGGGCCCCAGCCGCTGTGCTCGGGCGATGTGCTGTAGTCTGTATCGTTGGATGTCGTGATATCCGGGCCGCTGGTGGTTTTCCGTAGCTGGCCCAGCAGGGCAGCTGTGCGGGCAAGGGACAGGCGGGCCTGTGGGGCGGGTTCACCCTGCGTTGCAGCTGTCAGCGCAGACAAAACAGCGGCGGCCATCAGGTAGCCAGTGGCATGATCCAGCGCCTGCACGGGCAGCGGGGTGGGGCGATCTGTCTTGGCCCAGTGTTGGCCGGTCTCGGCAATGCCGCTGCTCATCTGTACCAGACTGTCAAAGCCACGCCGCGTGGACCAAGGGCCGGTCCAGCCATAGGCATTCAGGGTGACGTCGATCAGGTTGGGGGCCAGTTGGCGGCGGGTGTCTGCGCCATAGCCCAAGCCACCCAGCGCGCCGGGGCGGTAGCCGTGTACCAGTACATCGGCCTGCGACAGCAGAGCTTCGAATGTTATGCGGTCTTTTGCGTTGTGCAGGTCTAGATAGGCGCAGCGTTTGCCGAGCGAGATATCCGGGATCACGCCGGGTTCGTCCCAGCCGGGGGGATCAATGCGCAGGACCTCGGCCCCGAAACCGGCTAGGGTGCGGGTGGCGATGGGGCCAGCCAGAACGCGGGTCAGGTCGAGGATGCGCAGACCGGCGAGAGGGCGTGCGGCGGTTGCCTTGGGGCGGTGGCGTAGGGTGATCTTTCGGCTGCCAACCCAGTCGATCAGAGGTTCAGCTGTGACAGCCTGACCCTGCAGGTGGGCGAGCCATTGGGCTGTGCTGCGCATGGCTGCGGCGACGCCGCCTTGTTCCACAATGGCTGCTTCGAGGGCATCGCCTTGCCATGTCCTGACTGCGGTTGCGACGGCATCACGGGTGTTGTCACAAGCCAGCACCCGTAGGGCAGCGGCGCGGTGGTGGGGCAGGTTGGTGTGCAGGCGGATCCAACCGTCTGCAGTCTGGTAGTCTCCCGCGATGGCATCCCACAAGTCAGGCATCTCCCATCCTGTGGGGCGGAAGCTGTAGCCGAACCACAGCGAGGCGAGGCGTTGGTTGACGGTGACTGCGGGGCGGTCTGGAGTGAGGTTCAGGGCCTGAAGCAATCCAGCCAGTTGATCGCCAACTGCCGCGACGGAGGCATTGGCGAGCTCCGATACCGCAAAGGCGCTGGGGCGTTGGCCTGATCCGGTGACATGGTAGCTCGCCGGATCAGGAAGGGCGCTGAGCTGGGTCAATGCTGATAGGGGTCAAGACTGTCGCGCAACCCGTCGCCAAGGAAGTTGAAGGCCAGAACCACGATGATGATCGGCAGCATCGGGATTGCGGTCCAGGGGTAGATCTCGATCGAGGCCAAGTTCTGGGCGTCATTCAGCATCACACCCCAGCTGACAGCCGGTGCACGCAGGCCGAGGCCAAGGAAGGACAGTGCCGTTTCGCCAAGAATCATCGCCGGGATCGACAGGGTGGCCGAGGCGATCAGGTGCGACATGAAGTTCGGTAGCATGTGCTTGCGGATCACCCGACCGGGTTTCGCCCCCATCATTTCAGCGGCGCGGACGTAGTCCTCTTCTCGTAAGCTCAGGAACTTGGCGCGTACCGATCTGGCCAAACCGGGCCAATCGAGGATGCCAAGGATCACCGAGATGATGAAGAACACCGCGACCGGCCCCCAGTTCGATGGCACTGCAGCCGACAGGGCCAGCCACAGGGGCAGCTCTGGTAGCGAACGCAGGATTTCGATCACTCGGTTGATGCACCAGTCGATACGACCACCAAAGTAACCGGCGATTGAGCCGAAGGAGATGCCCAGCAGGAACGACACGGTGATGCCGATGATGCCCACGGTGAGCGATAGTTGCGCACCATACAGGATGCGGCTGAACACATCGCGGCCCAACCGGTCTGATCCCCATAGGAATATGGTGGCGTCACCGGGCGCGCAGAACAGATGGGTGTCAGTAGGGATCAGCCCAGCCAGACGGTATTCCTTGCCCTCGCAGAAGAATTCAAGCGCGGCAGGGTTGTCGGTGTCGGGGACAAATTCCCATTGGAAGGTCTCTAGGTTTGCCTCTGATGTCATCGGGTAGATAAAGGGGCCTATGAATTCGCCTTCGTGGTACCAATTGACCGATTGCGGTGGCGAATACAGGTGGTCGGGGTGCCGCTCGTTTGGGGTGTAGGGGGCGATGAAGCCGGCAAAGGGCAGCATCAGGTAGCTGAACAGCAGGAAGATGCCAGAGATCAGGCCCAATTTATGGGTCTTGAACTGACGCCAGATCAGTACCCAGTTGGGGGCATCCAGATCACGTCTTTCCAGTTGTTGCAAAGAGGCTTGGGCGTCAAAGGGCGCGTCGTCGAGGTAGCGGCCGTCGGGTAACTGGGTCATGTCTCACGCCCCTCATAGCGAATGCGGGGATCTAGCAGAACCAAGAGAACATCGGAGATCATAGTGCCGATCAGCGTTAGCAGGGCGACGAACATCAGGACAAAGGCCGATAGGAACAGGTCTTGGGTTTTCAGTGCGGTCAACAGGGTGGGGCCGATGGTTTGCAGGCCCAGAACGACCGAAACCAGAACAGAACCCGAGACCATCGAGGGCAGCAGGTTGCCGATGTCGGCAACAAAGGGGTTAAAGGCCATGCGCAGCGGGTATTTGGTTAACATGCGGGCTGGGGCCATGCCCTTGGCCACGGCGGTTTCAACATAGGGTTTGCCCAGCTCATCCAGCAGGTTGGCACGCAAGCGCTGCATCATTGCGGCCGCTCCGGACGTGCCGATGACAAAAGTGGGTACGATCAGATGGATCAGGATCGATTTGACCTTGTCCACGGACATTGGTTCGCCTTCATAGATCGGGTCCATCAACCCGCCGATTGGCAGGTCGAAGTATTTGTGGCCGTAGTAAAACAGGATCAGGGCCAGCAGGAAGTTGGGTGTGGCCAGGCCCAGATAGCCGACGAAAGCCGAAGTGTAATCGACCCAGGTGCGCGACCGCGCCGCCGCGATAACGCCAAGAGGGAGCGCTACAAGATAGACGAACAGTACAGCCGCAAGATTGACCAGCACGGTCAGCCATAGGGTGTCGCCAACGATGTCAGCCACCGGTTGGTCAAACTCAAACGACCAGCCATAGTTGCCTTGGATCAGGCCGGAAAACCCATGGGGGCCGGGCATGAAGCCAACCCAAATCAGGTACTGTTGGTAGAGTGGTCGGTCGAGCGAGTATTCGGTGCGCAGAAATTCAGCCTTGGCGACGCCAGCGGATTGCCCCGAGGCGCGTAGCTCGGCGATCTGGTTGCTAAGATAGTCACCCGGCGGCAGGTTGATGATGGCAAAGACCATCACCGAAACCACCAGCAGTGTCAGCAACATAGTGCCAAATCGGTAGATCGCGTAGCGCAGGATCTCCATTAGCCGTCACCACCTTCAAAATAGAACTCATCCGGGCGGTGGACACCAAAATGAGCGCCGGGATCCCAGGCCCAGATGCCTTTGGTTGGGACGTTGCGCAGGTTCTTGTTGACCACGACGGGTTGCGGAGCGCCGGCAAGGATGCCGATGCCGTAGACTTGGTCAGCGTGGATTTTCAGCATTTCTGTCCAGGCTGCTGTGCGTTCCGCATCTGAGGTGGCACGTTCCCAATTCTTTACCAGCTCCATCAGCCGCTGTGCTTCTGGCAGGTCGGGGGCTTCGCCGGCTGCGCCGCTTGTTTGGTGGAATTGACCCCATTTAGGCCAAGCCAAGAAGACCTGATCCGTCGGAGCGAGATAGGCGGGCGAGGTATAGGCGCGGGGCAAGCCGTTGTCCCAGCCAAACCAAACCGAGGCCATGGAGGTGCCAGAGAAAACCCGGTTGCGCAGGATATCACGATCAAGTGGTCGCATTATCAGTTTGACGCCGACATCACGCCAGTCATCGGTGATGATCTGCAGTGCGTTTTCGACCTCTTGGCGTTCACCGGCGGTTTCGATCACCAGTTCCATGGGGCGGCCATCAGGCAGTTTACGGATACCGTATCTGTCCTTTTGGACAAGCCCCGCAGCGTCGAGCAGTTCATTGGCCAGATCGGGGTCAAAACTCGCCCATGCATCACGCAACTCTTGATCAAAGAAAGGACTGGCTTCGAGCACGGACATCGCGCCGGGTTTAGCCAGTTTGAAATAGAGCGCCTTGTTGATGGCGGCGCGGTTGATGGCAACCGAGAGCGCACGGCGTACGCGGACGTCGCGCAGCAGTCCGCGCCAGACATCGTCGTTGACGTTCAGGTTTGGGTAGATGGCGATCTGCGAAGCAGTGCCTGTGCTCCACAGATATGTTTCGTAGTTGCCGCCGTCGGCTTCGCCCTTGCGCAGGATCGGAATGTCGCGAAAGCCGAGGCCACGGGCCTGTAAATCGACCTGGCCTGCGTTGGATTTGGCTGCGACCAGCCCGCCCGAGACGATCTCCATCTCGACAACGTCGATATAGGGCAGTTGCACGCCGTTCTCGTCGATGCGGTGGTAGTAGGGATTGCGCACAAACAGGTGACGGATCTTTTTGCCGGACGTGGAGTTGATCCAGGGCTGCAGTGTCGGCAGTTCGTGATTGTCGAACTTGTACATGTTGTCGCGTTTATTGTGCAGGGCTGCCCAGCTTTTGACCCGTGCATCGTTGACCTCAAAGGCGAGGTCTTCGGGGTTCGCGTATTTAATGTGATACTTTTTCAGGAACTCAGCTGGGCGAAAGATGAACGGAGGTCGCGCCTGTGCCAGGCTCTGCAGAAAATCAGGGTTCGGATGGGACCATTCATAGATGACGGTTTGCGGGTCCGGAAAGCTAACGCTGGGCAGTTCGCCTTCGACCCGCAGAAAATCGGGTGGGCCGGTTGGGTTCAGCAACTCGTTGTTGGCAACGTCTTCCCACCAGTATCTAAAGTCACCCGAGGTAAACGGATCGCCATTCGACCATTTGTGCCCAGGACGCAGGTTCAAAGTGAAACGGCGATTTTCCTGGTTTTCAAACGACATCAGAATGTCAGGCCGCAGTTCGTAGTCCGCGTCATATCCAATCAACCGGCTGTAGCCGTAGACAACCATCTGGCGGATGTCCTTAGAGCGGGTGATCATGGTGTTCAGGGTGCCGCCCTGTACGCCGGGTTCACGGCCGCGGGCTGCCAGATCGACGGTCAACGGAACATCAGGAAGGCGCTCGGCGGCGGGTGGCAGATTGCCTGCCTCAACCTCTGCCTGCCAGAATGTACTTTCCTGCACCGTTGGCGATGAAATTGCTGCAAGGGGCGTCAATAGCACTGCTATGGACAGTGATAATATCTGTTTTGGGGTCTTAAACATGGCAACGTACCTTATGTCCTGGTTCCACTTGCACCAGTGACGGTATCATGGAGTCGGAGAAACGAAAATCCTCGGGCCAGCTGCTCGGAGAGCCAGCGCCTGATGCGACCAGCTTTAGATCGATCGGCCGGTCGATGTCTGGCTCTGGCTGAGCCGCAATCAATGCCTTGGTGTAGGGATGCTTGGGGTTGTAAAATAGAGTGTCTGGGGGGGCTTGTTCGACAACCAGACCAGCACGCATCACGGCCACTTCGTCGGCAATGCGTGCGACCACTGCAAGGTCATGGCTGATAAACAGGTAGGATAGGTTCTCGCGCTCTTGGATTTCTTCCAGCAGGCGCAGGATTTGCTCCTGCACCGAGACATCCAACGCCGAGGTGGGTTCGTCGCAGACAATAAGCGATGGGTCCAGCATCAGGGAGCGGGCAATCGACAGCCGTTGCCGCTGACCGCCGGAAAAGGCGTGTGGATAGCGCAGCAGCATGTCTGGCCCGAGGCCAACCAGTTTCAGCATTTTTTCGGCCCGATCACGGCGATCGCTCTTGGAACCGATGCCATGAATCTCAAGCGGTTCGCACAGCGCATCCAGAATCCGCATTCTTGGTGAAAGCGAGGAATAGGGGTCCTGAAACACCATCTGCGCCTCGCGCTGGAACGCGGTGCGGGCAGCACGAGACATTTGATGGACTGCGATTGGATTTGATTGCGGAGTGGCGCGGAATAGTACTTCGCCGCCCTCGTCGGGTAATTCAGCGCCCAGGGCGATACGTGCAGCAGTGGTTTTGCCTGAGCCGCTTTCGCCAACAATTGCAAGGGTCTTGCCGCGTTGCAGTGAAAAGTCGATGCCTCGGCAGGCATGGATTTTGGTTTCAGGTTGCCACGACTTGCCCGCCCGCATCGAATAGGTCTTGGAGACGGATTTCATTTGCAGGATCAGATCATCCTGCGGCAGTTCCGGCGCGAGTTGCGGGTGTGCCGGAATGGCTGGCGCTGCGTCGAATAGCTGTTGAGTGTAGGCATGGGCCGGTGATCGCAGTAGTGGTTCGGCTGGGCCAGCCTCCATCACGCGCCCCTTGTGCATGACCACCACCTGTTCGGCCATATTGGCCACAACGCCCAAATCATGGGTGACTAGGATCATCGCCATGCCGGTATCGCGCTGCAATTCTTTCATCAGCCCCAGCACCTGCGCTTGGGTTGTGACATCCAGTGCGGTGGTTGGCTCATCGGCAATCAGTAGGTCGGGTTTGGCTACCATCGCCATTGCGATCATCGCCCGTTGGCGCATGCCGCCGGACAGTTCAAAGGGGTAGGAGTCGTAGGCCCGTTCAGGATCGGGGAACCCGACCCGTTCAAAACACTCGAGCACGATTTTGCGCGCGGCAGGTTCGCGCATGCGGCCGTGAAGCCACAGGACCTCGGAGATTTGGTTGCCGATCCGGTGCAGCGGTGACAGCGAATGCATCGGTTCTTGGAAGATCATCGAGATCGCATTGCCGCGCACATTTCGCATCTGGCGTTCGCTGAGGGAGGTCAGCTCTTTGGACCCGTTGCTTCCGTTTAGTCGGATGGTGCCAGAACGGATACGTGCAGCGCGGGGAAGGATCCGCAAAACAGATCGGCAGGTGACTGTTTTGCCAGACCCACTTTCCCCGACAAGGGCTAGGGTTTCACCGGGTTGCACCTCAAAACTGACATTGCTGACCACCGGGGTCCCAGTGCCAAATCCAATGCTGAGATTGTCTACTGACAGCAAAGGCCGCATTCAGGTCCACCCAACCAGCTTTGGTGCCGCTGTCATTATTCTCTCCCTTATTTTTTGCCACCATCGCGTGACCAGACCTGTCTAGTCAAACCCAATTACTAGATGCACCTGATTGGAAACACGGAAATCGTTGATGCGACACAGTAAAACCACAAAGTCACATGTGATTTCACGCTTATTTGAGCAGAACACGCCACTGGAGCCCATATGGCAAGCACCATAGGGTTAGGCTCTGGCAAGCGTTCTATCCTGCCAGTGTCGGTCAGAAGATGATGTAAAGTACTCAATTTAGTAGAGAGAGGCGGTACCGCCAAAGCGGAAGCGGACGGGGATCAAACCCCGCGTGCTAAACGTTGTCTCTGCGCGCCCCAGTCTTGATGGGGCCCTGTTCCAAGTGCCGGGGATGTCAGGCCCGGCGGTGATCGCGATCGGACATGTTTTGCCCTGGAAAAGAGAACTTGGCGTTACAGGGGCGAACGCTGGGTGCGCAACGCCCCAGTTGCCAGCCTGTCCCGCGCGGCGACGTTATGCGGTGAGTATTTGGGGCAAAAAGAAACAGGGGGCTACACACCGCTAGGGCTTCTTTTTGCTGAAAACACTCAAATTCAAAGGCTTGCGACAATCATCGCGCTGTGGGGTGGACGTGTCCGGTGCGCTGGGCCTAATCTGCGTTTAATTGGTTAGCGATAAGGAATTGTTGAATGAAGTTTTATGACTGTTCCACCGCGCCCAACCCGCGACGGGCACGGATGTTTATCGCGGAAAAGGGGCTGGAGATTGAAAGTCAGGATATTTCGATTGCCAAAGGAGAGCAGCTGAGTGACGCGTTCAAGGCAGTGAACCCGCAGGCGATGGTTCCGGTCTTGGTGACAGATGATGGGACAGTTTTAACCGAAAACCTTGGCATTGCAGGTTATCTAGAGGCCTTGCAGCCCGAGCCGCCATTGATGGGGCGCACGCCTGAGGAAAAGGGGCTGGTGTTGATGTGGAATGCCATTGTCGAGCAACAAGGCGGGGTGCCCATTGCTGAGGCGCTGCGCAATACACATCCTGCCTTTGAAAACCGTGCTATTCCCGGCCCGGTTGGTTATGCTCAGGTGCCAGAACTGGCGACCCGTGGATTGGATCGGACCGATCGGTTTTTTGAGCTGTTAGAAGAGAGGCTGCAGGTCAGTCCATTTCTGGCGACCGATGGATTTACTCTGGCGGATATCACAGCCTTTGTTTTTGTTGAGTTTGCACGGGTTATCAAAAAACGTATCCCAGAGGAAAATGCCGCCAGTCAGGCTTGGCATGCAGCGATCAAGGCGCGCCCCAGTGCGCAGTTGTGAAAACGAACTGCGCTTGGATACGGTGATAAGAACATAGAACAATAAGAAAGAAGCCCAATGCCACAGAAACCTATCCTGCACCGCGATGATCCCATGGCGGAACCGTTGGTTGGCAACATCAAAGTCACCCGAGAGGACTGGCTGAATGTCGCAATGGATGTGCTGATTTCGGACGGGGTGGAACAGGTCAAGGTGCTGGCATTGGCCGAGCGCATGGGTGTTTCGAGGTCTTCGTTCTATTGGTATTTCAAATCACGTCAGGATCTGTTGGATGCTTTGCTGAAAACCTGGGAGCAAACCAACACTGCAGGGCTTGTGGGGCAAGCGGGCACTTCCGCCGAGACGATAACGGCGGCAGTTCTGAACGTTTGGCGTTGTTCTGCGAACCCTGAATTGTTCAATACGGCGCTGGATTTTGCAGTGCGGGACTGGGCCCGGCGGTCGGGGCCTGTGCGTACCGTGTTGGACCAGTCTGATGCGCGTCGGGTTGAGGCGCTGACCCAGATGTTTCAACGCTATGATTTTCCCGAGGTAGAGGCCGTGGCCCGTGCCAAGGCGCTGTATTACATGCAGCTTGGCTATGACATGGCGGGGTTGAACGAAAGCGGTAGTTACCGATTGGGCATGACGCCGGAGTACCTGAAAGTGTTCACCGGGCAAGAGCCCCAGCCCAGGGAATTGGAAGAGTTTGCTGAATATTCGGGACGGTTCTGGGACGTTTAGGAACTGCCGGTTATTTGAGCAAGGGGTGTGCCTGACCTTGGGAGGTGCGAAAGCGCCTTCCCGGGGGGAAGGTCAGGCGCGGCCCGGCGTTGCCGCCGGACTCGATGACAAATACAAATCACTGCTATGCTAACATCTGCTGCCTTAGTTCAGAGCCGATCAGGATTTCCTATTTCAAACTAGCCAGCTCTGCATTGGCGGCCTTCAGTACTTTCTCGGCGGCCTGCAGTCTGACAGGCCCATAGCCGCGGATCTCCATCGGTGCGGTCAGGATGGAAAGGCAGCTATCGTGTTTCTCCTTGCTAAAACCAGTTGCGACTTGATCCAGTGTCGTCTCAAACCAACTTAGCAGATTGCGGTGCATCTTGGTTTCGGCGTGGTAGGCGAAGATGTTGAAACGACTGTCGCGCCAGCGTTTGCATTTGGCCAGATACCCAAGCACCGGTTTCAGCCACGGGCCGTAGGCACGTTTGAGTGGACGGCCGCGAGTGTCTTTGCGGTGGCTTAGCAGCGGTGGGGCCAAATGGTATTTCACCGTGTAGTCGCCTTCGAATTCCCCCTCGACCTGACGGGCAAAGGCAGCGTTTGTCATGAGCCTCGCCACTTCGAATTCATCCTTGTAGGCCATCAGTTTGAACAGTGACTTGGCAGCGGCTGTCGTCAGCTCTTCGGTAACATCCTCGGGCAGAGACTGGCGGAACTTGGACAGGGTCTGGGTGTAGCGTTTTGCATAGTCCACATCCTGATAGCCGGTCAGAAAGCTGACCCGTCGGGCGATGATATCGTCCAAGGTTTCTTCGTCTTCTGGTGTTTCCTCGTAATGGTCGCTGACCAGTTCGGGGTTCACGGCCATGGCACGCCCGATGGCAAAGGCAAGGCGGTTCTTGTCGATGGCAACGCCGTTCAACACGATGGCCTGATCCAGCGCGTCGGTGCTGACAGGGACCAACCCCTGCTGCCAGGCAAAGCCCAGCATCATCACATTGGCCAGAACCGCATCGCCCAGCAGGGCCTCGGCGGCGGCGTTGGCGTTGAAACCGGTCAGATTGTCGATGCCAACCACGCTGGCAATCGCAGCTGTGCGGGCGTCGGTCATCAAGTCGGCATCGCGGCGCAGGACCAGATCGCCAGTTGGCATCTCGGCGTGGTTCAGCACGATGCGGGTGTCGGCATTGTAATGGGCTGAGGCCTTAGGCGCGGAGCTAACCACAACGTCGCAACCAATCACCGCATCCGCGCCGCCGTTGTCGATGCGGACCTGGTTCACCTGATCCGGTTTGGCGGACAGGCGGATGTAGCTGAGCACCGTGCCAAATTTCTGCGCAAAGCCGGTAAAGTCGAGCACACTGGAGCCTTTGCCTTCGATATGTGCGGCCATGGTGATCAATGCGCCAACTGTAACAACGCCAGTGCCGCCAACGCCGGTGACCAGCAGGTCAAAGGGCTTGCTAAGCGTTGGCACCTGCGGTTGCGGCAGATCGGCCACAAGCTTCATTGCATCCAGACCGGCGGGTTGTTTCTTGCGCCGGGTTGCGCCCTCGACGGTGACAAAGCTGGGACAGAAGCCGTTGAGGCAGGAGAAATCCTTGTTGCAGGAGGACAGGTTGATCTTGCGCTTGCGGCCAAAGGGGGTCTCTTTGGGCTCAACACTCAGACAGTTGGATTCCACAGAGCAATCGCCGCAGCCCTCGCAGACCAGATCGTTGATGATGGCAAAGCGTTTTGGGTCTTCCATGGTGCCGCGCTTGCGGCGGCGGCGTTTTTCGGTGGCGCAGGTTTGCTCGTAGATCAGCACCGTGACACCGGGGATCTCGCGCAGCTCACGTTGCAACGTGTCCAGTTCGGCGCGGTCGTGGAAGGTGGTGCCAGATGGGAAATCACCATGGCGGAATTTGCCGATGTCGTCAGACACCAGTGCGATCCGCTGCACCCCTTCGGCACGGCAGGTCTGGGCGATGCCGCTGACGCTGACCGGGCCATCCACCGGCTGGCCGCCAGTCATGGCGACGGCATCGTTATACAGGATCTTGTAGGTGATATTGGTTTTGGCCGCGACCGCCTGCCGGATTGCAAGGCTGCCGGAATGATACCATGTGCCTTCACCCAGATTCTGAAAGATATGCTTGTTGCCGTTGAACTTGGAGGTGGCCGTCCAGGGCACCCCTTCGCCGCCCATTTGGGCATAGCCTTCGGTTTCGCGATCCATCCAGCTGGCCATGACGTGGCAGCCGATGCCGGATTTGGCCTTGCTGCCCTCGGGCAATTTGGTCGAGGTGTTGTGCGGGCAGCCCGAACAGAAATACGGCGTGCGGGCGGCACCTGGCACATTCAACAGCTTGGGGGGCTGTTCGGTCAACGCTTTGGCGGGCAGGCCTTGTTCAGGGAAGAAGGCATGCAGGCGGGCGGCGACGATGGGGGCCAGTTGCAGTGGGCTCAGCTCGCCGGTCCAGGGGATCAGAGGCTCACCATGGCTGTCGTATTTGCCAACCATTTTCTCTGGTTTGTTGCCGGGCCAGTCATAGAAATATTCCTTAAACTGGCTTTCAATGATGCCGCGTTTTTCTTCGACAACCAGCACCTCTTTCTTGCCATTAACAAAGCGCAGGGCGTTGCGGCGGGCTAGGGGCCAGACCATGCCAACCTTGTAGATGTCGATGCCCAGCCGACGGCAGGCGTTCTCGTCCAATCCCAGCAGGCGCAGCGCCTCCATCAGGTCCAGATGGCCCTTGCCGGTGGTGACAAAGCCAAATTTGGCGTCCTCGATGTCATAGACGCGGTGGTCAATCGGGTTGGCCTCGGCAAAGGCACGCACGGCCCGCAGTTTGGCCTGAATGCGGGTTTCAATCTCGGGGCTGGGCAGGTCGGCACGGCGCACGTGTAGGCCACCAGGGTAGTCAGGCAGGTCGGGCAGGGTGAACTGGCGGTCAGGTTGCAGTTCGACCGAGCGCGCACTTTCCACGGTTTCCGACACCGCCTTGAACCCAACCCAGGTGCCCGAGTGGCGCGACAGGGCAAAGCCGTATTCGCCATAGGTCAGGAACTCTTCTACGGTGGCCGGGTTTAGCACCGGCATGAACCACGACATGAATGCCACGTCGGACTGGTGCGGCATAGATGAACTGACACAGCCGTGGTCATCGCCTGCCACCACCAGCACGCCGCCCTTGGCCGAGGAGCCATAGGCGTTACCGTGTTTCAGCGCATCGCCTGAACGGTCGACGCCGGGGCCTTTGCCGTACCACATGGAAAACACGCCCTCGACCTCGCAATGCGGGTCCAGAATGGCCTGTTGGGCGCCCAGAACTGCGGTGGCACCCAAATCTTCGTTCACGGCGGGCATAAATGTGACGTTGTTTTCCTCCATCCGGACTTTGGAACGCCAGAACTCAAGATCAACGCCACCCAATGGGGAGCCGCGATAGCCCGAAACAAAACCGGCCGTATTCATTCCGGCCTCGCGGTCACGCCGCGCCTGATCCAGCATGACGCGGGCCAGCGCCTGGGTGCCGGTTAAAAATACCCGACCTTTGTTCAGTTTGTATCGGTCATCAAGCTGGTAGCTGCGAAACTCGTGGCTTTGCTGGGTCATTGGGACATCTCTTACGCGCGTTTGTACTTGCCGAAAGAATAAACCGTATTGCGTGGATATTTTTGCCAGATTATCTGTTCTGCAATGAAATGTAGAATTAATTGACCATTAATCAGGTCGCTTCCGGAGTGAAATTTCAGATTATGGTGATCGATGATCGTGACCGAAAAATTCTGACGTTGCTGCAACAAGATGCACGCATGTCGAATGCGGATCTGGCCGAGGCCGTCGGCATGTCAGCCTCGGCCCTGTGGCGACGGGTGCGCGCGCTTGAAGCCGCCGGTGTGATTGAGCGCTACGGCGCGATTGTGAACCCTTCGGCAATGGGGCTGGGGTTTCAGGCGATTGTGCACGTTCACCTAACCCGCCACGACCCGGACAAGCTGGATGAGTTTATCTCAGGGATAGAGAGCAGCCCGCTGGTTCAGGAATGTTATGCCACCACAGGTCAAGCAGACTATCACCTAAGGGTGCTGGCCCCCGATCTGGATGCATATAACCGTTTTCTGGAACAGTTTTTGTTTCGCCTGTCTGCAGTGGCGAGTGCTCAGACAAATTTGGTTCTTCGCACGCTAAAACAAAACCAGCCCGTGCTTCCCTGAGAAGAATCCGCTTTCATCTGGCTAAAAATATCCCGGGGTTTGGGGCAGAGCCCCAACGGGTCGGCTATATTCTGTAGGTGCCGATGCAAGTGGCCGCTGCGATCACAAAACCGCGTATTCCATCCAGGCCCATACCATCGCCAGATATGTGAAATGGTGCAGAGCCTGATCTGTTCCTACCGCGCGCCAGAACCCTGCCATATTCGGCATCAGTTGCTTTGCGTCGGAATAGCTTGCCTTGCAGTAGTCGATATTGAAATGAACAAACCATTCCAACACGCATAGTACCAATATGAATGGCACAGGAGCTTGGAAAAGCAGGAAAACCAGTACAGATCCCAACGCATGTATCCCGGCGTGCTGAGCCCGACCCATGTGAAAGTACTCGCCTCGTCCACATAGCATTTTGGGCGTCTGCATATAGAAATCAGCAAACATGTGTTTCAGCTGCAGCAAGCCGAGCAGCAGCAGAACAGATCCGACATATTCCGGCAAAATGTGAGCTCCTATCAATCACGCGTAAGGGGAGCTTACGGATTTTTTCGCGACAGGCAATCGCATGTTAAATAACTTCCGCAACGGACATCTGTTGCTAAACCATTGCCTGCGACTGTGGAACCGCGCTAGGCATTAGGTTACATTAATTTGCCCTTGTCACACTGGAGGCTTTCCATCGAACGCTCTCTTTTTCGTTTCATCTGGAAGTATTCCAAACGTGATCAGCTGATTTTACTGCTGGTTACTACCACGCTCTTCCCGCTGTTGTTCCTGACGCTTGAATTACCCAAGCGCATAATCAACGACGCCATTGGCGCGCAGACATCCTCCATCGATGTGTTTGGCTACTCGGTGGATCAGTTGACATTCTTGTGGCTGCTTTGCGGTGGTTTTTTGCTGTCTGTGACGGCGCATGGTCTGATGAAGATGCGCATCAACACCATGAAGGGGATCTTGGCCGAGCGGATGTTACGTCGGTTTCGCTATCAGTTGATTGCGCGCGTTCTTCGCTTTCCGCAGCCTTATTTCGAACGGGTCAGTCAGGGCGAGCTGGTGTCGATGGTCACCGCCGAAAGTGAGCCTATGGGCGGTCTGATGGGGGATGCAATCAGCCAGCCTGTGCTGCAGGCCGGGCAGATGATTACCATCTTGTCGTTCCTGTTTTTGCAAAACGTCTGGTTTGGTCTGGCGGCGGTTGCGCTGATCCCTTTGCAGGGTTGGTTGATCCCGATGCTGCAACGGCGCATCAACCTGTTGAACAAAAAACGTATCAAGCAAGTTCGCGCCTTGGCATCCGAGATCGGCGAAAGTGCTGCTGGTGCCTCGACGTTGCGGATCAACGGTGGCTGGCGCTATCGCATGGCGATTATCACGGCGCGTCTGGGGCGGTTGTATGATATCCGCCTAGAGATCTACCACAAGAAATTTTTCATGAAGTTTATCAACAACTTCATCACACAGCTCACACCATTTTTGTTCTATGCGATCGGCGGTTTCCTTGTATTGAAAGGATCGGTTTCATTGGGTGCGCTCGTGGCAGCGCTGGCGGCATACAAGGACCTGGCGTCGCCGTGGAAAGAGTTGCTGGCCTATTATAACCAGACCCAGGACATGAGCCTTCGCTGGGAAGTGATCATGGAACGGTTTGCGCCATCCGGTATGATCGACAAGTCTCTGATGGAAGGCGAGCCAGACGAGCTGGTGCGGCTGGAGGGCGACGTTGTCCTGACCAATGTCAATGTCCGCGATGCTGACGGAAATTTGGTGCTAGAGGATCTGAGCGCGCGGTTGCCTGCAGGCAAGGTGGTTGGAATTTCTGCGCCATCAGAGGAAGACCGCCGCGCTATGGGTGAACTTTTAACCCGTGAACTGCTGCCATCTGCGGGGGTGGTGTCCGTCGCGGGACATGATTTGACCAAACTGCATCAGGCGGTGATTGCGGCACGGATTGGCCATGCAACGTCACGTCCGATCCTGTTTCAGGGGTCTTTTGGCGATAACGTCATGATGCCCATGCGGCCACGACCGTCAGGAGAGGCCGAGGATAACGATCAGTTTCAAAAGGCATTAAAGGCTGGCAACAGCCCTGATCCCTATGATGCGCCCTGGCTTGATCCGTCGTTGGCCGGGTTCTCAAACGAGGATGATCTGCGGGATTGGTGGTTGCGACTGGTTGAGGGCATTGGATCAGAAACGGCTTTGTTCCGGCGCGGTATGGAGCAGACATTTGACGGCCAGACCCACCCCATATTGGCCGCCCATCTGGTAAAGCTGCGCGGTCAGGTGCAACAAGCGGTGCGGGATGCCGGGTTGCGCCAGCACGCGTTTTTTTTGAAGCCGGACGAATATAATCCGGCGCTGCCAGTGGCCGAAAACCTATTGTATGCAACGCCACATACGCCAATTACCGAAGCGGTTTTGGCAGAGCAGACTGATTTCCTGAATCTGATCAAAGAACTGAACCTTGACGAAGACCTAGTGGCGCTGACGCAAGACGTTGTTGATATGTTGCGTCAGATCTTTGGGCTGGATGGCACGGATCACCCCCTGTTTCGCAAACTCGGGCTAGAGCCATCGGCCTATGAAGTGGCGCTGTCGTTGGTAGAAAAGACACGGTCCAGCGGTGCGGATGTGTTGGATCAAAAAGAACTGGCGCAGTTGTTGATCGTTCCGTTCCGGATTTCGGCAGAGCAGATCGGCCCGGCCTTTAGCGAGGAAATGCAGGGTCGGATTCTGGAGTTCAGGCAAAGCCACTCGACTCGGTTGATGGCGACGCTGGGTGATTTGTTTGTACCGCTGAGCATTGATGAGTTTGCGCCCGGCTTTACGGTTCTGGAAAATGCCCTGTTTGGTAAAGTGTCAGACCTGGCCGGCGCCAAGGGCGACGAATTGCGCAAGCTGGTATCCGAGTTGCTGGTGCAGAACGGGGTACGCGATCTGGTGGTCGAGCTGATCTTTGAACTGCCGATTGCTTTGGGTGGTCAAGGACTTGCCGCTAGTTTTGCTGAACCGTTGGCCTTTTCGCGGGCCACGATTAAGCGACCGAATATTCTGATCATGGACTCGGCGATGGCCAGCTATGATATGGAAACCCGCGTTTCTGTGCACAAAAATCTACGCAAGCTGCTGCCGGACACCACGCTGATCTATCTGGGTGACAGCTTTGAAAACCCTGAGGTGTTTGATGTTCACTATGAGTTGAGACAGGGGCGGCTTGTCAGTGACGAGGCAGAGCAGGCGGCTGTGGAAGACGGCGCTGCCAGTGCTGACTTGGGCCGTAAACTCCGGGCGCTGGAGCAGACAGCCCTATTCTCGGGGCTGAACCGTCGTCAGCTGCGCCTGCTGGCCTTTGGGGCGCGTTGGTATCACGCTGAGGCTGGAGACGTGGTCTTTCTGAAAGACGATGATGCAAGTGACGGTGCCTATATGATCCTTGAGGGTGAGGCCGGTTTGTACCTACCTGTTGAAGGGCAAGAAGACCGGCTGATCGCCAGCGTTGGGTCTGGCCGCTTGGTGGGCGAATTGGGTCTTATCCGCAAGGAACCACGGTCGCTGAGCATGGTGGCGCAGACGGATCTGACCTGTCTTCGTATCGGTGAAGAAGAGTTCTTTGCCGTGGTAGAAAACGACGCGGCAACCGCATTCAAGTTGCTGCAGGTTGTTGCCGGTTACGTGTCGAACTGATCAGGCAGCACAGTCACTA
>NZ_QHLQ01000013.1:0-40318 GCF_011813015.1 Parasedimentitalea denitrificans | reverse complement strand
TAAGGTATTTCCGCCCATTTGCGGCTTCCTGACGGAAGCTCACCTCTGGCTGGGCCGGGCGCCGCGCCAAAGGCGCGGCGCCCGGCCCAAGACCGCAAGGACGATCGGCAACGCCGATGGTCCGCGTGGGCGCGGGAGAGCTTGGCTGGTTTGCTTTATGTGGGCGCGTTTAGAGGTGGTGAACCTCCGGCGAAGTTGTTTGGGGTCACGTAGTCACAGGGGGCTTCCTGCATGTTGAGGTGTAGGTCTGTGCCGGTGAAGGGATGTGCTCGGGCTAGGGCTTCGTCTACTTCGATACCAAGGCCGGCTGTTATGGGCGGCGTGACAAATCCGTTTTCAACCCGGATTGCCCCTTTGATCAGTGCATCATGAAATGGGGTTTCTATGGTTTCGGCCATTAGGATATTTGGGATTGAGGCGGCCAATTGGATGTTCGCGGCCCACTCAATCGGCCCTGCATACAGATGAGGCGCCATCTGCGCGTTGTAGACCTCGGCGATTGCGGCGATTTTCTTGGTCTCCCAAATGCCGCCGGAACGACCCAAGGCAGGTTGCAGTATGGTGGCCGCGCCGGTTTGCAAAACAGCGGCAAATTCGCCCTTTGTTGTCAGCCGTTCGCCGGTGGCGACGGGGATGCGCACGGCCTGCGCGACTTTGGCCATCTCAGAAGGACTGTCCGGCGGTACTGGTTCCTCGAACCAGAGGGGAGAGTATGGTTCCAGAGCCTGCCCCAGACGGATGGCCCCGGCAGTGGTGAATTGGCCATGGGTGCCAAACAATAGGTCGGCCTTGTTGCCCACGGCCTTTCGGATTGATTTACAAAACGCCACGGACATCGAAATATCGTTCATCGCTGGCATGTGACCGCCGCGAAGGGTGTAGGGGCCTGCGGGGTCGAATTTGACTGCTGTGTAGCCCTGTCGGACCATTTCAGCTGCGCTTTTGGCGGCCATTTCCGGTGATGTCCAAAAACTGTCGATGTCGTGTTCGGGTAACGGGTAAAGGTAGGTGTAGGCGCGAATGCGGTCATTCATGCGCCCACCGATCAAGGCGTGGACGGGCCGGTCGCGGTCCTTGCCCAGGATATCCCAACAGGCGATTTCGAGACCCGAGAATGCCCCCATGACCGTCAGGTCGGGGCGTTGAGTGAAGCCAGAGGAATAGGCGCGCCGGAACATCAGCTCGATGTTTTCCGGGTTTTCATCAGCCATATGACGTTCAAACACATCGCGAATGACATGGGTCATCGCCTCTGGTCCGACCGAGGCTGCGTAGCATTCGCCCCACCCGGTAATGCCTGTGTCGGTGGTCAGCTTGATAAGTATCCAGTAGCGCCCTCCCCAGCCGGGGGCAGGGGGCGCGGTGACGATCACGTCGAGGTCTTGCAGCTTCATGAGCGATCTCCTGAGTACAGGGGCTTATCCTTTGAACAGGATCACATTGCGTTTGGCGCTGCCGGTTTTGGTATCGGCAATTGCCTCGTTGATTTGATCCAGTCTCCACCGGGCCGAAATCAGTTCGTCCAGTTTCAGCCGCCCTTGGCTGTACAGGTCGATCATCCAAGGGATGTCACGCTGGATAACTACGTCACCCATTTTTGACCCGATCAGCCCCTGGCCAACGGCTGCGAGCATGACAGGTTCATAGCTGGCCGTGGCACCTGAATGCGGCATGCCAATCATGATTGCCTTGCCGCCGGGGGCTAGATAGCGCGGCGCTTGATCGTAGGCTGGTATGGCACCGACGGTGATCAGAACGGCGTCTGCTCCGCGTCGTCCAAGCGCCTTGTGGGCGGCGCGCCAAGGTTTATCTAGCGTGGCTAGCACGCCGTGGGTGGCGCCGAACTCTTTGGCGATGGCCAGTTTTTCTTCGCTCATATCCACGGCAACAATGCGGCGTGCGCCAGCAATTCGGGCGCCCTGGATCGCATTCAGGCCAACGCCGCCTGCGCCGATCACCACCACGTCCTGACCGGGGCGCAGCTGGGCTGCATTCACGACCGCACCGACGCCTGTGATAACGCCGCAGGACACAAGCGAGGCGACATCTTTTTCAATGTTATCGGGGATTTTGACGATCTGGCGTTGGTCCACCACCACCTTTTCGGCGAAAGCGCCACAGGCCATGGCCTGTTCCAGTGGTTTGTTATCTGTCGTCGTCAGCGGGCCGTTCTCGGTGTCATAGCTTGTTTCGCAAATGGTTGGCTGGCCACCGGCGCAGTTGGGACAGTTGCCACAGGCGCGGATCAGGGTCACCACTACCGAGTCACCCACGGTAAAGCTGGATACGCCATCGCCCAACTTAGTGACTGTTCCGGCGGCCTCGTGGCCGTAGACGGCGGGCAGGTGGCCGCCCCAGGCGCCTTCGGCGTATGAGATGTCGCTGTGGCAGATGGCAACCGCCTCGAGTGTTACCTCGACCTCGCCCATGTTGGGATCTGCAAGTTGGACATCCTCGATGACCAAGGGAGCGCCAAATTCGTGGCAGACGGCTGCTTTGATGGTTTGCATTGAAATCCCCTCGCTTTGCTCGTCTCACGGTGACTGTGATCACCGGTTGTCGCAAGGGTCAAACCTTCATTTGGCAGGTGTTCTTACGTGACGGAGTTTCGGGTGCGCAGAAAGATCATCAGGCCTATGAACATCAATGCCAGTGCCACAAGGAAAGGTGCGCCCGGCAGGTAAATCGGCGCATCAGCGCGGCTGAACTGGGCAAACACAGAGGCCATGAGCATCGGAGAGATGATCATCGACAGAGCCTGAACCGATGACATCACGCCCTGAAGTTCGCCCTGCTGGTTGTCGGGCACCGATTTTGACATGATCGCCTGTAGCGCCGGTGTCACGACGCCGCCAAGGGCCGCGACAGGGGTCAGGATTAAGGCGAAGGTGCCGCTGGTGATAAAGGCCAGAAATGAAAAGCCGACGAAGTCAAAGAGCTGTCCAAAGATCACAGTCTTGCGTTCACCAAACTTACGGACCACATGGCGCAATGCGCCGCCTTGGACAAGGGCCATGGTCAGGCCGAATATCGCTAGCGAGATTCCTATCGTCTGAGGGGACCAGTCAAAACGCTCTTCGGCAAAGTAGGCCCAGATGGCTGGATAGACGTAGATCGCTACGGAGTAGAGGAAGTAGACCCACAGCAGTCGCTGGATGCCCGGAATGCGGGCCATTGTGCGAAACGCGCCAAAGGGATGTGCTCGGCGCCAGTCAAAGGGGCGGCGGTTTTCCTCGGTGACTGTTTCCTTCATCACGAACCAGCCCAGCACGAAGTTTAGCGCCGCCAGTACTGCCGCTGCATAGAATGGTGCGCGGGTGCCAAGTTCCCCGAGTAGGCCGCCGATGAGGGGGCCTAGGATAAAGCCAACGCCAAATGCTGCACCAAGAAGGCCGAAGTTCGCGGCCTTTTCGGTCGATTTGGAGATATCGGCCATGTAGGCGCCTGCGGTGCCATGGGTTGCGGCAGTGATGCCGCCAACTATGCGCCCCAACAGTAGCAGCCAGAGCGACCCTGCGAGAGCCATCACCAAGTAATCCAGCACCATGATAAACAGCGACAAGAGCAAAACCGGGCGTCGGCCATATGCATCTGATAACCCACCGAGAACGGGGCTGAACAGAAACTGCATCACTGCAAAGGCGGTTGCGAGGATACCGCCCCACAGTGCGGCGTCAGCCAAAGTTCCGCCCTGTACCTCAACGATAAGGCCCGGCATGATCGGCATGATCAGGCCAACACCCATGGCGTCGATCATTACGGTTGTCAGAATGAATAGGATTGGCAGGCGCATCAGTATTGGGTCTCAAGTTGAATCGGCGAACCCTAGCCGTGGCCTTACAAAAGGGAAAGCACCGCGCTTAGCTTTCTGTGTGAGAAGTGTACATTACATGTCTTTTGCGATCTGCGTTATCACATTTGCCAACCCGTTTGGATCGGCAAAGAAGGGCGAGTGCGACACGTCCATGTGGTGGACCTGAGCGCGGGGCCAGTCGGCAACCATGTCGGCTTGATACTCGGGCGGGATCACCCGGTCGTTTGCGCAGCGAATATAGGCCTTGGGTACATTGCGCCAATGGTCGGTCACGACCAGCGGCGTGGCTTGTGGCTGAATTGGCTGCGCGCAAATGTTGGATAGGGCATAGTCTACCGACTCGCTGGGGCAGTCGTGGTAGAACAGGTCTGGGGCGTGTTCGGGATCAAACTGATAGCTGCTGCCACCAGGGTGTTTGATGAGGGCGTTAGTCAAGGTTTGGCGGGGGCCGTTACGGCGCATGTCGGCGACTGATAGGCCAGATACCGGTACATAGGCACATAGATAGATAAGACCGCGCAGGGCGTCGGGGTGTTTTTCAGCAGCTGCGGAAATGGGGTACCCCCCCCAGGAATGACCCACGACGATGGTGTCAGGACTTGTGGCTGCCAGCACTGCATCCGCAGTTTGATCCAGCGTGACCGAGGCCAGATCAAGCCCATCGCAGTGACCGGGCAGGTCGATGGCGCGGGCTGTGTGACCCTGGGCCTGCAGGGCAGGGATTAGGTCGCGCCAGCACCAGGCGCCGTGGCACGAGCCGTGAATAAGAAGGAAGTCAGCCATGGTGCCCTATCTTTTGCAGGAAAGTGCCGAGGAGTGCAGCGTACTCCTTGGGTTGATCGACACAGGGCAGGTGGCCTGCCTTGCGTATCAGAGAAAATGAAGAGCCGGGGATCAGGTCAATGGTTTCGCGCACCAGATCAGGAGGTGTCGCGCCGTCTTCGGACCCGGCGATGCCTAAGGTTGGTAGGCGTAAGCCGCTGGTCGGTGTGTAAAAATCTGTCCCGGCAATTGCGGCGCAGCACCCCGAGTAACCCATGGGTGACTGTTGCACCAGCATGTCCCTCCACTCGGACACTTCGGGCGTGTCACGCATCCTGCGCGAGAACCAGCGTTCCATTACTGCATCCGCAAGAGCCTCGATCCCGGCGGTTTTCACGGTTTCTATGCGCTGCTGCCACATGGCTGGCATGCCGATTTTGGCGGCGGTGTTTGATAGCACGAGTCCCCGTACCTGATCCAGCCGTTTGACTGCCAGCCCCTGTGCGATCATGCCGCCGATGGACAGTCCGACAAAGACACAGTCGCGGACTTCAAGATGGTCTAGCAGTTGCTCGGCGTCCCGGATCAGCGCCCCCATCGAATAGGGGGCTGGTGGGGCAGACGACTGACCATGGCCGCGCAGGTCATAGCGGATCAGTTTTAACCCGGCAGGCAGATGTGGCAGAACGGCGTCCCAAATCCGCATGTCGGTTCCCAGTGCGTTGGCAAACACCACCGGGGCGCCATTTGGATCGCCGTCGATCTGATAGTGCAACTGAACGTCGCCTAGATCTGCAAATTGCATCGTTTGCCTTTCACACTGAATTTGCATCTCTGTAGCCGGGATCGTGGGCAAGGGTAAAGCCGGGTGATCAGGTGAAACGTTGCAGAGCCTGTGCGAATATTGAGGGGTCAACATTGCCGCCAGTGGCGACGACAATAGCGGTGTCGCTGCTGAGGTCTTTGCCGTGGAATAGGGCCGCCGCAAGTGAAATTGCGCCGCCGGGTTCCAGCACTATTTTCAGCCGGGAATAGGCCAGCGCCATGGCGTGCAGGGCCTCGTCTTCGCTAACGACAATGCCGGAACCGCAGAGACGTTTCATGATCGGGAAGGTGATCTGCCCCGGTGATGGGGTTAGGATTGCGTCACAAATGGAGCCCGAGGTTTGGCTGTTACATTCAATATCACCTGAGGCCAGAGAGCGTGTAACATCGTCAAAGCCGGTGGGCTCGCAGGGGCGAACCTGCATTTCTGGGGCTTCGGTCTCTAGCGCCAGCGCGATGCCGGATGTCAGGCCGCCGCCACCACAGTTGACTAGAACCTCGCCAGTTGTGATGCCAAGTTCCTTGGATTGCTGGGCAATTTCCAATCCGACCGTGCCCTGACCTGCAATAACCTGTGGTTCGTCGAAGGGTTTGATCAACGTCAGGTCACGTTCCTCGGCGATGGCCAGACCAATGGCATCCCGGTCTTCACTGGCGCGGTCGTATAGAATGACCTCGGCCCCTAGGGCGCGGGTGTTTTCGATTTTCAACTGCGGTGCATCTGCGGGCATCACGATGACCGAAGGCACGCCGTGCAGTGTGGCGGCATGGGCGATGCCTTGGGCGTGGTTGCCACTGGAGTAGGCGATAACGCCTTTTCCGCGGGTAGCTTTATCCAGAGCTGACAGGGCCGACCAGCCGCCGCGAAATTTGAATGATCCAGTGTGTTGCAGGCATTCAGGCTTTACCAGAATGCGGCGTTGGGCGAGGTCGTCCAGAAACGGTGAAGACAAAAGCGGCGTTACCCGGGCGTGTCCGTCCAACCGTTTGGCAGCGGCGTTGATCATGGATAGCGATGTCATGTGGAGGAATTCCTGTCGTTGGGCGTTCTAGGTCAGCCGTTGGCTAATTCAGGGATAGACGTCAGGTCGGACAGCTCATGCTGTGGTGTCCACGGCAGGCGGTCCATCGGCTCGCCTGCGCGATTGACCCAAGCGGTGGTAAAGCCATATCCCGTGGCACCGGCCGCGTCCCAACCGTTGGACGAGACAAACAGCACTTGGTCACTTTCACAGCCAAATCGATTGCCGACCAGATCATAGACACGCGAATCTGGTTTGAAGACGCCGACGCTTTCTACGGAAAGCACATCGTCCAGAACTTCGCCAAGGTCGGCGGATTTTACGGCCGCGTCCAACATATCGGGTGAACCGTTGGACAGGATGGCGGTATTTAGCCCGGCAGACTTTAGCGCGCGTAGCATTTCGGGGACCTCGGGGTAGGCTTGTAGTTCCCAGTAAAGGTCCAACAAACGTTGGCGCAGTTTGGCGTCTCCGTTCAGGGAGGTCGCATCAAGGGCCCAGTCCAACCCGTTTTGCGTTACTTCCCAGAAATCTGTGTGAGCACCGGTGACGGCGCGTAGCCAGGTGTATTGTAACTGCTTGAGCCGCCAGTGATTTGCCAGTTCGCCCCAAGTGTCGCGCAATTGTGGAAAGTCCGGTTCGGCAGCCGCCTGACGGGCCGCGGCGGCGACATCGAACAGGGTGCCATAGGCGTCGAAGATACAGGTGGTGATAGGCATGCGGTTCCCCCTTGTTGAAACAGTGACACAGGGTTGTGTGGGGGGGAAGAAAGATATTGTGTGGCGTACAATGGCGAGGCGGGATTGGCCTGACTTTACATTCTGGGGGCAATGTATAGTTTAACGCCGTTTGAAAATTCTTGACAGATTGGACTCCCAATGACCGAGGTCAAAGCCGGCGACATCGTTCGCATTCATTACACCGGAACCCTGCTGGACGGGAGCGTGTTCGACAGTTCAGAAGGCCGTGATCCGCTGGAATTCACCGTGGGCACCGGTCATGTGATCGAGGGCATGGACGCTGAAATGCCGGGTATGACCGTTGGTGAGAAAAAGACGATCCAGATTCCCTGTGCCAAAGCGTACGGTCCGATCAATCCAGCCGCCCGCCAATCTATCCCACGTGAGGGTATCCCGGATGATATCCCGTTGGAAATTGGTACCCAGCTGCAGATGCAATCGCCAGAAGGTCACGCTTTGCCGGTGACTGTGGTTGAGGTCGATGAAGCAACAGTGACTTTGGACGCCAACCACCCACTGGCAGGCAAAGATCTGACGTTCGACCTAGAGCTGGTTTCTATCGCCTAATCATGGCCAGGCCCGCCACATGTTTGGGCGGGTGTTAAACGTAATTGCAGCCCCAGCCAGCGGTCCTATGGACATCGATGGCTGGGGCTGTGAATTTTTTGCCCATATTTTAGTGACTGCGCCTTAGGCGTCGTTGCCCTGAGGTGGAAGAGCTTCTGCCAGCTGTTCAAAGGAACGACCCGATGCAACCAGGCAAGTCTGGCCATTGGGGTTTGTCACTGTGATCGTCCAAGTACCTGTATTTTCTGAAGCGAAAGTCTCGATCATCATACCCTGTTCGCCTAGGCCAATGCTCTGACGTGTTTCGCCGTAGGTGCCGGCCAGACGCTCAATTACAGCGTCACGTGGGGCACATTTTCTGCCAGATTGTGCGTGGGCCTGCTGTGCAACGATTACTGTCAGTCCAAGGCTCATTGTCAGTTTGATCATAGATTTCATCATGGCTTTTACCCTTATTTTTGATGCTGCTCGCATAGTTACAAAACAGATAGTCAGTTGGTTTGAATGACCCCCGAGGGACCGGCGTGAGTAGGTATCTTCGGTGCGGTAGTCGTCTCTTAGGCGGACGTTGTTTTCTACTTTCGCGAGGTAATTACCCTTGCTGGTGTGGCGGTGACGCAGGTCCAACCGACTGCGTGCTTTGGAGAAAGCGACCCTCATTTTTTTATGTAGGAGAACTTCCATTTTGGTGGTCCAACGGTTGCTGCTCTGGGTGCTGGCCCATCCGGACTGCTCGAAGGATAGGTCTTGCTCTTCCTGCTCTGCGGCGTGATTTACGAACATGACTGGCTCCTTCTGTTGTTGTGTGCCTCTGTGCATACAATCTACATCTAATTGCTCGCATCCGTCGATTGGTGCAAAAGTCGAAGAGCCTCCTCTTCTGGTGGGGCTGATGACCTTAAGGATAGCTGTCGACAGCCTTATTGTGGGTGGGGGTGCGCGAAATGACGCGTTTTTGCCGGTATCTGGTCAAATCGCCAACTCAAAGAGGCAAATTGGTTACCCAAAGATTACCGTAATCAAAATTGAGATGAAGAGAAGCGAGGTGAGAAACGCGTAAATCCGCGCCAGATGCCCCCACAGGGCAGTCTTGGTGTTGTAGGCGCATTTCCAGAGTGAGGCCATGACAACGAGGTAGAAGGGGACGAATATTGCCCAGCCGATGATCTCTGAAACATTTGCGCTCAGATCGAGGAGAGCTGCTGCCCGCGAAAAGTCGAGTAGGAGAGCGATGATGAAGCCGAAGAATATGGAGCCGAGTTGCCCAATCCAAAAGGACTTCCAAAGTGGAAGGTCAGCAATAACCGGTTCTGACCCGGTAGGGCGATTGGGATTGGACATGATTGAAAATACCTTCCTCCAGTAAGTACCCTATGGGCTACATTACATTGACCGTGCCGCCTGAAGGTTTGCACAAGACGGAGCTACTTCTTTTTCTTTTTACCTTGCTTCGCGGACTCGGCTTCGAGACGGGCGATCAGTTTTTTGTTAGTTGCAAATTCGCCCAGAATTTTATCTTCGATATTCTTGGGTGTCTCAGTACCGGTCGCAGCATCCAGGACCTTGTCATAGACCTTGCCTCCGACCTCTTTCTGGGTTTCTTCGAATACCTTGGCGAAGATAGGCAGCAGGTCTTTTTCTTTGGCGCCTTCGCCCAGAGATTTGATCAGGTCTTTTTTCACCTTGCTGGACAGCTTGTTGTACACTGCTTTGGAAGCAACCTCGCCAGACTTGGCAAATTTGGAGAAGACCCCGGCGGTCAGGACCTCTTTGGCGACAATGCCGACGAAGACATTGAAGGTTAGCCCCTTGGCGTTGGATTTATAGGATTTCAGACATTCCTTGATGATGCCTTCAAGAATATCCGCGCCGTTTTTCTTTAGATAGTTGATTACGAATTTGACAACGACCTTTTCGCTGGCCTTTTTGAACATCTCACCCGAGAGTTTTTTGGCAATGGTAGGGCCGATCTTGGCCAGAATTTTTTCAGCCCCTTTGCCCTTGATCAGCGCGCCAACGGAGCCACCGATAAAGGCGTCCCGCAGTACATTGAGCGCGGCATCACCGACGCCATCTGATGTTCCGGCAATGCCTTTGCCGACCTCATGAGAAAGGGTTTCCACGGCGGCCGTGCCAGCCCCGGCGACGACGCCGGCGGTGATTGCACCTGCGCCCATGCCTGCCGCAACCGGCACAGCGATGATACCTACAATGACAAAACTGGTGGTCGAGACGAATTGAAGGCCAGTGACCATGGTTTCGCCGCCGTCAATAATCTTGGATAGGTACTCCCGCATTTTCTTGCGGGCATCGTCGGCCTGTTTCTCGGCCTTGGGGAATGCGGCTTTGAAGGCAAGAAGGTCGCCGGCATCCAAGGCCTTTTGGCAGGCGGCTAGGCCTTTTTCAGCTTTCTTGATGAGACTTTCCGGGGGCAGAGAGGCACCGGAATAGGCTTCGATACACCAACCTACTATATACTGGTCGTTCAGCAGCTCATTCTGATTGTCCCAATAGATACGGGCCTCGCTCACGGCATTTCGGAGCTTGAGCATGGGAGTGCGGAAGTCGGAGATGATGCGTTTGATCAGCTGTTTGTGTTCGGCGTGGGTGAAGAGGTAGACCTTGCCGATGATAACAACCTGGACATCTGGATTGGGCAGTTTTGCGCTTTTACGCAGGTTGTCCATCAGCGCCTTGTCGAGCACGCCAGTAGGCCGCATGCCGCTTTCTATCTGATACTGTTTGATCGCGGCGATCGTGTTTTTATCGAGCGCACCACTCTCTGGCGCTCGAGTTTGCAGCGCTGATTTGTTCAGTAGCTTTTGGGCTTCTAGTACAACTTTACTGGACGTATTTGGTTCGGCAAGCGCAGGCATGGGGCTCTCCAAAATTGGCAGACAAAATGGTAGGCAATAAAGCTATGGAAATGTATGATCTTGGAAAATTGCAATATTGGACGGTTGTACGGTAAGTTTTGCGTCCTAGCGACGTAAATTATGTAAGTCTGTTTTATCGGTCAGCAACCGCCGAAACTGTATGACGCTTGTATGCCGAGTTTTTGTAGCAATGCCCAATCTGCCGTACCCGTGACTGGATCACCGCTCTCGGCCTGAAATTGGCGCACAGCCTCGGCTGTTTCTGCGGTGAAGTACCAATCGGCAACATCGTTGAAATATCCGCCTTTGAATAGGTATTCCTCGAGCCGTTCGACGGCTGGGTACAGGTCGCCGGGTTCAAGCAGGAGCGGTTGACGAAGGTCTGCGGCAGCCTTGCAGACGGCAGCCGGGGCAGGGGCCAATTTGAACAACCCGCTGATCTGGGTTCCATCAGCTTCCATTGAGCCGATCTGAGTTGCTATGCTTTCGATGCGTGCGCTTTCAATCCGCAGGTGAGTGAAATCTGCCAATACCCTATCGGGAAAACGGAGAAGGGTGACGTTCCCTCCGTCACACTCAACCGAACAACTCGCCTGATCCATGCCATCAAAATCGCAGGAGAATTCGTACGTGACGTATGGGCTGCCGGTCATTGTGTAGTTGATTTCACCCTCGTTGCTTAGGGTCATCGTATTGACGCCGTAATCTTCTGACGGTGTTTCAAGTGCGTAGCATGCTGGATCTTGGGTCAGGCCGGGTGTGGCGATAACTGTGAGCAGACAGGCCAAGGTTACTATGTTTCTCATTATTCTGCCCCTTCCATGACGACGATTGGTGCCCAGTAAAACGGATGGGACGCGCCGGGGTATTGTTCACCCGGGTTGGTATCGTCCTGCAGGATGTCGCCGCCCTGTAAAAAGGCACGCTGGGCTGCGGCCAGGGCCTGAGCGGGTGTGGCCTGTTCGTTGATCAGTTGATCGTACATGCGTTCCATCAGCAGGGCGTTTGTTATGTCGCCGACTTGCCAGAGGGTGGCAACAACGGCAGCTGCGCCTTTTTGCTGCGCGACGGCGGCAAAACTTTCCAACTCACGTCCGTCATTGTCTTGTCCGCCATATGCGGTGTTGCAGGCTGACAGGGTCAGAAGGCCAACACCTTTGAAGTCTAGCCCGATGTCCATCCCACGCCTGATTTCGGATACCGACAGCTTTTTACCGTCACCCATCAACAGAAAGGACTGGTCCTGAGTGGGGCCAAGCACGAAGTGAGAGGCGAGATGCACGATGCTGCGGCCGGTCTTGTCGCGGTTTTGAGAGGAAAGTGCGCGAGTAAAGCTGGCCTTGGTAAAGTCATCATCGACATAGGTGTCACCCGGCACCACGCCGTGGTCGCCTTCCTCTGAGATCACAAGGCGTGCGAGTTCGATTGCGACCCCCGGAAGAGCGCCGAGGTCGGCCCACTCACGCGTGGCGCCGAATGCGGAAATTCGGCCAATGTCACTGCTAATGGGCGGAGTGACTTGAGTTTCTGTTGCATGTGTCAACGTAAACCGTTCGACTAGATGGCCATCATTGTCGCGTAGAGCCGCGAAGGGCAGGTAGCGGAGTTGGCCGTCTAGCGACAGAACCAAGGTGTCGCCCGCTGCCTTTTGTATCGCCTCGTTTAGCTTTGGTGGAAACAGGATCTCAAAAAGCTCGGCTCCCAACGGGTCGGGATTGCCGTCTTGGTGGCTGAGCGAGGTGCGGAACGTGTTGATCTTGTCATTCAGGGCTGCCTCGGAAAACGGTTGGCCGTTTGGCAGCTGGTCCAGAGTGAAGGTTGTCTGGTTTTCTGTTGTTGTCAGAACAATGCCCAGACGATCTGGCAGCACCAGATATTGCAGAAGCATTGCGTCCTGACCGTAGGAGGCTGCGTGCAATTGTCGGCGCACTGACAAGCTGGGGTCAACACTCGCTGCGGTATCCTGCGCATCGACCTGTGCGGCGGCGAGCTTCATACGTTCAAGCGCGGTGTCGCGATCTATCACTGGCTGCGCATCTGTTGCCACACGGGGCGTTTCAACAGGGGCTGAACCTTCGTCGTCAGAGTCCTTTCCGGTTGGTTGCTGTACTGCCTGTTCCTGCCGCTGCGGGCTGCCATTTGAGGATGCAGTCGCGACAAGAGTTGCGGCTTTGATCAGTTCGCTTTCTTCGGGGATGAGCGCGAGGGCGCTAAATCCAGCTTGCCCGAACTCTGTATCACGGCCGACAAATTCGAAGGTCTCGAAGGATTTGAGCATGTTTAGAACAGCGGCGGCTTCGGCGGGGCGGTCTTGCCGGATAAACAGGTCAGCCAGCCAACGGTAATGGTTGCTCATATGCTCGCGGAAGCACAGCTGTAGCTTTTCCGGGAGTTCGATGAGGTCGGCGCGCAGACCTTGCAGCTCGTTCACTGCCTGTTTGGCTAAGGCAAGGGCGAGGGGGCGTTGGTCGAGTTGGAACAAGCGTTCGGAACTGCGGGACAGGGTGCAGACCCGTGCTAACGTCGAAGGGACGGAGCCTAGCCAAATCTCTGCTGTGCTGTGCTGTTCAAGGTCGCTTTGCATTGCGATCAGCTCTAGCTCTATGGCGCGATCTGTATTGCCTGCTGAACCTTCTAGGTGTGAGAGACGACGGGCGGAGAAACTGAACGCAGGTGTTGCGGTTCCGCGCGCTTCAGCCGCCTGTAGCCGTGACCGTGCAGTGTTTAGACCCGTTTCAACGGGCTGCAATGTACCGGTTGAACCGGCCGCTAGGGTCAGGAACTCGCGTGCTGAGTTGTCACCCCGTTCGGCAAGCGAACGCAACAGCCGCGCAACTGGGCGCCATGCCTCTTCGTCGCCGTTTTCGAGATATCTGCGGAGTGATTTACGCAGAGCTACTTCGCGAGAGGTGGAGGCGGTGGTTTCGTCTAATGTGTCCAGAAAGCTGAGTGGGAGAAGGGCTGCGCGGGCGCCTTCGAAGTCGCCGTAAAACGCCAGAACATCGACCAGTGCAGCATTGGCTGGCAACGCTTTTTTATTGTCGGCCAGAATGTAGGCTTCTTCGCTGTGAGGGTCGGCCGCGACCTGGATTTTGTATTTGTTGGCTGCTGCTGCTTCTTGAAGCAGCCAATCGTATGCCGGGGAGATTAGGGCGGTGTCGTAACTGCCGATTGCAGCCTGACGCAGGAATTCGGCGCAGTCGACGTAGGCCTCATCGGTGAACCTACAATGCCCGCGAAGCGCGGATCGAAATGTCTGTGGGTCTGGGTTATCAAGCCATTGGGCAAGAAGGTGGCCCTCGGATAAATCGCGGAGCTCTTGGTTTGATTTTGCCAGTTCGGGTCGGGCCCAAAGCAGACGGCGAAGCCTTTGCGATGCCTGATGTGATGCTGAAGCCCGGTACCAGTTTGCCGCGCGTTGCAGATCAACGGAATGGCTTTGACGCAGGCCCGCAAACAAGTCGCCCATGGCAAGCCCGACGTCGCTGAACCATGGTCCGTACTCGTCCACAGGATTGGCGGATGCCGTCAGCAGGTCGTCGAGGAGATTGCGACCGGGGCCGTCAGTAAAAAACTGACTGCCGGCCATAAGACGTCGGCCAATGGCGATTTCGACACCTCGAATGGGAGAGGCAGGCTGGTGGGTCAGGCCTAGTCCTTGTCTGTACAGATCAAGTGCCTTGTTCCAATCCTGGGCAACACCTTGGCCAGTTTCATAGGCTTCGGCGAGAGCAAGCAGTGCAGCAGGTTGGTCGGCGTCTGCGGCTTGGCGATAGTATTGGTATGCTTTGCTGGCATCGCGGGCGACCCCGTAGCCCTGTTCAAACATCTGCGCCAGCCGGAGCATCGCGTAGGAATTACCCTTGGCGGCGGCTGCCTGGAAATGGAGTAGGGCCAGATCGACCTGCTTGCCATCTGCGGCGAAGCCTTCGATCAGGAGGGTTGCGATTTTGGCGTTCTGGGCACCACTGCCATTTTGCCGGATGTGTTGGGCCCAATTGGGGTCGCTGGCGGCGCGCTGGGCTTGGCTGACAGTGCCGTGAATGGCGTATAGGGGGGTGTTAAAGGCCAGTCCGATGGTCGCAACGGTTGGCAATGCACGCCCTTCAGGTAGCCACCATGGCCGCGTTTCGGGCTCGGCGTCGTGAAAGTCCGAGTTGTCTCCGCCTATGCCAGCATAGTCTGCTTCGGGGTTTGGCGCGAAGATTGGAAAGAACAGGCGCCTAAGAGCGAAGTTCACCGAAGGTGAGACGTCAATTGGCAAAGACCCGTTGGTGTAAGCCTTGGCAAGAGTTATCGGTGGGCCGCGCAAGAAATCCTGGGGATCGGACGAGACTGCGATAAGCCAAAGACCAAATTCTGGCTGTGGCCTGACACCGTGGCCGCGTACCAGTGCAGCCCCAACGTTACGCAGGATATTGGCGGTGCCGCGCGGGTTGGACCAGTTGCCGGTTTCTGGATCTGAAATAGCACTGGTCAGCGCCTGCGCTGTTTGGTCGAGTGCGTCTATTGTGACAGGGACAGGATCATGCGCGTCAATAAAGGCCAGTAGCAGGGGCTCGCCGGCGAATGGCGTGTCTTGAAGAAAGGCATCTTGGTTGGACTGCATTCTGGTTTCGCAGGAGTGCCAGAACGGGGTCAAGATCTTGGTTAGCCCGTCGCCCTCCCTGCGTTTGCTAGGGTTGGAAAGGTTCGCCAGCGTTTTGCCAAGGGCAGTGGTGTCGGGAAGCGGTGCTGTGTCGGAGCTACAAGCGGACAGGGTCGACAATAGTGGCGCTAAGTTCCCAGTTGGACTGTTGCAGAGTGCCGGGCTGGCCGGGGCATTGGCCAAGGCAACTATGTCGTCCGGCATTGGCAGTTCGCCGTCACGAAGACTGCGGATCTGATTGGAGTTGGACGCCGCAGCATTCCAGGCTGCCCGGCTGCCGCGGCCAAACAAGCCGTCAACTGTTCCTGCCTCACATCCGCGAACGTTGAGCAGGAACTGAGCTAATTCGGACTGCGGTTGGTAATAAGGCCTGACATTGACCTGGGTTTCGACAATCTGAAACAGGCCCTTGCCTGCGATGTATTCCAGCACCGGGCAAAGTGCCTGCTGGTGGGTTCGGATCGCATTGCGAAAGGCGTTTGTGCTGTCAGGATTGGCGGCAAGGAAGCGTTCTGTGTAGGAATCTCCTTTCCCGGTATCAGCTATGCTGGCACCGGTTAGGATGTAATCGGCTAGTGCGAAATTGGCGGCCTCGGCCATGGTTGCTACGTCGCGCCGGGCAAAAGCCGCGCTTATGGAAATCACGGCGTCAAGGTTGAACGGTGAGGGCGATTGGCCGCTACAAGACAGATTTGATAGCCTTGTTTGCCAGTCCGAAAGGATGGGGTAACTTTGGGCGCGCGCATCAGGGGCGGACAACAAAGATGTCGACAGTGCTAAAATACAGAGACGTGAAAACATGCTCATATCGCTTTTCCCCCAATAAGCTTGAGCCTATTAACTGGCTGCAATTCTGTAAATGGATCAATTAAGGGGCTGGTCGAGGCAAAGAAACAGGCTGGGATACAGCGGCGACGTGGTCCCAGCCCTGTAGGGGGCGCGGTAAATCTGGCGGTGCTTTTGGCTTGGCGAATGGTGTTTAGTCGCGCGCCATTATACGAGCCATTGGGGCGATCGAGAGACCTTGAATGAGGATTGAGAAGATCACCACCATGTAAGTGACGCTAAGGATCATCGGTTTCCATTCACTGTCAGGCAGGGCAAGGGCGAGTGCGATTGAGATACCACCCTTGAGGCCGCCCCAGGTCATCAGGGGAATGATGTCGCCTTTGACGACACCCGGACCGTTTAGCATGATGTTTGGAATTGCGACGGCTGCCAGACGACCGAACAGGGCCAGTGCGATGGCATAGGTGCCCTGCAACAGGTAATCATCGGTTATCACGAAAATCTCGAACCCGATCATCACAAACAGGATGGCGTTTAGGATCTCGTCGATCAGCTTCCAGAAGGCGTCGACATATCCGCGTGTTTCCTCGCTCATTCCGTCGCGCATGCCCACGTGGCCAATGAACAGGCCTGCAACCACGGCCATGATTGGGGCTGAGATATGCAGGTAGATCGACAGGATGTATCCGCCAAAGGCCAGCGCAAGGGTGATCAGCACCTCCAGCGCGTAATCGTCAATGCGTTTCATAATCTGGAAGGTGCCCCAGCCTAGGGCTGCGCCCATGGCGGCTCCGCCCAGGGCCTCTTGGACAAAGAGGATGGCCCCATCCGAGACGCCTGACGCGTGGTCTGTGATCGAAGGGAAGGCCATGGCGACCAGAACAAGGTAGAGAACATAGGCAACGCCGTCGTTAAACAGGCTTTCGCCGGCGATTTTGGTTTCCAGAGACTTCCGCAAGTTGGCCTCTCGCAGGACGCCAAGAACTGCAACAGGATCGGTGGGGGAGATCAGGGCGCCAAATACCAGTGCTACCAGTAAGGGCATGCCGGTGATCCATGAAAAACCAAACCCGACGATAGCGGTCGAGAGGGCAACCCCAAGCGTGGCCATAAGTAGGACAACGCCTGCCTGACTGCGCAACTCGCTGATAGACACATGAAGGGCACCAGCAAAGAGCAGCAGGCCCAACATACCCTCTAGCAGGGCATCAGAGAATTCAAACTCGCCGACGATTTTGCGGACCTCGTTGCCGATTTCCAGCGCCGGAAAGAACATGTCGAAAGCAAGGATACCAAGAGAGGCGAGGAGGGCGACAACCAGAATGCCAATGGCCTGTGGGAGCTTCAGGTAGTGATAGTTGAGGACCCCAAAGAGTGCAGCGAGGACGATCAGTGTTGAAGCAATCTGTAGGAGGTCCATCGTGTGTCTCTTGTTGGGCTGGCGGTAATGGCCAGATTTTTGGAATGCGGCAATCAGAAGTGAGCGTTTAGCGCCGCATTCTGCCGCCTTTTGAATGCCCTATAGCACTGTCAGGCGTCAGCGCCTACGGGGACAAATGGCTGGATAGGTTCAGTTCAACGGCATGCTGGGGCTTATCCGTTCAATCGTAGCCATTCCAGGGCAAGGGCGCGGGCCCTAGACAGCGCGTCGTCATCAAGGCCCAAAGCCTCTAGCCGTTCTTCGGCTTCCTCCTTTTGTCGCGGGCGTTTTCCATCCGCTGTCAGGGCAGCCAGAGTAAAATAGAAGGCGGCATTTTCCTTGCTTTTGGGCACACCGTTGCCGTCGACATGCATGCGGCCTATCGCAATTCTGGCCGGGGCAAAGCCCAGGTCGGCTGACCGCTCAAACAACTCAATTGCGAGGGTGTGGTCACGCTCTACCAGTTTGCCGTTGCGGTAGATGCGGCCAAGGTGGAAGGGAGCAAAGCGATTGCCGCGTTCAGAGGCGCGGGCGAGCCAGTCTAGGCCGAGGTCCTTGTTCTCTTCGACCAATGCATCACTTAGGTACAGTCGCCCAAGGTTGTTCATGGCGTTGGTGCTGCCGAGTTCTGCGGCGATGGTATAAAGACGAGCAGCCTCAATCAGATCTTGCGCTGGGCCATTGCCGTTTTTATCCGTGCCGCGGCGGTACATGTTACCCAATGTATCTAGGGCATTGGGCCAGCCGTTCTGGGCCGCAAGATCGTACCACAGAATTGCCTCGTCCAAGTTGCGTTCAACAAACCATCCCCGTTCAAACATTTCGCCTATGTTGGTGCGGGCCCGCAGGTTCCCCAGATCTGCCGCCTGTCGGTATAATGTCAGCGCCTGTTCATAGTCACGATCACGTCCCTTGGCGGACACAAACATAAAGCCGAGGTTCACCAGCGAGGCATTGTAGTTCAGCGATGAGGCCAAGCGATAGAACTGCTCTCCCTCATCATACCTGCCCTGAATATCCAGCAGGCGGCCCATCAGGTGCAGCAGTCTGGGATTTGTCGGATCCATGGCCAAGGCTGCGGAGCATTCCTGTAGACCTTGGCGTACGTTGACCAGGCCCCATGGCACACCGTCAGTAATGCGGCGCGGATCGTCGGGGTCACCCGCAACGATGTCGCAGGCAGTCACCACTGCTGATAGGCCATGAACTGACCGGCGCTCTTCTGGGACCGAGAAATTTGCGAAGACGATGCCGCGGACGGACTGGTCAGATTGCTCTAGCTGGAGCACCAGATTGCGGGCTTTGACGACATTTACGCTCTCCGGGAAGTGGTTCACGAAATTTCGGAAGTCGCCGGGAACGGGGCTTTCTTGGATGACATTCCACCAGATACGTTCGACCACAGGGCGTACCGATTGAAGGGTTAGATCACCTATGTCGACATTGGGTGCCGCAGTTGTCGTCGGCTCTTTGAACGCGAATTTGCGCTCGATAGATGCGGAAATAAAGGGCCGTTGTTGTCCGTTGGTCCAGACCCGTACTGACCGTCGTACTGAGCGGAAGACATCCAGGATATCCTTGCCGGGTTTGTTAATCTCGTTGATGAGCGCGCCGGTATAAGGGCTGTTGGGGCCGGTTCCGTCATAGGCGACTTCGCCTGCTTGGGTGGCAAAGCCAATCAGTGTTTCACCGGCGTCGCTTTCCATTGAGGCCAGACCGCGCCCGTGTTCGTCATCATTGGCTAGAAATGGATTGTTGCGACAGGCATCCAGGATGACGATGCTGAAATCCACGCCACTTTTGTGAAAACGCTCAACCACTTGGGCGGCGTCGATGCTCTTGCTGATGATCGCATCGGCGGACTCGGCTTTGACGTCGACGGGAAGCAGATAGTTGCGGCCATCACGTTGGATCGCGTGACCGGCATAGTAGAACAGACCGATGGCGCCTTCTGGGAGGCTGTCTAGGAAATTTGTGATCCCTGTTTGGAACTCTTCGGCGGTGACGTTTTCCAGAAGCTTTGTTGTGAACCCGGATTGCATCAACGAGGCTGTCATTGATCGCGCGTCGTTAACAGGGTTGCGGAGGGCGCCGATTTCGTATTGCTCGTTGCCAATAATAAGGGCGAACCGTGGCTGATCCTGAGCAATGGTGAGCGAGGGCAATACTATCCCCCAGATCACTGTCAGGCATAGTTTGAACAAGTTGGTCATATGCTCCTCCGTTATGTCGTAAGGTCAAATGAAAGTCGACCGCGCGATGGGCGGCTGTGAAGTTGGGGCAGGGGGTGTCATTTCGAAAATCCCTGAACTGCGCGGGTTGAAAAGCTGTGTTCGTAGATCAGGCGTGCCGCCGCTGATGCGCCGTCGTCGAACTGAAAACGCTCCATTCGGCGGCGCATGTCAGCCCGGCAGGCTGGGTCAAGAAGGCGGTCAATGACTTGGGGAACACCTATCCGGTCTGATGCGCGTAACATTTCGGCGCACCCAATTTGTTTTGCGTGGCGTGCGCGGATGATTTGCAGATCCATTTCCGGGGCCTCGTTGGCGACAAACAGGGTGGGAATTCTGCCCAGTATGGCCTCGTGGAAGGAGTTGTACCCGGCGCTCGCAATCATGGCGTCGAATGCGTTTGAATAACGGAATGCCGGGTAAAGACTGATCTGTTGGTGCAAGGCATCGGTGTCTGGCTTGGCTGCAAGGGGTGGCACAATCTCTAGAAGGTCTATTCCGGTACGGTTGGCCAGTTCGTCTAGCAGTCGCTTGCGAATGCGTTGAAAGTCGAAGTTTGTTCCAGCGCCAAGCATCATGGCTATGATCGTGGCGTTTTCATCAAGGCCCAACTCTTGTCGGGCCTGTTCACGTGTTAGCCGATCCTGCGGAGAGGTGGCCAAGATTGGGGGGACACGGCAGCTGGTTTTTGAAAGGGTGGTTGCCCCATTGTCAAAACGCGCGGAAAAGTCCTCTGGCTCTATGGCCAGATCGAAATGGTTCTCGCGCGAAATCATATCGCTCTGGGCGGTCGGCCATAACCCCCGTCTGACCCATACGCGTTTGACGCCCGGCCACTGGTCCAGCGCCGCTATCAGTCCGCTGTAGGGGACATTCCCGTCAAACACCAAACTGTCCGGGCGGAAAAAACTGAGAAAGTCTGACAGCTCTTTGGTCAGCACTTTGTTCCAATTGTCCACGGAAGCACCGGTTAGGCGGTGGAACGGGATGAACTGCGTTAAATAGCCGGCATCTTCGGCAAGCTTGAACGCCTGACTGAGCGTGAAGACTGCGACCTCGGTATCGGTTGGCAGACGCGAGGCGATTGCCATGGCGCGGGTGAGATGGCCCAGACCCACACCGTTAGAAGTCATGAAAACGATACGTCTCTTTGCAACTTTCGGAGCCACTTTTCGTGTAGTCTGCCAGTCGGATTTCACGGCTGACAGACGTTCAGAGAATTGGTCGAGTGCGAACCGGCGTTTGACTTCGATACGTGCGTTTTGCGCGTGTTCGGTATAGGCATGTTCGTCGGCTGCGAGCTCTCTGATCACTGTTTCCACGTCGGCTGGTTCAGCGTAGATTGCGGCGGATCCGAACAGTGGCTGAAAGTGTTTGGGCAAGATGGCTGGTACACCGGTTGCAATCGCCTCGAGCACGCAATACCCGAATGCCTCTACCCAATCGGGACCGTGGAAGTAGACGTAGAAATCCAGATCATTCAGAAAATCTTTGACGGCGTGTTCAGAAAATTCATGAAGCTGCCAATTGGCCGGGACCGGAGCAAACACCTGCGACAGCTCCTTAGGTACTCCTAGCATCTGTACGGAGAAATCGGGGCAGTCAGGATAGATCTGTATGGCTTCTTCACGCAGGCTTGGCCATTTGTTCATTTGTGGGCGCGAGTGGCGACCGATTACGATTTGGCCATTCATCGGGCGTTCTGGCCGAGGCTGCCAGGTGTCGAAATCTAAAAGATTGCTCCAGTCTTGCGTCCAGACATGGGCGTATTCTGGTAAAGGGGCGGTTAGCTGGTTTCGAACAGCCGGGCCAACCGGGGCCAGGGTGACGTCTGCTCCGAACATCTCATGAATGTTGGCGAGTACACGGTTCAGATCATACTCTGGCTGCCCCGATCCGTTGAACGGTGGATGGTGTAAAACAAGCACCACGTGTGAGGCTTGTAGTCTGAATGGCTCTTTCGGCAGTTCCTCAAACAGTTGCGGGTGATGGATCAAGACTATGCCCGCCGTGGAGGCAGTGCGAGGATCCAGCAGAACCAGATGCCCGTTGTCTAAGTGAGCCTGAATGGCAGGGTGGGGGCCGCGGGGTAACTTGAAAAGGGGGGCCAGCACCGGGCAGAAACCTGCGCTGATGCCTTCGCGTGCTAAAGAGGAGATTTCGGCTGCCACAGCCTGTGAGGTGCCGCCGGTAAACCGAGGGTCTGCAAAATAGACTATATCGAAATGACCGTCCACGTGGTAGCATTCCCCAATTGCATCAGCATCATTCTGTTACGGGGCGTAAAGTTACGTAGATCATATGATTGGCAAAAAACTAAGAACAAAATTCGTAGCTATGATCGGAGTCGGCAACGGGGTGGCCTCTCGGTATGCCCAATTGGGGCCGTCATTTGGCAAGCCAGTCGTGCTCGTGACATTACTGTCTGCCGATGCTGAGGCTCAGGAAAAGGCTATCGAAAGACACGCAGGGCGATCCAGCCATTTGCCTGTTTTTGTTGTAACCGATCCAAATGTTGCAGCGCTTCAGGACAGAAAATGCATTTTTGAGCATTTTCCACCGCCGCACATCGTCCAATCGCAGCGCAACGTTGGAGATTGGACCGGATATTTTCAGGAGCGCTGGAGGACACTTCATTTGAAGTGGGGGCCCCGATGGACCGTGGGCTATGGGCGAGAATTTTCGGATTATTTGCAACAATGCGGTTTATCGGGTAGTATGCCAGAATAATATTGCCTTGTTAAATGGAGGTAAGTGTATGAAATTCCGTTTGAATGTAATCAAGACCGGCGTTTTAATGACAATGATTTCAGTGTTTTCGGCATGCATTCCGCTGAACCTGAAATATGATGAAGACAGCGCAGCCGACCCGTCTGATGGGGTTACGAATTGGGCCAGTAATTCTGGGCCATATTAACTCACGATCCTAGGTTTTGTATCTTTGCCACAATCTTGAGGTGAAGGGTGTTCTTGTCTGAAAGCGTCCGGCGGTGTGATGTTCGCCTGTCAATGGCGAATGGTCTGCATCTTTTGCAGAGTATCTCATCATGGCCGAATCAAGACTTTAATAGTTTAGTATTCGGGCATTGCTGTCTGGGTTTGTTCTTGGCTGCAAAGGCTAGCAGAAGCAGTGCACTGGACGTCGGGTTTCTGAGGTAGGAATCTTTTTCTTTGGTGCAATTGATCAACAATCACACCCATTGATAGATTTGACTTTCCTTAATGCAACTTTTTCGCGAGAGTAATCCCGGATTAACCTGAGCTTCAATGGTAGATAGGCCATGCTTTAAGGGGAGATGCCTATAAAAATATAGAGATTTACTCTTTTTGCTTCTCAGGTTAACTTTTTAAACTTCAACGACATACATGCGTCATTATGTCTAAAAAAAGTTTTACTATGACTTTCTATATGCACAATTCCTTAATCTGTGTTGTCGTAAGAAGGAGGCCCCTGTCCGAAGAAAGTTGTGGAGCCCATGAAACTCAAAACTTCGATAAACACCGCAGTTCTATCAATTGTCGTCTTAGCCGGTTTGGTTATGATCACACTGATTGGCATATCCAAGTATACGCACACAGTTAGCGCCGAGGTGCAGGCTGATGTGTTGCGTGTCAACGATTTGAGCTCTTCATTGGACAAACTTGAGATTGAGTTCCTAAGAGCACGCCGGAACGAGAAGGATTTCCTGCTTCGGCTTGATGAGAAATATGTTGAACGGCACGCAGGTACAATGGAGAGCCTATTTGCAGAGTTGACCGAAACTGAGTCTCTGTTGAACCAAGTCGATGGACTGGAGGAGGTTGCAGGTCAGGTTGTTGGCCTTAGAGCTGCGGTTAGTGCTTACCGAGATGGCTTTACTGCCTTGGTTGATAGCAACCGACGTCTGGGGCTGGACGAAAAGTCTGGTCTGCAAGGACAATTGCGCGAGGCTGTTCGTGGTGCGGAAGAGGCATTGAAAGAGCTCAACCAACCAACTCTACAGGTGAAAATGTTGATGATGCGGCGGCATGAGAAAGATTTCATCATGCGCCAGAATACAAAGTACCTTGACCGGTTGAACACACGTATTGAAGAGTTTCACGCGTTTCCAGACGACCTGTTTGGGGGAGCAGGTCAACACGGAGAGATCGAACAACTGTTGAAGACCTATCAGACTTCGTTCGCGCAATTTGTTGAGGAAACAATGGCGGAGCAGCAGCTTCGTAAGGAACTGTCGCAGCGATTTGCCGAGGCTGCCCCAATTCTTGAGGAAATCCATACGCACGCACTTGAGCGTCTCGATGAAATTCTGGCTGAAGCGGCACTGGGGAGCGCGCAGGCACAAAAGAATTCGATGACAGCGGGTTTGGGTGGATTGTTTGTGTTCGTGACGATTGCAATCTTTGTGGCGCTGGGAGTTTCCCGTCCGTTGAACCGTATTAATCAGGTTCTGAAGAACATGATGGAAGGCGACTTCTCGTTGGAGTTGCGTCGCACACGGATCACCGAAATTGCTGCGATCTCCGCCGCTGTCGAAGATTTCCAGCGTGATGAAAAACAAAAGGAACGTCTGACCGCAGAGATTTCCGAAGTAATCACTGCCTGCGGTGAAGGTGATTTCTCTAAGCGTATCCAAGTTGAAGGTGAAAGCGGTGCATTTATTGACCTGGGACGTGGTGTAAACCAAATCGGCGAAGTGGCTGAAAAGGGTCTGGGGGATGTGCTTTCAATTCTCGATGCTATGGCGTGCAATGACTTGACCCAAAGAATGCCAGACGGACACAAGGGCGTATTTGGCGAAATCTCAACTGCGACAGAACGCCTGACTGAAAACCTAACCAATATGGTTGGTCAGTTGTCATCCAGCAGTCAAATGTTGAACAACACAGCGGTTGAAATCACGTCAGCTGTTGATGATGCATCTCGCCGGGGTGAAACATCTGCTGCTTCGCTTGAGGAAACGACTGGTGCTGTTCAGACCCTGTACGACACCGTACGTGGAACCGAAAAGAGCGCTGAAGAGGCCGAATCCTTTGTTGGCGAGGCTCAAAAGTGGGCAAAGTCGACTGGTGTTGTCGCTGGTCAAACTGTTGCAGCTATCAAACGGATCGAAACTTCGTCTGGCGCAATTTCCAAGATCACCGATTTGATCGAAGATGTGGCTTTCCAAACCAATTTGCTGGCATTGAATGCTGGTGTTGAAGCTGCTCGGGCTGGTGAAGCTGGACGTGGGTTTGCGGTTGTGGCTTCAGAAGTTGGGTCACTTGCTCAGCGGTCTGCTGGGGCTGTCAAAGAGATCAACGAACTGATCCGTGCGAGTGAAGTTGATGTGGCGGATGGAGTCAAATTGGTAAGTGAAACCGAGGATGCTCTTGTACACATCCAGAGTGCGGTTGAAAAAGCCGTGACCAAGGTGAACGAAATCGCTGCAACAACTGTGGATCAGTCCAACGGATTGTCTGAAGTGAACGCCGCAGTCACCGACCTGGATCAGGACTCTCAGAAAAGTGCTGCGATGTTAGAACAGACTGCGGCATCCGGTCAGATGTTGCGCGATGAGGCAAGCAACCTAGTGCAAATTGTTTCTGTCTTCAAGGTAAGTGGCGGGCAAGGTGGGGCGTCAGTGGTGCAAGCCAATCCAATGCATGACACGTCGTCGATGTGGGACGCAGACGAAGGTTCTCAGTTTGACACGATGCGAAGCGCATAGTGGGGTGAGAGAAGCCTGAGGCTCGGCATTTGTTGGGCTTCGGGTAGGGGTAACTCATTTAGTTGAATGACCCTTGTGGAAGTCGACACCCTGTCCCTGAAAAGGGGCAGGGTGTTTTCCTTGGTATTAGCCTGTGTGGGTCAGGGACCTTAGATATCTAACGAAGAGACTGTGGCGGGTTGCAAATTGGTGAGAGTTTGCGCCGAGATTATGGAAGCTCGGGCTGTTGGCTCTACTTAATCGCCTCTGCGTGTTGGCTGTATTGGTTCATTTTGAACCAGAGTTCTATTGCGATGAGACAAAAAACTGAGCAGCCCGTGTGGAGCTGCTCAGAGTTAGCTTTGGGATTGGGAGTGGTCTAAAGGACCTTTCCGCCTCAACGTTTATGCGAACCAATCACTTGTGATCTCTTCAGTTGAACTGACCCGTTGTAGATAAGCAATCTGGACAGGGTCGTCACCGCCTACACCGTCGACATCATACTCTAACCATGAGCCGGAGGTGGTGCCGTTTAGGACCAATTGGTCAGATGCGATCGCGGTCGCCAAATCACTGCCCATTTCATCGAGGAAGCCTGAGATCTCAAGCAGGTCGCCCTGGCTTAGCGAGAAGTCGGTGATCTTGTCGCCAACCTCTTCGAGAGCGTTGAAGACAAATACATCAGCTCCGGTGCCGCCTTTGAGGATATCTGCACCTATACCGCCAGTTAGCCAGTCGTTACCCGAGCCACCATCGATTTGGTCGACGCCACTTCCGCCTTCGATGGTATCGTTGCCGGCGTCTCCCTTAATCTTATCCGCGCCAGCACCACCATCAACCACATCATCATCATTGCCACCGTAGACTAGGTCGTTTCCATCGCCTGCACTGATGTCGTCATTTCCGTTGCCGCCATAGAGCTTGCTGTTGCCGGTCCCGGATTGGATCTGGTCGTCTCCGTCTCCGCCTTTGATCCAGTCGTTTCCGTCTCCACCATCGATACTGTCGTTTCCGTCGCCGCCGTCGATTTTGTCAGCACCAGAGCCAGTGGAGATCACGTCATCTCCAGATCCCGATTTGACCTGGTTTTGGCCATCTCCCGCATTGATGTTGTCGTTGCCGTCTTTGGTGTCGATTCTGTCATTTCCCGAACCAGTGGTGATTGTGTTGTTGCCAGTGCCACTGCGGATTTGGTTGTTGCCGTCACCAGCGTTGATAGAGGTGTCTCCTTCACCCACGTAGATTTTATCATCGCCAGAGCCAGCGGTTATCGTATCGTTTCCGTTGCCACTTCGGATGTCGTTCCGACCATCTCCAGCGTTAATGAGGTCATCACCTTCACCGGCGTCTATTCTGTCATTCCCGAGCCCGGTTGTAATCGTGTCGTTGCCGCTGCCACTCTTGATCTGATTGGTGCCGTCACCAGCGTTGATGTTGTCATTGCCATTGCCAGTGTCGATCCTGTCGGCACCGTCACCAGTCGAGACGATGTCGTGTCCTTCACCGGTCTTAATTTGGTTGCGCCCATCGCCAACGGTAATGTTGTCATCCCCGTCTCCGGTGTCGATATTGTGGTTGCCCGCGCCAGAGGTAATCGTGTCGTTGCCGCTGCCACTTTTGATCCGGTCGTTACCGCCACCGGCGCTGATGATGTCATTGCCGTCGCCGGTGTCGATCCTATCTGAACCCGAGCCAGACGAGACTGTGTCGTTTCCGATTCCGGTCTTGATCTGGTTTCGGCCTTCACCAGCGGTGACGCTGTCATCTCCGCCTCCTGTGTCGATCCTGTCATCGCCAGACCCCGAGGTGATCACATCGTTGCTGCTGCCAACCTTAATTTGGTTTTTACCGTCACCGGCGTTGATCGTATTTACACCTTCGCCAGCGTCAATTCTGTCATCGCCGGAGCCTGCCGTGATGGTGTCATTGCCGGTGCCGGTTTTGATCTGATTGCGACCGTCGCCAACGTTGATGTCTTTATCACCGTTGCCAGTCGTGATCCTATCGTCCTTGGCACCTGTGACGATCGTGTCATTGCCTTCGCCGCTTTTGATGTAGTTGCGGCCAGTTCCGGCATTGATGTTATCATTGCCGCTACCAGTGGTGATCCTGTCATCCCCAGAGCCACTGAGGATTGTGTTATTACCATTGCCGCTTTTGATCTGATTACGCCCGTCGCCAGCATCTATGGTGTTATCGCCGTTGCCAGAGGTGATCCGGTCATCCTTGGCGCCTGTTGTGATGGTATCGTTGCCTTCGCCACTTATGATCTGGTTACGGCCGGTGCCAGCGTCGATGCTATCATTGCCGTCGCCAGTTGTGATCCGGTCATCTCCGGTGCCTGCGGCGATTACGTTATTGCCGCTGCCAGCCGTGATCTGGTTTCGTCCATCACCTGCATCGACGTTGTTGTCGCCTTCGCCAACGTCGATTCTATCGTCGCTTGAGCCTGCTGTAACGGTGTCATGACCATCCCCAGCGGAGATCCGGTTTCGTCCTTCACCACCGTGCAGTACGTTGTTGCCGGTGCCACCATCCAAGACGTCGTTACCAATGCCTCCATCAAGGCTGTCGTCACCTTCGCCACCATAGAGTTTGTCATTGCCTTCACCGCCGTCCAGCGTGTCGGCACCTTCTAGGCCATAAAGGCTGTCGGCGCCCCCATTGCCCTCGATACGGTTATCCAAGCTATTTCCTGTAGCGAAATCGCGCCCACGGCCCAAAATCAGGTTTTCGATTTCGGTTCCACCTGCAATAGACAGCACTTTGGAGCCGATTTTGCCTTGGCCGCCGGCCTCTAGTGTCACCTTCGTGTTAAAGGTCACAGCGCTAAGATCTAGGGTGTCGTTGCCACCATCGGTGTCGTTGACGAGCCCTAGGGATGATGTCCAGTACCGCGTGAAATCGTTGTCGAAGCTGTATATTGTATCGACAGATCCCGGTGCCGGTGGTGGGGGCGGCGGAGGTGTTACGCCGCTGTCAATGATGTCTGCCACGCTAGCATCGGCCGCAACCCCGGCCATAAAGGCCAATTGTGTTGTCGTGCCGCCGAAGGTTACGACCAGCCAAGATCCACCAGTCCCTGCCTGCAAAGATACGACTCCATCGGCGACAGGTGTGGTTCCGGAATACCCGATGTTTTGCAACAGCTGCCCTAGATCCACACGATCACCAGCTGCCAAGTCAAAATCTGTGATTGTGTCACCTGCCTCTGTCAGGCCGTTATAGACGAAACGGTCGGCACCGGTTCCGCCTGTCAATTGGTCAGCACCATCGCCGCCAACCAAGATGTCGTTGCCATTGCCTGCGTTGATCTGATCGGCGCCGCTACCGCTTTCCAGTCGGTTGTCTGCATCGTTGCCAGTGATAGTGTCATTACCAGATCCGGTGATTGCATTTTCAATCACGGTTCCGCGGGCAATGGAGAAGTTGCCGATTTTGCCGTTCAAGTTGGAGTAGGTTTCGATCCCCAGGTCCAGCATCTGGTTGTAGCTGCGCGAGCCGAGGTTAATCAGGTCAATCCCGCCACTGTCGACAATGGCAACGGACCATTGGCTGGACAGGTCCATGCCCACACGGCCGGTGCTCTCGCCATCGCCATAAACCGTATCGCCTGTTTCTACGTTCGTCGGGGTTCCGTACAGTTGATAGACTGCCGCAATGTCAGCTAGTTGCGCCGTGGCTAGGAACGAATAGGAGGCATCGGTTGTCGTGTTTTCAGTCTGGCTGAAATAGGACATGACCGACATCTGCCAGCTATCATTGGCAAAGTTTGCGTCCGTCCCATAGCTGGCACTGCCGTTGTAGTTGCCGGTGTGCCCCAACCCCAGCGCATGGCCAATTTCGTGGATAAAGGTCTGCAGGTAATAGTCGCCGTAGCCAGACCATGAACTGTCAACGTTGATGTGTGAGCTGATGACAGTGCTGCCGCTGATGCTAGAGGTGGCGTAGGCACCAGATTGATTGTCGTCAAAGGTAATCTGAGCTGAGCTGCTTTGTACGAACTCAATTCCAGTGATTGCGGTCCAGCTATCCAGCGCCTGTTGTGCTGTTGCTTGACCTCCTGCATTCAGCCCGTTCAAGTTAACGGTAATCTGCCCGCCTGGTTCGACATCAAAGGAGCGCTGTGATCGTCCTGTGTCCTCCCAATATCCTTGGGTCAGATAGGTTGCGACCTGATCAACGGTATAGGTAGGTTTTGAAGCCGAAGTTGTATCGACGTTGGTGGTGCCTGAAACACCGTAAGTAGGGCCAGAGTGTTCAGGACTTCCGCATAGATCACACATGATGGGTTCCTTTTCGGTCTTCAGTATTAAAGTGGGAGATTGGTCGAACGAACCAATTGAACTGCATAGGGGGTTAGGTCGCTATCTGTCAGAGCGCGGTCCATAACCGAGTATTCAATGACTGGGCCATCACCGCTGAGGCCGTCGGCGTCTCGCCAGTTTAAGTGTCCCGACAGCCAGTCATTCGCACGGTGTTTTTCTACGTAACGAATTGTCAGATCGGCCTGCGCTTTTGGATCGGCGGATATCGATATGCTGTGGTCCGGCCATTCGGCGTTCAGGGCTTGGGCTAATGCTTCGCAGATCATGGCCTGTTTCCCGCCGTTACAGTGTAGGAGGATCTGCGGCGCACTTTCGCCCACAGCCGGAACGCCGACTGATAGAAGCGCGGCGACTGACGATGCTTTGGCTATGATTTTGATAGGAGCCATGGAATGGATTCACTTAACGGTTTGAGAGTTTCGATTGCTTCTCGCGCCGTTCTGGCCGCTGTTAATTTTTTAGATAGGAATTCGGGCGGCAAGGGGTCTCAAATTGGGCTGAAATGTGTCTGAGGGGCTTCAGTAAGCGCCTGGCACCTTGGTTTTTGTGTTCTGCCTGGGTTGGGAGATGAGGACTGACAACGTATATAAATAAGGTGAAAATCGATTTCATCTGTAGGTTATCGCCACAATTAAGGCGGGTATTTTTCGATCTTACTGAGGGTTACGGCACGTGGATCCGGACATCCGTCCACTAGGGCCTTCTGGTTTCATTCAAGTTGCAAGAGGTCACTAACTGAGGTGGATAAACGCAGCAGTTCGTTAAAATTCTGATAAAGATATATGAACAAATGGTAAGCCGGATGAAGGGTGAGCCATGGGTCTATGTCGTCTTTGGTTGATCGTCGGCTGATCGCATTCAACATGTTTGGTGCCGACGAATACAGGGGGTGCCCCCACTACTATTATGGGGAGGCTGGGCATGTGATTTTCCTTGCGGATGAGGTGGTTGTAGTCCCAAAAACCATCATGTCAGAAAGGCTGGCCTGGCTCTTATGGGGGGCATCCGCATTCCCATCTTTCAGAAGGCCAAGCAAAACTGAAATCGGTTCGTCGTCACCCGTCTAATTTGATATTGTGACGTGATTACTGGCGTTTCTGCTCTAGTTATGGCCCCATACCTGACTAGTTTGAAATGGGATTACGTTCGCTTGATAGATGGCAAGACTGCCCGTATCATGGAGCTAGGTCGCCCGATCATGACCCCTGAAGATGGAGGACGAGAATGCGCCTGAATTTCTCTCTGACAACGCTAATAGCTGCATTGTTGCTCCCATTGGGTTCTGTTTTTGCTGAACCAATCAAATTTGCAACCGTCGACTATGTACCGTATGTGCTCCACGATGATGTCCACGGGCGCCAGGGATTTCTTGCCGATGTTAACGTTGCCATTGCCGAGCGGGCGGGTATCTCTATCTCGGACGAAGTGTTGCCTATGGCGCGGGCGATGAAAAACTTAGAGCGCGATGTTACAGATTGTATAGTATTTGCACGCACGCCTTGGAGCGAAGAAAAATTCCAACCGGTGGCCAAAGTTCTTGACCGGTTCGACGCTGCCATTTTCACGCGCGCCGGTCTGTCAATCGTAGGGGTCGAGGATTTGAATGGCAAACGCTTGGCGATACCGCGTGGTAGCTTTTCAGATTCATCTATTTCCTCGGATCCCAACATTGAGCGAGTTGTGACAAACGACTACGAGCAAAGTGTACGTCTGTTAAAAGCGGGGCGAGTGGACGCGATTGCAGGATCTGAACTTAGTATATTTTACTATTTTTCTGTTGAAGAGATGAAGCGAGAGGATATTGGTAGCATTCTGACCATCATACACGCGTCTTTGTGGCTGCATTGCGCCAAAGGACTACTGGCGGATGATGTTGTGATGAAACTGCGACAAGCAACGGATGCGCTGAGATCGGAAGGGGTATTTGACAGGCTTGTCCAACGCTACATACCCGCAGACTTCAGTTAAATTGGATATGAAAACGTCTTTGCCAAAGAAATTAACAAAAAGCCTGTCGTTCAAACAAGCACGTGCGGCTGTTATTACCGGTTTTGTCTTGGGAATTGGGTTTAGTTTCATTCAGATAACCGCTGATATGCGGAGTGAGATTGAACAAATCGACGAGACTTTCGAGCAGTCTCTCAGGGCATTTGAGGAGACTGCATTTCAGGCTGCTTTTGGTCTGGACACAGAACTTTCACAGACAGTGGTCAACGGGCTGTTTCAGAAACAGGCAATCATTGAGGCTGAGATTATAGATAGCTATGGCGATGTCATGTTTTCTAGGAGCCGTCCACCGGAAGAGAGGTCACTTACCTGGTTGGCGGATGGCCTGTTTGGCGAAGTAAAGTCATATTCAGCGCTGTTGACTGATAAAAATACTGGGTTTCAGGCTGGAAACCTAAACATCAAGGTAGACACGAATGTAATTGCCAAAGCATTTTTTCGCCGTTCTGGGCTGATTCTGAGTTTTGGCATTATACGGAACGTTTTCCTGGCAGTCATTCTTACCTTTCTTTTCCACAGAATGTTGACCAAGCCGCTTCGGACACTGGCCCGATTAATCCATGATGGAGCGCAAGAGTTGCCGGTGCCCTCTTCTCACCATGATGATGAACTGGGTGCGATCGCAGCAGAGTACAACCAGCTTTCAAGAAGCCGAGCGGAAGCCGTCGAACGGCTAGAAGAAGAAGAGGTGAGATTTCGCCGGCTGTTCGAAAACAGTGAGGTTTCGCTCTCAAACACTGACTATTCAGAAGTTTTTAGAGTGCTCAGCAAGCTTAGGGAAAGCGGTGTTACAGATCTTCGTCGTTACCTTGACGACAATGAAGATGTCGCCCTGAATGTTTTTGCCACGATCAAGATTCTCAGCGTAAACAATGCCTCCCTAAAACTCTTTGAAGCTTCATCCGAGGGGCAACTTCTAAAGAGAGCCCGTAAAACACTTGGCCCACTTACAATCGGAATGTTTAAGGAACAGCTATGTGCGATCTGGGATAAACGTACCGCTTATAGGGCTGAAACAACTTTTCACACTCTTACCGGGAATGAAGTTGTTGGTGTGATCTCACTCCCTATTCCCGAAACTGAAGAAGGTTTCCGCTGCATCCCAGTTAGCATTCTTGACATAACTGAGTTCAAGAATACCGAAACTGAGCTGACATTTCGTGGTGAGATCATTGATGGAATTGGTGAAGGTGTTCAGGCATCCCGTCTTTCGGATGGAGCCATAATTTACACAAATACAGTGCATGACACTATGTTTGGTTATGAAAAGGGCGAACTCATTGGCAAATTTGTTGGAGTAGTGAATGCTCCAACAGAGAAAACTCCGGAAGAGGTTACTGCGCATATTTACGGTGAGATTAAGGCGCATGGAAGTTGGTCGGGAGAGGTTCAAAACATCAGAAAAGATGGCTCAGTATTTTGGTGTGAAGTTTCTGCTACTAAATTTGACCATCCTGTACATGGCTGCTTGGTCGTTTCGGTCCAAACCGATGTAACAGAGAAGAAGGTTACTGAAGAGAAGCTCAGGCAGTCACAGCGCTTGGAAGCGATTGGACAACTGACAGGAGGTGTTGCCCATGATTTCAACAACCTGCTGGCGGTTATATCGGGCAATCAGGAGCTGCTTCGTGATGAGATCAGCGATCCAGAGCAACTAAAGTTAATTGATGCCAGTATCGGAGCTACTAAACGCGGCTCAGACTTAACCAAAAGCATGCTTGCATTTGCGCGACAGTCCCGGCTAGCGCCGGAAAATACAAATATGAATACGCTGGTCCAGGATACGAAAAGCTGGATTCACCGTGTGCTCCCGGATCATATTAATTTTGTAACGTCGCTGTCGCCTGATTTGTGGGAGGTTGAAATTGATCGGAGTGCAGCGGAAAGCGCGGTGTTGAATCTGATCGTAAATGCCCGAGACGCCATGGCCGATGGTGGGCAGTTATCCATCGTGACTGAGAATGTAGACATCGAAAGAACAGCCGTTGGTAGCCTGGCTGATGAACTCGAACCAGGTCAATATGTTGTTGTAAAAGTTGGCGATAGCGGGCAGGGGATTCCCAAGGAAATTCTGTCGAAGGTATTCGAACCCTTTTTCACAACTAAGCCAGCCGGTGAAGGGTCGGGGCTTGGTCTGTCGATGATCCAGGGGTTTATGCGGCAGTCCGGAGGGTTGGTTCAGGTCACGTCTGAGCTAAATCAGGGAACCGAGTTCACGCTTTATTTCAAGGCATGTCGCAGTACTGCCTCTGCGCCCAAGAATGTTCCAGCTTCGACGCTGGTCGACATAACTGCAGGCGCTCGAATTCTGGTTGTCGAAGACAATGAAGAAGTTCTGGAAATCATTACAATGATGTTGCGGCGCACTGGCTATTCTGTGGCGACTGCAAACACAGGTGATCTCGCAAAGGCTCAACTTGAGGTGAATGCGGATTTTGATGTGCTGATCACTGACATGGTAATGCCAGGAGAAACCCAAGGCTCTGATCTAGCAGGCCATGTCGCCAGTACTTATCCTGAAATTCCGGTGATTATCATGTCCGGTTACACCGAGATCGACAGCGTGCAGTACCAGCCATCTGAGCTGGCTGAACCTCAGACATTTCATATAACAAAGCCAGTATTGCGCAGAGAGCTTCTGTCAGTGATCGAGACCGCGCTTCGGCCTGAGGTTTGATTTAGAACCTAGCCACCGGTCGCGACGATCATGTAATCTGTGTGCCAAACCCAGCCCTCACAGCCTAAAGAGACTGCCACGGTGGTACAGTTGTTTCAGGGTATGATTAGGCAAAGTGCTACTATTCTGATCAGGTGCCTGAATGGAGACCACGACCCAGCGACGTCTCCGCTAGGAGCGACATGCAACTGCTGGTCGCCCAGTCAAAAGCTAGCTAAATATGTCGGGGATGTAACGCTTGATGAGAGTGTCAAAGGCGCCCTCCATTCGCAGGGAATCCGTCGCCTTCCTGAGTTTCGCTATAGTCTCATCGGGCAGCTGGTTTTTGGCGCATTGCAACCACATCTCTTGACGTTCATAAGTGAAAATCTCGCCAATTTCATTTTGCCCCATGTTCTCGACGGAAAACTGAAACAGTAAACTAAGTGAAGTCCCAGCGACTGCGTCCACACGACCAGCCTGGAGAAGATGTACGCCTTGTTCTGTGTTATTGGTATAAAAAAGCTCAATTTTCGGATCGTCCAAAACCGATGATCCTTCAAAGCTGCCTCTTGGGAGCGCAAGCCGTTGATCGCGTAGATCTTCGATCTTGGAGATTCCCAACCCAGGGCGGGTGACAATGATTGTTTCAAACCGATCCAGGATTTTGGCAACAGGAATGTATTCCTGCTCGGTCACGGTGGTCAGTAGGAAAACTCCGCAGTCTGATACGTTGTGTGCTAAGTTTTTGACTACACGCGTAATTGGAAGAACGCTGTCGGTAATGGCAAGCTCGGCCCGCTCGGCGATGGCGGTATTTATGTCAACCAAAAGGCCGTGGCGCCCTTTGGGGTCATCGTGAAGCGCATAAGGCTTGTAATCTATGGTGACAAATCTAACCGGCTCGGCTAAAGCAGCGTCTAGGGGTAGCACCAATGCAGCCAGTAGTGTTGTCAGCGAGAGTTTAAGGCGCATTCTATTCCTCCGCTTGCAGGAATCGTGATCGGGCGACTTCATTCCATCATACTATCAGATTCGTCCCCGATCAATGTCTGAGGGTAGTGCGATGGGGTAGTTAGGCCAATTTTTTTGGAGGTTTTCTTTAGGGCTGCGCCACTAGTTTGTTGTACGGGGGCTATCAGCTGAGATGACCGAAAATTGTCATACGGCTGTTTCTGACGGCGATACACCCAGTTCAAAATTGCAAGCCAATACATTGCACAGGAAGTGCCCTGAAGGTCCGTACTTATCTACAGGCCGTGCAAGGCGATCCTTTTTGCGATTGTATCACAGGTCAAGAACAAGGCTGGTGCTGCCCTCCGCTGGAACAGAACAACAGATCAGAACCTCGCCCTCCGCGATATCCGCGGTTGGTGGGGTGCGATAGGCAACCTCACCTGACAGCTTTTTGACTGCGCAACTCCCGCAGGACCCCGCACGGCAGGAAAAATCAGGTGTCAGCCCGTGTGCCTCTGCTGTTTCAAGTAAGGTACCATCACCTTTCTCCCAACTCTGCTCAAAGCCTGATGCTTCAAATTTGACAACTGCGAGTTCAGCCTCTGGTTCGGGAACAACAGGCGTGGCTCCTTCATCTGATGTCCGGGTCAGAGAGGCAGGACCAAACGCTTCTGCATGAATGCGCGCATCGCGGACACCAAGCCCGCGCAGGCTATCGTATACTCCCTGCATAAAAGGAGGCGGGCCACAGAGGTAGAAATCATAGTCATCCAGCGCCAAATGCTGGCGCAAGATATCAACATTGATATGGCCGGTTGCATCGAAATCCGTGCCCAAGGTTTCGTGGTTTGCAGGATTTCCAATCACCGAAACATAGCGAATTTTTCCGCCTGTATCAGTTTGCGCCGCGCGGAAGGCTTCGGTGAAAGCCCTTTGATCCGTGGCATGTGCGGCGTGGAAAACAGTAAGTGGCCGCGTGTATCGCTTACGGACAGTTTCGTTGAGCACATGGCGTGTCATTGCCATCATTGGGGTTATCCCAACACCGCCAGCAATTAGCACGGCGGGACGTTTTTCGAGCGCGTCTATGAAAAACGAACCTTTGGGGGCTTTGGTCTCAATCGTGTCGCCGACATTGAGGCTATCGTGAAGTTGGTTTGAGACGATACCACCCGGCTCGCGCTTTACGGAAATTCGGTAGGTAGGATCGCTGGGAGCGGAAGAAAGCGTGTAGGTTCGGACCTGCGGCCCATTCCCCTCTGGAGTGACCCTAATGGTCAGGAATTGCCCAGCTTCGAACGAAAACAAGGGGCTATCATCGGTGGGTTTAAAGTAGAATGAGCGGATAACGCTGCTTTCGTCTACGATTTTGGTCACACGAAATGTCCGCCAAGCGTTGCGCTGCTCTTCGACTTCTTGACGCGCTATAGATGTGACCCAATCGTCGGCCATCAAGGAATTAGGAGACCATTCGCCAAACTCTGCTCGAAATGGCAGCGCATCATGAATGCGTAATCCATGGTCGAGGGTAAAGCGCCAGCCACGCTCGGCCCCTTTGAAAGCGGTGGCTTCAGGGTGATCTTCCCACAGCATCTCGACCGTGCCGGTCAACATCAGTACATCCCCAGTTTCGAAATCCGGGAAAATGAGACCGGCTTTGGGATTCACCAAGAAGTTGCCAATCGTATTGAAGAAGTTGTTGCCGGAATAGTCCGGGATGGTCAGCGTGTCGCCCTCTACCTTGACAAAGCCAGCCCGACCGCCTCGGTGAGAGACATCAACGCCTTCGGCGACCAGGCCGTTGTCCGGGTTGACGAAGCTGGACACAAAAAACGTATCAGAACGTTCGATAAAGGCAGTGGCCTCACTATCAAGCGTTGTAAACCGATCAGCGGCGGGGCGGTCGATCTTAGTAGCGGGGGCGCGAATGAATTCAATGTCACGTGTTTGAATGTATTGTGGGCAATTTCCAAAAGATTGCGCCACACCCAGAGAAAACCCAGTCTCGCTTGCGGCGATCACATTGGCGTTCATTCGGTTGCGGCGGCGCGTGGGGATCTCAATACCCAACATGCCAATTGGTGCACCGTTTTTTATGGACCCCAGCAGCGGATCCTCGGCCACTGGCTTGGCAGCAAGGTCAAGCCGAGTATCGCTTGGGGAGGTAATAAAGTCACTTCCCCCTGTCACGATAGAGGCCCAAGGCCAACCGCCTTCATCGACACTCCCGAGAACGACAAAGGGAATTTTCTCAAAAAACGCACGGTGTTGGTCCGGCATGAAAGGGCGGATTGCGATTTTGCCAAAGGCCTCCATCGCGTCGCGCTTGCCGACACGGGCTTGGGCGTCTTGTTCGCCTGAGTGAAAGGGCGATTGCTGGAGTGGAGCTTGATCGGCCATGGCGAACCTCATTGAAAAAAGAAAGAAATGGTTTGCCCAGCCGTGACGAAACGGCTGGGCGAATGGCTCAGGCGGCAGTGTCTGCGCGCAAACCAACGGGTGTTACCTGCATTGGAACAAAGCCATCAAGCGCCTCGATGTTGGTCAGCAGGCGGCGCACATTCGGATAAGGCTCCAGCGAAACGTCTCCTTCGGGGGCGTGCGCTGTGTAGCTATACATCGCAACATCAGCGATTGTGGGGGTGTCACCGACAAGATAATCGCGGCCTTCCAAATGTGCCTCGATTTTTCCCAAAACCTTGGCTGCCGTTGCGTGGGTAAAGTCCACATCCAGAGGCGCCTTAAAGACGTTGATCAAACGGGCTGCGGCGGGGCCAAAGGCCAATTCACCAGCCGCCAGCGTTAGAAATTTTTGCACAGAGGCCTCTTCAGCTGGATCAGTTGGGATGTACGACGGCGCATACTTCCGTGCCAGATAAACCAAAATCGCATTGCTGTCGCTAATCACGGTCTCGCCGTCCTCGATTACGGGCACCTGACCAAACGGGTTCTTAGCAAGGAAATCGTCCTTCTTATGGGCCCCGTTTGCAAGGTCAACGGTCAGGACCTCATGGTTGATACCTGCAAGGCTGGCGAACAGCTCAACACGGTGTGAGTGGCCGGAAAGTGGGAAGCCGTGAATGCGGATGGCGTTTGACATGTGTGTTTTCCTTTGAGGGTGCCAGGGTCAGTCCCGGGCGATGTCATAGGAATAGCTTGAGTCATGTTCGGCGATAATATACCCATTTGTTCAAATATTGTGAACGGAATGGACTTAATGGATACGATCCAGGGCATGCGCACGTTTGCTGCTGTCGCAGCACATCAGTCTTTTACCGAAGGCGCCAAAAGGGTTGGGGTCAGCACTAAGCTGGCCAGCAAATATGTGGGGCAGCTTGAGGAGCGACTTGGTGCTCAATTGTTCAACCGCACCACCCGTAGCGTAGCACTAACCGAGACAGGTAGGTCTTATTATGACCGGTGTTTGCCCTTGTTGGAGCAGTTTGATGAGCTCGAAGGACTGGTTCACGATAGGCAGTCAGAGTTGGCGGGGCGCATCCGAATCACGGCACCTACGGGGTTCGGGTCTTCACATCTGGTCCGGATGTTGAAACCGTTTCAGGCGACCCACCCAAAGGTCTCCATCGAACTGCACCTCTCTGATCATCATGTATCTATCATTGAAGAAGGTTTTGACCTTGCCGTTCGTTTTGGGATTCTGAAGGATTCCAGCCTTGTCGCTCGCAAACTGATGGACATGAGAATTGTCTGCTGCGCTTCCCCCGACTACTTGAGAGAGCATGGCGAGCCGCAGAATCCAGCCGCATTGACCACGCACAATTGCCTTCTTCGGACGATTTCTGGCTTTGGTGACAGTTGGGATTTCAAAACCCCGAATGGTGTTGTGGCGGTTCCGGTGTCTGGAAACTTTCGCGCCAATTCACCGTTGGCCGTTGCAAATATGGCTGCGGACGGGCTTGGGATTGGGCGTATCCCTCATTACACCGCACAGCCATTTTTGAAGACTGGGCAGCTTAAGCTGCTTTTTGAGGAAGAAGAGGCCAGGGTTATCGGGCTTTATGCAGTCTATCCCCCGAGCAGACATTTGACGGCCCGTATCCGCGCTCTGATAGAACATTTGGCGGATCAGACTTAAACTTGTTATTTTGCTTAGGGACCCTCACCGGTCCCTGATCCTCCCCACGAACTCCTTCACCTCGAGATGCTCACAATTGGGCAACGTTGTCTCACCGATTTGAAGGCGGGTGCCAACTGGATACTGTTGTCTTTCATTATAGCTTTAAGAAGTAATGAGGCTCGAAGGATATAGATCCATGGCTCCTTGCGCACAGGAGAACATGGTGGTCAGAGCTTTAGTATTGGCGATCTATGAGAGTTTGTATATGGTCGATATGCGAACATCATGTCATTCGGGAACTGTAGTCGAGGGATAATGTACCAAGTTTATATCGCAGACGATAATACTGACTTTGCTGAATATTTGGCTGCGGTCGCGCAACGAGAGGGTTGGAGCTCGGAGATCTGCTTTAATGGCATAGACCTTCTGGAGCGCCTCCCCAAATCCACTGGGCCAGCACTACTTCTTGTTGACATCAATATGCCAGAGATGGACGGAATTGAGGCGATTGAGGGCATCGTGGATCAGGACCGCCCTTTGCGTGTGCGCTTTATGACAGGAGGAGGGGAACCGTCATTGATCGCAGCCAAGATGATTGCCAAGGCACGGAACCTAATGGTGGGGCGAAACATTTACAAACCGATTTCCAAGGATTCTCTAACGATGCTCTTGCGGGACGAAGCGGCAGTTCTCGCTGCTCTTTGACAAAAGTATTGACCTTGTGAATCAATCACCCAAAGTCCTCTGGATTGCAGACAGTAGATTTGTATCCTGTTTTTGGCCCCTCCTTCCTTATTTGCGAGTGACTGCGATGACGTAGTTTTCGCAACTTGACCTGTCACGTTTTTGTGTCGCTCCCATTGCTCGTTTAAGCCGCTCTCCGTTCGAAGGTGACAGGATTTTTCCAGCCCAGTGCTGAGTGCCGACGG
>NZ_QHLQ01000079.1 GCF_011813015.1 Parasedimentitalea denitrificans | reverse complement strand
CTGCTCTGCGTGCTGTCTGGTATGCGAGCTGGTGAAGCTGCGGGCTTGCTCCGTGAGGATCTGATGGCAAAGGGCAATCTTGGTCAGTTCTTCCACGTTCGACCCAACCAACTCCGGTTGCTAAAGACCGATGCGGCGGAGCGGATAGTTCCGGTTCATTCGGCACTGGAGCCCGTGCTGTCTGCCTTGCCTAGCACTGGCCCTCTGTTCCCCGGACTGAAGGTGAACGACATAACCAAGCGCTTCGCTGCCCTGAGGGTGGCTTTGGGCATAGAAAGGCCGGGGCTGGTGTTCCACTCCACCCGCAAGTGGTTCATCACCCAATGTGAGCGAACAGGCGTCCCTGAGCACTTCACGGCGTCACTGGTCGGGCACAAGTCAGCCCGCTCAGAGAACGGGATCACCTACAGCATCTACTCAGCAGGTATCTCTGACGAGCAGAAGCGTGAGATCGTTGACCAGATCAGGTTGCCGGTGGGTTTAGCATAAAACTTCCCCGTCCGGGCATCCTCACGGGTGTTCGGGCGGGTTCTTCATCCTATTTTTTGCCTCTGGGCTCCGAACCCCAACTGATCCCGGACTTTACCTCCCAGGACCCACAGTTCAGGCCCCACTAGCGCCTACCGGAGGCTTCTCACGCCAGTTTTCGGCTAAAAGGCCCCCAATACTGCCCCATTTCCACGGCAGTACCAGCTAAGCAGAAGAAAAGGATCACCACGCTGGGTTTCCTACCACCCCAGCCAGTACTTCCT
>NZ_QHLQ01000078.1 GCF_011813015.1 Parasedimentitalea denitrificans | reverse complement strand
GAAGAGCTGCTGGAACTGGTGGAAATGGAAATCCGCGAGCTGCTGTCTTCTTACGAATACCCTGGCGACGACATTCCTGTGATTCCTGGTTCGGCTCTGGCCGCTATGGAAGAGCGTGACGAGAACATCGGTAAAGACTCGATTGTTGCTCTGATGGCTGCTGTTGACGAGTACATCCCAACACCAGAGCGTGCTGTTGACCAGCCGTTCCTGATGCCTGTGGAAGACGTGTTCTCGATCTCTGGTCGTGGTACTGTTGTAACTGGCCGTATCGAGCGTGGCGTTCTGAACGTTGGCGACGAAATCGAAATCGTTGGCATCAAAGACACTCAGAAAACCACCTGTACTGGTGTTGAAATGTTCCGCAAGCTGCTGGACCGCGGTGAAGCAGGCGACAACGTTGGCGCATTGCTGCGTGGTATCGACCGTGATGCGGTTGAGCGTGGCCAGGTTCTGTGTGCACCTAAGTCGGTGAACCCACACACCAAGTTCGAAGCTGAAGCCTATATCCTGAACAAGGAAGAAGGCGGTCGTCACACACCATTCTTCGCGAACTACCGTCCACAGTTCTACTTCCGTACAACTGACGTCACCGGTACTGTTGTTCTGCCAGAAGGCACCGAAATGGTCATGCCAGGCGACAACCTGAAGTTCAACGTTGAGCTGATCGCACCAATCGCGATGGAGCAGGGCCTGCGCTTTGCGATCCGCGAAGGCGGCCGCACAGTTGGCGCTGGTGTTGTTTCCAAGATCGTCGA
>NZ_QHLQ01000077.1 GCF_011813015.1 Parasedimentitalea denitrificans | reverse complement strand
GTAGGACGGTCACCTTGGTCCCTCCGCCGAACACCACCTCGAAAGTGGCGCTGCCTCTATATGAACTGCAGTAATAATCAGCCTCGTCCTCAGCCTGGAGGCCAGAGATGGTCAGGGAGGCCGTGTTGCCAGACTTGGAGCCAGAGAAGCGATTAGAAACCCCTGAGGGCCGCTTATCGACATCATAAATTATGAGTTTGGGGGCTTTGCCTGGGTGTTGTTGGTACCAGGAAATATATTGATAGTCACCAATGTCACTGCTGGGTCCAGTGCAGGAGATTATGATCAACTGTCCAGGAGACCCATTCACGGAGGCAGGCTGAGTCAGGGCAGACTGGGCCCAGGAC
>NZ_QHLQ01000076.1 GCF_011813015.1 Parasedimentitalea denitrificans | reverse complement strand
TCACAGGCAACGCGCCGCATAATCAAACCAACCAGATGAGCCAAACTCTCACTTAGTTTAGGCCGCCTTTGGACCCAAAAACTCTGCCGACGCACAACTCAAACAACTGTAAGCAAAATTTATTGACACGCAGATGCATTCAGCCACTACCCACCCCCCCCCACAACTCACCAACCACACCCCCGTCCGGGCATCCTCTCAGGGTGTCAGGGCGGGATCCCCATCCCCTTATTTTTTTGCCTCAGCACCCCTAGCCCCCAATTACTGACCCCGACATAACAGGCCACCTGTGAGCATCAGCATTACTCCGGATGACTACGAGCATTAGATCGCTTCCATGCCCTTCCAGGGAGAGCTAGTATGGGTCCTAGTAGGTTACCTTCTTAGGTCTTCTAGTAAGGGTCATTGTTAGGACTTCTTCTTCTCTATTCTATCTTCCTTTATCCATTACTTATACCTATTCCCCTGTAGGTAGGTCTCATCCCCTACTAGAGCACCAGCATAGAGCTCTTGATCCCAACAACAGCAACAGTTCCAGTTCTGGACCCACTAGAGCCACCCGTAGGTCTCACCCTAGGTTTCAGACAAAAGGCCCCCAGTAATGCCCCATTTTCGAGGTCACACTGACTAAGCCGAAGAAACACATCACCTCGCTGGGTTTCCTACCACCCCAGCCAGTACTTCCTAACATGATACAGTAGCCTGATTGCTGGCCCAAGTTGGCTCAGAATGCCCCTAGTAATGCCCCTGCGGTTTGGTGGTGTGTTGTGCTGTCATAGGGGCTCTGGTGGCTTGT
>NZ_QHLQ01000012.1 GCF_011813015.1 Parasedimentitalea denitrificans | reverse complement strand
CATCTTTTTTCAGAAACCGAGAATAACAACGTAAAATCAATGAAGTAGCCCCTGACTTTTTCAATTTCCGCCATTCCAAACCATGGTAAATCAAACCCTACCAGCATCAAAGCAACCATCCCCACCAGATCTAGTGGAGAGACCCAGACCGAACACAAGTCTCTAGGCGAGTCACCTGTGTCAGCCGAGTCGGAATCCTAGAGGGCACCGTTCCTATTGTCAGGTTTGGTGCCCTATTGCCTTTTCACGCTCGCTGTCTTCGGACAGGCGTCGTGGTAGAAGAGCGGCGACCGGGCAGTCGCAAGGCCAGCAGCCCGATGATCACAGCCAGATAGATCAACGGTTCAAGCTGAACGCCTTTGACCAGCATGACAAAGTGCACGGCGCCTAACAGACCTATTACATATGTGGCCTTGTGAAGCTTGCGCCACATGGGGCCCAGTCGACGGATCGACCAGTTGTTTGAGGTCAACGCAAGCGGCAGCATCAGCACAAAGCCCGCCATACCAATCGTGATATATGGACGCTTGATGATGTCGGCCACGATCTGATCAAGCAACTGCACATCGAGAACCAGCCACACCAGTAGGTGACAGGATACATAGAAGAAACACAGAAGCCCGACAGCGCGGCGGAACTTTAGAAGATTGATCCCAAGATGTGTGCGCATCGGCGTAATGGCCAGACTGACGACCAGCAACTGAAGCGCCAGCTCACCGTACTTGTGTTCTAGCGCCTTGATCGGTTCGACCCCAAGCGCGCCAGTCAGGCCCTGATAGAAAAACCACGGGGCCGGAAGCATCCCGAGCATATAGATCACCCAGGTCGGCACACGTCGCAGGGTCTGGTTCAGCCGATCCCGCATCAGAAGGACTTCCTTAGGTCCATTCCGTCGTACAGTGATGCGACCTCATCCTCGTAGCCGTTGAACATGGTGGTTGGCTGGCGTTTGGCAAACAGCCCTCCGCCGATCCGGCGTTCAGTGGCCTGGCTCCACCTTGGATGCGAGACTTCGGGGTTCACATTACTGTAGAACCCGTATTCGCGGGAGTTGGACATGTTCCAGCTGGTGGGTGGCTCTTTATCTGTCAGGGTGATGCGGACAATCGACTTGATCGATTTGAAGCCGTATTTCCATGGCACCACCAGACGCAGCGGTGCGCCGTTCTGATTGGGTAGGTCTTTTCCAAAGATACCAGTGGCCATCAGGGTCAGCGGATGCATGGCCTCGTCCAGGCGCAGGCCTTCACGGTAGGGCCAGTCCAGTACGCGGTACGCGGTGCCGGGCATTTCATCAGGGCGGTACAGGGTTTCAAAGGCAACGTATTTGGCGCTGTCCTGCACCCCGGCCATTGCCAGCAGATCAGCCAGCTCGAAACCGTTCCACGGCACCACCATTGACCAGGCCTCGACACAGCGGAAACGGTAGATCCGCTCTTCTACCGTCATCTCGGACATGATGTCCTGAAAGTCATACTCGCCCGGGCGGTCGACCATACCGTCAATGGTCACGCTCCAGGGGCTGGTGGTCATGAGATGGGCGTTTTCTGCGGGGTCGCCCTTGCGGGTGCCGAACTCATAGAAGTTGCAATAGGTGGTGACATCTTCCCAGCTGTTGGGCTCTAGCGTGTCCTGCGCCTGCGCGCCGCCGGCCATGGCACCCAGTCCAAGCCCAGCCATGCCCGCCATGATTTGACGGCGGTTTAGATAGGCACTTTTGGGGGTGACATCATCATGGGTCAGGTCGTTGGTCCAGCGATAGGCCATCTAGATCTCCTTTGGTCTCGTTCCTTCCGAGATACTCAAAGCTAACCCAAGAACCAAAACATATCCTGTCACGATTCAGCGACGGGACTGTAACTTGGCATCAGTTCGTTCATCGGGCGTGACTGGCCACCGTCCTGCATAATGCGCACGTGGCGGCGGCGGATCTGGCGCGGTTCTGCCACCCCAACCGAATGGGCGATGATCTCAACCTCATGGGTGATCTCACGTGCGTAGGCCGCAACACGCTGATATTTCTCTTCGGCCACCAGACCCTTTTGGAACCTTGGGTCGTGGGTGGTGATGCCGGTTGGGCAGGTGTTACGGTTACACTTCAGAGCCTGAATACAGCCCAGCGCGAACATGAAGCCGCGTGCCGAGGTTACAAAGTCCGCCCCTGCTGCCAGTGCCCAGGCTACGTCACCCGGATTGACCAGCTTACCGGAGGAGATCAGCCGGATGCGATCCTTGAGCCCATGCTCATCGCGCAAATTGGCCACCATGGGCAGCGCCTCGCGGACCGACATGCCGACCAGATCAATCAGTGGCATTGGAGCAGCACCGGTGCCGCCCTCGCCGCCATCAATGGTAATGAAATCGGGGGCCGCATCATCGCCACGCGCCTTGATACACTCAAACAACTCGCGCATCACCGCCTCGGACCCGATCACGGTTTTGATGCCGACGGGTTTCCCCGTCACTTCGCGGACATGGGTGATCATGTCGAGCAGGTCGCCAAAGTTCTCCATCTCCGGGTGGCGGTTGGGGGAATGGCTGGCCTGCCCGGCTGGGATGCCACGAATTTTGGCAATCTCGTCCGTCACCTTGGCAGCCGGTAGAATGCCGCCCTTACCCGGCTTGGCCCCTTGCGAGAGTTTAAGCTCAAACATCTTAACTGCGTCATGGGCGGCAACCTGTTTCAGCTTGTCATCGTTCAACCCACCCTGATCGTTGCGCACACCATATTTGGCGGTGCCGATCTGAAACACGATGTCGCAACCGCCCTCTAGGTGAAACGGGCTTAGCCCGCCCTCGCCTGTGTTCAGCCAGACGCCCGCATCCTTGGCGCCCCGGCTTAGTGCCTGCACTGCCGGCTTAGAGATCGCGCCAAAGCTCATCCCGGAGATATTGAAAATCGATGGTGCCATATAAGGTACGCGCGCCGTGGAGCCGATCTGCAATGGCTCGGTTTTGGCGCTCTGGTCATCCAGTGGCGGAAATGGCGCGTTGATAAAGATTGGCGTGCCCGGCACCGTTGCATTGCGGGTCGAGCCAAAGGCCACCGTGTTCCCCTCACCCGAGGAGGCGCGCCCAACCCAGTCGCGCTGCGCTCGGTTGAACGGCAGTTCCTCGCGGTCCATCGCAAAGAAGTACTGGCGAAAGAACTCTCCTAGCTCGCTGAACAAATGCCGAAAGCGCCCGATCACAGGATAGTTTCGCCGGATGGCATCGCTGGTTTGTAGCCGGTCCACGACAAACAGTACCGCGACCCCGATCGCAATCGCGCCCAGAAGAAAGACAAAACTCAGCGCCATGAACTCTATAACGTTGGCTGCAAAATCCATGCGTAATCTCCCGTGTATTAAATGTGGTGCGTGCGAGGTGCCGAATACAGGATTGATTTAGAACCTGATCGCGGGTCGATACAAGCCAAGGCTGATCACATTAGGGGTAATGCTTGGAATTCGCCGCCCCATTTGCAGATCAGGATCAGATCCACCGCCGAAGCTTGGCCCAGTGGTGCAACGCACACACAACAATCACCCCAATGGTGGAGACCGTCAGCAACATTGGCCAGCTGAGCGTTTTCATTTGCGCCCCAAGATAGGCCAACAACACTGTAAACGGCACGATGCCCAGTCCCGTGGTCCAGACGAAAGTCCACAGGCGCACTTTAGTCAGGCCAGCGGCATAATTGATCAGGTTAAAGGCAATCACCGGAATAAAGCGACTGATCAACAACGCGAGCACACCTTGATCCTGTGTCCAATCATTCACGCGCTTGGACTGTGTTGGTGACAACCATCCATGAATGACTTTTTGCCCCAACTTGCGGGACAGACCAAAGGCCGCCAAGGCGCCCAGCATAGCACCGATCCAGATCAATACACTGCCCAACACCGTGCCAAACACCGCGCCCGCGCAAATCGCCAAGATCTCGGCTGGGAATGGCACAAAGCTATGCACTACCATCAACACGATCACCGCAACCGGAGCCCATGCCCCAACAGCCCGCAACCGCTGTGCCAGTTCATCCGGGGTCAAGGAATACTCACTTACCGTCACGCCCAGCGCGCCCACGATTATAAAAAGAAGAACAACCACAGCAAACACAGAGCGACGCCGGCTGGGCAGGTCAGATTTTTCTATCGGGTTGGGCATACCGCTAAATATAGCTAGCGATGCGGTGTTTGCCACGTTCGGCATGATGTCGACACCTCACCGTCAGATCACCACCCGCCATTGCCGGATCATGGTCGCGGCAGCCTCGGTGTAGGGCTTCGCAAAATCGTCGTTGGGACGCGCCTTGATGGTCATCGCCAACCCCATAAGAAGGCTGATCAGCAGCTTTGCCTTTTCCTGAGGATCCAAGCTCTGATCCATTTCGCCATCTGCAATCGCCCGCGTAAGGATCTTAGTTAGCCGCACCTCTAACACATCGAAATAGCGGGCGATCCTGTCGTCGATCTCGCCGCCATCCCGGTCGAACTCTGCTATTGAGTTCAGCAACAGACACCCCTTGGCCCCGATCATCGGCATTACCGCCGGGTCTGACCGCCCTTCGATCCACGATGCCAAGGTCTCTAGGTCGGTACTGTCTGGGTCCGGCAGAAATCCTGCCTCTGCCTGATCCAGATAGGCATCAAGAGTTTGCAGGAAAAACGGCTCTTTCCCGCCATAGGTCGTTTGCAGGGTAAATCGGGTCAGCCCCGTGCGCTCCTCGATCTGTCGAGTGCTGGTGCCCTGATAGCCATGATCCCAGAACACCGACTGCGCCGCGTCAATCACCGTGCTGTGGTCAACCTTCCGTGAACGAGACATCTGTGCATTGTCCTTTTCTAGCCGCGTGGATAGCTATATTTCTATCCACATGGATAGCATGTCCGCTATCGCCGCTCAAGCAGGAGATCCTGATGAACACCTATGCCTTACTATCCGCCTTTGCCGGCTTTGCCGTCGTGATGGGTTCGATCACCGTCTATTTCAGTACCATCCCGCGCGGCACCGTGCCGGTAAAGGTCAGCGGATTTGCCGTCAGGCTTGTTGTTGGCGTCGCTTTGGCGGCGGTTGGCATTTACCTAGGGCTAACTGGTGCAGCCACATCGGGCGCCATGGTCTATGTGCCTGCGGCTTTGGCGTTGTTCTTTGGCGGGTTCATCCTGTGGATCCTGCCCCAGCGCCACACCCCGCTTGGCGACATCAAAGTGGCCGAGGGCGACCTGATCATCCCGTTCAAGGCGCTGACAGCCGAGGGCAACCCCTTTGACAGTTCCGAACTGGCAGGCAAACGAGTGCTTTTCAAATTCTTCCGTGGCGGCTGGTGCCCCTATTGCGTGGCGGAGCTGGCGGCGTTCAACAAGATGGTTCCCGAGCTGGAGAAGATGGGCGTTCACATCATCGCACTGAGCAAGGATATCCCAAGCGAGGCAGCATTGAACAGGTCTCGTGATGGGTTGGATTTTGAACTGCTGTCAGATCCGGACCTCAATGTTATCCGCGCCTATGGCGTGGAACACCACAAAGCACTGGGGCAGTCTAAAAACCCAAAGTCGACCATCGGAGGTTTGGCACTAGGGCTGGCGCCGTTCTCATTTCAGGCAATGGCGATTCCGACCACTCTGTTGATTGATGAAAACGGCGTGATCCGCTGGATCGACCAGACAGACGACTATCGTCTGCGCAGCAGCAATGACCGAGTGATGGCTGCAGTAAAGCAGGCGTTTGGCTAACTCACTTCAAAGCAATACTGCCCAAGGAAACCTTGGGCAGTATTCGTTCGCTAGATTCCAACAGTAGTTATTACTGGACCAGACGCAGGTGCTGGATCGAGGACGCAATTGCAACAAAAGCATCTGTCAGCTCTTCGGTCTGCACCTCAAAGAAATGGCCATCCGATGATGCACACTCTCTGATTTCTTCAATGGCGTATTCCGCGATATCCACAGCAACAGTATACACGATAACCCCATTATTCTTGGCCAACTGACACTGCTGCAAGAACATGGACAGGTTTGACGATTGTCCTGATTCCACCGTCGTATCCGATGTAGGGCGCGCTGTAAGTTCGGTTGTCGTATTTTCCTCGGTCAGGGCATCGCTAGGGCGAACCTGGGCGCTGGTACGGCCATCCGTCATCAGCACGATGAACTTGGAAGAATCCGTGGCATCCCATTGCAGGGGCCGATTGCTGAACCGCTCGGGCACTTCACCAGTTGTGCTTAGGTGCTCAAACGCAGGTTGGGTGGCTGGGTCCAGCAGGGCCAATGCATATTTCATGCCATAGTTGGTGCCGGTTCCATCATAGAGCCGCAGGTTATCGATAAAGCTGTGCAAGCTGTCGACATCATCCTGAGCGTACTGAATGCTCATGGAGTCATCCGGGCACCAGCCCCAGTTCTGGGTAACTTCATCGTAGTCCCAGTTCACAAAATACGGAACCTGATCAATAGTGCCCCCGGGCAACCCGGTCGACAGGAAATCTTCGTAAGTCATCTCTAGGCACGACGCGACGTTGTTCGGCACCAGACCTGTGTAGAAATCCGAGAACTGAATTTCCATGTCCACATTGCTATACTTGGTTGGACCCTCAAACAGCTCGTCGCCGACGATACTGTAATAGCTGGTCTCTTCTTTACCGCCCTTAATCGTCGCACCCAGCATCGCCAGGTTACCCTCAAGATCAGGGTTCAGACCGGCAATATAGTCCTGTGCATACAGGTAATAAGTGTCCAGATCATCCTTGTTGAACATTTCAACATCGGCATCAGGGTAGCCCTCAATCTTGACCGAATAGTCGATTTCGCCATCCCCATTGGTATCGAACCAAAACACGATGTTGGAAATATCCTGACCCCACTCTGGGAAGTAGTCTTCGGATGTTGTTGTCCCAAAACGCTCACCATCCAGGTACTCAAACATCGTTTCACCAGGGTTGGTCTGCCCAGCAAATGGGATCACGTTAACCGAGGTCTGGAATGGGTTTTCCGTGCCTGTTTCCGGGTCTGAATTTCGGCTTAGGGATGCCGAGACAAACTCTTTAGCAGCGGTCTGCATGGTCTCGACCCGGCTGTTCAATCTCATACTACCCGAAATATCCAGCACCAGTGAAATCTCTGTATCCGGCTCGCTTTCGATCGCCGTTGCATCGACATTCATCGGCAAAGTGGTGGCACCCGACATGCCCATATATTGCGTGTAAACAGACCCAGCAGCAGTCGCGGACACCTCTCGGTGATAGGCATCCTCATCTACAGTGACCCCAGTCAGATAGGACAGCACCCCGTCGATATGCAGATAGTCGCGAACCACAACTTCAGGGTCTCTTGTCTGGTTCAAGCTAGAAGCCGCCAGAACAGCATTATCCAATGACGCCTGAACCCGGCTGCGGTCTCGCTCGTACCGCATCAGGTCAACGCCAATGCCGCCGACCATCAACATCAATAGGAAAATTAAGAGTGTCGGCACCATCAACACACCGTCTTCGGCTTGCCTGTATGTCCTTAGGTACTCAATAACTGGGTAGTGCTTCGTGTCTTGATGCGTGGCTAGCTTGGCTCGGCAAGTCATGGCTACATCCTTTGTGCTATAAGGCGTGTTACCAGTTACGCTACTCACTGATGTGGCCGAAAACGCGCCAGAATATGTCAGCAATGTGACGAACGGAGCCAGCGGGGCCGAATGTTCCCCCTTTATTCCCACAACCAAGTACCAAACCTTGCTGGTGACACTTTGATTTTCTTGAAAAACTCTTAATGCGGGCAGTCACACACACCCGTAAACACTTAGTATTCAAGAAATCGCGCCATATATCGTAACAATTCAAGACAATTCCAATTGGTTGATTTTTTTGTCACATATTTCGCCGTTAAAGTTACATAATCATGCGCGATACATCTTCTTATCGAAATGATTCGAATTCAACGCCCCCTGCCCCACACGCCGTGCGTCCATTGCCAAAGCAAGCTCACGACCGCGTGAAGCCTCATAAAAATACGTTCGCCTATCGCCAGTACAGCCCCAAGCCGCAGCCTGCCTGGCCAAGTAAATCTGCTACTCGCTCATCCTCTTTGCAGTTCGTGAAAAGCGCTGGTTTTCCATTTCAAAATCGCCCATTCTCGCCAAAACATTGGGAGATACCTTCAATGAAGAACATGGCTTGGCTGATCGGATGCGCAACGATGCTACTGGCGTCTTGTGAGACAACTGGCAACGGAGTGGGTACCGCGGCGCCTGCAGCCGTTCAGGAAATCGCTGCTCCAAACCAGGATCTGGAGAACGTGCGGATTGATCCAGAAGATGGATGCTATACCTATCGCCATGTTGGCCCAGTTGAGACGACTTACCTGCCACTCAGAACCACCGAAGGTAGCCCCATTTGTACGCGCCAACCGGAAGCTGAGGCAGAGCAACCTACCTCAACCTGATTTCACTTAGTCAAAATGCGGGATCTCGACCTTAGGTCGAGGCCCCGGTTTCGGCCGCATAAAGATGGGCCGTCGATCCCGTTGTAACGTTTTCATACAACCCGTTGATATGCGCCATGACCATGCGGACGCAGCCGGAACTGGCACGTGATCCGATGGATCTTGGCAGTGGTGAGCCGTGAATGCGCAGGTAGGTGTCTCGGTTACCCACATACAAATACAGCGCGCGTGAACCGAGCGGATTGTTCGGACCGGCGTTCATGCCGTTTTCATGTTGCTTGTAAAGATGCGGGTCGCGCTTGATCATCGCGGCTGTTGGGGTCCAGGTTGGCCACTTGGTTTTACGCCCGATGGTATAGGTGCCCGGCTCGTACAGGTTGCCACGGGCAATGGCGACGCCATAGCGCATCGCGGTGCCGCCTTCCTCGATGTGATATAGGTACCGAGCCACCGCATCGACATGGATGTCACCCGGTGTCAGGTTGTCATTGGCCTGAACCTGCTGTGGCAAGAACCGTCGGTGCAGGCCCCAAGGGTTTGTGGTGGCGGGATCATAATCAGCCGGTGTGATTTGGGCATCCCAGGTGGACCACCTTGCCGGATTTGACGTCGGTCTGGCCCAGGCAGTGCTGGCAATAGGCGCCGAGAACAAGGTCGCAGCCGAAATCACAAAATGGCGTCTGGTCAACATGGCAGTGGGTCCTTGGATTCGGGAACGTTGGTGGGTCTTTCTCCAAGATATGTATCACTTGGTTAAGGGCCAGTCACATAGCTGTGTACCACGCGCAGAAACCGGTTTTACCGCCAAGTTTTCCCGCGACAGACGCAGCGCTGCAACAATTGTGCCGATGGATCGGTCCCAAATACAGTGAACACGCCTGTGCACCCGACAAGGGCTGCTGCCCGTCAGGTGGAATGGCTGATTGGCCTGTCTACATATGCCCGTTACTAGTGGCGACGTCGCCAAAGCGGGTTAGGACGGGGACTTTATCCCCCGTGCGTAGATGCATCCCATAGCGTCCGCGGTACAAACGCTGGACCCTGTTCCTGTGCCGGGGGTGTGAGGCCCAGCGGTAATCGCGATTGCCGGGGAGTTTGGAGGATAGGGGTAAATGTCGACTAACCAAGGCGTTCGGTGGGGGTGCAACGCTGTGGTCTGCCCCCCAGCCCAAAACAACTTGCGTTGATTGCCACGAATTCGCATGTTGCGACCAGATTTTGGGCACACAGGCATAGAGCAGAACATGATAAAACGGCTGATTACCCCCTTTATACTAATGGGCGTGCTTGTGCTTGCCGGGTGTGCTGCACCTCTTGAGGTGTCGGAAGATCCAGTTGGAGATCTGGCGCGGACTATTCAGTCGCTTGACCCCGCCGTGGACCCGGCAGAGGCCCGGCGTGCGGCTGAGATTTCCTATAGCCATGCCACCCAGTTGGCACAGGACTATGGCGTCACCACAACGCCCATTCTGCATAACACCAAGGTGAACACCGGTCTGAAAGAACGCGGATTGTGCTTTCACTATGCGATCGACATGCAGGCACGGCTAGAGCAAGAAGAGTTCAAAACTTTGGTGATGCTGCGCGCTATTGCCGAGCCCAAAACCGAATTCAACATCGACCACAGCACCGCCATCATCGCGGCGCGCGGCGCTGACATCTACGACGGTGTAGTCCTAGACCCCTGGCGTTATGGCGGTGATTTATTCTGGTCGCCAACGACGGAAGACACTCGGTATAACTGGGAGCCACGTCTGGATGTGCTGCGCCGCAAAGGAGAGCGGCTAGTGGCTAGGAATGCGGTTTCGGGGTGAGGGGTAGCAACTCGTTTGCCCGACGCAACAAATCAGGTTGATCGAAACTTCCCAGCGACCCATCCCAATGCAGATGAAGCGCCTTTAACCGGGCTAGTGATTGTTCTCTTTAAAGAGCTCAACGTCGAATTCTGCTCTCGCAAGGAGTTCAAGATTTTCTCAATTGCCATTTCTTCGCGCTCGTCAAGAATCCCGTCAGCAGCGGCGATTTCCTCCAAGAGGGTAGCGATCTGGCTTTGTATAGCGGTGAAGTTACAATCTGGATTAGCAAGAGCGAACTCTGCAAGTGAAGCAGTCATATCTGCAAGGCGAGTTCTCTCTATGTTTTCTTCTAAGACATTCAAAGCCGATGCCACATAGGCCGCGTCGTATCCCCAAGCGTCAACAAAGTGGGACCGCATCGCCTGCCTTTCTGAAGGATCGATGACGCCATCAATTGCTGCAACTTTTAATGCAAGGCTCCCCAAAAGGTCCAACAAAGCCGCACCTAAAACATCAATTGGGGTATTAATGAACTTGGGAATTTCCTCCACCCGTGTTTCAGAGTAGCTATGAAACAGACGGGTGACACCGTAATAAACGCCGCCCGTCGCTGCCGCCGCACCTACAACCCAACCAATTGGAGTAACCGCTGTGACCAACCCAGCGGCTGTCAAGAAGCTGCCAAAAAAGGTTGACGCCACTGTAGTCGACGCTGCCACCCCTGCTCCAGTGGCGGCTACACCGCCGACATCCCATAGCTGTTGCAACATCTTTCCTGTGCGCAGCGAGGCATAAGCATCAGCACCGATTCCGAGCTTAGATTTAAACAAAAGATCATTTGATACAACACCTTTTACCGCATCAAAGCTGTGCATCTGCTCTTCAATCGTATGGGTCATAATGTGGCAGCCTTATGAAGAGGAGCCCACTGTAACGCTATGCGTTCCATTGCTTCACGCATGGCATTTTGCCGGATGTCTTCAACCGCCCCTGCCGTGAACCCAAGAATAAGAAGCAACTTATTCAAGGCCACTGCCAAAAGAGGTGCCCAAGCCAGCACACTGGAAGTTACTGTCATCAAAACGACTGCAACGATAACACCCAATGTTGTATGAGGAAATTTCGACACGAGCATCATGGACAGATCAAGAACTCTGCGCCCAACTGCAATGATCGTCTCGCCGACTTTTATTGTGATCTTGGCAATATCATAGAGCAACGCCTTCATATCCGCCGAGAGATTAGTGTTGTCGATCATCTTCCTGATTTTAGTCAAAGGGCTTGATGACTGAATTGCGCTTAGGGCTTCTTGAAAAACCTCATCTTCCTGGCTGCTGTCGCTTTGATTGGTTTTCATTTTTGTCTATACCCCGTTTTTCAAATTTTCCCGTTAAAGTAGTTATTTGTCAATGGCATATCATTGGTCCACACTACCAGCCTGAGGATCCTGAAAAGCTACAAAATAACGCTCTTCTAGAATACAAGCCAATATGCCGAAATCTAAAAAAGGCCCGACATTTCTGACGGGCCTTTTGTTATTTAGTGCACCACCGCGTCGTCCGGTTTGGGGCGGTTGGTTGCCCTGACCTGATCGCCGATGATCAGGCCTTCGACGCCGGCAGAGACCGGGACGGTGTCGCCGTCTTTGACGTCACCCCCCAGCAGCATTTCGGCCAGTGCGTTTTGCAACGCGCGTTGGATCACCCGTTTCAGGGGACGTGCGCCGAACACTGGGTCGTAGCCTTCGTCCGCCAACCAAGTGCGGGCGCTGTCATCCAGAGCCAGCGTAATCTTGCGGGCGGCCAGACGTTTGATCAGGCGGGCCAGCTGGATATCAACGATACCGTCCATGTCCTCACGCTTGAGGCGGTCAAAGATGATGGTTTCATCCAGACGGTTCAGGAACTCAGGCCGAAAATGCCCGCGCACCGCCTCCATCACCTCTTTGCGTGCCTCGGATGCATCCGCACCTTCGGGCAGCTGGCTAAGGGCCTGCGCACCAAGGTTGGATGTTAGCACGATCAGCGTTTGCTTGAAGTCGACGGTGCGGCCCTGACCATCAGTCAGCACGCCATCGTCGAGCACCTGCAACAGCACGTTGAACACATCCGGGTGCGCTTTTTCGACCTCGTCGAACAGCACCACCTGATAGGGGCGGCGACGTACGGCCTCGGTCAGGGCTCCGCCCTCGTCATAGCCGACATAGCCCGGAGGCGCGCCGATCAAACGGGCAACGCTGTGCTTCTCCATGTATTCCGACATGTCGATGCGCACCATGGCGTGTTCGTCGTCGAACAGGAAGTCGGCGACGGCCTTGGTCAGCTCGGTCTTACCCACGCCTGTTGGCCCCAGGAACAGGAACGAGCCCAGCGGGCGGCCCTCATCATTTAGGCCGGCACGGGCACGGCGCACCGCATTGGAAACCGCGGTGACAGCAGCATTCTGACCGATGACGCGGCCATGCAGCTCGTCCTCCATCCGCAACAGTTTCTCGCGGTCGCCTTCGAGCATCTTGGACGTGGGGATACCAGTCCAGCGTTCGATGACACCCGCGATCTGTTCGGGGCGTACAGCTTCCTCAACCATCAAGCCGCTTTCCTCGCGGTTTTCAGCCTCACCCAGCTGTTTTTCCAGCTCGGGGATGACGCCATAGGACAGCTCACCCGCCTTGGCGAGATTGCCTTCGCGTTTGGAAATTTCCAGTTCGGCGCGAGCCTTGTCGAGCAGTTCCTTGATGTCACGCGCACCGGCAAGCTTGTCGCGTTCCGACTGCCACTGGGCGGTCATCTCAGCCGACTGTTCCTGCAGTTCGGACAGTTCCTTTTGCAGAGTTTCCAAACGGTCAACTGAGGCTGCGTCGTCTTCAAGTTTCAGCGCCTCTTCCTCGATCTGCATTTGCAGGATCTGACGGTCAAGCGCGTCCAACTCTTCGGGCTTGCTGTCGACCTGCATACGCAGACGGCTGGCGGCCTCGTCCATCAGGTCGATGGCTTTGTCCGGCAGGAAGCGGTCAGTGATATAGCGCTGTGACAGGGTCGCGGCGGTAACCAAAGCGGCGTCAGCGATGCGCACACCGTGGTGCAGCTCGTACTTTTCTTTGATGCCGCGCAGGATCGAGATTGTGTCCTCGACTGTTGGTTCACTGACTACAACTGGCTGGAAACGACGGGCAAGCGCTGCGTCTTTTTCAACGTATTTGCGGTATTCATCCAGCGTGGTGGCACCGATACAGTGCAGCTCACCCCGTGCCAGCGCTGGTTTGATCAGGTTAGCGGCATCCATGGCGCCGTCGCCCTTGCCAGCGCCAACAAGCGTGTGCATTTCGTCAATGAAAAGGATGATTTCGCCCGCAGCCTCGGTCACCTCGGTCAGGACGGCCTTGAGCCGTTCCTCAAACTCACCGCGGTATTTGGCACCAGCAATCAGCGCGCCCATATCGAGGGAGAGCAGTTGCTTGTCACGCAGGGATTCTGGTACATCGCCGTTGACGATGCGCAGGGCCATGCCCTCGGCTATGGCGGTTTTACCCACGCCGGGTTCACCGATCAGAACCGGGTTGTTTTTGGTACGGCGCGACAGAACCTGCATGGCGCGGCGGATTTCCTCGTCCCGGCCAATGATAGGGTCAATCTTGCCCTCACGTGCGGCCTCGGTCAGGTCGTGGGCGTATTTTTTCAGCGCGTCATAACCTTCTTCAGCGCTGGCACTGTCGGCGGTACGGCCTTTGCGGATGTCGTTGATCGCCTCGTTCAGGCGCTGCGCGGTGACACCGCCGGCATCCAATGCATCCTTGGCCTTGGATTTGACCATGCACAGGGCCATCAGCACCCGTTCGACCGGGACAAAGCTGTCACCTGCCTTGGTGGCTAGTTTCTCGGCCTCGGCCAGAACTTTGGCAGTTTGGCCATCCATGTAGATCTGGCTTGCGTCGCCGCTGACCTTGGAGTGTTTCGATAGGGCTGTTTCCAGCGCATCCACAACCTGTGACGGCGCGCCACCTGCACGGCTGATCAGGTTACTGGCAAGCCCCTGATCGTCATCCATCAATGCTTTTAGAATATGCTCGGGCACCAGTCTCTGGTGCTCTTCCCGCAGGGCAATAGTCTGAGCGGCCTGCACGAAACCCCGTGCCCGCTCGGTGAACTTATTTAAGTCCATCTGTCTCTCCTTATACAAGCGCCCGGAAATTTGAAACGCCCGCTTGGCGGCACGTCCTGTTTTGGGCCTCAGCTAACAATGTGGGTAGTCTTGATGTCTCTTCAAGGGGCATAATCAACGGAAATGATGAGAATTTCACTTACAAGCTGCAATCACGATTGTTTCCATTTCAGCCACAGTTCCGCCGGCATTTTATGTGAAATTTAGAGAATCGCAGGGAGAATCACAGCCGGAGGTTACCATGCTTGCTAACGAAACAGAGATCACTCAGGACCGCCTTAAGTCCATTTGCGCCCGCCAACGCGCCAAGGCGGCGTTGTCTATGAGCTATCGGTCGGTAAGCCTGTCCTGTCAGATCAATTCACCCCGACGAAACAGGGTTGTATCGCGCCGTTCACGTTTCATGTGCGAAGCCCTCAGGCAGCTGTGCCAGATGCCTGAAACGCGTTCAAGGAAGCCCGATTTGCAGTTGGTTGATGACCTGATGCAGGGCAACTGATCCAAAATCAGTCGACAAATCACTCACGACCCAGATACTGGCGCAATGAGCCGCCTGAATGACATTCGCGCCCAAAGCACTTGGAAGGACCTGATCGAGGGTCAACCGCAGCATTTGGGGTTCGCAATACTGCTAACAGCCGGAGCGATATCGCTACTGGTTGCATCGCCGGATTCACCAAAAATTTTCGGCCTTAGCTCCGCTGGATGGGCAAAAGTGTCGATCGCACTGGCACTGATCCATCAGATTATCGTCGCATTGGTTTTTCGCCTGCAACTACATCGCAACCTGCTCAGCCGCTGGCTGGGGGAACGCGATATGATCGTCTGGCGCGTTATTTTCATACCCCTTCTGATCGCACGACCACTGAGCCTGATACTGACGGCATGGGCTGACACCGCAGCAATCACTGGGATCCGCCCTTCTGAGATCGTTATTGGTCTCTTGTTTTTGGGATTGTCCATCTGGGCGCTACACTCAGTCCTTGTTCATTTCACCATCCGCCGCGCCCTTGGTGGGGACCATTTTCGAGATGAGATTGCGGCGCTGCCATTGGTGAACAAAGGTGTTTTTAAATACACCTCAAACGGAATGTACGGCGTGGCGTTTCTGGGGCTGTGGGGAATCGCGCTGGTGTGCGGATCGTGGAATGCCCTGGTGCTGGCACTGTTTCAGCATTGCTATATCTGGGTCCACATGTACTGCACCGAAAGCCCTGACATGGGCTGGATCTACGGCAAATCCTAGCCCCTTGTGCTGGGCGGCGGCTGACCTTAGACAGGCGCAACCCCACCAGAACCGGAGCTTTCCCCATGTCCGACGACCGCCTGATTGTTGCAATGGATGTCCCTAACGCCGTGCAAGGCCTGCAGCTGGCCGAGCAGCTGGGCGACGCCGTATCGTTCTACAAAATTGGTCTCGGCATGTTGACTGGCGGCGGGTTGGCGCTGGCCAATGAGCTGAAGCAAGAGATGGGCAAACGCATCTTTCTGGACATGAAACTGTTCGACATCGGTGCCACTGTTGAAAACGCAGTACGTGGGCTGGCGCAGTTTGATTTGGATTTTCTGACCGTGCATGGCGACCCATATGTGGTCAAAGCCGCCAAAGAGGGCGCCGCGGGCAAGGACATGAAAATCCTGGCGGTGACGATCCTGACATCGCTGGATCGACAGGACCTGGATGGCGCGCTGATCAAAGAGGGTGACATCAAAGATCTGGTTTTGGAACGGGCTGGCAATGCCTTTGCTGCCGGGGCCGACGGTGTAATCGCCTCGCCACAAGAAGCGGCATTGATCCGCGCCCTGCCCGAAGCCGAAGGCCGTTTGATCGTAACCCCTGGTGTGCGCCCTGCTGGCGCTGATTTGGGCGACCAGAAACGTGTAGCAACCCCCGCCAATGCCATCGCCGACGGCGTTGATCACATCGTGGTTGGACGACCAATCTGGAAAGCCAAAGACCCAAGGGCAGCTGCAATGGCCATTTTGGATGAAATGAAAAGCCCCCAAGCTAGCGCTCCGAACCGGGGCTGAGACTTCAAAAACATGCAGTCAGCCCCGAAAATTGGGGCGATTGCACAATTTTTTAGCAGAATGAAAACTAGGCGCTGATCCGCTTCTGATCTTCGTTTCCCCCACGAACGCGCGAATTGACCCAGCGTCAAGTCACTCTGTGGTAACAGAAAAATCCACGGAAACGTCCAAAATTGCGCCAAATTGTCTCTGTGCCGACAAAGGCACATTACTGACTCTCCTTACACTTACCGGAATTCCTGACTTTGTGATTTTCCAGAAATAGCGGATCGTCGACTTAAGACACTCCCCTAACGGACTCTCTTCCTGAGGCCCGTTACCTTGCCCCCGCCTCAGCAGCGGGGGACTTTTCTTTGCTCACATCACTACTTCATCCAGATATTCGCCCAATCGCTGTGCGAAATGCGGCACAGCCAGTGGGTCTGTGCAATAATCCCTAGGGGGCATCAGGCTCCACCCCTGACCTTCTGACCCAAAGCGGATTTGATCCTCTAGGAAGGCCGGTTGACGGGCAACAAAGAACCACACCTGCCCACGGGGGCGGGTGTATTCGCGCGACCAGATCAGGTCGCTCTCTTGCAACTGAAGCCCGACTTCCTCGTAGGTTTCACGCAAGGCGCACTGTTCAGGGGTTTCATCCCCTTCACGCCCGCCACCCGGTAGATCCCAATGGCCAGGATAGGGAATACCTTCCTTATCATCCCGCAGGATGACCAAGAGATCGCTCCCAATAAACAGAGCCAGTTTTGCGCCAGAAAATGTCATCTATAGAAGATTGACGCCGTTGTCGGATAAAGACAATACCCCGCCAAAGGTCTAGACTGGCGAAACAGACGCCTGCCCCATCTTCGCCCAAGTGAGCGCCACCATGCATGCCATATGCCGAGACTGCCTGAGCCAGATCGCGCCAGCGCGGCGCTGCCCCAAGTGCGGTAGCCCAAGGGTGAAGGCACATGAAGAGCTGTTTGCGTTGAACATTGCTCATATGGATTGTGACGCATTCTTTGCCAGCGTCGAAAAGCGCGACAACCCTGATTTGGCTGACAAGCCGGTGATCATTGGCGGCGGCAAGCGCGGCGTTGTTTCAACCGCCTGCTATGTCGCACGTATTCGCGGTGTTCGCTCGGCGATGCCGATGTTTCAGGCCCTGAAACTGTGCCCCAATGCGGTTGTGATCAAACCGCGCATGGATGCCTATGTCGAGGTCTCTCGCCAGATCCGCGCGATGATGGATGAACTGACCCCCGATATCGAACCGCTTTCGCTGGACGAGGCATTTATGGACCTAAGCGGAACCGAGCAGCTGCACGGCGCGCCGCCAGCTGTCATGTTGGCGCGGCTGGTGAAACGGATGAAGGATGAATTGGGGGTGACGGGATCCATTGGCCTGTCCCATAACAAGTTCCTCGCCAAGGTCGCATCGGACTTGGATAAGCCCCGAGGGTTTTCGGTGATCGGTAAGGCTGAAACCGGTGCCTTTCTGCATGACAAGCCTGTGCGATTGATCTGGGGCATCGGACCTGCGGCTCAGGCCAGTTTGGATAAGGCGGGTATCAGGGTGTTTGCCGACCTGTTGCGCTGGGATCGTCGGGATCTTGCAGCGCGGTTTGGCTCGATGGGGGATCGGTTGTGGCATCTGGCCCGCGGAGAAGACCGGCGCCGCGTATCAGCCAATGCGCCGATGAAATCCATTACCAATGAAACCACGTTCTTTGAGGACACCGCCAATACTGAAATTCTGGATGGGCATCTGTGGCGACTGGCGGAAAAAGTATCAGGGCGGGCGAAGGCTAAACAAAAGGCTGGGCGCGTGGTCACACTGAAATTGAAGCGCGCCGACCATTCGGCGCTGACCCGGCGCATTTCACTGCGCGATGCAACCCAGATGGCCGAAGTGATCTATCGCACAGCGCGGGACTTGCTGGACCAGGTCGGTGATCAGGGACCCTACCGGCTGCTGGGCTGTGGCATCTCAGATCTGGTGCCCGAATCCCAGGCAGATATCACCGGAGATCTTCTGGATCCTCAGGCCACCCAACGTGCCAAAGCAGAACGCGCTACTGACGCGATTCGCAACCGCTTCGGCACCGACGCTATCTTGAAAGGCCGGGCGCTACGTTGATTCACCTCCGGTGGCTGGGGCTTTGCCCCAGACCCCAGGATATTTACCCGCCAGATGAAGGGGATCCTTGCTTCATCTGGCCAAAAATATCCCGGGGGAGGAGCAGGCGGCGCCTGCGGAGGGGGCAGCGCCCCCTTATTCTGCAGCCAGAGAGGTCTGCTTGGAACCAACCCGGGAAATTTCATTAATTACCCCCCGAATCAAATCCTGAAAGGCCGAAAAATTACTATTTGGCTCAATCGCGACCTCGTCCATGTAAAGCGATCGGTCAATTTCCACCTGAACTGCATGTTGACCGCGTGATGGGCGCCCATAGGTTTGTGTAACATAGGCCCCGGCAAACGGTGTGTTACGAGATACCTTTAACCCTGCTGCAACAAAGGCCGCTTCAATTTGGTCGACCACCTCAGTACTGGCAGAGGTGCCAAACCTATCCCCTAGAACCACATCAGCTAGGTGCCCACCGCGTTTACCCACGATTTCAGTCGCCTCATGCGGCATCGAGTGGCAATCCACTAGGATAGCCTGGCTAAATTGACGATGCGCTTGGCGCAGTAACCTCTGCAGTTCGGAATGATAGGGGGTCCAGTAGCTGTCGATCCTGTTTTGGGCTTCAGCCATTGATAGCTTGCCGTGATAAATTGGCTGCCCTTGGGCCACCACACGCGGAATCACCCCCAAGCCTGACGCAATCCGAGGATTTTGTCCTTTGCGTGGAACACCGGAAATCAGGGCTGGGTCCAATTCATCATGAGCCCGATTGAGATCCAGGAACGCCCGGGGAGCCACTGCGGTCAACAAAGGGACGCCGAATTCGGGAGCCGCGGCAAAAAGTTGGTCAATAAATGCATCTTCCGAGCTTCGGATTTGGTGTGCGGATAGAATCGACTGTGAAATAAAGGACTGTGTGTATTCTGCACCGCTGTGGGGTGAGGAAAATACCACTCCGGATTGCAGTTTTTTCGGTGAAAATACGTGAAAAGCGACTGTAGACATCCTGTCTCCGGTGTATCGGGTTCAATAAACAGCATAGAGTAGAAATTTCTGTGGTCAAAAGCTCTTGCGCCCCTGAGCGACTCCTTTTATAGACCCCTTCACCGGCGCAGACCTCTGCGCCCCATTTATTTGGGGCAGGACCAAACGCAGGTATTCATGGGCGCTTAGCTCAGTGGTAGAGCACTTCGTTGACATCGAAGGGGTCACAAGTTCGAACCTTGTAGTGCCCACCATGAATTCATTGTTTTGATCGTAAGATCAAGACCCCGTAACCCAGGCGCTGGTTCGCGCCGCAGAACAGGAGATGACCCATGAAGGTCAAGAACTCACTCCGCTCGCTCAAGAACCGGCACCGGGATTGCCGCATTGTGCGTCGTAAGGGTCGCGTTTACGTGATCAACAAAACTCAGCCTCGCTTCAAAGCACGCCAAGGCTAAGTTCTAGCGTCGCTAGACAGTTTCGAAAACCGCATCCTCGGATGCGGTTTTTTTGTGTTTCAGAGTCATGTTTTATTTTCTGAGCGATTTTGTCAGTTTCTATTTGCATCCACATCAGAATCATATAATTGACTAAATCAGTCGGGAACTTATCCCCTGATCCATAATACATATTGGGACACGTTATGCTGAAATCTTCTACAATCCTCGCCTCCGCACTGACCGCAGTTGTCGCCACATCTGCTGCTGCCGAAGGTGAGCTGAACCTGTACTCGTCACGCCATTACGACACTGACGAGCGCCTGTACTCTGATTTCGAAGAAGCTACTGGCATCACCATCAACCGCATCGAAGGCAAAGCAGACGAGCTGATTGCCCGTATGGAAGCCGAGGGTGCGAACTCTCCTGCTGATATCCTGCTGACCGTTGACACGTCGCGTCTGGCCCGTGCCAAGAATTCTGGCATTCTGCAGTCCATCGACAGTGCCGTTCTGGAAGACAAAGTTCCGGCGAACCTGCAGGACACTGACAACCAGTGGTTTGGTTTCTCGCAGCGCGCCCGTATCATTTTCTTCGACAAGGCAGAGGTTGCTAACCCACCTGCAACATACCTGGACCTGGCCAAGCCTGAGTACAAAGGCATGGTCTGCATCCGCTCTTCGACCAACACCTACAACCAGACCTTGCTGGCGTCGATCGTGACACACCACGGCGAAGAAGCAGCCAAGGAATGGGCGACAGGCGTTGTGGCCAACATGGCGCGTGACCCACAGGGCGGTGACACTGACCAGATGCGCGGCATTGTATCGGGCGAGTGCGAAATCTCGGTTGCGAACACTTACTACTTTGCCCGTTCGATCCGCAAAGAGGTCAAAGGTCTGTCGGCAGAGCGCGACATGCTCGGTTGGGTGTTCCCATCGCAGGACGCTGAAGGTGCGCACATGAACCTGTCCGGCGCTGGCGTCGCAGCCCACGCCCCTAACAAAGACAACGCCATCAAGTTCCTTGAGTATCTGGCATCGCCAAAGGCGCAGGAATACTTCTCGAACGGTAACGACGAGTTCCCGGTTGTTGCAGGTGTAGACCTGGCCCCAAGCGTTGCTGCGCTGGGTGAGTTCAAGGCGGACGACGTTGTATTGGCTGACGTTGCCAAGAACATCCCTGTTGCTCAGAAGATCTTTAACGAAGTGAACTGGAAGTAATTCCCTGCTTTATCGAGCGGTACATTTAGAACAAGGCGCGGAGCAATCCGCGCCTTGTTTGCGTTTGACCGAGTAGTTGGCTGATTCGAAGATCCATATGTCGGTCACCTAATTGTGCACTCACTTATCCTGAGGCGGCCATTCGCTTTCTGGCCCCTCTAGTAAAGTATCCAACATGGAACACTCTTGTTTGCCCGCATCGCAGGGGCGCATCAGCTGCACCATGGCGGTCTCCATCTGTTGTAAATCAGAGATTTTCGTTCTGATATTTTCCAAATGATGTTGTCCCAAAGACTGTGCATCCGCACAGGCCAACCTCTCTGAGGATGCAAGACCAAGCAGTGATTTAGCTTCTGCGAGCGAAAAACCCAAATCCCGGCAGCGGCGAATGAATCGCAAAGCATGGATTTCAACAGACTGATACTGTCGGCGGCCAGACTGGCTGCGTTCAGGGCCAGCTACCACACCGGTCCGTTCATAGTAGCGTATTAACTCGATACCCACGCCACTGCGCCGGGCGGCCTCGCCAATTGTGACCACTGCAAATCTCCTCTTGCTTCTGTAGCGCCTACAGATTGCAAGATAGCTCAACCTGATAACTGGTTGGGACAAGAAACCGTGATCAAATCCGCTTTGATGTCATCTCTTGCAGCGGTGGGTGTGGCCAGTTGCTGCATTCTGCCAATGACTCTGATGATATTTGGGGTTGGTGGCGGCTGGATGGCATTTTTTGCACGGGCGACCGTTTGGGCTCCCTTCTTTATTACAGTTGCTGCCGTTATGACCACGCTGGCTTGGGGTGTTGCTTGGCGGCGCCAACAACTGCGTCGATTGATACCCGGCCTAGCATTGCTAACCGCGATGACACTGCTGGCTTGGGGGATTTGGGCCAATGAAATGGCCATTAATGACCTTCTGATCAGCTGGATGTAAGGACAAACAATGCAGATAGAGCTGAGCTCAACCCTGACCTGCCCGCACTGCGCCCATGCCCAGGTAGAAACTATGCCTACTGACGCCTGTCAGTGGTTCTATGACTGCGCCAAATGCGGCGCGGTGCTGAAGCCTTTGCCCGGTGATTGCTGCGTTTATTGTTCTTATGGAACGGTGCCCTGCCCACCCATTCAACAAGGTGGCACCTGCGGCGGCTAGGTCAGTGTCAGCTGCGTCGGCTGACTTGTCGGCAGATCAGGATCACAGGCAGCAGCCCCACAGCCATGATCACCAGCGACGGCACCGCTGCGCCCTCTAGCCGTTCGTCAGAGGCCAGTCTGTAGGCCTGTACTGCCAGCGTGTCGTAGTTGAACGGTCGCATGATCAGGGTGGCTGGTAGTTCCTTCATCACATCGACAAAGACAATCAGCAGGGCGGTCAGCAGACTAGGTGACAGGATCGGCAGGTGGACCCGGCGCAACATGCCAAAGGGCCCCTGCCCCAGGGATCTGGCGGCGGCGTCCATGTTGACGTGCACGGTGCTTTGGCCGCCCTCATAGGCGCCAAGAGCTGCAGCCAGAAACCGAACCACATAGGCGGCGACCAGCAACCAGATTGAGCCGGTGATCAGCAGCCCGGTTCGGATGTCGAATGTGGCGCGCATCCATGCGTCCAGCGTGTTGTCGAAGGCGGCAAAGGGCACCATCAGGCCAACTGCGATCACGCCACCCGGCACGGCATAACCCAACCGCGCTGAATAGGCTGCGGCGGTGGCGGCGCGTCCGGGTTGTAGCCGCAGATAAAAGCCAATGCAGACCGCAGCACAAACCGTCAGCAGGGCAGCAACGCTGGCCAGTGTCAGCGAGTTTTGAATAAAGCCGATGTAACGGCGGCTGAGCAGGTTCTGCTCAGACTCCAGCCCCATGTCGATAAGAATCACCGTAGGCAGCAGAAACCCCAGCAGAACTGGAATGGCGCAGAGGACCCAAGCGATAAGCACTCTGCTGCCGGTCAGGGTCGCGGGTGGCATCTTGGTGTGCTGTTTGCCTGCCTGATGATAGCGGGCCTTGCCGCGGGTGGAGCGTTCGACCACGGCCAGTGTCAGCGCGAACCCCAACAGCACGAGCGCCAGTTGCGCTGCGCCTGCCCGGTCTCCCATGGAAAACCAGCTGGTGTAGATGCCGGTCGCAAAGGTCTGCACGCCGAAATAAGAGACGGTGCCAAAATCGGCGATGGTTTCCATAATTGCCAGCAACAGACCCGAAGCGATGGCTGGGCGTGCCATCGGCAGGCTGACCCGCCAGAATGCCTGCCACGAGGTATTTCCGAGCGCGCGGGCCGCCAGAAAGGCGCCCGAGCTTTGTTGGAGAAAGGCCGCGCGGGCCAGCAGGTAAACATAGGGGTACAGCACCAGCACCAACATCAGGGCTGCGCCGCCTGTCGAGCGGATCTCGGGGAACCAATAGTCACGCGCGCCCCAGCCAGTGATGTCACGCAGCGTGGTCTGCACGATGCCGGGGTGATCCAGAACAAAGGTATAGGCATATGCCAGCACGTAGGCCGGGAAGGCCAAAGGCAGGATGAGCGCCATTTCAAAGAATCGCACACCGGGAAAGCGGGTCATTGTCACCAACCAAGCGGCACCAACCCCGATAGCAAAGGTGCCGACAGCCACGAGCAGAACCAGCACAATGGTGGTGCCGGTATAACGTAGCAAAACAGTTTCCATCAGATGAGAGACTGTATCCGTTCCGCCGGTCACTGCCGCCAAAGCCACTGCGACCATTGGCAAAAGACAAGCAAGCGCTACGGCCCATGCCAAGACCGACAACACACGGCTGCCGCCTTTGTTGCCACGGCGGCTGCCCTTGGGGGCATAATCTGGAATATCGCTCACGGTTCGGCTGGTCCGTCTTTGGTATCTGACTGACATCTTATGCTACAAAATCACTCGGGAACTCCAGATCGAAAGCTCAGGATATGCAAAAACCCCAGGTGCAATTGCTGCACCCAGGGTTTTCACTACCTCTGACAGGAGGATCAGTCGTATTTACGTTGGTCTTCGATCACCAAGCCGTCTTTGGGCAGGGCTCCGGGCTGTACCATTTCAATGTTGGCTTTCAGTTTCAGAACCTCGATCACCGACCGCCCATAAGCGATCTCGTCGCCGTCTGGCGTTTCGATCTGGACCGTCATCGCGTCCATCTCTCCGTCGCGACGAACAATCACTCGGGCCTTTGGGACCTCATCATGCTTGGCTACCAGCGCCGCCACCTGTTCGGGACGGACAAACATGCCTTTGATCTTGGTGGTTTGATCGGCGCGACCCATCCAACCCTTGATCCGCATGTTGGTTCGGCCACAGGGGCTGATACCCGGCATCACCGCGCTTAGGTCGCCAGTGGCAAAGCGGATCAGGGGGTAATCAGGGTTCAGTGTCGTAACCACAACTTCACCAACTTCACCCGGCGCAACCGGGGTGCCGGTGCCGGGCGTGACGATCTCGACGATGACTTTCTCGTCGACGATCATGCCTTCCATCGCCGAGCTTTCATAGGCGATGTTGCCCAGATCGGCTGTGGCATAGGATTGCAGGCAGGCTATGCCGCGATCGGCGTATTCCTGACGCAAGCTTGGGAACAATGCCCCGCCGCCGACCGCCGCTTTGGAGAAGTTGAGTTTGACCCCCATGTCGTCAGCCTTGTCGAGGATCACCTTCAGATAATCCGGTGTACCAGCATAGGCTGTTGCCCCCACATCGCGGGCCGCTGTGACCTGTAGTTCGGTCTGGCCGGTACCCGCTGGCAGGACCGTGGCCCCAACCGCACGCGCACCGCTTTCAAAAATCATGCCCGCAGGGGTCAAATGATAGCTAAAGCAGTTCTGCACCACGTCGCCTGCACCGATGCCGCAGGCATGCAGGAACCGGCCCATGCGCCACCAGTCATGGGTGATACCGCCGGGTTCATAAATTGGACCCGGAGATTGGAAGACATGCGCCACGTTAGAGACTGCAATGCCCCCAAACGGCGGGTTCTCTTTCTGCCATTTGCTTAGGTCAGATTTGCGCAACACGGGGTATTGCGTCAGGTCCGAGAGGTCCTGAATTTCAGGGCCATCCAAGTTGCAGGCATTCTTGGCTGCGCGGGCACGGGCGATCTGATCGCGAAGTCCGGTCAGTTGAGCAGCTGCTCGTTCATCTGCTGAGCGGGTTTCAAGCGCGTCGTAATTAGTCATATCAGCACCTGTTCCCATTAGCTCAACCACCGTTTGCGACGGCGATATGAGCGCACATCGCGGAAGCTCTTGCGGCCTTCCTCGGACATGCCGAGGTAGAATTCTTTGACATCGGGGTTTTCGCGCAGTTCGGCTGCGGGGCCATCCATCACGATGCGACCGGATTCCAGAATATAGCCGTAATGGGCATATTTCAGCGCCATGTTGGTGTTCTGTTCGGCCAGCAGAAAGGTCACACCTTCCTTTTCGTTGATCGATTTCACGATCTCAAAAATCTGTTCCACCAGCTGCGGCGCCAGTCCCATTGACGGCTCGTCCAGCAGCACGGTTTCAGGGCGGCTCATCAAGGCGCGGCCCATGGCTACCATCTGTTGCTCACCGCCCGAGGTATAACCCGCCTGCGATTTGCGGCGGTCCTTGAGGCGTGGGAAATAGTTGTACACCATTTCTAGATCAGCAGCGATATTTGCGCCGCCGTCGGTGCGGGTGTAGGCGCCGGTCAGCAGGTTTTCCTCAACCGTCAGGTGTTCGAAACAATGACGGCCCTCCATCACCTGAATCACACCGCGGCGGACCAGATCTGCTGGGTCGGCCTCGTGCACGTTGTCTCCGCGATATTTCACGGATCCCTTGGTCACCTCGCCACGTTCAGAACGCAGCAGGTTTGAAATTGCTTTGAGTGTCGTTGTCTTGCCAGCGCCGTTGCCACCCAGCAAGGCAGTGATGCCTCCCTTGGGTACAGTCAGGCTGACGCCCTTGAGCACAAGGATGACGTGATTGTAGATCACTTCGATGTTGTTGACTTCTAGCAGGGTCTCGGCCTGCACATCAGTCGTTTTGGCTGCATCCAGCATCAGGCTTGTCCTCATCCGTTCCGGGTTAGATCCCGGATCTTTTCCGGAGTGTGGTGCGGCAGCGAGCCACCGCACCTGTTAGTCGGTGGCAGGAATTACCCTGCCACTGGCCACTTTAGTTACAGTTCGGAGTGATTTTGTTTTCCGCTGCATAGGCGCCGGAGTCTTCGGCCACCAAGGCACCAATCACGTCACCGTCTGTTGGTTTAAAGTCAGAGATCAGCGACCAGGTTTTGCTGGATGCATCCCACTGGGTCACACCAACCAGGCCAGGGCCACCGTGGTTTTCACAGGAAACGTTGAACGTTGGACCAAAGTTGGACATGCCCAATCCGGCCATTTTCTCTTCGTTCATTTCCAGTGCTTCCATACCATCGCGCATCATTGCTGCGTCGATGTCGGCGGTGCCGTGGATTTCCTGTGCAGTTTTCACAGCCTCGGCTGCCAGCATCGCTGCGTACATGCCACGGTTATACAGAACGGTACCGATCTGATCGCCAGCGCCTGCTGCCTTGCCGGTTTCAACAACATGCTTTTGAATGTCGTCAAACACAGGGAAGTCACGACCAACGTTGTGGAACGTCAGCGCCTTGTAGCCGTTGGCAGCATCGCCAGCAGACATCACGTCATGCTCTGCTCCGGACCACCAAACACCGATGAAGTTTTCCATAGGGAAGCGAATGTTGGCGGCTTCCTGAATGGCAACCTGGTTCATAACGCCCCAGCCCCACATGGTCACAAAGTCTGGACGTTCACGACGGATCTGCAGCCACTGGCTTTTCTGTTCCTGACCTGGGTGGTCAACAGGCAAGGCCAGCAATTCAAAGCCGTGCTTTGCGGACAGCTCTTCCAGAGTACGGATCGGTTCTTTGCCGTAGGCCGAGTTGTGATAGACCAGAGCGATTTTCTTGCCCTTAAGATCGCCACCGTTGGTTTCCAGCAGGTAGTTCACAACACCCGAGGCACCGTTCCAGTAGTTGGCAGGGTAGTTGAAAACGTTTGAGAACACTTTGCCGTTGGCAGCAGATGTCCGACCGTAACCCATTGTGTGCAGTGGGATATTGTCAGCGGTCACTTTTGGGATCAGCTGATAGGTAATACCAGTCGACAGCGGTTGATAGATCAGTGCGCCTTCGCCCTTGGTGGATTCGTAGCATTCCACACCTTTTTCGGTGTTATAGCCGGTTTCACATTCCAACAGCTTGGTCATCACACCGCCGATACCGCCATCGCGTTCGTTCAGCAGGGTAAAGTAGTCGGCATAGCCATCCGCAAAGGGAATACCGCCAGCGGCATAAGGGCCGGTACGATAGCTAAGCGATGGAAACACCAGATCCGCCATTGCGGGGCCAGCGGCCATCAGCGCGCTTAGCGCCAGAGTGGTCAGTTTCAATTTCATCGGTTTTATCCTCCCATGGTATTATCCGATGTGGATGAAACGAGGGTTTGGTCTTGTTATTGCCCTCGCAGCTCAGTTGCCTTCCCCGTTAGTGGGGGAAAGGCCAAAGTCGTAGTTTTTCCTTGGCGACGCGCCATAGTTGCGCCAGCCCGTGTGGTTCGACGATCAAGAACACGATGATCAATGCGCCGACGATAACCAACTGGAAGTGCGCCACAATATCTGTGGGCCAGCCCAACACATCAACGCCAACAACCTTTAGAATGACCGGCAACAGCACTAGGAACGCAGCCCCGGCGAACGAGCCAAAGATCGATCCCAGACCGCCGATGATTACCATGAACAACACCAGGAATGACTTGGTGATGCCAAAGGCCTCGCCGACTTCGACCGCGCCCAGATAGACCGAGAAGAACAGCGCACCAGAGATGCCGATGAAGAAACCCGACACGGCAAAGGCTGTCAGCTTGGCTTTTAGCGGGTTCACCCCGATGATTTCGGCCGCAATATCCATATCGCGGATCGCCATCCAGCTGCGGCCAATGGTGCCGCGGGTCAGGTTGCGGGCAATAAGTGCACAAAGGGTCAGGAAGATCAGGCTGAACATATATGTCGCCCAAGCCGGAGCATTGGGGCCGGTGATCAAGATGCCAAACACGTCGCGCTCTGGGGCACTGATCTGACCTGAAGCCGAGTAGTTGTAGAACCACGGCACCCGGTTGAACAGCCAGACCAGAAAGAACTGTGCCGCCAGTGTGGCCACCGCCAAGTAGAACCCTTTGATGCGCAGGCTGGGCAGGCCGAACACCACGCAGACAAGGGCCGTCATGCCACCCGCCAACAGCACATGCACAAACATCGACACCTCGGGCATCAGGGTCATGAATTTATAGCAGGCATAGGCGCCCACAGCCATGAAACCGCCGGTACCCAGACTGACCTGACCAGCATAGCCAACCAGAATGTTCAACCCGATCGCAGCAATCGCATAGATCAGGAACGGCAGCAGGATCGCGTTGGCCCAGTAATCGTTGATGACAAAGGGCACCACCAGAAAGGCAATCGCCAGAACAGCGTAGTAGCGGAACCGGTCAAATTTGATCGGGAACGTCTGGCTGTCTTGTTCATAGGAGGTTTTGAAATCTCCGGCTTCACGATAGAACATATCTTAGATGCCCCCCTGTTGCTGAGCACGGTTGCACACCGCTGCATCCAATTTTTGTATCTTTCCCGCAAACTCACGAGGCTCGACCCCACGCGACAGATGCAGGTAGGAGAAAACTCCGGTCAACATCCCCAGTGCTGCTAGCAGCGTCGAGGTCACCAGTTGGCCTGCGCTAAACCCATCTGCGGTGATCGCAAGGTAGCCAAAGGCCCAAAAGCCAATCCAAGCGATGGTGCATGTGACTGCGACTAGTTTAGACATCCAACACTCCCGCCATTAACCACTTTGTCAAAAAGTCGGCTTTGGTCACACTTTTCCCATTCCTTTGTGCCACCCTGCCCTTGGGAAAAGTGAGTGAAAGCAATGAATACGATTTTTGAGGAAATCCGGCGGTTGGAAACCGCGCGGGAAAAAGGTGAAGTTTCGGAATTCGAGTATGCAGTCGCCAAGAGCCGCCTGCTGTCGACTGTCGAGGAAGCAACTGTGTTGCCGCCGACTAAGGCCGAACCCGAGCCGCAGGAAGAAGTCGTTGCAACACCCAACCCCGTAGGGCTGGTTCTGATTGGCATGGCCTGCGCAGTCCTGATGACCATCCTTGGCGCACAGCTGATCGGTGATTTCACCATTGCCTTTACCGTGGTCGCCTGCATTTTTGCAGCCATTGTCGTGACCGCCTTCCGCCGGTTAGAGGGCTGATCAGGGCACAACTGGGCCATTGGTTGTTCAGACCCGTTCAATGATCTTCTCCCCGAACAATCCTTGCGGGCGGAACACCAGAAACAGCAGTGCCAACACATAGGCGAACCAGTTTTCAGTGGCGCCACCAACCAGCGGTCCGATCCAGAATTCGAACATCTTCTCGCCCACGCCGATGATCAACCCGCCAACGATGGCGCCAGGGATTGAGGTGAACCCACCCAACATCAGAACCGGAAGCGCCTTGAGCGCGATCAGCGAGAGCGAGAACTGAACGCCCGACTTTGTGCCCCACATGATACCAGCAACCAGCGCGACAAAGCCTGCGACTGACCAGACCAGCACCCAGATAAAGTTCAGCGAGATGCCAACCGACAGCGCCGCCTGGTGATCATCCGCAACGGCCCGCATGGCGCGGCCCTGTTTGGTATATTGCGAGAACAGTACCAGCCCGGTCACCAACAGCGCGGCCACAACCGTCGCCACCATGTCCAGATTGTCGATAAAGAAGCCGTAGAAGTTGTCGCTGCCCAGACCGGCGGTCATATCTTCGATCCAGAACGAGCCACCCTGCGGCAGGCCAACGTCCAGTTTCTTGATCTCAGATCCCCACATCAGGTCCGACACACCTTCGAGGAAATAGGCCAGACCGATGGTCGCCATGAACAGAATAATCGGTTCTTGCCCCACCAGATGGCGCATCACCAGACGCTGAACCAACCAGGCAAAGATTACCATCACGCCCACAGTCAACAAGATCGCCAAAAACGCCGGGACATGCCAGCCGAAGTGGTGAATTTCAGTGCCAAACACTGCGTTAATGATATGGCTGAACGGCACCTGACCGTTCATAATGCCAACCAGCGTCATCGCCGCAAACAGCGCCATAACCCCTTGGGCATAGTTGAAAATACCCGAGGCCTTGTAGATCAACACAAAGCCCAGTGCCACCAGCGCATAGAGCACCCCCGCCATCAGACCGTTGATGAAAACCTCGGTGGCGTAAAGAAACTGATCAGGCATCGTCGCCCCCTATTAAATCTGTCAGAAAATCAGTCATTCGAAACCCCCAGATAGGCGTCGATGACGTCCTGGTTGTTGCGCACCTCGTCCGGGGTGCCGTCGCCGATTTTCTTGCCGTAATCCATCACCACCACGCGGTCGGACAGATCCATCACCACGCCCATGTCGTGTTCGATCAGGGCAATGGTGGTGCCAAATTCGTCGTTCACATCCAGAATAAAGCGGCTCATGTCCTCTTTTTCCTCGACGTTCATGCCCGCCATAGGCTCATCCAACAGCAACAGTTTTGGCTCTGCCGCTAGCGCGCGCGCCAGTTCCACCCGTTTCTTCAAACCATAGGGCAACCGCGCCACTGGGGTTTTACGGATGTGCTGAATTTCAAGGAAGTCGATGATCTTTTCAGCCACTTCGCGGTTGGCGACCTCTTCAGCCTCGGCCTTACCGCGCCACAGCGCTTGGGCAAACATCCCCGACTTCATATGACCCAACCGTCCGGTCATCACGTTGTCCAGAACGCTCATCCCTTCAAACAGTGCAATGTTCTGAAACGTCCGCGCGATACCTTGTTTGGCAACTTCATATGGCTTCATCTGGGGCCGCGGCGCACCGTGGAACCAGACTTCGCCTTCTTGTGGCACATAGAACCCGGAAATCACGTTCAACATCGACGACTTACCGGCGCCGTTAGGGCCAATGATCGCGCGTATTTCGCCCTCGCGAATGTCGAAACTGATGTCCTTGATCGCCACCACGCCGCCAAACCGCAACGTGATGTTCTTCATCTCCATCACCACGCCGCCGATTTTACGACCATCCGCAGTGGTATATCCGTCTTGCATATCCTTCACGACACCGCGCCCTTCTTTTTGCCAGAAATACTCCCGCCGGAGGCATGAATGTGCCGCGTAGCGGCTTTCGTCGCTGCTATGTTCATTCTGCAGCCACTTTCTGCGCCATCACTGTCACCACTTCGGCATCACCGATATCCAGCGTGGCGCTGATCGAGCCCTTGCGACCATCTTCATAGGTCACCTCGGTGTTGGTCGAGATCTGGCTCGAACCGTCGTAAAGCGCGGCGATAATATCGGCGAATTTTTCTTCGACAATCCGGCGGCGCACCTTTCGGGTGCGGGTCATTTCACCGTCATCGGCATCCAATTCCTTGTGCAGCACCACAAAGCGATGCACCTGGCAGCCCGATAACATTGGATCTTCGGCGACGGATTTATTGACCGTAGACACATGCTCGCTAATGCTTTGCAGCACCTTGGGGTGGCCAGCCAATTCCTGATACGAGGCATAGGCGATGTTGTTGCGTTCGGCCCAGTTCCCCACCGCCGTCAGGTCGATATTGATGAAGGCAACACAGCGGTCCTTGCCATTGCCAAACAGCACTGCCTCTAGAATGTCGGGGTAAAACTTCAGCTTGTTCTCGACATATTTGGGGGCAAACATGCTGCCGTCAGCCATTTTGCCAACGTCTTTGGCGCGATCGATGATGCGCAGGTGTCCCGACTTGTCTTCAAAGAAGCCAGCATCACCCGTGGCAACCCAACCTTCGGAATCCTTAGTGTCAGCCGTGCTCTCCGGATTTTTATAATATTCAACAAAGGTGCCCGGCGAGCGATAGAAGATCTCACCATTGTCCTCGATCTTGATCTCAACATCCGGCGCAGGAATACCCACTGTATCGGCACGCACCTCACCATCTGGCTGCACTGTGATGAACACCGTGGCCTCGGTCTGGCCGTATAGCTGTTTCAGATTGATGCCCAACGAGCGGTAGAATTCAAAGATCTCGGGGCCGATCGCTTCACCAGCGGTGTAGCCAACGCGGACCTTGCCGAAACCCAATGTGTCTTTCAGTGGGCCATAGACCATGAAATCGCCCAGCGCGTATTTGATCCGGTCCATAAAGCTGACGGGTTTGCCGTCCAGAATGTCCGGCCCAACCTTCTTGGCGTGCGCCATGAAGTGGTGGAACATCCGCTGCTTCAGCTTTCCTGCGTCTTCCATCCGGATCATGACGTTGGTCAGCTGGGTTTCGAACACTCGCGGCGGCGCAAAGTAGTAGGTTGGGCCGATCTCGCGCAGATCGGTCATCATGGTTTCGGCGCTTTCGGGGCAGTTCACGCAGAACCCAGTCCAATATGCCTGACCGATGGAGAAGATGAAATCGCCCACCCATGCCATCGGCAGATAGGCCAAGATTTCGTCATCAACGCCCAGCTTATCAAACTCAGACGCGTTTTTGGCGCTTTCGATCACGTTGCGGTTGGACAGAACCACACCCTTGGGCTTGCCAGTGGTGCCCGAGGTATAAAGCATCACACAGGTGCTGTCGTAGTCCAGCTCGGCCCGGCGCCTGTTCAAATCAGGAATAAGTTCGTCATGGGCAGCGCGGCCCTGATCCTGCACATGGCTGTATTGATGCAGTTGCGTGTGGTCGTATTTACGCAGGCCCCGTGGATCAAGATACAGCAGATGTTCGAACTGATGCGGTTGGTCTTGCACCTCGATCACCTTGTCGACCTGCTCCTGATCGGTAACAACTACAAAGCGCGCTCCGCAGTGGCTAAGCACATAGGCCATCTCTTCGGCGTTGGCGTCCTGATACAGCGGCACCGGGATGGCACCCACGGATTGGGCGGCAACCATCGACCAGTACATATAGGGGCGGTTGCGGCCAATCACGGCGATGAAATCACCCCGATTGACACCAAGATTGATCAGACCCAGCGCCAGCGCCTCGATCTCTTTTTCAGCCTCGGCCCAGCTCCAGCATTGCCAAATGCCAAATTCCTTCTCCCGATATGCGGGTGAATTCGCGAACTGCGTCGCGTTGCGTTGAAGCAGCGCCGGTAGGGATCGCAATCCCTCGGCGCCCGACTGCATCTGAGCCAATTTAATTCTCCTCCCACTCCGGCCCTCCTCGGCCGGATTGATCGCTTTTGGCGATTCTGATCCCGATTAGGGACTTGGTAATGATTGACCGTCAACTTTTTCCTGAAGGTTTCCCAATTGTTACGAATTGTAACAGCGCTTTTTCTATGTCCAACGCTGCGCAATTTTGCGCATCGCCCTTTGACAGTTCCGCCCATAGTGATAGCCATATCGCGGGGGAAACGATGAGCATTTCAAGCAAGCAAACCACTGCAATGACCAGCGCGGGACTGAACCTGATTGCTCAGGGCCTGTCGATTTATGATGACGACCTTAGACTTGCTGTTTGCAACCACCGGTTCAAAGAGATGTTTGGTCTGCCGGAACACCTGACCACCCCCGGTGCCCGATTTGACGACACCATCCGCTTTATCGCCGAAACTGGTGAATACGGGCCAGTTGATGATCTAGACGAGTTGGTACAGCAGCGGGTTGATCAGGCGCTGGACTTTGCACCGCACTATATGGAGCGCGAACGGGGTAACGGCCAGTTCATCTCGGTCGAGGGAGCCCCGTTGCCGAATGGCGGTTGGGTCACGGTTTACACAGACATCACCCGCACCAAACAGGTTGAACATCTGTTGCGCACCCGGTCAGAAGAACTGTCTGGGCAGGTCCTTGAGCACACAGAAAAGCTCTTAGCGGCAAACAGAAAACTGGCCGCATCGAACATGTCCTTAGAGGAGACCAAGCGTCAACTGACCGATATTGAGAAACGCACCCGGCTAACCACCGAGATGATGCCCGCCCATATCGCGCATGTCGATGAAGATGGGTACTATACTTATACCAATAGTCGCCTTAGCTCGGTATTTCCGGGTCGCCCCTCCAAGATACGTGGGATGCACATTTCGGAGGCTTTGGGTGAGGCATCGTTCGCCCGTATCGATCCACATCTTCAAGCGGCATATACTGGCAAGAACCCAGTGTTTGAATTCACCGAGAACCACAGCAGCCGCCGTATCCGGGTGGCGCTGACCCCAGATCCAGCGGGTGGTATCTATGTTCTGTCGATGGATATCACCGAGGAAACCCAAACACGTGTCGCGCTACAACAGGCCCGTCGGCGCGAAATGGCGGCGCAGATGACCAGTGGGTTGGCGCATGATTTTTCAAATCTGCTCACCATCATACTGGGCATGCAAGGCAAGCTGGAAAGCATGTCGCTGCCGCCGGAAACACATGACCTGATACAGGGCACTTTGTCAGCGGCCCGACGTGGTGGCAGGTTGCTAAACCGGATCGCAGATATGACGGGCCACCGCACCCTCCGCCCCAAAGCCACCAAAATGAACACCTTGCTGAACGAGTTGAAAATTCTGGCGTCGCCATCGCTGCCGCAAGCGATGGGGCTGAGCCTGTTGAACAATACACCGGATGCACCGTTGTTGTTGGATCCGGGTGTGCTGCAGGATGCCTTGCTGAACTTAATTCTAAACGCGCGCGATGCATGTGGTGCTTCGGGTCAGATCACCGTCAGTGCGCATATCGTCGGGGAAACATGGCTGGAAATCACGGTCAATGATACCGGCCCCGGTTTTTCCAAAGAGGCGCTGGATAAGGCGCTGAACCCGTTTTTCACCACAAAAGGTGGCGAAGGATCGGGGCTGGGCCTGCCAATGGTTTATGACTCGGTAAAACTGGCTGGCGGAGATTTCAGCATCGGCAACACCATTTCGGGTGCCCGTGTTACTCTGCGCCTGCCCTACCGCAAGGCACCAGATGCGCGCGGTGGACTTGTTCTGCTTGTTGAAGACAGTGAAGACCTGCGCGCAACGTTTCGCGACATGCTGGTTGATCTTGGCCATTCCGTTATCGAAGCCACCTCGGTCGATGAGGCCTGTGCATTGGCAGCGGACCTCCAGGATATATCACTGGTGCTATCCGACATCCGCCTTCAGGGTGAGGCGACTGGATTGGATCTGGAATCGCGACTGCAAGGATCAGGTCTACCCTGCATCTTGATGACCTCGTTGCCGCAATCTGATCCGCATCACCGTTCAGCTCTCCGCCGAGGGCCTGTCTTGCAAAAACCATTTACTGCCGCCCAACTCTCGGCATTGCTCAACCCGGAGACCACGGCATGACTGCGCCCCTTGTTACTATTCTGGATGATGAACCCGAAATCCGTCAGATCCTGACCGATGCGCTAAGCGAGGCCGGGTTTCGCACCCAGAGTTTTGCCCGTGCTCGTGAATTTGAGGCCTCGCTGAAGCGGGTCACTCCGGATGTTTGTTTGGTGGACCTGTCACTGCCCGACACCGATGGGTTGTCATTGGTGCACCGGTTGGCATTGGAACAGGGCGCTGCAGTAATCATCATATCCGGCCGCGCGCAGGTGCAGGACCGGGTGACGGGGCTGGAGCTGGGGGCCGATGACTACATCACCAAACCGTTTGACCCAGTTGAGGTTGTCGCCCGCGTTCGGGCCCGTCTGCGCAGTGGCCCACGCCCGGCGGCGCAAACAGGCGATACCGCGCGTTTCTCAGGCTGGACGGCACATTTTGACCGTTACATGCTGGAAGATGACAGCGGCGACGAAACCCCGTTTTCCCATGCCGAGGGCGAAGTGCTGCGGCTGTTTCTGGATAGCCCGAAACGGTTGATTTCGCGCAGTCAGATGCAGGAAATGCTTGGCGGAGCGGCCGGCGACAGTTTTGATAGGGCGATGGACGTACGAATTTCACGCCTTCGTACCAAGCTGCGCGAGGATCCGAAAAACCCGCGCCTGATTAAAACGATCTACGGCGCTGGCTATATTTTCCTAGGTGATGTTAGCTGGGGGTAAGTGACCGAAAACGGAAATTTTGTCCGTGAACGACGGTCTTATTTAAGAGGAATTCGTTTTGAAGAAGAATATTCTGATCGTTGGTGGGACGTCTGGGGTCGGTAAGGAGTTGGCCAAACACTATATGTCAGATGGCCACAAAGTTTGCGTCACTGGGCGCAAGGATCCTGGTCTTGAAGGCGCGGTCTACGCCAAGTTGGCAATAACAGATGACAGCGATGCCTTGGCAGGCGACATCGATCGAGTGCTACGGGAATTTGAACACATCCATACGCTAATTTATGCCGCTGGTTTCCTTCAGTGGGGGCATATTGATCAGCTAAGCGATCATGATCTTAGAACGATGACGAATGTCGGCCTTCTGGCGCCGATGATGTTGATCCAACGTCTCAAACAAAGTGCCCCTACCCCGCTGAAAGTCATGTTGATAACATCCAGTTCACAGTACACCCCCCGAGAATATGAACCGGCATATTGCGCCACGAAGGCAGGCCTTGGGATGCTAGGGGCATCGCTGGCGCAGGATCCCGGTATTGGCAAGGTTCTTGTTGCCGCATCATCGGGCATCAAGACTCCGTTCTGGGAAGGAACCAGCGCAGACACCTCAACCATGCTGGATCCAGTTTGGGTGGCGCAGCAAATTGTCGATCTGTCAGGCGGGGCGTTCAAATACAAATACGCGAAACTACTGCGAAGCCCGGCACGAACAGAAGTCGTTGAGTGTTTGAACAATGACCTCAATAGCGTTTGAGACCTTTCGGTTGTTGCTGTCACGATTCTACGGCGTTACCAATCATATATGGTCGCCTGTGCGCTTGACCGCCAAATCCCAACCGGGCGTTGAAACGCGGTTGCGACGGATTTGAATTTGCCAAAGTAGATTGCAACACGAGGGGAATTTCTATGAACCTATTGAACCGCCAACTGTTAGCAGCCGCTGTTTTCGCGGTCCCGCTCGTTGTTGCCAGCCCTTCCCTCGCGCAATCAGACAAGCCGAACATCATCTATTTGCTGGTCGACAACTGGGGCTGGGGCGACATTGGTTTACAAGGCAGCGTCGTTCCGACACCAGAGATCGATGCGCTGGCTGCGCAGGGTATGCGGTTTTTGAACTTCAACATTGAAAACCAATGCACGCCGACCCGATCCGCTATCCACACCGGACGTTTGCCGATCCGATCAGGAACACAAAAAGTGGCGGCGCCGGGTGAACCGGATGGATTGGCCCCTTGGGAGTATACCATTGCGGAACTGCTCTCGGACGCGGGGTACAAAACTGCGTTGTTTGGGAAATGGCACATTGGATCGCAGGTTGGCCGCCATCCTAGTGACCAAGGATATGACGAATGGTGGGGCATCAACGAAGGCTCTAACGCTGCCGCGTATACATCCACGGCTGAATTCGACCCTGCGGTCGCGGCCACTCCGCATTTCTGGGAGGGAAAAAAGGGAGAACCGTCCTATGAAACAGAGCTGTATGACATCGCTGGCAAGACAACGTTTGATCGAAGGATAACCGACCGCGCTGTCGACTACATTCAACGCAATGCTGGTGGGGATGACCCGTTTTATCTTTATGTCGGATTTACGCAGTTTCACCCGCCATGGGTTGTTCACCCAGAGTTCGAAGGCGTATCTGGCGCTGGGTATTATTCGGACATCAAATACGAGGTAGACCACAATATCGGCCGTATTCTTGAGACCCTTGAAGACGTCAATGCCGCCGAAAACACCATCGTGGTCCTGACTGGGGACAATGGGCCCGGTACGTTACCGCAGGGCCTAGGGTACGCAACCGGCGAAGTTGGCGGATCAACAGGACCGTGGCGCGGTGCGCTGAGCACAGGGTTTGAGGGAGGCCTGCGGACCCCGGCTATGGTTCGTTGGCCTGGCGCAATCCCGCAGGGCGTTGTGACCAATGAAATCGTCTCGGTGTTAGATATCTATCCGACACTGGCAACACTTGTCGGAGAAGCTAGCCGCATCCCTACTGACCGCCCGATTGATGGAATTGACCAAAGCGCTTTCCTTCTAGGTGATCAAGAAACGTCCAACCGCGAACACATCATCACGTTTGTTGGTGACGATGTATTCGCGGTGAAGTGGCGGGATTTGAAGGTCCATTTCTACACAGCCGAGGCTACATTTGCCGAGATTAAGAAGCACACATTCCCTCATGTTTATAACGTAACCGAAGATCCCGCCGAACAGTTTGAGCTCTGGGGGAACGAAGGGTTTTCCCATGCTTGGGTGATGACACCGGTGACCAAAATCCTGACTGAACTGACAACAAGCATGGTCACCTTTCCCAACATTCAGCCCGGTCAGGACTTTGCCGGGTACGAGTGAACGATGAAAAACCAAGGCGCGCCGAGTATTCGGCGGCCTCTGGCCTCTTGCCGTCGCGAATCGGACGCGCTACGAATCGGGATATGGCCACTTGTCTGCTCTACCGCCAAACCGCTGCTAGAATTTCGCGTTACTACCGTGTTGAACTGGCCATGAACCTGTTTTCCGAGGTCTCTGTGCTTCGTGAATGGGGGGTGGCCGGACGCAATGGGCAAAGCGTTATCAATATCTATGCCAACCTGCGCGAGGCCTCGACGGCGGCTGACCGGTATCGAAACCGGGCGTTGAAGCGCGGTTACGCCAGGGCCTGAACCGCACCTGCCAGCACCTGCAGCCCAAGAACCAGATCCGCCTCGCCGGTGTCTTCGTCAAAGGCGTGGCTGATGCCGCCGATCGACGGCACAAACAGCATTGCCACCGGCATCACCGTCGCCATGTTCGAGGCATCGTGCAAGGCCCCAGATGGCATGGTGCGCCACTGACCCGGGGCGATGGCCTCGGCAGATGTTGCCAGTTTGGCTTGCAGGTCTGCATCCATCGGCACAGGTTCAATTCCCATTACCGGTTCAAGGACCGCATCCAGCCCACGTTCGGCAGCTATTTCCTTCGCCAGCTCGTGAATAATCTCACCCATTTGCCGCAAACGCTCGACGTCGCGGTCACGCCATTGCATCGAAAAGGTCACCCGCCCCGGCACCACCGAAGAGGCGTTGGGGTGCAAAGATACATGGCCAATGGTCCAGACCGTTGCCGGTGTTACCACCTTTGCCAAACGCGCGTTCAGTTCCGTGTTGAACGCGGACAGACACTGGAAAGCATCCTGCCGCAAATGCATCGGAGTAGTGCCGGCATGGTTCTGGCGGCCGACAAAGCTGATCCGCATATCGCGAATACCCACGATATCGCTGACCACGCCGATCCGGTCATCGCTTTGGTCCAGTGCTGGGCCTTGTTCGATGTGCATTTCGAGGAAGCCGCTAAACCTATCGTGGGGCAGAAAGTCCCCTACCAAATCTGCTATCTGCGCGCGTGCCTCTTGCATAGAGACACCATCGTCATCGGTGAGCGCATCCGCCTGCTCTAGCGAGAGATTGCCTGACCAAACATCCGATCCGGTGGTCACACCAAAACGACCTTCTTCGTCCTGAAAACTCACCACCGAAACAGGCGCCTCACCTGCCTCTTTGGCGGCGCGGGCGATTTCCAACCCGGCAATCACCCCTAGCGCCCCATCCAGCCAGCCGCCTTCAGGCTGGGTGTCGCTGTGCGAGCCGACCAGAACAGAGTGGTCACCGCCAAGACCAAACAGGTTTCCGACCGGGTCATAGTGCACTTCGAGACCGGCCTCTGCCATACGCGAGGCTAACCATGCGCGAGCGGCGATGTCTGCTTCGCCGTAGGCCCGGCGCACCACGCCCTTGCCAATGCCTGCAGCTCCAAAACTGCGCAGCTTGTGCAAATCAGCCAAAAATCTCTCTGCATTCACCATCATTTTCGGCCCCATTCTCTAATCTGAAAATCATTTTCTCCACGGCGTTTCATTCGTAGCAACACCTGCCCGATCCGCAACTGCATTCGAATCTTGGACGACAAGTGAAAGCCTCTCTTTTCATGGCTGCGAACCTCGCCTAAGACTTTGCAGTCAGATATAGGAACTGTTGCATGTCTCACATCACGTTAATCCGTCACGGACAGGCCAACACCGGCGCCCGGGACGAGCTCAGCTATGACAAGCTAAGCCCGCTTGGCCACCAACAGGCGGCTTGGCTGGGGGCGCATATGCGCGACAGTGGTACCCACCATCCGCGCGTATATTGCGGTACGCTGATCCGGCATTATGAGACAGCGCAGGGCATGGGCGTTGCTGAGGGTGTGACCCGCGACCCGCGGCTGAACGAGATGGAATACTTTTCTCTTGCCCAACTGATGGAGCAGCAGCACGGGTTGGAGATCCCAACTGAGCGTGAAGGGTTTGTGGAGCACCTGCCAAAGGTCTTTGCCGCTTGGCAGGCAGATGAGATCGAAAACCCGCCCGAAAGCTGGCGTGACTTTGAAAACCGCGTCAGTGGTGCGCTTGGCGATATATCCAAAGGCGAGGGACCGGCGTTGGTTGTGACGTCAGGCGGGCTGATCTCTATCGCGATGCGTTTAGCGCTGGGTCTAGATACTCTGGCAACGGCGCGGATGGCACTGGCGATCATGAACACCTCGATGCATCGGTTGCACCCCATCGGCGGGCACCTTTGCCCCGCATTGTTCAATGCGGTGCCGCATCTGGAAGGCCCAGACCGTCACTATGCCCAAACCCATCTGTAACCCGGTATTGTTCTCGTTTCGCAAGGATTTGATATGCAACTTTATTACGCTCCCGGCACCATCTCAATCGCTATAGCCATTGCCTTGCAAGAGGCGGGGATTGAGCACGAAACCATCAAGGTCGACTTTGCCAAGAACGAGCAGGCATCGTCGGGTTACGCCCAGATAAACCCAAAGGGTCGCGTTCCTGCGCTTGTGGTTGATGGCGGCATCCTGACCGAAACCGGCGCCTTGCTGGAATTCGTTGCTGATCAGGCTCCTCAGGCCAACCTGCGCCCCACAGATCCGGTTATGTCGGCCCGCATGCGCGAGGTGATGTTCTACCTCGCCTCAACCATGCATGTCGCCCACGCACATAAGCTACGCGGCCATCGCTGGGCTGACAAACCTGCATCACACAAGGACATGACTGCCAAAGTTTCCCAAACCATGAGTGATTGCTGTGCCTACATCAGTTCCAAAGGCTTGCGCGGGCCATTTGTTCTGGGTGACGAGGTGAGCCTGGCCGATTGCTATCTCTACGTGGTCTGCACCTGGTTGGACGGTGACGGAGTTACGCTTGACGACTTCCCAAAAATCAAAGCATTCATGGCAGCAATGGAACAACGTGATTCAGTCCGCGCCGTTTATGCGGCCGGTATGCTGTAAAGGACATGACTATGACACATCTCTGGGTGCGGGCTGAACAACGGCTCAACGAAGATCGGGTTGGCCTGACCCCAACAGGTGCCAAGGCGCTGATGGATGCCGGGATCAAGGTCACAGTCGAAGAAAGCTCGGTCCGGGCGATCCCGCTGCAGGGTTATGTCGACGCGGGCTGTGACATTGCGGCGGAAAACAGCTGGCCACAGGCCCCCGCAGACGCGATCATCTTTGGGCTCAAGGAACTGCCCGAGGACGGCACTCCGCTGCCACACCGCCACATCATGTTTGGCCACGCCTTCAAGGGCCAGCATTCGGGCAAGGCTTTGTTGGATCGGTTCAAGGCCGGTGGCGGCACCCTGTACGATCTGGAGTATTTGGTCAGCGAAGATGGCCGTCGTGTTGCCGCCTTTGGCTATTGGGCTGGCTATGCCGGCGCTGCGGTTACTCTGAAATCCTGGGCTGCTCAGCAACGCGGTGAAACATGTGGCCCGGTTGAGGTGTACCCCAGCAAAGATGCCTTGCTAAGTGAGCTTGGCGCTGAACTGAACGCCATAGGGGCAATCCGTCCCACTGCCATTGTTATCGGTGCCTTGGGTCGTGTCGGGACCGGTGCCGCTGACTTGTGCGAAGCAATGGATGTTTCGGTGACCAAATGGGATATGGCTGAAACTGCCTGTGGTGGCCCCTTCCCTCAGATTCTGGAACACGACATGTTCCTGAACTGCATCTTTGCCCGCCCCGGCACGCCAGTCTTTGTGCCACAGGACGCGCTGACCGCACCACGCAAGCTGTCCGCCATTGGCGATGTCGCCTGTGACCCGGATAGCGACTACAATCCGGTGCCCGTTTATGACCGCGCCACCACATGGGAGGCCCCGGCCCTGCGCGTTGCAGAGGACCCTGTGTTAGACGTGATGGCGATCGACAACCTACCGTCGATGCTGCCAGTTGAAAGCTCACAAGACTATGCCGAACAACTGCTGCCATCGCTGCTGACACTGGCTGATCTGGATGCTGGGGTTTGGGGCCGTGCTGCTGCCACCTTTGCCGAGCACACCAAAGACTAGTCAAACACGGCTTTGGTCGCTACAGGGCTAATAAATCTCATTTAAGGGGAAAGACTCATGACCATTCACTGGTGCGGCACTGGCCTTTCGGCCATTCCCGGTCTGCGTCGCCTGCTGCAGGCTGGCCACGACGTTGCGGTTTGGAACCGCACAATCGCCAAGGCACAGGACGCTGTCGGCGACCTGACCCAAAACATCCACGCCTTTGACATCGACAGTCTGACCGCCCACGTCACCAAAGGTGATGTCATCGTTTCGATGCTGCCGGGTGACTGGCATGTACAACTAGCAGAATTGGCGATCTCTAAAGAAGCGCATTTTGTCTCGTCCTCCTACATCGCGCCAGAAATGCGCGCGCTGGATGACAAGGCCCGCGCCGCCGGTGTGGCTGTGATCAACGAGGTTGGCCTGGATCCGGGCATCGACCACCTAATGGCCCACGCGCTGGTTGATGACTACAAGGCGTCGGATGCCTATGACGCAGGTAACGAGATCAGCTTTATCTCTTACTGTGGTGGCATCCCCAAGATCGCCAATGACTTCCGCTACAAATTCAGCTGGTCACCGCTGGGTGTACTCAAGGCTCTGCGTTCGCCTTCCCGCTCCATTCGCGATCACAAACCACTGGACGTTGCACGGCCATGGGATGCGATCTCCAGCTACACAGCGCCACTGCCCACCCCCGAGAGCTTTGAGGTTTACCCAAACCGCGACTCGATCCCGTTCATGCAGCAGTATGAGTTCGGCAAGGATTGGTCGGTCAAGACGTTCGTCCGTGGTACCCTGCGCCTGAATGGATGGACCGATGCCTGGGACCATGTCTTCAAAGAGGTCGAAACACTGGAAGGTCCATCTGGCGATGCCCGGCTTAAAGAAATGTCCGACCAGTTTTGGGAAAACAACGCCTACGGTGAAGATGACCCAGATCGCGTGGTGCTCTGCGTCGCACTCAAAGCTGAAAAAGACGGTGCCGAGGTCTGGCACAAGACCTATGTGATGGATGCCTGGGGCGATGCTGACAGCACCGCAATGGCACGTCTGGTTTCGGTCCCTGTTTCATTCGCAATCGAAGCGGCGATGAATGGTCAGATGCCCGCCGGGGTTCATGCCGCACCTAGCGATCCAAAATTGGTTGCGGACTGGATGCAGCAGATTGGCAAACTAGCCCAGCACCTTCAGCTGATCGACCATCACGCCTAAACAGAACTAGGGCCTACGTAAAGTGGGCCCTACGCTTCCCTTGCCCCCCTGTTCATCTGGCTAAAAATATCCCGGGGAGCTTGAGGGGCTGGCCCCTCATTAAGGCAACCATCCATTGCATCCGTATGGGCGCTGCACGCCCTTACCTGAAATGCTCTCCCGGAGCATTTCCAAGACGGCCCTAAGGGCTCCGCCCGTCCTTGCCTGAAATGCTCTTCCAGAGCATTTCAGGCAAGGACTACATCAGACTGTCTTCTGCTTCCTGTGCCGAGATGCCCAGCGCGTCCAATCCATTCTCCAAATGGTCCGCCAAATGCGGCGATCCCAATAGGTAATCCGCACATGGGGTCGAAGCATCCCGCCTTGCGGTCTCAATCGCCTCTGCCAGATCCTCGGCAAAAAAGCTCTCGCGTCCGATCCACATGATTGCGACCAACTCGGCCTGCTCATCTTCGTTCAACCGATCAACAAAGGCGCGCAATTCGCCTTCGGCGCGATGCAACTCCCGCGCCATCATCGCCACTTGTGCGACCTTGCGGGGTGAAATTTCCAGCATGGCTTGGCTCCTTTCATCTGCTAGTTCTTATCTTAACAGATAACCTATCGCTCAGGCTAATCTTTGATCTGGAACAACTCAGGCGCGACCCGCGCCCATTCCACGGCCAAAGATTTCGATGCCGCCGCTGCGCCCGCGTAGCTCTGCGGCTGGCAACACACTCCACTCTTCGGACGCGGGTGCCACCGATGCGGCCTGCAACACCGCAGCCGAAGCAATGATGGTTTGCCCCTCTTGCTTGGTTAGCTGCTCTAACCTTGATGCCGTATTCACCGTGTCGCCAAACACCGTGTATTCCAATCGCTGCGGGTCACCTACCACTCCCGAGAATACCTCTCCCCAATGCACCCCAATCCCAACACGAACAGCGTTGTCACCCCTAGCTTGCCGCTCACGGGACCAGTCTGCCATGATCTGCTCCAACGCCACTGCACATGTCACCGATCGAGCTGCTGCATCCTCGCCTTCGAACAGGACCATCGCCGCATCGCCGATGAATTTGTCGATCATGCCACCACTCGCGTCGACACAGCCCTGTACCAAACTCCGGAAATCCGTGATGTAGCGGCCCACTTCTTGCGGATCCCGATCCTGCGACCAACGGGTAAAACCACGGATATCAATAAACAGCACAGCCATGTTCTGCCGTTCCCCCCGGCGCAGGTCATCCAGGCTGGCAACCGCCAGACGGTTGGTCAGCTGAGCAGGAAGATAACGGGTCAGGTTCGCCTTTTGTTGGGTCTCGGCAATTGACCGATACAACAGCCGCCGCGTTCGCCAAGCTGCCACCACCAGCACTACACCACCAAAGACAATCATCGTCACTCGAACAATATTTGGTGGGCCAGACAAAAGTGTACCAGCGCGCTGTGCGATAAAGGGTGTAATCTCTTCGGGCTGCCAGAGCGACAACATAGCCAGCCCCACAGCAATCACCGCCACACAATAGGCCTGCAAGTAGGGGTTAAATCGCAGAACCGTAAAAGCCAGGATCACCGGCACCATCCAAGTCGGCGGCAAAATGAATGTCAGCTCTCCAGGCAGCCCTGTATTTTCCAGACCAACCCAAGTATTGGCCAGCATGAACAAGCAATCAAAGGTAACCAGAGGCCAAACCATCCAGTCACGAATGCGCCCGCTGCGGGCCATCCAAAACGCAACAATCCCCATCGTCAGGTACGAAAGCATTGTCGCGACCGCAAAAACCCACTGTCGATGCAGATACTGCTCGGGGGCAACCTGATTGCCACCCACGGCCAGAAAGAAAATTGCCAAAAGGCCTAGCGAGACGGCAATCCGCAACAGCGAGACAACCTGCTCCGCTTCGACCTCTGCCTGCTTAAGCAGCGCATTGTCAGGTGAGAGTATACTCATGTATCTGGCGACCTATCAGGTTTGGTGAACTTGTTGTATTTAGGAAGGATTAGGCGCGTTTCCAGACCTGCGTCAGACCGCGACGTTATTCGTCACCAAACAGATCCGTTACCTGCCGCGCATCACTTTCGACCTGCGCCGGAGTGGCCAGTTCGGCGTCCGAGGCAACCACCCCCATAGTCTCAAACTTGCGCGCCGAAGGCAGCACCCGAGCTTCCAGCGAGCCAACCGCCTTGTTGTAATTGCTGACGGATGAGGACAGCGATTTGCCAACACTGGCCAAATTGCGCGAAAATACCGCCAGCCGGTCATACAATTCCTTGGCCGTTTGCTGCACTTCCAGCGCATTTTCGGCCATCTTTTCCTGCTGCCAGCCATAGGCAATGGATTTTACCAGCGCCATCAGTGTGGTTGGCGTGGCGATCAGAACTTTGTTTTCAAAGGCATATTCGATCAATCCTGTGTCAGCCTCAACCGCAGCCGACACAAAGGTTTCACCAGGGATAAACATCACCACAAAATCCGGTGTCTCGCCCAATGCGTTTTGGTAGGCTTTGGAGGACAGCTGTTTTACATGGGTCCGCACGTGCCCCGCATGACGCATTAAATGTTCTTGCTGTTGATCCGGAGTTTCCGCTTCTAGCGCATCCAGATAGGCTTCAAGCGGGGTTTTGGCATCCACCACAATACTCTTGCCACCGGGAATACGCACAATAGCATCAGGCCGACGCAAACCGTCATCGGTTCCCAGAGATTTTTCCAGGTCATAATCCACATGTTCTGCCATGCCAGCCATGTCGAACACTTGGCGCAGCTGCATCTCCCCCCAGCGACCTCGGGTTTTCGGTGCACGCAGCGCTTGCACCAACTTGCGGGTCTCTCCACCCAAAGCCGCTTGTCCTTCGGTCAGGGTCTTCACCTGCTCACGAATGGCGCCATAGGCTTCAGTCCGGGCCTGCTCAATTTCCTTGATCCGCTCGCCAAACTGGCCCAGCTTTTCATCCAGCGGCTTGACCAAGCCCTCGATGGCCGCATGGCGTTTGGCTAGGTCCGCATCTGCGGTTTGTGAATGCGACTTGAACCGCTCGCTGACCAGTGACAAAAAGTTTTCGGAATTCTGTTTCAGAGCCCCCGACGCCATCGCTGAAAACTTGTGTTCCAGCTGCTTGTTCATCTTGCCCAATTCTTCCAACCGCGCCTCGTGTTCACTCTTCAACGCTCGCACTTCGGCCTCGGCCTGATGCCGAGCAGCAAGTTCTCCGTCGCGTAACTGCCGCAGCGCGGCCAGTTCACCATTCAGCTCCGGCAGCCGCGCAACCTCGGTCTGCATCGAGGCACAGGTCTGACGCAACTCAATGTTTTCACGCCTCAGATCTTCGACCACAGAAATCTGCTTACGCGTCATTATCCAAAGAACAGCAAACAACACGGCTGCCGCAGCCAAGGCAAGGGCCACAACGGGCCACAAGGAGGGGTCTATCTGCACAGGAAAACTCCCGGTAATTAAGTGCTCTGACGCTTACGAGCGCCCAAATAACCGTTCAATATCGGTCAGTTTCAATTCGACATAGGTAGGGCGGCCATGGTTGCACTGACCAGAGTGCGGCGTGGCCTCCATTTCTCGCAGCAAGGCGTTCATCTCTTCACCCCGCATCCGACGGCCCGACCGGATCGAGCCATGGCAAGCCACCCGGCTCAGGATCGCCTCAACCTTGGCCTGCACCAACTGGCTGCTGCCCTGATCGTCCAGCTCGTCCAGAATATCCTTGATCATTGCCTCGGCGTTGACCTCTCCCAAAATAGCCGGGGTTTCGCGTACTGCTACCGCCCCGCCACCAAAGGGTTCAATGCCCAGACCAAACTTGGCCAGATCATCCGCCACTTCCAGCAACTTGGCGCTGTCGTTGTCGCTTAGCTCCACAATCTCAGGGATCAACAAGGCCTGCGCAGCGACGCCGTTTTCGGCCATTTGGTTCTTCAGCTTTTCATAGACCAACCGCTCATGTGCCGCGTGCTGGTCAACAATAACCATACCGTCGGCGGTTTGGGCGATGATGTAGTTTTCATGCACCTGCCCACGTGCCGCACCAAGCGGCAGTTGTTCGGCCCCGGGCGCAGGGACCTGTCCCGCATCCGACGGGGGCCCCGGGGCTTCGACCAGTTGGCCGCTATAGCACTCGGCCAGTTCGGAAAAACCCATACTGGGAGGCAGGTCCGCAGGGCGTTGGGCGGCATAAGATGCGCCACGTGCACCCATTGACGGGCGATCCATCTGATAAACGCGTGGCGGCATACCTGGCGCAGCCACAGGTTCGGGCGTCATCGCGCCCAGTGTGGCATTGCCCACTGTGGTTGAGGCCCGATGCCCCGCCTCAGCCAAAGCATGACGCAGCGAGGACACGATCAATCCACGGGCTATACCGGGGTCGCGGAACCGGACTTCGGACTTGGCCGGATGGACATTGACGTCGACCATTTCAGGATCGCAATCAATGAACAGCGCCGCTGCTGGGTGGCGGTCGCGGCTCAGGAAATCGAAATAGGCACCGCGCAGGGCGCCTTGCAGCATTTTGTCTTTCACCGGGCGCGTGTTGACGAACAGGAACTGCGCAACTGCCGCGCCGCGTGAATAGGTTGGCAACGCGGCATAGCCGTACAGGCGAATGCCATCGCGGGTAGCGTCGATCTTCAGCGCGTTCTCAGCAAACTCACGCCCCAGAACCGAAGCCAACCGACCGTGCAGAGCATCAAACAGATCGCCACTCAGCGGATCAGCGCGGAACATCACGCGGCCTTGTCCGCCGCCGGACACATCGCGCAGGGTGAACCCGATCGAGGGTTCTGCCATCGCCAGCCGTTTGATCACATCCGAGATCGCCTGCGACTCGGCACGATCGGTGCGCATAAATTTCAACCGTGCCGGAGTCGCGTAGAACAGATCGGACAGCTCCACTACTGTGCCCGAGCGCAGCGCCGCGGGACGCACCGGCTCCATCTTGCCACCCGCCACCTTGATCTGGGCTGCGTCATGACCTTCGGCGCGGCTGGTGATACTGAGCCTTCCCACCGCACCCAAACTGGGCAATGCCTCGCCACGAAAACCAAAAGTGTGGATGTTCAACAGGTCCGAACCATCGATCTTTGAGGTAGCATGGCGCGACAACGCCAGAGGCAATTCCTCGGGCGACATGCCACAGCCGTCATCGGTGATACGGATCAGCGTTTTGCCACCATCGGCGATTTCAATACCAATCCGGCGTGCGCCAGCGTCGATAGCGTTTTCCACCAGTTCCTTTACTGCCGAGGCAGGCCGTTCGACCACCTCTCCTGCGGCAATGCGGTTGATGGCAGCGTCGTCCAACTGGCGGATGACGGGGCGGGCACTGTCGTTGATTTGGGGGTCTGGCGTATTCATACCGCTAAATTTAGCAGAGGTGAGAGATTCTACCAGCCCAATAGGGTCGGCGCTTACACACCTACCGGCGCACCACTACGTGTTCGACACGGGCCAAATCGGGCGGCAATCGCCAAGATCACACCGGATACAGTTGCGATCATCCCCGCCGCGCTGACAGCATCCTGTGCGCCTAGCCACAGCGGGCCATAACCTGCCAGAACATAGCCAAACGTGGCCGACAGCACCGCAAAGCCGACGCTCCAACCCACCTGACCTTCCAGTTGGTTTGATATCATTCGTGCTGCCGCAGGTGGGCAGATGAACATAGCAATCACGATGATCGAACCTACCGCGTCAAAGGCTGCGACAGCTGCGACGGCTGCGGTAATTACCAGCGCCATCCCCAGCAGGTTGGTGCGGATGCCCATGGTGCGGGCAAAGCCCTCGTCAAAGGTTGAGATTTTCAACACCCGCCAAAACACCGCGATAAACAACGATACCGCCAGCAGTGTCAGCGCCATCCGGGGCAACTCGACCGGCAGATGGGCCAAAGCCTCGGGGTCTAGCAGCGAGGACCAGCCAACAGCGTCCAGCCAGATCAGGCTTTCCAGATTGCCATAGAGCGCATGCTCAACATCCAGATGCACAGAAGAGGTATCGGTTTGCTCTAGCAGCAGCACACCGCCGGCAAACATGGTGGTGAAGACCACACCCATCGCTGCGCCCGGTTCGATCCGGCCCAAACGGCGAATTGCCTCGATCAGCACCACGGCAACCACCGCCGCGCCAGCAGCGCCCAGCATCATTGGCGCGGCCGAGATTGCGCCCGTCAGCAAAAAGGCCACAACGATACCCGGCAGCACCACATGGCTGATAGCATCACCGATCAGCGCCTGTTTGCGCAGTAGCAGAAAATTGCCCGGCAAGGCACAGGCCACGGCGGCAAAAATACCAATCAGCAGCGGGGTCAGCGACAGGGGGACAAACTCTTCACCGCTCATGCCAGAATCTCCTTGGGGCCACCAATTTGCCGGTCTACCTCGGCGATCTGGTCTTGGGTCAGTACTGTTTCGATCTGGCGTAGCCCGTCATATAGGGCTGCCGCCGCCTCATGCGCCTGATCACTTCGTACCACGGCCCAGCGGTGTTCATCCCGCAGCGCCTTGGCCGCGCGGGCCTTGCCTTTGTCGGTGGACACTCCGTCAGCGCGGACGAACCCGCGTTTACGAAGCAGTCGCAGAGTCAGTTTTTCATAGATCGGCTGGCCTTGTGCCAACGCCAGCAGGCCCTGACGCATATGCACCCGCCGCTGGAATCGGAAGTGACGCAAGATCGCCGCCAACACGCCTCGGCTGGGGGCAAAGAGAAGCGAGATCAAGAACAAGGCAAAACTCATCAACACGATGATTGGGCCGGTTGGCAAGTTTGGGGCCGAAGCCGACAGAGCGGCGCCAACATAGGCCGACACGCCACCCATTAATCCGGCCAACAGAACCACATAATCGGATCGCTCCGTCCAGAATCGTGCGGCAACAGGCGGGATGATTAGCAAGGCCACGATCAGGATCAGGCCTACGATCTTTAGCCCAACTACAGTCACCGCCATCACCAGCCCCATCATCGCCATATCGATTTTGCTGACAGGCAGGCCACGCGCGGCGGCATATTCAGGATCAAAGGCCACCAATGTCATCGGACGGCGGATCAACATGATCAACAACAAGGTCACCGCGCCGCCAACCGCGATCACCATTGCATCGGTCCACAACATCCCGGCTGTCGATCCCAGCAGGAACCCTTCGAGCCCGGCCTGACGACCAACACCCAGTGTCTGGATCACCGTCAACAGCACAATACCAAAGCCAAAGAAGACCGATAGAACCGAACCAATTGCCGCGTCTTCGGCCAAACGAGTGTTACGGGTCAGCCAGTTCAGACACCACAGGCCCACACTGGCAGATACCGCAGAACCAAGCAGTAAGCCGATCAGGTTACGGCCGTCGCCGCCAAAGCTGGCCATCAGAATAAAGGCAAGGCAGACACCGGGCAGAGTCGCATGCGAGATTGCATCACTCACCAAGGCCCGTTTGCGCAGGAATAGGAATGTGCCAGTGACACCGGCCGAAATCCCCAGCAAGGTCGCACCAATAGCCACCAGCGTGGCGTTATAGCCAAGCTGCAACAGCAGAGCATCGATCAACATGTCAGTTACCCCAGAGCCAGCGCGAGTTGGTCGACCTGCGCCGTTGCCAGACGGCCACCATAGGCGGCTTGCAGGGTGTCTGCGGTAAAGGCCTCGGCCACGGTACCCTCGGCCACTTTGCGGGTATTGATCAGGAATACGTTGTCGAAATAGTCGGACACGGTTGCCAGATCATGGTGCACAACGACAACGGTTTTACCCGCCTCACGCAGAGATTTAAGCACACTGATAATCGCTTTTTCTGTCGCCGCATCCACCCCAGCAAAAGGTTCATCCAGCAAATACAGATCAGCGCCCTGCGCCAAGGCCCGCGCCAGGAACACGCGCTGTTGCTGGCCACCGGATAGCTGACCTATCTGACGGGTCGCAAAGTCGCCCATGCCGACCCTATCAAGGCAATCCATCGCTTTGGCTTTGTGATCGCCTCGCAGACGGCCCAGCAAGCCCAACTCGCGGTATAATCCCATCAGGACCACATCAATCACACCGGTTGGGAAATCCCAGTCTACACTGGCACGCTGCGGCACATAGGCAATGCGGGCGCGCTTGTCATCCAGTGGTTGACCAAAGACCTTTACCTGCCCAGAAACAGGTGAAACGATACCCAGCGCAGCCTTGAGCATGGTAGATTTACCAGCGCCGTTAGGGCCGATGATCGCAGTCATCTTTCCCGCTTCAACCGTCATATCGACCGAGAACACAGCAGGTTTCTGACCATAGGATACCGTCAATCCGCGGATCGTCAGCGGGCTATCCTCTAGCCCTTGGTCCTGTTGGACTTGTCCGTTGCTGCTTGCCAGATCCAACATGATCAGGATCCCGCCGACAGTTTGCCAGCCATACCGCGTTCAGGCACTTCAGCGCCCAGCGCCCCACCTATGGTTGAGATATTGTGGTCCAGCATGCCGATATAGGTGCCTTCATAAGTGCCATCAGCGCCCATCGCATCCGAGAACAGCTCTCCACCGACCCGGACTTCGTGGCCCTGCGCCGCTGCGCCTTCGATCAGCGCCCGCATAGAACGATCCGAGACCGAGCTTTCGACAAACACTGCGTCGATCTGACGTTCAACCAACATGTTCACCAGTTCTCCGATCCGGTTCAGGCCTGCCTCGGACTGGGTAGAGATGCCCTGAATGCCCAGAACCTCGAACCCATAAGACTGACCAAAATAACCAAAGGCATCGTGGGCTGTAACCAGAACCTTGTTGCGATCCGGCACGGTTGCCAGAACCTTGTCACCATAGGCAATCAACTGATCCAGATCCGCCAGGTGGGTTTCGGCATTGGCCGCAAAGATCTCTGCGGCTTCTGGGCGCGCGTCGGTCAGTGCCTTTTGCACTTCGGCCACCACAAGCTTCCACAAGACCGGGGTCATCCAGACGTGCGGATCATACTTGTCTTCATATGTGTCATGGCTGCGCAGAATATCCTTGGGCAGGCCTTCGGCCACCGCAACCACCTGTCGCTTGCGCGCAAGGTCGTGAAAGAACTCACCCATCTGGGCTTCGAGATACAGACCATGCCACAAGACCAGATCAGCGCGTGTCATCGCCACGATGTCGGATCGGGTCTGGCGATAGGCGTGTGGGTCAACACCCGGCCCCATCAGGCCACGCACCTGAACCAAATCGCCGCCAATCTGACGCGCGGCATCCGCGATCATGCCGGTAGTCGCGACCACCTTCAATGGCGCCTCGGCCAAAGCTCGGCCAGCTACCATTGGCAGCGACATCACAATCATCAACCCCATCAGGGCAAACCGGCGAATCCACATGGACGGAGACCTCCTAAACGTTCAACTTGGATTGAATATGAGAACCATTCTCAACTAAGTCAACGCAATTGCGACTTATTCGCAAAAAGAATCCGATTTTTGTCCAACTAGTCAAATTTTTCGTGCGGATTGCGCGCCACTCGCTTGCGCAGATCGCCGCCCCGTGTCACCGTTGCGCCGAACATTCGAGGACGTCATGATGGACAGCCAATCAATAGAACAACACGGCCAACTGGTTGAACCGCGCAATCCCGGCATGGCGCTGGATTTGGACTGGGTGGCCAATGTGCAGGCCAACACCTCAGCTATTGAGCGCCGCGCCGCCAGCTTGCCCGGCCGCCGCAGCGTCAAAAAGGATTATCAGGCTGCATGGTTGCTAAAGGCAATCACACTGATCGACCTAACCACACTATCCGGTGACGATACCACTGGCAGGGTCCGCCGCCTGTGTGCCAAGGCGCGCCAACCGGTTAGCCCTGCGCTGCTTCAGGCTTTGGATATGGAAGGCATCACCACCGGCGCAGTCTGCGTGTATCACGACATGATTGCCCCGGCAGTAAAGGCTCTGGATGGAACAGACATTCCAGTTGCAGCCGTTTCTACCGGTTTTCCGGCAGGTCTGTCGCCGTTTCACCTGCGTATTGCCGAGATCGAGGAAAGCGTCAAAGCTGGCGCCAAAGAGATCGACATCGTTATCTCGCGCCGCCACGTACTGACCCAGAACTGGCAGGCTTTGTATGACGAAATGCGGGCCTTTCGCGCGGCTTGCGGTGATGCCCACGTCAAGGCGATCCTGGCAACTGGTGAACTAGGCACCCTGCGCAATGTCGCCCGTGCCTCGCTGATTTGCATGATGGCTGGTGCTGATTTCATCAAGACATCAACCGGCAAGGAAAGCGTCAACGCTACCCTGCCCGTGTCACTGGTGATGATCCGCGCCATTCGCGACTATTATGACGCAACTGGATACCGGGTCGGCTACAAACCGGCTGGTGGTATTTCCAAAGCCAAGGACTCAATTACCTATCTGGCGCTGATCAAGGAAGAGCTGGGCGATCGCTGGCTACAACCCGACCTGTTCCGTTTTGGTGCCTCGTCGCTGCTGGGTGATATCGAACGTCAGCTGGAACACCACGTCACCGGCGCATACTCGGCGGGCTACCGCCACGCGATGGGGTGATCAGATGCTAGACCTTCGACCAAATTGCGAATGTTGTGACAAAGACCTGCCACCGGAGAGTACCGAGGCGATGATCTGCACATTTGAGTGTACGTTTTGCTCTGACTGTACGGAAACCGTTCTGCACGGCGCCTGCCCCAATTGCGGCGGTAATTTCACTCAACGCCCGATCCGCCCTGCCGCCGCGCTTTTGCGCAACCCTGCTTCGACCAAACGCGTGCTCAAGCCTCAGGGCTGCCCCGCACAGGAGATGGCACAATGACCGTCAAAGAGATATTTGAAACCATGGACTATGGCCCCGCCCCCGAAAGCGCAGTTGAAGCTCTGGCCTGGCTGGTCGATCAGGGCGACCGTTTTGGCCACTTCATCGACGGCTCTTTCACTACACCTGCCGATGGGTTCGAAAGCCGCAACCCAGCGAATGGCGAGGTTTTGGCAACGCTATCACAGGCTACACAGGCAGACGTCGACAGTGCCGTAGCCGCTGCCCGCACGGCGCAACCGAAATGGGAATCGCTGGGGGGACCGGGTCGTGCCAAGTTCCTCTATGCTATCGCCCGTCTGCTGCAGAAACACTCACGCTTGGCTGCGGTGCTGGAAACGCTCGACAACGGCAAGCCCATTCGCGAGGCACGGGACATCGACATCCCGCTGGCCCAGCGGCATTTCTATTACCATGCTGGCATGGCGCAGCTGATGGACAGCGAGCTGCCTGACGCCGAAGCTCTGGGTGTCTGCGGTCAGATCATTCCGTGGAATTTCCCGCTGCTGATGTTGGCCTGGAAAATCGCCCCGGCGATTGCCATGGGCAATACCGTGGTGCTGAAACCGGCGGAATACACCTCGCTCACCGCGATGCTGTTCGCTGACATCTGCCAACAGGCCGGTCTGCCTGCTGGTGTTGTCAATATCGTCACCGGCGACGGGGCAGTTGGTGAAATGATCACTGCAGCCGAAGTCGACAAAATCGCCTTTACCGGCTCTACTTCGGTTGGCCGCCGCATCCGCGAGGCGACTGCAGGTTCAGGCAAATCCCTGACACTCGAACTGGGCGGAAAAAGCCCCTACATCGTGTTCGACGATGCCGATATTGATTCGGCGGTCGAGGGACTGGTGGATGCCATCTGGTTCAATCAGGGCCAAGTCTGCTGCGCCGGATCACGCCTGTTGGTGCAAGAAGGCATTGCTGAGGCTTTCCACACCAAGCTGCGCGCCCGCATGGACAAGCTGCGCATCGGCAACCCGATGGACAAATGCATCGACGTGGGCGCCATTGTGGACCGGGTGCAGCTGAACGCTATCACCGAATTGGTCACCGCCAATACAGCAGGTGAAATGTATCAGACCAAGATCGACATGCCTGTAGGCGGCTGCTTCTATCCCCCGACCCTGATCGAGGGCCTGACCACATCTGACACACTGATGCAGGAAGAGATCTTTGGCCCGGTGCTGGTTTCAACCACCTTCCGCACCCCGGGTGAGGCTGTCGAAATCGCCAATAACACCCGCTACGGCCTTGCCGCGACGCTGTGGAGCGAAAACGTCAATCTGGCACTGGATATCGCTCCAAAACTGGTGGCCGGTGTGGTCTGGATCAACGGCACCAACATGTTCGACGCGGCTGCCGGCTTTGGCGGTGTGCGCGAAAGCGGCTTTGGTCGTGAAGGCGGATGGGAGGGTCTCAGCGCCTATACAAAACCAAAAACCAAGACCAAACCACTAGAACTGGTCAAACCTTTCAAAGGTGGCGGGGCAACAGCCGATCCGCTGGACCGCACCGCCAAAATGTATATCGGCGGCAAACAGGCGCGGCCCGACAGTGGATATTCACAGGCCATTTATGGCAAATCCGGCACTTTATTGGGCCATGTTGGCATCGCGAACCGCAAGGACGTGCGCAACGCGGTCGAAGCCGCAGCCGGGGCCAAGGGCTGGAGCAAGACCACTGGTCACCTGCGCGCGCAGATCCTGTATTATATCGGTGAAAACCTCTCGGCCCGCGCCGACGAATTCGCCCATCGGATCAACATCATGGCAGGCAAACGCACCGGCGCCACCGAGGTAGAGGCCGCGATCCAGCGCCTGTTCTCTGCCGCTGCCTGGGCCGACAAATACGACGGACAGGTGCACAACGTACCAATTCGTGGCGTCGCTATGGCGATGAAGGAACCAGTCGGCATTATCGGCGCACTTTGCCCGGATGAATCGCCGCTGCTCGGGCTAGTCTCGGTCATGGCCCCGGCTATCGCCATGGGCAACCGGGTGATTCTCTCAGCCTCGCACCCCTATCCGCTTGCCGCGACCGACTTCTATCAGATCCTGGACACCTCGGATGTCCCAGCTGGCGTGGTCAACATTCTAACTGGAAATCACACCGAGGTCGCCAAGCCACTGGCCGCGCATCTAAACGTGGATGCCGTCTGGAGCTTCTCTTCCAGCAACCTGTCCGCGACAATCGAGGCCGCGTCCGCAGGTAACCTGAAACGTACCTGGGTCAACCATGGTCTGGCGATAGACTGGTCGCAAGACCACACCAAACGTTTCCTGCAGGCCGCAACCGAGGTGAAAAACATCTGGGTGCCCTACGGCGAATAACCGGATCCAGGCTTCATCTGGCCAAAAATATCCTGGGGGTTTGGGGGCTAGCCCCCAACTCCACCCTTCGCCTCAAAAGTCGATGGCAATACCTTTTTTCTCCCAGTCCCCGTACCGGGCAGGATCCAGACCATCACGCCCACCCAGTTCTTTGGGTAGCGGTGCTTTGCTTTCAGCTGCTTTGCGACGCTCTTCGGCCTCGGCCAAGGCGCGAATGGCCGCTGGTGGCAAATCTGAATTGTCTGATCGAGTTTGATCGCTCATCGCGGGTTCCTTTATGCTGAACCCATGATATACGCCCCTGTCTCGCGGGAACAACCCGCACCCTGCCCGTTCTAGGAGCTGAAAATGTCCAAACCCGCCACCCAATCGGCAACTCAGGCGCGCCGCAGCGCAATCTACTTGCTGGATCAGGTACTCGGCGAAGGGCGCTTGCTCCCTGAAATTCTCTCTTCTGGTGCTTTGGACAAACTACCACCCGAAGATCGAGCGCGGGCACAGCGTCTGGCAATGGAAACCCTGCGCGGTTTGGAACGCGCCGACCGGCTGTTGAAAAAACACCTGCGCAAGTCGACCCCATTGATGGTCCATAATGCCCTGCGTCTAGGGACTGTGGAGCTGTGCCAAGGCGCAGCTGCTCATGGTGTGGTGAATTCCATGGTTGAAATCGTCTCTAAGCACAAACGCCATGGCAAGCTGAAAGGTCTGGTCAACGCGGTGTTGCGCAAGATCGCAGATGAAGGCCCCGAGGCATGGGCCAGCCTGCGCGTCCCGCGACTACCGAAATGGCTGCGTAGTCCCTTGGCTCAGGCTTGGGGCAATCCCGAAATGTTGGAGATTGAGAAGGCTCATTTCAACGGCGCGCCGCTAGACATAAGCAGCAAACCGGGCACAGATCTATCCGCTTTGGGTGGTGAGGCACTGCCAACAGGCTCTGTGCGCCTTAAAGATGCAGGTCAAGTTTCTGCGCTCCCCGGATTTAACGATGGCACGTGGTGGATACAGGATGCCGCTGCAGCGCTTCCCGCTCGCGTATTGAACATGCAACCGGGTGAAACTGCTCTGGATCTATGCGCTGCGCCCGGTGGCAAAACACTGCAATTAGCAGCTGCTGGAGCCAAGGTTACCGCAGTCGATATCTCGAAGGGCCGGATGGCGCGGGTTCAGGAGAACCTGACTCGCACTGGCCTCGTCGCTTCGACCATCGTGGAGGACGCTCTGGAACAACAGGGACAGTACGACGCCGTGCTGTTGGATGCGCCCTGCTCGGCCACCGGCACCATTCGCCGTCACCCTGACCTACCCCATGCCAAAGATGGCAGCGAGTTTGGCCCGTTGATCGAGTTGCAGGCCCAGATGCTGGCCCACGCGTGGACACTGGTGAAACCCGGCGGCCGCTTGCTATTTTGCACCTGTTCACTGCTACCGGACGAAGGTGAATGTCAGGTCGAAGAGGCGCTGGAGATGTTCCCCGACATGACGGTTGATCGTGAAGCGCTAAACCTGCCCGGTGTCGATCCCGCTTGGATCACCGAAGAAGGTGGTCTTCGTTTGCGGCCTGATTACTGGGCGGATCGTGGAGGAATGGACGGGTTCTACATGGCTTGTCTGCGCAAAGCTGCCTAAGGGTCCCCAGATGCCTGCATTCAATCGGTGACTTGCTGAACAGCCCGCGCTATGCTCCGCCAAAACGCCAACAGAGCGTATGAGGCGAAGGGCATGTCCAGACACGATAGATCAGCGAGTCGCAGCACCCGCTTTATGAACCGTCTCTACGCGCGTTTAGCGCGCAGGCAATCGTCCGTGACCGGATTCGTCTCACAGCCGGAACCCCGTACTATTGGCAGTTTCGCCCGTGGGCGGCAGTTGGTAGCCGGTAACTTGCTATTTGCCGGATACCTGGTCGAATCGCCGACAACCGGATTGTGGGAGGTCGAAGCCCCTGACGTTGCCTTTGATGCAGAACGTAATGGGTTTACCTGGCTTGATGATCTGGCCTCAGTTGGCGACCTACCTGCACGCGAAAAAGCGCAGAAATGGCTTTGGGGCTGGATAAAAGCACACGGCAAGGGTAGCGGCGTAGGCTGGTCGCCCGACCTGACAGGTCGACGTGTGATCCGATGGATAAACCACGCGCTGTTTCTGTTACGTGGTCAGGACAAGGCTGCCAGCGAAGCCTTTTTCCGCTCTCTCTCGCAGCAGACATGGTTTTTGTCACACCGCTGGCAAGGGGCTTCGCCCGGATTGCCCCGTTTCGAAGCCCTGACCGGATTGATCTACGCCGGACTAGCGTTAGAAGGGCGTGAAGAACTAGCCGACCCAGCGATCAAAGCTCTGGCCCATGAATGTGAGCAACAGATCGACGATCTAGGCGGATTGCCAACCCGCAACCCAGAAGAACTGCTAGAAGTTTTCACACTGCTAACATGGGCAGCTGCAGCCCTGCACGAGGCAGGACGTACGGTACCGCATGCTCATACCGAAGCTATAGAACGTATCGCACCGACCCTGCGCACTCTCCGTCATAGTGACGGCAGCTTAGCTCGGTTTCATGGTGGCGGCCGTGGATTGGAAGGTTGGCTGGATCACGCATTAGCGGCCAGCCATGTGGCTGGGAACCACGCGGACGGGTTGGCGATGGGTTATGCCCGGCTATCAGCTGGCCGCAGCTCAGTCATTGTCGACGCTAGCGTGCCCCCGCTTGGCGCGGCCTCGAATAACGGCCATGCTTCGACGTTGGCTTTTGAACTCAGCTCGGGGCGACGACCTTTCATTGTCAATTGCGGATCTGGCGAGGCTTTTGGCGTTGAATGGCGTCGGGCCGGACGCGCAACCCCGTCACATTCGACCTTATGTATCGAGGGCCATTCCAGCTCCCGACTAAAGCCACCGCAAAAAGGTAGCGGTCATGAAGCCCTGACAGAATCTCCGGATAATGTGCCGGTTGAATTAAGCGAAGTTGACAGCGGTTTTCGCTTTCAGGGTGGCCACAATGGATTCGACCGGCATTTTGGTCTGACCCATGCGCGCTCGCTGGAGCTGTCTTTTGATGGTCGGTCGCTATCGGGCGAGGATATGTTGCTGGCGCTAGAGGACGCATCAAAACGGAAATTCGACCGGGCCATGGACGCGCTGTCACTGAAAGGGGTCGGGTTCGATATTCGTCTGCATTTGCACCCCGAAGTGGACGCTGCCCTTGACTTAGGTGGAACTGCGGTATCCATGGCGCTTAGAAGCGGTGAAATTTGGGTATTTCGTCACGATGGAAACTGCGAGTTAAAGCTGGAACCAAGCGTTTATCTGGAAAAGAACCGTTTAAAACCACGCGCGACAAAACAAATCATTCTATCTGGGCGGGCGATGCAGTATGCGACCCGCGTGCGGTGGACGCTAAGTAAAGCCCAAGAGACTGCGATTGCCGTGCGCGACCTTACTCGGGATGACCCCGAGATCCCTGACTGAGCCTGCAAAGGACTGCCCTGTTATGACCGACCTTCACCCCGTACGCCGTGCGCTGCTTTCCGTATCTGACAAGACTGGCCTGATCGAGCTGGGCAAAGCCCTGTCTGAGCGCGGCGTTGAACTGCTCTCCACCGGCGGCTCTGCCAAGGCGCTTCGCGATGCCGGCCTTACGGTAAAAGACGTTGCTGACGTCACCGGTTTTCCTGAAATGATGGACGGCCGCGTCAAAACCCTGCACCCCGGTGTTCACGGTGGCCTGCTCGCCCTGCGCGACAACGACGCACATGTGGCAGCAATGAAAGAGCACGGCATTGGCGAGATCGACCTACTGGTGGTCAACCTGTATCCATTCGAGGCAACTGTGGCCAAAGGTGCAGACTATGGCACCTGCATCGAAAACATCGACATCGGTGGCCCTGCAATGATCCGTGCAGCCGCCAAGAACCACGCCTTTGTTAATGTGGTTGTAGACGTCGAAGACTACGCAGAACTGCTGGGCGAGCTGGATCAAAACAACGGCGCCACTGGTCTCGGTTTCCGTAAGAACCTGGCACAAAAGGCCTATGCCCGCACCGCGGCATACGATTCGGCAGTGTCCAACTGGATGGCCAATGCACTGGAACTGGCAGCGCCCAAGCGCCGCGCCTTTGCGGGTGATCTAAAGCAAACGCTGCGTTATGGTGAGAACAGCCACCAATCAGCAGCCTTTTATACAGATGGCTCTGATCGTCCGGGCGTAGCAACAGCGGTTCAGCTGCAGGGCAAGGAGCTGTCGTACAACAACATCAACGACACAGATGCGGCCTATGAGCTGGTTGCCGAGTTTGACCCAACCGAAACCGCAGCCGTTGCGATCATCAAACACGCCAACCCCTGCGGTGTGGCACGTGGCGCGACGCTGACCGAGGCTTACCAAAAAGCGTTTGACTGCGACCGCACGTCGGCGTTTGGCGGCATCGTTGCACTGAACCAACCGCTGGATGCTGAAACAGCCACCCAGATCGTTGAGATCTTTACCGAAGTGGTCATCGCTCCGGGTGCGTCTGATGAAGCCAAAGCTATTTTTGCCGCCAAGAAAAACCTGCGTCTGTTGCTGACCGATGGTCTGCCCAACACCCGCGCGCCAATTGTCGCCTACAAACAGGTGTCCGGTGGCATGCTGGTTCAGGACAAAGACGTTGGCTATGTTGCCATGGATGATTTGAAGGTTGTGACCAAGAAAGCGCCGACAGACGAACAGATGCAGGATCTGTTGTTTGCCTGGAAAGTCGCCAAACACGTCAAATCCAACGCCATCGTCTATGTCAAAGGCAGCGCGACTGTCGGTGTTGGTGCCGGCCAGATGAGCCGTCTGGACAGCGCCAATGTGGCAGCTTCCAAGGCTCAACGGATGGCTGATGTTCTTGAAATGCCAGAAAGCCCGGCCAAGGGCTCTGCCGTCGCTTCGGACGCTTTCTTTCCGTTTGCGGATGGTCTGCTGGAAGCAGCCGCAGCCGGTGCCAGTTGTGTTATCCAGCCAGGTGGCTCAATGCGCGACAACGAAGTAATCGCTGCTGCAGACGAGGCTGGTTTGGCCATGGTCTTTACCGGCATGCGCCACTTCCGCCACTAAGGAGTTACGCAGGGTTATGGGAATGCGTTGGATGTTTTGGGCCGCTTTAGCGTCCCTAGTTCTGGACCAGGCAAGCAAGTATCTGGTTGTCCACTGGATGCAGCTGTGGCGCGTCCGCAGCATCGACGTATTCCCGCCCCTGCTTAACTTTCGCTATGCTGAAAATGTTGGCATCAACTTCGGCCTGTTCGGCGACAGCTCGGATGCGATGCGCTGGATCCTGGTCGGAGTGTCGGTGGTTATCTGTGTCGCTGTAGCGGTCTGGATTCGGGGCTGGCATCCGTCGCGCTGGATGCAGCTTTCTGCGGGTTTGGTAATCGGTGGAGCACTGGGAAATGTGGTCGACCGGCTGATGTATGGCTACGTTCTGGATTTTCTCAATATGTCTTGCTGCGGCATTCGGAACCCCTATTCATTCAACGTTGCCGACATCTTTATTTTCGCCGGCGCCGCTGGCCTGATCTTCTTTGAAAGCCGGGATAAAAAGGCCGCGTGACCTTGGAAATAAAATGCTGTAAAAGCACCTCAAACAGGCAGGAGTACGGGGCCATGCGGATCCCACTGGGTGTAATTTTTGTAACCACAGCGTTAGCCATTTCGGGCTGCGGCTCATCAGGCCTGCGTGAACTACAGCAGCCCAGCACTGGACCAGATGAATTTATGGTGATGCCTGCAGGGCAACTGACGCCTCCTGAGAACTACGCTTTGTTGCCTACGCCCACTCCAGGCGGATCCAACCTTACAGATCAGAATCCTCAGGCCGATGCAGTAGTAGCCCTTGGTGGCAACCCCGCAGCGCTGAATTCAGGTGGTGGTGTCCCGACAAGTGATGGCGCTCTGGTTACGGCCTCTAGCCGGTATGGCGTTCAACCCGACATTCGAGCCTCTCTTGCTGCCGAGGACGCCGCCTTTCGCAAGCGTGAAAACAGAACCGCACGGTTCAAACTTTTTGCTGTCGACCGCTACGAAGAAGCCTACGATAAAGAAACGCTCAATCCGTTTAAGATCAACCAATGGTTCCGTAACTCCGGATATGGCACTCCTTCGGCTCCTCCGGGCGAATAATACTCACAATTTCGACAGGCAGGTCGCGGCAATCTTGACCGCGCCCCATAAGACCCTGAAATACCAATTAGAACGTCCATGGACCTAGACCGCGTTTTTTGCGCGCTACGTTACCATTTGCTAGGCCTGTTTTAACAAGGAGGATGCCGCATGATCAAACGGATCGCGTGGGCCACTGCGATACTTTCAACCAGCTGGACTACAGCCGCAATCGCAAGTGAGGAACTGGTATCCAGTTTTGAACTTAACAACGGCATGCAGATCGTTGTCGTCGAAGATCACCGCGCACCCGTGGTCCAGCACATGGTCTGGTACCGCGCCGGGTCAGCAGATGAGCCCAAGGGGCAGTCTGGGGTGGCGCATTATCTGGAACACCTCTTGTTCAAAGCCACAGATAAGTTGGAAGCAGGCGAACTTTCTGCAACGGTTGCAGCCAACGGTGGACGCGACAACGCCTTTACCAGCCATGATTACACCGCCTATTTTCAGCGTGTTGCATCAGACCGGCTGGAACTGATGATGAGCATGGAAAGCGACCGCATGGTCAACATTCGGCTGACCGAAGAAAATATCGTCACTGAGCGCGAAGTTATTCTGGAAGAGCGCAACCAGCGCACCGACAACAACCCACGCGCACTGTTCCGCGAACAAGCCAACGCAGTGCAGTACCATAATCACCGCTACGGGGTGCCGATCATCGGGTGGCGCCATGAAATGGAAACCCTGGACATGGATGACGCCCTGTCCTTTTACGGCACCTATTACGCGCCCAATAACGCTATTCTGGTTGTCTCTGGCGATGTCGATCCGAACGAGGTAAAATCACTGGCCGAGAAATACTATGGCGTGATCCCTGCCAACCCTGACCTGCCCGAACGGCTACGTACCGAAGAACCGCCGCAAACTGCGGCACGGCGCATGACCTTCAAAGACCCGCGGGTAGCCCAACCCTATGTCCAGCGCTCATATTTGGCGCCCGAACGTGACAGTGGTGATCAGGAAACTGCAGCAGCCCTGTTTCTACTGGCAGAGCTGTTGGGTGGCGGCACTACATCCTATCTGGCCAATGCCCTGCAATTCGAAAAACAGACCGCGGTTTATACCGGCGCGTTCTATTCAGGCATGTCGCTGGATGACACAACCTTTTCGCTGCTGATCGTCCCCAGTGAAGGCGTCACCCTACAGGAAGCAGAGGATGCGTTGGACGGTGCCTATGCTGCCTTTCTGGAAGACGGCGTAGATGCCGAACAGTTGGACCGGATCAAACTACAACTGCGTGCCTCTGAAATTTATGCCCGCGACAATGTCGATGGCATTGCCAACCGTTATGGCCGGGCATTGACGTCGGGTCTGACGGTCGAGGATGTGCAGGCATGGCCCGATATCCTGCAGGCCGTCACCGCAGAACAAATCATCGCAGCCGCCAAACAAGTCCTCCAGCCCGAGGTTTCGGTAACCGGTTGGTTGATGCGAGACGAGGAGGTCTCCCAATGAACCGCTTCAAACTGATTGTGGCGACACTCGCCACCTGCCTTCTTGCCTTGCCTGCAGTGGCCGAGGTGAAGATCAAAGAAGTGGTTTCGCCCGGAGGCATCACCGCCTGGTTGGTCGAAGATCACTCGATTCCGTTTACTGCGCTGGAGCTTCGCTTTCGTGGCGGCACTTCGCTGGATGCCCCCGGCAAGCGCGGCGCGATTTATCTGATGGCAGGGCTGCTAGAAGAAGGCGCCGGCGATCTTATGGCGCAGGACTATGCCAAAGCGCTAGAGGCACTAGCCGCCTCATTTTCATATGACACCAGCAAAGACACCACTTCAATCTCGGCCCGTTTTCTAAGCGAAAACCGCGACGAAGCAATCGCCCTGCTAAGCGACACCATCCACCAGCCCCGCTTTGATCAAGTTGCTGTGGACCGGGTTCGTGGGCAAGTTCTGTCGGGACTGCGTTCAGACACCAAAGACCCCAATGAAATTGCGGGCAAGGCCTTTGCCGCCATGACCTATGGTGATCACCCCTATGGTACCGATGGCAAGGGCACCATCGACAGCGTCACCGCCCTGACCCGGCAAGACATGATCGACGCCCACAAGGCCGTTTTTGCCCGGGATAGGCTCTATGTAGGGGCCGTGGGTGACATCAACGCCGAACAGCTGGGCGCGCTACTGGATACGCTGCTGGGCGACCTGCCCGAATCCGGCGCGGCTATCCCCGGCCCAGCCGAAGTTACCATCCCCGGCGGCGTCACAGTAGTCGACTTTGACACACCGCAATCAGTGGCACTGTTTGGTCAAATCGGCATCGATCGCGATGACCCAGAGTTTTTCGCGGCCTATGTGATGAACCAGATTTTGGGTGGAGGCTCTTTTGAGAGCCGGTTGATGACCGAGGTCCGCGAAAAGCGCGGCCTGACATACGGTGTCTATTCCTATCTGGTGCCGCGTGATCTAGCAGCGGTCTATATGGGCTCGGTCGCCTCGGCCAATGACAAGATGGCCGAAGCGGTGCAGGTGATCCGCGACGAATGGCGCCGCATGGCCACCGAAGGCGTGACCGAGAAAGAACTGCAGGATGCCAAAACCTATCTGACCGGCGCCTATCCGCTGCGGTTTGACGGCAACGGCCCGATAGCCTCGATCATGGTCGGGATGCAGATACAGGGCCTGCCCATCGACTATATCGCCACCCGCAACGACAAGGTGAACGCGGTCACGCTGGAAGATGTGAACAGTTTTGCGGCCAAACTCATGGACCCGGACGGCTTGCACTTTACCGTTGTTGGCCGCCCCGTCGGGTTGGAAAGCAGCGCTCAGTAAAACGGAACAGGGTGCAATTGATCAACGCGCCCTGTTTTGCGCCCCGGCGTCGATACTATCATTTGAAAATCAGCAAATGACAAAGTAAAGGTCGCATGATCCACACCCGGTTCAGCCGCCAACGCTCCTAGACAAACGGGATTACACCTCATGACTGCCAGCAAACGCATCGCCATCTCTAGCGATCACGCCGACATTCCGCTTCGCCAGACCATTGCCAACCATGTTGCGTCGCAGGGGTGGGAAGTGGTTGATATTGGCCCCACCACACCAGAAAGCACCGACTACCCGGTTCACGGCAAAGCTGCTGCAGATCTGGTTGCCTCGGGTGATTGCCAGCTGGGCATCCTGCTGTGCGGGACCGGTCAGGGCATCATGATGGCTGCCAACAAAGTACCTGGAATCCGCTGCGGTATCTGCTCTGACACCTTCTCGGCCGCAATGATCCGTCAACACAACGATGCCAACATGCTGTCGCTCGGCGCGCGCGTTGTGGGTAAAGGCTTGGCCCTTGCTATCGTCGACGCCTTCCTGAATGCCGAGTTCGAAGGCGGCCGTCACGCCACCCGCGTGGACATGATCGAACCAGCGAACAGCTAATCGTTCACTTGGGGCAAAAGACATAGGTTTCTTTTTGCCCCAAATACTCCTGCCACAGGCAGCGGCCCAAGGGCCGCTCCTTCAACGTCTGTTACAGGCCCAGAACATCCAGCATGTCATACTGGCCCGCTGCCTTGCCCTGCCCCCACAGCGCCGCCTTTAGCGCGCCACGGGCAAAAATCGCACGGTCGGTCGCCATGTGACGCAGCACGATGCGTTCTCCGGCGGCGGCAAACAGCACGTCATGTTCGCCCACGATGTCACCGCCGCGAATGGCACTGAACCCGATGTCGCCCCGCTTGCGCGCACCTGTAATCCCGTCGCGGCCACTGTCCGACACATCCGACAGTTTCACACCACGTCCTTCAGCCGCAGCTTCGCCCAGCATCAGGGCTGTTCCCGATGGTGCATCAACCTTGTGGTGATGGTGCGCTTCGATCACCTCGATATCAAAATCCTCGTCCAGCGCCGCCGCGACCTTTTTGGTCAGCTGAACCAACAGGTTCACACCCAAGCTCATGTTGCCGGCCCGCACAATGACTGCATCCCGTGCAGCGGGCTCTAACCGTGCAATCTGCTCTTCGGACATGCCAGTGGTACCAATCACATGGACCGTCTGGGTCTGTGCAGCCAATGCGGCAAACTCCAGTGTCGCCTGAGGGGCGGTGAAATCAATCACCGCCTGCGCCTTACTAAATGCCTTTAGCGCGTCATCAGTAACGGTAACACCAATCGCCGCACCGCCCATGGCTTCGCCAACGTCCTGACCGACCCAAGCATGACCTGAACGCTCAACCACGCCAACCAGCCGCGTCTTGTCGCTGTCAAGCACAGTGCGGATCAGCATCTGCCCCATCCGCCCTGACCCACCGGTAATCACGATCCCTGGCTTATCCACCATCTGCCCAACCCTTTTCTCACAAGCTGCTTTTTTCCTAACCGCTCTGGCACCGCTTGGCAAAGTCTCACTTTGCGCTTAGATCGGATGTATGGCTAAGAACAAATTCAATGATGGTGCTCCTTCTCAACGACAACTGCGTGTTGGCGAACTCATCCGACGTGCCCTGTCGGAAGTGTTGGCGCGTGGTGACGTACATGATGCCGAGCTGAACCGTCTCTCTATCACCGTCGGCGAGGTCCGTACCTCTCCCGACCTCCGTATCGCCACCTGCTATGTGCTGCCATTGGGCGGCAAGGGCAAAGAGGACGTGCTGAAACTGCTCGCCAAGAACATGGGAGAGATTCGGCGACTGGTTGGCAAGAAGACCGCACTAAAGCACACGCCCGAATTCCGGTTCCGTTTGGATGAAACCTTTGACCGGATGGACGAAACAGAGCGCCTGCTGAACCAGGAAGCGGTGCGCCGCGACATCGAAGAGTGATCAGGGCGCTGCTGGTACTGCTGGCAGCGCTTTGTGCTGCCCCTGTTGCAGCGGTTGAATGCAACGATATCACCTATGACGGCAGCCGTTATACGGTTTGCGAGGTGGATGCCTCTAACGAGCAGCTACGCCTGTTCCTGCGCGATGAGCGCGGCACGGTCTATGGCAGTTTCTCTTCAATCGACGCAGCCTTGGAATCTGAGGGCAAAAAGCTCGCGTTTGCCACCAACGCCGGCATGTACCACGCCGACCGCTCACCGGTTGGTCTGTACATTGAAGACCAGCAACAACAGATGCGACTGATCCCCAATGCAGGTCCCGGTAATTTTGGCTTGCTGCCTAACGGGGTTTTCTGCATCCGCAAGGGCCGCGCTGATGTCTATGAAAGCCTGAAATTTCGCGATTCGGGTATCAACTGCACCCACGCGACCCAATCCGGCCCGATGCTGGTGATCGACGGAGAGCTGCACCCCCGGTTCCTGGTCGATTCGACTTCGTTTTACATCCGCAACGGCGTTGGCACCTCGGCTGATGGCAAACGGGTGGTTTTTGCCATCTCGCGCAATGCTGTCACCTTTCACCAGTTCGGTCGCCTGTTCCGGGACCACCTGAAACTTCCCAGTGCCTTGTATTTCGACGGCAACATCTCGCGCCTGCACGCGCCCTCGGTGGGACGTAGCGATAATGGGTTTATGATGGGTCCGGTGGTGGGTGTAGTTACAGACAAATAGCGCAGTTTCGCCAACTGGAATTGACAGCCCTCCCCCCATCAGCTACGCCGCGCGCCTCACTGTAATTCGGGGAACGACATGGCACGCAAACGCAAAGGCCGCGATATTTCTGGTTGGTTGGTGGTGGACAAACCCGCCGGCATCACCTCGACCTCGGTCGTGAACAAGGTCCGTTGGGCGTTGGAAGCCAAGAAAGCAGGCCATGCAGGCACGCTTGACCCCGATGCAACTGGCGTTCTGGCAGTCGCTCTGGGCGAGGCCACCAAGACAGTTCCCTATATCACCGACGCACTAAAAGCCTATCGGTTCACCGTGCGGTTAGGTCAGGCTACCAACACCGATGACGCTGAAGGCGAAGTGATTGCCTCCAGCGATACGCGCCCCAGCGATGACGAGATCATCGCCGCCCTGCCGCAGTTCCTTGGCGATATCATGCAGGTGCCGCCGAAATTTTCGGCCGTGAAAATCGACGGCCAGCGCGCTTATAAACTGGCCCGCGCCGACGAAGAGTTTGAAATCGCCGCTCGCCCCCTCTGGGTCGAAGAGCTGCTGCTGGTCGATCGCCCCGATGCCGATCACGTGACGTTGGAAATGACCTGCGGCAAGGGCGGTTATGTCCGCTCCATCGCGCGGGATCTGGGCGACAAACTGGGATGTCACGGTCACGTGCGCGAATTGCGCCGGATCTGGTCTGGCCCGTTTGAAGTGGAAAACGGTCTGACCCTTGAACGGGTCAATGAGCTGGCCCGGACACCGGAACTGGATGAATTCATCCAGCCACTGGAAATCGGCCTGGAGGACCTTCCTGAACTGAAATGCACCCCCGAGGGCGCTGCCAAGCTGCGCAACGGCAATCCTGGTATGGTGCTGGCCGCCACCGTTGAATACGGCGACGAGGCCTGGGCCTCCCTCGACGGCCAGGCGGTGGCCGTTGGAACCTACAAGGCTGGCGAATTGCATCCAAGCCGGGTGTTTGTTCGCTAATCCGTTTGGCCCGGCATCAACGCCGGGCTTTGACTTGCCTAACCCACACCATAGTGACATCCCTGCCCCATGATCACACGCTCCCATACCAAGGGCGACGCGCCCTCGACTGCGGTTTATTCCGACTGTGAAACCTATCGCTATAGCCTTACCCGCGTCTGGGATGACGCTGGGGATAAGGTGATGTTTGTGATGTTGAACCCATCCACCGCAACCGAGGTGCAGAACGACCCCACCATCGAGCGCTGTGAGCGACGGGCTAGGTCACTGGGATTTGGCGGGTTTCGGGCCACCAACATTTTCGCCTACCGCGCCACCGATCCGCGTGACATGCGCGCAGCTGCCGATCCGGCTGGCCCGGACAATGAGGCTGCAATTCTGGCCGGGCTGGGCTGGGCCGATCAGGTCGTCTGCGCCTGGGGCACCAATGGTGAGCATCTGAACCAAGGGCCACGCATCGAGGCCCTGCTGCGCGCCCGTGGCCGGGCGTTACATCAACTGGGGCTTAGCAAATCAGGACATCCAAAACACCCGCTATACATCGCTTACACCCAAGTCCCCCAGCCGTGGGAATAAATTAGATCTCCCGGCATGCAGTAGCCCATGTCCTAGATTTGTTTTGAAACATGGCGCATCCTGTGAGATACGCTGGTCGCAAGGGTCAACGATGTGCTGACCTTGGGCGACGGTGCAGATCATGTCACTGCTGGGCATTGGATTAATGCAGGCGTCTCTACTCTGATCTTGGACTTCGATTCCACTGAGGATCAGCTAGTAGTACTACGTAGTTTTCAGAATCAACCGGATCCGGACACCGAAATTGAGGCTGTCTCGAACACACCAGATCAGAGCATCATTCGTGCCAACGGAACAGAGGCACTGCGGGTTAACTCCCCTGCCGGGATTTCGTTGAACGAAGTTGTCTTGATAGATCAAACCGGCAGCACCCTGCCCGGCCTACCGACAACCTAGTCCAAAGGCGGGCATCAGCTCAGCCAAGCAGTTTACCTTTGCCATTCTCACCAAAACTGCCTATATCCGCGCATCCGCCACGGATTCGCACGTTTGTGCTGTCTGGGGTGGGGACTACTCCATGGGCCTGTGCTGGACGACATCCCGGCCTGCGCCATTCACACAAACCTAATAGGAGACCCCGATGTCGATCACAGTTGAAGAAAAAAACCGCCTGATGAAAGAGTTCGCAATCAAGGAAGGCGACACCGGTTCGCCAGAAGTCCAGGTTGCCATTCTGACCTCGCGCATCACGACGCTAACTGAGCATTTCAAAACCCACAAGAAAGACAACCACGGTCGTCGTGGTCTTTTGAAAATGGTTGCTCTGCGCCGCAAGCTGCTGGATTACACCAAAGGCAAAGATGAGGCCCGTTACCAGGACCTGATCAAACGTCTGGGCATCCGCCGCTAAGAATACCGATCCATTTGGATCTGGAAACGCCCACTCATCTGAGTGGGCGTTTTTTTGTTGGGTAGGATATTTTAGCCCTTTGGTCCGATGCGTAGCAGCAAATCAATCAACCGATCCACATGGGTATCTTTGGTCCGGAACGAAGACAGGCTGATCCGAAACGCTGGTCGCTCCTGCCAAACGGATCCGCCAAACCACGAGGTGCCGCTATCCTGTACCTGCTTCAGAATGGATTGCGTTGCCGCATCGTCGACACCACGCACCAACACCTGATTTAGCACCACACGGTTCAACACCTCAAACCCGGCCTCTCGCAACACATCGCCAATGCGCTGCGCCTGCGCGTGGTGGGTTTCGACCATCTCGGCAACTCCACTACGGCCAAGGCTACGCAATGCCGCCCAGATTGGAATGCCCCGCGCCCGGCGTGAAAACTCTAGCGTCAGGTTCTTTTGTGCGTCTGCTGAGGCGGTTGAGTAAGCCGCATCACTGTTCATAACCCGCGCCAAGGCCTGCGGGTCACGGCAGATCGCCATCGCCCCGTCATAAGGCGTATTCAGCCACTTGTGGCCGTCGGTGGTCCAACTGTCGGCACCCTCAATCCCCAATGTCAGATCGCGCAGCTTTGGTGCCGCCCGCGCCCACAGGCCAAAGGCGCCGTCCACGTGCACCCAAGCCCCTGCCGCCTTGGCGCGTGGAATGATCTCGGCGAAGTGGTCAAACTCCCCTGTATTCACCTCGCCCGCCTGCAGGACCAGAATGGTTTGCGGGTCCATCGGGGGGAGTTGATCAGGAATGATCCGGCCCTGCCCGTCCACCGGAGCCTTTTGCACGCGCGCCCAGCCAAACCCGAGGATCTGAAGCGCCTTGCGCACGGTGACATGGGTAGATGCAGGGACGATCACCTTGATTTCTGGTGCGCCCATCAGGCCATCATTCACCACATCCCAGCCGATGCGATCCAGCAACGCGGCCCGCGCCGCCGCGAGACAGCTTAACCCGCAGGCCGTAGCCGAAGTACCAAAGGCAACTGCGCTTTCCCGTGGCAGGTCCAGAATATCCAGCAACCAACGCCCGGCTTGTTTTTCCAACACATCGGCAACTGGGCTGCCATCGCTTGTCGAGGCACATTGATCCCAGGCCAATGCCAACCGTTCGGCCGCTGATGCTGCGGGTAGGCTGGCGCCAATGACAAAGCCAAAATAGTTCGGACCGTTCGAGGCGACGGTTGCTGGTGACCCCAGCGAATCCATCATTGAAATTGTCTCGCTTGCGGGCCGCCCGGCATCTGGCAGATCCTCTTGGAAACCACCCAGTGCCGCCAGTTCTGCATCCCCCGGAAACACCCGTCGGCCCTCGATACCTGCAACATAGGCCTGCGCCCGCTGGTCAGCATCCTGTAGCAACTCAAGCTCATTCATGGCATTCTCCCTGCGATCAGCCGATTCTATATCGGGAAAAATCTATATAGGCATCCATCTATATGAACAAGCCTTTGCTAGATACTGTCCCTACCCTGCGCGCACTGGCGGCTCCACAACGCGCACAAATCATGGATTGGCTACTGGACCCCTGCGCCCATTTCCCACCTCAGATCGACGGTGATCTGGTCGACGATGGTGTTTGCGTTGGCGCAATTACCGACAAAACCGGTCTGTCTCAGCCAACTGTAACATCCCACATGAAGACGCTCGAGTCCGCCGGATTAGTGACGTCGCAAAAGATCAAGAACTGGGTGTTCTACAAGGCGGATCGCACAGCACTAGACCAAATCTCCCAAGTCTTTGAACAGGCGGCCAGCAGCGACTAGGCGAGGACTTCAGACCTACTTTTTGAACCTGCATACGTGACCAGCAAAGCGGCCAGAGTGATAGCGAATACGCCTAACAGCCCCCACACGCCCGGAACGTTCGAAAACAGCACAATGTCAAAGCCAAGCGCCCAGATCAAACCGGTAAAATCGAATGGGGCCAAAGCACTGACTGGGGCCCGCGCCATAGCCTCGTTGGAAACGATGTGACCAACACCACCGATCAATCCAGCTAAGGCCAGCAATCCTAGTTGAACCCAACCCAGATCCGGCCAGCCAAACGGCAGGGTCGCCAACCCCGCTAACGCGGCTACCACGGCGAAATAAAATGCGATTGTTGACGACCGTTCTGTCAGTGTCATTCGCTTGGTATGCACCTTAACAAAGGCCATGGTAACGGCAAAGCACAGGCCAGCTGCGACACCGATCACCGCACCTTCGCCGGGCAGTGACATGGCCTCCCACAGCAGTGCTATGACACCAGCGAAACCAATTATGACGGCGCCTATAATCGCCTTGGTCAATCTCTCGCCCAGCATAACCGCGGCCAGCGGCAGCACTAGGACCGGAGCCAGATAACCAATGGCCTGAACATTTGCGACAGGTAGATAGGCTAGGGCCAAAAACGACAACGCCATCGAGAAAGCCCCGAATAGGCTGCGCACAACATGCAAACCTGGTTTGTGCGTCCGCAAGGCATGGGGGAACTCGCCTCGGGCAGCCATGTATAGACAAATCGGAATCAAGGCGACCGCCGAGCGCCAGAAAATGATCTGCCCCAGTGCCGCCTCTTTCGCCACAGCGTGAATAACTGCCGACATCGCAGTCATCAGGAATGCGGCCAGCAATCGCAGTCCGACGCCTTGCAGGAAATCATTTTGGTTCAAATTTCTTAATCCATCACTCGTCACGAGTGGAGCCTAGATTGCAGGACAGAGCCGAACAACCTAAAGATGCACCGCCTTGATGGACAGGTTGCTTACTTTTCGACCCTAAACTCGGCAAATCCTCTCCGACATGCGATGTTATTGCATTGAACCTTTCTTTTTTGCCAAAAACCCTATAACGCGAGGCAATCTGGAATGGGGCATCCGAGACCCGAGCCCCAGATTCGAAGGATAGGGTCGCGAGCATGGGCTCGCATTTTTCCGGCCAAAGGGGATACGCCCTGGCGGCCTACGTAGGAAACGTGATGTTTAACGTAACAAAGAAATCGATCCAGTGGGGCGAAGAGACGCTGACACTGGAAACCGGCAAAGTTGCTCGTCAGGCTGACGGCTCGGTTATCGCCACTCTGGGCGAAACCTCGGTCATGGCCAACGTAACTTTTGCCCGCAAGCAAAAACCCGGCCAGGACTTCTTTCCCCTGACCGTGCATTACCAAGAAAAATACTATGCCGCCGGTAAAGTACCGGGTGGCTTCTTCAAGCGTGAGGCTCGCCCCACCGAGAAGGAAACACTGACCGCACGTCTGATCGACCGTCCGATCCGCCCGCTGTTCGTTCCTGGCTTCAAAAACGAAGTTCTGGTGATGTGCACCGTGCTGTCCCACGATCTGGTCAACGACCCAGACATGGTTGCAATGATCGCGGCATCTGCTGCTCTGACCATCTCTGGTGCTCCGTTCATGGGCCCAATCGCCAGCTGCCGCGTCGGCTTTGAAGATGGCGATTATGTTCTGAACCCAACTGTTGACGACATGCAGGACCTGCGCCTGAACCCTGAGCAGCGTCTGGACCTGGTTGTTGCCGGTACCAAAGACGCCGTGATGATGGTTGAGTCGGAAGCATACGAACTGACCGAAGCAGAAATGCTGGGTGCGGTGAACTTTGCTCACGAGCAGATCCAGCCGGTTATCGACCTGATCATTGATCTGGCCGAAGATTGCGCCAAAGAACCGTTCGACTTTGCAGCACCTGACTACTCAGAGCTGTTCGAAGCCGTTAAGGCCGCTGGCGACGCTGACATGCGCGCTGCATTCGCGATCAGCGACAAGCAAGAGCGTACCTCTGCTGTTGCCGCTGCACGTGACACCATCAAAGCTGCCCTGACCGAAGAGCAACTGGACGACGCGAACCTCGGTTCCGCTCTGAAAAAGCTCGAAGCTGGCATCCTGCGCGGTGACGTTGTTAAAACTGGTGTTCGTATCGACGGTCGTAAGACTGACGAGATCCGCCCAATCGTTTCGGAAACTGGCCTGCTGCCACGGACCCACGGCTCGGCTCTGTTCACCCGTGGCGAAACTCAGGGTCTGGTTGTCACCACTCTGGGCACCGGCGACGACGAGCAGTTCATCGACGCTCTACACGGCAACTTCAAATCTAACTTCCTGCTGCACTATAACTTCCCTCCCTACTCGGTTGGTGAAGTTGGTCGTGTTGGTGGCCCGGGCCGTCGCGAAATCGGTCACGGTAAACTGGCATGGCGTGCGCTTCAGGCTGTTCTGCCTGCTTCGACTGATTTCCCATACACCATCCGTTTGGTGTCTGAGATCACCGAATCAAACGGTTCGTCCTCGATGGCTTCTGTCTGCGGCGGTTCGCTGTCGATGATGGACGCTGGTGTACCTCTGAAAGCACCGGTTGCTGGCGTTGCAATGGGTCTGATCCTGGAAGAAGACGGCTCCTATGCGATCCTGTCCGACATCCTGGGTGACGAAGACCACCTCGGCGACATGGACTTCAAAGTGGCCGGTACCGAAAAAGGTATCACTTCGCTGCAGATGGACATCAAGATTGCAGGCATCACACCTGAAATCATGGAAAAAGCATTGGCTCAGGCCAAGGCTGGCCGTGTCCACATCCTGGGTGAGATGGCAAACGCACTGACCGAAGCTTCTGACTTCTCGGTTCACGCGCCTCGCATCGAAACCATGCAGGTTCCAACCGACAAGATCCGTGAAGTGATCGGTTCGGGTGGTAAAGTGATCCGTGAAATCGTTGAAGTGTCCGGCGCTAAGGTCGATATCAACGACGACGGCATCATCAAGATCGCTAGCCCGAACGGCGAGTCGATCAAAAAAGCCTACGACATGATCTATTCGATCGTGGCCGAGCCTGAAGAAGGTGCCATCTACACCGGTACAGTTGTGAAGATCGTCGACTTCGGCGCCTTCGTGAACTTCTTTGGCAAGCGCGACGGTCTGGTACACGTATCCCAGATCGAAAACCGCCGCCTGAACCACCCTTCGGACGTTCTGAAGGAAGGCCAGGAAGTAAAAGTCAAACTGCTGGGCTTTGACGACCGCGGCAAGGTTCGCCTGTCGATGAAGATCGTTGACCAGGCAACTGGCGAAGAGATCAAGCCAGAAGAGAAAAAGGCTGACTAAGCCTGTTTTCTTGTGAAATTAGAAGGGCCCTGCTGGCGACGGCAGGGCCTTTTTTGAATAGCAACAAAATTGCTAATTGCTATAAAAGGTTAGAGTTGTTCTCGCATGCCTTGTTGCTAGAAAGAAGATATGAACCAATCATCCCCTGCCGAACGTGTCTCCGTCGTTTCTGTTTGCTTCAACAGCAATGAAGTCGTGCGCAAGATGATTAAAACCATTCCGCCAGAGTGTCAGATCATACTGGTCGATAATGGGTCTGACGACATCCAGGTGCTTCACGAACTTACTGATGAAGCTAATACCCGCTTAATTGCGAACGATGAAAATAAAGGTTTTGGTTCTGCCTGTAATCAAGGCGCACAACTGGCTGACCGAGATTTTTTGTTATTCCAGAACCCGGACACTTTGCTGTCCGAAAATACAGTTCAGGAAATGGTTCTTGCTGCAGACCGAAACCCTAGTGCCAGCGCCTTTAATCCGCGTATCTCAAACGAAAATGGATCGCCATATTTCAAACGCGGTAGCTGCCTGATTTCGTCAGCAGAGAAAATGCCACGTGGCTGGCCTGAACAGGATCAGGAAGTCAGTATTTTGTCTGGTGCATCCTTGATGGTAAGGCGAAAAGACTTTGAGGCCATTTCCGGTTTTGACCCAGCCATTTTTCTTTATCATGAAGATGACGACCTAGCCCTTCGCCTGCGATCTGAGTGTGGCTCATTAATGTTCGTTCGGAACGCTTTGGTGACCCACGCGCAGGGTCAATCCACCGCCACGACCCCCACAATAGCCGCCCTCAAGGCTTTTCATATGGGGCAATCACGTGTTTACACGGCACGTAAACACAATCGTAGCTTCCCCTTTTCTCGCGCCCTTGGGCTTGCGATTTTTCAACTTTTTTCACCCGTTGTTTTGCTCTCCAAACGGAAGAGATCAAAGCAAGTTGCCTTTTTGAAAGGCGTTCTTAAGTCATCCGAACTGTCCTCTAGCCAAAACATCTAACCGGCTTTTTGATACCCTTGGCAAACAACTCTGGGCCTGCACCATGCGCATCATCCTGATTAGTCTCAAATCTCAAACCTCTCGCCGAACGTTTCAAGAGCAACAGATGATGGAACTCGGCCTAGCATATGAACGCTTTGAAGCCATTACACCGAAGACGCTTTCCACTGAATACCAAGCCATCGACCGAAAGAAATGGGAGCGAACTGTCACAGAGAACGAAATGGCCTGTTTAGCCAGTCATCGGGAAGTATGGCGATCAGTCGCCTCTGGGTCAGAGCCGGCTTTAATCTTGGAAGATGACGCCATTCTTGCAAAATATACTGCTAATTTTCTGTCAGACCTTGAACAGAAGACGGGTATTGATCACGCAACTTTAGAAGTGCGCAAACGTAAAAAGATCATATCGAGAAACGCCTCGTTTCACTGTCAAAACGCGAACTTGCATCGCCTGTATCTCGACCGCAGTGGCGCAGCTGCTTACGTTTTGTGGCCTAATGGTGCTAGAAAGCTCTTATTGGCAAGTGAGGGCCGCGCAGTGTTGGCAGATGCCGTCATATGTTCAACCTATGCACTACGCTCTTTTCAAACGGTTCCAGGCATCGCAATGCAATCCGATCAATGTGCATTGTACGGTTTCACCTCACCTCTCACGACTCAATCTATGTTGGCACGCCCCAAAGGCCCCGATGCAGTCAAGACACCAGCCCAAGTCTGGAGGCGGGTAATTTCCCAGATCAAACAAGGGCTACGGCTTTGGACAATTTTCCTGGGCGGTCGACGCAAGCACATCCCCGTAGACAGCGACGCGTTTTAGCCGCTTCGCTTACCACCAAGATGTACGTTCACGACGATGCAGCGCCTTTACTCTGGCAAATGCATTGTCTTCAGTTTGAAGACGAATAAACACGTGTTTCAGTACACGGCCCAGAAGCCCCTCTTTGGCCTGACGGTCAATTCGCCAACGCATATTCCGCAGTGTGTCATCAGTTCCAATCGTTAGCATCGAAAGGCCACTGAAAATCGGAACCAAGTGCCGACTGAGATGCTCGACCTTGGATTGGTCCACTTCTTCATCACCAATATTCTTAATGTAACGCTCTGATTCATAAGTCTTCATTGTGTTGACCATAAGGCCAATGGAAAGTGCGGTTGCCCTGTTTTCGGGTGCCGGATCCAGGTCCGCAAAACTGTCGGTCGCAGCTACGATCCAGCGCAGGTTTAGATGTTCGAGCAGAAATTCTTCCTCTGCTTCCCACATTTTCTTTAATTCCGTAAAAGCCTCCTCGGCCTTGAAGTCCCGGCGTATCAGGACAATCAGGCGGGCGTGTTCGAAAACAAGTTCCGGCTGGCCGGAGAATTCAGAGCGCAGTGCCTCAAAATGAGCATTAACATCATCGCCGGATCCACGGGTCTGGACAACTTCTCCACCATCAATGATCGAGGTTTTTAATGCCTCATAGTCACCATCAAGAGATTTCAGTTCCGCCCCGAACCGCCTGCGATGGCGACTTAGGGAAAAGAACTTTTCCCAACGTTTCTTATCTCTTTTCACCAGGAAACCCCGCATTTCTGACTGGGCTCATCAAACAGGTTTGTACACGTCGGTCAACTGGGCGAAAACTAACCAAGCGGGCTGCAGTTAATCCTGCAACCCGTTTCGGCATTTTATTCTAACCCGGCGCCTTCGTCTTACGCAGGTACGGAAGGATAGTCTCGAACTCACCAAACTTCGCTTTGGCTTCCTCGTTAGATACTGGAACTGGAATAATAACATCCTCGCCCGGCATCCAGTTGGCTGGTGTAGCAACCCCTTTGGCTGACATCTGCAGCCCGTCCAGTGCCCGTAAGATCTCGGCGAAATTACGCCCCACTGACATCGGGTATGTCATCGACAGTTTCAGCTGTTTGTCTGGGCCGATAATAAACACGCTACGAACAGTTTGACTGTCAGCAGGGGTGGGCTTGTCCGGCAGGTGGGCTTCGGCTGGCAGCATGTCAAAGGCCTTGGACACCTCCAGCCCCTTGTCCGCAATGATAGGGAAGCCTGGCGCGGAATTACCGTATTTCTCAATATCCAGCTTCCACTTCTTGTGGTCCTCGACGCCGTCAACCGACACGCCGATCACCTTGGTGCTCCGGGCGGCCCATTCATCAGCTAGCTGCGCGACAGCCGAGAATTCGGTGGTACACACCGGTGTGAAATCTTTGGGGTGGGAAAACAGAATTGCCCAGCTATCACCAATCCAGTCGTGAAACGTCACCGTTCCCTGGTCTGTCTCGGCAGTAAAATTCGGAACCACATCGTTAATGCGCAGGCCCATGTTATTCTCCTCTCCTGTGAAACGGGCGCTGAATAAGCACCCAAGCAATCCTTGTTCCGTAACGTTACACCCCCTTGGAAATGACACCAGAAGAAATCAACACATCAACCATTCGTTACAAGAAAGGGCTTCCTGCCAAGGTCTGAGGTCTCCCCTTTTAGTAATTTGATCAAATTATCTAGTCAGCCCCTTGCCGAGTCTGGAACACAGTGACAAAGTAGCGTCAATTCCCCGACCGCCCGGTCGGGAACAGTATGTTTGGGAGCATCGGACATGATCGAGAAACGCGATTTTTACATCAACGGCCAGTGGGTCGCCCCGTCACAATCCAATGATTTTGCGGTCATCGACCCTTCGACGGAAGACGCCTGTGCGGTGATTTCTCTTGGGGCTGAGGCAGATACCAACGCCGCAGTAGCCGCCGCCAAGGCCGCACTGCCAGGATGGATGGCAACACCCCCGGCCGAACGTATTGCCATGGTCGAGAAGCTGGTAGAGGCATACCAAACCCGAGGCGAGGATCTGGCTCAGGCGATGTCTGTTGAAATGGGCGCCCCCATTGATATGGCGCGCAGCCAGCAGGTGGGCGCTGGCATCTACCATTTGAAAAACTTCATTCGGGCCGCCAAAAAGTTTCAGTTTGAAAAGCCACTCGGCGATCACGCCCCCAATGACATGATCATCCACGAGGCGGTCGGAGTTGCTGCGCTGATTACCCCGTGGAACTGGCCTATGAACCAGATCACGCTCAAGGTGGGCGCGGCGGCGATTTCTGGCTGTACCATGGTTCTGAAGCCGTCCGAGCAAAGCCCGTTGAATGCGATGATCTTTGCCGAGATGATGGACGAGGCAGGCTTCCCGCCTGGCGTGTTTAACCTCGTCAATGGCGATGGTGTAGGCGTCGGTTCGGCTCTGACGGCACATCCAGATGTTGATATGGTGTCGTTTACTGGCTCCACCCGTGCGGGCACTGCGATTTCCAAGTCGGCAGCCGAGACCCTGAAGAAGGTTCACCTGGAACTGGGTGGCAAAGGTGCCAACGTGATTTTTGACGATGCCGACGAAAAGGCTGTCAAACGCGGCGTGCTGCACATGATGAACAACACTGGCCAGAGCTGTAATGCACCCAGCCGGATGTTGGTGCAGCGTGGTATCTATGATCAGGCCGTCGCCACCGCTGTCGAAGTTGCCAACAAGGTCAGCGTTGGTCCGGCCTCCGAAGAAGGTCGCCACATTGGGCCCGTAGTGAACGAACTACAGTGGGGTAAGATCCAAGACTTGATCCAGGCAGGTATCGACGAAGGCTCCAAATTGGTTGCCGGTGGCACAGGTCGCCCTGACGGGTTGAACAAGGGTTTCTATGTCAAGCCAACCATTTTCGCCGACGTGAACAACCAGATGGTTGTGGCACGCGAGGAAATCTTTGGCCCGGTTCTGGCAATGATCCCTTTCGACACTGAAGAAGAGGCTATCGAGATCGCCAATGACACGCCTTACGGTCTGACCAACTACGTCCAGACTCAGGACATGGCACGCGCCAACCGCATGGCACGTCAGCTGCGGTCGGGCATGGTTGAGATGAACGGTCAGTCCCGCTCGGCCGGATCCCCATTTGGCGGCATGAAGCAGTCCGGCAATGGTCGCGAAGGTGGCAGCTGGGGCATCGAGGACTTCTTGGAGGTCAAAGCTGTTGGTGGCTGGACTGCTGAGTAAGTTCAGCATCACATCTTGATGGAAGCCGCCCAAACCGGGCGGCTTTCCTTTTATTGGAGGTTCGTTTTAAACTAGCCGAACTGACACTCCACCATCTGCCAGCACCGGGCTACCCGTTACAAACCCCGCTCGATCTGACAGTAAAAATAGCGCCACTTGGGCAATCTCTGTCGGTTGCGCCATCCGCTTCAACGCATGCAGTCCGGAAATAAACGCATGAGCCTCGGCGTCATCGCCAGCCATCGCCGTCAACGTACCACCGGGCAGCAACGTGTTTACCCGCACCCCATTGGCGCCATGATCTGCTGCCAGCGATTGCGCCAGCCCGACCAACCCGGCTTTGGCCGCAGCATAGGCTCCCATCCCCGGCATTCCACCATTAGAATGACCAACAAATGATGATGTAAACAGGATCGAGCCACCGCCACGTTTCTCGATCTCTGGGACTTGCGCTTTGGCGGCGTAAAAACCACTGGTCAAATTGGTCCCGATGACCGCATTCCAAGTTTCGACCGACATCTCACCAACGGGGCACATGTCACCCATCATACCTGCGTTATTAAATGCTCCGTCCAATCCACCATAGCTTTCTACAGCCAAATCAACCAAAGCCTGAGCATAGTCAGCATCGGTGACATCCCCAGCCAGCGTCACCACCGAACCGTTGCTTTGCAGGATTTGACCGGCGACCTGATCCAATTCTTTGCCTCGCCGCGCCCCCAGCACCACATTGGCACCTTCGGCAGCGAACAGCAGGGCTGCTGCTGCACCAATTCCGCTGCTGGCTCCGGTGATGATGATAGTCTTATCGTTAAGTTCCATTATGTGGCCTCCATGTTTTAATCACAGATCCACATGACCGTCCTGTATGGCCTCCGGCGACCCGTTTCCTGCTCTCTTGTTTCACGGTTGGCAAAAGGAGCAAGAAACGGGTCTCTAAGAGTCAATTGGGCGATGTCAGTTCAACAACCAAATGCGGCACACCATCCGAGGTTTTTCTGGCCGACCGACCATCCCAACCAATCGTCCCGCTGACCCGCTGGCGGAAGTTTGAAAAGCTGTCGAACTTTACCACATCAACCGGGTCGTCAAAATGCAGGGTGATCCGGCGTTGGTCGCCGTCGCCAAGCACAGTCAGACTGCGAATTGTGGCCACAAACCGTTGTCCCATATAGCGACCTTGCACACGATCCCCGACACGCAGGTGCAGTTTATTGCCAGCCTGTGCACACAAAGTGTTCCAGTCCCGCATACCGTGTTGCTGCGCCAATAGTTCTAGCGACTTGCTGTGGCCGATCTTGATGCCACTGGATTGAAGTTTGTCACGCAAGCGTTTTGCCTGCACTTTCAGCTCCGAAACCGGAGCCAGATTAGGGGTATTCATCATCTTTGCCTCGTCCAATATCAACGGGCGCGTTTGTTCTGACGGGGCTCGCATTACCATCTGGCGCGCCATGATGTTGGGCGGAAGATGTAGAACTAGCAGGTTTCACCATAGCCAATTGGCCGCGAGCAGCAGGGGACCTGAACCTGCGGCGTAGATAGGCATCTGCGAGCCGTGGGTCAATCCCTAGCAGTTTTTATGCTCTTCGGCCAAAAGACCAAGGGTCTTACCATGCCCCAACCGCCCAAAGGATGATGAATTTGGAACAGAATCAGAAGTCTGGTTTGGCACGAAACTTGATGGATTGGCTGGTCTCTGGGTGCTTTACCCGCAGTTCCTGCGAATGCAGCATCATACGGTCATGCTCTCTGGCGTCACCAGAAGCATAAAGCGGGTCACCCAGAATCGAATGGCCCAGCGCCATCATATGCACCCGTAATTGATGCGTTCGGCCGGTCTTGGGCGTCAGCCGCACGCGGGTTTCATCTGCGCCGTATTTGACAACGTTCCAATCCGTGACCGATGCTTTGCCGGTATCGTGGCACACCATCTGCCGCGGCCGGTTGGGCCAATCCACGATCAATGGCAGATCCACAGTTCCCGTGCGCGGCTCAAGTCGGCCAACAATGCGCGCGACATACACTTTACGGGTAGTACGTTCCTGGAACTGCGCCGACAGGTTACGCTGTGCATGGGGCGTCAGGGCAAAAACGATCACACCCGAGGTGTCGCGGTCTAGCCGATGCACCAACAGTGCCTCGGGAAATGCGGCTTGCACCCGTGTCAGCAGGCAATCAGCAAGGTGATCACCCCGCCCCGGCACTGAAAGCAATCCTGCCGGTTTGTTCACCGCCACGATCTGGGCGTCGGAATGCAGGTACTCTAACGGGTCCTGCGGTGGGGTATATTCGCTTGAAACTGCCATAAGCGCCTGCCTAGCGCCTGCGGACTGCGGGGGCAAGTTCCCGTAACGTCGTGCTTGTCCAGTTCTACACGGCAACGCAGGATCGGATAAACCCAAGAGAGAACTCAATGCATTCGACAATCAGCCATATGATGGAGGTGGTGGCCAAGGGCGACGACTCCAAAATCGCCGCGTTACTGGCCGAAGATGTGCAGTTTATGCCCCCCACATATTGGAAAACCTGGACAGGTCGTGCGCCAGTAGCAGCGGTGCTTGGCCATGTTGGTCAGGTGTTCAGCGACTTTAGCTATCGCCGTGTCATGGGGGATGGCAACGACTGGGCAGTAGAATTCCAGTGCAAAATCGGCGAGTTTGACGCCGTTGGGGTAGACCTGATCACCTTGAACGACGACGGATTGATTCAATTGTTTGAGGTCACCATGCGCCCGTACAAAAGCGTCGGGGCCCTGCGTGAGGCGATGAACGCGCGGGTGATGACAGATGCCAGGTTTCTGAAGTTCCGCGAGGCTCTCAGTTGATTGGCATCGACCAAATTCTACGTTTGCCGCTCATGCCCCTGTTGCTGGCCCAAGCACTGTGGGTGCGGCGACGGGCACAACTGCTGCCGGAACCGCCAGGTCCACGCTCAGGCACCAGCGGACAAGGACCACGTTTGCGGCTATTGATCATAGGGGACAGCTCGGGCGCAGGTGTGGGGGCTGCAAGTCAGGATCAGGCGCTAAGTGGACAGTTGGTGTCGCGGCTAGCTGATCGTTATCAAGTGACATGGCGGCTGGAAGCCCGAACTGGCAACACAACGCCAGACATGACCCGGCAGCTGGCTAGCATGCCGCCAGAAACCTTTGACTGCGCGGTTGTTGCGCTTGGCGTCAACGACGTAACCCGTGCAACAACCAAGGTTCAGTTTGTATCTCACCAGACAGCCCTTTTCGACCTCTTGAAATCTCGATTTCGAGTGCGACAGATCCTATGCACCGGAGTTCCACCTTTGCAGCATTTTCCGCTATTGCCGCAGCCGTTGGCCTGGACATTGGGACGCCATGCCGCGCGTCTGGACTCAGGGCTGGTTCAGTTGGCTCATCGAAACGAAGGTGTCTCTCACCTGCCATTAGTTCTACCACGAAACCCGGATATGGCGGCGCAAGATGGTTTCCATCCCAGCCCCAAAGCCTATGCGATCTGGGCGGAAAATCTGGCCCGGAATATTCTTTCCCAGGAACTTTAACCCACCGCTTCAGGGTCTAGCGCTTCGGCCCATTTACGCAGCTCATCCAAGACAGTCAGCGCCGCCCGCCCCTGTTTTGTCAGGCTGTATTCCACCGAAACTGGTGCCGTATCAACGACCTCCCTTATCACCAGTCCCTTGGCCTCAAGGTGGCGTAGACGCTCGGTGATCATCTTTTTGCTGGCGGCTGCAATCATGCGAGACAAATCGTTGAAACGAACTGGGCCGAACTGCAGATGCCACAGGATCGACCCCGTCCATTTACCGCCTAACATCCGCATGCCGTTTTCGATTGGACAGGGTTGACTACAGGCCGAGGTCGCCCGCCTGCGGCCAAGTTCATCCTCAATCACACGCGCCTTCATCGTCGCTTCTCCAAAAAACTTGCAGGTTACTAAAAGTATACTGGTTGCTTAAGTAAACCTAACACCCCACCTCCTGCGATGTGAATAGACAAACTTCTAAATTCTCGGAAAGAACCAACATGTCCAATGTTCTCATCATCAACGGTTACCAGCCCTACGACTTTGCACCCGGCGGCTTGAATACAGCCCTTGCCGAACGCACCAAGGCATTTTTCGAGGCACAGGGGGATCAGGTCCGGGTGACAACTGTGGCCAATGGCTATGATGTCGAAACAGAGATCGCCAGTCACTTGTGGGCGGATACGATCATCATGCAATTTCCTATCCACTGGATGGCGACGCCTTGGAATCTCAAGAAATACCAAGACGAAGTCTATACCGTGGGGATGGACGGGCGCCTTGCGACTGGCGATGGCCGTACCTCAGATGCTCCAACTCAAAACTATGGGCTGGGCGGCGCACTGCAAGGCAAAAGCTATATGCTCTCGGTTACCTTCAATGCGCCTAAAGAGGCCTTTGACGATCCATCGCAAGCTTTCTTTGCCGGCGCTTCGGTTGACACGCTTTTGTACCCAACTCACCAGGTTGCCAATTTCATGGGCTTGCAGAAACAGCCGACCTTTGTGGCCTACGACGTGATGAAAAATCCTCAGATCGAGGCTGATTTTGCACGGCTGAACCGCCACCTGACTGAGGTCTTTGCCAAAACACTGGAGCCTGCGGAATGAGTCAACCAGACATTCACCTGTACACGGCAGCAACGATGAATGGCTACAAGCCGGTGCTGTTTCTGGAAGAGGCAGGCATTCCCTATGATCTGACCTTCATCGATTTTGCCACGAAAGAGCAAAAGGCGCCCGCCTATCTGGAGCTGAACCCCAATGGTCGCATTCCCACGATTGTGGATCGGTCAAATGATGATTTCGCCGTATTCGAAAGCGGCGCCATCCTGTGGTATCTGGCCGAGAAATACGGGCTCTTCCTGCCCAATGACCCCAAGTTGCGATCAGAAACCTTGCAGTGGCTGATGTTTCAGATGGGTGGCGTTGGGCCGATGATGGGACAGGCGATGTATTTCCAGCGCATCGCTGCACCCAACGGGCAAGATAGTCCCTTTGCCATCAAGCGATATGTGGACGAGACGCGCCGGTTGTTCGAGGTGTTGGACGCCCGGCTGCATGGGCGGGAGTATCTGGTTGGTGATCAGATCACAGTAGCTGATTTTGCCACCTACCCTTGGGCACGGGCTTACCCCTGGGCCAAAGTCTCAGTCGATGGTTTGGATCACCTGCAGGCCTGGTTTGATCGGATTGATGCAAGGCCAGCGGTGCAACGGGCACTCAAGATTCCCAAGTCCGTACCTGCATTCTGGGGCGACGCAGATGCAGAGACCTTTTTGAAGGAAAACGCCGGTCGGTTTGCCGCTGACGTGCCCCGCGCTTGAACCACTTCAGGCGTCCCGTTGATCGGGGCGCCTAAGCTGGCTTGGCGCGCATCTGTTTGACCAGTGACATTGAATAGATCACCAGCGCCGCCCAGATCATCGGGAAGGCAATCATCCGCGCGCCGTCGAATTCCTCACCGAAGACAAAAACCGCAATCAGAAAAATCATAGTGGGGGCGATGTATTGCAGGATACCAATGGTCGACAGCCGCAACAGCTTGGCGCCATTGGCATAGGTGATCAGCGGCACTGCAGTGACGATGCCACATCCCAGCAACAACGCAGTATCCATGCCAGTACCGCCAATGAGTCCTGCCCCGGTCACCGATAGATAGATCACATAGCCCAACGCCACGGGCAGCAGGATTAGCACTTCCAACATGAAACCCTGATTGGGTCCAACCGGCAGAGACTTTTTGAAAAAGGCATAAAAACCCCATGATAGGGTCAATCCAACTGCGACCAAGGGCAGCCCTCCGGCTGCAACCGTCAACACCACAACTGCTCCAGCGGCTAGGGCAATTGCCACCATCTGTACCCGATTGGGCCGCTCGCCCAGCAGTACCGATCCCAGCAGAACGCTAAACAACGGATTTATGTAATAGCCCAGCGCCGCATCAAGGGCGTAGCCATTGGCAATTGACCAGACATAGATACCCCAGTTGACTGAGATAAGCGCCGCGGTGACGCAGGCCATCAGCAGGGTTCTAGGGCTACGAAGCGCTGCCATCAGATCATCGGTACGACGCAACACAATCAGTAGCAGCCCGGCAATCGGTACAGCCCAAATCACCCGATGTGCCACAACTTCGGCTGCCGGGATATGTGACAGGGCCTTCATATACAGTGGCAGCAGCCCCCACATCACATAGGCGGACAAGGCAAAAGCCAACCCGCGCGGGCTGTCGGTGTTGTTGGGGTTGGGGTTGGGGGATGTCATCAGGCTCTCCTACATGCGCCCGGTCAAGGCGACATCAAGCAACAAAGCCGCAATTACCAGGCAAAGCGGGCCATATCTGGTCTGGTCAAAACGGGCAAAGGGCTGTTCGGGCACCATCGCCCGCCAATGCGGGATATATGGGGCAAGCCCCCGGAGAGAGAACACAAGGATCATCGCAACAAGTATAATTCGGTACATCTGAAACAGCATAAAACCTTGCATCAGACCCGCATGTGCCAGCACAACATGGGCTGCACCGATCAGCACAACCGCGACCAGCAGGCTGGCCAGTGGCGGCGGCATCTTTTGAATGTCTTTGCTGCCCACCACGGTTTTGGCCAAGGTTGCCTCATCCTTTGCCGGCCAGTGGACACCCACCGCCCACAGCAAATGCAACACCGCAATGCCCAGCAATACGGCAACAACAAGAATGGCGCTAAAGGGCATCATTTGGTGGACTTCCTATTCAATATGCTGCCGCATGGCTTTCACCAAACGGCAGCACATTCAACAGAAATCACACCTTCACGCGCTCGGACTTGGGGTCATACATCGGTTTCAACGACGCCTCGGCCCTGACCCGGGTTCCCATCACGTCGATTTCATAGGTCGAGCCCAGAACATCCTTCGCGCTTTCACCCTCGCATGGCACATATCCCAGCCCCATGGCAGCCCCCAGCGTGTGGCCATAGTTGCCCGAGCTAAGATACCCAACAATCTCACCATCTCGGATCAGCGGTTCGTTGTGATACAGCATCGGTTCAGGATCAGTCAGCTTAAACTGCACCATGCGGTTCTTGGGACCGGTCTCCTTGCGCTCAAGCACTGCCTCACGACCGATAAAGTTAGGCTTGTCCACCTTCACCGCAAAGCCAAGCCCGGCATCAATCACATGGTCTTCACAGGTGATGTCGTGGCCAAAGTGGCGAAATCCTTTTTCGATCCGGCAAGAATCCATCATGTGCATCCCGCACAGTTTCAGCCCCATGTCCTGACCCGCTTCGGACAGGATTTCAAAGGCGTGACCGGCCATATCAGAACTGACATAGATCTCCCAGCCCAGTTCGCCCACATAGGTCACCCGATGAACGCGGGCTAGCCCCATGCCCAACTCAATCTCCTGCGCGGTACCAAAGGGGTTCACCGCGTTGGAGAAGTCGTTGGGCGATACCCGTTGCAGCAATTCGCGTGAACGTGGCCCCATCACCGCCAGCACACCCTCGCCTGCAGTTACATCAGTCAACACAACCCGAAAATCACCCTGATTGCGCATCATCCAGGTCTGATCTGCCAATCGAGTGCCCGATGGGGTCACCACCAAATAGGCTGTCTCGGTCAGTCGAGTGACGGTAACGTCGGCCTCAATCCCGCCGCGTGAGTTCAGGAACTGAGTGTAGACGATCTTGCCCGCTGGCACCGACAGGTTGGCTCCACAGACATAATTCAGGAACGCCTCGGCATCCGGGCCTTCAACCCGGATTTTCCCGAACGAGGACATGTCATACATGCCGACATTCTCACGCACGGCCTGGTGTTCTGCAGCAGAGTTTTCAAACCAGTTCTGCCGTTTCCAGCTATACTGATACTCACGCTCCTGTCCCTCATTTGCGAACCAGTTGGCGCGTTCCCAGCCAGCAGTCTCGCCCATTACCGCGCCTTGATCCAGCAACTGTTGATGGAACGGTGTACGGCGCACACCCCGGGCGGTGGCCTTTTGGCGGTATGGGAAGTGATCCGCATACAGCAGTCCCAGCGTTTCCTTAGAGCGTTCAAACAGATAGTGATTGTTTCCCTGAAACGGATGCATCCGGCTGATATCCACATCACCCAAATCAAACGGCTTCTCGCCCGCGTCCATCCATTGCGCCAGCGCCATTCCGGCTCCGCCAGCCGACTGGATACCGATCGAGTTAAACCCGGCGGCGACCCAGACATTGTCCATCTCGGGGGCTAGACCCAGATGATAGGCGTCGTCAGGCGTAAAGCTCTCTGGCCCATTAAAGAAGGTATGAATCCCGGCCTCGGCCAGCATGGGCATCCGCTCGCAGGCAGCTTCTAGAATCGGTTCAAAATGGTCGAAATCTTCGGGCAACTGGTCGAACTCAAACCGATTTGAAATGCCCCCCATACCCCAAGGTTTGGCATTTGGCTCAAAGGCCCCCAGCAGGATTTTACCAGCATCTTCTTTGTAATAGGCGCACTCATCTGGCACCCGCAGCACCGGCATCTGGCTCAGACCCTCAATAGCTTCGGTGACGATGTAAAAATGCTCGCAGGCATGTAGCGGCACATTGGTGCCCGCCATTTTGCCAACCTCGCGGCCCCACATGCCCGCGCAGTTCACCACCATGTCAGCTTCGATATGACCCTGCTGTTCACCGTCATCTCTAACCCAGTCCACACCGGTCACCCGGCGGTCCTGTTTGGTCATGCCAGTGACCTTGATACGCTCCTTGATCAGCGCACCATTCTGACGTGCGCCTTTGGCCATCGCCAGCGCGATATTGGCTGGGTCCGCTTGCCCGTCGGTGGGCAGCCAAATACCGCCGGTCACCCCTTCAAGGTTCAGATGTTCATAACGCTGCTTAACTTCGGCAGGTGATAGCTCTTCCGCAGGCACCCCAAAGGCCCGCGCCATAGCAGCACTACGACACAGCTCTTCGCGGCGTTCCTCTGTCAATGCGACAGAAATCGACCCAACCTGACGCAGCCCTGTGGAAACCCCGGTTTCCTCTTCCAGACCATTGTACAGTTCAGCAGAGTAGCGGGCCAATTTGGTCATGTTCGAGCTGGCCCGCAGCTGACCAATCAACCCAGCCGCATGCCAAGTGGTGCCCGAAGTCAGCTGTTTGCGCTCCAGCAGCACAACATCCTTCCACCCTAGTTTGGCCAGGTGGTAGGCCACCGAACAGCCGATCACACCACCGCCGATAATGACCACACGGGCCTTGTTGGGAAGATCACTCATGACATCGCTCCAGACTTACTCTTTTGCGATTAACCTGCCATGTCACCGATCTTGAAAATGCATGATATCCGCCAAATTATGACGGTTATCCATCATTCGCGATGGGCACCTTTTGCCCCCCCCCTGCCCCGCGACGTTTGCGCAGGGCCAGCGGGGTCAGGCCGAACTGAGACTTGTACAGGCTTGAAAATCCATTGGGAAAGCCACAGGCCAAGCCAACTTCACCAACGCTAAGACTGGTGTTCAATAACAGGTTATTCGCCTTGCTCAGCCGAATTTCACGGTAGAAGTTATTTGGCGTCGTACCAAAATCAGCTCTGAAACGGCGCTCAAGCGAACGAGCGGATAGTCCAACCCGCCGGGACAGTTCTGAAATCGCCAGAGGTTCCTCGATATTGTTCTGCATGATTTGGATGCACCGGTCCAAATCCGCATCACCCGTGGAACTACTGTGCGCGCCTCCAAACGGTTGGCGCGTCGAAAAATCCCGAATTCTGTCGTGCAATAAAACATTGGCTACTGTCACCAGTGACGCCGAGGAAATATGACGCCCCATCACGGCCAGCACAACGTCCACTGTTGCCCCCATGCCGGCACAGGTCACCACCAGACCGTCTTCGCTGGCAAGCGTGCTATCGGCCTCAAACAGGCTGCTACGCTCACGCATTTGGGCCGAGTTTTCCCAATGGGTCGACAGATGCTGCGCCGATCCGCCTCGATCCTTGATGTAACGGCTTGCGGCCTCGGCCAAGAGAAACACCTGCGCCCCGCGGTAGGTATAAGCCGAGATCAACGCTGGCGGCGACAACGCCGGGCAGTCGGGATCACTGTTGCCAATGACAAACGCATAATCTGCCGTTGGTCGGTCCACAAAGGGATCAGATTTGACAAAGGCCTCGCAACGGCTCTCGATCATCCCACCCTTGGCAGAACGATAAGTCCAGGAAAACTGCGGCTGCGCCGCGATCCGGTTTGCAACGCGCAGGGCATCAACAATCGCGGCCACTTCCAGCAGCACAAAACCATCTGCGACGATGATGTCGATCTGGAAAACACGGCTCTCATCTGTGGTTCTGGTGGTCGTTGGATCATTCATGGTAAAATCCTAGAGCATCACAGATGAAACCTACAACGTTAATTGAAACGCTGATGATTAAGGAAAGACAACACAATGACAGACTTTCCCTGGTCAACCGTGGCTCTGTATCTGTTGGCGGTCAATCTTTTGACCATTGTGTTTTTCGCCATCGATAAACGCCGAGCGCGACGTCGACACTGGCGGATACCTGAGAAGAGCCTATTATTTCTTTGCCTTTTTGGCGGAACACCAAGCGCCTACTGGGCACGCAAAAGATTTCGGCACAAGACCCGCAAGCAGCCCTTTTCAATGCGCCTACATATGATTGCAGTAGCGCAGCTTTTTACAGGTTTGGGCCTCCTTTGGTTGGCCTTATCGGGAAAATATTTCTGACAGGATTGCTGACAGGGCATCGGCGTCCTGTTGTGAAAACGCGTCAGGCAAGTTGCTGTCGATATCAAACACACCGATCACTTCACCTGCCCCATCGTAAACCGGTAGTACCAGTTCAGACCGGGTGGAGCTGGCACAAGCGATGTGACCGGGAAACGCATCAACATCGGCCACCAGTTGCACCTGGCCAGTGCGGGCTGCTGCCCCGCATACCCCGCGCGAGAATGGGATTTGCAGGCAACCGTGACCGCCTTGGTAAGGGCCGATTTTCAACAGGTCCGGCTCTGTCACACGGTAAAACCCAGTCCAGTCAAAGCGATCATCGCTGTGGTGAACTTCGCACGTAACTGTGGCCATCAGCGAAACCTGATCACTTTCACCTTCAGTCAGGGCAGCGATCGTTTTGGCAAGGGTAACATAGTCGACAGTCATAGTAGCACCTTACGGTTGGGTGGAGGGGGCCAGCCCCCTCTTGGCCTGACGGCCAATTCACCCCTGGGATATTTTAGGCCAGATGAAGATCAGACCCGTTCAATTGCAATAGCTGTACCTTCGCCGCCGCCGATGCAAATAGCTGCAATGCCCCGTTTGAGGCCGCGTTTTTCTAGGGCGTTCAGCAACGTTACCATGATCCGCGCACCTGAAGCGCCAATCGGGTGACCCAGTGCGCAGGCTCCGCCATTTACGTTCACGACATCACGGGAAATACCCATTTCTCGCATAAAGGCCATCGGCACGACTGCAAAGGCCTCGTTGACCTCCCAAAGATCGACATCGTCTTTGCTCCAGCCAATGCGCTGCATCAGCTTTTGCGCAGCTGGAACCGGCGCTGTAGTGAACAGCCCTGGTGCCTGAGCATGGCTGGCATAACCAAGAATCTTGGCGCGCACGGTCAGGCCCTGTTCCTTAGCGGCTTCGGCGGAGGCAAGTACAAGAGCAGCAGCCCCGTCTGAAATGGACGATGCATTGGCCGCAGTAACTGTACCATCCTTGCGGAAAGCAGGTTTCAGGGTTGGAATTTTTTCTGGACGAGCCGATTTTGGCTGCTCATCCGCATCTGATACCACATCGCCCTTGCGCGTTTTGACCGTAACGGGTGCGATTTCACCGTCAAAGGCATTGTTTTCCTGTGCGTCCAGCGCGTTAGAAAGTGAGCGCAAAGCAAATTCATCCTGCTCTTCGCGCGTGAACTGGTAGGTTTCGGCGCAGTCCTCGGCAAAAGTGCCCATCAAGCGGCCCTTGTCGTAGGCATCTTCTAGCCCATCAAGGAACATATGATCGATCACCTGGTTGTGGCCGATGCGGGCTCCGCCACGCATTTTGGGCAACAAATAGGGCGCGTTGGACATGCTTTCCATGCCGCCGGCAATCATTGTGTCCGCATGACCCAGCGCAATATGGTCATAGGCCATCATGGCTGCCTTCATGCCGGATCCGCACATCTTGTTCAGCGTAGTGGCTGGTACATCTTCACCCAAGCCTGCTGCAAAGCCTGCCTGGCGCGCCGGGGCCTGCCCCAGTCCCGCAGACAAAACACAGCCCATCAGCACCTCATCAACAGTTACCGCACCCGCGCCATCCAGCGCAGCACGAATCGCTGTACCGCCCAGTTCAGCGGCAGGTACGCCGTCAAACGCGCCCTGAAATCCACCCATTGGTGTGCGAGCCGCGCCCGCAATCACAACCTCTTTCATGCTTTTCCCTCCACTGGTTGAACCATGCATACAAAATGGTAAGGATTGCGGTCTAGACTGCTAAGTAATGAATTTTCATTTTGGGGAAAAAGATGAGCCTGACTAGCACTATGACGGACAGTGGCCAGATTGTGACGGTAAACGTCGAGCGCATTGATGCCGCCATGGCCATTCAGTTCAAGGAAGACATGCGTAGCGAAACCGAAAGTGGAGCAAGCCGTGTTATCCTGGATTTATCAGAGGTTAAATTTATTGATTCCAGTGGATTGGGTGCAATCGTAGCTGCTATGAAACAGCTCGGCAGCAGCCGTAAATTGGACCTCGCCGGTTTAAGCCCTATGGTCGACAAAGTTTTTCGTTTGACCCGTATGGATACTGTTTTTGATCTTTACGCATCGCTGAACGACGCCACGGCTGTCAACAACACCTGATTAATGGACTTGAAGGCGCATTCGGCGCAGATTGAGAACTCGATGGTCAACTCGTTTGCATATTCGTTCCAGGCTACAGAGCTGGATGCCCGTGGCGGTGTCGGTACTGTAGTCGAACGTTTGCGCAGGATGGGGCTCCCGGCGGCTCGCGTCGATGATGTGCAAATTGCGCTGTCCGAGGCTGTGAACAATGTTGTCGAGCATGCCTATGCTGACACCACACCCGGTGATGTCGACATAGGTTGCAATCTAGACACCGAACAGCTGTGGATCAGTATTCGTGATGCTGGGCTGCCATTACCGAACGAAGCCTTAGCTACAAGAAAGCCTGCCGATCTGACTGGCCCACGAGAGGATTTGCCCGAGGGTGGGTTTGGCTGGTTTCTAATCCGAGAGCTGACAAGCGCTGTTACGTATGAGCGCGATAATGGGACAAATCGATTGTCACTTTGTTTTGAAGTAGGCAACAGCTGCGTTTAGGCGTCACCGCGCCTAGGCGCCACAAAACCGCCGCAAAACCGGCAAAAATATGCCCCAGCCATGTGTAAATAGTTAGGTGTAGCTGCTCAAAGCTTCCCTCGGCGCTGTGCTCAACAGCCCCCACCCAGTGCACATCGCCGAGGATACCCCCCCACACACAATGCTTCAGCACCCCGGCGGCCAAGACAAATCGCCCATACCGTCATTTCGCGGATTGCGTTTCGGCGCCTAACTTCTAGTCTTCCGACAACAATTCAGAGGATTTTAGTCGATGCGCGATTTTCAAGCTCCGGGCAGGTCAGCAGTTTTTGCCGAAAATGGCATCTGCGCAACGTCTCACCCACTTGCAGCCGGGGTGGCAGTGGACATCCTGAAGCGAGGTGGAAACGCGATGGATGCGGCCATCGCTGGTGCGGTTCTTCTGGGTATTTGTGAACCGCAAATGACCGGGATTGGGGGTGATTGCTTTATGCTCTACACCCGCCCTGGCAGCGATGACATTCAGGCGATCAATGGATCAGGCCGCGCACCTGCAGCAGCCAATGCTGCGGCTCTGCGCGAACAAGGTCTGGATATCGTCCCACCGGGCAGCCCCCATGCAGTCACCATTCCTTGCGCAATGGATGCCTTTTGCCATCTCGCCGAAACTGAGGGAAAGCTGGGCTTGGATGCGGTACTAGAGCCCGCAATCCACTATGCCGACGCCGGAGTGCCAGTAGCGCCACGTGTTGCGTTTGACTGGGCCAACGATGCTGAAACTCTACAAGGAACGGCCCGGCGAGACTATTTATTTGTCGGCCAGCCCCCCCATGTGGGCCAAATGTTCCGCTCTCCTGGGCAAGCCGAAGTCCTGCGCCGTGTCGCCCGGGATGGTCGCGATGCCTTTTACACAGGTGAGGTGGCCGACGATATGCTGACAGCCCTGCAGCAGCAGGGTGGCGTGCACGTAGCAGATGATTTTGCCAATGCCGCGTGCAGCACCGAAACCCCGGTCAGCGGTGATTACCAAGGGATGGAACTTGTCGAGCACCCGCCAAACGGCCAAGGCGCGACGGCTATTTTGATGCTCAACATCCTAAAGCATTTTGACATTGGCGCCATGGACCCTTTTGGTGCTCAGCGGGTCCACATCGAGGCCGAGGCGGCCAAATTGGCCTATGACGCCCGCAACCGCTTTATCGCCGATCCCGACCACATGTCGCGGTTGCAGCACATGCTATCCCCTGAAACTGCAGCAAAGTTGGCGGCACTGATCAACCCAAGCAAAGCCATGCCTGCCGCTGCCCCGCTTAGTGAATCAGTGCACAAGGACACTGTCTATATCACCGTCGTCGACAAGGATCGAATGGCCGTGTCGCTGATCTATTCCATCTTCCGCGGCTTTGGGACCGGCATTGCGTCTGATAAATTTGGCATTTTGCTGCAGAACCGTGGATCTGGTTTCACGTTGCAAGAAGGGCACCCCAATGAGCTGGGTGGCGATAAGCGGCCAATGCACACGATCATTCCCGGTATGCTGCGCCAGAACGGTAAGGTTTTAATGCCGTTTGGCGTTATGGGCGGCGCCTATCAACCCAATGGCCATGCCCGTTTTTTGTCCAACCTTACTGACTTTGGCATGGACATTCAGACGGCAATGAATGCCCCACGCTCATTTAGCGACAACGGCGTCCTAAAGATCGAACGGGGGTACTCTGACGAGGTTCGCCAACAGCTTGCTGATCTGGGCCACAGTGTTGACGTACCGCCCACCGCTATCGGCGGCTCTCAGGCCATCCGTATTCGCAGTGATGGCGTTCTGGAAGGCGCCAGTGATCCGCGTAAAGATGGATGTGCGTTGGGGTATTAATCGAAACCGAAAGTGTGGGGTGCGTGAGTGCACGCACCTTCCGCGCCCGTGGTGACGTTAATTCAGTTGGAAATGTAGTGGATAGGTGCCGTCTGAAAACGGACCAAACATATCCGGGATATCCGGGTGGTCGACCGGCTCGCCCGAATAGTCTGCAACTAGGTTCTGTTCGGAAACATACGCCACATAGTAGCTTTGGTCATTTTCCGCCAGCAAGTGATAGAACGGCTGTTCCTTGGACGGCCGACTTTCCTCGGGGATCGCCTGATACCATTCGTCGGTATTTGTGAACTGGGGATCGACATCAAAAACAACACCGCGAAACGGATGTTTTTTGTGGCGTACAACCTGCCCCAAATGATATTTTGCGCGTGTTCTCAACATAGTCTTGTAGCCCCTATGTTCTATCACTACCCCGCAACTTAGGACCTTGTCCAACAAATGACATGACTTTCGGGGAAACAGTCTGTGAACCTATCTTTAACAGTGCTCGAGATTGTGGCGCCGGTTTTTATCCTCGCCGCAACCGGTTTTGGCTGGATCAAATTCGGATTTGAGTATCGAATTCAATTTGTTACCAGATTAGCGATGACACTTGCTGTGCCGTGCCTGATCTTTACAGCGCTGATGAAAACAGACCTGGACAAAAGCACGTTGAGCACGTTTCTGATGGCCAGCATTGCTGGTTACGGCGTGATCGCAGTAGTCGCGCTGGGTCTGGTGCGTTTTGCCGGGCTGAACCAGCGCACCTATCTGGCACCCTTAATTTTTGGCAATACCGGCAACTTGGGCCTTCCTTTATCATTGTTTGCGTTTGGCGAGGCAGGGCTTGGCTACGGCGTTGTTGTGCTGGCCGTCACGTCGATATTGTCATTCACCTTTGGTATCTACCTCGTCGCGGGTAAAGGCGCAGGAAGCAAGGTTCTAAAGGAACCGATAGTCTGGGCTACACTCCTCGGGGCTTTGTTCTTGTGGCAGGACTGGCAGACGCCTCGTTTCCTGACAAATGCACTGGATCTGATCGGCCAGATGGCCATTCCCATGATGTTGATTACGTTGGGCGTTGCGGTGGCTCGCCTGACACCAGGAAAAATCTCATGGGCGATTGGGGTATCTTTGGCAAAGTTACTGGTCTGCATCGCGGTGGGTTGGGGCATTGGTTTGCTTTTCGCTCTGGATCACGTGGCCTTTGGGGTGCTTGTCTTGCAACTCTCCACTCCAGTGGCTGTAACCGCATATCTGCTGGCAGAAAAGTTCGAGGCGGATTCCGAAGCAGTTGCAGGCATGGTGATGGTTTCAACCCTAATGTCCGTGGTGTCCCTGCCGCTACTGTTGGCGGTCTTGTTGTAATTGTGAATTTATCCACAGACTGTTTTTTGGTATAGTCTGCAAAAAAATAATAAAGGCAGAGGCAAATGAGCAGAATCATGAGCGCGATGATCGCGTTGTTGATCATGGCATCCTGTGGCGGAGGCCATAAATCCCCCCCGCGCAATCTCGATAATGCGTGCAGCATCATCACTCAGAAACCGGATTACTTAAAAGCGTTCAAAGCAACCGAGCGCCGTTGGGGTGTTCCAACGCATGTCCAGATGGCAACCATCTATCACGAGAGCCGCTATCGGGCAGATGCCCGCACACCGCACAAATATGTGCTGGGCATCATTCCAATGGGCCGTGTATCCAGCGCCTACGGTTTTTCACAGGCCTTGGATGGTACTTGGGAAGAGTACCAACGCGAGGCTGGTCGCCGCAGCTCCAAGCGCGACCGTATCAGCCACGCCACCGATTTCATTGGTTGGTACATGAACAAAACGCGTGAGAAAAACGACATCGCATTGTCCGACGCGCGCAACCAGTATCTTGCATATCACGAGGGCCACACGGGCTATGCTCGAGGCAGCTACAGATCCAAGTCCTGGTTGCTGGGCGTTGCAGACAAAGTAGCAGCACGCGCCGACATGTATCAGGCCCAGCTGGCTAACTGCCGCAAATTCCGCTGAGCATCGTTAAAATGAATTTGCCCGGCTTTAAGGCCGGGCATAAGATCAAAGTGGTATTCGAAATTTGACAGACCTGATCGGCGCCAGCTAGCGCGATTCCTTAACGGACGAGGTGTCAAACAGTTCGGAAGACAACCGCATACCGGTTTCCAACGCACCCAATATCACAGTCGTGCGACCCCCACCTTCTTCATGCACCACCCATTTTCGCAACTCGACCGGATCACCTGTGAACATCAGTTCCAGACTGCCGTAATCCGGATGCTTGGGGTCCTGTGTCTGAACAATGGTTGTAGTGCCGTCATAGCTATGACCAACAACCATATTGGCCTGATTCAAATTAACGTTCCGCGCCAATATCACTGACAGTGGGGTCCGTCTGAGTGGATAAATTGTCGGCGCCTGATTGGACTTTTTGTCAAAGACCGCCACAGAGCCGGTACCGGCAACTACTATTCCAAAATCCGGGGGATCGTATTCAAACCTCATCCGACCCGGCCGATGGATATACAGCGTTCCTGTCGACAGGCTGCCATCATCGTTGATCTGGGTAAAACTGGTCTTGGCCGTCTTCATTCCGTTCAGGTAGCCAGAAATTTCATTCAGGCTCAACTTCTCGGCGGCCCAGGCGGCGGGGGCGCAGACAGTCAGCGCCAAAGCAAATGCAATCTGTTTCATACAACCTACATAAGCCATGTGCGCTGAATGTGAAGAGGCGTGTTACTGCTGCTCTGGTATCAGGATTTCTCTTTTACCAACGTGGTTTGCAGGCGAAACAAGCCCCGCGTCTTCCATCTGTTCGACCAACCTCGCGGCCTTGTTATAACCGATGGCAAGTTTCCGCTGAATATATGAGGTCGAACACTTACGATCCTGTGCGACGATCTGCACCGCTGAATCATACAGCGCGTCTTCGCCATTGGTGTTGCCACCAGTCAGCCCCAGCACAGCGTCGATATTGCTTGCCTTGTCTTCATCCGGACCATCCAGAACGTTGCTCATGTACTCTGGCGGGCCAAAGGCCTTGAGGTGGTTCACCACTTCTTCGACTTCTTCATCCGAACAGAACGGTCCGTGACAACGGGTAATCTTGGCACCACCAGCCATATACAACATGTCACCCATACCCAGCAGCTGTTCGGCACCCATTTCACCCAGAATGGTCCGGCTGTCGATCTTGGACGTAACCTGGAACGAAATCCGCGTTGGGAAGTTAGCCTTGATGGTACCGGTGATGACATCAACCGATGGACGTTGCGTGGCCATGATCAGGTGGATACCCGAGGCACGCGCCATCTGTGCCAGACGCTGGATGCAGGCTTCGATCTCTTTGCCAGCCACCATCATCAGGTCGGCCATCTCGTCGACGATAACGACGATATAGGGCAGCACTTCTGGGGCGAATGCCTCTGTCTCGAACACTGGTTCGCCGGTCTCATCATCAAATCCGGTTTGCACAGTACGGGTGAACATCTCACCCTTATCCAAGGCTTCGCGCACCCGTCCGTTATAACCTTCGATGTTACGAACACCCATCTTGGACATCTTGCGATAGCGATCTTCCATCTCGCCAACAGTCCATTTCAACGCCACAACCGCCTTTTTCGGGTCGGTTACAACGGGGGACAGCAGGTGCGGGATGCCGTCATAAACGGACAGTTCCAGCATTTTGGGGTCGATCATGATCATGCGGCACTCGGCCGGTGTCAGCTTGTACAGCAGCGACAGAATCATTGTGTTGATCGCAACAGATTTACCGGAACCTGTTGTACCCGCAATCAGCAGGTGAGGCATCTTGGCAAGGTTGGCTACGACCGAGTCACCACCAATGTCTTTGCCCAGCGCCAGTGGCAGGCTCATTGTGCTATCGCCGAAATCACGTGATGCAAGGATCTCGCGCAGAACCACTTTCTCGCGGTTTTCGTTGGGCAGTTCGATACCAATGACCGAACGACCCGGCACCGTGGACACACGCGCAGACAGGGCTGCCATGGACCGTGCGATATCATCAGCCAGACCGATGACGCGGCTGGCCTTCAAGCCCGGCGCAGGTTCCAGTTCGTACATGGTGACCACAGGGCCGGGGCGGACCGCGACGATCTCACCCTTGACGCCATAGTCGTCCAACACGTTCTCTAGCATACGGGCGTTTTCTTCCAGCGCCTCATCACTCAGGTGATGGCGCTGAACAGTATCTGGGCTCGCCAACAGGTTCAGGGGTGGAAGTTCGAAACCCTCTTCACCGTCTTCAAATACCAAGCCAGGCTGCGCCTCGGCAATTGCGCGGGTCGAAGGCACAACAGGTTTCAGAACCGGCTGTTCGACCACAGACTTACGCGATTCAGCTGTAGGCAAGTTCAATGGTGCTTGTGGCATGGCAGTCTGTTGAGGAGGTGCCATTGGAATATCATACTCAGGCTCATGCCTTTCCGGAGCCATCACCGGAGGCTGCACAGGCGCTGCCGTCATTGGTGGCTCAGGCGGCAACCCGTCCAGCGGTGACTGGGGGTTGAAAACCAGCGGATCAGGGCGACGGCCACGACCTTTGGTCAGCGGCAGGTTCGGGTCCTGATCAGGTGGCAGGTCAGCAGCTCGGCGTTCACGAACGGCGTCGGCAATTTTGGCCGAGATCCGGTCATCACCGGGTAGGTCGTCAAGTTCCACTGTCGAATGCTGTTCGACCAACTCTGGCTCTGGCAGCGGCTCGGACCGGCGGATTAGGGACGGCATCCGTGCCAGCAATCCACCACGTTCGTGGGCAGCCTCTTCGACAACCTCTTCCTCCATCGCCTCAGACGCGGAAACCACCCCGTACCGATCCATTGTTTCGATCACTTCCGGCTCATCATCGCCATCGGTTGCAGCGCGCTCAGCGCGTTGCGCGCGATAGTTCATCGCGGCCTGCAAACCACCAGTGGCACCACGACCCAGAAGGTTCGCCAGCCCAGCATACCCCATGATCACGCCAACCAGCATGAAACGACCGGCACGGGCCAGTTCAGGACGGGTAAAGCCCAACACAAAGGTACCCAGCGCCAACATGCTCAGCGCGGACAGCAGCGTCATCAATTTGACTGTAACCACATAACTAATTGGCGACAGGGTCAGCAAAGCCCCGATAACGGTATCGCCGAACAGCCCACCCAGACCAAAGTTATGGGCTACGCCCCAAACCTGATCCGGAACCAAAGTGGCGGCATAGACAGAACAAAGAGCAACTGCGATTGGCGCAAAAATAACCCGAGGAATCGCCCGGTCTTCGCCCCAATGCAAAGCAAAACGAGCGCCCCACATCAACAGTATCAAAGAAACCGCCCATGCCGCTTTGCCGACAATTATAAACAACAACGCGGTAATAGAGGCACCTGGACGTCCCATCCAGTTTTGCACTGGGGCATCCGTCGAGACCCACCAGTTGGGGTCTTCTGGCACATATGATCCAATCATTGCAGCGACCATCAGGCCAAGCATGATCAGCAAAATGCCAACCAATTCCTTGCCTCGTTTTTCGATAGCTGCTTGCATATTACTGTCCAACAGCGGATCGCGACTGCGTGTTTGAAATGCCATGCCTACCTCGGTTCCTCATTTGGGCCATTGCCTGCTGTTTTCGCAGATCTTGTGCCTAGTCTTTTTTCTATTGGCGAAACGATGGCCCACTGCTCAGGCCATCAAATCGCAATTCTAGTACAAACAGTCGCGCAATTTTGTCAGCGCGTCCTGTGTTTGATCTTTGGGCGCCACCAGAGCGACGCGGATAAAGCCTTTACCCGGGTTCTGCTCGTCTTCGCCCTGCGCTAGATAAGCGCCGGGAAGAACCCGCACACCCGTCTGTTGCCACAGTTTCAATGCCGCAGCTTCTCCGTCGTCAACGGGCAGCCATAAAAAGAACCCAGCTTGGGGTGCTTGATAGCCCGGAAGACCAGAAAAGACCTGATCGGCGATCTCGTATTTTTCTACGTACTGTACACGGTTTTGTACCACATGTTCTTCGTCCGACCAAACGCGGGCAGCAGCGGCTTGCAACGGCAGGGGTAGGGGCGCCCCTGAATAATTGCGAAGCTGCCTAAGCTGCGCCATGTTCTGCGGCCCACTGGCGATCAGGCCAGAGCGTAAGCCCGGCAGGTTTGACCGTTTGGACAGCGAGTTGAACAAAACCACCCGCTCAGGATCGGCACCCAGTTCCTGAGCCACGGTCAACGCGCCAGTTGGTGCGATGTCACGGTAGATTTCAGAATAGCACTCATCCGCAAAGATCTTAAAATCATAGCGCTCGGCCAATTGGATCAGCTGTGTCCAATATGCTCGATCAGCCACGGCACCCTGCGGGTTGGCCGGAGAGCATACATAGGCAATAGCGGTGCGGTTCAGCACCTCTTCAGGCAGGCTTGCATAGTCTGGCAGATGATCCGTGGCCTGCGTGGCCGGTACAAAAACTGGCTCGGCTGCCACCGAAAGTGTTGCCACCATATAGACCTGATAAAACGGGTTTGGGATCAAAACAGCCGGATTCTGGCCGTTTTTCTGCTCAGGGCACAGCGCCATCACCGCATTATACAGCCCCTCGCGGGTGCCGTTCAGCGCCATGATCTGTGTGTCTTTGTCCATCGTCACGCCATAGCGACGCTGGATCCATGCGCTAATTTCTCCGCGCAGCTGATCCGTGCCTTCGTTGGGCGGATATTTGTTAAACCCGGCTGCGTTTTCGACAACCACATCAGTAACCCATTGGGGGAACTCATGTTTTGGCTCACCAATAGTCATATGAACCACATCCCCACCTGGGGTGTAGTGATCCAATAACGCCCGCAAACGCGGGAACGCATAGGCCGGAAGGTTCGAAAACCGCTCGGGAAAATTCATTTTCTAAGCCTCAAGTCCGGGATCATTTTCGCCCCGTTTATCCACAAGATACAGGTGCGGCGGCTATCCGTCCAGCCGCCCACACGCAGTCATTTGGTTAATGTGGCTTTCAGGCCAAGGCCTGTTCGATCGCCGCACCAACCCGCAGCAGTGCTGCTTCGCAGTCGGGCTGCCCCAAAACCTGAAGCCCGCAACTTGGCGTACCCGTCGGCAGCGACAACGCGCACAGCCCCATCAGGTTGCCGATACGGGTATTGCGCAGGGTCAACAGGTTGGCACGCACATAGTAGTCATCCTCGCTCAGCAACCGTTCCATATTCGGCGGCAAAATCGGAGCGGTCGGACACAGCACCCCGTCAAAACCAGACGTGGCCTGATCCCAGGTCATGCGGATCTGCTCTAGCCTGGCCCAGGCCGCCACATAATCCGTGCCCAAGACATCACCACCCGCGCGGAACCGTTCCAGAATTGCAGGGAACATCAAATCCGGAGAGGCCTCGATCACGTCCTTCCACAGCCCATAAGCCTCGGTCGTATACAACACACCACTCAGCGCCATCGCCTCGGGCAGGTCAGGCATCTCTATCGGCACCACCTCGGCACCGGCAGCGCGTAGACGATCCAGCGCCGAATCATGTGCGGCTCGGACCGTGTCATCCAGATCATCCAACGCCATGGTTTGCAGGTCGGCAAACTTGCGTCCCTTTAGGCTTGCACCACGCAGGTCTGCGGCAGGTGCTCCTTCAAGCACTCCCAACATCAGTGCCGCGTCTTCAACAGTTCGGCCAAGGGGGCCAACAGTATCAAATTTCAAACACAGCGGCACCACGCCCTCTAAGCTGACCCGCCCTGATGTGGTTTTCAGCCCAACCAAATCATTCCACGCTGATGGGATGCGGACTGAACCACCGGTGTCAGACCCAATCCCGCAAGCCGCCAGGCCAAAGGCAACCGAGGTCGCCGCACCAGACGACGACCCGCCCGGAGCAGCCCCGGCATCGTTGATGCAGGGTGGGGTCTCTTTCACCGGGTTCAGGCCCAACCCAGAAAACGCCAGCTCGCTCATATGCGTCTTGCCCAGACAAACGGCTCCCATGGCCGTCGCATTGCGCAACACCAGTGCATCCTGATCCGGCACCCGACCCAGCAACAGATCCGATCCTGACTCTGTCCCGACACCGGCACTGTCGAACAGATCTTTCCAACTGATCGGCACACCATCCAGCAGCGAGCGGCGCTGCCCGGCACGGGCCCGATCGGATGCTGCCGTGGCTTCGGCCAGAGCACGGTCATGGGTCACACGGGCATAGATTCGTTTACTCTGCGGATGGGCGTCGATTGCTTCCAGATAGGTTTGGGTCAGCTGCAGTGGGTCGATCTCTCCGCTGCCAATCCCCCGGCCCAAATCCGCCGCGCTCATTTTCAACCATTCCGACATATTCCATGCGCTCCCTTAGGTGTTAAAACGACGGTAGCGACACCGCGGCCCATGGACAATCCCGAACACAAGCGCATAGTGCGGCGCATGAAAAACACATCTGATATCCTGATCGTTGGCGGCGGACTGAACGGCCCCGCACTGGCCCTAGCGCTGGCGCAGACCGGCTTCTCTGTCACCGTAATCGACGCGCTGCCACAGGCCAAATTGCAGGACGAAGAGTTCGACGGTCGCGGCTATGCACTAGCGCTAGCATCGCAGCGGCTACTGAAACAGGTTGGCGTCTGGCAGCACGTGGGCGATGAAAACGCCCAGCCGATGTTGGAAATCAAGGTTACCGATGGCCACGCCGGGCAGGGGCCATCCCCGTTCTTTATGCACTTCGATCATGCCGAAATCGAAGACGGCCCGATGGGTTACATGGTCGAAGACCGGTTCCTACGACGTGCCTTAATCACCGCGATGGAGGCCAAACCAAAGATTACCCTAATCAACCAGCGTCGAGTTGAGTCACAAGAGGTGGATGTAAGTGGAGTGACCCTGACGCTGGACGGTGGCGACACCTTGCGCGGTCGGTTGCTTGTTGGCTGCGACGGGCGCAAAAGCGGCACTGCCCAACGCGCCGGGATTAAGCGGAGCGGTTGGGAATACGGCCAGACTGCCCTAGTCTGTGCCATCGATCACGAAAAGCCACATCACGGCATTGCGCATCAGTTCTTTATGCCACCCGGACCGCTGGCAATCCTGCCTTTGCCCGGCAACCGTTCGTCAATCGTCTGGAGCGAAAGCACCGAAACCGCCGCCGCAATTCAGGCGCTGGACGACACCAACTATATCGAGGCCCTGCGCCCCCGGTTTGGCGACTTCCTGGGTGAGATCAGCCTAGCCGGAAAACGCTTTACCTATCCGCTGAATCTGACACTGGCGAATTCCTTCGTTGGTGACCATCTGGCATTGGTCGGCGATGCCGCACATGGAATGCATCCCATTGCCGGACAGGGCTTGAATGCTGGGTTGCGTGATGTGGGTGCGCTGGCTCAGGTTCTGACTGAAGCCAGCCGTCGCGGCGAAGATTTTGCCTCGGAACTGGTGCTGCAACGCTATCAAGAGTGGCGCCGCTTTGACACCGCAACGCTGGCCACAGCGACGGATGTATTCAATCGCCTATTCTCAAACGACAACCCAGTGCTGCGTTTGGGTCGGGATATTGGCATGGGGGTTGTAGGTTCGCTACCCAGCTTGCGCCGTAGTTTCGTCCGCGAGGCCGCTGGCCTGACTGGCGACCTGCCCAATCTGTTACAGGGAAAAAGAATTTAGTCGCTGCTCACCGAACCCGTGAAGTGGGTCAGGCTCATTGGATCACTCCAACTCTCGAGCCTCATCCATCAACATCACTGGAATGCCATTGCGAATAGGAAACGCCAGATTTGCCGCCTTGGATACCAGCTCCTGCGTATCGGCGTGGTATTCCAGAACGGTATGTGTTTGCGGACAAACCAGTGCCTCTAGCATATGACGGTCAAAGGCTGGTGTCTGGATCTCGGTCATTGCAGCATTTCCTCGCTGGAACCGCCTAAGAGGGCAAATTCGATCAGTGTGGTCAGGGTTTCCCGTCTTGTGGCAAGACCTGGGGCCTCTAGCAAGGCCTGTTTATCCTCAGGGTCAAAGTCCAGCATCATCGACAGCGAGTTGATCAGCAGCTCGTCATCCGCTTCCTTCAGCGCCTCCCAATCGGTCGACAGGCTGCGCAACAGAAAAAATCGCTCCAAAAGATCCAGGAATTCCGGCCGATCAAACCGCGTGTCATCTTCAACCTTGCCCAAATCCCGGCCAAACCCATCCCAGCTAACCTGACACCGCCGGTACGGCGTAAACCCGTCGGTTTCTTCCTCAATCCTGAACCGGCACACACCCGATAGGGTAATCAGATAGCGCCCGTCTTCGGTTTCAGAAAACTGGGTGACACGTCCCGCACAGCCAATGTCATGCAGGTCTTCATCACAGCTTTGCCCAGAAAAGGGTTGTACCATCCCAATCAACCGCTGCGGCGTCTTCAATGCGTCTTCAAGCATCTGCAAATATCGCGGCTCAAAGATATGAAGAGGCAGCCGAGACCGGGGCAATAAAAGCGCCCCGGGCAGGGGAAACACGGCAACCGTGTCCGGCAGGTCAGTGACTTGGATCATTGACTTGAAATTAGCCCTCAGCCGGAATTAGGCAAATATCAGAGAGCTCAATTTACGGCGACCGTTGAGAACAATCGGATCTTCCGGCTTCAAGGCGTCAAAGACAGTGAACAACTGTGCCTTGGCAGCCCCATCGTTCCACTCACGATCGCGCCGAAACAGCTCTAACAGCTCAGCGACAGCGGCCTCGGCGTCTCCCGCCGCGTGCAGCGCTTGGGCCAAGTCAAACCGCGCCTGATGATCAGCCGGGTCCGCATCAACTGCACTGCGCAGTTCAGCCACCGGGCCCGCATTTTCCGCTTGCCGCGCTAGTTCGATCTGCGCCCTAACCGCTTCGATCTCAGCCGCCTCGGCAATCTCTGCCGGGGCTCCATTCAGTACCGCTTCGGCCTGATCCGCATCATCACCAGCCAGATGAGTGCGCGCCAACCCGGCATAGGCGGCTGCGTTCTTGTCGTCCTCGCCAATAACAGCCGCAAAGATCTGAGCCGCATCCTCGACCTCACCCTCGGCCATCATTGTTTCAGCAGCTTCCAAGGCCTCACCCAGACCACCGTCAGCGGACCCACCGCCAGCCTCGACAACCTTTGCAACGAAGGCATCGATCTCGGACGGAGGCAGCGCGCCTTGAAAGCCATCAATCGGCTGCCCCTGATAAAAAGCAAAAACCGCAGGGATCGACTGCACCCGCATCTGCTGAGCAATCATCTGGTTTTCGTCAACATTGACTTTGGCCATTGTCACCGCACCCTTGGCGCGGGTTACAGCGGCCTCAAGCGCCGGTCCCAGAGTTTTACATGGACCGCACCAAGGCGCCCAGAAATCCACGATCACGGGGGCCGTTTGCGACGCCTCTACCACGTCCTGCATAAAGGTCGCTTCTGAAACGTCCTTGATCAAATCTGCTGCCGGTGCATCGGCACCACCAATAATATCCATCATAACCTTGTTCTCCACATGGAACTTGGCCCCTATATGAAAGCTGCAGCCACAGAAACCAAGAGAGGAGTTGACCAATTGTCCCGTACCAGACTGGATATTTTTGCACTTTCAGAGCGAATGATGGCAATGGACGACGCCACATGGGCCCGGCACGCCAACCCGCTAAGCGTCTATAGCCGCATGTCGATCCTGCCGTTGATGTCGCTAGCCGTGATCAGCCGGATCTGGCTGGGATGGTTCGCTCTTGTGCCCGTTGCGCTGGTCATTTTCTGGACATGGTGGAACCCACGCGCCTTTGGGCCACCCAAAACGACCGATAGCTGGTCTGCCCACGGAACCTTTGGCGAGAGAGTTTTTTTGAATCGAAAGAACATCTCAATTCCAGCACACCAATTGCGGTGGGCCATCGCCTTGGGAATCGTATCTGGTGTTGGAGCTATCCCTTGGATCTATGGCCTCTGGTCACTCGACTACGGAATGGTGCTCTTCGGTCTGGCCTTGATGATCGGCGGTAAGCTGTGGTTCGTCGACCGGATGGTCTGGCTCTATCAGGATATGAAACAGGCAGATCCCAGCTACACCAGCTGGCAACGCAAAGCCCCGTAGAACTCCCTATTTCTCCAACAAAACAAGCACTCCCGCGCCTGCAGGTCCCCCGGCTACGCCGAGCGACCTTGGCAGCCTTGGGCCGGGCACCGCGCTATGCGCGGTGCCCGGCCCAACGGGAGGAGAGCTTCCACCAGGAAATCGACGACGGGCGGGAGATCCTCGGTTAAGTCTCGCTACAGATCAAAGCTGGCGAATACCGGAGCGTGGTCACTGGGTTTCTCCCAACCGCGGGCATCGCGCAAGACGCGGCTAGAGTTACCGGCCGACGAGATGTCGGATGTGGCCCAAACGTGATCAAGGCGGCGGCCCTTGTCCGCTGCGTCCCAATCCTTGGCACGATAAGACCACCAGCTATACAGCAAACCTTCGGGGATATCCTGACGAGTGACATCGACCCAGTTACCTGCATCCTGAACCTGCGCCAGGTGTTCGATCTCTACCGGAGTATGGCTGACGATCTTGAGCATCTTCTTGTGATCCCAGACATCATCTTCACGTGGGGCGATGTTCAGGTCACCGACCAGAATCGCCTTTTCTGGCGTCTCCTTGTGGAACCAGTCCCGCATGTCGGTCAGATAATCCAGTTTCTGGCCAAACTTCTCATTGATTTCGCGATCCGGTTTGTCACCACCAGCAGGCACATAGAAGTTGTGGATGGTCACGCCGTTTTCCAACCGACCGGCGATGTGGCGGGCATGGTCCAGACCTGCAAATTGCTGGCTCCCTGCGTCTTCGATCGGCAGCCGCGACAGGATTGCCACGCCGTTGTAGCCCTTTTGACCACGGGCAACCATGTGGGTGTAGCCCAGTTCAGCAAAGCCCTCAGTCGGGATCTTGTCCACGGGGCTCTTACACTCTTGCAGGCACAGAACATCTGGCCCCTGTTCAGCCAAGAGTTTCAACACCAGCGGTTCCCGCAGGCGGACCGAGTTAATGTTCCAGGTGGCTAGGCTAAAGGACATGCGCGTCTCATTTGTTGGATCAGGTCAATTTCGACCAAGTTTGCCTGTCGGCGCGGCGTGATACCAGTACCGATTGGCCGAGCGGTGAAAATTCCAATCTATCATGAAATTTTCTTGCGATTTTTCAATTTCCTGCTCAAGTAACACTGTTCCAAAATGATGTTGCATTGGAAAACGCACATGCCTGCAGTGTTGGGGCGACGCCCCGGACACCCCTACAAAAAGGCCTTTGATTGGTGGCCACCGCCACAGCCCAGATTGCGGGGCTGAGGCCCCGACAGGTTTTCCCACGACAAAATTTCTTTTTGGAGGTCTCTAAATGACCAACGCATCTTTGCGTCCTGAAACTGCCATGGTTCATATCAACTGGCAGGACGGCACCTGTGCCGATTTCCCCTACATCTGGCTGCGTGACAACGACCCTGCCGCATTTCACCCCCAAACCCAAGAGCGAACCCGCGACCTGACCTCCTTCTCGCTGGATGTCTGCCCGCTGAAAATCAAGGCTGATGACAAGACGCTCACGATCTGGTGGGCCGGGGACGACACAGTTAGCGCCTTTGACATGGATTGGCTGCGAGGCTGCAGACCAGGTGAGCGTGTAACCGATCCCGCTCATACCGGTTTCACTCTTTGGCGAAAGAATCTAGGGGCCAACGGCGTTCCACGCGCCAAGGCCGGTGACATTCTAGCGTCTGACGCAGCCCTGAAAAACTGGATGGTAGAGACACAGATATTTGGCTTTTCCATAGTCGAAGGACTGGACGATAATACGGATGCAGGCATGGATGTCGCCCGCCGCATCGGATTTCTGCGCGAAACCAACTTTGGCCTGACCTTCGAAGTGCAGTCAAAACCTAACCCCAACAATCTGGCCTATACCTCGATTGCGCTGCCTTTACACACTGATTTGACTAATCAGGAATTGCCGCCTGGCTTTCAATTCCTGCACTGCCTAGCCAACGAGGCACAGGGTGGCGGATCCTTGTTCTGCGACGGCTATGCCATAGCCGAAGATCTTCGGCAACTAGATCCCGACGCTTTTGAATTGCTCTCGACGGTGTCTATTCCGTTTCGGTTCCATGACGAGAACACCGACATCAGAAGCCGGAAAAAGGTGATCAATCTGGACGAAGACGGACAGGTGATCGAAATCTGTTTTAATGCGCATATTGCTGATGTCCTGGATCTGGAGCCAACCCTAATGACCCGGTACTACCGGGCCTATCGCCAATACATGATCATGACCCGAGACCCAGCCTATCTGGTTACGCTGAAACTGAAGGCCGGTGAAATGGTTGTCTTTGACAATCGGCGGGTGCTGCATGGACGCGGGGCATTTGACCCACAGACCGGGTTCCGCCACTTGCACGGCTGTTATGTCGACCGCGGCGAGTTTGAAAGTCGGCTGCGTGTTTTGAACCGCTAAAACGCGAACAAAAAAAGGCCGGGCTCAAGGCCCGGCCAGTTCAACAGGGAGGTGCATATCATAACCCGGATATGCGCGGGGTCGTGTTAAATTATAGTTAGGTGTTTATTTATCATATTAAACACCCGAACCAAAAATTACTCAGGCAACCAGCCGATATCCGCCGGATTCAGTTACCAAAAGCCGTGCATTTGACGGATCTGGCTCAATTTTCTGCCGCAAGCGGTAGATATGAGTTTCCAGCGTATGGGTGGTGACACCGGCGTTGTAACCCCAAACTTCATGCAGCAGCACCTCACGGGCAACCACTCCATCGTTTGATCGGTACAGGAACTTCAGAATATTGGTCTCTTTCTCAGTCAGGCGAATCTTGCGGTCATCTTCGGTCACCAGAATTTTCATAGCGGGCTGGAATGTATACGGCCCCAGTGCGAAAACTGCATCTTCCGACTGTTCGTGCTGACGCAATTGGGCGCGAATACGGGCCAGCAGCACTGGAAACTTGAACGGCTTGGAAACATAGTCATTGGCACCGGCATCCAGACCCAAAATGGTATCGGCATCGCTGTCATGCCCGGTCAGCATCAAGATCGGAGCTTTAACCCCCTGCTTGCGCATCAACCGGCACAGCTCGCGTCCGTCAGTATCTGGCAAGCCAACGTCCAGAATGATCAAATCATAAAGGGCCTCTTTGGCACGCTCCATCGCGCTTTGACCGTTGTCCGCTTCAAAGACATCAAAGTCTTCTGTCATCACGAGCTGTTCGCTCAGTGCTTCGCGCAGGTCTTCGTCATCATCGACCAGTAGTATTTTCTTGAGTTGTGCCATTGGGAAACCCTCCTGTCCTGTTATTCACACATGTGCCCCACACAGCGAAACAGCAAGATTTGCTGCAAGGCCCTCACGCGCACGTGTTTTGTGCGCGGTAAATGTTTCACTTTCCTTGCAATTGGGCATAACTATCACCTGCCTTACTACCATCACACACCGGAATCCCTTGATGAGCCTGATGCCCACAATGATTGAGCTGCTAGCCCGCGCGCGGGTTGATCTGCGCATGGGTCTGCCAGTGGTCCTAAACGGTGATGGTGTTGCCGCGCTGGCAATTGCATCTGAAAGCCTAAGCAGCCAGCGGCTGTCTGACCTGCGTAATCTAGGGGCTGTCTCTCTCGCCCTAACAGCTCGGAGGGCGGAAACCCTAAAGGCTCTTGTCTACGACGATGACATCGCGCGTATAGCGCTGCCCGACAGTGCTGACCTGAATTGGGTCCAAGCACTGGCCGATCCAGCCGATGATCTCAATTCTCCAATGAAAGGCCCGTTTCACTGCCTGCGCGATGGAGATGCCGGGCTGCACCGCCTGGCAATCGCCCTGGTGAAATCCGCTCGCCTATTACCGGCTGCGTTGCTGGTTTCGGTAACCGACGCATCGGCGTTTGCGGCGGAGCATGGGCTGACCCTTATCAACCAATCCGCAGCCTTACCATTGCTGGATCAAAGCTCTCCTCTGCATCCCGTCGCAGCTGCCCGTTTGCCGGTCGAGGCCGCCGAAGCTGGTCGTCTGCACATCTTTCGCCCCGAAGATGGCAACGAAGAGCATTACGCGATCGAAATCGGCCGCCCAGATCGCAACGCCCCCGTTCTGGTGCGGTTGCACTCCGCCTGTTTTACCGGTGACGTTCTGGGATCTTTGAAATGCGATTGCGGCCCACAGCTGCGCGGGGCTTTGGCGCAGATGGGGACCGAAGGCGCGGGCGTCTTGTTGTACCTCAACCAAGAGGGTCGTGGCATCGGACTGGCCAACAAAATGCGCGCTTATTCCCTGCAAGATCAGGGCTTTGACACCGTGGAGGCCAATCACCGACTGGGGTTTGAGGACGACGAACGCGACTTCCGGCTTGGCTCTGAAATCCTGCGCAAGTTGGGGTTCACGCAGGTGCGATTGCTAACCAACAACCCCAAGAAAATCACCATGATGGAACAGACTGGTATCAAGGTGACAGAACGCGTTCCGCTGCAGGTCGGCGAAAACGACTTCAACCGGGGCTATCTCGCCACCAAGGCAAGCAAGTCAGGACATATGCTGTGAGTCCAAACGATCTGGTCCTAACTCCCAACGGCGTGCGGTTTGGTGGTCGACGACTGCCCTGCTCTATTGGCAAAGGCGGGTTGACGTATGACAAGTGTGAAGGCGACGGAGCAACCCCTGTCGGAACACATCGCATCGTTGGGATGTACTATCGCCCCGACCGTATTCTCCGCCCGGCTGACTGGGCTAGGCCCATTGGCCCCGGCGACCTGTGGTCAGATGACGTCAATGACATCGCTTACAACCACCATGTGCGCGCACCTTATGATTTCAGCCATGAACATCTGCGCCGCGCCGATCCGCTCTATGATCTGGTTTTAGTGATGGATTGGAACTGGCCAAATGCGCAGCCCGGCAAGGGTTCGGCCATTTTTATACACCAATGGCGTCGCCCCGGTTATCCAACCGAAGGCTGCATCGCCTTTTCCCGTTCTGATCTGCATTGGTTGGCTGCACGCGTGCAACCTGGGACGCGTGTTATTGTCCCTATGTTAGGCTAGCACCTAGCCACGCGCACCAAAAATTGCCGACCCAACCCGCACATGAGTCGCACCATGCGCAATTGCCGTCTCAAAGTCACTACTCATCCCCATCGACAGACCAGTCAACCCGTTGCGCGCTGCAATTTCGGCCAGCAGTGCAAAGTGCTTTGACGCATCTTCGCTTACTGGGGGAATGCACATCAGACCTTTGACCGGCAGGTCAAGCGCCTGACACTCGGCGATAAAATCATCAGCCGCAGCAGGCAACACGCCTGCCTTTTGCTCTTCCTCACCTGTGTTCACTTGAAGGAACACATCCGGACAACGACCAATTTCTTGCGCCAACCGGGCAATGGTTTTGGCCAGTTTAGGCCGATCTACGGAATGGATTGCATGGCACAGTTCCATCGCCTGGCGTGCCTTATTGGTTTGCAATGGACCAATAAGGTGTAAATCAACACCTTCGAACCGCTGCATAAAGTCCGGCCACTTGCCAGCCGCCTCTTGCACCCGGTTTTCTCCAAAACACCGCTGGCCCTGTTCCAGTACCGCTTCAACACGCTCATTCGGCTGAACTTTGGAAACGGCGATCAAGGTAACCGCGCCCGGCTCACGTCCAGCAGCGGCCTCGGCCTTGGCAATTCGGGATTTGATTTCATCCAGCGACATTTCCGCCCTCATATCTGTTTGGGTCAGAGAAACACTGTTTTGCAACAAAAGAAAAGGGCGGCCTCCGAAGAGACCGCCCTAAGAACTGTGATGTTCAGATTAGCTTAGAAGCTAAGTGCAACACCCAAGTCAGCAACGTTGTTGTCAGCTGCGTTGCGGCCTACACCACCACGCAGGGACACACCGCCGCCCAGGCTGTGGCGGAAGCCAACACCAAAGGCAGTTTCGTTGGTAGAAGCGCCACCGTCAGAGAATGCAACGCGCAGGTCTGTAGCCGACGAAATAGCGTAGTTCATCGAACCACCAAAAGTCAGGTCGTCAGCTTCGTCAGAGTCGGTAACCAGCAGGCTGAACGAAGCAGCACCTACGCTACCACCAAACGAAGCAGCCCAGTAGTCATTCTCAGTTCCGTTGTCGTCTTCGGAACCGAAAGCAGCGCCAACGTTGTAGTCGCCGAAGTTATAAGCAGCACCAATTTGGTAGTTGGTGTGGTCGTTCTGTGAACCAGCTGTTGGACCAGCTGTAGCACCTACGTCAAACTTTTCGTTCTTCGAGTAAGACGCAGCAACGGTAAAGTCGTTCATGCTGTAACGAACTTTTACAGTTGTGTAGTCAGCACCGCCAGCACCAAAGCCGTTGTTGGTGATGCCTGCCGAAGTAGCGTTCTGCTCGATGAACGAAGTCAGACCAACGCCGTATCCGTACAGGTCAACAACGTCGCCCGAGTCGAATGCGTCGGATACGTGACCAACGTCAACACGCAGACCTTCATAGGAAACAGCGAAACCAACTGCGCCTGGGCCTTTACCAGAGATCGAGTTATCTGCAGCTTCGTTGGCTTCCAGACGGATACGAGCTTCGAACTTAACACCAGCGTCGGTAGTTGCGATACCAGTGATGTTCACACGCATACGCTGTTCGATGCGTGTGCTGTTTACCGGAATGTCGTTGCCATTGGCATCTGTCATGGATGCGCCTTCGTTATAGGCAACACCAAAACGGCCAGAACCACCAATTTTGATTTCAGCTGCGGCCATACCTGCAGTGGCGATCAACGCAGTAGTCGCGAAGAGAATCTTTTTCATAATCTTTTTCCCTCGGGTTTAGATTTCTCTCAAACAAGCACCTAACAGCACAAGCTTGAGTACGAACCCCGTTTCGCTCTTTTTGGGGTCGGGGCGCAAGGTTCTGCTAAGGCGACTTTCTTTTCCCGCTAAAGTTGGTGCAAGGATGTCACAGTATGTTAACGCTTTAGCCCAAACGAGGCCTCTAGCTCTATAGAACACCTGAAAAATTAGCTTGTTGCAGCGCGACGGCTTGTCTAGGACTAAGCAGCACCCGAAGTTTGATACGGAAATTGACTCTATATGCGCTCGCTCACAAAACTCGGAATGATATGTCTCGTTACCCTGATCGCTGGTTGTGGTGCCTCTGGGGGTAAAAATGGCGCGAAAAGCAAGTCTACCACGAGCAACGCCCCGCCAGTGCGCGATGAACGCCTGTTTAGCGATGCAATAAACTTTGATGACCCAGGAGAAACAATTTGGGATGTCTTCGGATCGTCAAAAGCCGAACAAACTGTACAGGTGAACCGCTACCTGTGGACCGCTTCGCTGGATGTTCTGGGTTTTCTGCCGGTCCAGTCTGTTGATCCCTTCACCGGGTTGATCATCACGGGTTACGGCACACCTCCGGGTGGTGGTCGTTCTTATCGCGCCACTGTACATATCAAGGACCCAGCACTGGACGCTCGATCACTGAACGTATCGCTGCATTCCAAGGGCGGAACGGTTAACGCCGCTACAACTCGTGCGGTAGAGGACGCCATATTGTCGCGGGCCCGACAGCTACGAATTTCCGACTCCAGACTCTGATCCAGCTGGCCTCTGGATCATCGCCCAAAACCTCAGTATGACAGCGCCGGGTCTTGACCCGGCGTTTTTATTTAAAGGACCGCACTGATGTCGCGCTACTCAGCCTCCGAAATCGAAGCAAAATGGCAAAAAGCCTGGGATAAGGCCGGGATCTTTCAGGCCAAGCGTACGGCTGATAAGCCAAAATACTATGTACTAGAGATGTTCCCGTATCCATCGGGCAAGCTGCACATGGGACACGTGCGCAACTACACCATGGGTGACGTCGTAGCGCGTTATAAGATGTCTACCGGTCACAATGTGCTGCACCCTATGGGGTTTGACGCCTTTGGTATGCCTGCTGAAAACGCGGCAATGGCTTCGGGCGGACACCCCAAGGATTGGACCTACGCCAATATCGACACCATGGTCGAGCAGATGAAACCGCTGGGCCTGTCGCTGGACTGGTCCCGCATGTTTGCCACCTGTGACGAGGAATACTATGGCCAGCAGCAGGCCTTGTTCCTTGATTTTCTTGAAGAAGGCTTGGTCTACCGCAAGAACGCAGTGGTCAATTGGGACCCAGTCGACATGACTGTTCTGGCCAACGAACAGGTCGAAGGTGGTCGCGGCTGGCGCTCGGGCGCTTTGGTTGAACGCCGCGAGCTGACCCAGTGGTTCTTTAAAATTTCTGATTTCTCGGACGAATTGCTGACCGCGCTGGATGATTTGGACAATTGGCCCGCCAAGGTCCGCCTGATGCAGGAAAACTGGATTGGCAAGTCACGCGGTTTGCAGTTCGCGTTTGAACGTACTGACGGTGGCGAACCGATAGAGGTCTACACTACACGTCCGGATACCCTGAACGGCGCATCTTTTGTCGGTATCTCGCCTGATCACCCGATCGCCAAGAAACTGGAAGCCGAATCAGTTGAAGTCGCTGAATTTGTTGCTGAATGCCGCAAAGGTGGCACCACCGAAGAGGCCATCGAAACCGCTGAAAAGCTGGGCTATGACACAGGCATCAAGGCCAAGCACCCGCTCACCGGCGCGGAACTTCCCGTCTGGATCGCCAACTTTATCCTGATGGACTACGGCACCGGCGCAATCTTTGCCTGCCCAGCCCACGACCAGCGCGACCTTGATTTCTGCCGCAAGTATGATTTGCCAGTGGTCGACACCTTCTTCGCGCTCGACAATGACACTCCAGTAGCAAACGAGGCCTTTGTGCCAACCAAGTCTGAGAAGGTGCGGTGGGTTGACCACTTTGCTGGGCTTGATGAAGCCACAGGCGAAGAGGCAATCAATGCCACTGTTGATTTTGCAGAAAAAGCTGGCTGGGGTACTGGCGTCACCAAGTTCCGCCTGCGCGATTGGGGCCTGTCCCGTCAGCGTTATTGGGGCGCTCCGATTCCCGTGGTGCACTGTGAAGACTGCGGTGTAGTGCCCGAGAAAAAAGAGAACCTGCCGATTGCCCTGCCCTATGACGAAGACGGCAAGGCCATCGACTTCTCGGTCCCCGGCAACCCGCTGGACCGTCACCCCAGCTGGCGCAACTGCGCCTGCCCGTCTTGTGGCAAACCGGCCCAGCGTGAAACCGACACCATGGACACGTTCGTTGATTCGTCGTGGTATTTCGCCCGCTTCACCGCCCCGCGCGCCGAAACACCGACCGATATGGCCGAGGCCGAATATTGGATGAATGTCGACCAGTACATCGGCGGCATCGAGCATGCGATTCTGCACCTGCTGTATTCGCGCTTCTTTGCCCGTGCGATGCAGATCTGCGGCCACCTGCCCGAAAGCGCTAAGGAACCGTTCGATGCACTGTTCACCCAGGGCATGGTGACTCACGCAATTTTTGAAAACGCGGAGCGCAAGGATGATAACGGCCGCACGATCTATCACTATCCCGCCGAAGTCGAAGAGCGCGACGGTGGCGTATTCGTCAAAGAGACTGGCGAAAAGGTCAAAGTGATTCCTTCGGCCAAGATGTCGAAATCCAAGAACAACGTCGTAGATCCGCTGGCCATCATCTCGTCCTATGGTGCCGACACCGCCCGTTGGTTTGTGCTGTCCGACTCGCCACCCGAACGTGATGTGGAATGGACTGCTTCGGGCGCCGAGGCATCCTACAAACACCTGAACCGTGTCTGGAACCTGTGCGACAAGATCGGCGCGATGGATCCTGCAGCCAAAGGGCAAGGTGACGAAGACCTGCTGCGTGAAATGCACAAGGCCATCCGTGATGTGACCCTGGGTGTTGATTCCTTCGGCTTCAACGCAGCGATTGCCAAGCTTTATGCCTTTACCAACACTCTGGCCAAATCCAAGGCCAGCGCATCTGTTCAAAAACAGGCCATCATGACACTGGCCCAGCTGATGTCACCGATGACCCCGCACCTGGCCGAGGATATCTGGGCTCATCAGGGTGGTGAAGGCTTGGTGGCGCTGGCCCCTTGGCCCGAAGTCGATGAGGCAATGCTGGTTGAGTCCACAGTGACCCTTCCGATCCAGATCAACGGCAAGCGACGTGCAGAAATCAGCGTGCCAAAAGATATGGACAAGGCAGAGGTTGAAAAAATCGCTCTGGCAACCGAAGCTGTCCAAAAGGCGCTGAATGGCAATGCGCCGAAAAAGGTGATTGTTGTGCCCGGACGAATCGTCAATGTCGTTGCTTAGTCGTAAATCTCTGCTGGTAATGCTGGCGCCTTTGGCGCTGGCTGCCTGCGGCTTCACCCCGGTTCACACCTCTGGTGGCACCGGGGATGCGCTATACGGTCAGATCACCGTGCAAGCGCCCGAAGACGTCCCGTCTACCAGCGAAGTCGATTCATATCTGCTGGTCCAAAATCTGGAACACCGACTTGGGCGCGCAGGCGCTGGGGCTTATCAATTGGACCTGACGCTGCGCACCCGTGACGATGGTCAGGCAATTACCGAAGACAGCCAGATCACTCGCTACGCTATTCTTGGCAAGGCCAGCTATACGCTGACCCGCAAATCAGATGGCAAAGTGGTTGCCAGCGGCGATGAAGAAGCCTTTACTGGCTATTCCGCCACCGGCTCAACCGTAGAAACCCTAGCCAGTGAGCGCGACGCACATCAGCGGCTGATGGTAATTCTGGCTGATCAGATCAACGCCCGGCTTTTGACTACCGTTGATCTGTCCGCAGACCCAGCACCGGCAGTGGCCCCCCCAGCATGAAACTCAGCCCGCGCGACGCGACCGGTTATTTCGCCCGTCCAGAACCGGATAAAACCGGAATTCTGATCTACGGTGGCGACGCGATGCGGGTGGCGTTGAAGCGCCAGCAAATGCTGGCGGCCCTGCTGGGCCCCAACGCCGAAGAAGAGATGCGCCTGACCCGGATGCCTGCCGGCGGATTGCGCAAAGATCCCGCGCAATTGCTGGATGCAGTCAAAGCCGTGGGTTTCTTTCCCGGCATCCGCGCCGTGTTTGTCGAAGATGCCAATGACCAGGCCGCTCCTGCGATTCTTGCTGCACTGGACGAATGGCAACCTGGCGATGCCCAAATCGTGGTCACTGGTGGCCAGCTGAAAGCCACATCAAAGCTCCGTAAGGGATTCGAAGGTCATCGCAACGCCTATGCGGTTGGCATCTACGACGACCCACCCTCGCGGGCCGAGATTGAGCGTATCCTGGGCGAGGCCTCTATCCGCGATGTCCCCGGCGACAGCATGTCGGCGCTGACTGATATCGCCAATGACATCGGCCCCGGTGATTTTTCACGCATGATCGAGAAGCTGGCGCTTTATAAACATGGCGATAGCAGCCAACTGACATTGGAAGACATCGAAGCCGTTGCCCCACAATCGACCGAGGCCGCACTGGATGATGTGTTGAATGTAGTGGCCGAGGGTCGCAGCGGTGAAATCGGCCCCTTGATTCGACGCTTGCAATCGCAGGGCACCAATGCAGTCACGCTTTGTATCGGCGCCACCCGCCATTTTCGCACGCTTTATACCTGCGCGTCGCACCCCGGCGGTGCCTCACAGGGGATCGGACGCCTGCGCCCGCCGCTATACGGCAAACGCCGGGATCGAGTGTTGCGGCAGGCACAGGGTTGGGGCGTTGATCGGTTGGAAACTGCGCTGACATTGCTGACCGACACCGATCTGCAGCTTCGCTCAGCCGGGCAAACGGCCCCTGCCCTCGCCCTGATGGAGCGCGCGCTGATCCGGCTCGCCATGCTTAGCCGCGCCCGCTGACCCTCTTGACCTTGGCGCCACAACTTTCATTGTGGCGCGAACAGTTACCGAGGGATCAGAATGTACAAACTATATGGAAGCGTCAAAAGCCGAGCTTTTCGGGTTCTCTGGATGCTCGAAGAACTGGGAGAACCTTATGAGTTCTTCAATTACACGCCACATCACCCAGAGATCCTGGCACTGAATACCTCTGGCAAGGTCCCTGTTTTGGTCGACGGTGATGACGTGATCACCGATTCCATGGCTATTCTCAGCTACCTAGCGGACAAGCACAGCAAAATGACCGCAACGTCTGGCACTGTTGATCGGGCAAAGCAGGATGCCATGACAAACCTGTGGCTGGATGAGTTCGATGCGGTTTTGTGGACTGCGGCCCGCCACAGTTTCATCCTGCCCGAAGAAAAGCGCGTGCCCGAGGTGAAGGACAGCCTTAAATGGGAATTCACACGCAATCTGGCACGGCAAGGTGCACAGTTTACCGGTCCATTTTTGATGGGTGACAGCTTTGGCATCGCTGATATCGTCGCGACCCAATGCCTGAACTGGGCGCTGGTTGCCGGTTTCCCGGTCGAAGACCAAACGATGCGCGCCTATGCCCGCGAAATGCGTGAACGTCCGGCCTTTAAACAGGCGATGAGTTATTTGGATAGCTAAACGGGATACGCGCGGAACAAGACCGCAGGTCGCCGCGCAATCGCCTGCCCGTTCCGGCGGGCTGGCGATTAGGCTGATCTAGCGCATCATTGTGCGCTTTTACGGACATTGCAGACATAAAGTGGGCACCATTAGCCTGGCATCGCCACCCCACGGGCAGCCTATCGCGCTATTGATAGCCAGAGGAATTCTTAGAACGTAGCGTCTACTTCCCTTGGGTTTCCATGGAAGCTAATTCTTTCACGCATTTCCCAAGAACCGCACCGCAGCCTGCCCTGCCCAGCGCCCAGTTGCCAGACAACCCGTCAGCAGATAACCACCCGTTGGGGCCTCCCAGTTCAACATTTCACCAGCACAGAACACGCCCGGCATTGCCTGCAGCATCAACCCATCGTCCAGCGCCGTACGTGTCACCCCACCAGCCGTCGATATCGCCTCATCCATCGGCCGAAGCCCAGCGTGCTTTACCGGCAAAACCTTGATTACCCGCGACAATTCTCTCGCATCCTGAGGCAACGGACGGCCAAACTCTTGCAACAGCGCAATCCGCGCCGGATCCAGTTTCAACACCTTGCGCAGATAATTAGACAGGCTGGCCTTACCCCGAGGCCGCGACAACCGGCGCGCAACCTCGGCCTCGGACAGATCCGGCAACAGGTCCAGCGTCAACGGTGCGCCATCCCGTACCGCCGCACAGATCGAATAGATTCCGCCACCCTCAAGTCCACGCTCTGAAATCACCGCCTCGCCGCGCGATGTCAGGTCGCCAGCCTTTAGGGCGACACCCTTTATCGGCGCACCAAACTGAGAAGCCATGTGATCAGACCATTCAACCACCAGCCCAGCGTTTGCCGGTTTGAATGGCGCCAATTGAACACCTTGTTCCGCCAATACCGGTGCCCATGTTCCGTCCGAACCCAACCGCGCCCAGCTTGCACCGCCTAGCGCCAACACGATGACTTTAGCAGTGACCGCTTGTGGGCCTTCGGCTGTGTCAAACTGCAGGTCCGCGCCGTTCCAGCCCCGCCAAAACCAACCAGTTCGACGTTGCACACCCAGCTCACTCAGCCTCTCTAGCCAAGCCCGCACCAGCGGTGATGCTTTCATGACTTTGGGAAACACCCGGCCGGTTGATCCTGTGAACAAGTCAACGCCCAACCCACGCGCCCAGTCTTGAACCGCTTGGGCATCAAAATCCTGTATCATCGGCGCCAGCCAACCCTTGGCTTCGCCATAGTTGAAAATCAATTGATCGAACGATTCGTCCTTGGTCAGATTCAGGCCAGATTTACCCGCCATCAACAGTTTGCGCGCAACCGAAGGCTTGGCCTCGGCCACCAGCACACTATGCCCGGCCCGCGCCAATTCTTCCGCAGCCATCAGACCCGCCGGTCCTGCCCCAATCACAACCGCATCAAAATCCATTGCCACGCCTACCCCTTGTCATCACCGAATTCTGGCGCATTCTATGCGATACTACGATCCACAAGGCGCACCCATGTCCGATCCGATCTGTCCACTTTGCAACCGCCCGATTCCTGATGGGGTGCCACAAAGCCTCCACCATCTGATCCCAAAATTGAAGGGTGGCAAGGGTGGGCCGGTTATTCTGTTGCATGACATCTGCCACCGCGAGATCCACGCCACACTGTCCGAGGCTGAACTTGCCAGAGCCTATCACCAGATCGAGCCCCTACGCAGCCATCCCCGTCTGACCAAATTCATTGCCTGGGTCGCTAAACGCCCGCCCAATTTCAATTCTCGCGTCCCCGGCAAACGTCGCCCCCGGTAAAGAAACCCACCTCACAATGCTCCCGCGCCCGCAGGTGGATTGGCTATGCCAACCAACCTTTGCGGCCTTGGGCGTAGCGCCGCGCTTTGCGCGGCGCTACGCCCAACGGAAGGCGGGCATCGCAGATGACCAACGACGGGCGGGAGTACATGGATCAGGTGTCCTGACACATCTCCAGAATGCGCCGGGCTATCTCTGGCTTGGCGGCAAGCGAGTCCGCCACAAGGGTGCGCGCTGTCGGAAGTAGATCCTGTGGTTCAACGATCTGGTCAATAAGACCAAAATCATAGGCCTGCTGCGCCAAGATCTTTTGTCCACCGGCCAGTATCAGCTTGGTGCGTGCTGGTCCTATCAGGGCAGACATCCGTCGTGGATCTGATGGTTGAGGCAAATAGCCCAGCTTCATCACCGGATAGAACACCTTGGCACTGGGCACCGCAATCCGCAGGTCACAGGCCAGCGCCATACCGTTGCCCCCCCCCGCCAATGTACCGTTCAAAGCAGCGATGGTCAGGCAGGGCAGCTCGGCTATGGCCGCTGACAACTGCTCCCACAGGGGAGAAGTTGCCAGACCTGCGGCTGCCTCATCCAGGTCCGCACCTGCGCTGAATACCTTGCCGGTTCCCGTCAGGATCAACCCACGCGCCTCGACGGCGCGTTTGGCAATATCCACCAGCTCTTCCAGCATCTCTGTCGTCAGCGCATTGGCCTTATCCGGGCGGTTAAGGGTCACGACCCACAGCCCGGACTCTTCGATCATCAGATCGATCATATAAGACCAACCTGCTTACGGATGTCTTCATCACGCAACGAGATCTCGGTACCGACATATTCATCCGCGCCAGCCGAGCACATCCACAGCAGCACTTTGGCGGGCCACTCTGCGGGCACATGATCTTCCCAGTTCAGATCGCTCACTCGGTTGATGCCACTCGCCTTGATTTCCCGCTGCATTTCAGTGGCTACCGTACCAGGCGACAGGCCAATCGCGCGGATACCATTGCCACGCTCTTCTAGGTCCAGCGCCCGTGTCAACATCGCCGCACCAGCCTTGGAGGTGCAATAGGCCCCCCATCCTTCCAGCGGGTTATGGGCTGCACCGGAACTGACAGTTAGAACCGAGCCACCACCTGCGGCCTTCATCAATGGCACCGCAGCACGCATGCCATTGAACACACCCTTGATGTTAATATCGATGACTGATCCCCAACCCTCTGGGTCGGCTTCGACCATGGGACCGATAGGTTTCAGCACCCCGGCGTTGTTGATCAACACATCCAATCCGCCAAACCGCTCAACGGTTTGCTTTACTGCCGCCTCAACCGAAGCGTAATCAGACACATCGCAGGCCAAAGCCAGCGCATTTTCACCGATCTCAGCCGCAAGCGCCTCCAGGCTGTCCGCGCTTCTGGCCAACAAGGCCACATTGGCCCCCGCAGCGGCAAACACCCGCGCGGTTTCGGCACCGATTCCCCGGCTAGCCCCAGTTATGAGGACTGTCTTATCCTTGAAATCCATTTAATTTATCTCCTAACCGCACTTCCGATTTGTGCTACTATATTAATGGGGAATGGTCGACGAACTGGCCCCTTGACGTGGATTACCCAACTGCCGACCATACTCTTACAGTTTTTAAAAGAAAGGTTGTCTTATGTCAGTTTTCCTCGCACGCAGTTATGGTGCAGCGTTTGTATTGGTGCTTTCCAGTCAGGGTGCTTTGGCCGACCTTAGCGCCCAAGACGTCTGGGACGATTGGAAATCCTACCTGTCCGGCACTGGCTATGATGTAAATGGCACTGAGACATCATCTGGCGGCTCACTCACGGTAACCGACGTGTCGATGATGATGCCGATCCCCGAAGAAGACGTCACAATCGGCATGACCCTTCCTGAAATTCAGTTTTCTGAAAACGGTGATGGCACCGTAAATGTGCTCTTTCCCGAAAAATTTCCAATCACTTTCAACTTTGACGGCGACTACGACAAAGCATCGGGTGAGTTGATCTACTCCCATGATGGCAGCGCGATGCTGGTGTCTGGTGATGCCAAGAACATGACCTACGACTACGCTTCTCCGCTAATCGAACTTGCCTTGGGCAAAGTCATGGCTGATGGCGAAGAAATGCCCGATGGCATGGTCAAAGCGACCATTTCATTGGTAGATGTCGTCACCAAGACCAACATGACCGTCGGAAATGTCCGGACCTATGACCAGAGCATGACAGCTGCCTCTCTGGACTACAATTTCGGCGCCAAAGAACCCGGCGGAAGCGATGGCGGATCCGCGACTGGTAGCCTTCAGGGGCTTAGCTTTGGCGGGAAAAGCTCCATTCCGATGGGCCTGGATTTCACCGATGTAACAGCCATGCTGGCCTCGGGCTTTGCTTTTGACGGAGCCTTTTCCTATGCCGGCGGAAACGCCTCGATGTCGGGTGTTGATGGCAGAAGCACCTTTGGGCTGGAAACCTCATCCGAGGGTGGCAGCTTTGCCGTTGCGATGGGCGAAGGCAAACTGTCCTATGATCTGTCACAAATGCAGACCGAGGTGAACGTCAACAGCAGTGACCTGCCCTTCCCGGTGTCGCTGACCTTTGCCGAATATGGCGCCAAACTGGCGATGCCAATTTCCAAGTCTGATGCCGAACAGGACTTTGCTCTTGGCCTGACCCTGCGCGATTTTGCAGTTCCGGACATGCTGTGGGGTATGGTTGATCCAACTGGTGAACTCTCACACGAACCGGCGACCGTTGTGCTGGACCTGTCGGGCAAGGGCAAACTGCTGTTTGATCTGTTCGATCCCGAAGCCATGGAAGCCGTCGATCGGGGCAACCAAGAGCCGGGTGAGTTGAACGCCCTGACCATCCGCCAGCTGCAGGTTTCGGCTGCGGGCGCCAAACTGACCGGTTCTGGTGATTTTACATTCAACAATGATGATCTGGCCAGCTTTGACGGCATGCCTGCCCCAACCGGCAGCGCCAGCCTGAAACTGGTGGGTGCCAATACGTTGATGGATAAACTGATCATGATGGGCTTGATGTCCGACAGCGACGCCATGGGCGCGCGTATGATGATGGGTATGTTGGCAGTTCCGGGTGAAGGCGAAGACACGCTAGATTCGAAACTGGAAATCACTGACGACGGTCAGGTTCTGGCTAACGGCCAGCGCATCAAATAAGCGCTGAAATTGCTAAAAGTTGAGGCCGTTTCCCCCTAAGGAAGCGGCCTTTTTTTGCGCCCCGCGGTTGAAATTTCACACCCGAGCAGCTTAGTTGCCAGTAGCACATTCTAACCATGCAATTTGAAAGGCTTTTCATGAGCTTCAAGAATTCCACCGCCCTACTGTCTGTTGGCTTTGCAGCCCTGACTGCCTCACCCGCACTGGCTGACATCACAGCCGACGATGTCTGGAACAGCTATCAGGCGTTTGCCCAGTCGATTGGCGGTGAGATGACCGGCACACTTAACCGCGATGGCAACACCGTTGATTTCACCGAACCAAAGCTGCGTCTGGCTTTTCCTGCGGACCAAGGCTCATTTGAAATTTTGTACCCAACGCTGTCCTTCAATGACAATGGTGACGGCACCTTGTCTATCGATCTTGATGGCCCACAGACATACAGGTTTGTTGTCACCGGACCAAACCCAGAAACAGACCGCATTTCAGCAGATATCGTTGTCGACTATGTTGACGCCCAACTAACCGCATCGGGCGCTCCAGATGATATCACATTCACCTATGCGCTGGATGGATTTACATTCGAAACCCGCAATGTTGATTTCGGCGATCTACCGAATGCAAAAGATGGCGACTTTACTATTTCCGGTTCCGGAGCAGCGGTGAAGGGCACCAGCCAACTGGCTTTGGGTGATCTTATCACTCTGATCGGAAACTCCAATTTCGGAAACATCAGTTACTCTCTCCAGGCTACGGATCCCAACGGCAGCACATCCACGACAACCGGCACCTATGAAGGCATGACCGGGCAGTCGAAGGTCACACTGCCAACTGGTGGCATGTCGATTTTGAATCTCGCTGCGGCCTTACATCAGGGGCTGTCGTTCAATTATAGTGGCACGACAACCTCCAGCGACACCAAGACTGTTGTTGTGGTTGATGGGAACGAGGTTTCATCTCAGGCCATGACAGCCGGTGCGGCAACCAGTACAGTTTCTGCCAGCACCGACGCTGTACAGCTGACAACCGAAGCGACCGACATCGACGTTGGCATCGCCATCAACGAGGGCATGGCCATCGCAATGGACGGTGCCTTTGACCGCATGACTGGTGACTTCCGCGTTCCGGTTTCTATGTCCGAAGAACCACAGGACTTCACCCTTGCCTTCGGTCTAGAGGGTATCAAGCTTGGTGAAGGTTTGTGGGGCATGTTTGACCCTGCCGCCATCTTGCCACGTGATGCGGCTACTCTGGTAATGAACCTGACAGGTAAAACCACGCTGCTTCACGACTTGTTGAATTTCGAAGAAATGATGCAGCTTTCCGACGGTGATGTTCCTGCACAGCTGAACGAACTGACAATCAACGAATTGCACGTCTCGGCCGCTGGCGCTTCGGTTTCTGCAACTGGCGACTTTGCCTTCAACAACGATGACCTCGTCAGCTTTGACGGCATGCCTGCCCCATCCGGCAGCGCAGAGCTGCAAGTCTCGGGCGCCAATGGTTTGATCGACAAGCTGATCGAAATGGGTCTGGTGGCAGAATCTGACGCCATGGGCGCGCGGATGATGATGGGGATGTTTGCTGTCCCAGGTGAAGGTGAAGACAGTCTGAAATCCAATCTGGAAATCACCAAGGACGGTAAGATCCTGGCCAACGGTCAACGCATCAAATAAGCGCATCGTTCACTTAACGATAAAGGGGCTGCAATCTGTGGCCCCTTTTGCCATTGTCACCTTTGCACGAGCCCAGCGCACTGGTAGAGTCCTTGCCAGTTCCCCTCATCAGATCAAATCAGTAGGTACCCATGACCCAGTCTCCAGAATCGCTCTGCCATGCCCTGATTGATGCCGCCAAGAATGCCGGCGCCGACGGCGCCGATGCCATGGCCGCCGATGGGCAGTCGGTTTCTATCGAAGTGCGCGAAGGCGCGCTGGAACACGCCGAACGGTCCGAGGGCACTGATCTGGGATTACGGGTGTTTGTGGGCAAGCAACAGGCGCTGGTGTCGTCATCCGACGCGCGCCCGGAAACGCTGGTTGCCATGGCGGAACGCGCTGTCGCTATGGCGAAAGAGGCCCCAGAGGACCCCTATGCCGGCCTCGCCGATCCATCGCAATTGATCCAGAGCTGGGATCTGGCCGCGTTTGAGCTGGAAGATACCACGCCAGAACCCAGCCCCGAGGTACTGAAACAGGATGCTCTGGCTGCCGAGGCCGCCTGTCAGGCAATCGATGGCATCACTCAGGTGCAATCGGCGGGTTCCTCCTACGGCACTCACTCAGTTCACATGGCCGCATCAAACGGATTTTCCGGCGGCTACCGCCGTACCAGCCGATCCTTATCTTGCGTTGGTATCGCGGGCACCGGCACTGGCATGGAACGCGACCACGACGGCGATTCCCGAACCTTTCAAGGTGACCTGAGATCTGCCGACGAAATTGGCCGCACCGCCGGCAACCGCGCGGTCGAACGTCTGGATGCTCGCAAACCTGATACGGGCAGCTTTCCGGTGCTGTTCGACGAACGCATCTCGTCTTCGCTGGTCGGTCACCTGCTGTCTGCCGTCAATGGCGCCTCAATTGCTCGTGGTTCGTCCTGGCTAAAGGACAGTATGGGCAAACACGTCCTACCCTCAAACCTCTCGGTCATTGAAAACCCGTTCCGCCCCCGCATTGCTGGCTCACGCCCCTTTGATGGCGAAGGACTGGCAACTCAACGTCGTGCGATTATCGAAGACGGCATGCTGACCGGCTGGACGCTTGACCTTGCCTCGGCCCGCAAACTGGGGTTGGAAAGCACCGGAAATGCGACGCGTGGTATCGGTTCGGTGCCGTCACCGTCGAACTGGAACATTGAGCTGACGCAGGGCGACCAATCGCGCGAGGACCTGATCCGCAGCATGGGCACCGGTTTGCTGGTCACGTCGATGATCGGATCGACCATCAACTCGAATAACGGCGATTATTCGCGTGGGGCATCCGGGTTCTGGGTCGAAAACGGCGAAATCGCCTACCCTGTCAATGAATGCACCATCGCCGGGAACTTGCTCGACATGCTGATGCGCATCATCCCGGCCAATGACGCCCGCACCTATCTGTCACGAGTGGTGCCATCCATTTTGATCGAAGGTATGACTCTTGCCGGCAACTGACCTAGACCTACTGATCCAGGCGGCACGACGCGCAGGCGAAATCGCGACACAGTTCACCGGCCCCGAGGCCAAGCGCTGGGACAAACCCGACGGAGCCGGCCCCGTGACCGAGGCCGATCTGGCGGTCAACGCCATGCTAGAGGACATGCTACCTAAGGCACGTCCCGACTATGGCTGGTTGTCCGAAGAAACCGAGGACACTGCAGATCGGTTGTCTAAAGACCGCGTATTCATCATCGACCCCATCGACGGCACCCGCAGCTTTGCCTCTGGGTCGCGCACATGGGCGCATGCCTTGGCAGTGGCCGAACAGGGTGTGGTCACTGCCGCTGTGATCTACCTGCCCCAAAGGGATCTGATGTACACCGCCGCTGCGGGGCAAGGGGCCCGGTGCAACGACGCGCCGATTAGTACCTCAGCCCTGACAGACCTGAGCATGGCCGAAGTGCTTGCAGCCCGTCCGGTTCTGGACGCCCACCATTGGCACGGCGGAACAGTGCCCGGCTTCACCCGCAGTCACCGCCCCTCACTGGCTTACCGCATGGCGCGTGTGGCTGACGGCGGATTTGACGCGATGGTGACCCTGCGACCAAGCTGGGAATGGGATATTGCGGCCGGCGACCTCATCCTTAGGGAGGCAGGTGGCCATATTTCAGACCGCATGGGCCTGCCGCTTAAATTCAACAACCCGACCCCACAACTGGACGGCGTAGTTGCCGCAAATACCGGTTTACACCGCGCGCTGATGACCGCGCTCGCCACGCCCACCCCATAGTCAGGCGGCGCTTGACCTACATTGCCAATGGCGTAGGTTGCCGCTGAGCCGGAACATAATTCCACTGGAGAACACCACCATGGCGAAACGGTTGCACCCTGCCCTAAACGATCAGCTCGCGGGTCCTCTGTTTCACGTTCGTTGCGTCTAGGTGATCACTATGGGTCGCCCAACGTCGTCTTCTGCAACCAAACCCTGGCATGCGTCACCGTCAGCCGAGCCCCATCCGCCCCGACCAGATGGAGAGCTCATCTGGGCTCATGCGACCACCGCCGAACGTCTTCTTGCGCTTGGGGATTTGGGGCAACGGCTAAAGACAATGCGCCCCGATTTGTCAGTGATGTTGACCTGCGAGCCGAATCTGGCCGACATGCCTGTTCCCGACGGATATGACTTGGCCATTGAGCAGCTTCCAGCGGATCAACCCAATGATGTGCGACGTTTCCTGAGTCACTGGCGCCCCGATGTCTGTCTTTGGGCTGGCGGGCATTTGCGCCCGATCCTGATGCGGACCTGTGCAGAACGCGGTGTCAACTCGCTGTTGCTCGACATAGAAGCAAACGAGCTTCCGGCGCGCAAACGGCGCTGGCTACCTGACCAAAGCCGCAAGTTACTCAACAAGTTCTCAGCCATTTTGACCCCATCCGCCACCGCCTTTGCACAATTGCGCCGCTCACATATCGCCCCTGACAAAATCACTCTGACTTCGCGATTACGGCTGTCGTCGACATTGCCCCCCTATCACGAAGACGAACTGAACCGTATGCGCGACAATCTAGGCAGCCGTCAGGTTTGGTTATCTGCGCATACCAGACCGACCGAAATCGCTACCATTCTCGGCGCCCACCGTAACGCCCTACGCTTGTTGCACCGCCTGCTATTGGTGCTGTCAGTCGAACACTATGCTGACCTAGACTCAGCCCGCGATGCACTAAGGGACGCTGGACTACGCTGGTCAGACTGGGAAGCAGGCGAAGACATCGACGACAACACTCAGGTCCTGTTGACCTGTGACGAGGATCTAGGGCTATGGTACCGCGTCGCCCCGCTCAGCCTACTCGCCGGAACGCTGGAAGAGGATGCAACCGGCCATAACCCAATGGACGCCGCAGCACTGGGATCGGCAATTTTACATGGCCCGCATGTTGGGGATCACGCGCCCCTGTATAACCGTCTAACCCAAGCGGGTGCAGCACAGCGAGTGCAGGGCAAGGACGAACTGACGGTGCAAATCATCCAGCTATCCGCTCCGGACAAGGCGGCTGAGATGGCTGTTGCCGGCTGGCAGGTTGTGACCGAAAGCGCCGAGTTGACTGATCTGCTGCTGGACAAGATCCAGGATATACTGGACCTACGAGAGGCTCATCATGCGGCCACCTGATTTTTGGAACAAATCACCAAAGACGTTTGACATACGTGCGGAGCTTTTGGCCCCACTGGGCTGGATCTATGGCCGCGCTACCGCCCGCAGGGTTGCCAAGGGCTCCCCAGTTGATCCCGGTGTTCCGGTTATCTGCGTTGGCAACCTGAATGCGGGCGGCACGGGCAAAACACCCACCGTGATCTGGTTGCTAGAGGCCCTGCGCGACATGGGCCACACGCCGCATGTGGTCAGCCGCGGCTACGGCGGTTCATTGCGGGGGCCAGTAATGGTCGACCCCAAATTGCATGGCGCTGACCAAACTGGCGACGAACCCCTGCTGCTGGCCGCATTTGCCCAAGTCTGGGTTTCCCACGACCGCGCCGCGGGAGCGCAGGCTGCAGCCAAAAACGGTGCGACAGTGATTGTGCTGGATGATGGGTTTCAAAATCCCGCTGTGGCCAAAGACCTGTCAATCATCGTCGTCGACGCCCAGCGTGGGTTTGGCAACGGGCGTTGCCTGCCCGCAGGCCCGCTACGCGAACCTGTGGATGTGGGACTTGAACGTGCCGATCTGGTGCTTTCGCTTGGCGCAGATAAGGCGCAGGCCCGCTTTGCTGCGTCATGGCAGGACAGTTTGAAAGGGTTTCCGCATTTTACCGGCGCGGTGCAGCCACTGGAAACCGGAATGCCATGGGACGGGACCAAGGTGCTGGCCTTTGCTGGCATTGGCTATCCGCAAAAGTTCTTTGATACTCTGACAGCGCTAGGCGCCGACATCCGCCGTGCCGAAGCATTGGAAGATCATCAAACACTGTCACCTGCACTGATGAACCGACTTGAAGCCGAGGCTAAAGTTTTGGGTGCACAACTGGTGACCACTGAAAAAGACGCAGTGCGCCTGCCAGCCAGCTTTCGGTCAAAGGTGATCACTCTGCCTGTTCGACTGCAGATCGCACAGGACAAGGACCTGCGCCAAAAGCTACGGGATTCGATACCAATACCCGCAGAATAGGCCCGGCGTTGCCGCCGAGCCTAAAGTCGTTAGCCGTCCAGCTCGGCGTCGATCAACGCCTTGAAGCTATCGTAGCCTTGGTTCGCTACAGCTGTGCCGTTCAAAATGAACGACGGAGTTGAGCGAATGCCATCCGCTTCCGCGTTTTCCTGATACCAGCTGACCAACGTTTGTGCCTTGGCACCATCCGCAAGACAGGCCTCTAGCTGCTCTGTTTCCAGTCCGGCCAAACGACCGATTTTACGCAGCTCATCCACGATCTCGGATGCACCGCCAGCGCGGGCCCAGGTGGACTGGCCGGAATAGATCAGGTCAGAAATGCCAAAGAATTTCTCGGGGCCGGCACAGCGCGCAATCAGCGACGCCCACAGGCCATAACGGTCGAAATACACTTCGCGGTAGATGAATTTGACCTTACCGGTGTCAATATAATCGGCCTTTAGCTGCTTATACGGGCCCGAATGGAAATTAGCGCAGTGTGGGCAGGTGTATGACGCATATTCGATCAGCGTCACTGGTGCATCTTCGGCACCCATTACCATTTCGGTGATCGTCGAGGTATCGACCTCGGCTGCATCTTGGGCGGTGGCGGCTCCGACAAACGGAAGCTCTGGTACGGTACCGGGTGTCTTAGATCCCATCAGGGCATAGCCCCCAACAGCGACTGCAGCTGCAGCCAGAACACCAGTCATCAAACGGGCCATTAAGTCCCCTTTCCTTGGGTTTTATTATTGCTCAACACATTTTGCCCCAAACGCTCTAGCGCTTGGCGCAATTCATCACTTTCAACTCCGGTCGCCGCCTCGGCCGCATCGGCCACAGCTTGCTGATCCGGTTTGGGTTTGGCCCGCTCAACAGGCGCATATTGGAATTCAACCTGCCCATCAGCAAACCCGGTGGGTGCAGTTTGGGTAATCCGCACCTTGGAAATGGCATTATAGCCATAAACAGCGTTCACCTTTTCCCGCAAACGTTCCTTTTGCATTTCCAACATCGGGGCCTGCGCCCCTGTGGTCAGAACCGTCAACGTCGCGCCAAAACCACCCCGGCCATAACCAACGTTCACTGGCCGCGCGATGGCGGCGATATCTTCGCCTGCGATCTCGGCCCAATGGGTCAATAGACGTGACACCGCAAACCCGCGGCTTTCGCCAGTTTTACGTATCTGCTCGTTCAGCAGAGAGGCGGTGCGTTTAAACCCGCGTGTGGAGGATCGTCTATATGCCATGACCGTGGTTTTGCGTGACTGTTGACCCTATTGTAAAGAGCGCAGAGACAGGGACCAGCAAAACCGCAGCATAAGGGGTAAAGAATGCGTGACCTGAACGATGACGCACTAGGGCTAAGCGATCAGATCCTTGTCTGGTACGACGAGCATGCGCGTGCCCTGCCCTGGCGGGTCAGCCCTTCGGATCGCGCCTCTGGTGTGACGCCCGACCCCTATCGCATCTGGCTGTCCGAGGTCATGTTGCAGCAAACGACAGTGGCGGCAGTCAAAGATTACTTCCACCGCTTTACCCATCGGTGGCCGACAGTTCAGGACCTGGCCAGCGCCGAAGATGGCGACGTGATGGGGGAATGGGCCGGTCTGGGATACTACGCCCGTGCCCGTAACCTGCTAAAATGTGCCCGTGTGGTCACCGATGAATACGCTGGTGTTTTTCCAACGACCCATGATGGTTTGCTAAAACTGCCGGGCATCGGCCCCTACACCGCCGCGGCTATTTCCTCGATCGCGTATGACCTGCCTGAAACAGTTCTGGATGGGAATGTCGAGCGCGTCATGGCGCGGCTGTACAACATTGATGCCCCGTTGCCGGGGGCCAAACCTCAGCTAAAGACATTGGCTGCGGCATTGACCCCGGACCGCCGCCCCGGCGATTATGCGCAAGCGGTGATGGATCTGGGCGCAACCATTTGCTCTCCGAAGTCTCCGGCCTGTGGTATTTGCCCGTGGCGCGACCCATGTCTGGCCCGCAGCGCGGGAAAAGCTGCTGAGCTCCCAAAGAAGACACCAAAGAAGCCGAAACCAACCCGACGTGGCCATGTCTATCTGGCCCAAGCAAGTAACGGCGAGTGGCTGTTGGAACGACGTCCAGACAAGGGGTTACTGGGTGGCATGCTTGGCTGGCCAGGCTCCGAATGGTCCGAAGCGCCCGAGCCCACCCCCCCGTTTGCAGCAAACTGGCGGGATTTGGGCGGTGAGGTGCGTCACACCTTTACTCATTTCCATCTGATCTTGCAGGTGATGGTGACTGAACTGCCACCTCATCACAGCCCGGCCGATGGACACCTTCGTATTGCGGCCAATGACTTTCGCCCATCCGACCTGCCCACAGTCATGCGCAAGGCGTTTGACCTGTGGCATGGCCAGTAACCCCCTTGGGTTGCTTAGCAATCCGGCGTAGGATTTGCCCACCTAACGCTGACACACCCGGAGTCTCCCGATGATCGCCTCGCAAACCCTTGCCCGCTGGCAAAGCGCGCTGCCGTTCTGGATGTCATTTGCGCTGCTGCCACTGGTTTGGATAGGAGCAGCCTATGGTGGTTGGGCAATCCTGCTGGCACCGCTGGCAACCTGGTATCTGTTCACGATTCTAGACGGCATCTTTGGTCTGAACCTGGAAAACGCCGACCCGCAAACCCCGGATGACGATTTGGCCTGGTACAAGGCCCTGACCACCGCCTGGGTGCCACTACAGTTCGTTATGATCTATGGGCTGATCTGGTACGTGACCCGCGCTGACCATCTGTCAGGCATCGGGAAATTCGGCGTGTTCTTTGGGGTTGGCGTTTTATCGGGGACTATCGGCATCAACTACAGTCACGAGCTGATGCACCAGAAGAACAAGCTAGAGCGGTGGTTAGGGGATATCCTGCTGGCCATGGTGCTGTATTCGCACTTCCGGTCCGAGCACCTGCTGGTGCACCATCGCTATGTCGGCACCCCACGCGACCCGGTAACCGCCCGATATAATGAAGGGTTTCACCGGTTCTATCCCCGCGTTCTGAAACAATGCTGGCATTCATCCTTTAACGCCGAAAAGGCGATGTTGGCGCGCAAAGACCTGCCGTGGACCGATATGTCCAACCCATTTTTCCGCTACTGGGCGCTCCAGATTGGCATGCTGACGTTTGCGTTTCTGTTAGGAGGCTGGGCCGGGGTTGGGCTGTTTCTGGTGCAGGCAGGCGTCGCGATCTGGCAGCTAGAGCTGGTGAACTATGTCGAACATTATGGGCTGACCCGAAAGCACCTAGGCGACGGCAAGTATGAGCATGTGCAGCCCCGCCATTCCTGGAACGCGGCACAAAAGGCGTCAAACTGGCTACTGATCAATCTGCAGCGACACTCGGACCATCACTACAAACCCGACCGACGTTTTCCGCTATTGCAGAACCACACCACCAACGATGCACCGCAACTTCCCTACGGGTATCCAGTCATGACAGTTGCCGCGATGATCCCGCCCTTGTGGCGCCGTGTCATGAACCCACGTGTGCGCAGCTGGCGACAGAAATATTATCCTGAGATTACAGATTGGAAGGCCTACAACACCTCTTCCAATCCGATGCCACGATAGAGTTACGACTTCAGTCGTCCCTCTAGCCCACTATAGGCATTGGAAATTCCAGCGGTCAGTGGAAACAAAACCGCCTGAATAGAGTGGTATATGTCGGGCTTCCCCTGAAACTGGGTAGCGGTCGGCTGGCCGTTGTCATCGACCTCAGGAAACCAGCCACCCCGATCGTGATCAACGAAATGCTGGTCTGCGAAAATCCACAGCTTGCGGTACCAAACTTCGTCACTGGGCTGCGGATCACATTTCAGCAGGGCCGCCAACACACCAATCGCTTCGGTCACTGGCCACCAATATCGATCCGAAATCGCCGGTGTGCCGTCAAAATTCAGCGTGTAAACCAACCCGCCCTTTTGCTCATCCCAAGCATCCTGAAGCGCGCGATATGTCAACTGGCGGGCCGTGTGCAACGATCCATCGTCAGGCCGCCCTTTGAGATCCCAATACTGCAGCAGCAGCCGGGCCAACTCAAACGAGTGACCGGGCGTGGTGCCAGCCGGTCGGAACATCGGATCACCGCTATAACCTCGGTCAATTGCCCAGCTTTCAGAGTAATGCTCTGGCAGGCGCCAGTTTTCGCTAGGCGCGACCTTGCCCAGAAAGAAGCCTAGAATACGCCCAGCACGATCCAGATACTTTTCCCGGCCGGTGATTTCATAGGCAGACAGCAGCGCCTCGGTGCCATGCATGTTGGCGTTCATGCCGCGGTACTTTGAGAATGGCGTCCAGTCGCGGTTCCACTCATCACAGAACAGCCCGTGGTCTTCTTCCCAGAAGTGACGATCAAGAACCGCGTCCACATCATCAATCAGCTTGGTGCCATCGGGATGTCCCACAGCCTGCGCGCTCGCCCCTGCCAGCAGCGTAAATACATGGCCATAGGCAAGTTTGCGATCATCATGAACCTGATCACCGTCCAGCGCCCAGATAAACCCACCGTGTTCGCGGTCGCGGTGGTGGCTGAACAGGTACCGCATGCCCTGATCGATCATCTCATCACAGTTTTCGACACCGGCGATTTTCCCCAAGGCAAAGGAATGAACCATCCGCGTAGTCGTGTGCAGTTCTTGCACCGTGCTATCCAGCACCGCCCCATCCTGCGCCAACACGTGAAATCCGGCCTTATCTTGCAGACTGGGCCGGAAGAAATCGAACTGCTTCAGGGCATTATCCACCAGATAGCTCTGGTGATTTTTCGCCCCGATCCAACGTTCCGTTTCGGAGACAGGGCCAAGTGAAGGGATGCTCATGTCGGAGATCTTTCCTAAAATTACCGCGTTTAGACCCTAAACAGGCCTGCGCATTGCATCACTCGGCTAACACAGCCGCCTGCACTGTTTCGTCCCAACCCAGATAACAGCTGTCACCATCCTGAAACACCGGACGCGCCATCAGTTTGGGTTTGGCAGTTATCTGATCTTCGGCCTCTGAGTGCTTTAGCCAATCGCTAAGCCCCCGCCAGTCATTGGTTGTCCGATCCACCAACCGATCGCCAAATTCAGCGATCAACACGCCCAGCTCAGCCTCACTCAACGGTTCAGCGCGCACATCGCGAAATGTGAAATCCTTACCAATCGCCTCCAGCGCCTTGCGCGCCTTGTTGCAATCGGCACAGGTATTCAACCCATAGATGATCATGACACGGTCTCCCTATTCGTTGAAGCAGCAATCTCTTACATCACGTGCAAGAGCGCAAGCCGTGGACACTAGGATGGACCGTGGTGACCCCGATAGGATTCGAACCTATAACCTGCCCCTTAGGAGGAGGTTAGGTCATTTGATTTTATTGATACTTTATAAATACTTATCGATTTCATATATCACCTTGTGTCAGATTTGCGTCAAAATCACCGCCGATCTGTTCGCCCCCTGTTCTTCTCTATTTTTTCCCGGCGGATTTCGCAGCGCCTCCCCTCCAAAGTAGTAATGTGACTTGCACGGTTTATCGTGCGTATTTTTGCCCCTGTTGGTGGCGATCATTCCTCGGGATGGTCGCTCTGAACCGGCTCTGCAGCACCTAGACTTTGAGACAAATTGACCATCAGCTCGCTTGCTACAGCAATATAATCTTGTGCCATTTGCACAGAAACAAGACCTTCCCGTTCATGGACAACCCGATTTCTCAGCGTGCGCAGTTCTTCAAATGTGGTCCATGCGTTTTTCGGAAGCAGCCCATTGGTCTTCGCCCAAAGTTGTAAGTAGCGGGTGCGCAAAACCCCTTTCGACTTCCTTGCGGCTTCTGGAAGGGTAGACTGGTCACCGGCGGCGTTCTTCTCCAAAAGGATATCTAGGTGGCTTTCTACGTGTTGAAAGGCCCGCATCATCGCTGCGGCGGGAAAGGTTTCAGCCTGTTCATACAATGTTTGCAGCAGTAGGTTGGCCTGCGGGTCGCTTTCCGCCTGCACCGGATCCAAGGTTTTGGCAGCTGATTTTACCTTTTCCATGCTTTCAAAATGGCTTCCTTGTCGCCCCATTTGAGGCTGCGCAAATTGCCCGCAATATCACGGATCTCTTTGCGGAAAATCAAAGCAGTGATCACTAAGGCCCCAGGCCAGGCTGCGGCCTCGATCAGTCGTGCCAAGAAATCAAGCATTGTTGGCAGCCAGTCCATCACTGGTGCAGCTGGCTCTACTACCTCGGGTATTGATGGTTCTGGAGTTACTGGGGTTGGCGGGGTTGATCCGGCACTATTATCTATTTGTTCTGTCAATATGCGCTCCACCAGACCTTGGCTAACAGTACATGTGCTGCCACTTTGCCAGAAGTTAAATCACCTAATCTAACTTCAATCAATGAGTGTGGAGCCGTTCGCCCGTAGTCGGCTTTGTTGCACAAATAGGGTTGAGGTCGGACCTCCCCTGACACCGGACGGATTTAGCCTATCGCCTCTGTCTTGGGGATGCCAAGTGCAGTAAA
>NZ_QHLQ01000075.1 GCF_011813015.1 Parasedimentitalea denitrificans | reverse complement strand
GAGGGGACGTCAGCAGTCTTATAATGATGCCGCGATACAAGCTTGTCTGACGATCAAAGTGCTGTTTGGTTTGCCCCTGAGGCAAACGACTGGGTTTGTTGAAAGCTTGCTGGAATTGGCCGGGCTGAGCTGGACAGTACCGAACTTCAGCACTTTGTGTCGACGGCAGAGAACGTTATCGATTGCGATCCCATTCCGAGGCACATCGGGGCCTTGCACCTTCTGGTAGACAGTACAGGTATCAAAGCGGAGGGCGAAGGTGAGTGGAATGCCCGCAAGCACGGCGGCCCTAAACGCCGCCTGTGGCGCAAGATCCACATTGGTATCGATGAAGAAACACTGGAAATACGTGCCATCGAGGTCACCAGTAGCAGCATCGGTGACGCACCCATGCTACCTGACCTGCTCGATCAGATCCCACCGGACGAAGAGATTGGCAGTGTCACCGGAGATGGGGCTTACGATACCCGCAAATGCCACGATGCAATTGCAGCTCGCAATGCCCATGCTGTCATTCCACCGCGTAAGAATGCGAAGTTGTGGAGGCCTAACACGCCCGGAGCTAGGGCGCGAAACGAAGCTGTTCGGGCATCAAAGTATCTGGGCCGTGCATTATGGCGGCAAGTGACCGGATACCACCGCCGAAGCCGCGTCGAGACAAAGATGCATTGCTTAAAACTACTTGGTCAGCGCCTCTCCGCGCGTGACTTCGGTCGGCAGATCGCGGAGATCCAAATCCGAGCCGCGATCCTCAACGGCTTTACTGCACTTGGCATCCCCAAGACAGAGGCGATAGGCTAAATCCG
>NZ_QHLQ01000074.1 GCF_011813015.1 Parasedimentitalea denitrificans | reverse complement strand
CAAACACCCTGAAAGATCCCGGCACCGGCAATCCAACTTCTATCGCTCTGTCGGATGCCGGTAATTATAATTTCAACGCCATGGATCTCACAATTCCCGACGCCGTGAGCGCATAAAGGAGGCTAATATGGGTTGGGCTGCTGTATACGATGATGTCACTGGGAACCTAAGATCCAGTGGCACCACCGACAAAACCCCCGAGGAATTTTTGGAGGAGCGTAACCTCCGTCGAGAAGCGGGCGAGACCGTACCGTACTGTACTCTAAAACTGTTCCCAGCCCCGCCCGATCCTACTCTGGGCTGGAATCCCGTCACACTGGACTGGGACGTGCCTGCCCCGGTGCCTGCAGTCGTTTGGACGGCCTCAGAGTTCATGCTGTTGTTCACCCCAGCGGAACGGATCGCCATTCGGAATGCCCAGGCCACAGACGCTATAGTTTTCGATTTCTTCGACATGGTGAAGGTAACTCAGACGATCCGAGCAGACCACAGTATGGTCGGCCAGGGGCTGGGGTACTTGCAGAGCCAAGACTTGCTAACCGCACCACGGGTTGCGGCTATCCTGAACAATGAGGTGCCGGTCTGATGGGAGTACCCTTTGTACACAATCCCAACGCGGGACTGCAATACCTAGTAAACTCCGGCAACCACCGGGTGGGCAATCCGTTCGGTGGCGGCGCGGTTTGGGTCGAAAACATAGCGGTTGTGCCAGAGGACTGGGCGGGCTTTTACGTGACCTCGCTTGTCGACAAAACAGGACCATTAAGCGTGGCCATTGGCGACGTGGGGAATGAAACCCGAATTGCCACTGTTCAGCCCGG
>NZ_QHLQ01000011.1:72582-145764 GCF_011813015.1 Parasedimentitalea denitrificans | reverse complement strand
CTTGTAAGTCGTCGGTGTCCACCTGCTCATGAACCCCAACTATCACGCTGGATTCATACAGTGAATCCCATCAACCGATTTGTGCAACAAAGCCCATCAGAAGGTTCAACATCTACTTTGAGGCAAACGCTCGCTTCAGCAGCAAAACTAAATGCGTTGTTAAGTAGGTTTATAATTATCTGGTGCAACCGATTTGGGTCACCGATTAGTTCATCGGGCAGCGCTGAATCTACCTCTACGATCAATTCAATACCATCAACATCCTCGACATCAAAAAGAGAGACACTATCTTCGATCAACTGCCTTACATTAAACTTGGAATTTTCAAGTGCTAATTCGCCAGCTTCAATTTTGGAGTAATCCAAAATATCATTCATGATCGTCATTAGCGTATTTCCAGAGCGGCGCAGTATTCTAGCGTAATCTTCCTGCTCTTGGCTTAAACTGGTCTGTTGCAATAGTTTCACCGTACCCAGAACGCCTTTCATCGGGGTTCGAACTTCATGAGACATTGTTGACAAAAAATCACCTTTGGCCCGATTGGCATATACAGCCTCATCGCGAGCAACCAGCAGTTGAGCATTTAAATCTTTCGCTACCTTCTCCATTTTAATGCGGAACTTAATTTCCCTTTCCAGCTCCCTATTCTTGGCCTCAAGTACATCGGGGCTGGGAATAGCTAAAAATACAGGCAGTAACCGCCAAATCAGTATCGCCGCTGCGACGGAGCTAACAGCCACCAGTACTTTGACGACTGCCAAATACCCATAAAGCGGGTTCCAAATCACTACAGCACTCAACAGGTGTGACATGCCACAGGCCAGGAAAATGACTGAGCCGGCGAGAACGAAAAACGCAGGGTTATGAAGATCTGCTCGCTTGCGAACAAAAGTGATGACAGCCAATGCAAAGGCTAGATAGGCCATTGCGGTCACCATGTCCGAAATAGCTGTCGGCCAGAGAACATCAGGGCGCCATAAGTAACACATGCCGTGGGGCATATATTGACTGTGGTCAAATGCAGAGGTCGTGAAGGTTTCCATCTCAGTACTCCGATTTAGCGATGCTCTCACCGATGCAATGACCCGCGACCTACAACCTCGCCCAGTTGAGAAGAGACAATGGTATATCTGTCAGGTGACTAATCAACAAAACTCATAGGCCTCTTCTGACCAGTGCAACCTCGACAGTAACGGGTCTTCTCCGTCAGAGTGTCCTTCACGCCCTGCTAGTATTATTTGCTACAAGGAGCAGCGTTACGTCGCTGACACAATACGGCAACCCGGTGCACAGGTGGTGCACGCTTGGTGCACGCATATCACCCCCGTTTTTCTTGCCTCTTGCGGCATTCCTGATATATGCGCGCTCATGACCCAGAACCCATCCAGCAATCCGCCAGAGCTCCGCCCCGATCTTGCCCCGAAACTGCAAATCGGAGAGGCACCACGTGACGGCCAGCCGACGCTTGGCATGGTGTCCTTGGGCTGCCCCAAGGCCCTAGTCGACAGCGAGCGTATCCTGACCCGCCTGCGGGCCGAGGGCTATGGGATTTCACCCGACTACACCGGGGCCGATGCGGTGATCGTCAACACCTGCGGGTTTCTGGACAGTGCCAAGGCCGAAAGCCTGGACGCCATCGGCGAGGCGCTCAAGGAAAACGGCAAGGTGATTGTCACCGGCTGTTTGGGGGCTGAACCGGATTACATCCGCGAACACCACCCGCGTATTCTGGCTGTCACTGGCCCACACCAGTACGAACAGGTTCTGGACGCTGTACACTCTGCCGTGCCGCCTGATCCGCACCCGTTTGTGGACCTGTTGCCTGCCACTGGTGTGCAGCTAACCCCTAGACATTTCAGCTACTTAAAGATTTCCGAGGGCTGCAATCACAAGTGCAAATTCTGCATCATCCCCGACATGCGCGGCAAGCTGGCGTCACGCCCAGCCCATGCGGTGTTGCGCGAGGCGGAAAAGCTGGTGGGCGCGGGCGTCAAAGAACTGCTGGTCATCTCGCAGGATACTTCGGCCTATGGGTTGGATCGTCGCTATGATGTGAATCCGTGGAAAGACGGCGAGGTGCGCAGCCACATCACCGACCTGACTCGCGAGTTGGGCAAACTGGGCGCGGCGCAGGATCTGTGGATCCGCCTGCACTATGTCTACCCCTACCCCTATGTGCGCGACCTGATCCCACTGATGGCCGACCCCGACAACGCGGTGCTGCCCTATCTGGACATCCCATTCCAGCATTCGCACCCCGACGTCCTGAAACGCATGGCCCGCCCGGCGGCTGGTGCCAAAACCCTGACCGAAATCGCCGCCTGGCGCGAAGTCTGCCCCGACATCACCCTGCGTTCGACCTTCATCGTCGGCTATCCCGGTGAAACCGAAGCAGAATTTCAACATCTGCTCGACTGGATGGACGAGGCACAGCTGGATCGCGTTGGCTGCTTCAAATACGAAAACGTCGACGGCGCGCGGTCCAACGCCCTGCCTGATCACGTGCCCGAAGTGGTCAAGCAAGAGCGCTGGGAACGGTTCATGGAGAAAGCGCAGGCGATCTCTGAGGCCAAGCTGGAAGCCAAGGTTGGCCAGACCATGCAGGTGATTGTCGACGACATCGACGAAGACGGCATCGCCACTTGCCGCACCAAGGCCGACGCCCCCGAGATTGACGGCAACCTGTTCATTGATGAAGGCACTGATGGGCTGAACGTCGGTGATCTGGTCACGGTCGAGGTCGATGAGGCCGGGGAATATGATTTATGGGGATGCATTTCAAAATAGAAGCTCTCTGAGCGAGAGTTTCAGAAATGCATGGACAGAGCCCCGGAAACTCGGCCAGTTAGTGGCAGGGCCGCTTTCCGGCGTTGTAGCGCCATAGCCACCCCGGCGACAGCCCCCAAAAACACCTGATAGGCTCCCTCTATTCAACCGGAGGAAGCCCATGCCTGCCTATCTGATCTACGACGTCGAAATCCACGATCCCGCGCCTTATGCTAAATTCATGGAACGGGTGAAACCGCTGGTCGAAGAGATGGGTGGCACCTACCTAGCCCGTGGTGGTGCCCACGAGGTGCTCGAAGGCGACTGGAACCCTACCCGCATCGTGCTGTTTCAATTCCCCGACATGGACAGCGCCCGCGCCCTTTTCAATTCAGATGCCTATGCTCCGTTGAAGGAGTTGAGGCAGAGTTGTTCGACCGGCCATGTAGTGATTGTGGAGGGGGTGTAGACGGGTCTTGTTGAGGTTGCTGCCCCCCAAATTGTCCCATGAAGTCGAAAATTACATTTTGCAAAGCGCCCTCCCGTCGGAAGGGTCGGGCGCTGGCCAAATCGTTGATTTGGCTCAAGTAGATCTCAAACCAACCCCACCAGCACAACAACCCAAGCCAGCCCTACAGCAACCGCCGCCACGGCCACCCCGGCACTCCCCGCATCCTTGGCCTGCCCGGCCAGCGGGTGCTGCTCTTCGGATATATAATCCACCACCCGTTCAATCGCGGTATTGAACAATTCCGCAGCCAGCACCAGCACCCCCAGCGCCAGGATCAGCGCGCGCTCGCCCGTTTCTAGTGGCAGCCACAGAGCAAAACCACCCGAGACCAGATTGGCCCAGACCCAGCTGCGGAAACTGTGTTCGTTGATCCAGGCGTCACGGCAGCCAGACCAGCTCCAGATGATGCGGTATTTCAGTCGGTTCAAAAAGTATTTCATACCGCCAAACTGACGCGCCGCCGCGGTAGTTACAAGTCAATGACTTGACGATTGGCACATGCGGGGCACCTCTTTGAGAAACACAAACAGTCAGGGAGCGCCCCAGCCATGTCATCCCCTCCAACCATCGCCCAAAAGGCGCCCTTTGCTGTCGAAGTGATCAAGGGCAAGAGCTATTTCTGGTGCGCCTGTGGGAAGTCCGGAAAACAGCCCTTTTGCGATGGATCTCACAAGGGTACCGAATTCAACCCGCGGAAATACACGGCCGAGAAAACTGGCAAGCTGTTCTTTTGTGGCTGCAAACACTCGGCCAAGGCTCCGCTCTGCGACGGCAGCCACAGCAAGTTATAAACACTCCCGCCGACTGTGCGGCATCACAGATGCCTTCAGCCGTTGGGCCCTGCGCCGCTACGCGGCGCCATGCCCAACGCTGCAATGGGGTTTGGCGTAGCCAAAACACGGCGCAGGGGCGGGAGAGTTTAGGGAGAAATATGTGTTACTGGGATTGAGGATTTAGGGACGTCTAGCCTACGCGCTGGAATGTGCCTTTGGGTTTGATAGCCGCGCTAACATCTCTTTGTTGACGCAGAACTCTGGCGGCGCACCGGTTTGGTTCTTTTCCTGCCAAAGCACACAAGCGTTATCGCATCCGGCAAAGCGGCATTTGGTTAGCATTTGGCTATAGGCAGCCACATTCAGGCTACCGTCAGCTAAGGCCTGCCCCAGATCCACACCGACACTCGCCAGCATCGTTTTCAACAGCCACATATGCCGGTAGATATCCCCAGCCGGCGCTGGCTCTGTTGCCAAGTCTTTCATAGGCTTCGGTTTGCTTTCTTGGTTTGTGTAGGCGTTATTGATTGGCTGAGGAGAGGCCCCTCCATGGCGCCAATCTTGGATCTCAACCGACTTGTTCTTGCAGGTTGTCCAGCAAGTCGCGGTTGCGGCAATAGTCAGGCGGCGCAGAGGCCTGCAAGTCAGAGACGGCCAAAAGACGGGCGCATTTCTCTGGGTGGGCGCATTTTGTGCAGCGTAGAACGGCCTCGGAAATCTCCTCCAGTGGGAGGTCACCGCCAATAGCCTGCGTTTGCAGATCCAAGCCAAGTGCGGTCCCCATGTCGTCGAAAAGAGCCGCGTGCTTTTTTAATACCACAGTGTCTTGCAAGGTTGCCTCCTGACCCACTTTGATGTTGGTTCAGCTAAACAATTCGTACCCGGCAGACCTTGATTCAGGTCAAGACTTTAACCCGGTTACCCGCCGTCACCCCGGTCGTCCAGATAGGCGCGGACTGCGTCTTGTACGCGCCGAAATCTGTCTCCGCCTAATTTCTTACCGCCATACCATCGGGTCACGATGATCACATGGCTTTGCAGGTCTGCGCGTTCCAGCATCCGGAGGATCACCATGCCGGCACCGCTTTCACCGTCGTCTGCCTTGAGTCCGCCCGTTGGCAGCAGCGCCGCCCAGGTATTGTGGGTGGCCTTGGCGTAGGATCGATCTCGCTTCAATTCGGTCAGGACAGCGTCGATTTCAGCGCGTGTGGTCACGGGTGCACCAGACACAGCGTAACGAGAGCCGCGATCGGTCAGGACAACACCCAGCTGCACGAACTGTAATTCAGAAGGAGTAGGTCGGGGCATAAATCAGTTCAAATTATATTTGTGAATGGTCTGCTGCACGATCTGTACCCGGTCATGGTTGGCAGGGTGAGAGCCTAAGAACATATCCCCGGGATCAGGTAAACGAGCAAAGAAACGGACACCGACACTGGGGCGAAATCCTGCCTGATGGGTGATTATGGTGCCTAGCTGGTCTGCCTCCAGTTCGAAATCCTTGGAATAGCTGCGGGCCCCGACCATGGCCCCCAGATCCTGAGCGTTGACGATGTCACTGGCGCTGGCACCAGCCATACTCGCCAGGCCGGCAAAGATGATCGCACCGGAAAGGGCGTTTTGTTCCTGTCGGGCGAGATGTCCACGAATGTGGTGGGCTGCCTCATGGGACATCACAAAGGCCAGTTCATCTGGGTTAGACAGCTCAGCTAGCATTTTTTGGGTAAAGGTGATCACTGGTCGTCCTGAACGATCCAAGCTTTGATAAGCGTTGGCGGGGGCCTTGGGATCAGGATCAATGCGGATCAGAAAGTTGCAGTTGCGTCCCTGCGTGCGAGACCGGCATTCGCGTTCGGCTACAGGTTCGACGGCGCGGGCTACTGGTGCAAAGGCTGTACGGCCAATGCCATCAGACAGATCCGTTGGTCGGGGTTGTTGCACGCCAAGGCCCGGCCCCTCGATGGGGGGCACATAAACCTCGCAGGCCGCGAGAGATAAAACCACCAACAACAATAGACGATGCATGACACTCCCCTGCACTGCTCTTGCCCATACTAGAGGAATTTTAACTGTGGGATCAATTGAGCAGAGTGCTCTATTCCCTAGTATCCGCCAAAAGATACCGTGATGCTGCAAAGCCTTGCCAGACGGATCGACACAGGGCAAGCTGGTGGTATGTTTACAATCGAACATGAGTTTGACGCCACAGTGATCACTCTTTTGGATGAAGGCGAGGCGCCTTTGCAGGAAGACGTCACAATCAATTCCTTTGCCGAGTGCGTCACCATTGAGCAATATGATCCCCGCACGGACAGGGTTCAGTTGATCACGCTATCACACGAACAAGTCCGTGATCTGTCGGTTGCGCTGGACCTGCCTGAAGGTGTGTATCAGCTCCGCGAGGACCCCAAATAGACAAAAAGTTTCTCTCGGGCGGTTTGTCCGCGTGTTAGACGCAGCTGGGATGCCGCCACTCCCATGGCCGTAGATAAAAGCCGCTGCACAGCATCGTTGGCTTTGCCATTTTCGGGAACCACAGTCACCGAGATCCGCAACTGTCCATCCCGGACCAGAACTGAATTGCGAGCTGCCCGTGGGGTAACATGCACTGCAATTTCTGCTCCGGCTTGAGCCAAATAGGTCAGATCAGGTAGGTTTTTGCTTTTCGGTTTCCCCATAGCCTAAGTGTTGCTCTGCTATGCTAGGGATTGCCAAGGTTTTCTGGCCTCCGGCGGGGATATTTTTGGCCAGATGAAGCGGATCCTTCTTATCGCGCAGGTAATTTTGTGTTTTGCCTTGAAATTCCTGTTAGGTCTGCCGAAATGGAACAGACGAAATGTAAAAGGGCGTTACATATGCCACGACAAAACTCTGCGGCTCTGGAGTTCCTACTCAATCGCCGCTCACGCCCTGCCAAAACGCTTGTTGCACCGGCGCCGACCAGAGCTGAATTGGAACCGTTGCTGACAGCAGCAGCGCGCACTCCGGACCATGGGAAGCTGGAACCCTGGCGGTTTATCGTGGTAGAGCATGGCGCTATGGCACGTTTGGCTGACCTTACATCCAAAGCTGGGGAGCGTCTGGGTAAATCGCCAGAAGACATCGCCAAGGGCCGCAGCCAGTTTGAGCTGGGGCATTTGGCTGTCGTGGTTGTTGAAGTGCAGATCCCGAGTGACAAAGTTCCGCCTATAGAGCAAAGCTATTCTGCTGGGGCAGTTTGCCTGAGCTTACTGAACGCAGCGCTTGCGGCTGGTTGGGGCGCAAATTGGTTGTCCGGTTGGGCGAGCCATGATGCAGAGTTCTGCAGCGAAGCCTTTGGACTAGCTAGCAATGAGCGCATCGCCGGGCTGGTTCATATCGCTACCGAAAAGACCAAACCGCCGGAGCGCCCCCGCCCCAATGTTGAAGCCATCACAACCTGGGTGACAGAATGATATTTGATTCCTTTTTCAAGGCCATTGCGCAGACAGGGGATCCGAGGTTCCGCAAAGTTCTGGCCCTGGGCATCGGGTTGACCTTGGCGCTGTTGATCGCGGCCTATGCCTGTTTTCTGGTGTTGATCCAGTGGTTTGTTGGTCCAGACGCAACAGTGCCTGTGCTGGGTGAAGTGCGTTGGCTGGATGATCTGTTGTCGATTGGGTCGCTGATCTTCATGCTGATCCTGTCGATTTTTCTGATGGTGCCAGTTGCATCTGCCATTACGTCGATGTTTCTGGACGACGTGGCACAGGCAGTAGAGGACAAGCATTTCCCTTATTTGCCTTCGGTGGGCAGAACTCCATTTTGGGAGGCAGTGAAAGATACGGTAAATTTCCTCGGGGTGCTGATTACAGTCAACGTTTTGGCATTGATCCTTTATGTCCTGTTCCCGCCTGCCGCACTGTTCATTTTCTGGGGGCTTAATGGCTTCCTGCTGGGGCGCGAATATTTCACGCTTGCCGCGGCGCGCCGCATTGGTCTGCCTGAGGCCAAGAAAATGCGTAGAAAGCATCTGGGGACGATTTGGATGGCGGGCACATTGATGGCCATGCCATTGTCGATCCCGTTGCTCAACCTGGTGATCCCAATCTTGGGTGCGGCCACCTTCACCCATATTTTCCACGCGCTGCAACGGCGGGGGTAAAGAGCTGCGGATGGACTGTACGGCAATAATTTTGCAAGCTCGTTAGAGAAATCCTTATTTGAGCGAACACATTATGACTGAGTTAAATGACAAGAGACGCCGTGTCTCCTTGATCGTGATCGGCTATCCATTTGTACTTCTCGGTATTGGCCTGGCGATCAATATTTGGGCGTTTGGTATCTCTCCTGCAGTACCTGCCCTGCCATCGCCAGAACATATCTGGGCGCTGGCTGTTGCGGGTTCATTGCTTGTCATCAATCATGCATGGCTGATGACAACAACGGAACTGACCCGTGTCAAATTCCGCATGTATGCCACCCCAGAGGAATGGGGAAACAGCAAAACAACGCCTCAGGACATTTCAAAGCTGGGTTGGCAAGAGCTGGAGCGGCACCACAATGCGCACCGCAACACAACTGAGAACGTGGTCTATTTTGTGTTCCTGGCCGCCGTCCTTGCCGTCACATCACCCCATATCTGGGCTGCAAAGCTTTGGATGATCGGGTTTGCCGTGGCACGGCTGGGTTATACCTACAGCTACATATCTGGCCGCGATAACCTGCGTGGACTATTCATGAGCCTGAGTTTGCTGGCCATGTTTGCGATGGCCAGCTACTTGTTGGTCAGTGTGGTCAGCTAGGCGAACATTAGCCCGGTTCGTTGTAGACACCCATCCAGTCAAAATCGCTGATGGTGATCACACCCGACAGGATAATGCCGACGATCACCGCCCACAGGACAGCCGCTATTAAGGTTGTGATAATCGCCTTTTGCTTCAGATAATGGTTCTCAGGCGCGCTGGCGTGGGTGCCTGGCACCACGCTACCTTTGTCACCCTGAGTTTCCAAACGGATCGGAATGATCACCAAAAAGCTAAGGAACCAGATCACTGCATAAAGCACCAGTGCCGATGTAATTGACATATCGCGTGTCTCCGTTTGACGCCCCGCCAATGACTGTTGGTGCGGGGCGAATTCGCCTTAGACCTGTTCGAGCTCAACCAGGCAACCGTTAAAATCCTTGGGGTGCAAAAACAGTACTGGCTTACCATGCGCACCAATTTTCGGCTCTCCTGAGCCTAGAATACGGGCGCCTTCAGTCAGCAGGTGATCGCGGGCCTTTAGGATATCTTCGACTTCATAGCAGATGTGATGAATGCCGCCAGATGGGTTCTTGTCTAGAAATCCGGTAATGGGCGAGTTGTCGCCAAGCGGATATAGCAGTTCGATCTTGGTGTTTGGCAGCTCAATGAAAACAACTGTAACGCCGTGATCTGGTTCATCCTGGGGGGCGCCAACTGTAGCCCCTAGGGTCCCCCGGTACTGCGCCATCGCTGCGTCAAGATCTGGCACTGCAATTGCCACATGGTTCAACCGACCAATCATCATTGTATCTCCTGTCAAAAAACTTGGTGCGTTTATGCTGGCTGTCGCGCGTTACGGCAAGAGCGCCAAATGCGCCCAGTATTTCTGAACGACACTTCATAAGGGCATTCGCTGCGTTAACCGGGAATTAGCTTTGATTTCCTAGCGTCAGGGCGTCTGTCGAAAGGAGCAAGTGTTATGGACGATTCGGACCTATTTGCCGCTGCACACCGCCAGCCCACGACCCGGCGCCCCCTACTGGGGCTGACCATCCTAGTTATTGAAGACAGCCGCTATGCCTGCGAGGCGATGCGTCTTTTGTGCCTGCGCAGTGGCGCTCGCATTCGAAGAGCTGATTGTCTGAAATCGGCCCGACGACACTTGCAAGTTTATCGCCCGTCAGTTCTGATTGTTGACCTAGGCCTGCCAGACGGATCTGGCGTTGACCTTATCGAAGAAGCCGTTGCCGCCACCCCACGTGTTGGCGTCGTACTGGGGACCTCTGGTGACGATACTGGCTACGACGCTGCCCTAGCCGCTGGTGCTGACGGTTTCCTTGCAAAACCTGTGACCTCACTGGCTGCATTCCAACAGGCTATCCTGTCGAAACTGCCTGAAGATCGCCAACCGGTTGGCGCGACTGATCTTCCGGATGAGGTTATCCACCCAGACCTGCTGGCTTTTCAGGATGACATGGCACATGTCGCAGACGTTTTGAATGTCTCGCAAGAAGACAAAATGCTGAACTATGTCGCACAGTTTTTGGGCGGTGTTGCCCGTAGTGTTGGTGACAATCCACTGGCAGAAGCTGCATCTGGTCTAACGACAGCCCTATCTACTGGCCGTCCTGTTACCACCGAAGCAGCACGGATTGCTGGGTTAGTACAAGACCGCCTAAATCAGAAGCTCGCGATCTGACGTGCTGGAAACCTCTCTGATTATTGCCGTTACTTTGGCCCTCGTTCTTTATGGCAGGGCCAGGTTGGCAGCGGGTAAAATCCGCCGCAACAGGTCTGAGAATGATCCAGATGGGACCGGTTCTTTACTGGTCTTGCCATCTGACACCTGACCGGTTTCTTGGCTGCTGCAATTAGGTGGCAACCAAGCAGTAGGGTCGTTCCCTTGGGGTTAGTCACAGCATCGACGAGCCAGCGAGCCAACTGATTTCTTCTGCCCAAGTTATGGTGCCGTGCCAAAGGCCCCTTGGCCGCACTGCCTATTTTATCTGATCACAATAGCAGCCCCGGATCGTTACCCATATCGAGCCCCGGAAACACCACCTGTTCCAGCTGGGATCGGTCCACGCCAATCAGCCCCCGCATGATCCAAGCCGCCTGCGCGCGCACGTCTGTTGTGGGCATGAGATCGCGCCGGTCAAACAAGTCGACCTCTGCCAAACCTGGCCAACGCCCGTGAACCCGACCACCTCGAATGGCGCCGCCTGACAGCAGCATTGCCCCTCCGGTTCCGTGGTCTGTTCCCTTGGTGCCGTTCTCGCGCGCGGTTCGGCCAAATTCCGTCATCGCCAAAATCGCCGTCTTTCCCCAAATTGCCCCCCCGAGCCCGTCACGCAGGGTCAGAATCGTGTCCGACAACCGGCGAAATGCGGACCCTAGCCCCCGTGTTTGGTTGGAATGTGTATCCCATCCGTTGATCGAGAAAGCAGCAACCCGAGTTTCGTTGCGCAGCTGTTCAGCAGCAAACTCTGCGATCTTCAGATGAGATTTTCCTCGTGAGGGTGAGGGCATGGTCATCTCTTCCATCGCTTCGTCACTCTCTGCCTGCCCCAACATCATCGACCCGTCCTGTGACAGTTCCAGTGCCTCGGCCAGTGCTGCGTGAAACAACGGATCGTTCCGCATCATTTGCTCTGCCAGCAGTTTCGCCTGTGGGCTCAGGCTCAATGCGGCGTCCGGGCTCCAGTCTGAAACCTGCGCAGGCCCTTGCAGCAATTTCATCTCACCCTGTCCGATAGCAAATGCAGTGCGGGTTTCGACGCCACTCATGTGTTGCAACATCCGGTTCAGCCAGCCATCGCCAACCTGTCCCAGTTCGGTTGTTCCCGCTTCTAGCAAGTCCTGGCCATCAAAATGGCTGCGGCGGTCGCGGTAAGGGATCGAAACGGCCTGCACAAACCCCAGTTCCTGTCGTTTCCACAGCGGTAGCAACGGCGCCAGCCCCTGATGCATCGCGTAGAAACCATCCAGATCCAGACCGCCATTTTCTGGCCCTCCGGCCAGTGTTGTCCTTAGTCCTGCATAATTGGGATCGCCATATGGCTGCAACATATCCAGTCCGTCCATACCACCGCGCAGAATGATCACAACCAACCGGGTGTCCCAGGGGGCGGCAGCAAAACTGACAGGGGTCAGCAGCGGGCTGGCAGCGGCAGAACACCCGATAACGGCTGAACGGGTCAGGAAATGGCGGCGGGATAATGTCATGGCTGTGCCCTTCTATTAGCGGCGTTGAAAGGCAGGAGAGGACAGGATCAGCCCTATCGCCTCAGCTTGGGTTTCAGCGGCGCGCGCGGTAAATCGTACCGGCCCATCGGCGTACTCCCCCAGACTGGTTTCGACAAAACTTTCCGGGGGTGGCAAAAGGTTCATCAGTTGACGTGGAGCCAGCATGGCCCAGCGAATTCGGGCAGCTAAACTTGGTGGCGTGATCCATGCCGTATCCTGTTCTGGCCACCCATCGGGGCCATTGGGCCGCTCCCAACGTTGACCCATCAGGATCATCGGCGTGACCAGACGCATGTTGAGGTTCTTGGGCGAAGTCCTTTCCAAATGCGCTGGACGAACTGCAAGGGCCCGGCAGGCGCTTGCGATAAAATCCAATGGTGGCTTTACATTGCGCAATTCTGGGACCCAGGCGGCAGGATGTTCCAACAGCGCAGCATAGACCTGGGCGAGATCACCATTGGTGTCGCGAAATCGCGCTGCTACATGGCGAACCAGTTCGGGATCAGGCGTGTCGGAAACAAAGTGCACCACTAATTTACGCGCGATATGATCGGCCGTCGCTGGGTGTATTGCCAAATCTCTGAGCACGGCATGGATCGACCGCAACTGCGCCGGATTGCCCCCATATTCCTTGCCCAATACCGTTTCAGGGCCCGGCTCGGCAGTGTTTGCCTTGAACTGGAACCCCGTTTTCAACCGAAAGCTAAGCCCTGTGAACAGTTCGGCCAGTTGCCCTACATCCTGTTGAGTATAAGGCCCATCTACACCCAGCGTATGAAGCTCCAGAACCTCGCGCGCCAGATTTTCGTTCAATCCGTTAGGCCGGTCTGATCGCTGCGCAACCCGACTATTGGGGCCGATTGATTGATGCTGATCCAGGTACTGCAACATGAAAGGATGAGTGACAGCCGAGATTAGCAGATCGGCAAAATTGCCTGAGACCAGCGGCCTGATTGCTGTGTCCACATAGGGTGCGCCCAAGGTTCTCACCAAGCCGTTTTTGCCCTGCGCAGTAAAGTGGTCGCCCCAGAACAGAGCCAACCTCTCGCGAAATCCGTCTTTGGTCTGGCAATGTCGCAGTATTATCTGAGCAAACCAACGTGTCCGATTGGCGCGGGCCTTTCTTCGCATGGAATTGTACTGACGATTTAAACCATCATAGGCATCGGTTCCCCTTGCCTTGCGTCGTTTCCGACGGAGTTGACCAAAGGCGGTCATCTGCGGCCAGAAGCTGTCAAAGTCCTGAATTGGGTGGGCTTGGGCCATGCTGTCTTTGCCAGCAAGCTGCCTCAGCATATCCTCTACCGAGTTTTTCGGTTGTAGATCAGGTGATAATCCGCATCCAAACCGGATCTCTGCGAGGGCGGGCGTAAACATCTTGGACTTGCTCCCGGTCAGTCAATTCTTGTGCCATGTACCAGCCTACTAAGCTATCGTACCGGTCATTTTGAATTATACGCACGGGCTAACGTTCTCCGTCGATATTTTTTCACCTGCCGTTTTTCGCAAAAAAGGCCCGGGACATGCCCGAGCCTTTGATCACATAGTAATTTGGTGGGGTTACTGATCCTGAGGTATCACCCGTAGGCCCAGCTCCATCAGCTGATCCGAGGTCGGATTGCTTGGAGCGTTCATCATCTGATCTTCGGCGCGCTGGTTCATTGGGAACATCACCACTTCGCGGATGTTGGCCTCGTCTGCCAGCAGCATCACGATACGGTCGACTCCAGCGGCACAACCACCGTGTGGCGGGGCGCCGTATTGGAAGGCATTGACCATACCGCCAAAGCGTTTTTCGACTTCGTCCTTGCCGTAACCTGCAATTTCGAAGGCCTTGAACATGATTTCCGGGCGGTGGTTCCGGATCGCGCCCGAGACCAGTTCGTAGCCGTTACAAGCCAAATCGTATTGATAACCCAATACCTTGAGCGGGTCGCCCAGCAGCGCGTCCATACCACCCTGCGGCATCGAGAACGGGTTGTGCTCAAAATCGATCTTGCCGGTCTCTTCGTCTGCTTCGTAGATCGGGAAGTCCACGATCCAAGCAAAGGCAAAGCGATCCTTGTCAGACAGACCCAGTTCATCACCGATGACGGTACGGGCACGGCCAGCAACAGCTTCGAACGCCTTGGGCTTACCACCCAGGAAGAAGGCCGCATCGCCCACGTCCAGACCCAGCTGCTGGCGGATCGCCTCGGTGCGCTCGGGGCCGATGTTCTTGGCCAGCGGACCAGCGGCCTCGTTGCCCAAGGTGATCTCGCCCGATTTGACCAGAGCGTTCACTTCTTTGACGGTGATGCCACGTTCCTGCGCAATTGAATCCGGAGATTGCTTGCGCCAGAAGATATAGCCCATGCCCGGCAGACCTTCACCCTGGGCGAATTTGTTCATGCGGTCACAGAATTTACGGCCACCGCCACCGGGGGCTGGAATGGCGCGAACTTCGGTACCTTCGTTTTCCAGCAAGCTGGCAAAAATCGCAAAGCCGGAACCGCGGAAGTGGTCAGACACAACCTGCATTTTGATCGGGTTGCGCAGGTCGGGCTTGTCGGAACCATACCACAGAGCCGCGTCCTTGTAGGAAATCTGCGGCCATTCCTGATCCACCTTGCGGCCACCGCCGAACTCTTCGAACACACCCTGCAGAACCGGCTGGATGGTGTCGAACACATCCTGCTGCTCAACAAAGGACATCTCCAGATCCAGCTGGTAGAAATCGGTAGGCGAACGGTCGGCGCGCGGATCTTCGTCACGGAAACACGGCGCGATCTGGAAATACTTGTCGAAGCCAGCAACCATCATCAGCTGTTTGAACTGCTGTGGGGCCTGCGGAAGGGCGTAGAACTTGCCCGGGTGCAGACGCGATGGCACCAGGAAGTCACGTGCACCTTCGGGCGACGAAGCAGTGATGATCGGCGTCTGGTACTCGCGGAACTCTTTGTCCCACATGCGCTTGCGCATGGACATGACAACATCGCTGCGTAGCTTCATGTTGTTTTGCATCGCCTCGCGGCGCAGGTCCAGATAGCGATACTTCAGGCGGGTTTCTTCAGGGTATTCCTGATCACCGAACACCATCAGTGGCAGTTCTTCGGATTGGCCCAGAACCTCTAGGCCGCGAATGAACACCTCAACCTCGCCAGTTGGGATTGCTTTGTTGATCAGGCTCTCGTCACGCGCCAGCACGTTACCCTCGATCTGGATACACCATTCAGAGCGTACCTTTTCCAGCTCAGCAAAGACCGGGCTATCGGGGTCGGCCATGACCTGAGTGATGCCATAGTGATCGCGCAGATCGATGAACAGCAAGCCGCCGTGGTCACGGATACGATGGACCCAGCCGGACAGGCGAACAGTGTCGCCCACGTTGGATTTGTTCAGTTCGGCGCAGGTATGGCTGCGATAGGCGTGCATGGCGTGACCTTTCGTCAATCGGGTCGTCGTATGGGATAAGCGCGCAGGCGCGCAGAATTCGTCTGGGCCGATACACAGGGTTGCGGCTCAGATGTCAAGCAAAGCGGGCAAATTGAGCGCATTCCGGCGCCCAAAGTGCCTGTGTGGCGCCGCGCAGAGAATTGATCAGATAAATATGCCGTGCGTCACTTAGATCCGTTAGCGTCAAAACCGCCTCGCGTAATCTTCCATGGTCCAACATGCTTTGCCTATAAACTCCCGGCAAGCACCCGGAACTAAGGGCTGGGGTCAGTTGTTCACCATCCGGCGTCGTCAGCATAATGTTGGTGATAGTGCCCTCGCACAGCTCGCCCCGTTCGTTGAGCAAGACGGCTTCATGGGTACCCACAGGCAAAGCCGCGCGAGCCTTGTCATAAAGAGCGCGCCGGGTGGTTTTGTGGCGTAGCATCTGATCATCAGAGTTAAGTCGTACATCGGAAATGACAAAGTTCGGCATATGCCAGCGTTTCGGCATTGGAGCAGTTGTCACCTCCAGATCTCCGTCGATGCCCAACGTCAACCGACAACGCAGCGGTTCATTTCCCGCGACCTCTATCATCGTGGCCTCAATCGCAGGCTTGTTGCAACGAAACCCTAGCTCAGCCGCCGAGGCAACTACCCGCGCGACATGCAATTCAGCTCGAGAGATCCCCTGCCCCGGCACATAGCCAAAGGTTTCGATCAGGCGGAAGCTCGGATCGGGTCGGGCTGCCTCAATTGGGCAAATCGGCTTTTCCATAGGGCTTCCTCATATTCGGCCTCGGCCGTGCTGTCCCAAACCACACCACCGCCAACATTCAACGTGGCTTTGCCATTCTCAACCATCAAGGTGCGGATCGCCACGTTGAATTCAGATCGCCCATCCGGGGCTGCCCAGCCGATTGAGCCACAGTAAATTTCGCGCGGGTGGGGTTCCAAGTCACGTAATATCTCCATCGCGCGGATTTTCGGCGCGCCGGTGATAGAACCGCAGGGATACAGCGCGCGTAAGATGTCACCCAATCCAGTATCCGGGCGCAACTTGGCCCTCACAGTAGACACCATCTGATGCACAGTTGCGTAGGTTTCAATGGCAAACAGATCTGGTACATGAACGCTCCCCAGTTCCGCAACTCTGCTGATATCATTACGCAGCAGATCCACGATCATCAGGTTTTCTGCGCGGTTCTTTTCATCTGACTTTAAGAAGGCACGGCGTCTAGCATCCTCTACCGGGTCCGCACTACGCGGCTGGGTTCCCTTCATAGGCCGCGTTTCGATTGCTCCATCAGCATCAGTGCGAAAGAACAATTCGGGACTGCGTGACAGTACGTCAGGCAATCCAACTTGCTCAACCAATACGCCATGCCCAACAGTCTGCACTTCACTCAAAGCCTTATATAGCTCTTCGGCGTTGCCATAGACCCTCGCATCCATCGGAAAAGTCAGGTTGGCTTGATATATGTCGCCGGCGCCGATGTTGCGCTTCACCACCGAAAACCGATCAAGGTAGTCGTCAAAGCTCCAGCGTGGTTTTAATTGTCCCACCACTACTACGGGGCTTGGCATTGCGACTTCAGGCCCAACCATCGTAGGCGCGTCATAAACCCCGAAGCAGATCAGTGGCAGTCGACGATTGTCTGGCATCAGATGCGCAAGTTTCAGCTCTAACGCATACCCCAATTCATAAGAGGCGTAACCTGCCAGCCAAAACCCCTCTTTGCGAGCTTGATCCATAGCCGCCAACGCAGCGGGGACAGAATCAGGTTCATCCGCCCGAATAATTCTTCGTGACGCCTCGAAACACGTCCCTGCCCCCATGGGACCTTGATCAAAGCGAATTCGCACTTAGTTGCACTCCATCAGTCCGTGACCACGCTATAACGATGTTCGCATTGCGCACAAAGAGGTGATTGCGGCAATTTGAGACCAATTTGCGATCCCCCTTGCACCTTTCGGCGCGGTCCCTATAACGCAGGACAATTTGGGCGCTTGGGGGCGCCACTGACTCGCGCAAAATCGAAGGAATATGGCCATGCCTAAAAGAACCGACATCCAATCGATCATGATCATTGGTGCGGGGCCCATTGTTATTGGCCAAGCCTGCGAATTTGACTACTCGGGCGCACAGGCCTGTAAGGCGCTGCGCGAAGAGGGTTACCGGGTTATCCTGGTCAACTCGAACCCGGCGACCATCATGACCGATCCCGGTCTGGCTGATGCGACCTATATCGAGCCGATCACTCCCGAAGTGGTTGCCAAGATCATCGAGAAGGAGCGCCCCGACGCTCTGTTGCCAACCATGGGTGGCCAGACCGGGTTGAACACATCTCTGGCGCTCGAAGAGATGGGTGTGCTAGAGAAATTCGACGTCGAAATGATCGGTGCCACCCGCGATGCCATTGAAATGGCCGAAGATCGTAAGTTGTTCCGCGAAGCGATGGATCGTCTGGGTATCGAAAACCCTCGTGCCACAATCGTCACTGCCCCCAAACTAGACGACGGCAAGGCTGACTTGGATGAGGGTGTGCGCATTGCCCTCGAATCTCTAGAAGACATCGGCCTGCCAGCCATCATCCGCCCTGCATTCACCATGGGCGGAACCGGCGGCGGTGTCGCCTATAACCGCGACGATTATGTCCACTTCTGCCGCACCGGCATGGATGCCTCTCCAGTGAACCAGATCCTGGTCGACGAGAGCCTGCTGGGCTGGAAAGAATTTGAGATGGAGGTTGTGCGCGACAAGGCCGACAACGCCATCATCGTCTGCGCCATCGAGAACATCGATCCAATGGGTGTTCACACCGGTGATTCGATCACAGTTGCCCCGGCGCTGACCCTGACCGACAAAGAATACCAGATCATGCGGACGCACTCGGTCAATGTTCTGCGTGAAATCGGCGTGGAAACTGGCGGGTCGAACGTTCAGTGGGCGGTAAACCCTGCCGACGGCCGGATGGTTGTGATTGAAATGAACCCACGGGTCAGCCGTTCTTCTGCGCTGGCGTCCAAGGCGACCGGCTTCCCGATTGCCAAAATCGCTGCGAAACTGGCTGTCGGATATACACTGGACGAGCTGGACAACGACATCACCAAGGTCACCCCGGCGTCGTTTGAACCAAGCATCGACTACGTCGTCACCAAGATCCCGAAATTCGCATTTGAAAAGTTCCCCGGTTCCGAGCCTTATCTAACCACCGCGATGAAGTCGGTTGGTGAAACTATGGCAATCGGCCGCACCATCCACGAAAGCTTGCAAAAGGCGCTGGCGTCGATGGAATCCGACCTGACTGGGTTTGACGAAGTCGACATTCCCGGTGTGTCAGTCGGGTTGTGGGAAGATGCAAGCGCTGACAAGGCCGCTGTGATCAAGGCAATCGGCATGCAAACCCCAGACCGCATGCGTACCATTGCGCAGGCGATGCGCCATGGCTTGTCGGATGATGAAATCCACAACGTCACCATGTTTGACCCCTGGTTCCTAGCCCGCATCCGCGAGATCATCGAAGCAGAGGCTGAAGTGCGCGCCAACGGGTTGCCTACTGACGAACGCGGTATCCGTAATCTGAAGATGCTCGGCTTTACCGACGCCCGTTTGGCCAACCTGACAGAAGCAACCGAAACCGACGTACGCAAAGCCCGTCGCGCGTTGGGTGTCACCGCCGTATTCAAACGCATCGACACCTGCGCCGCTGAATTCGAGGCGCAAACGCCGTACATGTATTCCACTTACGAAGCCCCAATGATGGGCGAGGCGGAATGTGAAGCACGGCCAAGTGACCGCAAGAAAGTGGTTATTCTCGGTGGCGGTCCAAACCGGATCGGCCAAGGGATTGAGTTTGACTACTGCTGCTGTCACGCATGTTATGCGCTGACCGATGCGGGCTATGAAACCATCATGGTCAACTGTAACCCCGAAACCGTGTCGACCGACTATGACACCTCGGACCGGTTGTATTTCGAGCCGCTCACCTATGAGCACGTAATGGAAATTCTGGAAACCGAAAAACAGAACGGCACCCTGCACGGTGTTATCGTTCAGTTCGGCGGCCAAACGCCACTGAAACTCGCTAATGCACTCGAAGATTCCGGCATTCCAATTCTGGGTACCACCCCAGATGCGATTGACCTGGCAGAAGACCGCGAGCGGTTCCAGGAACTGGTCAACAATCTGGGCCTGAAGCAGCCAACCAACGGCATCGCCTCGACCGACGAGGAAGCACTGGCCATTGCTGGCGAAATTGGCTTTCCACTGGTGATCCGCCCGTCTTATGTACTCGGTGGCCGCGCGATGGAAATCGTACGCGACATGGCCCAGCTGGAACGCTACATCGCCGAGGCGGTGGTTGTGTCCGGCGACAGCCCTGTGTTGCTCGACAGCTATCTGTCTGGCGCTGTTGAATTGGATGTGGATGCCATTTGCGACGGCAAAGACGTGCACGTTGCGGGCATCATGCAGCACATCGAAGAGGCTGGTGTTCACTCAGGCGACAGTGCTTGCTCGCTGCCACCTTACTCGCTGTCGGAAGACGTCCTGACCGAGATTAAAGCGCAGACCTTTGCCTTGGCCAAGGGCCTGAACGTTGTCGGCCTGATGAACATCCAGTTCGCCATCAAGGACGGCGTGATCTACCTGATTGAGGTCAACCCACGCGCCAGCCGAACCGTACCCTTTGTCGCCAAGGCCACCGACAGCGCCATTGCGTCTATCGCGGCACGCGTCATGGCAGGTGAGCCTCTCAGCAACTTCCCGATGCGCGCCCCCTACAAGGCTGACGCCAAATATGACGACGTGCTGCCACTGGGTGATCCGATGACGCTGGCTGATCCCAACATGCCTTGGTACTCAGTCAAGGAGGCGGTGCTGCCGTTTGCTCGTTTCCCCGGCGTAGACACTCTGCTCGGGCCAGAAATGCGCTCTACTGGCGAAGTCATGGGCTGGGACCGCGATTTCCCACGCGCCTTCCTGAAGGCACAGATGGGCGCTGGCATGGTACTGCCCGCCTCGGGCAAAGCCTTCATTTCGATCAAGGACGCCGACAAAGGCGCGCTGATGCTTGAGGCTGCACAGGTACTGGTCGAACAGGGCTTTACCCTGATCGCCACTCGCGGCACTCAAAGCTGGCTGACCGGTCACGGCGTAGAATGTGTACTGGTCAACAAAGTCTATGAGGGCCGCCCACACGTGGTTGACCTGCTAAAAGACGGTCATGTGCAGCTGCTGATGAACACCACCGAAGGCGCGCAAGCGGTTGAGGACAGCAAAGACATGCGCTCTGTCGCGCTGTACGACAAGATCCCCTACTTCACCACCGCTGCGGGTTCTAACGCCGCCGCACTGGCGATTAAGGCTCAGGCAGAGGGTGAAGTTGAGGTGAAATCGCTTCAGGGGTGATCCGCCCCCTGATTGTATGTCAAAAAACCCCGGTCCGTGCGGCCGGGGTTTTCTTTTACAATTGGCAGCTTTACGGGGCCGAGCTGTGCCGGTGCCTTCTGAACTTCCCCTGCGGAACCTGCGCCCTGACCTTGACCTCCCCTATCTAAAGTGACCAAATCGTAAGCACCCTGAACCAGCCAGAGTTCCAACACATGTATACTCCTGCCATTACCGGCACCGGGGTCTTCACCCCCTCGCTGATCATCACAAACGCTGAATTGGTCGAGGCGTTTAACGCCTACGCCGACCGCACCAACGCAAAAAATGCCGAAGCGATTGAGGCGGGTGAGATGGACGCTCTGGCGCATTCGTCAGAAGAGTTCATCCTAAAGGCCAGCGGTATTAACCAGCGTTATGTGATGGACAAGACCGGCGTGCTGGACCCCGACATTATGTACCCGCAACTGCGCCAACGCAGTGATGATGAACCGTCTATCATGGCGGAAATGGCGCTGGACGCAGCACACAAGGCGCTGAAGCAGGCCGGGCGCACAGCGGCCGACGTGGATCTGGTGATCTGCGCGGCATCAAATCTGGAGCGCGCTTACCCAGCTGTGGCGATTGAAATCCAGCAACTGTTGGGCTGTCCGGGCTTTGCTTTTGACATGAACGTCGCCTGCTCCTCGGCCACCTTTGGTATTCAGGCTGCGGCCGATATGGTGCGCTCCGGTTCCGTCCGTTCGGCGCTGGTCGTCAACCCCGAAATCTGCTCGGGGCATCTGGAATGGCGCGACCGGGATTGTCATTTCATCTTTGGCGACGTGGCCACCGCAACCTTGATCGAACGCAAGGAAGATGTGCGGGGCGCACATTTTGAAATCCTATCGACACGCTGTGCCACGCTGTTCTCAAACAACATTCGCAACAACAATGGCTATCTGCGCCGCTCACGCCCGGATGGGGTAAAGGACCGCCGCGACATGCAATTCATGCAGAATGGTCGCAAAGTGTTCAAAGAAGTTCTGCCCATGGTGAGCAAGCACATTGCAGGCCACATGGCTGACAATGACATTGCCAACACCGACCTGAAACGCCTGTGGCTGCATCAGGCCAACAAAGCGATGAACGATTTTATTGGTAAAAAAGTGCTCGGCCGCACGCCCGAGCCGGGTGAACAGCCCAATATCCTGCAAGACTATGCCAACACGTCGTCTGCTGGCTCGATTATCGCATTCTCACAGCACTCTGGCGATTTGTCCGTAGGTGACTTGGGTCTGATCTGTTCATTCGGCGCAGGCTATTCGGTCGGCTCAGTCATCCTGCGTCGAGAAGGCTAAGCGACCTTGATCTATTTTGTTTGAGCCGTCCTCGATCAATCGTGGACGGCTCATTTATGCTGATACAGGACTTTTTCGTGAACTGATCGCTCAAAGCAGATGCTTCAGGCGCTTTCTTCTTCCAGGTGCAATTTCATGTCGATCAAGACATGTTGCAGGTTTACCGTTTCCCGTAGCAGACGCTTGGCTTCGTTTACGGTGATAATTCCGTCTTCCATCGCTGACTGGTATTCACTCATCAGCATGGCAAACCGCTGGCTTAGGGCAATGACGTCAGAATTCACGCCACCACTATCTGACGTGTTTGGTCTGCGGTCATCATACGACAACGAGATCTTTTTGAGATCTGCAAGGGCAGATGTCACATGTGGAAAAGAGGATTCCTGTTCCAGCTTGGCTACGGCATCAACCGGCATAAAGCGATCCGCATGTTCTGCGTTGTCGGAATAGTACCGCCCCAAAGTCGCCTTGGACTTTCCGGTAATCTGGCAAGCCGCCTCGATTCCCACATCCTTTACCAGGGCCTCTGTATGTTTCTTTAGATAAGTGCCTATTTCCGCCATCAATACCGCCCCGGCTTATGCTCTGGCGCTCCATGGGGAACCGCCTGATCTTTTTCCCATTATTGCCTTGTAATCGAAATGCAATACCTTTGCTATCCCTCAGGTATAAGGGAGCTTAAAGAGTGAAGAATGGAATTTCCCCATTTGGTGCCCAATAGGGACTAGGAGTGAGTGAGTATCCTGATCCTTGGCCGCTTTTTCGGTCAAAAGCGTCGCTTGTTTTGTCTTGATCCGTCCATCCCCAGGGTCGTTCCGCCCGGAATGGAAAAAACAGACAGGCGGCGCTTATTTTATCCGTCCTGCTGCTTGGGTAATCTTCGCCGAACATCGCAATTGAGGTTTCAACCCTGCGACCCAGGCGCTAAACCACGCCCATGGCAAAACTCTATTTCAACTATTCAACCATGAACGCCGGCAAATCGACGATTCTGCTTCAGGCCTCGCACAATTATCGCGAAAACAACATGGACACCTACCTGCTGACCGCACAGCTTGATGACAGAGCCGGAACAGGTCGCATTGCATCGCGCATCGGTATTGGCGCCGAGGCGGATATGTTTTCGCCGACGGACGATTTGTTCGAGATGGTGAGCGCGCGTGTAGAGCAGGGAAAAATCGCCTGTGTTTTTGTTGATGAAGCGCAGTTCCTGTCCTCAGAACAGGTGTGGCAGCTGGCCCGAGCAGTTGATGATCTGAAGCTGCCTGTATTGTGCTACGGATTGCGCGTCGACTTCCAAGGTCAGTTGTTTCCCGGATCAGCGGCGCTGCTGGCACTAGCAGACGAAATGCGAGAGGTTCGCACCATCTGTCGCTGTGGCCGCAAGGCCACAATGGTGATCAGGCAGGATGAAGACGGCAATGCCATCACCCAAGGGGAGCAAGTGCAAATCGGCGGCAATGAAACATATGTTTCGCTATGCCGCCGCCATTGGCGCGAATCAGTCGGCGATCTATCCGCCAGATAGGACCGCGCGCCCGTACTGAGCCTTCATTTTTTTGAAAACACTCCGGGGTTTGGGGCAGCGCCCCAAATCATACCCTCAAACAGGATTAGGCAGTTTCTGTCCTGCGGCAAATGCGGCGATGTTATCCAGAACCATATGGCCCATGTTGCTGCGCACCTCTTCGGTTGCCGTGCCCAGGTGTGGCAACAGGCTGACATTGTCCAATGCCATCAGCGCCTGCGGAACCTCTGGCTCGAACTCATAGACATCCAGCCCTGCACCTGCGATTTGCCCAGCCTGCAACGCAGCGATCAAGGCCGCCTCATCGATCACCTCACCACGGGCGATGTTGATCAGATGAGCCCAAGGCCGCATGGCCGACAGAACTTCACCGTCGATCATATGCCGCGTTTCTGCCCCGCCCGGCACGGCGGTCACCAGCACATCAACGTCTGCCGCTATCTGTAGCAAACTCTCCGCACGCTGAGCTTCAAAGTCCAACTCTTTCGCGCTGCGGGCTAGATAACTTACCTTCATACCAAAGCCAAAATGGCAGCGTCGTGCAATTGCCTGCCCAATTCGCCCCATGCCGACAATGCCAACATGCTTGCCGCTCAGGTGTTGTCCTAGCAATTGGGTGGGGTGCCATCCCTGCCACTGCCCCGAGCGCACCAGCCGTTCGCCCTCGCTCGCGCGGCGCGCCGACATCAGCATCAGTGTCATGGCTATGTCCGCTGTGGCATCGGTCACCGCTCCGGGTGTGTTGGTCACTTCAATGCCCGCAGCCATCGCCGCTGCAACATCAATGTGATTGTACCCAACGCCAAAATTGGCCAACAGTTTACACCGAGGTTCAGGTGCCGTTGAAAAGACACCAGCATCGAAGGCATCCCCAAGCGTCGGCATCACCACGTCGAACTCAACCAGCGCACGGTGCATTTCATCTACGCTCATCACCGCAGTGCTGCTGCGAATTTCGACATCGAACTCTGCCCGCGCGCGCGCCTCGACCTCGGCCGTCAGCGGCCGTGACAACAATACTCGCATCAATGCATCCTTCCGCCCAAGGGCACCTGGCAATCCGGTCCAATCAGGCGAATTTCGCCACCTTCATCGGGCAACCCAAGCACTAGAACCTCGGACATGAACTTACCGATCTGACGTGGTGGAAAATTGACCACGGCCATCACCTGCTTACCAATTAATGTCTCCGGCTGGTAATGGGCGGTAATCTGCGCCGAAGTTTTTTTCTCACCAATCTCGTCGCCAAAGTCGATCCACAACTTAATCGCCGGCTTACGGGCCTCTGGGTATGGTTCGGCCCGCAGCACCGTACCAACTCGTACATCCACTTTCAAAAACTCATCAAAAGTAATCTCAGCCACGCGATAGCTCCTTAGATCGGTTGGTTGCGGCCCCAACAGCGCGGTTCAGCAGTGTAGGAAAGCCATCACCCTCGTCCATCAGCACCTCAAGCGCCGCCTGGGTGGTGCCATTGGGGCTGGTGACATTGACGCGCAACTGGCTGGGGTTCTCTTCTGCGGCCTCGGCCAGAGCACCTGCCCCCGCGACAGTAGCTTTGGCCAGTTGCATTGCCAGTTCAGCCGGAAGCCCCTGTGCTTCGCCTGCTGCGGCCAGTGTTTCGATCAGGTGAAACACATAGGCCGGTCCGGACCCGCTAACGCCGGTCACTGCATCCATCTGCGTTTCACTGTCCAAGCGCACCACCTGCCCGACAGCAGACAGCAGCAATTCAGCACCATCCAGATCAATTGCAGAAGCCGTATCGTTACCGATGATTGCTGTGATACCCCGGCGGATCGCCGCGGGCGTATTGGGCATGGCCCGCACTATAGGAGTGCCCGCCCCCAGAATGTCTTCGAATGTGGCAATCGAAGTGCCTGCAGCGACAGAGATAAACAAGGTTCCTCCACCACCCAGAAGTTGCAGATTTGGCAATGCTGCACCCATCATCTGAGGCTTGACCGCGATCAGCACAATGGCCGGTGAAGCAGGCAGTGATTGGTTGATCAAAACGCCTGTGTCTTGCAGCCAGTCTGATGGATAGGGATCAATCACCGAGACCGAGCTGGCTGGTAGACCGCCCTCAAGCCACCCGGCCAACATCGCCGATCCCATCTTGCCGCAGCCCAGAAGAACCAGCCCCCGCGCTGCAATATCTGACATGTCCATCTGCTCGCCCCTCTCTGACATTCAGTTCAGGGCAGAGTGTTACGCGCGGCCATAGGCCTCTGCAATGGCGACTTGCATCGCATCTTCTGGCGTACGGCCTCCCCAGACCATCAACTGAATAGCTGGGTAAAACCGTTCAGCACCGCTGACCGCGTTCGTAATCATAGTGTCGATCTGTTCCGGCCCTGCAATTTTGCCACCGGTCAGTACCAGCCCGTAGCGATAAACCATCAGTTTCTGCTTAGCCCAATAGGTAAAGGCCCCGGTCCAGCACTCGTCGTTCATCTTGTTCAGCAGCTCGTACAGCTTGGGCAGCTTATCTTCTGGCGGCTCCATTTCAAAACTGCACACCATGCGCAGTGTCTCGTCATAGCTTGACCAGGCCAGTGTCAGCGAATAGGTCCGCCACTGCGCCTCGACCGCCATGGCGATCTGGTCGTCGCCAATACGATCAAATTCCCAATCGTGATTGGAAGCCAGATGTTCGACGATATCAATTGGATGAATATCATCTTCCAAATGATGCTCTGAAACGGTCATGGTGCCACCTCACTGAATCACTAGCGACACAGAGCCCCACGCCCTCAATCACTAGTTGATTGCTCTATTGGCCGGGGTTTAGCCCCCGTATCCATACAAAATATGGTGGGACCACAGGGCCGCTGTGGCAACCCTTATTTTGGGGATAACTGCAATAAGTTGTGGATGACTGGAATTTCAGCGCAATATAGTGGCGCGCTACTCCATCGGCGGTCTTCCCGACATTTTCACAAGCGCGCAATTGCGCTTCTTTTTGCTAAAAATACTCATATCCAACCTTTCCAGGCTGGTCCATGCGCTGCCTTCACCCCGTCGGGCCTCCCAAAGGACGCACAGGCAGCGCTGGCAGGTGTCAGTTTTTGGAGCCAGCCTCAAGTGCATCCAGACGCACCTTGAGTGCTTCGTTCTCTTCACGGGCCTTCTGGGCCATCGCACGCACCGCGTCGAACTCTTCACGAGTCACAAAGTCGCGATCAGCCAACCAGCGGTCCATCAACCCTTTCATCGCAGTTTCTGCTTCATCCTTAGCACCTTGGGCCACGCCCATGGCGTTAGTCATAAGCTGCGAAATGTCATCCATGATCTTATTTCGTGTCTGCATCGTCTTCTCCATATCCGGCTTAACCCCTATATGGGCAAGCAATCGACCGACGACAAGACGTTGACTTTATTACCTCAGCACAGGCATTCACTCATCCATGCAAGCAATGATCCAATTTCCCGACCTCTCGCCCGAGATTTTTTCGATTTCCCTAGGCGGAATGGAATTCGCCCTGCGCTGGTACGCGCTGGCCTATATAATCGGCATTGTCATCGCTTGGCAGCTGGCAGTTACGGCTTTGAAACGTCCTGCACTGTGGCCCAACCAAACACCGCCTATGCGACCCGAACAGGTCGAGGATCTGCTGACCTGGATCATTCTGGGTGTGATCTTGGGCGGGCGCTTGGGCTACGTGCTGTTTTACGGATCCGGCACCTACCTATCTGATCCCCTGCAAATCCTACGAGTTTGGGAGGGAGGAATGGCCTTTCACGGCGGCTTGGTTGGCGTTATTGTTGCCAGCTGGATCTTCGCGTCTCGCCATAACATCCCAAAACTTGGCATGGCGGATCTGGTGGCACACACGGTGGCACCGGGTTTGCTCCTTGGTCGGTTGGCCAATTTCGTCAACGCCGAGCTTTGGGGGCGCCCCACCGATCTGCCATGGGGCGTTGCATTTCCAGGCTACGCAGCCCAGGACTGTGGTCAGGCCGTAGGGGAAATCTGCGCGCGCCATCCATCGCAATTGTACGAAGCCATGATCGAGGGGCTTTTTCTCAGCGTTGTGCTTGTGTGGTTGGCCTACCGTCGTGGCGCCTTTCACAAGCCTGGGCTTGTTCTTGGTGTCTTTCTTGCGACCTATGGCGCCGCACGTTTTCTTGTTGAATTTGTCCGCCAGCCCGACGCTCAGTTCATTTCGCCCGGCAACCCACTGGGGCTGGCATGGCAAATCGAAGGGATCGGCATCACTCAGGGCCAAATGTTGTCCCTTCCGATGATCATAATTGGTGTCTTTTTCGTTCTACGTGCCCACTCCAATGCAACGAGACTGGCATGAGCCTGCAAGATTATCTTATCGCGCGGATCGACGCTGACGGCCCTCTGTCGGTCGCCGACTACATGAACGAGTGTCTGCTGAACCCCAAATACGGATACTACACCACCCGCGATCCTCTGGGCTCGGGTGGTGACTTCATCACCGCCCCCGAAATCAGCCAGATGTTTGGCGAAATGTTAGGCCTGTCTTTGGCCCAAAGCTGGCTCGAGCAGGGATCCCCTGTTGCTTTTACGCTCGCTGAACTTGGCCCTGGGCGCGGCACCCTGATGGCCGATCTGCTGCGGGCCACCAAATCGGTTCCCGGCTTTCACGAAGCGGCCCAGATTGTTTTGGTCGAAGCCTCCCCCACCTTGCAGGCTAAACAACAGGACGCACTAAGCGCCTATCAGGTACAATGGCATGACACGGTAGATTTGCTGCCTGATCAGCCCTTGTGGCTGGTCGCCAACGAATTCTTTGATGCGCTGCCCATTCGTCAGTTCGTGCGTGAAGGTCAAGCTTGGAGGGAAAAGCGTATTGGCAGGGCGCAAGGCGAGTTGACCTTTGGTCTCGGCCCTCTGGCCCCGCAACCCGCACTTGACCATCGACTGGCTGACACCCACGACGGCGACCTGGTCGAAACTTGTGAAGCAGCGGCACCAATAGTCGCCAGGATAGCGCAACGCATCGCCAGTCATGGTGGGGCAGCTTTGATCATCGACTACGGTGACTGGCGTGCATTAGGCGATACTTTGCAGGCGCTACGTGGTCACGAATCGACAGACCCACTGACGACCCCCGGACAGGCTGACCTGACAGCTCATGTCGATTTTGAGGCACTGGCACTGGCAGCCCAAACCGCTGGCTGCGCCTACAGTCGTGTAACACCGCAGGGTGTCTTTCTGGAACGGCTTGGCATTACAGCGCGTGCACAGACATTGGCTGCACTGCTCTCTGGTACCACCTTGGACAGCCTGATTGCAGCACATCAGCGCTTGACCCATCCTCAGGAAATGGGAACTCTGTTCAAAGTACTGGGACTATTCCCCAAACAGTCTACACCGCCACCAGGATTGAACGCATGACGCTGGAAATTCTCACTTCCGAAACACTTTTGCCGGTCAGGCATGGCTTTTTCACCCGCCGAGGTGGCGCCTCTTCAGGGATATTTTTGGGCCTCAATTGCGGAACCGGGTCTTCGGATCAAACTGAAGCAGTGAAAATGAACCGCGCGCGCGTGGCCAAGGCCATGCAGGTTGACGGCCCAGCCCTCGCGGGGGTTCATCAAGTTCACTCACCCGATGTGGTGACAATAACAGCACCGACAGCAGATCGCCCGCAAGCGGATGCCATGGTGACCAATGTCCCCGGCATCGCCCTGTCCATTTTAACCGCGGATTGCCAACCAGTCCTGTTCGCAGATTTCGAGGCTGGCGTCATCGGCGCGGCCCACGCTGGTTGGCGTGGCGCACTAGGTGGAGTGTTAGAGGCCACATTAGACGCGATGGAAGCCCTAGGCGCCAACCGCGCAAACACCGCCGCTGTGATCGGACCAACCATTTCACAACGTGCCTATGAAGTCGGAGAGGAATTCTTTGATGATTTCATGAAGCAGGACCCAGGGAACGCTCGTTTCTTTGCCAATGGAGAGTCTGGGAAATACCAGTTCGACCTTCCGGGTCTGGGGTTGCACAAACTTCGCCAGGCCGACGTCGGCAGCGCAGAATGGACCCGGCACTGCACCTATTCTGACCCTGAGCGTTTTTTCTCGTACCGACGCGCAACCCACGCAAAAGAAGCAGACTATGGCCGTCTAATCTCTTGTATTCGGCTGTAGGCTTCCTCTCCTGCCTCAGGGATATCACTTGCGTACTAAGTCGGTGGGCAGATTGCGGCAACCTCACGAAATTCCTGCCACAATTCCCACCCCCAGCGTTTCCCTTAGGGCACCTACCAAGAAATAACCCAGTATTTTCAGGTCAATGACAGCTCAGGCATCCAGGTTTTGAAAATAAGTCTCAAATTCCACCTATCAGCCACATTGGCGGCGCATTGCTTATTCATACCTAGGACACCGACAGCAACGGGCCATCAATAGCCTGGCAGGAGAAGCGCAATGACAGCCAAGACCAAGTTTTTGAATTCAATCATCGCAAGCGCGCAAGGCCACAATGTCATCATGCCGTGGACCCGCGGTGCGGCCCGGCAAGCATCTATCGCTCGTCGTCGATCTCCTATCCAGAGCACCACCAACTCAACATCCGCAACAGCCAAAACCGCCTGACTTTGGCTTTGGAACATCAGTCGTTGATCTTCCGCCTCTGTTTTGGATGAAACGATCGAGGTTTCCACCAGCCTACACGGGGGGCAAAATACCGCGCTTACCGGATCTTAGGATATTTTGGCGATACTCGTGCCAACGTAGAATGCGGCCCGACGGCACAACAGAAACTGAACGCATATTAACTATACCCAGCGAGTTCTTTTGACAATTTGATGCAAAATCCTTCATTTTTCTCAGCATAGAGAATTAAATCTAAGCATTTCGGGTTTCGGTGGGGACCAACCTAAATGCGCAACTGAAAAAGGTCCGACGACAATGGAGATCCCTCATTCGTTACAGCGTGCAGCAAACAGCGTAGCGAAATCCTCTGCCCTTTTACAAGATCCCGCGACCCTGCGTGCCTCCAACCGGCCCCAGTTGCGACGGTTTGAGGTTGCCAGCCTTTTGCCTAATGGCAATGTCGCTGAAACCCAGCACATCGCGCCAGCTCTCCCCCTATTCGAAGATGCATTTAGCGCCTTTACACGTGGATCTCTGGTGGACACGGAAATTGGCCCGATCGCGGTTGAGGATCTTCTTCCCGGTGATCGCCTGATCACCCAAGACGGCGACGTTCAGACATTGATGTGGAAGGGCAGTACCAGCCTGATCCCAGGCCGTGCGACCAGCTCTGGGCGCACACACAAGCTCACCAGTTTCATGGCCGACTGTTTTGGCATGCAGGGACCGATGTCCTGTGTGATCGCCGGGCCTGCGGCTCGGGTTTTACGTACGCCACCACACCTACGGGCTATGTCCGGCTCTGTGCCACTTTTGACTCCGGTTCACGAATTCCACGATGGCATGTCCATTGTTGAAACCGCACCGCCAACACCGGTTGAATTGTTCCATCTTTGCCTCGACCGTCATACAGTGATCAAGGTTGGTGGGTTAGAGTTTGAAACCTACCATCCAGGGACAAAATCACTGCAATTGACCAGTCACGCAATACGGACCTTATACCTGAATATGTTCAGCCACATCGATCACCTGTCCGATTTTGGCCCACTGGTCCATGCGCGCGCAGGCGATGGTCAGATCGACGCTTTGCCGTCCTGACCCCCGTCACTGTAAAACGCGATATCCCCTTCATCTGGCCAAAAATATCCCGGGGGTGAATTGGCCCTGCGGCCAAGAGGGGGCAGCGCCCCCATCCTGCCTCCCTCATCTGAATGATCAGCCCAATAGCACCAGATCCGGACGCGCCAGCATCAGCCATAAAATGCATAGCACGGCAATGAAGGCCGGGATGCCACAGGCGAACCAGATTGCGAACAGGCGGAAGTAGACCTTCGGCAATAGCTCACCAGCTTTGACCGCCTGCTGCGCCAAGTCGCGCAATCGGACCTGGATCCAAACCACCGGCAGCCATAACGCACCCGTCAGCCCATACAGCCCCAGTGACAGCAGCAGCCACCCCTCGGTCATGTCCCAGCCCAACCTCCAGGCCAGCAGGGCTCCGGTAATTGGTTGCACCACCACCGCGCTAGCGGTGAACAGAAGATCCGCCAGCACCACGACATTGGCAGTATGTGCGATGACATGCGGGTCTTTGCTGCGATGCGCCATCAGCATGAAGAATGCAATGCCCGCCCCAGTGCCCAACAACACGCAGGCGCCAATCACGTGTAGCAAGCGCAGAAACAGATCAAGATCCATCATCGTGACTGCAGCAACTGATGAGTGATCAGTGACAACACCACGCTGGGGATGACTTTCACCATCGGTCCCAATGGGTCAAGCCACAGATCCGGCGTCAAAACCGCTGCTGACACCATATAGACCAGCGATACCGCCACCATTGCCAGACAAGCGCGCGCAGCCCAAGGGCGCCACAAGACCGCCGCGCCCAGACACAGATCAACAGCAGACCAGAACATGACTACTAAAATAGCTGCCCATTGGGACCATCCAACCTGTGTTAATGTGCTCGCCGCATCTTGGATCCGCCAGAGCCCACCCCCTCCCGAGATCAACCAGAACAGGGACAAGACGGCCACCGCCATCGGCATCATCAGCGCCATGCGCGCCGCCAACCGGTGCTCTTGCCCAGATGGCAGCCGTGCGTAAATAGCTGACAACGGAGCCAGCTCTTGCCCAGTTATTTTGCGCAGGGCTGCAGGATTTCCTTGGATCCCTTCCTCAAGAACCTTTATCGCTGTGGACCGCAATGGTGAACGCCAGCCCAACCGCCCTAACAGATCCGCCAACCGCCCGATGGGCCGCAACATCCAAACTGGCAAGGTCAAGGTTACCTGTGCTGGTGCAAATCCCAACCACTTGCGGGTCTCACTCACCACTTGGCTCAGGCTATGCGCCTGTTCCTCGACCAGATCATACTTACCCGGCGGCAAGCGCCCGCCAACTGCAGCGACCACAACTTTGGCGACATCATTCAAGGCCACCGATTGCACAGGAACCTGCCCCAGCGACATGGGTTGAAATCCCGGTATCGCCGCCAGCATCCGCAGCAGCGCCGTGCCCCCATAGGCTGCCTGCCCAATCACCAAACCCGGACGTAGGATCCAGACCCGGCCACCTTGGGCCCGCAAGGCATCATCCCCTCGCCCTTTGGTGCGCATGAATTCGGTGCTTGCCGACTTGTCCGCGCCCACAGCCGAGACCTGCACCACACCGACCCCAAGCTGCTTGGCTGCCTGTCCCAGAGCAGCAACCGCATCGTGATGAACAGCCGCCAGATCATCGTGACGGCTGTCCTGTAATACACCGGCACAGTTAACCACCATATCGAACCCGGCCAACACATCGATCCAGTCACCAACCGCCTGCATATGACGCAGATCAGCCTTGATAAACTTGGCATCCGGCAACACCCGTGCGGCCGTGGTCAGGTTCCGCCCCATGCCGCACGGATCAAATCCTGCTTGCGTCAAGGCGCGCATCACTTGGGCGCCAATGAACCCATAGCCACCCAGCACCAAAACCCGTGTGGCGCTTTGTCCCTTTTCCTTAGTCATGCCGCCCTCTATCTATGCAAAACCAAATCTTACAGACAGGCCCCACCATGCCCGAAACCACGCTGGACAATCCACTGAAACGCTTTGACATCACTGCGGATCAAATCAATCACGTGGTGACCGTATTCTACGCACAGGTCCGCCGCCATCCGGTTTTAGGGCCAATTTTCGCAAACCACATTCCCGATTCCGGCTGGCCCGAGCATGAGGACAAGATCGCCCGTTTCTGGCGCAACGCTATTCTGCGCGAGAAAAACTATAACGGAAATCCAATGCGAGAGCACTTGTCTCGCCCCGACATAAAGGCTGAACATTTTCCCTTGTGGCTGGGCCTGTTCCATCAGGTGCTACACTCCCAATTGCCAGAGCATCTGGCGCTCAGCTGGTCAGCGCTAGCCGATCGCATTGGTGAGGGTTTTCGTGCTGGGATCGTATCGATGCGCCAGCCTAAAGACGAACCGCCAAAACTGTTTTAGCCCCTGAAGAACGTGAAGCAGAAAATGGCAGGCCCCTTTATTCGCCCTTGCCAAACAACCCGGTCAGCGCCCGCTTAATCACAGCCCGCACTTTGGGTTTGCGCCCTTTGCCAAACGGCATCGGGCGGCAAACCTCCATAGCGGCGATCCCCACGCGAGCTGTCAGTGCTCCGTTGACAAGCCCCTCGCCAAAGCGCCGCGAAAGTTTGGACAACATTGTTCCGCCCAGAACAGGTTCCAGCAGATCATCGCCAACCGCAACGGCACCGGTGACCACCAAATGAGACAGAACCGCACGGGTCAGGCGCCACGAGCTAAAGAACCCGCCGCGACCACCATAGATCTCGGCCACCTGCCGGATCATACGCATCGATGACACCAGTGCCGTCACCACATCTGCCAGTGCCAGAGGCACCAATGCGGTCACCGTCGCTACCTGCCGCGCGGCGCCTTCAACGACCCGCAGGGCGGCGGCATCTAGCGGCACCAGCAACTCTGTCTCAGTTAGCTGCAATACGGCGTCCGCATCCAACACCTCTCCTCGACGCTCGGCCAGCCGGGCCCTGCCCCAAGACAGATCATTCCTGCCTGCGTAGAACCTATCTATTTTGTCAGCAAAGGCCTGTGCTTCCTTTAGATCATCGGCAGCGTCATCTGCACCACGGCGTAATCCGTCGACGCGGCGTAGACGCGCCAACGCCACCAATTCCCGCAAGCCCATCAGCATGGCCAAGATCAAAGCAACCGCCAGCCCAACGGTCACCGCCCAGCCTAGCAACGGGACACGTGCGATTAACCCAGCGGCGAAATCCCATGCCGCAACCGAAATAACAGCGCCCATCAGAGCGGCCATGATCCCCCAGAACCAGCGGACCAACCGCGAGGGTTTTCGCGCAGCCAATCGGGCCACTTGCTGCATCGCTGTGTCTGGCGTTGCCGACGTCAGGTCCGGAACAGAAGCCGCCGCGGCCACATCTGGTGCGGCTTCGGTTTCATCAATTTCAAACAACACCGGCTTGTTGCTCATGCTTGGTCCCCTTGTGGGTCATCACCCCATTGCAGGTAGATATCTGGCAGCTCTTCCTCGTTGGTCGATCCGTCGCCGCGACCGATTTCGATGAACCCCTGACGATGATAAAAGCGCTGCGCAGCTTCGTTGGCTACAAAAGTACGCAACAGCAGACGTGGGCTCGAAGCCTTAGCGCTGGCCAACAAAGCACGGCCAAAACCATTTCCACGCTCATTGGACAGCAGATATAGAGAGCAAACCTCTTCCTGATCCCGCGCAAGAAAACCGACTACCCGCCCTTGGCTCTGAGCTACGATAACCCATCCACGGTCGATCATAGCCCGACAAAACCCAACAACCTCTTCCAATGAATACAGCTTTGGCATCCAAGCTGTCTCCTCTTGGAACTGGTGTACTATTTCAGCCGTTGCCCGCACATCGCCAGAGTGTGCTGGACGGATCACACAGCTCATACAAGATCTCCGATCAGAAATTCAGCCGCACGGTCCAACCGGATGTGCGGCGGCCCATCCCCTGGCTTCAAGGTCAATTTGGCGGGTGCAAAGGCCATTGCCTGATAATCTCCATTTAGCCATTTGTCCGCGCCAGTCCGTGCCGGCCCCAGCAGTTGCGTCGGATCGTCGGGCAAGGCACCCGGATAGAATGCCGCCTGCTTGCCACTGTCCAGCAATGTCCCACGTACACAGGCAAGTTCTTCACCATTATGGTTACGCACTTCTTCTGTCGTGGCCCGCAAGGACGCAAGTGCAAGCGCCGAAGTCGAAGCGCCGGCGAACCTTGCGCGATCCTGTGCGTCACGGGTCAGCGCCTCAATTATTGCAGTCATTTGCGGGTGCTGGGTGTGATGTAAGTGGTCAGCTTTGGTCGCTGCAAATAAAATTTTCTCAACGCGTTTTCCGCGCAATAGACGTGACAAGAGCGCGTTGCCGCCGGGGCGAAATGCCCCAAGAATATCTGCCATCGCATGGCGCAGGTCCTCTAGCGCCCTTGGGCCAGAGTGAATTGCGCTCAGTGCATCCACCAACACCACCTGCCTGTCGATACGGGCAAAGTGATCCCGAAAGAAGGGCTGCACGACCTTGCCTTTGTAGGCCTCAAACCTGCGCTGCATCTCACGATGGATCGAACCGCGAAGCGACTTGCCCTGAAACGGGATCGGCGCAAAAGTCAACACAGGCGAGCCTGCCAAGTCACCCGGCAACAGAAACCTTCCCGGAGTACAGTCATAAAAGCCGTCCTTGCGCGCTGTGTTCAGATACTTAGAGAATTCCTCGGCCAACCTCTGGGCCAAGCTCTCGTCATGATCTGTGGTCGCATCAACCGCAAGGGCCTGCGCCAAGAAGTTACTCGCGCACCTTCTGTTTCTGATCCGCTCCAGCACTTCAGATGACCACGTGTCGTAGTCTTTATCCAGCAGCGCCAAATCCAGCAGCCATTCGCCGGGGTAATCCACAATATCAATGTGCACCGTGCGCGGCCCCTGAAGGCCAGACAACAAGCCGACGGGGGCAACCCGCAGGCTAAGTCGCAATTCGGATATTGCTCGGGTGCTATCAGGCCACTGCGGATTAGGACCGGTTAGCATTGCCAGATGGGTTTCATAGTCAAACCGTGGGACAGTATCATCAGGTTGCGGTTGCAGATAGGCGGCGACGATCCGCCCATCACGCACTGCGCACAACTGCATCATTCGGCCTCGGTTCAGCAGGTTGGCCACCAGTGAGGAAATAAACACAGTCTTGCCCGAACGCGCCAGCCCGGTCACCCCTAGCCGGATAGTCGGCTCAAAGAACCGCTCTGACACAGAATCGCTGAGCTGCTCTACCCCGCGTGCAATTCCGTCGGCCAATGAAGAAATCATCAAAATTGCTTCCTGCTTCAATACTCTACGAAAAACATAAGGAGGCTATGACACTGTTACCAGTGTGAACTTGGACTCAAAACAGGACTTGTGTGAAACCGCACGTCACGTTAGGTGCCCCGCCATGCCGCGTTATGCTTTCAAAGTCGAATATCAGGGGGCGCCATTTGCCGGTTGGCAACGCCAGAAAGATCAGCCCTCGGTGCAGGGTGCGATTGAGCACGCCCTAGCCAAGCTTGAACCGGGACCGCATACAATCGCCGCTGCTGGACGAACCGATGCAGGTGTGCACGCGCTGGGACAGGTCGCACATTGCGATCTGACGCGCGATTGGGATCCGTTCCGACTGTCCGAGGCACTGAACTATCACCTGAAACCTGCGCCGGTTGCCATTGTTGCCTGCGTCCATGTTGCGGACGACTGGCACGCCCGGTTTTCGGCACTGGAACGGCAATACTTGTTCCGCATTTTGACCCGGCGCGCCCCTATCACCCATGAGTTGGGGCAGGTTTGGCATCTGAAGAATGACCTGGACGTCCCAGCAATGCAGGAAGCGGCAGATCGTCTTATCGGGCGGCACGACTTTACCACTTTCCGCTCAACCATTTGCCAGGCTGAAAGCCCGGTCAAGACTCTGGATGAACTCCGGGTTGAACGTGTCGATGGTTTTTCGGGTCCTGAAATTCACTTTCACGTCCGCGCCCGCAGTTTCCTGCACAATCAGGTGCGTAGCTTTGTCGGCACGCTGGAACGGGTTGGGGCCGGTTCATGGTCGCCGCGAGATGTTAGCGATGCTCTGGCGGCCTGTGACCGCGCCGCCTGTGGCCCAGTCTGTCCCGGTCACGGGTTATATCTGGCACGCGTGATTTATCCTGAAGCAGTGTTCGACTAACCAGTACGCTGATCCGACGCTACGGGCAGCAACACTTGCTACAGTGAATGCGTGCAGATGGTCGCCGAGGGCACAACCAGTTTCACCCTTTCGGCAGCTAGGGCCACTGAATTGTTCTGAATGAATTGCCTTTGCGCAAAGCTCACCTAGTCTTTGATCCATGATTTTTTTTGCTGAACGCCTCAGCCAACATCAGATCGGATCGAAAACCAAAGGTGACGCAATGCCCGACGACCTTCAAACCCTAGAGAAAAAAGTTCAGACCCTGGAAAAAAAGCTGGGAGAGCAAAGCAAGCTCACTGAACAAAGGTTTGAGAAAACCAAATACAATATCAATGACGTTCTTTTTCAGAACGACAAAATGCTGTCTGCCAAACTGAAGGCCAACCAACAGGCCGACGAAAAACGCGCCGCTAGAATCGAAGGACAGGCAGATCAATCCGCCAAAAACGTTCAAACTCTGGTTAAAAAGTTCAACGAGATCGACAGCCACCTGCGTTCGGCTGACAACCAAATCAAGGCGAATACTGACGATACCGAAGGCAACCGTCAGGCACTGATCCGCGCCCGAAAATATGTCGACACCGAGGTGAAAGGCATGATTGCTCAGATCAAGGCCAACGCCCATGACGCAGAAGAAAACCGGCTGGCCCTGATACGCGCCAGACAGTACGTCGATGACCATGACTCGACATTGGAAAAAAAGATTGCTGAGCTCAAGAAAATCATTTCAGAAATGGAAAAACGGCATGTCAAACTGGTCGACACCCAGATCAAAAACTTCGACAAACTGATCCGCAAGGTCATCTCACAAGAGGTGGCCAAAGTCGCAAAAGGAAAGCGTTAGCAGCCTGCTGTCCCTGACTAGCTGAGTAACAAAACGTAACCGCCTGTTGCGCGTCCCTTGTTCATCTGGCTCCAAATATCCCTGCCAGCGGCCTGCTCCTTTGCTTGCAAAGGGGCCAAAAAAACAGCTGCGGGCCCACTTGGGCCCGCCTCCATTCTTAAACACTGATCCGGTTGGGATCATCAGCCGATAAATTTCTGATACTCAGCTTCGTCCATGTAGTCGTCCATCACTGACAGGTCCGAAGCTTTGATTTTAAAGAACCAAGCACCGCCCTGGGCATCTTCGTTGACCAAGCCCGGTGTCTCGGCAAGGGTTTCATTGACTTCAACAATCTCACCATCCAGCGGCGACAGGATATCCGAAGCGGCCTTAACCGATTCAATCACCACTACCTCTTCATCTTTGGTCACTTCCAGACCCGCCTCTGGCAGTTCAAGAAACACAACATCTCCCAATTGCTCAGCAGCATGTGTGGTAATCCCAACGATAATCAAATCGCCTTCTGGCAGCAGCCATTCATGTTCTTCGGTGAATTTCATCGTTGATTTTCCATTGACCCAAGGATTTTGCGTTGCGTCAAGCTACCAATCGCTCTGCTGCCGTTCAAGCCGCAATTACCTAGATCGTTGTAGACCCGCACTTAGTAGAGGTTGAAATACTCAGACTGCTCCCACTCACTAACAGTGTTCAGATAGCGTTCCCATTCGAACCGCTTAAGATGCAGCAGATAGTCGACAAACTCATCGCCCATCGCCTTGCGGTACAGCGTAGATCCCTCAAACGCTTGCAATGCATCCCCCAATGACCGCGGCAGTTGAAGATCATCACCTTCGTACGGAGACCTAGTCTGAGCTGGGGCGGCACGACCACTGGCGATCCCCTCTGCCCCTGCAATCAACTGCGAAGCCAGAGCATAGTATGGATTGGCCGAAGTATCCGGCGCACGGTTTTCTATCCGACTGGCGCCGTCTCCTTGTTGTAGCAAGGCCCGCAACATTGCCCCCCTATTGTCCTCGCCCCATTGGATCCGGTTCGGAGCAAGCTGAAAAGGCAGGTAACGTTTGTAGCTGTTGACGCTGGGCGCAATCAAAACAGACGCGGCGGCGGCGTGTTCCAGCAACCCTGCAATCCAACCATTAGCCTCCGGTGTTAGCCCGCCCCGCTCATCTGGCATGAACAAGTTCTTTCCCGTTTTCAGGTCAACTAACGACTGATGAATATGCCAGCCATTCGCACAGGTATTGGCCAGCCTAGGCTTGGCCATAAAACTAGCATGCAGCCCGCGCTCGGCGCAGACCTGCTTGACCATGGAACGGAACATGACCAGCGCATCGGCCTGTGTCATCGGGTCTGCAGGGTCAAAGGTAAACTCGACCTGGCTGGGGCCCATTTCTACTTCGACCGAGCGGACTGGCAATCCCAACTCCTGCGCATAGCGGCGCAGGTCATCCAGAACAGGTTCCAACTGGCCATATCTGTTTTCGGTCAAGAACTGATAGCCCTGCGCCAGATTGCGGGTTTCTACAGGGGCACCGGGCATACCGGATTGTTCATGCCCAGTTGCGCCGTCTATCCGCTCGAAAATGTGGAATTCAACTTCCAACCCAATTACGGCCGCCATGCCCTGATCCGCAAGTTGGTTCACTACCTGACGCAACACCCGCCGAGAGCTAAACGGCATCGAGCGACCATCGCGATACACAACATCGCAGAAGATCCAAGCCGAATGCGGAGACCAGGGCAGCACCCGAAAAGTATCAGGGCGCGGCACCAGTAGCACATCGCCAGCACCTTTCATTGGCCCTTGGTCATTTTCACCGGTGTTCGACCATACGTCAAATGCCGTACGATGTGAGGTGTCTTTCAACAGCAAAGTCGAAGGCACCGCTATCCCGGCACTAAACACCGAAGCAAAGGCACTGGCGACAATAGTTTTACCCCGCAGAATGCCGTGTTGATCAACGAACAGCACCCGCACAGTTTCAATACCATTTGACTCGACCTGAGCCACAAGATCTGATACCTTGGCCCGGTCGTCATCAGACAAAAGCCCCATCTGGGCCAGTTTCCCGGCCTTAAATACATCCCGCATCCTGAACTCCCGGCATTAGGTTCGCTTAGACGGCGGCATCCCAAGGGCAAGCTGCACGGCGTTCTGCATCCGACATCTGCGTGGCCTTGCTCCAGTCACCGTCTTTGGCAATGGCATCATTGGACACTGGTCCAGAAATAGTAGCAAGGTCCAGCCCATTGTGCATTGGCAGGTCCTGCTCCCTACCTTCTTTGACAGCAGCTATAGCCGCTCGCAGCATTCGGCGATTGCGAATGATCGCGATATCGGTTTTGCCAAGATGCTCTTGCGTCCGGTCCTGAATTGCCCCCATGCTTTCGACCGCCCATTGGTCGTGCACATTAATATCCAGCCCCATGCCCGTGTAGGTCTCACTTGCCTGCTCGGCGGCATCGTAGCCATAGTTATTGCTGGCATTCTTAAGCGGCGCATAATCCGGCAGGCTGTGCTCTTCCAGCCGCTGTTCGCGCATCAGATCCTTGTCCACCGGGCCATTGAAACTGGTGAACATCGAGAACCAATAGCAGTTTTCGTCATCGATCGGCACATGCCACTGGGTGATGGTCATCTCACGCGACATGGGAATACAGATTGCCTCGGGGAAAATCTGATTGGTCACCCGAACGTGGGTCTGCCCGCCGTCCAGATGGCGCAGCGCCGTCAGCTTCATCCCATATTCAGTCTCTTCCACCTGAATGTCTGGGCGCGGATAATCCCGCAGCAGCTTGGTCATGGGAATATTGGTATCAGCCGCGCTGTCACGGAACTGCTTGCCATAGCTGTCAGCCGGATCTTCATCCTGTAGGAACCGATGCAGGAACGAAGCATGGGCCGGGTCAATGCCAACCTCTAGCGCCTGTAACCAATTACACTTCCACAGACCCTTAAAAGCAAACACATGTGTGCCCGGCGCACGAAAGCAGTCGAAATTGGGAAAGGCCGGAGGCTCCCCCGGCCCCATGTAGGCCCAGATAATACCGTTCTTCTCGACCATCGGATAGGATACCGACTTGATCTTTTCGTGCATTCGGCTGTCTTCTGGCTCTCCCGGCTGTTCAACACATTGGCCGGAACGATCAAAATGCCAGCCGTGGAACGGACAGCGCAGCCCGTTGTCTTCGAGCCGTCCAAAACACATATCAGCGCCGCGATGCGGGCAGTGGCGACCAATCAAGCCCAACTCACCCTCACTATCCCGGAACAACACAAGATCCTCACCCAGCAGCTTTACCGGCACCACAGGGCGGGCTTGTTCTAGCTCGTCCAACAACGCTGCAGGCTGCCAATACCTCCGCAAGACTTCTCCGGCGTCGCTACCTGGGCCTACACGGGTTAGGCTATCGTTCATCTCTTGGCTGATCATTGTAGTCCCAGTCACTGGCTAGAAAGAAAATACAGGCTTGACGAAGTTCGTATATAGAACTAACAGCTTGCAATACGACCACGTTGCAAGAGCATCATAATGCTGTCAACCTCGAGCGGGCTTTTTTACGGAAATTCAAATGTCTAACGCAGGCCAAGATCGAAACATTTCATCCAGCTTTGCCAAGGGTTTGGCTGTACTGGCTGTTTTTGATGCGGCCAGCCCAAGCATGAGCCTGGCAGAAATTGCCCGTCGAACAGGACAGGACCGGGCCACCGCACGTCGAGGCGCCCTAACATTGGTTCAGGCCGGTTATCTACGACAAGATGGTCGTATGTTATCGCTGACTCCACGAGTTTTGGAATTAGCCGGAGGATTTTTGCAGGCTAATCAATTTGGTCTACGCGTGCAGCCAGTTCTTGATCATCATGCCACCAGGCTTGGCGCCGAAATCACACTTGCAATGCTGGACAACGATCAGGTCTTGTTGCTTGCACAATCAACCGTTGATCATGGTCCGGTGACATATGGCTTCACTGCCGGGGCTCGTATTCCGCTGATCCATACTAGCCTGGGTAGGATGCTAATGGCCTGCTTGCCGCCAGATCAGGCTACCGCTCTGGTCAAAAAAGACCCGATCCCCGGCCATACGGAATTATCAATCCTTGATCATGGCTCGATTGTCGAACGGATCGACAAGGCCCGTCAGGACGGACTGGTTGTCACTGACAGTGAATTCGAATCCGGCATCATCGGGTATGCAGTTGTGGTCTCACGCCCCGGCGACACGCCCGTGGTTGTCGGCAGCTCTGCGCCACGCGGATTGGGTGACCAAAACCGGCAGGAAACGATCCTACGCGAGCTACAGCTATGTGCCGCCGAACTGCGGCACACCAATGCGGTCGTTGGGCTCTAACCCCAACCCGCTCGCATTGCTCGGCAGCGGCCCTATGTCAGGGCTGCAAAACCCAAATACCGTCTGCGTTCTTACAGCGACGTGTATGGATTAGAACAGGTTTGTCCCTACCACCCGCCGTAGCCTCATGGCGAAGAGATACACAATTTCCACTAACCGCATCCAGCGTGACTGTGCCAGCAGCACCACTGCTGTCATTGGCCCATTGCGCCTTAGATCCCGCCCTTGGCGCGCTACGATCATACAGCCCAGCGGCATACTGTCCCATCATATCAAAATCTTCGCTGCTAAGACCTGTTTCAGCCAAAATGCGTGACAGCGATTTGGCTTCCGCAACACCGCTCATGGATACCAAAATGGCACAAGCGCTCAGGATTTTTCTCATGTTCGACCCTCGGAAATACAATGCCGTCAAGGCAGTTCTCCCCCAGCGATACACCGCGCCCTCCGATTTGTCCAAAGGCAGCGGGGCGATATTCAAATATTTGCGAAGAATGCTATTGGCCAAGGCCACCTTTCGGCCATCCGACGACACGATCATAGTTACAGCACACTCACGGAAAGGACCCGCCAATGGCACAGCCCAACTATCACACCCCTCAGGGCGGCCATCCGGGACAGGACCAGTTGCTGACCGATCGCGCGATGTTCACGGATGCCTATGCGGTGATCCCCAAGGGCACGATGCGCGACATCGTAACCTCATTCCTGCCCGGCTGGGATGGAATGCGCATGTGGGTTATTGCCCGCCCTATGAGTGGTTTCGCTGAAACCTTTTCGCAGTATATCGTCGAGCTGCAACCGGGCGGCGGATCAGATGCACCTGAAAGCGATGGCGCGGCACAGGCCGGACTGTTTGTCACCCAGGGCAATCTGCAACTGACCATCGACGGCGACGCCCACACGCTGGAACCCGGAAGTTTTGCCTATGTTCCAGCTGGCAGCAATTGGACCGCCCGCAACACCGGCACCGACCTGGCCTCGTTCCATTGGATCCGCAAACATTGGAAATCAGCGCCCGGCGTACAAAAGCCTGCGGCCTATGTGGTCAATGAACAAGACATTGCCCCTAGTGTAATGCCTGACACCGAAGGCCGCTGGGCCACCACCCGGTTCATGGATCCGACGGACATGAGCCACGACATGCACGTCACAGTGGTGACATTTGAACCCGGTGGCGTAATCCCGTTTCTTGAAACCCATGTGATGGAACACGGGCTGTTCGTGCTCGAAGGCAAGGCAGTCTATAAGCTGAACCAAGACTGGGTCGAGGTAGAGGCTGGCGATTTCATGTGGCTACGCGCCTTCTGCCCGCAGGCCTGCTATGCAGGTGGACCGGGCCGCTTTCGCTATCTGCTGTACAAAGACGTCAACCGCCATATGCCGTTGGGCTAATTAAACTACGCCGATACCCATTGCATGTGCCGCAACCAACGTTAAAGTTGCGGCACGCGATTTAAGTGGAGAATTGGTATGTTGAAACAAGTGATCCTGGCCGCCACTCTGGCCGTGGCAATGGTCCCACTCGCACAGGCCAAAGAGGTCGAGGGCAAGCAGGTCACAGTATTAGGCCGAAACTGGGTCGTAACCCCCGTCAAAGACGCACCAGGACAGTTTCGCGCAAAACGCTTGAACGTAGAACTCATCCCGTTTCGCTCTCCGGCCATGATCGGCTCCCGCCAGGCCACCCGTGCATTCAAAGCCGCCACCGGATGCAGTGCCAATATTGATTCAATGGTGAAGTCGATTGACGGCTCTTACTACGCGCAGATGATCTGCCCTAAATAAATCCGCCCCGACGGCGGTGGGCTTTGGTAATTTTGAAACATTTGCCGACACAAGATGTGATCAAATTTCACCTCAAGGTGGATTGAGCCACGCTTAATCCCCTGCCATAGCTTAGGCATGAAGATTGCAATCAACGGATTCGGCCGCATCGGCCGCGCAATTCTGCGCCAAATCCTGACCACCTCGCGTGGTGAGGGGATTGAAATTGTACGAATCAACGACATCGCCTCGCTCGAGATGTGCGCTTATCTGTTTCAATACGACAGCACCTTTGGCCCCTTTTCTCATCCAGTTGAAATGGGCGATGAAACGCTCAATATCATGGGCCGCGCGATCCCGATGAGTCATCAGGCGGACCTGACAGCGGTTGATTTGAGCGGCGTTGATGTAGTGCTGGAGTGTACTGGCATAGCCCGCACGTCCGACGTGGCCGAACGTGGCCTGGCAGCGGGGGCACGTAAAGTACTGATCTCAGGCCCCTCGCCCGCTGCCGAGCAAACGGTAGTTCTTGGCGCCAACGACGAAGTGCTGAACGGCGCGCGGATCATCTCTAACGCCTCATGCACCACCAATGCGCTAGGCCCGTTGATTAAACTGGTAGACCAGATCGCTGGTCTTGATACGGCCCATATGACCACCATTCATTGCTATACCAACAGCCAGCCAATGGTTGATGCGCCGCGCGGTGACTTTGCTCGATCTCGGGGAGGTGCCCAATCCATGGTGCCAACTTCGTCTTCAGCAACACATCTGATCGATACAGTGTTGCCCCAGTTCAAGGGACGCATTAGCGGTGCCGCTGTCCGTGTCCCCAGCGCCAGCGTTTCAGCCGTTGATCTGGTGGTACAGCTTTCACAGCCGCTCAGCGAAGATAGCTTTGTCGCTGCCCTGAAGGAAGGTGTTGCCAGCTCGACCGTTTTGGGCTGGACTGAAATGCCACTGGTGTCATCAGATCTGCGCGCGCGACCTGAGTCACTGGTCATCGCCGCCCCTGAAACCCGCATGGTGGGGGATCATCAGGTGCGCGTATTTGGCTGGTATGACAACGAATGGGGATTCTCCGCACGTATGCTGGATGTCGCCCACAGAATGGCGGCTGAATAGCACACCTCTTGCTATAAAAACGGGGGCCGCTTTGCGTTGCGGCCCCAGACTTCTTTTTGCCGAAATACTCCGGGGAGCGCGAGGGGCTGGCCCCTCGCACCTGTCACCTATTCACCTGGCATGCTGCCTGCACCATGACCAGCATGACCACCAGACACTTCATCTGTTGATTCCTCAGCCAGCTCTTCAGGCAAGATCAGGTTCAAAACCATTGCCAACAGCGCGGCCGGCAACAGCCCCGAGGTCATCAGGATCCGCAATGTATCCGGCAAGTTCTTCACGGCATCTGGTTCAAGCTGCAAACCCAAACCGATCGACAGTGAGATGGCAAAAATCACCATGTTGCGACGGTTCCAGTCCACGTCCGACAGCATCGAGATGCCAGCGGCAACCACCATACCAAACATCACGATGACACCACCGCCCAGCACCTCAATCGGCACCGTACGGATGATGGCACCTACCTTAGGGATCAAGCCGCAGATGATCAGGAATATAGCGCCAATGGTCACCACATGGCGGCTCATCACCCCGGTCATCGCGATCAAACCAACGTTCTGACTGAATGAAGTATTGGGCATGGCACCAAACAGTCCGGCAACTGCCGAACCGATACCATCGGCATAGGTGGCCCCTTCGATCTCCTTATCTGTTGCCTCACGGCCTGCACCACCTTTGGTGATTCCGCTGACGTCGCCAACGGTTTCAACAGCCGAAACAAAGGCCATCAGGCAAAAGCCCAGAACCGCAGCGACCGAGATTTCAAACCCGTATTTGAACGGAACCGGCAGCGCAAATGCCGAAGCACGCGACCAGCTGGTACCGATGGCTTCAATGGTAACCATGCCCATCATCAGTGCATAGGCATAGCCCACGACCAATCCCAGCAGAACGGCAGAAACCGACAACATGCCACGAGTGAAAAACTTGAGCCCCAGGGTCACAACAATCACCACCAGCGCTGCGGACCAGTTCAGCAAAGAACCGTATTCAGCAGCACCTGACATCTTCGCAGGCACCCCGCCAGCAGCGTACTGAATACCGACTTTGACCAGCATCAAGCCAATCATCAGCACCACCAAACCGGTAACCAGTGGCGGCAAAGCAAAGCGGATCTTACCGATCACGGTACCCAATGCCGCATGGAAAATACCACCGATGATGACACCCCCATAAAGTGCGGCTAGTGCATCAACGCCCTTGCCCGCCACTAGCGGGATCATTATCGGCAGAAAGGCAAAGCTGGTACCCTGAACAATCGGCAGTGCCGCGCCCACCGGGCCTACAGTCACCGTCTGCAACAGCGTCGCAACCCCGGCAAACAGCATCGACATCTGGATCATGTACAGCAGTTCGGGGAAATCGGGCGAGTTGGAGCCAAAGCCAAATCCGGCTGCCCCCGCCACGATGATGGCTGGGGTGACGTTTGATACAAACATCGCCAGCACATGCTGGATTCCCAGCGGAATGGCCCGCGATAACGCAGGCGTATAATTGGGATCGCGCAGTTGCTGCGGCGTCCCTATGGAACCAGTTGACATAATGTCCTCCCTTTTGGTCGTTCCTTGTTGGTCCTTGCCACCTCTTTTGCGGGTGACTTCGGATTTATGGGCGCGACACAGTGTAGGCCGTGTCGAACCAATATTCTTCGAGATTGTCTCCGTCACCAATCCGGTCGACCACGGCAAACAGCCCCGGTGCGGCCAGCGGGGTCAGCACTCCATGCCAGATGCCGCGATGTAGGTTGATCGCTTGGCCAGGTGTGGTTTCAAACGCCAGCGGTCTGCCCGGTTTGCCGCCGTCATCCGGGGCAACGATCACCAGGAAACTGGTCTGCGACATCGGGATAAACGCTTGGCTTCCGTCAGGGTGCCGTTCAACCAAATCCAGCGTATAGGGGAAGCTGCGAGGCTGGGCGTCAAACAGCGAGACCCCGGCGCGACCACCGTGAAAATCCATATCCGCCAAATCATGGTGACGGCCACAGAGGCCCTGATTGATCAGCTTGTCGGGATCTGGTTTCAACTCCAGTACGTCACCAAAAGAAGCAAATACTTCAGCGGTCAGCGGTTGGGTGAAGATGGTTGTCATAGCAGCACGGCTCCGGACGAAAGTGATAAGGGGCGTGCCTGACCTTGGGGAGGTGCAAAGCGCCTTCCTTTGGGGGAAGTCAGGCGCGGCCCGGCCTCGGGGCCGGGCGGACAAGGAAGAGAGAGACAGACTTCAATTCCAAAGTATGATCCTGCAGCCCCACAAATCACGACGGCAAAACATCCCGCAACCGGAACTCGGCAATCCGCTCGACTTGTTTGCAAGCCTCAGCAAATTCAATTTCACGGCCGTTATCGATGCGGCGATGGAAGGCTGCCATTATACTGGCCTTGTCATGGTCGCGCACTGCAATGATAAACGGGAAACCGTGCTTCTCCACATACTCGCCATTCAACCGGGTGAAGGTCTCGCGCTCCTCATCAGTCAGCATATCCAGCCCAGCGCCAGCTTGTTCGCCGGTGCTCTCTGCCGTCAACCGTCCAGCCGATGCCAGCTTACCAGCCAGATCCGGGTGTGCGGTTAGCACGCCCAGCCGCTCTTCTTCACTGGCACTGCGGAACATACGTGACAAGGCATTGTGCAACCCTCCCGCGGTATCATGCGCAGGCCCAAGCTCCAGATCAAAGGCCCGCTCGGCAATCCAAGGCGAGTGCTCAAAGATCGAGCCGTACTTGCTTACAAATGTCTCACGATCCATCTGGCTTGGACGCTCAAAACGCCGGTGCGGATGGGTCTTGGCCCAATCTTCGGCAATATCAATGCGACGTGGGCACCACACGCCCTCAAACCCTTGGATGTAGTCGATGAACCGCTTCAGCCCAGCAATCTTGCCCGGACGGCCAATCAGACGGCAGTGTAGACCGATGCTCATCATCTTCGCCGCACCTTCACCACCCTCGGCAAAGAGCACGTCAAATGCATCCTTGAGATACGAGAAGAACTGCTCGCCCGTCGTATATCCCGGTGCGGTGGCAAATCGCATATCGTTGGCTTCCAGCGTATAAGGGATGATCAGTTGATCCCGCTCGCCCTGCTCACGCCAATGCGGCAGATCATCATCATAGGTGTCTGAGATGTAGTCGAACCCGCCTTCTTCGGTCACTAAACGCACTGTGTTGGCGCTGCAACGGCCTGTGTACCAACCACGTGGGCGCTCTCCGACCACTTCGGTGTGCAAGCGAACAGCCTCGGCAATGGTGGCGCGTTCGTCGTCTTCAGCCATGTCCTTGTGTTCGACCCACTTCAACCCGTGGCTAGCGATCTCCCAGCCTGCCGACTTCATCGCTGCCAGCTGATCAGGGCAACGCGCCAAAGCACTGGCGACGCCATAGATGGTCACCGGTATATCCGCCCCGGTGAACAGCCGATGCAAACGCCAGAACCCGGCCCGTGCTCCGTATTCGTAGATGGATTCCATGTTCCAGTGGCGCTGACCGGGCCAAGTTGCGGCACCGGGTATATCTGACAAGAATGCCTCGGACGCGGCATCGCCATGCAGGATGTTATTCTCGCCGCCTTCCTCAAAATTCAGCACAAACTGCACTGCAACCTTAGCCCCTCCGGGCCACTGCGCATCCGGTGGAGTGGCGCCGTATCCAATCATGTCACGCGGATATCTGGTCATAGTGCTTGGCCTTTCAACCTATTGTATCACCCCTTACTATGGCAGAAGATGAGTGAGGTTTTTCAAATTTTCCCGAAGACACTGTCAAGCCCGCCAAGTTTGCAACTACAGCCGCGCTGCGTCAGGGATTGGATCAGGCAAAAGGAGACACCAAGATGACCGGTTATTTGACCACCCATGTTCTGGATACGGCCCAAGGTTGTCCGGCGGCAGGACTGAAAATAACGCTCTATCGCATCGACGGCGACACCCGCACTCAGCTGGCTGAGATGGAGACCAACGACGACGGTCGCACGAACTCACCGATCCTGCCGCAAGACGGATTTGCTATTGGTACCTATGAGTTGGTGTTTCAAGCTGGGAATTACCTGCGTGCCAGTGGTCAGACTTTGCCCGAACCTCTGTTTTTGGATCAGGTCCCTATCCGCTTTGGTATTAGTGAGGCCGACGCCCACTACCATGTACCTCTATTGCTGTCGGCCTTTGGCTATTCCACCTACCGCGGCAGCTGAATAGCTCACCCTCGATGATCTCCCGCCCAACAGGCCTGCATCAAAGATGCATTCCCGTCCGTTGGGCGTGGCACCTGCGGTGGGTTAGCCATTTGGCAACCGGGTCGCAAAGTGCGGTACTGCGCCCAACCGAACCTAGGGTTGGTGCGCAGGTTTGACCTATCCGTCAGGCTTCACTGACGTGGTGATCATTAAAACTATCTGGTGCTGATCAGAAAATTCCCTGACAAATCACCATCACGACAACACTGGCCACCCAATACCCGGCATCAACACCACGCGCATAGGCACTATTCTTGCGAAACAGCCCGCCCGCGTAGCCCATAACTGAAAACCCAACAACCGCCAGAATGATGGTTAGCAGCGCATCTGAAACCGCCGTGACCCCAACCAGCCAGCTGACCAAAAACAGGCCCAGCAGCTGAAAGAACATTGCAGCCTTGGGCATTTCATTGGCATCACCCATCTGAACCCCAACGCCCTCGGCCCATTTGGGCCCAAACAGCTTGGGCGAGTACCACAGCCACCCCAACAGGAACGCGCCTATTGCGCCTGAAATCACCCCTGCCCAGCTAACACCCTGAATAAGCTCTGCCATAAATCAATCCTTTATTATCGTGTTGTGCAGATCGCACTAGCCGATAATTAACCACATCGTTAATAATATAGTCAACGAATAGTTGCCACGCCGCCTAAACTTGGGCTTCAACTATCCAGTGCTCGCACTTAGTTCCGACTTTGCAGCGCCAAGCTGCCGCACCGCGCATGCGCGGTGCCACGCCCAAACCTTGCAATGGGCCAACAGGCCCCTTCATGGGCGGGAGACCACCTTTGCTACCCGGGCCTCAGCTTCGCGAATGGTTCGCGCCATATGTTCGGTCATAAAGTCCATGAACAGTCGTGTTTTTGGGTCTTGATGACGACGATGGGTATATAGGCATGCCATCTGCACGGGGACTGGCGGTGTCTGAGTTGCCACTGGTATCAACCGCCCTTCGCAAAGGTGATCCGCCACTTCGAACACCGGCTTCAACGCGATGCCCTGCCCGGACAGTGCCCAGTCTGTCAAAACATCGCCGTCATCGCACTCATACCGGCCAGTCACAGCATAACGCTTTGGGCCATCAGGCGTTTCCAGCATCCACTGAAATTCCGCGGCACCTGGAAAACGCAAATTCAGGCAGGCATGGGTGCCGCTGACCAGATCTGCTCCGTTCTTGGGCATACCGTGCTGCGCCAGATACTCTGGTGAAGCACAGAGCATACGCTGGCAGTCCGCAATTTTGCGGATCCGCAGGTTGCTGTCCTCCGGCTGCCCCAGAAAGAAAGCCAGATCCAACCCTTCAGTAGTCAAATCAACTGAACGATCCGTCAGTCGCAGCCGCAGGCTCATCTCGGGGTATTCAGCCAAAAATTTCGGCACTTGCGGCGCCAACAGACGTCGGCCAGCGCCTAAAGGGGCCGCGATGAACAATGATCCGCGCGGAACTTCGGTCAGGTGCATCACCTTGGCCTCGGCGGCATCCACGGTTTCCAGCACCGTCACGGCACCACCATAAAACGCCTTGCCCTGCTCGGTTGCGGTCAAATTGCGTGTGGTGCGCTGAAACAGGCGTACCCCAAGGTAATCCTCTAGCTGCGAGATTCGGGCCGAGGTCACCGCTGGCGAAATCCGCAGATCCCGGCCGGCTGCAGACATCGAGCCAAGCTCGTAGACCCTTACAAAGGTGCGAATGTTATCGAGATATGACATTGTTCCATTTTTTTTGATACAGTTTGATAATATGCGGGAATACCGAACAATCTAGGGTTTGCCTAGAGTGCAGCAAACAACAATTACGGGGCGACCAATGTTTGAGCTTTTGATGATGTGGGATTGGTTGGGTTTTGCCCTGCGCTGGCTGCATGTGATTACCGCCATCGCCTGGATCGGTTCCTCGTTCTATTTCATTGCCTTGGACCTTGGTCTGCGCAAAGCGGATGATCTGCCGACAGGCGCCCACGGTGAAGAATGGCAAGTTCACGGCGGTGGGTTCTACCACGTCCGAAAATACTTGGTGGCGCCCGCTGAAATGCCCGACCACCTGACTTGGTTCAAATGGGAGAGCTATTCAACCTGGCTAAGCGGTGCGGCCCTGCTGATGGTCGTTTACTGGGCTGGCGGAGAGCTGTTCCTGATTGATCAGTCCAAAGCGGATCTTTTGCTGTGGCAGGGCATCGCCATCTCGGCCGCATCACTGTCGGTGGGCTGGCTGATCTATGATCGGCTGTGCAAGTCCGGTCTGGCAGAGCGTCCGACCCTGTTGATGGTGCTGCTGTTTGTGCTGCTAGTGGTGATGGGCTGGGCGCTGAACCAAGTGTTCACCGGCCGTGCCATGATGCTGCACCTTGGGGCATTTACCGCCACAATCATGACAGCCAACGTGTTCTTCATCATCATGCCAAACCAACGCATCGTGGTGGCTGACCTGCAGGCCGGGCGCACACCGGATGCAAAATACGGCAAAATAGCCAAGCTGCGCTCGACCCATAACAACTACCTCACGCTGCCGGTGATCTTCCTGATGCTGTCGAACCACTACCCACTGGCCTTTGCCAGCCAGTTTAACTGGTTGATCGCAGCGCTGGTGTTCCTGATGGGCGTGACCATCCGGCATTATTTCAACACCTGCCACGCCCGCAAGGGCAACCCGACCTGGACATGGTTGGTCACGGCCTTGCTGTTCCTTGGCATCATCATCCTGTCTGGCCTTGGATTGGAAACCGACGGCGATGCCGAGGAACAGGCATCTCTGCGCGGAACTGCACTGGTCATGTCGCAGACCGAAGGGTTTGAAGAGGTGCATGAACTGGTAATGGGTCGCTGTTCCATGTGCCACGCCCGCGAGCCGTACTGGGATGGCATCCGTCAGGCACCCAAGGGGATCCTGTTGGAAAGCGAGGCCGATGTCGCCCGTCAGGCTGATGCGATCTATCTACACGCGGGAGTGACTGACGCCATGCCCCCTGCCAACGTCACCTTCATGGAACCCGAAGACCGCGCCGCCATTCGGCGCTGGTATCGCGCAGCGCAAATGTAATTCATAGCTGAAATACGACCCTGGACATTAAGGATGGCTAACTCCTTCAGCTGTTAAACCCGCATTATTCCGGTATGTTATTTCTCACCTTCTACCACAACCTCTGGTGTGTTAGTCGTGATCTCACCGTATGAATCTCTGATTTTTCCAGAGTGGTTAGATTGTTCAGGCAGCTCCGGAGCCCGCCGATGTTTTTATTTTATCGCTCGAGCTTTGTGGCACGCGCAGTATTACTCAGCCTCTGCATCATTGGTCTGTCGCCACCTAATTCTGCCAGCGCTGCTAGCACCAGCCTTACGGCACCAGAGGCAAGCGAAGATTTGACAGAGCGCTTGCGTGGCGCCTCGGCAGTATTGTCAGCACAACCAGATACCGATGTGCAGGGCCTGTTGGCGACCGCTCTTTCGGACTACCGCACATTGGTGCAGGTTCTTTACGACAGTGGTCATTTCTCGCCCGAGGTACATATCCGGCTGGATGGCCGCGAGGCCGCCTCGATCCAACCACTGTACCCGCCGCGCAGCATCAACGATATCGTCATAACTGTGAATCCGGGGCCAAAGTTCACCTTTGGCACCGCCAATGTTACGCCGATGCCCGACCCCAGCGAGATCGAAATCCCCGAGGGTTTTGCGACTGGTCAAGCCGCCAGTACAAGCGCTATCCGTGATGCCAGCCATGCTGGAATAAAGGCCTGGCGCCACGCTGGCCACGCCAAGGTCGCTCTGCAGTCTCAAGACATAACCGCCAACCATACACAGGCCCGCATCAATGCCACTCTGCGCCTAAGCCCCGGCCCGCACCTGCGTTTTGGGCAGCTGTATCAAACCGGCGAAACAGCCGTTAACCCCGAGGCGATCCGTAGGATTGCCGGGTTTCCCACAGGGGAGCCCTATCACCCGGATGACCTAGCTAAGGCCGCAACACGGTTACGCCGTACTGGCACTTTTTCCTCGGTTTCTGTGACCGAAGCCCAGCAACCCAATCCCGACGGCACGCTGGATTTCACCGCCAATTTTGAGGACCAGCCACAGCGTCGCCTGACATTCGGGGCCGAGCTGAGTTCCAGCGACGGCTTGGAACTGACCGGCACTTGGATGCACCGCAATCTATTCGGCAACGCGGAAAAATTGCGCTTTGAAACACGTCTTAGCGGTATTGGCGGCAATAGTGATCTGGACGGTCGCATCAGCCTGCGCCTAGACCGCCCAGCGACACTGGGCCCGGACGACAACACCTATTATCTGCTAGAGGTCGAGCGGCTAGACGAAGAACACTATAAGGCCACGCGCGGGTTAGGCGCCATCGGTGTGCGGCGGGTTTTCTCGGATACGTTATTTGCCGAAGGTTCAATCGGGTTTGAATCCATTCTGGCTGAAGACGTGTTTGGCAAACGCCGGTTCAAATACATCCAAGGCAGCCTGCGGGTCGAAAAAGACGGGCGCAACAACCGTGTCAGTGCCACTAACGGCTACTACATGGATGCGCGTTTCGTGCCCTTTGTTGGCATTGATGGTAGCGAGTCGGGGGCTCAAGTCCGGCTGGATGGACGTTACTATCAAGGCTTTGGCAATTCGGATGCCGTGGTTTTGGCTGGGCGGGTGCAACTGGGGTCAGTTATTGGCCCGGAACTTAGCGAAGTATCTCCGACGATGTTGTTCTTCTCAGGCGGTGCTGGATCTGTTCGCGGCCACGAATACCAATCGCTGGGCGTTCCAGTCCCTGGCGGGATAGCCGGCGGCAAAGGATATCTGGCGCTGTCTGGTGAAATCCGAGGCAAAGTGACCGACAAAATATCGCTGGTGGGTTTCTATGACCTGGGATTGGTGGACGAAAGCAGCTTTGTGTCTGGCTCATCACAACGCCACTCGGGGGCCGGGCTGGGTGTCCGCTATGACGTGGCTGGGATCGGCCCGCTTAGGCTCGATCTGGCCTATCCGGTCGACGGCGGCAGCGACGATGGTCTGCAATTCTATATCGGTATAGGACAATCGTTTTGAACAAGCTCCTTGCATATACTCTGACCGCCACCCTCGTCACGACTCCTCTGGCAGCGCAGAACACCGATGCCGAAGACTCCGGAGGGTTTCTGGTTGGTTTTCTTGAGGACACCCTGTCAGGCGACAACCGGCAGATCAGCGTCATCGGTATGGAGGGCGCGCTGTCTTCCCAAGCCACCATCAAACAGATCACCGTCTCGGACGATGATGGCATTTGGCTGACCATCGACAACGCGGTGCTGGATTGGAATCGGCTGGCCCTGATCAGAGGCAATTTTTCGGTCAATGCACTGACCGCCGACGCTATCCGCGTTGAGCGCAGCCCTACACCCACACCGCAAGACCCCGAGCTGCCGACACCCGAAGCAACTCCGTTCCAACTGCCCGAACTACCTGTCGCTGTTGAACTGGGCGAGATCCGTGTAAACCGGATCGAGTTGGGCAAGGATCTGATGGGCACTGCTGCCAGCCTGTCGCTAAACGGCTCTCTGAAACTGGCAGATGGCGCGTTAGACAGCGACCTATCGGTGGCGCGACTGGACCGGCCGGGCGATTTGCTGCGGTTGGATGCATCCTTCGTCAACGAAACCAGCGTCATCTCATTGGATCTGGCGCTAGAGGAATCGGCCAACGGGCTGGTTGCCTCGCTTTTGGATCTGCCGGGGCGTCCAACTGTGCGATTGTCAGCGCAGGGCACCGGCCCGGTCGATGACTTTAACGCAATTCTGGAGCTCGACACCAATGGTAACCAGCGTCTGGCTGGTCAGGTCGTGCTTGCTGCCCTGCCCTCAGGCGACCCTGAAATCCCGAATAGCATTTCGTTCTCGGTAGATATGGGCGGTGACATTGATCCATTGATCGCGCCGCCTTACCGCCCCTTCTTTGGCCCCGGCATTCGCGCCAACCTAAGAGGAAACAACGACCCGGACGGGGGTATCACACTGGATAATCTGGTGTTGCGCACACAGGCATTGCAGCTAACCGGCGCGCTCGCGCTGGCCTCTGGCGGGGTGCTTGAAACCGCCAATATCAAGGCTGCGATCACGCCGCCTTCAGGTCAGGCCGCGGTCCTTCTTCCTGTTGCCGGAGGCGCGACCGCATTGGCCAGGGCTGAACTCACGGCGCACAAGACCGCCGAGTCTGACTGGCAAGTCAAGGCCCTGCTAGAGCGCATAAGCCACCCGGGGCTGTCGCTGGCACATGCTGACGTGACTGCAGCGGGAACACTGGACCAGAGCGATGGGTTCGCCATCAGCGGCGACATCAACGCGATAGTTAGCGGAGTTAAACCCGCCGACCCGGCATTGGCTCAGGCTCTTGGCAGCCAGATAACCTTTACGGGCTCTGTCGCCAGACAGGGCGACATGGGATTGAAGATTAGCGATATGGCTCTGCGGGGTAGCGACTATCGCGCCAGCGGCGATGCGCTGATTGATGGGTTGGACAGCGGCCTGAAGATCACCACTGACTTGCATCTGGACGCGGCAAATCTGGCTCGGTTCTCAGGTCTGGCAGGTCGTCCAATCGGCGGGTCTGTCAATGCCGAGATCAAAGGTCATGCGGCGCCGTTGTCAGGGATGTTCGACATTGATCTTGCAATGCAGGCCAATGACCTAAGCGCCGATATCGAGCAAGTTGATCCGCTGATTGTCGGCGTCACCACCCTAAAGCTAAAAGCCGCGCGCGACACATCGGGTCTGAGGGTTGATCACTTTGACCTGTCCAACCCCGCCCTAGCCGCACAGGCAGCGGGAAAATTGGACAGCACAACCGGATCATTGAACCTGACCTCCCGCCTGAACGACATTGCTCCCCTACTCCCGCAAACCTCTGGTCCGCTGAACCTAAGCGCGGATGTTACGCGTGATGGTGGCACCCTGTCAGGTAGGGTGCAGCTGCTTGGTCCGAATGCGTCAAGCGCAGTTCTAGATGGGTCCGTTGACCGCAGCGGCACAGCCGATATGACGTTTGAGGCAACGCTGAATGACCTCCAGCGTTTCCTACCGGAACTGGCGGGCAAACTGGCTGCACAGGGTACGGCCAATCGCCGCGATGGCATTTGGCAGATCAACAGTCGTTTGACCGGCCCTGCGGGCATCGACAGTTCAGTTAATGGCAGCTGGAACGAGGCAAAGGCCAGTGCTGACCTGCGTGCGAATGGTCAGGTGCGTCTTGATGCTGCCAATCTGTTCATCACGCCAAACTCGGTCCGAGGGATGGCGAATTTTGACATGACCCTGATCGGCCCCCCGGCCCTATCATCGCTCAGCGGCACTCTTTCGACCTCCGGCGCGACATTGGCTATTCCAGCCGCAAAGCAGCAGATTGATGCAATCGCTGCCACCATCTCGGTTGCGCAATCTAGCGCCACAATCCAAGTCTCGGCACAGCCGCGCGCGGGCGGGGCCGTTCGGATATCTGGACCGGTGTCACTTACCGCGCCCTTCAACGGCAACGTACAAGTGGCGTTGGACAGCGTCGTGCTAACCGATAACTTGATGTACAGCACCATTTTGAACGGCGCGCTAGGCTATACCGGCCCGCTGGCAGGCAATGGGCGGTTGGCCGGGCATATCAATGTCGGTGAGACCAATATCAACCTAGCTGCCGCCGGCGGCTCAGTTACCTCGGCCCCGATCCCGCCGATTCGTCATGTGAACGAGTCCAGCGCCTCGCGCAGCACCCGCGCCCGCGCAGGGTTAATTAATCAGGCCCAAGCTGGCAGCGGCCCCGACATCGCGCTGGATATTCTGATAAACGCGCCCGGGCACATCTTTGCCCGAGGGCGGGGATTACAGGCTGAACTTGGTGGTCAGATCCATGTTCGCGGCAGCACGGCCAACCTTGCACCTTCTGGGCAAATCGATCTGATCCGCGGCAGGTTCAACCTATTAGGCCGCCGATTAGAGCTTGATGAAGGCAAAGTCACCTTGCAGGGCAACCTAGTGCCCTATCTAGACTTCAAATCCACGGCCAGCACATCCGAAGGCTCAGCCACGATGGAGATCTCGGGACTGATCAATGCCCCCGTGATCAAGGTCTATTCAGAACCCGCCCGCCCCAGCGAAGAGGCTTTGGCCCTACTGTTGTTTGGCGATAACATCGAGGACCTGTCTCCTCTTGCATTGGCGCGCATGGCTGGCTCGTTGCGGGAACTCAGCGGGCGCGGAGGAAATACCGAGGGTGCACTGCGTGATGAAACCGGCGCCGACGACGCTGACCTGCGGCTGGATGGGCTGGGTCTTGGCGGTTATGTCGCTGACAATGTCTATACCGATTTCAACGTCAACACCCGTGGCGAGAGCGAGCTAAACATCAACCTGGACATCAGCAGCAATGTGACGGTCACCGGCACTGTAGAAAGCGACGGCGACACCGGTTTAGGTCTGTTCTTCAAAAAGGACTACTAGCGGCGGCCACCTTAGACATCGACCGCCCCTTTGGTGAAACTAGACCAAAGGCCCTGCACCTGCGGCCTCTAGCGCCACCCGAGCCGAGCCGCTGACGCCAGCCGCATCATCAGTGATCACCCACAATGGAATCTGGCTACATTGCTCTTGCAACAAACCGCCCCCTTGCGAGAACCCGTCAAGGAATTGCGCCTGCGCAGGCGACCCCAGCACTCCGCGTGACACACTACCTGCAAAAAACAGACCTTGGCCGGGCATATAGGTTGGCACCAGATTTGAGGACAGTAGCCCCAGCATTTCGGCCCAAGTCTCAACCGTGCGGGCGGCGGCACTGTTTGGGTCATCCAAATATTCGCTCATCAGCTGAGCTCCTCCGGCAATCGCCACGCCGCTCATTGCCTGATGAAACCGAACCAGCCCATGTCCAGAGAACAGATCTTCGTTGGTGTCGAACCCTTCGGGATTACGCCCCAGAACGGCTTCTAGTTTTTTGTAGACCGAGGTCGGCAGATCCGCATGCCCCATTTCGGCCCCAGCGGTGTGCGTACCGGCGACCAGCGACACGTTGAACCCAGTCCCAAGACCAACTACTAGCGACTGATCGCCCAGTTGGGGTCCGGCCCGCAGTGACGACAACTGCCCCGGACTTAGCACTGGCAAAGAATGCCCCAACGCCGCCAGATCATTGATTAGATCCATCCGTGCTCCATCCGGCAACTGCAGCCGCGCCGCCAGACCGCTGGCATCGCCATGCCAGGCCCGGTTGGTCAGACAATACTCATCACCATAAACAGGGCCGGCCACGGCAATACAAGCTCCCTGAATCTCGGGCAGGTCCGGCTGCGAGCGATAGGCTGTCAACACGTCCTCTAGGCTGGTAAAACTGTCGTTGTCGAAGCTCTTTAATGCGGTGACGCCGATTTCAGGTCCAGCCAATGCCAAACGCGTATTGCTGCCGCCGACATCGCCGACCAGTACCGTGACATCCGTGTTCATTCAGCTGTGCCCTTAATCATTCTAATTATGCCTAAATGGTGCTACAAATCGCTCCCAAATGCAAATTCTCAGGAAAATGTTTGCGCTCACATGCCAATTGCCCAATTTGACGACGGTAGTCAACATCGGTGACCAACGGGACTGAAAAACACCCTATGAGGGTAGGAGTACCGTGCCAGACAAGGCCTTCAAAGGGGTTGACCCGTAGTGCCGCGATGGCCGAAGACCAATCATGTATCACCTCTGTGATCAAGATCTCTATAGTGATACGAATTCAAACCGCCGCGCGATGCGGATAAACCGCAAAGCAAGGACCGGATGCTAATATCCAACACGACACCGAGTGACGACCATCTGGCCTTGGTCCAGCCGCTGGTGGGACCGGGAGTGGCATTGGCAATAACCGACCCCCAAGGAACACCACCGCCCCCTTTTGCCGATGAACTGGCCTGCCTGTCGCCCAATGCTGTCAGCAAGCGGCAACGCGAATTTGCAGCAGGCCGCGCAGCAGCCCATACTGCGATGGCAAATCTGGGCGTCCCGCCACAGGCAATTTTGAACGGTGAAGACCGCGCGCCCATCTGGCCCGTAGGGCTGACCGGATCAATCACGCATACGCGCAGCTGCGCTATGGCTATTGTAGCACGCAACAGCGATGTCCGGGCGCTTGGCATCGACGTCGAGCAGGACACTCCCCTGCCGGACAAGTTGCTGTCAGCGATTTGCACCGATGCTGAGCGAGACTGGTTAAAGGAACAGGCCAACCCCGGCCAATTGGCCAAAGTTATTTTTTCTGCCAAAGAAGCCGCTTATAAATGCCAATACACCATTAGCCAGAAGTACTTTGGATTTCACGGTATGAATTTGGAACTGGATTTAACACGACGCAGTTTCCAAGCCCGCTTTACCGCCGACCAATTACCATTCGCCCAAGGTGACGTGATCGACGGGCGGTTTGCCATTGGGGCCGGAGTGATTGTAACCGTGGCAGAACTGCGCACCTAAGGAGACGCCAGAATGAGTTGGAGCACAATTGTTGGCTCGGTTGTCATGATCGGACACAGCTTGTTCGGTCTGGATAACCCGCAGATGCTGAACCAACTGCTGGGCGCACGAAGTGAGACCCCGGTAACGGTTCAGGCGCAGATCATCAACGGTGCCTCGCTGCAATACAATTGGGATCACTCTGACAAGGCCGAGGGCATTAACAGCCGAGACCGCATGCGCCGCACAACCGACGCTGTGATCGTGACCGAGGCTATCCCGTTGGCCAACCACCTGAAATGGAGCGGAACGGCAGACGCAGTCACCCGGTTTTATGAGTTGGCACGTGTCGCAAACCCAAATGTGCAATTTTTCCTGCAAGAAACCTGGCACAGCCTGCGCAGCGGCAGTGGCGAGCTGATCGAGTTTGACGACGGCATGTCCACGCCCTGGCGCGAGCGACTAGAGCAAGATCTGCCACACTGGCAGAGGGTTGTTGACCGGGTCAATGCTCGGACGGGTGGCCAAGTTCGACTGCTGCCAGCGGGTCAGGCCATGGCCCGGTTGGATGATGCCATTCAGGCGGGCACGGTACCTGGGCTGACCAGTATCAATGACGTCTTCGCCGATGACATTCACCCCAACGACATCGGGTTCTATTATCTGGCCTTGCTGCAGTACGCGGTGCTGACGGGCGACGATCCTCTGGATTTGCCACACCATCTGACCAACCGACGTGGGGCAAACTATGATGCCCCGTCGCCCGAGCTGGCCCGCCGCTTGCAGCAGATCGCATGGAAGGCCGCCCAAGGCTCGGATATCCGCACGGTCCTGCCCCCGGACCCAGCCCCCCTGCCCGATGAACCAGCGATGGTACGCCTGAACGACCCGAGTTCAGATACGACGCACACGGCCAAGACAATCATCCGCCAGCCCGTCGCCGTAAATCTCGCAGCCATTGCCGACTGGAGTTCGCAGACCCCATTTCTGGACCATTTCAAAACCGCACGTCCCTGGGTTGGCCACCTTGCCGGACAATGGGGCGGCGCTGGACACGACGATCTTGCTGTTGCTGGTTACCTTGACCCTGACGGCTGGCCCACTGCCATCCCGCCAGAGCTCGGGTCAATTGGCACCTTAATCCTGACAGACCTACCTGACACCGCCACTTCTCTAGCTGGCCGCTACCTGTTGCGCTTTGAAGGTGATGGTATTGTCGAGGTTCTGGGACGAGGCCAAAATGTGCGCTACCGGGACGGACAGGTTTGGTTTGACTACACACCCGGCCCTGGTTCAGTTGAGATCCGTATACAGCGTACGGACCGTCTTCACACAAATGACTATGTGCGCAATATCACAGTAGTGAAGCAAGAGCACCTGGACGACCATGCTCAGGGCGCACTGTTTAACCCACAATGGCTGTCCCGCATTCAAGAGTTCTCTGCTTTACGGTTCACAGGATGGATGGCAACCAACGGTTCCGCTCTGGTCGAATGGACAGACCGCCCGCAGGTCACAGATTACACTTGGGGCCGAAATGGTGTGCCCGCCGAGGTTATGCTGGCATTGACAGCCAAGCTGAGCACAAACCCATGGTTCTCTATGCCCCACGCCGCTAGCGATGACTATTTCAAACACTTTGCCCAGTTAGTAGCCGACCGGCTAACAGATGAGCAAGGGGTATACGTCGAATACTCAAACGAGGTCTGGAATGGGCAATTTCCCCAAGCGCAATGGGCCGAAGATCAAGCTAGAGCTCGCTGGGGGGACGATGATCTGCGGATGCAGTTTTACGGCGCGCGCGCAGCCGAGATGACGCAGATCTGGAGCGAGGTCTTTGGAGATCGCGCCTCAGATCAATTGGTTCGAGTGATGGCCACACAGACCGGATGGCTAGGGCTGGAACAACAGATCCTACAAGCGCCGCTATGGGTCGCGGAACACCCGGACAATCGCCCACCTTCCAGCTATTTCGATGCCTATGCCGTAACCGGCTATTTTGGCGGCATTTTGGGTTTTAAAGAACGCGCAGATGTGGTGCGTGCCTGGATTACAGACAGCACTGAACGCGCCAGTGACGAGGCCCGCAACCGGGGCCTGAAAGGTGAGGCAAGACGCGAATTCATTGCGGCCCATCGCTATGACATAGCCACTGCGCAGGCCGGTCTTGAATTGCGAGACGGTCTAATTTCGGGCGATCCCGTTGATACAGTGGCAGATCTTCTGGAAAGGGTGCTGCCTTATCATGCGGACATCGCCGCCGCGCATGGCATGGACCTGATCATGTATGAAGGTGGTAGCCATGTGGTTGGCATCGGCCCCATGATCGAAGACACGGGCCTGACCGGGTTCTTCACCCACCTCAACTACACCGATGAAATGGGGGCACTCTATACCGAGCTATTGGCAGGCTGGCGGGCGCTGGGCGGGCAGATGTTTACCGCCTATGTAGATGTTGCGACACCTGCCAAGTGGGGCAGCTGGGGAGCTCTCAGATCCCTTGATGACAACAACCCCCGCTGGGACGCTTTAGTTGCGGCAAAATAAATCATCTGGCCCCATCAGGAAACACACTTGGTTTCAGACCGTACGAAACCGTCCGGGGCTATGACCAGTCCAACGCTTGAACGCATCGTTGAAACTACCCAATCCCGAGTACCCCAGCAAAAATGCGATTTCTGCCAGAACCAGATTGCTGTCACGCAAGTAGCTTTTTGAAAGAGATTTACGCAGGTTTTCCAACAGTTGGAAAAAGCTGGTCCCTTCTGCGGACAGCTTGCGAGACAGCGTGCGTGGGCTCATCCCCAACTTGCTGGCAACAGTTTCCATCGTCACAGGTCCGGCCCCTAACTGCTCGGCAATTGCGCGCTCAACTTCGATCACCAATCCTTGATCTTCACGCGCTAGTTCTGCCAGGGCCTGATCGCCATATCCTTGCAACACAGTCAACAATTGCTCATCTGCCGAGGTCAGTGGAAGATCCAAATCATTAGCTGCAAATTTGAATCCATTGGTCGCAGCCCCAAATTCTACTTTGCAGCCAAAAAATTCTTCGATTTCTTCAACCTGGTTACGTCGATGGTGCTGGAACTGCACTAGGCATGGAGAAACTGGGCCATCAGTAAACTGCCTTACGGTATTCAGAAAACTTGCCGCAGAAAACTCAACATATTGGCGACGTTTCAAGCTAGGCGAAATCGCATATTCCCAGTTGATCACCCCATGATCCAAAAGCCGGGATGTATCAATCTCGAGCACAGGGCTGGCAACCCGAGAATAGCGGGCGAAATTCGCCAAAAATCCACCGACGGTTGGCGCCGCCAATCCGACATAACAAATCAGCCCAACCCGCCGGATGTCCTGTTCCCTGCCAATTTGCAACCCGATATTCTCGTTATTGGTTAGCTGAGCAGCCCGCTCAAAGAGGCTTACGGTTTCGGCCAATGGATACCACGGAGCCTTTTCAGTCAGGATCGCAGCGTCAAATACGGTCCCTCGGAAAATGTCTTCCACAGTATAGCCACTCTCAACCAGCTGGTTGGCCAACAAGCTGGCAAGAACAGCAGAATGATGTCCAGCGGGGCCTGCCATTTTCGATCGTCTCCATATTAAATTTCGGCCGGACTGCAATCCCAAGCATACTGCTGTACCCAAGCGCCCAATGCCCTGATGTTCCAAGGTATCGGCTTTCCCAGACTAGCCATAGTGGTCAAGACAATGCACAGGGCCTACAAATTAGCGGTTAGATTGGTCAATCCGTTTTTTCGGTCAGCAGTCAGATAATCACTCAGAGTTTAAATACAAATTTGGTTTCTTAAAGGAGACTCATTTGGCGGCTGAAAATCAAGATCTGATCGGCTTAGTGGTCGAAATCATCAATGGTGCGCGGCCTGAACACAATACAGCGCACACCAAAACCAGGTGTGGTTTTCTACACCTTATCTAGGGGTGCAAAGCGTCTGAACCGCTCCTCTCAAATGGACCTATACTGACCTGGGCTCGACCCAGTCCAGCGCTTAAAGGCGTCATTGAAGCTACTAAGCCCCGAATAACCCAGCAGAAAAGCGATCTCAGCCAGTACAAGATCACTGTCACGCAGATAGCTTTTGGACAGTGACTTCCGCAGATCCTCAAGAACCCGGAAAAAGCTGGTTCCCTCGGCGGCCAGTTTCCGCGACAGCGTTCGCGGGCTCATTCCCATTGTTGTTGCAACATTATCCAGCGTTGCCTCTCCTCGGGCCAACAGATCGGCAATAACGCGCTCAACCTCAAATACCAGCCCCGGCAACTCCCGGTTTTTCTCCGCCAGAACCTGATCTGCATAGCTCTGCAACACCAATAGCAATTGATGATCAGCCGAGATCAATGGAAGTTCCAGATCCTTTGCCATGAACTCAAAACTGTTACGATCAGCACCAAACGAAATACTGCAGCCGAAACTGTCCTCCAAAACACTTATGTGTTCGCGCCGGAGGTGTTCAAAACTAACGTGCTGCGGAACAATCTCCGATGCCGAAAAATGGCGCAGGGTGTTCAGAAAAACCGCGCTTGTATATTCAACATATTGGCGGCGCGCCACGCTGGAAGAAAGGCTATACTGCCAGCCAATCAGACCGTTGTCTTTCAGATGGGAAAAATCCAGTTCCAGCACGTCACTGTAGATCCGGGCATAGCGTGCATAGTTGGTCAGAAACGCACCGACATTTGGGGCCGCCAGCCCGACATAACACACCAATCCGACACGGCGACTGTCCTGCCCCTGTGCTAACTGAAAGCCGAATAGATCATCCTTGGTCAGCAGCGCCCCCTGTTCAAAAAAGCTCATGACATCGGATGCTCTGGCAAATGGGGCCTCTTGCTGTAACAAAGAGTCATCAAACGCTGTTCCACGAAACACTGTTTCTGGGTCATAGCCCTGCTCTATCAAGGCCCGCGCTACCATCTTGGCAAACACCGCGGTATGCTTCTGGTCGGTATTCGCCATCTGTTGACCCCTCCCGATAATCAGTTGCCACCCTTTGCCAACGTGGCCGTCCACCGATTTAAGGCGACCCTCAACGTGCCTGTGAGGGAAGTGGCATGATCCGTTAAGGTATTACCTAGGTCCGTTTTTTGGTTCGGCAGGGATTTTTGTCACCGGAATGTAGATAGGTTCCCTTCCACGAAAAATGATCTGACAGAGATCTGGCCAAGGTTGAAAGGTCAGCAATTTTTTTCGGCTTTCCAAACTAATCGCTGTTTTCGACGTTTGCCCAGCAATTCCCCAAGACAGCTTCCTCGCACTCAAATTCTCCCGCCCGTCGCCAAACATCTTGCGATGTCCGGGCCCAAGACCACAAGGGGGATCTGCGATCGCAGATGGACTGCGTGGACGCGGGAGCTTTTGGGATCGGTAAAGTTCGTTAGAGATGGCCGACATGACTGTGAAACACCTACAACACCCATGTTCTGAAGAGCACCTCAAGTGGCGCGCCCCTTCTAAATTGCCGAAGACGCCACTGAATCTAAGCAGTTCCTAGCGGAGCGGCGCAGTTTGAAACAATCGGATCTTGATGCCGCCATGGGCCACTGGCGCTCCTGTCGGTAAGAAAGGCAGGTCGGTGGCCTTTGCCAGTCCCGCCTCGCTAGTGACAATACCCACCCGCCAACCGGAAAAGCGCGTACTGAGGGTTTTGCCCAGCGCACCATACAGAGCATAGAGCAGTTTCTTGTTACCGATCCGAGCACCATATGGCGGGTTGACGATCACCAATCCCGGCGGACCATCGGGTGGGGTCAGGTCACTGACTGCCTGATGAGTGAAGACCGTGCAGCCATCAACACCGGCGCGCTCAGCATTGGTTTTGGTACTCTCAATCACGCCTGCGTTGCGGTCAGAACCGTAAAACCGTAATTCGGTCTCCGCGCCCTGCCCAGCGTCTCGCATCTGTTGCCAAGCAACTTCGTCAAAATTAGCCAATTTCTCAAACGCAAAGCTGCGGCTGCGGCCCGGGATCAACCCCGTAGCGATCTCGGCTGCTTCGATCACAAAAGTGCCAGAGCCGCACATGGGATCAACCACCGGCTCATTTCCATCATATCGACACTGGTGCAGGAACATCGCCGCCAAGTTTTCACGCATCGGCGCCTTGCCCACAGCGGGTTTATGGCCGCGTTTGTGCAGCGCCTCGCCCGAAGTGTCGACGCTAATGATACAGAGGTTGTCGTCGATGCGGACCTTGATGCGTACGTCTGCCTCGGCAGATATCGGAGCGCCCAGCTCTTCGGTAATGGCCTTTTCAAATCGCTGAATGGCGGCCCCTGCGTGGTAAATCTTGGACTTCTTGTTGGTTGTCACTTCGACCTTAACCGGCACGTCCGGGCGCAGCACATCACCCCAGGGGAATTTGCGTGCGCGTTTATCGAGCTGGGCCAGATGAAAGGCACGGATTTCACCAATACGTGCCAGAACCCGCGCTGCTCCTCGTAGCTGCAGATTGGCGCGCCAGACCTCGGGCCAGGTGCCAGTGATGGTCACGCCACCGGGCGAAATTTTAGGGGAATGAAAGCCCTTTTCACGCGCCTCGTCCCTAAGGGAGGTTTCGGTTCCGGGGGCTGCCACCAGGAAAATTTCGAATTCTGTGTCTGTCATCATGGGCACTGCATAGAGGCAAATCACTGGCGCAGCGACCTCTTTTTGTTTGGTTGCAAAATCGACCCAAAGCAGAGAATCCCCGCAAGGAGCGCAACGCGTCCCGCTAGGACCTTCGAATCCTTTCGTAAATTTACGATAAAAAACAGCAACTTGCGATTTACTAAAAAATTAGTTTGACAAAAACGAAGATCAAATGAAACCTATGTAACAGTCAGGTGCCGGAGAGCACTACTGACATCTTATACCTTAGGGAGGTGACAAGATGCGCAAGTATCTTCTCTCCGCTGTCGCGGCGACTGCCGTGATTGCGGGATCGATGGGGCATGCCGATGAGGCAGCCGCAAATAAATGGATTAACGAGGAATTCCAGCCCTCGGTTCTGAACAAGGACGAACAACTGGCGGAAATGCAGTGGTTCATTCAGGCCGCTGCACCATTCTCAGGCTTGGAAATCAACGTGCTGTCCGAGGGCATTCCAACCCACAGCTATGAGTCGGAAGTTCTGACCAAAGCGTTTGAGGAAATCACCGGCATCAAGGTGAACCACCAGATCCTGGGCGAAGGCGAGGTTGTGCAGGCGGTTCAGACCCAAATGCAAACTCAGCGGAACCTGTATGACGGTTACGTCAATGACTCGGATCTGATCGGTACCCACTCGCGTCTGCAACTGGCGTACAACCTGACCGACATGATGGCAGGTGACTGGTCTGGCACAACATCGCCTACACTCGATCTGGCAGACTTCATGGGCAGCCAGTTCACAACTGGCCCGGATGGTGACTTGTACCAGCTGCCTGATCAGCAGTTTGCAAACCTGTACTGGTTCCGCAAAGACTGGTTTGACCGCGCAGACCTGCAGGAAGCGTTCAAAGCCAAATACGGCTATGATCTGGGTGTGCCAGTCAACTGGTCAGCCTATGAAGACATCGCTGAGTTCTTCAGCAATGACGTCAAGGAAATCGACGGCACCGCCATCTATGGTCACATGGACTATGGTAAGCGCGCGCCTGACCTAGGCTGGCGTATGACTGATGCCTGGCTGTCGATGGCTGGCGCAGGTTCGAAAGGTGAGCCAAACGGTGTGCCAATCGACGAATGGGGCATCCGTATGGAAGCCGGTTCCTGTAACCCAGCTGGTGCCTCTGTCACCCGTGGTGGTGCAGCTAACGGTCCGGCGGCTGTTTATGCGATCCGCAAGTGGGACGAATGGCTACGGGCATATGCTCCTCCGGGTGCTGCCAGCTATGACTTCTACCAGTCGCTGCCAGCTTTGGCGCAGGGTAACGTAGCGCAGCAGATTTTCTGGTACACAGCGTTTACAGCCGACATGGTGAAGCCACAGTCCGAAGGCAACAACACAGTTGACGCAGATGGTGCGCCACTGTGGCGGATGGCGCCAAGCCCACACGGCCCATACTGGGAAGAAGGCCAGAAAGTTGGGTATCAGGACGTGGGTTCCTGGACTTTCCTGAAGTCGACCCCAGCTGATCGTGCTCAGGCTGCATGGCTTTATGCTCAGTTCGTGACATCGAAAACTGTTGACGTGAAGAAGTCCCACGTGGGTCTGACTTTCATCCGTGACAGCTCGATCAACCACGAGAGCTTCTCGGAGCGTGCTGACAAACTAGGTGGTCTGGTAGAATTCTACCGTTCGCCTGATCGTGTAGCATGGTCGCCAACTGGCATTAACGTGCCTGACTATCCAAAGCTGGCCCAGATCTGGTGGCAGCAGATTGGTGACGTCAACTCGGGTGCGTTCACGCCACAAGAAGCGATGAACCGTCTGGCAGAAGAAATGGACATCACCATGGCCCGCATGCAGCGCGCCGATGAAGCAGCCAACGTCTATGGCGGTTGTGGACCACGTCTGAACGACGAGAAAGACGCGGAGTGGTGGATGGCCAATGGTGGCGCCAAGCCAATGTTGGAAAACGAGAAGCCACAGGGCCAGACCGTCAACTATGACGAGTTGGTTGCCCGCTGGGCTACTCAGTAACAGGTCCTCCCTGACGGGCTGACCCCAGCAATCTGGTCAGCCTCCTTGCCCCAGAGATCCCCCTCGATCTCTGGGGCGCTTTTTCCCAAGACTGCGCTAAATCGCGCGCAACAGGCCACCTGCCGGAAAGCCCCACCAAGATGGCTCTCGAATTAAAATCCGTGACCAAGCGCGTCGGCGCGAATTTGCACATCAAGGAAACCTCCCTGACACTGCACCCCGGTCACTTCAATGTCCTATTGGGCGCAACTGGATCTGGTAAGACCTCTCTGATCAAACTGATGGCAGGGCTGGACCCGCTGGCCAGCGGCGAGATCTGGATGGATGGTCAAGACGTATCCAAGCTCAACACCCAGAAACGCAACATCAGTCTGGTGCACCAGTTTTTCATCAACTACCCGCACATGACTGTGTATGAAAACATCGCCTCGCCACTGAAAGTGGCAGGTATGGCGAAGTCCGAAATTCAGGGCCGCGTCGAAGAGGCGGCAGACATTCTGCAACTGCGCCCGATGTTACATCGAATGCCGCATGAGTTGTCAGGCGGCCAGCAACAACGTACTGCACTGGCGCGCGCCATTGCCAAGGAATCCAAGGCCGTGTTCTTAGACGAACCGCTGGCCAACCTTGACTACAAGTTGCGCGAAGAGTTGCGCGACCAGCTGCCCGAGCTGTTTGCCGGACGTGGTGCCGTGGTGGTCTATGCTACTTCTGAGCCCGAAGAAGCTCTGTTGCTGGGCGGGCAAACCGCGCTGATGGAAGATGGCCATGTAACCCAATTTGGTGTCACCGCTGACATCTACCGCAATCCGGCCAATGTGGCCGCAGCCGCAGTCTTCTCGGATCCACCAATCAATACAGCCGCTATTGTCAAACAAGGTTCAACGGCCACTCTGAACGCAGGCGTAAGTTGGGAGCTAACTGGCGCAGCGGCGGATCTGTCGGATGGAGACTACACCATCGCAATCCGCCCGCACCATGTTTTGCCCATCGCCGATGACAAAAGCACGGTACGGCTGTCAGGCCGGGTTCAGGTGACCGAACTGTCTGGCTCAGAAAGCAGCGCCCACTTTGAAATGGGCGCAGGAAGCTGGGTGTCCCTGGCCCCCGGTGTTCACCCCTATCAGGTGGGCGAAATGCACAACTTCTATATGGACCCAACGGCGGCATATGTTTTTGCCCCCGATGGCTCTCGCGTGGCGTGAGGCGCACCAATGGCTAAAATTACACTCTCCAAGCTACGTCACAGCTATTACCCGAACCCGAAGCAACCATCGGACTATGCGCTGAAAGAAATTGATCTCGATTGGACCGATGGCGGCGCCTATGCGCTGCTGGGCCCATCAGGTTGTGGTAAGTCGACCTTGTTGAACATCATATCCGGTCTTCTGGTTCCCTCAGAAGGGCAGATCCTGTTTGACGGCAAGGATGTCACCAGCTTACCGCCAGACCAGCGCAACATCGCGCAGGTGTTTCAGTTCCCTGTGATCTACGACACCATGACGGTTTACGACAACCTTGCCTTCCCGCTGCGCAACCGTGGCCGGGACGAGGACACTGTCAAGCAACGTGTCATGGCCATTGCCGAGATGTTGGAAGTCGTCGACATGCTCGACCAAAAGGCCGCAGGTCTGAGCCCGGACAATAAGCAAAAAATCTCGATGGGGCGCGGGTTGGTGCGTGAAGACGTCAATGTGGTGATGTTTGATGAACCGCTGACGGTGATTGATCCTCATCTGAAGTGGAAGCTGCGATCTAAGCTGAAAGAACTACATCAGCGCGTTAAGGCGACGATGATCTATGTTACCCATGACCAGACCGAGGCGCTGACCTTTGCTGAGCAGGTTGTGGTGATGCAGGATGGTGAGATCGTGCAGATTGGCACCCCGGTTGAGCTGTTCGAACGTCCCGCACACACCTTTGTCGGTCACTTCATCGGCTCGCCGGGCATGAACATTCTACCTTGCACACTGACCGATGGAGCCGCCTATTTCGCGGACCAACCCATCGCGTTGGAAGGTCCCATTCAGGGAACACCTACCGGTCAGCTTGAGATCGGCATCCGTCCCGAGTTTGTCTCTCTGGCAGACACCGGCCTGCCCGCAACCGTGATCAAGGTATCCGACATTGGCCGCCACACAGTGGTCGAATGTGAGGCCAACGGCAGCCGGATCAGCGCTATCATCGATGGCCAAGGCCCGGCCAAAGGCGCGGCTGTTCACCTTAACTTCCAACAGTCACAGACCCGGCTTTATGTCGACGGCTGGATTGCCACCCAACCGCAAGAGGCGCAGTCATGAAAACCGAAAACCAAAAAGCCTGGTTCTTTGTGCTGCCGGTGCTGTTGCTGGTCGCCTTTAACGCCCTGATCCCGATGATGACTGTGGTCAACTATTCGGTGCAGGAAACCTTTGGCAATAACCAGTTCTTCTGGCAAGGCTTGGACTGGTTCGAGCAGATCCTGCGGTCTGAACGGTTTCACGCGGCGCTGGGGCGCCAGTTCCTGTTCACCTTCCTGATCCTGATCATCGAAGTGCCACTGGGCATTGCCATTGCCCTATCAATGCCACGCAAGGGCATTTGGGTGCCCGTCTGCCTAGTGCTGATGGCGCTGCCGATGCTGATCCCATGGAACGTGGTTGGCGCGATGTGGAATATCTTTACCCTGCCCGATATCGGCCTGCTGGGGTATTTCCTGAACCATACGCTGGGTATTCAGTATGACATGACCCAAGACCCAATCGCGGCCTGGATCACCATTGTCACCATGGATGTCTGGCACTGGACTTCGCTGGTGGTGCTGCTGGCCTATGCCGGGCTGGTGTCGATCCCCGATGCCTATTATCAGGCGGCCAAGATCGACGGCGCGTCAAACTGGTCGGTGTTCCGCTTTATCCAGCTGCCCAAGATGAAATCGGTGCTAACCATCGCCATCCTGCTGCGATTTATGGACAGTTTCAACATCTACACCGAACCCTTTGTGCTCACTGGCGGTGGCCCCGGCAACTCGACCACGCTCTTGTCCATTGATCTGGTGAAAATCGCCCTTGGCCAGTTTGACCTTGGTCCTGCTGCTGCGATGTCGCTGATCTACTTTGCAATCACTCTCTTGGTATCATGGCTGTTCTACACGCTGATGACCAAAGACGACCTGAACTAAAGGAGACCATGGAAATGCAAAAACGATCCATCGTCCCAATTGTCTATATCCTGTTTCTCATGCTGCCGATCTACTGGCTGGTGGCGATGAGCTTCAAAACCACCAACGAGATCCTCGGCGGTTTCTCGATGTTCCCGCAGACCTTCACGCTGGAAAACTACAAGGTGATCTTTACCGACCCCAGCTGGTACTGGGGTTATATCAACTCGATTTCCTATGTGACGCTGAACACCGTGATCTCGATCGCGGTGGCCCTGCCGGCCGCCTATGCATTCAGCCGCTACCGGTTTCTGGGCGACAAACAGCTGTTTTTCTGGCTTCTGACCAACAGGATGGCACCTGCTGCGGTGTTCGCCCTGCCCTTCTTCCAGCTCTACTCGGCTGTTGGACTGTTCGACACTTACTGGGCTGTTGCGCTGGCACATTGTCTGTTCAACGTGCCTCTGGCTGTGTGGATCCTCGAAGGCTTTATGGGCGGAGTGCCCAAGGAACTGGATGAAACCGCTTATGTGGACGGCTATTCCTTCCCACGCTTCTTTGCCACAATCTTCATCCCTTCCATCAAGGCCGGTGTAGGCGTTGCTGCCTTCTTCTGCTTCATGTTCTCGTGGGTAGAACTGCTGCTGGCCAAAACCCTGACCGCCGTTGCAGCAAAACCCATTGCCGCGACCATGACCAAAACCGCATCCAGTGCGGGATATGAGCTGGGACTGCTGGCGGCGGCAGGGACTTTGACAATCATTCCGGGCGCAATCGTGATCTACTTCGTCCGCAACTATATCGCGAAAGGTTTCGCGATGGGGAGGGTGTAATGCTTTCATGGATGGCCTGGACCTGGCCTACAGCGCTGGTCTTTATCGGTATCTTCTCAGCCATTGGCGTGTTGATCGCATTGGAAATCCGCCACCCCGGCGGCGACGAACGCAAAGGAGTGCTGGGACTGACCACCACTCGCGGCGATCGGTTGTTCATCAGCCTGCTCGGCACCAGTTATATCTTTCTGGCCTGGCTGGGGTTGATCGGCATGCCACTGTGGGGACCTCTGGTTCTGTCAATTGGTTGGGGGTTCTTTTGCTTTCGCAAGGTGTAACCCAACCGGTACAGCAGCCGGGTCAAG
>NZ_QHLQ01000011.1:0-72572 GCF_011813015.1 Parasedimentitalea denitrificans | reverse complement strand
CACTGTGGGGACCTCTGGTTCTGTCAATTGGTTGGGGGTTCTTTTGCTTTCGCAAGGTGTAACCCAACCGGTACAGCAGCCGGGTCAAGGGGGGGGGCAAAGCCCCCGCCGCAGGCGGCACCGGCCTTGACGCGGTTGCTGTGCCTATACACTGGAACTCGGCCTCTGAGGGCAGAACTGCCCCTCAGAGCCTTCTCAGCAAATTTCTCCGCCCTCACCCCAGCCACGAAAGGGCTATGTCACGTCACCTAACCCTTCGCTGTATAAAGCGCGCGGTAGCGCACATTTTTGTAACAGTCGCCGCCACATTCCCATCATCTAATAATTTAGTTTTCAAACACCCTTCCCCTGCCTAAGATGGCGAAACGCTAATAAACGGACCGGACACCAACTCCCATGCGAAAAAAGCAGGACAATTCGCTTCTAACCGAGGTCGAACTCGAATTCATGACCGTGGTCTGGGAAACTGGTGGTGGTACCGTGCGGGACTTGCTGGCTGAACTCAACAAGCTGCAAGAACGGGCCTATACGTCGGTTGCAACTGTGCTGAAAATCATGGAGCAAAAAGGCTTTCTTACCAGTGAACGTCTGGATCGATCGCTAGTATACCGCCCAGCCATACCCAAAGCGGATTATCAAAAAACAACTCTCAAGAACCTTTCGAGCAAACTCTTCAACGATACCCCTGCAGCGCTGGTCGCGCGGCTGGTCGAGGACGAAGAGGTGACCGACGAAATGCTCGTGGAAATGCGCGCACTGTTGAATGAAAGGCTGGGGGACAATGCAAGCTGACGCTCTACTAAATGCTTATATCGACCTGAACCTGTTGCTGCTGGTTGGCACGGTTATATGGCTTGGGCTGCGACGAGTGCTGACTCGCCATGGACTTGGCAATGCCTTTCTACCACAACTTAAACTGCTGAACCGCCTGACCGTTTTACTGGTTTCCGCTCCTGTACTGGCGTTGGGGTTCACCACTTGGGTCATCCCACATCCACCGAACATTTCCGATATCTTGGTCTCGCAGTTCCTTCAGGGACACGTCAGTCTTAGTGCTACCCATTTCGAGACCATAATCGGCTTGCGCGAGGATCTGGTACGCAACCTGTTGACGCAACAGGCCTTCTGGGCCCGAGCATTGTTCCTGGTATTTACCATTGGCGCTTCGCTATGTGCACTACATGTCATCGTCTCTGTCTTGCGGCTAAACAGGTGCCTACGCAGCGCTTTCATGTGGAAAAAAGTCGGACGCGTGCAGCTGCTGATCAGCGATACGGCCTCAGTCGCCTATTCTACTCGCGGTCTTTTCAATCTCTATGTTGTGCTGCCTTCAGCGCTGCTTCACGATCCCCGCGATCTGCGGCTCACCATCGCCCACGAACTGCAGCATTTCCGCCAGCGCGATATCGAATGTGAGTTCCTGCTGGAAATTCTGCGCCCCATACTGTTCTGGAACCCTGCCTATTTCCTGTGGCGCAGCGAAGTCCGCGTTTTGCGGGAATATGCCTGTGATCAGGCGCTAATGGCCCGGCCTCAGTTCGATGCCCGCGCCTATTGCGAGTGCCTGATCCGTGCCTGCGCCATGGCGACCCAAGACCGCGTGTTCTTTCACCGCCGCAGCCCCGCCGTCGCCCTAGTTGACCGTCGCGAAACGCGTCGTAGTGCCACGCTGGAACAGCGCATTCTTGCTGTCACTGCAAAACCATCCGATCAAGATCATGCTGCCAAGTGGGCCATGTTGTCAGCCTTACTCGTCGGGGCCGTAATGGTCACAACACTGCTGATGCAACGGCCCAGCGACTGGAGCCACGACAGACTGATGTTGTCGACTATCGTCAACCTAGAGCGCCTGAACAGCCGCCAACCCAGCAACCTTGCATCGACGCAAGGATCCTTCGTTGTGACTCTGGACTGAAACTTCTCCGGCAAAACCAACCAGACCTGTTGCTAGTCAACAGCTAGGTTCGTGCGTTTATCGCCAGCAATACGGTGCAATCAGATTTCCCTACGACCAGAAAATGGCCGCTTATGCCTCTTTGGCCAGTCGTTCCTCTAGCACATCAAACGGAACACCCGGCTCATCCTTGGCCCCGCGGATCACCAGCGAGGTTTTGACCGAGGCTACATTTGGCGTACTCAGCAACTCCCCGGTCAGAAAACTCTGGAAAGTGCTTAGATCAGGAGAGACACACTTTAGGATGAAATCCACCTCACCGTTCAGCATGTGACACTCACGGACCAACGGCCAGCCGCGGCACTTTTCTTCAAAGGCGCTCAGCTCGACTTCCGCCTGACTTTCGAGACCGACCATAGCAAAAACCTGCACCTCGAACCCCAGTTCACGTGCGTTTACCTCGGCGTGGTAGCCCCGAATATACCCGGCCTCTTCCAGCGTGCGGACGCGGCGCAGGCAGGGTGGCGCAGAAATCCCGACACGCTTGGCCAGCTCAACATTGGTCATGCGCCCATCGGCTTGCAGCTCCGACAGTATCTTGCGATCAATCGGGTCCAGGCGTGTTGTGACCATGTTCAGCTCTCCGTCAGATTTTGCGTTTCTTATAGCACCACAGGTAGAGCGCGCAATAATATTTCATGTTAGCGCAACTTTCTTTGCCTCTTGTATATTTCACAATAGCTTCACCACCTGCTGTCAGATCCAGGGGTTTAACGCACCTCGCAGGGCCGCTATATGAGTCTCCAACCGGCGGGTTGCCCGCCCTGCTGCATTATTTGGGGATTCATCGATGACTGAAACACGCCACACCAAGGTTCTGATCATTGGCTCGGGGCCTGCGGGTTATACCGCCGGTGTTTACGCCAGCCGCGCCATGCTAGAGCCGATCCTTGTGCAAGGAATAGAGCCCGGCGGCCAGTTGACCACGACCACCGAAGTCGAGAACTACCCCGGCTTTACCGAGGTTCAGGGGCCAGACCTGATGGTAAAGATGCAGGAACATGCACAAGCCATGGGCTGTGAGATCATCGGCGACATCATCACCGAGCTCGACACCTCTAAACGCCCCTTCACAGCCAAGGGCGACAGCGGCACAGTTTACACCGCCGATGCTGTTATTCTGGCCACTGGCGCACGCGCCAAATGGCTGGGGCTGGAAAGCGAAGAAAAATTCAAGGGCTTTGGCGTGTCCGCCTGCGCCACCTGTGATGGTTTCTTCTATCGCGGGCAAGAAATCGTGGTCATCGGTGGCGGCAACACTGCGGTCGAGGAAGCCCTGTTCCTGACCAACTTTGCCAGCAAGGTCACCCTGATCCACCGTCGCGATGAATTGCGCGCCGAGAAGATCCTGATCGACCGTCTGATGAAAAATGACAAGATCGAGCCGCTGTGGTTCAACACACTGGAAGAGGTTGTCGGCACCGACAACCCGCTGGGCGTTGAAGGTGTGATCACCAAAAACGTCAAGACCGGCGAGCTGACCGAGATCCCTTGTAAGGGCGTTTTTGTTGCCATCGGCCATGCCCCCGCTAGCGAGCTGGTAAAAGATTCACTGGAAACCCACAATGGCGGCTATGTCGTGACAGAGCCGGGCACCACAAAAACCAGTGTTCCCGGTGTGTTTGCCGCTGGCGACCTAACCGACCACGTTTATCGTCAGGCTGTGACATCGGCCGGTATGGGCTGCATGGCGGCCCTAGACGCTGAGCGGTTCCTGGCTGAACAGGACGACTGATGAAAACTATCAGCGGACTTTTCTACCGGATTGTGTATGAAAAGTTCGCTGATCAGATTTTGGATGGGGTGATCTCGCCCGAGGGACGGTTTCACCACTCAGGGCAGCCCGCCCTTTACCTCTCTCCTTCCATTGATGCCGCCGGACACGGCCTCATCAACTTTGTCCGCAACGACGACCCGCCGCGTGTCTCGGTTCCGTTGCAGCTGAACAATGGAAGACTGCTGGACATCCGCGATCACGCAACCTGTGATGCGCTGGACGTCGCGCCAGAGGCCCCGATCACCCCATGGCAGCCACAACGAGAAGCCGGGGAACCTGCAACCACGTGGCAAGCAAGTGATGCTGTTCGTCGCAGTGGTGCAGACGGCATGATCTACACCGCTCGGACCAACCCCGCCCGCTGGCACGTTGTCTTGTTTCACTGGAATAATGAGCATGGCGCTGCACTGAGCGTTTCAGGCAAGCTCCAACGCTGGCCCCCAAATATAGCATGAGAGACGGATATCCGCGCAACTTTCACGGTCTTCACTAGTGGTCATCTGGTTAGGGAAGAGGTCGAGCCCCCAATAGGCAAGGTTTATTCTCAAACGACACATTGTGGGCATATAGGGAATAGTCTTGACGTGACCAGCTACATCCACCACCCTGATCCAAATCAATCGGAGAAAAAAATCCATTGGCTCAGGCAATTTGGCAGGGCAATCTAGTTCAGCGCAGTCGAACCGTAAGCGGAATTTTCCTACTCACTTACGCATTCTTCCACTTCCTAAACATTGCTGCTGGGCTAATTTCCCCAGACTTCATGCTTCAGGTGCAGGACGCGCGTGAACTGTTCACCGGACACCTGCCCGGTCAAATCATCCTGTTTGGCGCAATTTTCATTCATGCCGGTCTTGCCCTATGGCAGGTCGCCAACCGTCGAACCTTACGCATGACCGTAGCACAGGGTGTGCAACTGTTCTTTGGCCTCGCAATTCCATTGCAACTCATCCAGCATGTCGTCTTTACAAACTACGCCAATCGCGTTTTCGCCGTCGATGATGAAATGTCCTCGATCATTCTGTTGATGTGGAACTCTCCGGAGGTCTGGCAGCAGTACCTACTGCTACTTGTGGTCTGGGTTCACGGCTGCATTGGCTTGCACATGTGGCTGCGGATCACGTCCTGGTGGCGCTCTGTTGCCCCGTATTTAATCGGACTAGCCGTAACGGTGCCTACATTGGCACTGGCAGGCCTGATCACCGAAGGCCGCAGGATGTGGTCAATTTATGTCACGCCCGGTAACGCACAGGCCATCCAAGAAGACTATAACTGGCCCGATCTGACCGAGTACGCCCACCTTACACTGGTTTACGACGTCAGCTTTTGGGTTTTCCTTGCCTTACTGGCACTATCGATCGCCACCTATTATATCCGCCAACTGGTACGAAAACGGCAGTCAGTCCGAATTCGCTATGAGGACGGCCCGGAGTTAACCGTCGAGCACGGTCTGACCCTGCTGGAAATTTCGCAGGTCAACGACGTGCCTCATACCTCGCTCTGTGGTGGCAAGGGCCGTTGCACAACCTGTCGTGTTGCTGTTCTAGAAGGCCGCGACACATTGCCCGAGCCTAGCCCAGCCGAGGCACGCTCGCTACGCGCAGTCAACGCCCCCGACAATGTTCGCCTTGCCTGCCAGATCCACCCGACCTCTGCCCTTTGCGTGAGACGGGTCTATCAACCCAAGGGGCGTCGCCGCGTTCACTCAGCACAGGGGGAAGAGAAGACCATCGCGGTGCTTTTCCTCGACATTCGTGGCTTCACCTCCCGTTCTGCCGGTCTACTACCCTATGACGTTGTCTTTCTGCTGAACCGTTTTTTTGACGCAATTGTGCCCGAAATCACCCGAGTTGGCGGCAAGGTAGACAAGTACATGGGCGATGGACTGCTGGCGCTTTTCGAGACGGACAGCCCAGTAGATTCTGCCAATGCAGGACTCTCTGCCGTTGAAAACATCGGAGTGGCACTGGCCCGATTTAACAGGATGCTGGCAGCTGAAGGCGAAGATCCTGTGCGGATCGGGATGGGGTTACACATCGGAACCGTGGTGCTTGGGGAGATTGGCACTACAGGTAATGCCCCGCGCACGCTCATTGGTGCCGCTGTCAATACAGCCAGCCGGCTAGAGGCCAAAACCAAGGACCTGGGCGTCGAACTCCTAGTGTCAGCAGAATCAGTACAAGCTGCCGACCTGACGGCCCCACTGGAAAAACTCCAGACCTTTGAACTGCGCGGAGTGGATCAACCAGTCACCGCACTCCCCGTTCCGCGTGCCTCTACGCTCGATATGCTGCTGTCAAAGCAACCAGACACACCTGACGAAGTTACTATTCTGGCTAGACAACCGTAGTTTTCGCGAACGACTTTCCACGCGATACAGATCAGGCCGGAAACATTTCCATTTGACACCGAAACGGCATATTCCGTCCTTATTCGGTGCGTATGCTAGACTCTCGTTACCCGTCCGAGGTATTTCGCCTCTGAAAACCGCAGTATCCCGACCAAACTCAGGGTTGCCCCCTGTGCAAGTTATGAGAGATTTTACATGACAATGCTTAGTAATCTGGCGCCAGTCCCAGAACTCTATGTTTCTTACGACTCCGCCCAAAAATTAAAAGTCGAAGCGGGCAATCTTAAAAGCCATGATTTAACGCCACGCCAGATCTGTGACCTAGAACTGCTGATGAATGGTGGTTTCAACCCACTCAAGGGCTTCCTGTCCGAGGAAGACTATAACGGCGTCGTAGACAATATGCGTTTGGCTGATGGCCAACTCTGGCCAATGCCTATCACTCTGGATGTCTCCGAAGAGTTCGCTGCGTCGCTGGAAGATGGCGAAGACATCGCCCTGCGCGATCAGGAAGGCGTCATTCTCGCCACTATGACCGTCACCGACAACTGGCAGCCCAACAAAGCGCATGAGGCCGAAAAGGTGTTCGGCGCGGATGATGACGCGCACCCAGCAGTGAACTACCTGCACAATCAGGCTGGTAAAATTTACCTTGGCGGACCGGTCACAGGTATTCAGCAGCCCGTGCACTACGATTTCCGCGGTCGCCGCGACACTCCAAACGAGTTGCGCGCCTATTTCCGCAAGCTTGGCTGGCGCAAAGTTGTTGCGTTCCAAACCCGCAACCCACTACACCGCGCGCATCAGGAACTGACATTCCGCGCCGCACGCGAGGCACAGGCCAACCTGCTGATCCATCCGATTGTGGGTATGACCAAACCCGGCGATGTTGACCACTTTACCCGCGTGCGCTGCTACGAAGCAGTGCTGGACAAATACCCTGCGTCGACCACCACCATGAGCCTGCTGAACCTAGCGATGCGCATGGCCGGCCCGCGTGAAGCTGTCTGGCATGGTCTGATCCGCGCCAACCACGGTTGCACACACTTTATCGTTGGCCGTGACCACGCTGGCCCCGGTAAAAACTCAGCTGGCGAAGATTTCTATGGCCCTTACGACGCCCAGGATCTGTACCGCGAGAACCAAAGCGAAATCGGCTGTGAAATGGTCGACTTCAAGCACATGGTCTATGTGCAGGAACGCGCCCAGTATGAACCCAACGATGAGATCAAGGATAAAGACGACGTCACTGTCCTGAATATTTCAGGCACCGAACTCCGTCGTCGCCTGATGGAAGGTCTGGAGATCCCCGAATGGTTCTCGTTCCCCGAAGTTGTGACCGAATTACGCAAAACTAAGCCTGCCCGCTCGAAGCAGGGTTTCACCGTATTCTTCACCGGTTTCTCTGGCTCGGGAAAATCCACCATTGCCAACGCGCTGATGGTCAAGCTGATGGAAATGGGCGGACGTCCGGTAACACTGCTGGACGGCGACATCGTGCGTAAGAACCTCTCCTCCGAACTAGGCTTCAGCAAAGAGCACCGCGACCTGAACATCCGCCGCATCGGCTATGTGGCGTCCGAGATCACCAAGAACGGTGGCATCGCCATTTGTGCGCCCATCGCGCCCTATGCCACCACCCGCCGGGCCGTACGTGAGGACGTCGAGAGCTTTGGCGCTTTTGTTGAGGTCCATGTCGCGACCACGATCGAAGAATGCGAACGCCGCGACCGCAAAGGCCTGTACAAGCTGGCCCGCGAAGGCAAAATCAAAGAGTTTACAGGCATCTCGGACCCTTATGACGTTCCGACCAACCCGGAGCTATCAGTGGAAACTGAAAACGTCGAAGTCGACAACTGTGCCCACCAGGTTCTGCTGAAACTGGAGAGCATGGGCCTGATCTCTGGTTGATCAACTCATAACAACACATCAAACAGCGGCGCCTGCCGCTGTTTGAACAAGGCTGTTTAGGCAAACACTAATCCAGCTGCCGCGCTGTTTCTGACTACAGATAATCAGGCAGATCTACCGTACCGCGCATCAGGATAAAGCCTTTACCGGCCACCCGAATACCCGTCATCGCATTTGCCGTCCCTACGCGGGTAACACGTGCCTGACCGGGTCGTCCCAATCCATGCCCCTGCTCCGCGGTGAATGTGTCTTTATCCATCAACCCGTGTCGCCACAAATAGGCCGCCATGGCCCCCGTTGCAGATCCTGTGAACGGATCCTCGGGCGGGCTGGGTGGCGCCATGAGCAGACGTGAGTAGGTATCCCCCAGCGCAGTCGCGCCCTGCAATGTCACCAGAAACGGTTCCATCATATCAATGCCGTCAGCGCCTAGCGACTGTCCCAACCTCTCCAGCGCACCAAGATCAAGCTGAGCCGCAGCCAGTGCCGCGTGGTCCTTTAACACCGTGATACAAAACGGCAGCCCAGTAGAGACCTTTTGCGGCTGACCGACGATTGCGTCGACCGGCAAGGACACCGCCGCTGCAACGAGTGCCAGGTCAGCATCGGGGCCGAATTCAGGCGCAACTTGGGTCATCTCAATCAGATCCCCCACTAGCTTGATCTGTACCAACCCTGCGCCGGTTTCCAGAACCAGATGATCGCCTCTGATCAACCCACGATCACGCATCGCAGCAACTGTGGCAATCGTCGGGTGCCCCGCAAACGGGATCTCGCGGCTGGCTAAAAAATAGCGCACGCGAATGTCTGCCACATCTGACGGTCCAGTAAACGTGCACTCCACCAGTGAAGTTTCGCGGACATAAGCCGTGCAAACGGCCTCGGGCAGACCAGCCCCGCCATGCACCACTGCACAACCATTGCCGCCAAACGCCTTATCCGCGAATGCATCAACCCAGTCGAAATCAAATCTGCTCATTTCCCACCCCCTTGTTGCCGCCCACAGTTACCAATCAAAGTTTCTCTTAACTACCCGCGAAACACGGTCGCGGAAAACTGGTCTTATCTTGCGGAGATTTAACTCTAACTCCTAGGACAAAGGGGAATCTTGGCTGATTGGCTAAATTACACTATCATTGAGGGCAGTTCCCTTCACGTTTGGTAGAGGACTGTTGATGCCAATTTACAAAAAGAACGGTAAGGCCGTTCTCTTCGTTCATATCCCCAAATCTGCGGGAACCACGGTTGATCACATATTCCTGTCAAACGGCTGGAAGGTGACATTTCAGGATGGCGGAGGCCGGGCTGACACAATCCTGCGGCATATGAAATGCTCGTTCCAGCATTTCCACGCCTCCCTGCTGACCCAAATGATCAACCCACACAGTTTCGATGCGGTGTTTACTATTCTTCGGAATCCCTTGTCCCGGCTAAAAAGCGAATATCGCTGGCGAATGGAACACGGATCAGGACCTCAGATCGAATTCAACACCTGGGTCACTCGCATGTTTCGCGCCTACTATAGAAATCGATTTGTTCTGGATAACCACATCCGCCCCCAAGGCCAGTTCATCCTGCCTGGTGCGCAGATCACTGCACTGGAAAATGGTTTGGAACACACGATGACCGGCCTGTCGCATATTCTTGGCGAGTCATTTGTCTACGACCCAAATACGCGAAGGAATACTTCGGAAAGGTGTAAAGCTGAGATCCCTACGTCCGCGATGACCACTTGGCTTATCCGCAGGTTCTACGCCCGTGATTTTGCATTGCATCGCCGCGCGCTGCGTCCTGATATTGCCCAGAGCACGGAAGTCGAAGGTCAGTGGACAGGCACAGGCACATAATCATTTTGACGGGCCAGCACAAAGGCCATACGGCGGTCTGCAACCAAAGCCAGCTGCTCTCCCTCGGCGTCGTGCAATGCGTACAGATGGGTTCGCCCCTTGGCCCCCTTCTGCACTTCCTCAGGCAGGTTTTCGACATCCACGGTCTTCACATAGGCCGCGCGCAGTTCTGGGCTGCTGTGTTCAATTGCTTCCCGCATCATTCGCTCTTTCTGATATTGATGGTCTGCACCACAGTTTCGGGACGCGAACGGGTCAGGTCCACATGCAAAAGGCCGTTTTCCATAATGGCCTCACCGACTTCGACACCATCCGCCAGCACAAACATTCGCTGGAATTGACGTGCAGCGATTCCCCGGTGAAGGAACACCCGTCCATCGCTGTCTTCACCCTGGCGTCCGCGGATCACCAGTTGGCGGTCTTCGATGGTTATAGCAAGATCTTCCTCGGCAAACCCGGCCACAGCTAGGGTAATGCGATAGGAAAAATCCGAGGTTTGCTCGATATTATATGGCGGATAACCTTCGTTGCCCGACTTAGCCGAGCGCTCTAGCAGGCGTTCCAACTGCTCGAACCCCAACATATGTGGGTAAGAGCCCAGAGTGAGTTTTGACACGTATTTCGTCCTTCAAAGCGTAAGCGACGGTAAGAGCAGACCCCAAAGTGGCAGCCTGCGCAGTGAATATGGGAAGAAACTGGCATTTTAACAAGAGCAAGACCTACAAGGACTAGGCGAAAAGAATGTAAACGCGTATCCTGCGCCGACGTATTTTCTTACATTTCTGAGTCTCAAATGAACGCCCCGACCGATATCTCCATGAAAACCGACGACGTGCTGAAGGTCGAACTCGAAGTGTTCCGCCGCCAGCATCGCGATCTGGACGAGGCCATTCACGCCATGCAGGACAAAGGCACCAGCGATCAGCTGACCATCCGCCGCCTGAAAAAGCAAAAGCTGTGGCTAAAGGATATTATCGCCCAGATCGAAGACCGCCTGCTGCCGGATATTATTGCGTAAGTCGCGGACAAAGTCAGACAAATCGATTCACCTACATCCGAAACTGCACTAGTGGATACTGGTCCCATTTCCAGAACGGCATCTTATGCGTGAGTTTCTTTCAGACCTCTACACCAGTTTCTTTGGCGCATCCGTCATTGTGGCACCTGAATTCCTGGTCATATCAGTACTGATAGCATGGATAGTCTACCTATTTCGAAGGCAGACGGGTGGATTCTGGAAATGGCTGTTTCCAAAGGCTATCTATACCCACAAATCACACTGGCTCGACCTAAAGCTCTTTGCTGTCGGCCGATTGGCCGCTTTCAGCGGGCTCCTTGGCCGGATCTCACTGCTTACCATCACAGCCTACGAAACCTCTCAGATTTTTTCCGATGGATTGCTAAGTTCTCGCTCTGTCAGCCCTATTGTATTGGCCCTGATCCTTTGGGCCACCTCTGATTGCGCGACATACTGGATTCATAGAATCCACCACAATCAGCGCGTTCTTTGGTCGCTACATGCGGTTCACCATAGCGCTCAGGTAATGACGCCTTTCACAGCCTACAGGCAGCATCCGCTTGGCTTTTTCATCATTGTGCCCCTCCATTCGGTTCTGGTCGGAGCCGTTCAGGGCTTACTGATTGGCCCACTGACATCAGATATTGCGATTGCCGAAATAGCCGGAGTGAATGCGTTTATTATCCTAGCCAATGCGGCGATGGCAAACTTTCACCACTCTCATATCTGGGTCAGCTTTGGCCCGGTACTGGAACACGTGTTCATCTCACCGGCACAGCACCAAATTCACCACAGTGACCGGCCCGAGCATTTCAACAAGAACTATGGTCAAACCCTGGCCCTGTGGGACTGGCTGTTCGGCACGCTGTTTTTGATCCGGCAGAAAGAGAATCTAACATTTGGTCTGGGCGAAGCGGAAACACAAAAAATGGGCGACCACCGTTTGGTGGACACCCTTCTACATCCGATCCGAAGCAACATTCGTCACTCGGGAAAAGCCGGGTCTTCCCCAGAGTAGTCTTGGTTGCGATCAGAACTTGAGCAACGTGAAGCTGCCGGTTGTATTGCCGCCATCACGAGTGACCTTCGCGCCGGATGACTTTTTGGAGTCCTTTGTAATCCATGCAATCAGGCCAATAAGCGCGAAAGAGATCAGCGCTTTTTCAGCATTGTTGCTGCTGCTTGATGTCGGCGCTGGCACCATTCCTGCAGAAGCAGGCGCAACACTGGCCATTGTTAGGCTGGTGGCAACAGCCGCTGCCGTTAAAAACCTGGGTAGGCTCATGTGAGACATTCCTAGTAAAGACAATATAATACGGGCAACGTCCTTCAATGAACCACCCACAAAGCTAGAGCTCTATCTAGATCGTCAATTTGTCCTTAATCAAGGTTTTTCGGACTTTCGCGGCAAGCTATTATTCCTAATTGCAAACTTCGGCTGTCAGACTGGGTTACGGCTCTTCAAGCTGAGGTTGCCAGCATGCAAACAAGCCCCATTGCCGCATTGCGTAGGCCGGTGTTTTCCCTATAGTGCCCGCTTCTCTTTCACCCCGGCGGTGGCATCCCGCGTACCGCAGTAAAACAAGGGACAGGGCACAAATGACCGACATCAAAGTGGGTATCATCATGGGCAGCCAATCGGATTGGCCAACCATGAAAGAAGCCGCCAATATTCTTGACGAGCTAGGCGTTGAGTACGAGGCCAAGATCGTCTCGGCCCACCGCACGCCGGATCGTCTGTGGACTTACGGAAAATCTGCAGCTGACCGTGGTTTGCAGGTGATTATCGCAGGAGCCGGTGGCGCCGCCCATCTGCCCGGTATGGTGGCTTCTAAAACCCGAGTTCCCGTGGTCGGTATTCCGGTCCAAACCCGCGCCCTATCCGGCGTCGACTCGCTGTATTCCATCGTACAAATGCCCAAGGGCTTCCCTGTTGCAACCATGGCAATTGGCGCTGCAGGAGCTGCCAACGGCGGCTTGATGGCGGCTGGTATCTTGGCTCTGCAGGATCCCGACTTGGCCGAACGGTTGGATGCTTGGCGCGAAGCTCTGTCAGCCTCGATCCCCGAGGAGCCAGTAGATGACTGAGGCCCTGAAACCCGGCGCCACCATTGGTATTCTTGGCGGTGGTCAGCTGGGCCGCATGCTGTCGGTCGCGGCGTCGCGCCTTGGCTTTGTTACACATATCTACGAGCCCGGAGCCAACCCGCCAGCTGGTCAAGTTGCTGATCGTGTTACCACCGCTGGCTATGACGATACCGACGCTCTCACAGCGTTTGCCGCCTCGGTCGATGTGATCACCTATGAATTCGAGAACATCCCCACGGCAGCGTTGGATATCTTGGAAAGCCACCGCCCAATCCGCCCGGGGCGCGAGGCCTTGCGTGTCAGTCAGGACCGTCTAACCGAGAAGAACTTCCTGCAAGGTCTGGGGCTGACCACGGCCCCCTTTGCCGATATCACTGATCAGGCCAGTCTGGATGCAGCCCTTGCTGACATTGGCGCTCCAGCGATCCTGAAGACCCGCCGCTTTGGCTATGACGGCAAGGGACAGGCGCGGATCAAGACGCTAGAGGACGCACCACAGGCACTGGCGGATATGGCCGGTGCCCCTGCCCTGCTCGAAGGCTTCATCACGTTCAGCCACGAGGTGTCAGTCATTGCGGCGCGCGGCGTGAATGGCGATGTGTCTTGCTATGATCCCGGTGAAAACGTGCATACGGATGGTATTCTGGACACCACAACTGTGCCCGCAAAACTGTCTGCCGGGCAGCGAATGGATGCCGTTCTATTGGCGGCCAATATCCTGAACAAACTGGATTATGTCGGTGTCATGGGGGTTGAGCTGTTTGTCACGCCTCAGGGGTTAGTGGTGAATGAAATCGCGCCGCGCGTTCACAATTCCGGCCACTGGACCCAGAACGGCTGCACGGTCGATCAGTTTGAACAGCACATCCGCGCAGTCGTCGGTTGGCCGCTGGGTGATGGCCAGCGTCACAGCGATGTGGTGATGGAGAATTTGATCGGCGACGACATGGATCGGGTGCCTGAGCTGGCGAAAGAATCCGATTGTGCCATTCACCTATATGGCAAGGCGGAAACCAAGCCGGGCCGTAAGATGGGCCATGTGAACCGGGTTGTTCGGGCCAAGTCCTAAATTAGATAAAGCGCCTGGCCGATAGGCCAGGCGTCTGCCATATGCTCTCTGCCGACACCAATTCAGATCAGCCTATTGCGTCTCTTCCGCGTCAGGTGAATCGCCGCAGAACTTTCCCTCGCAAATCTCTTGGATAGCGCCAGACACCGTATCCATCCAACTCATCGTCTCGTTAAAGCGGCCAAATTCGATGTAATGCAGGCTCTGCGCAATCACCCGAGGATTATTCATCATAAACGTGTGGGTAACCGGCAGAACTAGGTGCCCTGACATTCCCTCAACTTTGGTCGACTCGACCGAGACCTTACCATCGTCAGGGCCTTCGATCAGTTTGGAAAAAACCGGGCTAATCGATTTATTGCCAGCAATCACACCCAAGGGGAAATTCACTGGTGGCAGCTGGTTTGGCACACTGTCCGGGCCCGTACCCAGCTGCAAGCCTGCGGGGCCATTGAGCAAACCAAAGACCTCCCAGTCGCCCAGCTCATCCACCACTTCGCTGCCGTGATTGGGCGGGCCAAGCATCACTGTATTCCCCAACTGCGCAGGACGATTGTCCTGCAGCCAGTAACGCAGCAAAATCCCCCCCATCGAATGGGTCACAAAATTCAGCTTTCTATCGCCACAGTCGGCAATAGCAGCCGGTATCGTTTGATCTGCCAGCACAGGGATTGGCTGATCGGTTGATGGATAACCGGGGCGGATCACTTTGTAATCTCGCGCCTTTAGGACCTGTTCCATCACCGCGAACGAAGCTTCGGTGCGGGCCAGACCATGCAACAGGATCACACATTCTCCGGTGTCCGCACGGGCCTGTGACAAAGGCAATATAAGCAGCGATATGGCCAATAGGCTTGATTTGAAATCTCTCATAGCTTGCAGATAAGCATAAACAGGGCGTGGTTACACCCTGCTCACTTAACCGCTCGGGGTGCCAGGGTGATCACCAGCGCGATCCCGCCTAACACAGCCATCGTCCCGATGAACCGCTGCAGCGACAAGACCTCTCCTAGCCCGACCACACCGATCAGCATCGCAATCACCGGCACGCTCAACTGAACTGTGGCTGCCACAGCGGGTTGCAGCCGCGGCAACACTTGGTACCACAGCGCATACCCCAGCCCCGAGGTCACCGCTCCGGACACAATCGCCAGCCCTGCCCCAACAACAGATATCGCGGCCGGGTCTGCCAACCACACTGTCAGCGGCAGCACCATCACTGTGGCCCAGATAAAATTCACTGTTGTCGCTGCCAGCGGCGATTGCACCTGTCGCCCCAACAAACTGTAGATCGCCCAGCCTAAGCCAGCCGCGGCCATAAAGGCCGCTCCGATGAGTGACACCTGAACGGTTCCTGACGGCCACAACACATAGGCCAGACCACCAAAGGCCATCAGCGCACCCAAAATCTGCCCCGGCGCCACCACTGATCCGCGCAGCGCACCCCAGCCGAACATTGTGATCTGCACAATCCCAAACAGGATCAATGCGCCAAGCCCTGCATCCAGACTACGATAGGCCAGCGAAAACCCGATCATATATAACGCTAGTGAACCGCCGCCCAACAGGCTCATACGTAACGGCTGCGATAGGCTCTGCTGACGCTGGCGACACAACACCAGCAACATCACCACCCCTGCGGCCAACCGGATCTGGGCAAAGGACATCGCGTCGATGTCCCCCGCGCCAACGGCCAAACGATTTAGAATTGAATTCCCAGCAAAGGCCAGCATGACCACAAAAGTCAGAAGAATCAGCCGCATACTCAGCCTCGCTTTGGGCCAGGCCAGTCCGGCCCAGTCGTTAAACTCACAGATCGGTAGCACTTCATCTGATTATACAACAGAAAATACTACAGTCGGTGTGATCACGTCACCTCGACTGGCCCAGCGCAAACTCATTCCAAACGGTCGCAATGCTGGTCAGAATGGCAGTGCCCAATGGCTGAATGAAAAAATCCTGCAACCAGGCCAAACACAGCTTGATTGCAGGACTGTTCATAGGGTCACCAATAGGCGCCCATGAGGATCAAAAATGCAGCGGCAACCGCGGCCGTTCAACGTTCGGCGGCATCCCGATATCTTTACGCATGTGATCCGAGATGGGCGGCGACAGCATTGTGACCGGGTTCTTGCGGACCATCAGGTGCCGCAACAAGGCGCTCAGCACCTGCCATTTGCCAAAGTCCGAAATGATTTGCGCAAGCGACGTGTTCAGATCTGCAAACGGAGCTGTGGATTCAAGTCGTGTCATGATGGGTATACCCCCGCATAAGCGGAGGACTCCTGTAAGTGTTGATGGATTAAGGGGACCAACGGAACGGCAAATAGCCGAAGATCAGGCCCGGTTAGACTTCAGTTTTAAAGAAATGCGTTCACGCCAAAGGCTGAATCAGCAGGTACGCGCAGCGCCTGATACCTGCCAAGAGCCCAGAAATTGGAGGCGATAGCATATTGCGAAATTGGTCATGAAACGCCTCCTCTGGCTATGGGTTGAACACAGGGCTGCTAATAGCACAATCTGGGCGCAACTATAGAGGGATAATTACCTTGGCGCCAAAGACTGTTGCCATCCAGCACCACCTCGGAGCCACCCCCATCATGCCAGACGCCCAGCGCAGTCACTTATCTGAACATCAGCTCAGTCAGTTTCCTCCATTTGACTGCTCAAAGGCCCTGGCTGCGCTCTCAATACGCGGAATATCCGTCGCAATCACATCAGCAGGCAAGTCCCAACAATCATAGCTCGCCATTACGTCACCTGGATCTGCAATCTCAGAATAATACACCAGCGAAATCTCTCGACCACGTAGGATTTGCTCAAAGAAAGGCGCGACAAAAACTGGAGAGGAGTAAGTTTTCAAGTCAGTCAACTCGGTTTCAATCAACCGTTTAAAGATGGTGTCCAGATTTTCGTCCGTGGCCAGCATGATTTTTCCCGGCGGATGCAAAAGGCCAGCATAGTGAATGTCATCAGGCTCGCGCCGTGTCAGCACCACCCGTGTTTGGTTCTCGCGCTGAAACAGTGGAATAAATACAACGGTCGGAGTAACGACTAGCCGGGCGACTGCGTCAAACACATCACTTGGAAGAAACCCAGGGGTAATCTGCCTAAGTTGATCTACTAACGGCGAATGATCCTTCTGCTTCGACAAGGTTTCCAACTCCATTTTAGATTTCGCCTATTCTTAGGCCTTGATCCTTGTATCTATCATGTGAGCGGTAGCATCACATGTTCTTTGTACGCTGGCCGCTCCGAAATACAGCCCCACCAAGTGCGCAAAGCAGGCAGATCAGGCCGTTCAAAACCCATCGAATGCCAGCGATAGGCCGCGCATCCAAGCGGGATGTCTGCCATCGTGGGCTCGCCCCCCAGAATGTATGGTCTCTCTGTCAGGTGCTGGTCCAGCATGGCCCAAAAATTTGCACACTCACCAATCGCCGCCTCCGTTGCTGCGAAATCCCGGTTCTCTGGTTTGGTCCTGATCAACTGCCAAAACAAAACCGTCATCGGCCGGTGCAACGCGGTTTGATACCAATCCATCCACATATTTGCATGGCCGCGTTTTTGGGCAGTGTCCGGACACCAATTGCCACTTTCATATTGATCGCAAAGGTAGCGAACAATGGCGTTGGATTCCCACAGCACATAGTCGCCGTCGATCAAGGTTGGGATCTTACCATTCGGGTTTCTAGACAGATACTCAGCGCCATCATTGCCACCAAATGCCCCACCGATATCCGTACGCTCGACCTCCAGTCCAAGTTCAGCGGTGCACCACATGACCTTTTGAACGTTGACGGAATTCGGTCGCCCTAGAACTTGCAGCATTTTATTCTTTCTGACAGAGGCCATTCAATCAGGAGCCACAGAAACCATGGATCAGGGCGAATAGCGAGCCCCAAACTATACCTTACCGCACCATGATCTTACCGCCTGATAATCAGTTGTTAGCATTGGCGAACCTACAATTCACAAAACCCGCGATGCGACATCGGCCTCGCACAGTTAAGATGATGAGTAAGGTGAGCTGAAACCATGTCCCAAATGCCCATTGAAGAAGAGACACGTATCCCCCTCAGAACGTCCTGCACGCTACATTACCCCAGCGGAAACTTGGCAGCCGAGACATTCAATATCAGCCAAAAGGGTGTCGGAATTGATCTGCCTAGCGGCTCACAATGGCTGAACCCAGCAACGATCCAGTCGATTTCAATCCGAGAGATTGGTGTATTTGATGTCAGTGTCCGCTGGAAACGCGGCAACCGCATCGGGTTGTCTTTCCGATCACAAGCACCTGCCCAACAGACACTTGATGCTTATCTGTGAGCAAAGCGAGTTCTGACCCAGGTTTCAACTTGGGCATCGACAACGTTTCTTTTTGCTAAAAATACTCTCGCCGAAGGCAGGCCCGCAAGACGGACCTTAAACAAAAAGGGGCCGCCCGAAGGCAGCCCCAAATTCATCCGGTAGGATGGCGCGATGTCCCTTGCGGGCATCACAAGTCCAAAGGACCTGTGATTACATCATGCCGCCCATGCCGCCCATGCCGCCCATGTCTGGCATGCCGCCGCCTGCTGCGCCGCCGTCTTTCGACGGTTTGTCAGCAACCATGGCTTCGGTGGTGATCAGCAGACCAGCAACTGATGCAGCATCTTCCAGCGCAGTACGCACGACTTTGGCAGGGTCGATCACACCAAACGCGAACATGTCACCATATTCTTCGGTCTGAGCGTTAAAGCCGAATGCAGCGTCGGTGCTTTCGCGAACTTTGCCAGCAACAACCGCACCGTCAACACCAGCGTTCTCAGCGATCTGACGCAGAGGCGCTTCGATTGCTTTACGTACGATGACGATACCGGCGTTCTGGTCAGAGTTTGCACCTTCCAGAGTTTCCAGTGCTTTACCGGCCTGAACCAGAGCAACACCACCACCAACAATGACGCCTTCCTGAACAGCGGCACGTGTCGCGTTCAGTGCATCGTCAACGCGGTCTTTGCGCTCTTTAACTTCAACTTCGGTCATGCCGCCAACGCGGATAACAGCAACACCGCCGGCCAATTTGGCAACGCGCTCTTGCAGCTTCTCTTTGTCGTAGTCAGAAGAAGTTTCTTCGATCTGAGTGCGGATCTGAGCAACACGTGCTTCGATCTCAGCTTTCTCGCCAGCACCGTCAACGATAGTTGTTTCGTCTTTGGTGATTTCGATCTTCTTGGCAGTACCCAGCATGTCCATAGTAACGGACTCAAGCTTCATGCCCAGATCTTCGGAGATCACCTGACCACCGGTCAAGATAGCGATATCCTGCAGCATGGCTTTGCGGCGATCGCCGAAACCAGGAGCTTTAACAGCAGCAATTTTCAGACCGCCGCGCAGCTTGTTCACAACCAGAGTTGCCAGGGCTTCGCCTTCAACATCTTCAGCAATGATCAGCAAAGGCTTCTGCGACTGAATAACCTGCTCGAGCAGAGGAACCATAGCCTGCAGCGAGGACAGTTTCTTTTCGTGCAGCAGGATCATGCAGTCTTCGAGGTCTGCGATCATCTTGTCAGCGTTGGTCACGAAGTAAGGCGACAGGTAGCCGCGGTCGAACTGCATGCCTTCAACAACATCGGTCTCTGTTTCCAGGCCTTTGTTTTCTTCGACGGTGATAACACCTTCGTTGCCGACTTTCTGCATCGCGTCAGCAATTTGCTGACCAATAGCAGCTTCGCCGTTTGCAGAGATTGTACCAACCTGAGCAACTTCAGCAGTGTCTTTAACTTCGCGAGCCGAGCCAACGATGCCTTCAACAACTTTAGCAGTTGCCAGGTCGATGCCGCGCTTCAGGTCCATTGGGTTCAGGCCAGCAGCAACCTGCTTCAGACCTTCTTTGACGATGGCTTGGGCCAGAACTGTTGCGGTTGTTGTACCGTCACCAGCTTCGTCGTTGGTCCGGGAAGCAACTTCCTTGACCATTTGTGCGCCCATGTTTTCGAACTTGTCTTCCAGCTCGATTTCTTTGGCTACGGATACACCATCTTTGGTGATGCGCGGTGCGCCGAAAGATTTGTCCAGAACCACGTTACGGCCTTTAGGGCCCAGGGTTACTTTGACAGCATCAGCCAGAATGTTAACGCCGGCCAGCATACGGTTGCGGGCATCGGTGTCGAATTTGACGTCCTTAGCAGACATATTGTCTCTCCTCGAGAATATCTGTGTAGTTTAGCGAATTGGGATCAGAGAAGCCGGTGGGCTTACTCGATGATGCCCATGATGTCGCTTTCTTTCATCATCAACAGCTCTTCGCCGTCGACGGTGACTTCGGTGCCGGACCATTTGCCGAACAGGATGGTGTCGCCAGCTTTTACAGCCATTGCGATCAGCTCACCGCTGTCTTTGCGGGCGCCTTCACCAGTCGAGACAACTTGGCCTTCGCTTGGCTTTTCTTTGGCGCTTTCAGGGATGATCAATCCACCAGCTGTTTTTTCTTCGCTTTCCGTGCGGCGAACCAGCACGCGGTCATGAAGCGGTTTAAGTGCCATCTTTGATGCTCCTTAAGGCTCAAAGGTTGTTATCCTTAGGATCCCGTCGGTAATGTCGGGACCGTTATCACTCACACCAAGCGAGTGCTAACGAGGGATAGCTAGGCAGTGACTTGTCATGAGTCAATATCGCGATGGTTTTTTTTTACGGCTTGGCCCCATCCCAGCTGTATGCCCAGTGTTTTAAACCCTCTGAGCCCTGTTCAGTCAGCGCATATACGCCGGTTTCGACCTTCTCAAACCAACCATAATGGTTGTCACGCATTAACCCTGTTGCCTTGGCAACACCGGTGGCCGATGCGACATCCCTGCCCCGTGATGGGCTGTTTTCTGCCAAAAAAGCCGCACAGCGCAGGGCATCTTGGCGGTACCCTGTGACAATCCCATGACGCGTCGCACCGCCAGCATTGGGGTCGCCCTGCAACCGGTCAAATTCACGCAGCAGGCGGGTCTGTTTCTTTTTGGACTTGCGCGGCGCATAGGGGCCGGGGTCACATTGCACCTCAGCTCGGCCATCAGACAGCACGGTGATCAGGCCCAACCCCAACCGCCGCGACATCGCCAGATTGTCTTTCAGCATTCGTCGCGCCTGTTTACCCTTTGGCTTGGGCACCGCGATATATACCTGATCCGTCACCGACAGTCGGGTGATGGCCTGATGGAACAGCGACAGTGAAAACCGCAGCTTCAGCTCGACGATCACCGGGTCCTCATCCCCGCGCCGCGCCACTACATCTGCGGCGCCGACCTCACCTTTGACGGTATAGCCCTGACGTTCCAGCAATGCCTTGATCGGCGGGTATAATTGATCTTCTCGGTCCATAATCGGCACCCTATCCAGATGCAGCTCGGTGTAACACTCCCAATTCGACCTGCCCCCTTGACCAAAGGCAACATTCTTGCGCAACGTCCTGCGATCAACACTAACGCCCCTTCTGCTGAGCCACCGGAAGGCACGATGAAAGTCATGTTCCGTGATTAAAACTTCTCTTCTTTTATGCGCTGCTTACCTATCGCTTGCAGTACAGGCCGCTGCCAGTGACAGCCCCTGTACTGGATTTCAGTTTACCAACGACACGGCTGCTCAGTCCGAGGAGTTTTGGGTGAACGCCAGCGATGAAACGATCAAGGCCTGCATTGCTCAGTATGGCGTCGACGCATTATCCGAAGACGGATCACAGCCGCTGAACCTTGCAGCCTACTACCGCAAGACCTCAACAATCGTAGAGCACCTCATTCAATCCGGCGCAGATGTGGAACACAGATCCGAATTAGGACAGACACCGCTGTTAGAAGCCTCTTTTGGAAATGGATCAACACGTTCCATAGCAGCCTTGCTCGAAGCTGGGGCTGATGTGAACGCTCAAACGCCTGATGGCTGGACCCCTTTGCTATTCGCAGCAAGGGACAACCCAAAACCGGCGGATATCAGACTGCTGGTTGATGCTGGTGCCGACATAGAAGCAATGGCAGAGGATCAGTTCAGTGGCACACCGATAATGTGGTCTATTTTGAATTCCAATGCCGCAATCACCAAAGCATTGATCGATGCTGGCGCCAATCCCGACAGGCTAACACCCGAAGAATCCACCGCGTTTATTCTGGCCCTGAACGTTAAAGAATACCAACGCGCACTCCTACTCATCGACGCAGGAGTGGACCCACTGAATGGCATGTCTCCCGACGATGCATTCAGTTATGTTTCTCAGTTTGTAAGCGCCTACGACCGACCGCCACTCAAATTGATCAAAGCGATGCTGGATACTGGTGCCATTCAAAAGCCCGAACATAAGGGCGAGCTGATTTTTTCGGTCTTGAAAGACAGTTATCCCAATCTGGACCGCCAGTTATTTGAGCTCATAATGGAGAGAAAACTCACAATAGCTGACCCCAAAGGCAACTCTCTGCTGGTTGAGGCCATCGATGTCGAATTGTCAGCACAGGACATTATCCGGCTTGCCTCGCAGGGGGCTGATGTGAACAGACACAGCGCGCCCAAAAATGATTCCCTTGGTAAACCGGAATGGGAAACTCCGCTAACCCGCGCGGCGGGTCTCCAAGACGAAGACTATGCGCTGTCAGTTGTCAGAACCCTGATTTCCGCTTCAGCTCAGATCAACCGAACAAACAGCTCAGGTGATACCCCCCTTCACGAAGCCGTTTTTCGGGGGAACGCCAAGATCGCTAAATATCTCATCCAGAGCAATGCGCAGTTGAACCTGCGCAATGCAGCAGATGACACAGCCTATACTCAATACATCCGCTATATGACGTTTAGTAAAAAACCTATTCCACCCCACATGAAATCGGTTCTGAAGAAACTGGAAGCTTATAGGTGACAGCCCTCTAGTTGCGCCATGCACTCTGCGAATACCGGACTAACTGCCGCATTGCAGTGTCGCGGGGTGACATGTCTGTCCACCCTGCTATAAGGCGCTCAAACTCCCCGTTGTTATTAGGATCGCATGATGACCATCCAGATTTTTGGACATAAATCTCCCGACACAGACTCCACCGGTTCGCCCATCGTCTGGGCCTGGTACCTGAACGAGATCAAAGGCGTCGCCGCCGAGCCAAAACTGCTGGGTGAGCCAAACACCGAAGCGCTGTTCATGCTGGATCGTTGGAACCTGGATAAACCAGAAATCATCGCAGATGTTGCAGACGATCAGCCAGTGGTCATCGTTGACACCAACAACCCGGCCGAGCTTCCCGCCAACATCAATGGTGCCGACGTTCAGGCGATCATCGACCACCACAAACTGGTTGGCGGCCTGGAAACCAAAGGCCCGATCGACATCACCATCCGTCCGCTGGCCTGTACAGCCACTATCATGCTGGACCTGATCGGCGCTGATGCGGCCAAGATGCCAAAAGAGATCATGGCCGCTGCCCTGACCTGCATCCTGTCCGACACGCTGGAATTCCGCTCGCCTACCACCACCGACCATGACCGCGCCACAGCCGAAACGCTGGCCGCTGATCTGGATCTCGACATCGCCGAATACGCTGCCGAGATGTTTGCTGCGAAATCAGACGTCTCATCGTTCACAGATGCCGAACTGCTGCGCATGGATTCCAAAGAATACGCCGTGGACGGCACCAAGTTCCGTGTGTCTGTGCTGGAAACCACCGCACCCGGCGTAGTGCTGGACCGCAAGGCCAGCCTGGTAGAGAGCATGAAAACCGTTGCTTCTGAGGATGGTGTTGAGCAGGTTCTGCTGTTTGTCATCGACATCCTGAACGAAGAGGCCACCCTGCTGGTGCCTAACGATCTGGTTAAGACAGTCGCCGAGAAGAGCTTTGGTGCATCAGTCGACGGCGACACTGTTGTCCTGCCCGGCGTGATGAGCCGCAAAAAGCAGATCATTCCAAACCTGAAGGTCTGATACCTGCTCAGGCATCGCAAACAGGAAAGGCGCCCATGTGGCGCCTTTTTCTATTCTGGGGGCGCGGGATAGTCCCCTCACAAACTCATTGCCAGCTCGGAACCTCCAAGATTAAAATATGCGCAAGCCCGGCTATTTTGGGCAATCATATTTGAGAGGATGATCTGATGAGTAGATTTCTATTGGGATGCGTATCTGCGCTGGCTATGGCGGCATCCCTGGCCTTGGCTGATCAAGACTGCACAGACCTGTGCCAGGCGAGCTTCTATCAAACCGCAACTGTTGATACAGTCCAGCAAATGCTGGACCAGGGCGCCTTGGTTACAGCCACGGATTCCGCAGGCAAAACTCCGCTTCATTGGGTTGCCCAGGCCAGCCCCGATATCGTCGATGTACTGATTGCAGCGGGTGGGGATGTGAACGCCAAGGACGATCTGGGCCGCTCAGCGTTTCACTTTACTTCCGCAACCGCCAGCCCGGAAATCGTCACCTTGTTCATTCAGGCTGGGGCGGACGTGAACGGAAGAACCGCAAGTGATTGGACTCCGCTACATGGCGCAGCCAAGTTCGGATCACCCGAAAACATTCGTGTCCTGATAGAGGCCGGCGCCGATGCATCTCTGACAAACGAAATGGGAGAATCTCCGTTTGATCTTGCAACGACCAACGCGCGGATGAAGGACACCCCTGAGTTTGATGTGCTAGAAGAAGCAGCCAAACCGTAGCCTCGCACTCCTTCAGACAACCATAAAAAAGGCGCCCATGGGGCGCCTTTTTTGGTGACCTAGTCAATTTGACTTAGGCTAAAGTCTTTAAAATCATATCGCTTTCAAGCGGTTTTAGGCAATTGAACCGGTTCGATAACCTCTTGATCCTCGTTGCGATCTAGGTTCGACCATTTGGTTTCCAGCATCCAGTCAACCTCTTCCACCGCTAGTGGTTTAGCATAGTGGAAACCCTGCCCCAGCTGACAATCACGAGCACACAGATAGTCATGGTCCAGCTCACTTTCGATGCCCTCAGCTGTCACATCCAACTCCAGCCCATGCGCCATCGCTAGAATACCAGCGACGATTTTCTGGTTCTCAGGGCAGTCATTGATATTCGAAACAAAGCTACGGTCGATTTTGAGGCGGTCAAACGGCAGCGTCCGCAGGTTCGACAGGGACGAGAAACCAGTGCCGAAATCATCCAAGGCCAGTGAAACACCCAAGTCACGCAGTCGCTCGATTGAGGCCTTAGCCAGATCAAAGTCCAACATAATCGCGCTTTCAGTGATCTCTACTTCCAACCGCAGAGGGTCAAAACCAGTCTCGCGCAGAATTTTCTCCACCATATCGACTAGGTTCGGATCACGGAACTGAATGGGCGAGAAGTTCACAGCAACTTTCAACGATGAATCCCAGTGGCAGGCAGCCTTACAGGCCTTTTCCAACATGCTCCAACCCAACTCGGAAATCAGACCAATATCCTCGGCGATTTCGATAAAGATCTCGGGTGAGACCATTCCGCGTTCTGGATGTTTCCAGCGCGCCAGCGCCTCAAACCCACCCAGCTTGTCTGTGGCCATGTCGAACACTGGCTGGAAATACGGGACAATTTCCTTGTTGCGCACTGCAAGACGCAAGTCCTGCTCCAGCTGTCGGCGTTCTTTGGCAAGTTCATCCAGCTCGGCATCGTACCACGCAAACTGACCACGACCCGCTTTCTTGGCAGAATACAGCGCCTGATCTGCCAGTTGCAGCGCCTCGGATACGCCCTGCCCCAGAACAACCCGGGAAATTCCGATGCTTGTTCCTACCAGGACATTTTTACCGTCAATCCGGAAAGGTTTGCCAACAGCTGTCAGCAAACGGCGTGCTGTACGTTCCGCATGTTCAACCGTTGAACCGGGGGCCAAGGTGATCGCAAATTCATCACCACCCAGACGGGCAACAAAGTCGCCATCTTCGATCATCGCGTTGATACGCTTAGCGACCTCGGTCAGAACATAGTCGCCACCAGCGTGACCATGCAGATCGTTGACCGCCTTGAACCGGTCCAGATCCAACATCATCACCATGATGCCGTCTTCGCCATTTTCAGGAGCAGTCAATTCATCGATATGATCAGAAAAAGCACGACGATTTGCCAAACCTGTCAGGGCGTCATGGCGGGCAATTTTTTGCGCGGCCTGCTCGGCCTTGTCACGTTCACGAACGGCGCGGATCAGCTGGCGTGACTTTACAATCAGGAACCATGTCAGACCGACAACTGCATTCAGTACAAGTATGGCGAGCTCGTCCAGCTCCCAGTCTTCATGCGCACGGCTATATTCATAGAACCATTCCAGCAGCTCATATTCGGCACTGAGGGAAAACGTCAGCGCAGTGGTGAGGGCGATAAAAATCGGCGTCTTATGCTTTTTAAGAGTATCCAGCAGCTTGTGCAAAACGACCTCCATTTCAATTATGTTCATTCGCCCAGTTAAGCTACTTTAGGTCGGCTAAAAAATTGTTTATACAGTGCAGAGTGTTTTACGCTAATTTTACCACAAGATCATTGAATTTCGACCACACAGAAATTTTCCGCAACCGCCCCCAGCGCACGGCACCGATTCAAATGCTTGAAAAATAACTAAAATATCAAAAGCACGGCATCCAATCTCGGCTTCTCGAAGATATAAAGAAGTTGCTTTGTAAATATAATTTACGATGGGGCCAAACTCCAATTGCGACAACTCGCCACACTGTTAATTAAGTAAAGCCAAATATCATGTCAGGTTCATGTCAGGTTCATGTCAGTTTTTTCACCCTGAATGATTACCCGCACAACCACAGCGTTAGAATAAAAACTTAACCTATTCACAATTGGAATCACTTCGCATGCCAATTACACGATCTGGGTCACTGTGATTACTCTCCGCAACAAAACAGATACGTTGGAATCAAACGGTGCAATCTCTGTCCCTTGCCGAGCCCCATTTTCCACCATTGGCCTTTGGCCACGGGATGCTGCATATAGGTAGCAAGACCAACTCAAGGATACCCAATGTCTCAGATCATCACTGCCCTATCCGACGTTTCTTCACGCTATAAGGCGCTGTTTGTTGATCTTTGGGGCTGCGTCCACAACGGCATCACCGCCTATCCAGATGCAGTCGCCGCGTTACAGGCCTATCGCGCCGCCGGCGGGATTGTGGTTCTGGTCACCAACTCCCCTAAACCCCGCGCAGGCGTCGCCGAACAGTTGGGCCAGTTCAACGTCCCTGATGATGCCTATGACACCATCGCAACCTCGGGTGACTCCGCCCGGTCAGCCATGTTCCGCGGTGCCGTGGGGGAAAAGGTCTATTTCATGGGTGAATGGCAGCGTGACGCGGGGTTCTTTGAACCGCTGCACATTTTAGAAAACCCCACCAACATTCAACGGGTGCCACTGGCCGAGGCAGATGGCATCGTATGCTGTGGCCCAAACGATCCAATGGCAGACCCGGATGTGAACCGCCCCGATTTCCTATACGCCAAGCAAAAGGGCCTGAAACTGCTTTGCGCCAATCCCGACATTGTGGTCGATCGCGGCGAAACCCGCGAGTGGTGTGCGGGGGCCGTTGCGCGGCTTTATACTGAAATGGGCGGAGAAAGCCTGTATTTCGGCAAGCCGCACCCTCCGATCTATGATCTGGCCCGCCGTCGGTTGCTGGAACTAGGCCACGACATCCCCGACGCCGATATTCTGGCCATTGGCGATGGCCCCCATACCGACATCTCTGGCGGCACAGGCGAAGGCATCGACACCCTGTTCATTTCAGGTGGGCTGGCCGCAAAAGAGACCAAAACCGCGCCACAACCTGATCCCGAAGCGCTGAAGGCCTACCTAGAGCAGGAAGGTTCGACCCCAACCTATACGATTGGATTGCTGCGCTAGACCGATTGGCTCTTGATTTTCTGCGACTGCGAAGTAATAAAGTTGCGAAACGTTCAGATTTGACGTTTGATTATTTCAAGGGCATCGAATCGGAGGCACTATGTTGGACAACCAGCCACGCGGCACCATCTGCATCGAAGACATCGAAATGGGCATGACCCGGTCGCTGCAAAAGGTAGTGACGGATCGCGACATTGAATTGTTTGCCGAGGTTTCGACCGATCATAATCCGGTGCATTTGGACGATGACTATGCCCGCGACACCATCTTTCAGGGTCGTATTGCCCATGGAATGCTAACCGCCGGGTTGATCTCGGCGGTGATTGGCGAACAGCTGCCCGGACATGGCACCGTCTACATGGGGCAGTCACTAAAGTTCCTGGCCCCGGTACGCCCCGGTGATATGGTCTATGCCGAGGTCAAGGTGATCGACATCGACGTCGCCAAGCGCCGTGTCAAACTGGATTGCCACTGCAGTATCGACAATAAGAAAGTCCTGATCGGAGAGGCCATGGTACTGGCCCCCTCGCGCAAGTTTGATTGATCCGATAGCGGTGCGTGCCACCACGCGCCTTACCCTTGTGGCAAACAAGCGTTTAACTGCCGATTGTTGCAAATCCGGTTGCCTCTTTCCTTCTCTTCATTACGGTCCTGCATGTCCGGCACCTATTCCGCCGGGGCAGGAATTACCTTTATGAGGACTAGACATGTTTCACCTAAAGACTCTCTTTATCAGCGCAGCCATGGCTGGCTTGGCCACAGTTTCCAGTGCCGGCGACGCACCGTTTATCCAATATGGCGAAGCAGAAGGCTGGATCGTTTTTGTCGACACAGAAAAGAAATCATGCCTGATTGAGAAGTCAGATGATCTGGGCCACGTGGTGCAGATGGGGCTGACCAAGGACCGTGGCGTTGGCTATGTCGGCGTATTCACCACCGCTGAGACGGATATCAAACGCAATGACACTCAGGCGATTTTGATCTCGCTGGACGGCAACCTGTACGCCGGTGAGGCAAAAGGCATGCGCGGCAATATCACCAAGGGCTATACCGGTGGATATGTCCTGTCTGACGATCCGCAGTTTGTCGACGATCTGGCCCGTAAACATGTCATGAGCGTGTTCCCAGAAAAGGCCTATGGCTTCTCGGTTAATCTTGCCGGGACCTACAAGGCCATCGAAATGGCCCGCGCCTGTAACCAAGAGCAACTGGGCTGACCCCGTACATTACATGAACGTGCCCAGAAACTGAGCACGTTGAATCGCCGTCCCAAGGGTCTTGGGGCGGTGCTTTCGTTTTCGTGGTTGGCCTGTTTGCTTTCAGGTGAATGAAATAGCGGCGCCGCTATATGCGGAAATCGGAACGGGACGTTACCCCCGCCCGGCCTAACCGGTTGGTCGGAGCCCATGCCATAGGGCCCTGCTTCCTGCCTGTACGACGCGGGGCGCGTAACTGCCCAACGAAGGATCGATCAAGCGCAAGAATGACTGGCGAAACTGAGAATTGGGTGAATGGGGCGAACGGTGAGTTAATCCATTCAACCCGCGAAACAGCTCTGGGCCAATAGGCCCATATCTCTGATCGCAAACACGCGACTTGAACAGGCTGTCCACTGCGGGTACGGATGCCAAATGCGCATCATCCGAGACACTCAGTTTATAGAACCCCAAGACCGCGGCGCCAGCGTTGCGATTGGCAATTTCGACGGCGTCCATCGCGGCCATCAGTCAGTTATTGATCTGGCCCGTCAGGCCGCGCCGGACGCGCCGCTGGGTGTCATGACATTTGAGCCCCATCCGCGTGAGTATTTCGCGCCGGATGCTCCTCCATTTCGGTTGATGTCCCCCGAGGCCCGTGCTTCGCGCCTCGAGAAGCTGGGTGTGGACCACCTGTATCAGCTGAACTTTAACGTAGCCCTGTCCAGCCTAACCCCCGAGGAATTCGCGCGGGATGTGATTGCTGAGGGCCTAGGCCTAGCGCATGTGGTGGTTGGTGCAGATTTCTGCTTTGGCAAAGGCCGCAGTGGCTCGCCGCAGGACCTGCAACGTTTCGGCGAGCAGTACGGCTTTGGCGTTACCATTGCGCCACTGATGGAATATTCCGAACACACTGTATCCTCGACCGCAATCCGCACCGCGCTAAGCGAGGGTCGTCCCGGCGATGCCGCTGCTATGCTAAGCCATTGGCACCGGATCGAAGGTGAGGTTATCGGCGGTGAACAACGCGGCCGCGAGCTGGGCTTTCCCACCGCCAACATGTCAATTGACGGCCTGCACCCGCCTGCCTTTGGCGTCTATGCGGTACTGGTGGATGTGCTGGATGGCCCCCATGCGGGCAGCTATCACGGCGCCGCATCCATGGGGATACGGCCAATGTTTGACGGCGATCACCCAAATCTGGAAACTTTCATCTTTGATTTCTCGGGCGATCTATATGGATCAACCCTATCGGTCGGTCTGGTCGAATTCCTGCGGCCTGAATTGAAATTTGACGGGCTGGACGCTTTGATCGAGCAGATGAATGCCGACTGTGCTCGTGCCCGCGAAATACTGGCCAAGATATGACTGACGCGATTGATCGAGGCGGGCTTGCCAAGCGGTTCTGGGAGAAGAAACCGCTGAACAAGATGAACCAGAAAGAGTGGGAAGCGCTCTGTGATGGTTGCGGCAAGTGTTGTCTGAACAAGCTGGAAGACGAGGACAGTGGCGAAGTTGCTTTGACCCGGGTCGCCTGTCGTCTGCTGGACGATGCAACTTGCTTGTGCGCTCAGTATGAAATCCGCCACAACTTTGTGCCCGAATGCATTGTGCTAAAGCCAAGCAATCTAGACACTCACGCCTATTGGATGCCACAAACCTGCGCCTACCGTTTGTTATGGGAGGGCAAACCCCTGCCCGACTGGCATCCTCTGCTCACCGGAACGCCCGACAGCGTGCATGACGCCGGGGTCTCAGTCAAAGGCTGGACTGTTTCAGAATTCGAAACCCCAGAAGAAGACTGGGAAGACCATATCATTGAGGAACCAATCTGATGCATTTTGCCTCTGACAACTCTGGCCCTGTCCATCCACATGTACTGGAGGCCCTGACAGAGGCCAATACTGGCTATGCCATTGGCTATGGCGCAGATGCCCAAATGGACAGGCTGCGTGACAAGCTGCGTGAGGTGTTTGAGGCACCCGAGGCTGCGGTCTATCTGGTTGCCACCGGCACCGCCGCCAATGCATTGGCACTGGCCACTCTGAGCCAGCCTTATCAGACGGTATTCTGTTCCGACGTGGCGCACATCCACGAGGATGAGTGCAACGCGCCTGAGTTCTATTCGGGTGGCGCCAAGCTGACCCTCGTGCCTTGTGGTGACAAAATGACCCCGCAGGGCCTGCGCACAGCAATTGAAAAAGAAGAAAACCGCGGAGTCCACGGCCCTCAGCGTGGCCCAGTGGCGATCAGCCAAGTGACCGAGCGCGGCTCAGTCTATTCTTTGGCAGAACTACAAGCCCTGACTGCTGTGGCTGCTGAATACAACCTGCCGGTACATCTGGACGGCGCACGTTTTGCCAATGCCATGGTCTCGCTAGGCTGCACTGCCGCCGAGATGAGCTGGAAAGCCGGTGTGGACGCAGTCAGCTTTGGCGGCACCAAGAACGGCTGTATGGGCGTTGAAGCGGTTATCTTCTTTGACCCAAAACATGCTTGGGAATTCGAATTGCGCCGCAAACGTGGGGCGCATCTGTTTTCCAAGAACCGCTTTTTGGCAGCGCAGATGTTGGCCTATGTGACTGACGATCTGTGGCTGGGCAACGCCCGCAAGGCCAATGCCAACAGCACCTATCTGGCTGAAGGATTGCGCAAAGCAGGGGCTGAGTTCTTGCACAAGCCCGAGGCCAACATGATCTTTGCCTCGCTACCCCGCGCCAGCCACCAGCGCGCATTTGACGCTGGCGCGTCCTATCACCTATGGGATGGACCTCTGGAAGGCCTTGGAGACGAGATGATCGGCGCGCGGTTTGTCTGCGACTGGTCGATCAGCGCAGCTCAGATTGATCAGTTTCTAGCGTTGATCTGAAACTGCGGTCGAGGGATGGGGGCCAGCCCCCAAACCCCCAGGATATTTTGAGCCAGATGAAGGGCAGATCCTTTTGGAGGAACTGCTTGGGCTTCTATACGGCCCATAGTGCCCTCAGTTCGGCGGCCACCTCGGCGGGGTGTGAGATCGACACCATGTGACCTGCCCCTTCGATGACGGCGACGCGGGCATTGGGCAACTGTGCTAGCAAACCTGCGTTGACGGATGGGATCACCGGGTTGGTCTCAGCACCATGCAGCAACAGAACTGGCATGGTGAGGGCGTCTGCCCCACCCAGAGCAAGCAGGCCAGCACGATCCGTCAGGATCGCCGGATCGCAGAACGGCACAATTTCTATCGCCCGTGTCATGGCTGCCCGAGTGGGTTCGGGAAGGTCTGGCCATTTTGGCGCGCCAGAGCTCCACATTCGGTTGAACAAGCGTGCCGCCAGGGCCGGGTTTCCACCCAGCAAGGCCTCGATGAAGGGTTGGTTATGCTCGCCCAGATCCGTCACCAACGACGGATCTTTGGCTGCTGCAAAAAACACCGGCTCGATCAACGTCAGGCTACGCACCAGTTCCGGCTGCCGAAGTGCCATCTGCAGCGCCACGGTGGCACCAAAAGAATGCCCGATAAGATCCATTGGCTGGGTCAGCAGCGACAACCCCGCCTCAACGTTGCGATCCTGAAAATCACCCTGGTGGTCCCAATCCGGGCTTTTACCGTGGGTCAGCAGGTCAAATGCGGTGAGCGTGACCTTGTCCAAGAGTTCTGCGGCCAGTCCACGCCAGGCGCCGGAATGAGCCAGTGAGCAATGCACGGCCAACACTGGCCTGGCGCCTGACCCAAAGTCTCGAATGAACACTGGTTGTGGTAATGTAGAGAAGGCCTTGTTCACTATGCGTTATCCGACAAATACTGATCCAAATCTTCCAGCCGGTCCTGCCCCCAAAACCTGGCCCCGTCATCGGTGATGTAAAACGGTGCGCCAAACACACCGGCACTAACTGCATCCTCGAGGTTCTGCGCATAGGTCTCGGCGCCGGTCAGCAATCCGCTATCAGCCAGCGCTGGGTCGAAACCGGCGCTTTCGAGACAGGCGCGGATCACATCATCCTCGGCGATGTTCTTTTCCTCGGCCCAGACAGCACGGGTAAAGGCGTGGTGCAATTTGCCCAAGTCTCCGCCACCAGCATTTTGGGCTGCAATGAAGGCATAAGAGGACGGAGCCGGATTGGTTGGCCAAAAGGAAGGCTTCAGGTTCAGGGGCATTCCAAGTTTTTTGGCTTGGCGTTCCATTTCAATCAAACGGTATTCCTGCCGCGACGGATGGCGATCCTTTGGGGGCTGCCCGCCGGTGCGGCCAAAAAGGGCAGCAATATCCAGCGGTTTGTAGTCGACATTCGCCCCATGCTTGGTGGCGATCTCTTCCAGCCGGGTGCCCGCCAGATATGTATAGGGCGACAGGGTGGAAAAGTAGAAACGGATCTGGGTCATTTTGGCATACTCCTGCCTAAGAACTTTGCCCGACGCTACGCCCATGCTAAGCGGTGTTCAATATCACGAATCTGTCACATTGCTCTGCTGCCTGGGGATTATCAGCTCATGCCGACACTAAACGAACCCAAACTCATATCTGGGAACGCAAACCCGCCTTTGGCCGAGGCGATCAGTCGCCGCATGAGCCTGCATCGCGGCATTGACCAGAACCTGGTTGATGCCCGCGTTGAGCGATTCAACGATGGTGAGATCTTTGTTGAGGTCTATGAGAACGTCCGGGGCGAGGACATGTTCATCATTCAGCCGACATCGAACCCGGCCAATGATAACCTGATGGAACTGCTGATCATTTCAGACGCGTTGCGCCGGTCATCAGCGCAGCGGATCACTGCTGTGATCCCCTACTTTGGTTATGCCCGCCAGGACCGCCGCACCAAGGCGCGGACACCGATCACCTCTAAACTGGTAGCCAACATGCTGGTCGAGGCCGGCATCGAGCGGGTCTTGACCATGGACTTGCACGCTGCGCAGATTCAGGGCTTTTTCGACATTCCTGTCGACAACCTCTATGCCAGCCCAATCTTTGCACTGGACGTTAAGAACCAGTTCAAGGACCGCATGGACGAGCTGATGGTGGTATCGCCTGACGTGGGCGGTGTTGCCCGCGCACGTGAACTGGCCAAGCGTATCAACGCACCGCTGTCGATCGTTGACAAACGTCGCGGCAAGCCGGGCGAAGTGGCTGAGATGACTGTTATTGGCGATGTCAAAGACAAGATCTGCCTGATCATCGACGACATGTGCGACACGGCTGGCACCCTATGCAAGGCGGCGCAGATTCTGCTGGATAACGGCGCCAAAGAAGTGCACGCCTATATCACCCACGGTGTGATGAGCGGCCCTGCGGTCGAACGCGTAACCAACTCTGTTATGAAATCGCTGGTGCTGACGGATTCAATTCAGCCGACCGAGGCGGTTCTGAACACACCCAACATCCGCATTCTGCCAACTGCACCGCTGTTTACACAGGCGATCCTGAACATCTGGCACGGTACATCTGTTTCGTCGCTGTTTGACGACAAGACGCTAATCCCGATCTACGAGTCGCTGTATTCAAATAATATCTGATTGCGGCCTATAGCCTAGTCAAAGAGCCCGTGCAGGTGACTGCGCGGGTTTTTTCCTTTTGGCATAGATGTTGTTCCGAGGGCTCTGGTCAAGGCAACAGATCAATCGACATCGATACGAACCAGTTTGGCGTTCACGTAGTCTGAGGTGAACCAGTTCTTTGTCGTTGTCATCATTGCGCTCGAAAACTCTAACGACTGACCAAATTCAGTAAAAAATTGCGACTATTCCTTTCCTTCTAGGTCCACAAATACATCTGTAAGATTCACGTAACTGAAATTCATGTTCTACAGAGGTGTAATGAGGTGAAACACCCTCATGAAGATCCGGTCTTCCGGAAAATTACTGACTTGGTGCCGCAGGAGTTTACCAAAGCTCTGGCTGAAGCCGGTACAGGCTTGTGGCTATGGGATATCAAGGCAGATCAGTTGGACCTCAGCCAGGGGATGATTCATCTGACCGGCATGAAAGAGCTACGTAGCGGTCATCGTATGGATGTGCTGCATGGGCTCATGCACCCAGAAGACATCGAAACCATTCAAGCAACAACACGCCGTCTTTTTGAAGGGGGTAAACGCTACGAAACGTTGTGCAGGATGAGGCATCACTCTGGTCATTACGCCTGGGCAAATACCTATGGTTCATTGGTAACGGACGACAATGGTGAGCCGCAATACATGATTGGTATCGTGCGGGTCAGAGACGAACTAACACGCGCTAAACGTGATCTGCGACATGCCGAAGACATGGCCAAGTTGGGGACGTGGTCCGTTGACATTGCAACGGACGAATTGGTTTGGTCTCAAGGAGTCTACAAAATTCTCGGCTTTGAGCCGCTGAGTTTTCAACCAGCTTTGGACTATGCGCAAAAATTGCGGGCTAAGGAAGACCGCGCCGCAATTGAAGGTCTCATTAACGAAGCGGTGAAGGAGAAATACCCATTCGAATATCGAACGCGCGTCCCCCATACCAGCGGTGAAGAGGTCCACATCAAGGTGAATGGGGACGTTGAAATCGGTGTCAACGGAGAACCAGTCTCCTACTTTGGTACGGTTCAGGACATCACCTCTGATGTCCGGCGCGACGAACAGATCCGGCACTCGCAAAAGCTAGAAACAATTGGCAAGCTCACCGGTGGAATTGCACATGATTTCAACAACCTGTTGGCTGTGATTCTTGCCAGCCTCGAGCTAGTGAAGGATGACGTAGAAGACAGTGAGGTCACCGAATTAATAGAGACGGCCATTCAGGCGACTCAGAGAGGCGTTGAATTGACCGCCAGCATGCTGAGCTTTGCTCGGCGGGCTAACTTGGCCCCCCAAAGCCTAGATCTGAATTCTGTTGTCCAAAAGATAAGAAACTGGATCGTTCGTACGCTACCCCAGAACATCAGTATTGAAACCTCGTTGCAGGATGGGTTGTGGACAATCTCTGCAGACCCGGGTTCAACCGAAAACGCGTTGCTAAATCTGATAGTAAATGCACGCGACTCTATGCCTGAAGGCGGCCAGCTGACAATTGCAACCTTCAACATAAACATTGATGATGACTTTGTTTCCCAGAGGAATGAGAAGGTCACCCCAGGTCGCTACGTCGTGTTGACCATCAGAGATACTGGCGAGGGCATGCCCGCGGACGTTCTAAAGGAAATCTATGAGCCATTTTTCACAACCAAGGCACCCGGAGAAGGATCCGGGCTGGGGTTGTCAATGGTGCAGGGTTTCATGCTCCAGTCAGACGGAACGGTTCAGGTGTTTTCTGAGCCTGGGATCGGTACGACATTTGAACTGTATTTCAAAGCTTTGAGCACGGGAAATGACAAATAGCCCAGTCATCTCTTGAGGCTCCGGAGGCAAGGAATTTGACTTAGTCGCCTCGTACGGCAGGCGCCACAGCGGCCCTACTCCACGTCCCAGTCGTCCTCAAACGGCAGTTCTCCAATCGCCATCCAGGACGCGCGCAGGCGGGCTATGCGGCTGTCGGACCATGTGCGGAATACGATATCAAAACCAGTTGAGGTCACATTCTCAGCTACCAAATCAGCGCGGATAGCGGCTGTTGTGTCCATGTCCCACAGTGATACGGATACCTGCACTGACGGTGGCGAGGAAAACTCCCCGTCAAAGCGAACCGACTTGCGGCGTTCGCGTTTGCCTGAGCCGGTCCACATTGCACCGCCTTCTTCAAACTCGGCAAAAACCATCACGTCGCCCTGGCAAATTCCAGTGCGTGGGTTTCTCAATCGCTTCATGTCGTGCCTAATCCGTTATTCACTGTTGAAACTATTACAATATTTTGTGGAGCCTTGGGAAATAAACCGTTAAACCAACTTCTCTTTTCGAACAGCACCAATACAGCCGCTAGGCGACCTGAAATGCAACCCAATCTGGCGTTCGCGAACATGACATGGCGCTTTTGCGCCGACTTTCTGCAAACCCAATGAAAAAACCGGCCCGCATGTGGGGCCGGCTTCTAAATCGTTCAAGTACATAAACCTTACAGGTTGATGTGCTCGCCCAGTGCTTCCATGTCCGCCAGCAGTTTGGTGGCGTCGTCAACCAGGGTGTGATGCTCTTCCTTGGTCTCGTGCGCTGCTGCCTGAGCTGCGCGAGCAGCCTCGATCAGCTCGTCCAGGTGATCACGGGTCATTTCAGTTACCGGAATGGCTTTTTCAGCCAGAACCGACAGACCTTCAGAACCGATTTCAGCAAAACCGCCCGACACAACATAGTCCGAGTTGCCTTCGGGGCTTTCGACCCGAAGCAGACCTGGACGCAGTGTGGTGATGGTTGGCGCATGCATCGGCATAGCCGTCATGTCACCATCCGCACCCGGAATTTGAACCGCGGTCACCTGAAGCGAAGCTAGGCTTCGCTCCGGGCTCACGAGGTCGAATTGCATGGTATCAGCCATTACGACCCTCCTTAGGCCGCGTCAGCAGCCATTTTCTCGGCTTTTGCGATCACTTCGTCGATGCCGCCAACCATGTAGAAGGCGCCTTCGGGCAGGTGATCGTATTCGCCAGCCACAACAGCTTTGAACGACGCGATAGTGTCTTCCAGCGGAACCTGCTTACCGTCAGCGCCGGTAAAGATTTTCGCAACGTCAAACGGCTGCGACAGGAAGCGCTCGATCTTACGTGCACGTGCAACAGCCAGTTTGTCTTCTTCTGACAGTTCGTCCATGCCCAAAATCGCGATGATGTCCTGAAGCGATTTGTAACGCTGCAGAATCTGCTGAACGTCAGTCGCTACAGTGTAGTGCTCGTCACCGATAACCAGTGGATCCAGCAGACGCGAAGTCGAACCCAGCGGGTCAACAGCAGGGTAGATACCCTTTTCCGAGATCGCACGGTCCAGAACGGTTGTCGCGTCCAGGTGAGCAAACGAAGTCGCAGGTGCAGGGTCAGTCAAGTCATCCGCAGGTACGTACACGGCCTGAACCGAAGTAATCGAACCGGACTTGGTTGACGAGATGCGTTCCTGCATCGCACCCATGTCGGTGGCCAGTGTTGGCTGGTAACCCACAGCGGATGGAATACGACCCAGCAGCGCCGAAACTTCGGAACCAGCCTGAGTAAAGCGGAAGATGTTGTCCACGAAGAACAGAACGTCCGAACCGGATTCGTCGCGGAACTGTTCCGCCAGGGTCAGACCCGACAGAGCAACACGCATACGCGCACCTGGAGGCTCGTTCATCTGGCCATAAACCAGAGCAATCTTGGATTTCTCCAGATCGTCAGGAACGATAACGCCGGATTCGATCATCTCGTGGTACAGGTCGTTACCTTCACGAGTACGCTCACCAACACCCGCGAACACGGACACACCCGAGTGCACCTTCGCAATGTTGTTGATCAGTTCCATGATCAAAACGGTTTTACCAACACCGGCACCACCGAACAGACCAATTTTACCACCTTTGGTGTAAGGCGCCAGCAGGTCGATGACCTTAATACCGGTGGTCAGGATCTCAGTCGCAGTCGACTGCTCGGAGAACGCCGGAGCGTCGCCGTGGATCGCACGGGTTTCAGTCGCAGCGACTTCGCCCTTTTCGTCAACGGCTTCGCCGATAACGTTCATGATGCGGCCCAGGGTCGCGTTACCAACTGGTACCGAGATAGGAGCGCCAGTGTCTGTTACGCCCGCGCCACGGACCAGACCTTCGGTCGCGTCCATCGCAATTGTACGTACAGTGTTTTCGCCCAGGTGCTGAGCAACTTCCAGCACCAGGTTTTTGCCATTGTTGTCTGTGTTCAGCGCGTTCAGGATTTCCGGCAGGTCATCCTCGAACTGTACGTCAACAACGGCGCCAATGACCTGAGTCACTTTGCCTTTTGCATTAGCCATGTTTCGTCTCCGGTTGTCTCTTAGAGCGCCTCAGCGCCCGAAATAATTTCAATCAGCTCGTTGGTGATCACAGCCTGACGCGAGCGGTTGAACTCGATTGTCAGTTTGTCGATCATGTCACCCGCGTTACGGGTGGCGTTGTCCATCGCGCTCATCCGGGCACCTTGTTCAGATGCACCATTTTCAAGCAGGGCAGCAAAGATCTGGGTTGCTACACCACGCGGCAGTAGATCAGCCAGAATGGCTTCTTCGCTGGGCTCGTAGTCGTAGACAGCGCCGTCGCTCTCACCTTCGTTCGCCTCGAAAGACGCCGGGATGATCTGCTGTGCAGTCGGGATCTGGCTCACAACGTTCACAAACTGCGAATAGAACAGTGTTGCGACGTCGAATTCACCCGCGTCAAAGCGGCCCAAAACATCCTGAGCGATGTCTTGTGCGTTGACATAGCCAACACGCTTGACTTCGCTCAGATCGACGTGACCGACATAACAGTCGCCCAAGTCGCGCTTCAGGCTGTCACGGCCCTTTTTACCGACGGTCAAGATCTTGACCGTCTTACCCGCAGCTTTCAGCTCTTCAGCTTTTTGCCTCGCCAGTTTGGCGATGCTGGAGTTGAAGCCACCACACAGGCCCCGCTCAGAGGTCATTACGACCAAGAGATGGGTCTGGTCACTGCCAGTGCCACGCAGCAGCAGCGGCGCAGAGTCGCTGCCACCAACAGAAGCAGCCAGCCCGGCCATCACGGCGTTGAACCGTTTGGTGTAAGGGCGTGACTCTTCAGCAGCTTCCTGGGCGCGGCGCAATTTTGCGGCCGCGACCATCTGCATGGCTTTGGTGATCTTGCGGGTCGACTTGACCGACTCGATCCGATTTTTAAGGTCTTTAAGATTTGGCATTGCCGCGTCTCCTCCTTAAGCGAAATCAGCGGCGAATTCGTCCAGCGCAGCTTTGATCTTATCGGCGGCATCACCTTTGATCTTGGGATCTTCATTGGTGATGAAGTCCAGCAAATCCTGATGCTTGCCACGCAGGTGCGCCAGAAGACCAGCTTCGTAGCGACCAACTGCGTTCACGTCGATCTTGTCCAGGTAACCAGTGGTACCTGCAAAGATAACGCAGACGATTTCAGCATTGGTCAGTGGCGAGTACTGAGGCTGTTTCATCAGCTCGGTCAGGCGGGCACCACGGTTCAGCAGCTGCTGAGTGGCGGCATCCAGGTCGGAACCGAACTGCGCAAAGGCAGCCATTTCACGATACTGAGCCAGTTCCAGTTTAACCGGACCAGCAACCGACTTCATCGAGTTTGTCTGAGCGGACGAACCAACACGAGACACCGACAGACCGGTGTTCACAGCAGGACGGATGCCCTGGTAGAACAGTTCGGTTTCCAGGAAGATCTGACCGTCAGTGATCGAAATCACGTTGGTTGGAATAAACGCCGAAACGTCACCGCCCTGGGTTTCGATGATTGGCAGAGCCGTCAACGAGCCGTTGCCGTTGTCGTCGCCCAGTTTGGCCGAACGCTCCAGCAGACGGGAGTGAAGATAGAAAACGTCACCTGGGTAAGCTTCACGTCCTGGTGGACGACGCAGCAGCAGGGACATCTGACGGTAGGACACAGCCTGCTTGGACAGATCATCATAGATGATCAGAGCGTGGCGGCCGTTGTCACGGAAGAATTCAGCCATGGCTGTCGCGGCATATGGTGCCAGGAACTGCATAGGAGCCGGGTCGGACGCTGTCGCGGCCACAACGATGGAATATTCCATCGCACCGGTTTCTTCCAGCTTCTTAACCAGCTGAGCAACAGTCGAACGCTTCTGGCCGATCGCTACGTATACGCAGTACAGCTTTTTGCCTTCGTCGTCGCCAGCGGCTTCGTTGTAGGATTTCTGGTTCAGGATCGCGTCCAGAGCAACGGCAGTTTTACCGGTCTGACGGTCACCAATGATCAGCTCACGCTGGCCACGACCAATTGGGATCATCGCGTCAACAGATTTCAGACCAGTCGCCATCGGCTCGTGAACCGATTTACGTGGAATGATGCCCGGAGCTTTAACGTCAGCGATGCCGCGCTCAGTGCTCTCGATTGGGCCCTTGCCGTCCAGCGGGTTACCCAGACCGTCAACAACACGACCCAGCAGACCGTTTCCGATTGGAACGTCCACGATCGAGTTGGTGCGCTTAACAGTGTCGCCTTCTTTGATGTCACGGTCGGACCCAAAGATAACGATACCAACGTTGTCGCTTTCCAAGTTCAGCGCCATACCCATGATGCCGCCGGGGAATTCGACCATTTCACCAGCCTGAACATTGTCCAGACCGTAAACGCGGGCGATACCATCGCCAACGCTCAGCACACGACCAATTTCAGCAACTTCGGCTTCTTGACCGAAATTCTTGATTTGATCCTTCAGGATTGCAGAAATCTCTGCAGCTTGGATACCCATTTATCCGACCTCTTTCATTACATTCTGGAGGGAGTCGAGCTTGGAGCGGATCGAGCTATCGATCATCTTCGAGCCCACTTTAACGACGAGACCGCCGATGATGCTTTCATCGACGGTAGCATTGATGGTAACTTTTTTGCCCACGCGAGCCGTCAGCGTCTTAGCCAGCTTTTCGCTTTGGGTCTTGGTCAGAGCCTTGGCCGAGGTCACATCTGCTGTGACTTCACCACGTGCATCAGCCAATTGGCTACGCAGCGCGGCGATCAGCGCTGGCAGAACAAACAGGCGGCGGTTTTCAGCCATCAGCGCCAGCGCGTTGCTCATCATGGAGTCGAGCCCCATTTTTGCAGCAATCGCAGTGATCGCAGCACCCTGCTCGTCGCGCGATACAAGCGGCGAGTTGATCAGGTTGCGCAGATCAGCACTGTCAGCCAAGGCGGCCTGCAAGTCATTGATACTGGTTTCAAGACCGTTCAGGGCCTTGTTCTCTTCCGCGATCTCAAAGATCGCAGTGGCATAGCGCGCGGCAATGCCTGCGGAAATCGAAGCTGGTTCGGACACGTCCACCCTTCCGATACTGGCCCCGGTTAGCAGACCTTGCGGCAGCATCCGGGGGCGTGAGTCAGCCCTCCCATCACGGAAGGACGATAAAATCAGCGTGGATGTAACAGAGCAATAGCCACCAAGCAACAATAGATAGTGGCAACACCAAAACTGCTTAATTCAACCTTTTCAAAGCACTAGCCAAAGTGCGACCCTTTGCGCCCCCTTAATGGACAGAAAAAGGTAAGACTTTTGCGAGTTTTTCCGATTCCAAGCGGTGCAAAAAGCCATTTTCGCCTGTGGATAACGCCCCATTACGGGGGTCTGGCGCCGTTTTTACGCGGATGAAGGGGAAAACAGGGAATCAACCGGCGGCAGGTCAGATCACGCCGGTTTCGGCATCGGATTAGACAATCCCTCTAGCACTCGGATACGGCTACGGGCCTTGACTTTGGTCGCCAACCCTCGGGGCTGGTGAACCTGCTTGCTAACCTCAACCAAAAAAACACCGCCTGCCAAAACTGTTGGTAGCTGACGGCCCATTTTCTCTATCGCTGGTCCAGTCTTCAGCCAGAACCGCCGCATTGAAGGCACCTGATACAGTGCTGCGGCATGTCTTTCTGTGGTGAACTGATGGGCTCTGAGCTGGCTTTCTAACTGGCCCAGTGTATAGGGGCGACCATAGCCAAACGGTGTCTTGTCCGATCGCGACCACAGTCCGGCCCGGTTTGGCACCACAAAAATGGCGCGACCGCCCGGCCCCAATACACGCCAGCACTCCTCTAGTAGTCTGGCGGGGTGATCAGATGTTTCCAGCCCATGCATCACCAACAACCGATCTACGCGCCCTGTGTCTAGCGGCCAGCGTGTCTCTTCACACAGGACAGAAACATTGGGCTGTCCTGCGGGCCATTGCATTACCCCCTGCGGCCCCGGCATCAATGCCACAACCCGGCGGGCATCGGCCAAATAAGGGCGCATTAAAGGGGCAGCAAAACCAAACCCAGCCACAGTATGCCCGGTCACATCCGGCCACATTTCCAACAGTCGCGACCGAACCGACGCCTGCGCCGCCCGCCCAAGGGTACTGCGGTAATAGAAATTTCTCAAATCTTGCACATCAAGATGCATTGCAGGCGCCTGTCGCTTCGGTCAATCTGTTCCACAGTTTAACCATGAAAGGGCGAATGACCATGCCTCTTGAGATCATCACCGTCCCATGCCTGTCAGATAACTACGCCTTTTTATTGCATTCCTCTGGCAGTGGCCTGACAGCGCTGGTTGATGCACCCGAAGCGGCGCCAATCAAGGCTGAGCTTGAAGCGCGCGGCTGGGGGCTAGATTTTGTCCTTCTTACCCACCACCACTGGGATCATATCGATGGGCTGGAAGAGTTGCGCCAAACGTACAGTCCAACTGTTGTCGGCGCCGAGGCGGATGCCCACCGGCTGCCACCGTTAGACTTGGCGGTGAAAGACGGGTCGGTATTTTCGTTGTCGCGCGAAGATGTCCAGGTCATCGACGTTTCTGGCCACACGGTTGGTCACATCGCGTTCTACTTTCCAGAGTCAAAGGCCGTCTTTACCGCCGACAGTCTAATGGCACTGGGATGTGGGCGCCTGTTTGAAGGCAGCCCCGAGCAAATGTGGCAGAGCCTGAGCACGCTGGCCGCCCTGCCCGCTGACACCGTGGTTTACTCGGGTCATGAATACACGCAATCCAACGGCGCCTTTGCGTTAACTATCGAACCCGACAACCCCGCGTTGCAGGACCGAGTCGTTGACATCGCAAAAGCACGTGCAGCCGGCCAAACAACTGTGCCTTCCTTGCTGTCGTTGGAATTGGCAACAAACCCCTTTCTACGCGCCGGACACGAAGCAGTGAAACAGGCCATGGGCATGAAGGATGTTGATTCAAAACAGGTATTTGCAGAGATTCGAAAACGGAAAGACAGTTTTTGACGGATTACAGGCTGGGGATAAAAGGCACGATCACAAGGAATGTGAGTATTATTTTCAAGAAAAGCCTTGAAGCCACGGCTCTATCAACCAAAATCTAACACTATGAGGACATGGTTGGTACCAGGGGAAGATTGGTAAACGTATGGTCTCCCCACCGACCCAAGACAGAGGAGCACGCCCGTGCCTTCATTCTCGAGCACACTAGAAACCGCCATCCACGCCGCGCTTGCGCTGGCTAACGAAAGGCGCCACGAATTCGCCACGCTAGAACACCTTCTGTTGTCCTTGTTGGACGAGCCAGAGGCGGCCCGCGTCATGCAGGCCTGTAGCGTCGATCTAACCGAGCTGCGCAAGACGCTGGTAGAATTCATTGATGAAGACTTGTCCAACTTGGTCACTGACATTGATGGATCCGAAGCTGTGCCAACAGCTGCGTTCCAGCGGGTGATCCAGCGCGCGGCGATCCACGTCCAAAGCTCTGGACGTACCGAAGTGACCGGCGCCAACGTATTGGTCGCTATCTTTGCTGAGCGCGAAAGCGACGCCGCCTATTTCCTACAGGATCAGGAAATGACCCGGTATGATGCGGTGAACTACATCGCCCATGGCGTGGCCAAGGATCCCGCCTTTGGCGAGCAACGCCCGGTAACCGGCGCCCATGACCCCGAAGACGAGGCTCAGCCCGTTACCGAAGAGGACAAAAAGGAAAGCGCGCTAGACAAGTACTGCGTTGACCTGAATGCCAAATCCCGCGAAGGCGATGTTGATCCGCTGATCGGCCGCGACCAAGAGGTTGAGCGCTGCATTCAGGTTCTATGCCGCCGCCGCAAGAATAACCCACTGTTGGTTGGTGATCCTGGTGTTGGCAAAACCGCCATTGCCGAAGGTCTGGCCCGCAAAATTGTGGCAGGTGAAACCCCTGAGGTTCTGTCGAAGACAACTATCTTCTCGCTCGACATGGGCGCGCTGCTGGCTGGTACTCGCTACCGCGGTGATTTTGAGGAACGCCTGAAGGCTGTTGTGACCGAGCTGGAAGCACATCCAGACGGGGTGCTGTTCATCGACGAGATCCACACCGTGATTGGCGCTGGTGCCACCTCGGGTGGGGCAATGGATGCGTCTAACCTGCTGAAACCTGCACTGCAGGGCGGCAAGCTGCGCACGATGGGATCGACCACCTACAAGGAATTCCGTCAGCACTTTGAAAAAGACCGGGCGCTGGCGCGTCGGTTCCAGAAAATTGACGTCGAGGAGCCCTCGGTTGATGATTCGGTGAAGATCCTGCGCGGGTTGAAACCGTATTTTGAGGAACACCACGGCACCAAATACACGGTTGAAGCCATCAAAACGGCTGTGGAACTGGCCTCTCGCTATATAAACGACCGGAAATTGCCAGACAGTGCCATCGATGTGATCGACGAGGCTGGCGCCGCCCAGCACCTGATCATCGAAAGCAAACGCCGCAAGACCATCGGCGTCAAAGAGATTGAAGCCGTCGTTGCCAAGATCGCCCGGATCCCGCCAAAGAGCGTTTCCAAGGACGATGCCGAAGTGCTGAAAGATTTGGAAAAGTCACTGAAGCGCGTGGTATTTGGTCAGGACGATGCCATCACGGCGCTGTCCTCGGCTATCAAACTGGCCCGTGCAGGTCTGCGCGAACCAGAAAAGCCAATTGGCAACTACCTGTTCACCGGCCCAACCGGCGTCGGCAAGACCGAGGTGGCCAAACAGCTGTCCGATATGCTGGGTCTTGAACTGCTACGTTTTGACATGTCCGAGTACATGGAAAAACACGCCGTTTCCCGCCTGATCGGTGCGCCTCCGGGCTATGTTGGTTTTGATCAGGGTGGCCTGCTAACCGATGGCGTCGATCAGCATCCACATTGTGTATTGCTGCTGGATGAAATCGAAAAGGCGCACCCGGATGTGTTCAACATCCTGTTGCAGGTTATGGATAACGGCGAGCTGACAGACCATAATGGTCGCACGGTGAGCTTCCGCAATGTGATCCTGATCATGACCTCCAACGCGGGTGCCTCGGAAATGGCGAAATCTGCCATTGGCTTTGGCCGTGACCGCCGCGAGGGTGAGGACACAGCTGCAGTTGAACGCACCTTTACGCCGGAATTCCGCAACCGTCTTGACGCCGTGATCTCGTTTGGCGCCCTGCCTAAAGAGGTCATCATGCAGGTGGTCGAGAAGTTCGTTCTTCAGCTTGAGGCACAGCTGCTGGATCGCAATGTCACGATTGAGCTGACCCGCCCAGCTGCCGAATGGATCGCCAACAAAGGCTATGATGACAAAATGGGGGCGCGGCCTTTGGGACGTGTCATCCAGGAGCACATCAAAAAGCCGCTGGCCGAAGAACTGCTGTTTGGCAAGCTCGCCAAAGGTGGGGTGGTCAAGGTTGGCATCAAGGATGGCGCGCTGGATCTGCGGATCGAAGGCCCAGCCAAGCCTCGGATTTCAGGCGACAAGCCACCGTTGCTTACCGCTGATTGATGCCACGGTTTGCCTTCCTGGCTCTGACAATAACGCTCGCCCCTCCTGTAGGGGCGAGCGATTTCATGTTGGAACTCCCCATAGACTGCACACTAGGCCAGACCTGTTACATCCAAAATTACGTTGATCGTGCCCCGGGCCCGGGCATGTCTGACTATCAATGCGGCGGTCTGGGCTACGACGGCCACAAGGGCACTGATTTCGCCCTGCCGTCTCTGGCCGATATGGAGCGCGGTGTGAATGTCCTGGCCGCAGCGCCCGGTGTTGTCCGGGGTATGCGCGACGGTGTTCCAGACATTGGTCCAACCGATGCCACCGCAGGTCAAGAGTGTGGTAATGGCGTTGTTCTACGCCACGAGGGTGGCTGGGAAACCCAATATTGCCATATGAAGTCCGGCTCTGCCAGTGTGAAAACAGGCCAGCGCGTCGATGCTGGGGCAATTCTGGGCCAAGTTGGGTTAAGCGGAAAAACCCAATTCCCACATCTTCACCTCAGCGTTCGCCACAACGGCAAGGTCACAGACCCGTTTGATCTTTCGGCCATTTCTGCCTGTGGTGAGAGTGGCGAAACCCTTTGGCAGGATGCTCCTGACTATCTCGCCGGCGGTCTGTTGCAGAGTGGGTTTAGCACCACTGTGCCAGAGTATGATACGGTAAAGGCAGGGACTGCTGATCAATCCCCTCTTGCTGCCACCGCCCCGGCGCTGGTGTTTTGGGCCTATGCCTATGGCGGGCAAAAAGGTGATATTGTTGCGCTGACTATAGACGGGCCAGATGGTCGCGTTGTGGATCACAAAACCACTCTGTCAAAGGATCAGGCTCAGTTCTTTCGCGCTGCTGGCAAGCGGTTGAAAACAGCTGAATGGCCAAACGGTGACTATCTTGGCGTTGCGACGCTAACCCGAAATGGCGCCGAGTATGCGCGTTTTGAACAAGCCATGACCATTCGCTAACGCGCCTGCGAGCCTACTTCTCGGTGAACTTCAGCTCAATGCGGCGGTTTTGCGCGCGGGCCTGGGGGGTGTCATCGGTGTTGACAGGCTGGTATTCCCCGAACCCGTTGGCCGCCAATCGTCCCGGAGGAATGCCCAGAACTTCGACCAGGAACCGAACCACCGACAGCGCCCTGCCTTGACTAAGCTCCCAGTTGTCCGCGTACTTGGAGTGCCCGGTCAATGGTACGTCATCCGTGTGACCATCGACCCGGATCACCCAATCTATACTTGGGGGAATGTCGCCCACGACGCTACGCAGGATATCGGCAACCTTGGCAATCTCGACCTCGCCCTCTGGGGACAGATTGTAGCCGCCCGGCGGAAACAGCACCTCTGAGGCAAAGACAAAACGATCGCCTTCAATCCGCACACCTTCCTGATTGCCTAGAACATCGCGCAGGCGGCCAAAGAATTCTGACCGATACCGCTCCAGATCTTCGGCCTGGCTCTCCAGATCCGACGCCCGGTTTGCCAGTTCAATCGCTTCCGCCTCTAGCCGCTTACGTTCAGCTTCTTCCAGTATACGGCGTTTGCGCTCTTCTGATGCGGCGCGGGCCAATGCTGCGTTCAAGTCTTTGCCAAGGTTCTGCAACTGGACCTGCTGCGCCACGTCACGCGCCTGTCCATCATCCAGCAGGGTTTGCAAGCTACCCAGCTGCTTTCGCAACGCTGCAACCTGTTGATTCAACAAAGCCGTTTGGCGCTGCGCCTCGGCGGAAACCGCTTTCTCTCCTGCAAGCGAAGCGCGCGCCTGTTCTAGCAGGGCAGCGCGGCGTTGCGCCAATGACAGTTGCTCGGCGGCACGACCCTCCGTCTCGGACTGCTGGTCCAGCGCGGCCAGCAGACGGCTTTGCAAGACCTCTTGATCCGACGCCGCGACCTGCGCCTTTTCCAAGGCTTCCAGTGCATTCAGCAATCGGCTTTCCACCGCAGCGCGCTCTTGTTCGGTTGAATTGGCCGCCGATTGCATGGCGGCCAGATCGGCCTGCGCCTGCTCAAGCTGGGACAAGAGCCCCGCCTCGGCGCTGGCGGCCTCTGCCTGCACCTGAGCCAGACGCTGCTGCAATCCGCGCTGTTCCGCATCGGCTGTTGCCTGCAGTGCCGCAATTTGTGTTTCCAGTTTAGCGCGAGCGGCGGCGTCTTCAGTCTGCATGCGCTGCAATTCAGCCTGGTAGTCCGAGTTGGACTGTACATTGGCAGCGCGCTGGCTCGCCAATTCTGCCGCCAGTGCATCACGTGTCTTCGCAGCTTCATCGCGCGCCTGAGCCAACTCAGCGATCAACCGTTCACGGGTCACAGTACTATCTGAACGAATACGGCCCAACTCTACCTCCAACGCTGAAACGCGCGCCTCGGCTGTGGACTGAGTGATCTGCATCTGGGCGAGCACACGGGTCAGCCGTTCGGTCAACTCATCGCGTTCTCGGGTCTGTGCCCTTGCTGCTTCGATCGCGGTTAGTGCCTCTGCCAGCTTTGCATCCAGCGCCTTTTTGGCCACATTTGCCGCCGCCAACAGAGTTAACGTATCTTCGGCCTCTTTCCGTTGGGCCTCTAACGCCAGGGTCATCGCGGTGAGCTCGGTGTCAGCACTCGCCAGTTTCTGGCGTAGCGCCTCGGCGGCAGCAGCCTCGACCAGACGCGCGGCCTCTTCGTCGCTGAGTTGTTGGCGTGCTGCTGCCAGGGCTGCTGCACGCTCTTTGCTAAGCTGTCGAGCCCCAGTCAGCTCGGCGTCACGAACATCCCCTTCCCGCTCAAGCCCGGCAATCAATGCTTCCAGCGCCTCGCGTTTAGTTGCGGCCAATCGCGCGGCTTCGGCTTGCAGGTCAATTTCATCCCGGCTTTGCGCCAGTGCCAGGTTCAGTGCCTCCTGCTCTGACAGCAGGTCAGCCTGTGCGTTTTCTAGTGCCTCGCGATCCGCCTGCAAAGCGGCAATGCTGGCATTTGCCTCATCCCGGTTCGCCAGCAATGTCGCGACTTGAACCTCGAACGAGGTGATTTTGGCAGAAGCCGCCGTCAATTCATCGGCCTGTTGATCGCGTTGGCTGGTCAGCGATGCGATCAGCGTCGCCTGCTCACCCAATTGCGCCCGCGTACGGTCCAGATCAGTCTGGGTGTCATTCAGTGTTGCGTTCAGCGCCCCTAGGCGGGCGTTTAACTGGCTGTTGGCACGCTCTTCCAGTCCCAATGCATTAGCCAAGGCGCCAACTTCACTGGCCAGTGTATCCAGTTCACTTTCCTGATTTGAAATCGTATCGCGCAGCACAAACTGGACGATCATGAAAATCGTTATCAAGAACATCAAGACCAGAAGAAGCCCGGTCATCGCGTCGACAAATCCTGGCCAGATTGAGGCTTGGAAACGTTGCCCAGTGCGACGTGACAAGGCCATGGATCAAGCCTCTCCGCTGTCTGGCTTCACCTCGGCCCGCAAGCGACCACGTGGGCGGGTAAATGCTTTGACCAACACATCGATGTCGCGGCGCAGCTCTGCCAAGCTCTCCTGACGGCCGGCCGAAATCTCTTCTAGGATACGCAGCATCTGCACATCAATCGACCGCAACCGCATGCGGCTTTCCGCGTCGATCCCTGCGTCACTGCCATAGGCGCGCATGACTTCTGTCAACGCTTCCTGTCCGGTTGCAACCCGCTCTAGCGAGTTGGCAATTGCGTCGTTCTGATCCTGACGCTGGTTCATCGCAGAGATACTGTCGACCAGATCAGCCAGCTTATGGTTGATCAAATCACGGCCTTCGGCGGACTGCACAAACAACGCCTGCAGCGCATCCATCTGCTCGGCCATGGTGTCTAGAACGTCAGTCACGACACTGGCTTCACCGGTTCCTTCCTCACCTGACGAGAAACTGACCCGCGTAAAGCTGGACAGCCATTCCTCTAGCTCGCGGTAGAACCGGTTTTGGCCATGGCCGGCAAACAGTTCTAACAAGCCAACGATCAACGAACCTGCCAGGCCCAGCAGCGACGATGCAAAGGCCACGCCCATGCCGCCCAACTGATCCTCAAGCCCGCTCATCAAGCGCTTGAACACCGCAAGACTATCTTCGCCATCTTTTGGCGACAGGCTGCGAATGGTTTCCACAACCGCCGGAACCGTTGTGGCCAGACCGTAGAATGTCCCCAACAGGCCCAGGAAAATCAGCAAGTTGACGATATAGCGCGTGATTTCTCGTTCTTCATCAATGCGGTTGGCAACCGTATCGAGGATAGATCGGGTGGAGGACGAGCCAAGCTGCATCCGCGCTGCTCTGCTTCGCAGCATCGTTGCGAGAGGTGCCAGCATTGACGGTGGCCGAGCCTCATCACGGATCTCTCCGGCGGCAAACCGTTCAATCCACCGCACTGACCGGATAAGTTGAATAACCTGCCAGAAACAGGCCAGCACGCCAAAGACAAACACCAGCAGGATAAAGCCGTTTAGCCAAGGATTGGACTGAAACACCGGTAGCACACGCGGCAGGGCCACAAAGGCACCAAACCCAGACAGGCCTAACGCGATCAACATCATGGTAATTTGGCGGAACGGTTGCGAAAATTGCACTCGGACCTCGCTGTGTGGCTGCGCCATTCGTGGGTGTTCCTGAAATCAACTCTGCTCTTATGTCAGAGCCTACAGAATATTATTACAAAGCGCCAAGGCTTTATGCCGTTAGTACCCGGACCCGCTGTGTCAGCCAGTCAAGGTCAGCATCCCGAAGGCCAATTTCGGCCAAATGCGCAGCAGTATTATATAGATACTCGGGGTTTGGCCCGCGCCCACCTACCGCAACCGCGATGATCTGAGCCTGGTCTTCCAAACTTAGGTCTCCGCAATACTGAACGTGATGCGGGTCGATGACATAGGTCACTGCAGTGACGGTTTCGCCACTGGCCAGCTCAACCTCTAGATCCCGTTCCAGGTAAGCCGACGAAATCAGCTCCCGCTCTCGCAACTCCGCCAGAGTTTTTTCCTCATGGCCAGGCTCAACCGCCAGCGCCAGCCCGGTACAATGGGCCCCCTGAATTTCATCCAGCGCCAGCACCAAACCTGGTTTTTCTTCACTGCCCCGGTGATGAATAGAACTCATACAAAACGACCGCGCATAGCGGTGCAATGTTGCCACCTCTTGCCGGGCCACGGGAAAGCCGGGATTCCATAACAAAGATCCATATCCAAAAACCCACATCGTCATTCCACTGGCCCTCTCTGGTTTCGGGTCTATAAACAGCAAAAATCGATTAGAAAAAAGAGGCTGTCGATGCTGCGCGTAATGAAACTTCTCATGGCTGGGGTATTGTTGTGGTCGTTATACTGGTTCGCGGCCGGCTGGGGGCTACGCAGTGGCATCAGCGGCTGGTTCTCAGAACAGCAGCGACAGGGCTGGCAGGCAGAGTACTCGACGTTAAGCAGCGGCGGTTATCCGAGCACCCACACTATCCGGATCACGCAGCCAACCCTCGCAGATCCTGGTACCGGTACGGCCTGGAGAGCCGACTGGCTGGAGATCGAAAGCCCGGCAATTTGGCCCGGTCGTCAAACACTTCGGTTTGCGCCATCCCCACAGCGCCTGTCCTACTTTGACAAAACTATGGTGATTGTCGCCAAAGACCTGCAGGCGCAACTACTTATGGCCCCAGGTTTGGCTCTCGAGCTAGAGGAAATGGAACTCACCAGCACCGTCTGGGAAATCAAGGATGGCGACAGAACGGCCATGGGAGCCGACTCGCTGCACCTGACGATGACCCAGTCCGACAGTCCTGAACGCTATCAGCTTCTGGGCACTGCGACCGGGTTCGCTCCTGGTGCCAAGTTGCGTGAGCTGTTGGCGGCTACGGATGCCCTGCCCGATAGCTTTGACACATTGGCGCTGGACATGGAGGTAACGTTTGACACCGCTTGGGACCGCGCGGCGTTAGAATTACACCGCCCGCAACCGCGCCAAATATCTCTTAGGCTGGCAGATGCCCACTGGGGTGAGCTGCGTCTAAAAGCGACAGGGGATCTGGACATCAACGAAGCAGGTCTCGCCAATGGGAAGATATCTCTAAAGGTTGAGAACTGGCGCAAGATGCTGGTGATGGCTGAGGACGCAGGGGTGCTACCGGCCTCTGCCCGCGATGGGATCGAGCGGGTGATGGGCTTGTTTGCTGGGCTTGGCGGCAATCCGCATGATCTCGACACCCAGCTGAATTTCCGCAATGGCCACATCGCCCTGGGCCCTATCCCACTTGGACCCGCGCCACGTTTCATACTGAGATAACAAGATCTCCCGCCCGTCGCTCGGCATCGAGGATGCCGCCTTCCGTTGGGCCTGGCGCCGCTAACGCGGCGCAGGGTGGTTCGATCTCGTGTCAATGATGGCCGCAGGCCACCGCAGCTTTGGTGCGGGCGTAGCTCATTGACGCGAGAGCGAGCCGTAACACACTGGACGAGGCGTCTTGAGAGGCAGATCTGCCGCTCAAGCGCTTCTCAGCACTGATTTTACTATTTTTTCTGTTTCGCCGTGCACAGCACGGCGCCACGCCCAAGTCTACTGGGGGATCGGGATCGCCGATCATCCCTTTAGGCACGGGAGCCCATCGTCGAACGTTTAACGACAGTACGGACCGCTTCGGTGCTTAGCTGTATCAAAATGAAAGTGGTCGCGATGGTACCTATCGGCCTCGGGACCCAGGACCGTTCCAAAGGGACCACAGGCCGCAGACCAGGCTTTACGCAACCGTTTGGAAAAGCCTTTGGCGCTCCACCCCTGGGCAACAGTGACCAACTCGCCGCTCTCCAGAGTAAAGCCGGAAATGTCGATCGCCCGCCCCTTGCCGTGTTCGGATATTCTGGCGCCTGGCCGGTTGTTGCGAGTGCGGCAGGCATAATGCGCGGCCACGCGCAGGCTGACGACCTGGTTCCTGCGGCGAAATGCGGGTTGCAAACCATCCTCAACCCATGTGTTCAACGCCTGTGCGGTTTCGCATGTCATCACCGCCGACTGGCTAAGTGTCACCCCAGCCACTGAGCGCACCCGCACCGCATCTTGCGCACCACAACCAGCCTGTTTGGCTGGTACATGTCCAACTTTCTCGCCTTGGATACTGATATCACCACACACCGATCCCTTGCGGAGCCTGCGGCGCTTGAACAAGGCTTGCTCGACAATGCTATCGGGCCGCAACGACGGGCGCAGGGATAGTTCAGGGCTGAGTGATTGCAGATCCGCGGGTCGCGCGGCGGCCATCAGGATCTGGTCTGACACGGGTCGAACGACCGGTCGCAGTTGTGTGTCAGGTGATGTCGCAGTCACCGCCAAAGCCGCCATCTGAACAGGTTCAGCCGGTCGCGGTGCTGGTCGCAAAGAAGTTTCCGGAGCAGCAGCACAAACCGACGCGCCGCCCACAAATGCCAGCGCAACCATTCCATTTCGCATGATCATTTCTCCTGTCCACTTGTTGTTGCTACAGCTTGCCCACGACCGAAATCAGGCGCGTCAGTATCCTGACCAGCCTCAATAATGCCACGCCGGATGGCGCGGGTGTGGGTGAAATAATCGTGCAGATGTTCGCCATCGCCGGTTCGGATCGCCCGCTGCAGCGCAAACAGCTCTTCGGTGAAACGCCCGAGGATTTCCAGTGTCGCCTCTTTGTTGCTTAGGAACACATCGCGCCACATGGTTGGGTCCGAGGCGGCGATACGGGTGAAATCCCGAAAACCGGCTGCCGAATACTTGATCACTTCGCTGTCGGTCACCCGGCGCAGATCATCTGCAACGCCCACCATGGTGTAAGCAATTAGGTGCGGTGTGTGGCTGGTGACGGCCAACACCAGATCGTGATGGTCGGCATCCATCTCGTCCACGTTTGCCCCCATGCCCTCCCACAAGGCACGCAAATTGGCGACAGCCTCGGGATCACTGCCTTCTACTGGCACCAACAGGCACCAGCGGTTGTCATACAGCTCGGCAAAACCGGATTCAGGACCGGAGTGTTCGGTACCTGCCAGCGGGTGGGCCGGCACAAAGTGGACGCCAGCCGGGATATGCGGCTGCACGGCCTCTATCACATTTCGTTTTACGGACCCCACGTCGGACACCGTAGCACCCGGCATCAGTGATCCAGAGATCTCTTGCATCACGGGGCCCATGGCACCCACCGGCACACAGAGAACTACAAGGTCGGCACCCTCGACGGCCTCGGCTGCGCTGACGCAAACCCGGTCGCACAGGCCAATTTCACGCGCCTTATCGCGCGTGGCTTCGCTACGGGCATAGCCGGTGACTTCGCCGACCAATCCGCCCCTTTTGATTGCCCAGTACATTGACGACGCGATCAAACCCAATCCAATCAGGGCAACACGGTTGTAGATTTGGGTGCTCATACGGAAACGTCCTGCGCCTGTTGTTTGAAATTGGTCAGTGCCGAGAGCACGCGGGTATTGTCCTCGGGGCGACCGACGGTAATGCGCAGACAATGCGGCAGGTTATAGCTTTTGGGATGGCGCACGATGATGCCTTGTTCTTTTAGGTATGCATCTACCGTCAAAGCCTCTGCCTCATCTGTGAACCGGGCCAGAACAAAGTTGGCGGCGCTGTCGTCGCAGCCAAAGCCAAGCTGGCGCAATCCGCCCGTCAGACGGGCGCGTTCGTCTGCGTTGGTGCACAGGCAGTCGGCTACCCAGTCCTTGTCCGCCAGCGCGGCCTCGGCGCCGGACAGTGCTGCGTTTGACAGGTTAAACGGGCCGCGGATACGGTTCAGCACTTCGATCACCGGCAGTGGCGCATAGCCCCAACCCACACGAAGGCCGCCCAAACCATAAAGCTTGGAGAAGGTCCGGGTCATCACCACGTTATCGCGGGTTTCGACCAACTTCTTACCGCCATCGTAGCCTTCGGCAAATTCAACATAGGCCCCGTCCAGCACCAGCAAGACGTTCTTCGGCAACCCGTCGGCCAGACGTGTGATCTCGGCCATTGGCAGTAGCGTTGCAGTTGGATTAGCCGGGTTGGCGATAAATACTAAACTGGTCGCATCCGTCACTGCAGCAAGGATCGCGTCAACGTCCACATAGCGATCACGCTCGGCCACCTCGACCGGGGTGGCCCCGGCGGCAAGCGTGCTGATGCGATACATGGCAAAGCCGTGTTCGGTGTGAATGACCTCGGCACCCGGTCCGGCATAGGCCTGACACAGGAAATGGATGACCTCATCAGAGCCCACACCACAGATCACGTTCTCAGCTTGCACCCCATGTGCCGAGGCGATAGCAGCGCGGAGTTCTGCGTGATCGGTACTGGGATAGCGATTCATGGCCGCCATCTGCGCCGCTGCGGCCTCAACCGCCTTGGGGCTGGGGCCGAACGGGTTTTCATTAGAGCTGAGTTTCAACGGCTCCGCATGGCCGGCAAGCTGGCTTTGGCCACCCTGATACAGGGCGATGTCCATAATACCGGGCTGCGGCGTGATCTTATTCATAATGCGGGCTCCTTATCGGAGACCCTAATAGCTGTCTGTACCCCATTGGGGAAGCCGCAAGATCACACAAGCGTGCGGCGCGCTAAATTCTGCGTATCAGATACATCATGCAACAAGAGCTTTGAACCGGGCTGTGCTTTGGTCTACCGAGTATTGCTCGGCCATTTCCTCGGCGTTCAGCGACAGTTCATTGACGCTGTCGATGATGTACTGGGCAGTTTCGTCGCTCATCAGATATGAGAAGTTGAGCCGCACCCAGCCCGGCTTGCGCATTTCCTTGCCCGCCTTCAGATCGGCAAACAGCTCGTCCGAGGCATCCTGATCAATTTCCAGCAGGCGGTGAGCATAGGGGCCGGCGCAGGCACAGCCGCCACGCGCCTGAATGCCGTAGATATCGCTGAGCATACGGGTGAACAGTTGCTGATGCACCGGGGCGCCGGACGCGCCTGTCACCAGGAACGAGAAGATCGGCAAACGAGACGCCGTGGGGCTACCCAGCAATGTCAGATGAGGATTATCCCCCCAGCCTTTGCGCGCCATATCGGAAAAATGCTCTTCCTTGGCTTCGATCTCGGCCTGACCGACGGCCTCTTTGACCAAGAACACCAGTGCTGCACGGATATCGCCAATGACGTTCGGCGTACCGGCCTCTTCTCGGGCGGCCAGATCATTGCTGTATTCATGGGACCAAGGCGAGACAAAGCTGACGGTACCGCCACCAGGCCAGGATGGGCAACGGCGGCGCACAGCCTTTTGATTGACAATCAGGACACCAGACGAGCCCGGTCCACCGGGGAATTTATGAGGCGAAACCACAACCGCATCTTTGCGCGCGGCACCGTTGCCGCCCATGTCGATAGGAAGATAAGGCGCACCGCCGGCGTAATCCCAAACCGACAAGGCATCATGTGCGTGTAGCATGCGGCTGATCGGATCTGGATCTGTCAGGATACCGGTCACATTCGAGGCCGCCGAGAAGCTGCCAATTTTCAGGTCACAGTCCGCATGATCCATCAGAGCCTGTTGCAAGGCATCCATATCAACGCCACCGTCAGCGTTTTCGGGGATCTCAACGACCTTGGCCTTGCTTTCACGCCACGGCAGGATGTTGGAGTGATGTTCGTATGGCCCAATAAAGACCACCGGGTGATCTGCCTCCTCGATCCCGAGCAGACTGACCAAACGGTTCAACCCGGCGGTGGCGCCTGAGCCGGCAAAGATTACGGTGTCGTCCTGTGTCGCACCAGCAATGCGGGCGATTTCCGCGCGGGCCTGGCGCCGCATCCGGGTGACGTATGAGCCGCAGTAAGAGGCCTCGGTGTGGGAGTTGGCATAGAAGGGCAGCACCTGAGTGGTGACAAACTCCTCGACCTGTTGCAGCGCCCGGCCCGATGCGACGTAATCGGCGTAGACCAGCGGCACATCGCCATTCAGCCCCGGTATCATCACCCCGTCGCCGATCACCCCAGCCTGCAGACTGCCATCGCGAGCGGCACGTTGGATGGATGTTTTGAAATCTGCGAGGATCATTGGGGGCTCCTATCTGTTATGTGACAGAATGATCGGATTTGGATCAAAAGACTTCACAATTTTCACAGTAGATTCACACAAACTTGTGTCGTATGATCTGAAATGAGCAAAAATATAGATCAAATTGACCGAACAATCCTGCGAGCACTGCAACGTGACGGCGGGCTGTCGCAGCGGGACCTGGCAGAGACCGTCGGACTGTCGCAGAATGCCTGTTGGCGCAGACTGAAGACATTGAATGAACGCGGGTTGCTGATGGGATCATCTGCGCGGGTTGATCGCAAGCAGTTGGGGCTGGATCTGGTGGTCTTTGTTATGCTGCGCACCCGGCACCATTCAGCCGAATGGTTGCAGACGTTCCGCCGCCATGTGCTGACTATTCCCGAGGTGGTAGACTTTCATCGGATTGGCGGCGACTACGATTATCAGTTGAAAGTCGTGACCGAAGATATGACCAGCTATGACCGTGTCTATCAGCGCCTGATTGACGGGGTCGAGCTGGACAGCGTGACGTCGTATTTCGCGATGGAAGCTATTGCTGAAGGGCGCCCCCTGCCCCTGTAGCCGCCGCAAGGGCAACACCGGGGGCAAGCCCCCGGCCCCCCGGGATATTTGTGGCCAGATAAAAAGCGGGTCTGGCCGCCCTTCATAATGGATTTAGTGACCGAAGGCTTTGTTGGGCATCCAAGTGACCCGCTTACCCTTGAGCCCACTGCGCATGTGCAGGCAGGCAGTTTTGGTCCGCTGGAAATACAGAACGTGTAGTGGGTACCAGCCTGCTTTGGGCACTTCGACCTCAGTTGCGAAAGTTTCCTGACAGGTTTGGCGGCCGTCGAACCTGCCTACCACCTGACCACCGACTGTCGCCTCCACGCCATCATTAGTCATGAAATCAATAGTATAAATGCCGGGTGCGTCAAAGCGAACGAAACCACGGATGTCAGCCGCAACCCGCTCGGACCGCTTTGACGTCAGCGCCTTTTCACCAATTGCAGTGACACTGTAGTCCAGACCAGTCAGCATAGGACCAGGTTCGCCAATCCTTTTCAGAGCACTTCTGGCTTGGCTCAGTGTTTTCACATCACTTGGATAAGCGTAACGCACTGTCAGGCCAGGCTTAGGCTTGGGCTGCGGATTTGCTGGCGTCAACTTGAGCGGCGCCGCTGCAACCATGTTTGCACCCAACATAACGGCCAGTGCAAGCGCGGCGGTAATAATCTTTCCCATAAATACTCTCCCAATATTTATCTCAGCATTTGTCTGTGCTGATCTGTTGACGAGAGCTTAGCACGTCAATTGATGAGGAAAACCAATTTCATGCGTTAGATGGGAACGATGCGTGCAACAAAAAAAGACCGCACCAATTCTGGGCACGGCCTCTTGATCTTCGGTCTGCAGCCCATTCCAGGGCGGCAAAATTAGTTCTTGGCGTAGAATTCCACGACCAGGTTTGGTTCCATGACAACTGGGTATGGAACGTCGCCCAGAGCTGGGGTGCGAACGAAAGTGGCGGTGAACTTGGAGTGGTCGGCGTCCAGGTAGTCTGGAACGTCGCGCTCAGCCAACTGAGTGGCTTCTAGCAGAGCAGCCATCTGCTTGGACTTCTCACGCACTTCGATCACGTCGCCCTCTTTGACACGGTACGAAGGAATGTTGACGCGCTTGCCGTTTACCAGGACGTGACCGTGGTTGACGAACTGACGTGCAGCAAAAACGGTTGCAACAAACTTGGCGCGGTAAACAACTGCGTCCAGGCGGCGCTCCAGCAGACCGATCAGGTTTTCACCTGTATCGCCTTTAACACGCTCAGCTTCGCCGTAGATGCGACGGAACTGCTTTTCGGTCAGGTCGCCGTAGTAGCCCTTGAGCTTCTGCTTGGCGCGCAGCTGAATACCGAAGTCGGAAATTTTGCCCTTGCGGCGCTGACCGTGCTGGCCGGGGCCATATTCACGGCGATTTACTGGGGACTTAGGACGACCCCAGATGTTTTCGCCCATGCGGCGGTCAATTTTGTATTTGGCAGCAGTACGTTTAGTCACGGCTGTTCTCCTTCGTTATGGTCGCGGCCCAAAATGGACCACTATGAAGGGCGTTGTCCTCTTGCACGAAATCCGCAGATCCCAAACATGACAGGGATCCCCTTGCGGGGCCCACCAACACCAATAGAGCGGCGCTTATATGTGGATAGGGAGCAGAGTCAACACTGCACGCCACCCTATTTTACGCGGCACGGCGAAAATGGATATTTTATGCGGCTTCGTGCGCCAGAATGGCAGCTTCTGGTGCGCTGAGATTGCGACGGGCATAGCCGCCATATGACAGTGGATCACGATCCAGGTCTGGCAGAAGTTGCAACAGCCGTACCCGATCTTGATCATCCAAAGCCGATAGGGCGGCATTGGCAGGATGGAAGCTCTCGGTCTCGACGCCGTTAGCCCAAAGCACCTGATGATCGCTTAACAACAAATGCACATAGGTGACTTCGCGCACAGCCAGATCGGTGATGATCGTTGATCCGTTGACCAGATCCCGCGCAGCAACCAGAACCTCTGGTGTATTGAACAAGGCCTGCGCAGTTGGTCCACGCACCAGCATCCGGTGCTCTGGCGATACCAGCAGCTCTTCTTCGGGGCGGTCGATCCCCAGCGCCCCGGCCTTGAACCGCACTGGACGTAGTTTAGGCATCACGAACAACCGTGCACCGCTCATCCGGCGAGAGCCGATCCAAAGGATCTCTTGGGCGCCATTATCGCGGGTTTGCACCCAGTCACCTTCACGCAGGCTGTCTACCGGTTTCGGTCCCTCGGGTGTGGCAATACGGGTGCCGGGGGTAAAACAGATAACACCGCCGTCGGACGGCTGGTCTGGCGCGACGATCATTCCCAGCGAGTGGTGCACCACCCAAAGGTCAGTATTGCGTGGGGGTAATTCGTCGACGAACATCAGCAGCGGGCGCTGTCCCGGCCCGACTTCGATCAAGGTGACAGTGTAGCTTTGGACACCATTGGTGACCACAAAACTACTGTCCATCAGCGGTTCGTCCACCTCGACCGCGTCGATATCTGTTCTGCATTGCACTGCAGCCCCAACAAGACGCCGCACTGACCGTGCTGCGCGCCGCCGAAGATCTGCTTCCCCTTTTGCCATATCCAGTCGCAACAGCTCCGTTGGCCCATCTACGCGCACAGCTTCGCCATGCCAGGACCATGCAGCCCCCACATCGAGGGCATCTATAGGGGCAGTCGAAAGACCATCCACATCTGTTTGTGACCAGGAGATGACAAACGTGCCTTTAAAGCCCGTTTTCATGTACCTGTATGCCTGCTCTTTTATTTTTTTATTAAAGATTCGTTAACACGAGCAGGCTCATTCTCAAAGATCAAACTTTAACAGCGTGTTGCAGCGTGTTCTTAAAACATCAATTTCAATCTTAGGGACCCGGTTACCTGACCTTCACTCTGCCCAGAGAATTCTTCACCCAGATAGGTAAGGCCATAAAAAGCTGAGGCCTTTTCACCTTGCCAGTGAAGGCCGGCACGCAGACGGTCACGGCGGCTGGTTAGTTCGAACCCGCGGTCTTCGGGCAAGTAAACCGAGTCGGCCACATAGGCAATATCGCCGCCAAACGTAAAGCTATAGCCCGGAACCGAATCGTAAATGGCCCGGTACCGCTGCCCTGTCACCGATTCACGCACCAGCAGTTCGCCGCGACCAACTGTTCCCACAGAAAAGTCCGCGCCGACCCGCACCAGCGTCTCGTCTCCGGCACGCGCCTCGGCAAATGGGCGCAGAGACAGGTTCGCCCCTAGATCGACCTCCTGCCCTGCTTCAAACACCAATGTGGGTCGAATTGTATTGGGGATTTGCAGCGCAAGCATGTCACCCGAAAGCCGTGGAGCCCCAAAGGCTCCATGCAGCGCATCCTGCAGTTTATCCAAACGTGTTTGCGGACCAATGAGCACAAGATCGGCCCCCACCGCAATTTCTGTCTGCTCGCGCTGCATGTGGCTGTGCAGACCAAAGGACAAGGCCCCTGCCCAAGGGCGGTCGCTGGGGTTTGCGGATGTCAGATCCTTCGGCGCGATGATTTGCCCCTGCAAGCGGAGCTCTAGCAGCTCACCGAACCGTGCGGGGGCGGCTCCGTTCCAACCGTAGCCGTAGATCCGCGATGTGGTGATTGAACCAGTGCGCCAGCGGTCCTTGCCGTCGCCGATCAGATCATTGGTGGTTAGGCGGCCATAGCCAATACGGTGACGCGTGCCTGTCTCTGATGGCGATACCTCTTCCGCGCTCTCAGTCTCTACTTGCGCCTGCGCGGCACCAGAAACCAAAAACACGCTGGCCAGGGCCATCAAAATAATTCGAAACATAGTTCTTCCTGCTCAATGCCCTTCAGGGGCTTTGTTAATCTTGGTAAACGCAGCGGCCGTGCATAGCTAGTGCAGCAAAGCCACAACCCAAAGGAATACACCGGGGCACCACCTTCGTTTCGCCCCACTTCCGTCATAGTTTCATCAGGTTAATTGCGCCCTTCCAAGTCAGACAGGGTAAAACGTTGCTTCACCGGCTCCCATTGATCCGGCAGAAAATCCGGATCCGCAGGTAAACAATTCAAGCCGCAAAGCTGGCGCACAGTTCCCGATTGCCCGTCAATAAACCACAAGCGCCCACCCGGAGTGGAAACATACCCGTCCAGCCCTTCCTCCATATCGCCGATCACATCACTTGCAGAGGGAACTTCGCTATCGGCGTCTTCGTCGAAACCAGCATGGGTGTGGTAACTGGCGATCAATTCAATTGCGCTGCGAGGGCCTTTGGGGCGACAGGAATCTCTGCTCCCCTTGCGCGGCGCAGAGGCGATAAGCCCTCCGGTTTCGGTCAGCCCAATAATACCGCAATACTCTCGGTTGGCCGCAAAAGATTGGCGCTGCAGATCCGTCAGAACCTTTCGAGCAAAGTTCCGTTCTGCCTGTGCCTGCGCCAGAGCAACGGTTGGTGTTGCCATCGCCAAAAAAAACGCTGTGGTTAGATGAAATACCAATCTGTGGCCCGCGGTTTTGGAGATTATCATTTGTCGAATCCTCAAAGTTTTCAGGATCAACATGACCACGTTGTAGGTCAGATTTGCACATGAAAACCAACATGGCGCATTGGACGGTTTTTTAGGTATCCAAAGAACAATTAACCTAGACACTGAATGCAGCACTACTCAGTCACACACAAGGCCCCACTACGCACTGCCCGTGTTGTCAGCACACCCCATTAGGAACTCAGCAGCTCTCTCAAAAGCCGAGGCCTCGGCCTGAGCAGCTGCAAGCATTGGGCTATTTGTAATTTCAGGGGTATCCAACAGCTTGCGGCGCCTTCGTGCACTTTCGAACAAGAATTCCGTTGCTCTGTGTTGCTCGTCCCGTGTCAGGATTCGCTCTTTGGCCGGGCTGATCTTTAGCTCTGCTTTATTGTAATCACGCGTTCCTTTCCAAAGTAACAGCTCGCCCGCGCAAACCGCACATTTGACCATTCCACTGCTCTGGACCCCAAGACCACTGTAGCTAACCTCATTGAAGGCCTCACAATGCTCACACGTCATGTCCACCGTACTCTGATTCAATTACCCTCTCCATTCCTGGGACAGCCAATGACATTCCCACCATATCGCTCTCTCATTATTTCCTGTTGCTCAAAACTCACCCTGCAAATGGCCCTTCGCTCTTTGCTATACCCTCCTGCGCCTGAGCGCGGCCAACAGAAGCAAGCCGACGATCAACCCAAATGCACTGGAGGGAAGAGGTACAGATGCCACCGCATACCCCTTGGCTTCAGAAACCACAGTTAGGCGCAGGCTCTCTCCAGAAAACAGACTGAAACTAATCAGTTGTTCCGCAGTGTTACTATCGCTTTCCGGTCCGACATCTGAATCAGCCGTAAAACTGAACATGCGCACTTTCGCGTCATTCTTAGACAACAATTTGCCAGTTCCTGAGGCCTCTGCGTGCTGATACTCGGGACCGGGTTCGTTTGATTTTACGACATAAGAATGGCTCAATTTCATATTCAGGCTGAAACTATCATTGGTCGAATTGTTGGTGAAATCGAACCATGCTTTCCTGCCGGAGTTGGCATCGACACGCCCGTCAAAATCCGCCTGACCATCGATCCACGCATTCGCGAAAATCGAACTCGTCAGCAGGTTGCCGCCGGTTGTCGCATTGCCCGAGGCATTGCCAGTACTCGTGGCTTGCTTTGACAAGGTAAGGTCGCCTGTCGTGAAACTCACATCATCGGAATTGCCGCCAGTAATTGACGTAATGCTGACCAGGCTAAGCCACGTTGTGGATGTCGCCAAAAAGGTCGCGGCCCGCGCTGACGTTGATGCAACGACAAAAACGACCGCGCATGTGGTTATTCTAAGAAGTTTTGAAATCATCGGTTTTCTCCTTCACCGAATGCGCCCATGTAGTCTTGCGGCATTAGGCAGTCCGAAAATGCATCTGTCAAATTCGCCAGAGGGAGCAGCGGGGGATGTTTGGTTTAGTCAGATCGTCACTAAAAGTACACCGCGCACTACGAGAGGCTGATGGAGCGGAGACCCCAACCCAATTTTGAAGAGAAGCCAGCCACCTTTAAGCGAAATGTACCTAACACCTGACCTTGAAGGCAGCATGCAAACGCGACAAGGCTAATGGCGGACGTCAGGACCGTAAAAGCACCTTGCTTGAATCTATGGCCTGAGCAATCTGAGCATATTGCGCATAGCGGCTCTGAGATCCACTCGCACTTCGCAGCAACTGAGTTTGCACCTCTTCCAGTATGAATATTGCCTGCCGGTTTACCGCCTCCTGAACCTCTGCTGAAACAGGTGTCAAAGGCCGTGTTGTCCTCTCTGCCGCACCTCCTTCTCGAGCGGCCTGCCCGCGAGGAAGATCCCAATCACGGTTATTTCGTGCGAGTTTTGCCATATCCTGAGAAGCGCTATTCAACAGTGCTCGGACCTCGTCGTAGTCGGTGCCTTCCGGGATACTATCGGAAACCGCGCTAAAACGCTCTGCCAAACAATCAACTTGATAAGCTGAGTTATCCAAATCTCCGCAGAATGCACGCACACTTGCCAAACTAGAAACCAGGTGTCTTGCAAAGTTGGCAGACCCAAAATCCCCAGTAGGTACAACAACAGTATACAGGGCACCAAGTCCCCCCTGAGAGTAAGAATAAGTCGGAAAAACACTCAAGGACGACGCGGCAACCAAAACACCTGAACGGCAGATACACTTCAGCATTTTTCCAACTCCAAACAAACCAACAAAGAACACGCCGCCCCTGACTTTCCCCAATTGGGCAAGAGGACCGAAGTCGTAACTCAAACCTTTATATAGTGCGGGTCGTTACAAATGCTGGAATTGCCCTACATTGAGCCCAACGACACTGCAAAAATCAAATTCGTGAGATAGGATGAGAGTTGTATGTTGACCGATTATCTTAAGCTAGCCGTCGTAACCCTTGCCGTTCTTGCCTGTTCCAAGACCTCGAATGCGCAAAGCCTTAGTGCCCCACTTAATGAAGCCAAGGCTCGTTTAGTGTGCGGAGCCGGAACCTTGGTCTCTGCCAAATATATCCCCGGCGGCCTTCTCGAGGTGACTTGCCAACAAAATACCACGGGGGACACGACCCCAACAGAACTACAAGGCACTGAACTAACAACCGCCAACACGACCCTAGGCGCGACAGCTGCACTTTTTGGGTTAAGCGTTTTGGTCGGAGACAGTAATTCAGGCACAACGACGACCACCACCACAAATTGAATGAGGCCAAACCCTCTTCGACACTACATCAATGTCTTGGCGGGCAGTGATCACGTGTTCAATGTAGGTATGCCAACAGCAGTCGAAAGGGAAGTGGCGAGCCGTGGAGGACTCGAACCCCCGACCTGAGAATTAGAAGTTCCCTGCTCTAATCCAGCTGAGCTAACGGCCCGCATGTCGCTGTAGTGTATCGAAAGAGCGGTGATGTCAATCTGGTACAGACCCGATGTTTGGCCCTGCGTGCAACTATTCTAGGTCCGGTGAACGGCATGCGTATATCGCACCCTGAATTTCAGCGATCGGCTCAACCACTGCTGCTCAGGTCCAGGTGCATAAAGACCGACAGAGGATCGCTGGTATAATTTGCAAAGGGAGCACATTCTACAAACCCAAGAGACGCATAAAGCCGCCGAGAGGGGCGAAAATCATCGCTAGAGCCTGTCTCGAGGAACACTCCGGTGGCAGATTCATTACGCGCAAGCGCTAACAGATGTTCTAGCATTGCTCGGCCAGCGCCGCTTCCACGGGCTTTGGCCACAGTGTGCATGGATTTCAGCTCAAGTGCACCATCGCCCAGAGCTTTAAGTGCGCCCATGGAGATCGCGTCTCCATCATGACGTAGCAAAAACAGCCTTGCATCCGGGGCATCCAGTTCGGATTGCCCTTGCGCATGGCAGCTTTCGGCCGGAGATTGTGACGCCATCTGCGCTAGATGCCGTTGAATCAACCGCGCCGCATCCACATCACCTGACGGGGCTAGTGTGATTGTGAACTTTGACATAGTGAACCCTTCCAAAGTTACTTCCAAGAGTTCCGCCCCCGGAATTCAAGGAGTTATTTCATCCCGGACCCAACTCGGGGTAAGATCCCGCGAAATCATGGAAACCGCAACCAGAAAGCCCGCCTCGGCGGGCCTGAAAATCGATGGCTTTTCAGGGTCAGGATCCATTGCTTTCCGACCGATTGCATGATTTACGACTCAATAACAAGCGGTAATCATTTCTGGCCTTTTCTAGTTAAGCGACACGCAGTTGGCCCGTCTTGAACCCCTTTCATCCATTACCCCACAGCAGGAAAAGCGTTCGCCACGAAGCGACTCGTGAACCTCAATGACCTCAATCGAAATCCGCACGAAAAAGCAGAATGAACAAGACGAACAAAAAGCTCCATTTTGGCAGCTTAACTCGTTTGAGCAAAAGCCTTTGACCACATCTGTTGAAATTTACGGACCTTTCGGGGCACTTGCTATAAATTACCCAATTTTTGGGTGGAGAAAGATTTGATGACGAACGAAGATTATACGCTGACCCGGTGACAGTCCATTGCTAAGTGCGTAAGGGAACTATTGCACATCTACGGATGCAAGGCTTAATTCGGTTCAACGAATTCGTGGCCCCGAGAGTTCGCTGCGCGCTGATTTGGGGTAGTTTTCGACCTTAGTGCGCGTTTCAAGAGATTTCCAGACCTATTCCTTTCGCATCGCGTCATCTAGGGCTGTCGCGAGCTCATCCGTTGTGAACGGTTTTTTGAGCATTGTTTTGTTCGTCACAGCAAACCCGATTTGATTGGCTGCCTCAGCTGGATACCCCGACATGAACAGTATTCGCGCATCTGGGCGCTGTGCCAGCACCTCTTGTGCGAACTCTGGGCCACTCGTGTTCCCGGAAAGCGCTACATCCGACAAAATGACATCAAAACGCTGCCCGACGGCCAGCAAAGCACGGGCAGCTTCTGCATGCTCAGCCGCAACGGCAACATAACCAAGTCCATTTATTGTGCGCTCTGCCAGCATGCGTAAGAATGGATCGTCCTCTATGATCAGGACCGTCTCGCCGCTCCCGATTGGGCGGCCTGTTGCAATGGCCACCGATCCTCGTTCATCTTCCCGGCTGTCTCTCGGTAGCAAAACTTTGACAGTCGTGCCTTTACCTTCTTCGCTGTCGATGCTGGCTTGCCCGCCGGATTGCCTGGCAAAGCCGTAGACCATAGACAGCCCCAGACCAGAGCCTTCGCCGACACCCTTTGTCGTGTAAAACGGTTCAAACGCCCGTGCAATTACATCTGGGCTCATGCCAGTACCGGTGTCGGCAACCGAAATCAGCACATACTCGCCGTCAGGCACCTCCGGTGCCTCGGTCAAGTGATCTGCTTCAAGTTTAATATTGGCGCATTCGATGGTTAGCTTACCACCTCCGGGCATCGCATGGCTGGCATTGATCGCAAGGTTCAGCAGTGTATCCTCAACCTGGCCGGGGTCAGCACGTGCAGTCCAGAGCGCCATGGGCGCAATCACATCTACTTCGATCATCCCCCCGAGCGTTCGCGTCATCAAGTCTTTCATACCGACGACCAACGCACGCAGGTCAATTGCTTTCGGCTCCAAGGGTTGGTTGCGGGCATATGCCAGTAAGCGCCGGGTCAGTGCTGCACCACGGTCAGTGGTGCGCAGGATTTCTCCGATTAGCTTCTCATCCTGTCCTGGCAAATCCTGAAGCAACTCAGCGCAGCCCTGAATTACGGCCAACAGGTTGTTGAAATCATGGGCTACGCCACCAGTAAGCTGGCCTATTGCCTCCATTTTCTGGGCGTTCCGTAGCGCCTGTTCCGTGGCCCTGCGTAAGGTTACATCCTCAAGTGTAATAAGAAGGCGACTCCAGCTATGCCTATTCTCCGGAGGCATGAAAAACCGGTTCTGTAGAGTCATCGGTCTTCCAGTGCTGTCAACCTCTTCAAACTCGCTCTCATATACTGAGGCACCATTATAGAATGCTATTATCGCCTCACGAAATAACTCTATTACATCACTGCGCTCGGGTCGCGCTTCTAATACCTTTTTAAACTCTTCCTTTGTCTGCACGCCGTAGAGGATAAGAAGCGAGTCACTCATTCCGCGGCGCACTATTTGTTTGTGAAGCTGTCGGAGCACATCGTGATCTATAAGCCATTCTACAATTTTGGCATCGCCTTTCGCAGATTGCATTTCGTCAAGTGCGAACTTGACTTCTGACCAATCCACTTCGATTGTTGGTATTGGGGACTGTTCAAAAAGTTCACGGTAGCGTTCTTCACTTTTTAGTAGAGTTTTCTCAGATTCGAGGCGATCCGTGATGTCGCGCGCTACAACCAGAACTCGGGTCTCACCTAGGATTTCCGCAACCGAGATGCGGACTTCAACCGGCAAATGTGAGCCATCTTTACGTATTTGCGCTCCAATGCGCGTAATAATCTCTTCTGGGCCAAGTTCTTCGGCATAAGCGGCATAATCGCTGGCAGTTGCTGTTACTCCAACCTCTGACGTGCCAAGCGCCAGCAATTCATCGCGCGTGTATTGAAGTGACAAACAAGCGCGCTTGTTTACATCGACATAGTCACCCGTTTTCGGGTCAATTACAAAAAGCGCATCGCCAGCCTGATCCAACACGTTTCTTAGGTTTGCGTGGGCTTCCTCTAGTTTGCGCTGGGTTTTGAATAATTCACTTTCTCGCGCGGCTTCCAGTTCTGTTGTGACCGTATTGGCAAGATGCGCCATTGCATACATGGCGTCCTGTTTTGGCGCCTCGACAAACAAATCTCTTCCAAGATCATTTATTTCACGCTGGTTGGACACCTCTTCTGACATCGCCAATAGTGTCATGGTGTGTGTCAGCAGAAGGTTCTCATTATCACTGGAATAGAACTCGCCATATGTGAAAAAACCCGCTGCTGGCGCAATTCGTTCCAAAGCCAACAATTCCGCGTCTATAGCTTCGCCCAAAAACCTGCGCCGTCCCATGCAGGAATATACAAACAGTGCTTCATGGGTTTTTGTGAACTCGTCCACCAGCCTGCGTGTTGTATTGCTAAGAATCAGGTCTACGTTGCCAACTCCGAAACGGACATCGTCCCCTTGCCCTATGTTGCCACCCATGATCAGAGACCCATCTTCAGCGACCTCAGATACCGCACCGCCGACAAGGATACCGTCGCGTTCGACAAGCAATGGGAATGAGATACCGCCTCTCGGTAGTTTTTTTGCAATCTGCGTACCAAGATATTTTGCGTAAATGTCTCTGGCTGGGACCCCATCAATTTCGAAAACTCTGTTTGCTTCAGCCTTGGTGACGCGCATCTTGCGCCCCATCGGCGTCCAATCAAAGCATTCGTGAGTTTGTAGTTGAAGATGCGCGCTGTTTAACGCCACGGCAACAACGCCGTTGTTGGAGATTTCGGTCTTATCGAAAACAAAGGTCTCCTGCACATTGCCTGCATCCGCTGCCATCCCTCCTGACACAACAACGCCGGGGCACGCTTCGGTTAGAGCTCTCATGTATTCTTTGCCATTGGTCAAAAGCCCGTCGGAAAAGGTGATGATTGCCTTGGTGGACGGTGTCATAATTTTGGTCGCAATCGTCCGCCCAGTGGCAAAGTGATTGTCACCTTCATGCGCCAACAAACACACGTTCAAATTTACTTCTGCGAACTCAGTAAAGACAAACAGCACCGCTTCCCCATCGTGAATTCGACCACTACTAATTGCCCCATCAGTTGTGCATCCGACGATAGCTGCCAATGGATAGCGCCTCGCAAGGGCGCTTTGAATGTCACGGAGGCCGGCTGAGTGTAGCACCCCAGAAAACACCTGTATCAGCAAACGGTTACCATCCGGAAATTCACAGGACGCAAGCCCCTTCTCCAACTGGTTGAAGGTTTCAACAAGCAGTCTATGGACTCTCAAAACTGTCTCCCACGCAAAGCGGCCCTAGTGCGGGGCCGCACCTCTATTAAAGTTGTATTCTAGCGCGTTTCTTCGAGGTGTCTGAGAATGATAGCCATTTTCGGTATTATTTCTTGCAAATATGCATTTTCAATTGCACCTCATGCTACCCATATGAGGTGCAGTGTCTGACGCCATCGCTTATGGGTCCAAATAGCGTTATTTGATAAGAGAGTGTTTCTGGCTCATCGTAACCACTGAGGAGTGGATGATGAGAAAGACAACAAGAATACGCAAAAGCCTCGGCGAGAAGATCGTCAAAGATATCAAACGGGCGATCCCAGTGCTTTCCGGAACATAGTAGTTCTTGAATCGCGATCCATCATAAACTTCCCCCAGCTCTGTTCAAAGACAACGACCAGCCAGGTCGCGTCCTCCAGGAGTGGCATGTGGTCATTCGTACCAATAGGCTCAAGTGCCTTGAGCCATTCGCCGCTGCTCCACCATCACATAACTTGCGCTCTTCCTCTTCAGCGGCTTCGCGAACGCATTTCTTTAACGCTGGGTCCGAGATCAACACGAAATGCCAAAGTTGGTGATTGGCTCCTGATGGCGCAGTGCCGATCGTGCGAATACAATCGTCGATCACCGCACGAGAAACGGGTTGGTTGGAATAGTCCCGAACCGTGTGCCGACGCTTCAAGCGGTCATAGAAAGTTTTAGCCTCGTCCAAGCTCTACTTAGCTGAGTTATCCAGCCGGTCCGGCAGGTCGGCATCCTTGTATTCGATGTGATCTGGGGCAAACATGTGGATCTCCTTGGTTTTTGCTGCGGCGCTTGGTAGCTTGACCCACTACGCGAGGTTCGGTGAAATCGGCCTCGGGCTGCAGTTCGCCCGACGGGTTTGGTGTGGCGCTGGTAAAGGCTGCATCCCAATCGCTTAGTTTCGCGGTTCTGTCTTCCCAACCGTCCAAGGTCTCTTCGTCCCGGTACATGGCAAACGGACGCAAGGTGCTCTCGTAGAAATCCACCTGTTCGTGGGTCCGAAATTTCTCGCCCTGATAGCCATTCCAATGCAGTGCTTGGTCGAGCGGTCGGCGATAGCGGCGGTTCTGCGTGGCGGCGGGATAACCAATGGGGATCGTGCCATAGGCCTGCATCCATTCGGGATATCCCAACAATTCGGACAATTCCTTGTTGGTTATCCCTTCGCCGCCACCAGACAGCTACGCGCTTGTCAGGCCCTCAGCTGCAACGCCGAGCTGAATATTCTGGATCGCAGCCCCGATTGAGTTGAGATAGATCACCTCATTGTTGTCGCGATACTCAGCCTCCCATCCTTCGGTCGTAGGCTGCGGGAAACAGACCTTCCAGCGTGGATCGCCCAGAACGATGATGATTGCAGCTGTATTGGCCAGGTAGGTCTTCTTGACTGCCGGAAACCCCTTGGCGTGGTCGACCAAACGCTGTGCCAGACGCAAGAAAACCTCCGTCACCTTGTCGCGCATGTCAGGGTCTTCGACGGCGCCCACCGCCCACAATCGACGATGCGTTCAAGAGCATCGCGGCTTACTGCGCGGCCAGGTGCGAATTTGCGTACGCCGCGGCGATTTCGAATGACGTCCTGAAAAAGTGGTTCTGGCATCGTGGCCTCCCTTGTTTCGACCAGAGTAATCCCGAGTTCGTCTTCATTTCATTACTCATTGAAGAGGATTGCCGATACGAAGCCAAAATGATGTTCGTTCAATCAAACCGTGCTGAAATGGAGATTGAAATGAATCAGATCGCAGCGGGGCATGTCCTCACACCGGAAGCGCCAAAAGGATTTGCAGCGTTGACGGTCCTGTCCGTGCAACATTACACGGATCGCCTTTTTGCATTCAAAACTGAACGCCCCCCGGGTTTCGTTTCAGATCTGGCGAATTTGCTATGATCGGCCTGATGAACGACAATAAGCCACTTTTGCGGGCTTATTCGATCGCATCCCCAAACTGTGAAGAGCATCTTGAGTTTTACTCGATCAAAGTTCCGGATGGCCCGCTGACATCCCGGTTGCAAAACATCCAAGCTGGCGACCATATCCTGATCCGTCCAAAACCGGTCGGGACGCTGGTGTTCGACGCACTTTTGCCAGGCAAACGGCTGTTTCTGATGTCTACCGGGACCGGCATAGCGCCTTTTGCCAGTGTCATTCGCGACCCAGAAGTCTATGAAAAATTTGATCAGATCTATCTTTTGCACACCTGCCGGGAAGTTGAGGAATTACGGTATGGAATCGACCTTGTCCAATCGGTTCACGACAATGAATTTTTACGCGTGCTCGCCAACGGCAAGCTGCACCATCTCCCTGCGGCGACCCGTGAAGATTATAAAAACACTGGGCGCATCGATGCATGGATCAAGGACGGCAGACTTGCAAAACTTGCCGACGGAGATTTAACCCCAGAAATCGATCGCGTGATGATCTGCGGCTCTATGGCAATGTTAGAAACCCTGAAAGAGGTTTGCAAAACGCTTGGGTTGGACGAAGGGTCGAACTCAATGCCGGGCCAGTTTGTCATCGAAAAAGCGTTTGCAGAATGAAACTTGGGACCGAGTTCAATTGAAAATACACAAGCTCACGCCGCCCTATGCCGAACTTCAGTTGGCCGGAGAACAGATGCTCCGGCAGACAGGCTTTGTTGCACAAATAGGGTTGAGGTCGGACCTCCCCTGACACCGGACGGATTTAGCCTATCGCCTCTGTCTTGGGGATGCCAAGTGCAGTAAA
>NZ_QHLQ01000073.1 GCF_011813015.1 Parasedimentitalea denitrificans | reverse complement strand
CACAGTGTAAGGTGCGGTTACCCGTGGGACATCTCGTTTGTTGACTATAGCTTTTCCCTGAGGACTTCGTAAGGCGTCTTTCCGTCGTGTGCGCCGTGAGGTCGGTGGAAGTTGTAAAAGCTCTCCCACTCGCCCAATTTGGCTTCGAGATAGACATCTCCTTTGTAGCTGAGCAGCTGATAAAACTCTTGTCCGTCGGAGCGGTGTGAACGCTCGACCTTGCCGTTCAACTGGGGAGTGCCGCGTTTTATGTAGGCATGGCGGATACCGAGGTCCTCAACATGCCAGTGGAACTTGGCCTGGAACTCATGGCCATTATCCGTTCTGATTTCTCGGATGCGGAATGGGAACTTTTCGATGATGTGATTTGCGAAATCAATGGCATTGGCCTGGGTATGTCTTTCGTAAACCTTCAACGCCCGCACACGCGTTGCGTCGTCAATCGCAGTGTATTGAAAGCGGCGCACCTTTTCGCCCTGTTTGCCTTTGAAAGTCAGGAACTTAACATCCATCTGGATGTGATGCCCAGGGACCTGTTTCTGGTAGCGCTTTGTGTGAACTTTGCGCATGCGAGTTCCCCGAGGAAGGCGGTTCATCCCGTGGCGGCGCAGAATGCGTGAGACCGTTGCGTCGGAGATCCTAATGTCGTGATAGCGCTCCAGGTACCAAACGATCCGCATTGGGCCGAGGTGGTATTTGCGGCGAAGATAGAGAACCTTTTCCTCGCGCTCAGGCGGCGTCCTGTTGGCATGCCATTTGGGGATCGGCGGTGCATTGATCAGGCCTGCTTCGCCGCGCTCAGCATAGGCTTGCCTCCATCGGTAAAAGCTGGATCGCCCGATCCCGAAATAACGGCAGGCTTTAGCAACATGACCAATCTCGTCTGCGTATCGCAGTATCCGCAGCTTACGT
>NZ_QHLQ01000072.1 GCF_011813015.1 Parasedimentitalea denitrificans | reverse complement strand
CCAATCCAGGCCAAAGCCGCAGCGTGAAACAGAGGCGGGAACACATTGTCCCGTTATACGGACACGCGAAAACTTCGAGTTTTTCAACAACATTGGCTGCAAACTGCCGTTAGACGGGTTTGGTACGAATGGCCGTTGAGGGCCGTTCGCACGCTATCTGGGTTCAGAGTGTTTATCTGGGTTCAGAGTGTTTCCGATTTTACAAAGTCCGTTTCCTTCGCATTTCTCGGGACTTTTGCTAGCGTACTGGCCGAATAGCTATCTCCCATTGGAAATTCCCACCTTGGTGCCAAAGCTCACTCTACGCAGTAGTTCTTTGAGAAATTTCGGCATATTCCTTTCGGATCCTATATACGGTCGCGACCCCAATATTGGCCAACTTCGCGATCTGACTAGGCGATACACCTGCTGACAACATTTTGATGATGGCCTCACGGTCAATCGTCCTTGGTTTACCTTTGTATTTCCCAGCACTCTTGGCTTTCTCAATCCCTTCACGCTGGCGTTGACGGATTAAGCTTCGTTCAAATTCAGCGATTGCACCGAGTACCTGCATCATCAGTTTACCGGCAAAATCTTGTTTATCGCTGGAAAAGGTCAGGTTCTCTTTCAAGAAATGTACTGTAGCACCCTTGTCCACCATCTCATCGACAATGCTGGTCAGGTCTGAAAGTGACCGCGCCAAACGATCAATGCTGTAGATATGGATTTCGTCTCCAGGTTCGATCCGGCGCCGAAGATGAGTCAGTTCCATGCGCTCAGTCCTACCACCAGCAGATACCTTTTCCTCATACATGTTTTTGGAGGAGATGTCGCTTGGTAGCTCTTGACGGTCGGTGGATTGATCTGTGCGTCGGCAGAGTTTTTGGGTCCAAAGGCGGCCTAAACTAAGTGAGAGTTTGGCTCATCTGGTTGGTTTGATTATGCGGCGCGTTGCCTGT
>NZ_QHLQ01000071.1 GCF_011813015.1 Parasedimentitalea denitrificans | reverse complement strand
CCGGTCAGACCAACTGATTGACGATTTTCCGGATTTGCCGCAGGGCATCTTGCACTTCTGAATCTGTTGCAACGTCAGGGAAACCCCCTTCACGCAAAGCCTCAATCACAGAGGTAAACACAGCGGTGGCGGCAGAGGACGTTACCTTGGAGTATCCACATCCACACAACGCTGTAGTCAGTTCCCCTGGCGACATTCTCGTCGCGCGGATGGCTGTTTGCTCTTTGGATAATCCTGGAGACACTTGGCCTTTTCTCATACTTTCACCGCATCCGTTGAGACACATGCCGAAGCGGCATTTTAACTGGGCTTGATCGAGGGTTTGAGCGTAAAGCCACCCTCTGCTTGAAGAATTGGAGTGCTGTCAGTCAGTTGCGACCAAATGTTGAAAAAGTAGTTTTTTCTTTCGATCGCGGCAGACAAATCATCAGGGGAAAGGGCTATTTTCCACTCCGACTTAGCCTCATCTACCAGAGTGATATGACTAGTGTTGCTGGTCCACTCCATCCCTGCCACCGGATCGCCACCCGCTGTCTTTGAAAGAACCAGCTTGATCACCTGGCCTGCCGCAGCGGACAGAGCCCCCCCTTCGCGGTCCCTGCCGAAGAATTGAATCTCGACATATTCGTCTTTGTGGAAGCCGGTGATGTCAATTTGTGATGCCATTGCGGCCCCCTGTTATGGACTGCCCGTAATTGAGACAGAGTATGGTGGTGATTGCCCAAAGATCTGGACGACCGGGCTGGAACCGATGATGGTCATGCCCACCAGGTCCTCCGGTACAATTTCCCCAGAAGTAACGACGCCCGCACCTATTTCAGGTGTGACTTCCAGGCCTGAGCCTGAGAGCATGTAAGTGGGAACTACTTCGCCCTGCTCTATCTCGGGCGTGACAACCAATCCTGACCCACTCAGATTATAGGTCGGAGTGACGACGCCCTGGTC
>NZ_QHLQ01000070.1 GCF_011813015.1 Parasedimentitalea denitrificans | reverse complement strand
CCGCTTGCTCAAAAAAAGCATGTTCGACGGTGGGGACGACCACGAATGAGGTATCCTGCATCTGAGAAGCTTGAGATCATTCGGTTGGTCGAAGGATCACATATGTCAGCACGCCTGACACTGGCCAAACTCGGCATTCCCCGCACAACATTCTACCGTTGGTATGATCGTTATTTGCAGCGTGGCGAGGCTGGCCTACAGGATCAATCTCCCAAGCCAAAGCATGTCTGGAACCGTATCCCTGACGAGGTGCGGCGCAAGGTCGTCAAATTAGCTCTGAAGGAAACGGAACTGTCACCACGGGAGTTGGCGGTCACATTCACGGATCAAGAAAGCTACTTTGTATCAGAGGCTTCGATATATCGGATCCTGAAGGCGCATGATCTAATCTCCAGCCCCGCCTTCATCGTCATCAAGGCGGCAAATGAGTTCAAAGACAAAACCACAGCCATCAACCAGCTCTGGCAGACCGACTTTACCTACCTCAAGGTTCTTGGGTGGGGTTGGTTCTATCTCAGCACGATCCTGGACGATTACAGCCGCTACATCATCTCGTGGAAACTCTGCACCAATATGAGGACTGAAGATGTGACCGATACGTTGGATCTCGCGTTGCAGGCGTCAGGATGTGATCAGATCCACGTCGTTCATAAACCACGGCTACTCAGCGATAACGGATCCAGCTACGTCTCGGGCGATCTGGCTGAATGGTTGCAGGACAAGGGCATGAAGCACTCACGCGGAGCGCCGTATCACCCTCAGACACAGGGCAAGATCGAACGTTGGCATCAAACCTTGAAGAACCGCATCCTGCTGGAAAACTACTTCCTACCCGGTGATCTCGAAGCCCAGATCGAAGCCTTCGTCGACCACTAT
>NZ_QHLQ01000010.1 GCF_011813015.1 Parasedimentitalea denitrificans | reverse complement strand
TTCTCATCGTCCACTCCTCAGTGGTTACTGATGAGCAACAAACCCTCTCTTAGCAAATACCGCTATTTGGACCCATAAGCGCTGACGTCAGACACTGTCACCTCGCGTGTACTCACAATCATGTTGGCGAATGAGTATTGAGCGGTGGTTGTGGAAATGACTCGAGACAGTACCACTTCCTCCATGGGGGTTCCGTGGGCTTCAGCGCTGCCTGGGCGTGATCTGATCGATCCCTTTAACCAGGGCGAGTTGGATGGGCTGTGTGGACTATACGCTATCATCAACGCCATCAGACTTGCTTATGCACCTTCGCAGAAACTTGAGACGAGTGAGGCGGGGCATATGTTTGCTGAAGGGGTTGGGTTTCTAAGTCACCGGGGTTGGCTTGGATCCTCTGTGAAAAATGGCATGAGCAAAAAACGCCAGTCCGAATTGGCAGAAATGTTGGCTGTCTGCGCCAATCGAGATCTGGGACGCCCGGTCTCAAGACGCCCTCTATCAGTGCCCTTGGGCAAGCAAACGGGTGTGATTTGGAACGAGATTGTAAAAGGACGTCCTGTCTGTGCACTATTTGGCGGGGCCCTGGATCATTACACGGTGATCTCAAGTGTCAGCGAAACAGGTTTTCAGTTTTTTGACTCCGCCGGTCTTTCATGGGTGCGCTCGTCCTCCTGCGAGTTCAGTGGTGGTAGAAAGAAAGCCCGACACCGAATTAGCCGCCGGTCTTTGTTTTCGATTGCGGTTCAGGGTGAATATTGAGATTCGAACCTCCACGGGGCACGTACAACACAGTAACCTAGACTGCATTATTGCCACTGACAGCAACGACTTTGGATTGGGGTATGGTTCAATTCCGGCTCCAATCATCCTCCTGAAGCGAAGGGCGGGAACCGGACCTTTGCCTCACAACAGAAAAGCTTTGTGACGCGACGCAACAGCGGACGTTCTTTCATCTGGGCGTCTTCGATTACGGATCAGATTGGATACATGACTATCATGCCGCTGAGGGCGATGTCTTGGTATTTGGGAACACCAGCGCCAGTGCTGATGATTTCCAAGTCAATTTTGCCCACACGGCCAATGAAGCTGGAGAACGCTCGGGCGACGATGATGTGGCTGAGGGGGGGTAAATACCGCCCCTCCGGGCAAATCATGTGGGTGTTGGTCGATGGGTTCGGTCAGGGCGAGATAAATCTGAAAATAGGCAGTGACGTCTTTGACCTGCTGGCTTGAGGTTCGTAGCTATAACTCAGACTAGAGTAGCTTTGAAGTGTTTGTCAGCGCTACTCCTGGTCTCAGGTGGGTTTAACTTTGAAGTCGAAGCTACCGCAACAGTCGCCGTGCCGTCGCGATTTCTTGCAAATGGTCTTGTTCTCGCAGCCATCTTAGGTTTCGTAGAACGTATGTCAGGTGCTCTTGCATTGATCCAGTTGCTGCGCCAGAATCGCGGGCGGCAATTGCCTCGACGATTTGGGTATGCTGCAGGTGAATGGTGGTCTGATCACTTCGCATTTCCAAGTGCTTGTTTAGCCACTGGTTTGTGGTTCTCGAAAACACCGGGGCCAATGCGGCATCTATAACGGAAAACACCGGATTCTGGGTGCAGTCGGCAATAAGGCGGTGAAGCGTCGTGTCCAGTTTGCTGTAATCCGCAGGAGAGTTGTCAGCAATAACCGTCATTTGGTCCAAATGGGCGTTGAGCGCGCTGCGCTGGGACTTGTCTGCGTTTTCGGCCGCCTGACCTGCGGCGTGTTTTTCTGTGATCAGACGTAGTTCATAGACTGCTTCGATAGAGATCGGGTGACGTAGCACAACATCAATAAGCTGTATGGGGTCGCCACTATCGCGAAGAGTGCCTGTTGGTTGGTCGGTCTGGTTAGACACCACAAAAGCAGGGCTTAAACAGTGAAAAAGCGCTTGCTTGTCTACAGAAAAGCCACCGATTTCATCAACAGTCTTCATAAAGGCGCTTGTTGTGTCGGACTGATTGCAAAGTTGCGACAGCGAGGCCTCAAGCCAAGGACGGATAGCAGCCTGCAGGGCGTAATGTGTTTGGCTTAGGAAGAAATTGTAGCATCCATCGAGCACCGCACGGATGAGAGTTTCGAACGCGGCAACCACCCCCAAAGCAACAGAGCCATCCACGCATTGTTTGAGGTGGCGCGCAGCCTGTAGGATAGCAACCTTGTCGCTGTTTTGCGCTTTCTTCTTAGCGAGGCTCACGGCCTCGGCAAAAAACAGGATCCAGTAGTCCAATAGGTTGACTGCGTCCTGTTTTGCTATGCCGTAGAGACCTGGTTCAATCAGGTCCGCCATCACGTTTGTGGCGTAATAACGCTTGCCGCCAAGTAACAGCAAACCCTTGCTGCGCAGGCTTGCCAGAGCATTCCGCAAGGAGGTGCGCGAGACGTTGAATTCTTCGGCTAGGCGGCGCTCAGACGATAGCGGTTGGTCGGGCCAAAAGGCGCCGCCAAGGATGAGCGCTTCCAGCTTTTCTTCAAGGCTTTCAGACACATTGGGGATTTTAATTGATAGAGATCTCATATTGACAGATCCTATAGACAATTGAGTTGCTCGAAAAGGGTGCAAGTGGCCAGGCCGCGGGGAGAGTGGCGGTCTGACCAAGGTGGGTGTCTAGTGCAATAGGAGACGACACAGCCACGGTGCGAGCTCAGGAAGGCGCAGTGCATGCGCCAGCCCACTGAGCTGCAATTTCACAAGGGGAATGATCCTTTTATAGATGTTCTGGATCTTGATTTCCGGTGGGGCTGCTGCCTTTAGGTGGAGCAGCGCAAGCCTGAATGGCGGTGTCAGGAAAGAGGTCTGAAGGTCGATAGCAATAAGGGTTGCAAACCAATAGATCATATCCAACGCTGCGACGTGATCCCCAAAGGCTAGTCTGGCGATGATGGGCGCAGTGACTGGCAGAACGATCAGAGTGATCTCGAGTCGGTCAAAGGAGAATCCTAAGCCGAACGCCAAAACCGTCCGAGCGATCAAGATGCCCCAACTGCCCAACCCCCGCTGTCAAAGATGTCGGTCTCAACCCCTTCGCCGCCGAGTCGACACCGTATTTGCAACGGTTCCTGCAACGAGTGTTGTTGAAAAGTATGTCTCTTCATGACCGTTTGTGGTTTTAAAAAAACAAAAGAGTAATACGGGGGTATTCCGTGATCCGTATTGATATCATTGAAATTACTTGGTTAATACTTGAATTTACAGTGGTGGGAGTCTAATGTACCAATATTGGTATGAAAAAATGCCAATTGGAGTGTGAAAGTGCACGGTGCAAAAAGAACCATATTAGCCCATTTGTTGCGTAGTGGTGTCTCTGCTGTAAAGGGAGATGCGGCAGTTCGGGGTTGGTTGAAGGGGGGGGATTACCTCATCCGACCCAAATCCTTGCGGTGGGTAAGGCCGCTGTTTCGATGTTTGAAGGCTTGCCGCGTGAGTGGCGCGCCTTCACGCCCTCGTTGATTGTCACCAAGACGGATCACATAGGTAAGGTGAGCTTGGGTCGGAATGTGGTCGCACTCGAGTCAAGCCACCCGGTTCCTGATCAGTCATCGTTAATTGCTGGCAAGAAGGTTCTCGGATTCGTTCAGGGGTGCGGGCCGGAAAGTCGCCTGTTGATCCTTCTGTCCGGTGGGGCATCGTCCTTGGTTGAGCATCTAAAGGAGGGGGGCGAATACGCCCAACTGGTCGATGCGACGCAGTCTGCCTTAGGAATGGGCGCTGATATCGCCGAAATAAACCGTCGCCGTAAGGAATTGTCCGCTGTAAAGGGCGGAAAGCTTCTGGCTTCGTTCATGGGCGAACAGGTGCATGTCCTTGCGATTTCTGATGTCGGCGGCGACGGAATTGACGTTATCGGTTCTGGTCTCGGCGCTTGCCCGGACAGTCCGGATTTTGATTATTCAGTCCGGATCATTGCGTCCAATGTTGTCGCCAGAGAGGCCGTTGTCCGGGATGCGCAGGGGAGGGGGCTTACTGTCATTGCAAACGAAGAGACCATGTATGCCGATGTCGCAGAGGTTGCGGCCCAAATAGCCCTAGATGTACGTGACGGACCATGTGGTCTGTACCTTTACGGTGGGGAGCCCACAGTCATTCTACCAAAGAACCCCGGCCAGGGTGGGCGAAATCAGGCCTTGGCGTTGGAGCTTGCAAGGCATTTCAGAAACCGAAGTGACGTTAGCGGGCTTGTGGCCGGAACTGACGGTACCGATGGTCCGACGGACGCTGCAGGCGCATTTCTTGATGGCGATACCTTTGACATGGAACCCGGCGCAGACGAGGCTCTGACGAGAGCAAATTCTGCCTGCTACCTCGCGCGTACGGGTGATCAGATCATTACCGGCCCAACAGGCACCAACGTGATGGATCTCGCCATCCTTATCAAACACAAGTGAAAGCACCTTACATGACCACTCCAGGTCCGCTGCCAAGACATACCAAAATCGTTGCAACCTTGGGGCCTGCCTCAAATACGTTTGGCAAGATTAAGGCTCTGGCAGGGGCCGGTGCAAATGTATTTCGCATGAAGTTCAGCCATGGAACTCATGAGGATCACGCTGCTGTTCATGCCGCAGTCGGGGCTGTCGAGGGTGAACCGGATGCTCGACCACTATTCTTGCGGAGCTTCAGGGGCCCAAGCGTAGGGATGGTGAAATGTAATCAGAACATCTGGATCGAAGAGCCGTTGGGCGGTACCGCTCTCTATGCAGGGGGAAGCGTCCTCAAGAAGGGAGGCAACAATCATTGATTTCTGCACCAGTAATCGTCGTATTTGATAGCGAAAACTCGTCCATCTTAGTAGTTGATACCTCTTGCCTCCAAACTTCAATGCTTGGGGTAAGGGCGCTAGGTATTGCTGTTTCCAAGTCGTTCATTCCCGCCAAAGGTGGAGCGAGGTGACCAAGAGTATTAGTTATCTGCACTAAAAACCACTGATTGTTCAGTTGGTGCAGTGGTCTGTTGTGATAGGAAATCATATTTAGAAAATTTTGGTATACCAAACACCAAATACCTGTTACATCGACTGGGTGAGATTTGGAGTCGTCGTGAGGAGCGTCGGTTCGGAAACACCTAGGAGGATTAAAATGAAGAAGTTTCTTGCTACCGTTTCGGTTTCAGCAATGGCCCTGACCGGGACTATTGCAGGTGCCGAAGAATTCCCGGCCAAGACAATCGAAGTTGTGACCCACGCCGGTAACGGCGGCGGTACCGATGTCACTACCCGGATGATGATGCTGCGCGCGCGTCGTGTGCTCAAGGCCGACATGGTTGTGGTCAACAAAAAGGGCGGCGGCGGTGCTGTTGCGATGGATCACTACCTGACCCTGCCTGCGGACGGTCACTCGATCCTGACCTTCACCATTGGTCATGCGGCCACATTGTCCAAGGGTAAGACAGAAATGACTTTGGATGATATTCGTCCAATTGCCCGTGGTACCGACGATCCACAGATCCTGATGGTCCGTTGTGGCGCCTATGACAACGCCGAGGCCTTTGTCGCGGCTCAGAAAGAGGCGCCGATCTCTTACGGAACCACCCACCTTGGCAATATCGACGACGTATCGGCGTTCATGTTCACCAAAAAAGGCGGTATGCAGACACCAAAGATCGTTCCATTCGACGGCGGTGGCGAATTGGCAACCCAGCTGGTTGCAGGCGCAGTTGACGCAGCGGTTCTGAACCTGGCCGAAGCCGGTTCGCAGATCGATGCGGGCGACGTTTGCCCAATCGTAGTTCTGGCGAACGAGCGTATGGCAGGCCTGCCAGACGTATCTACAGCCAAGGAAATGGGCATCGACGTCAGCTTCTCGACCGTGCGTGGTTTTGTGGTCCACAAGGATACGCCTGACGCAGTGGCCGAGCAGATCGAAGCCGCGCTGATGAAGTCGATGCAGCACGGCGTTTATCAGGGTTTCCTGGAGTCGGTTGGTCTGGATGCAACTTCGGTTGCCGGTTCCGAAGAATGGGGCAATCAGATCACCACCATGGTGACAGATATGGAATCCGCTCTGAAAGAGCTGGGCTTCATCGAATAATCTGACCTGTGTGGTGTGGCGGTCCTGTGGGCGGCCACACCCATCTTCAAGAAAGTAATCCAGTGCAACCTGTTTTGGACAAATCCCAAAAGCCCCGCACCAATATTTCACGATATGCCGTTCCTGCGGGCATTATCGTGTTTTGCGTCTGGGCCTACTGGCTCAGCACCCAGTTTGACCGCGTTCCGCCGATCCTGAAACGCGGCATGCAGCCTGAGGATTTTCCTCAGCTGGTGATCGGCCTGATCATCATGTTGGCTGTCTATTTGATCTTTCGCGATGACAGCAAAGCCCCTGAACCGCTCACCAGAATGGTACAGATGACCATCGGGCTGCTGATTGGCTTCTTGCTGATCGCCGAGATTGACCTGTTCCTGGGTCTTGGCCTGTTTGCTGTATCGCTAACCGCCCTGTGGGGGGAACGCCGTGCCTGGGCCTTGGTCCTTGTCGGCATTGTCGCTCCCGTCGCCGTGTTCTTCCTGTTCGACGGTATCTTCGAAGTCCGCTTCCCACGCGGTCTCCTGACTAACTTCTGGTACGAGTAACTAACTATGGACGCAGCTCTTTCCGGACTTATGGCACTGGCAGACATCAATCTGCTATTCCTCATTGTGGCCGCAACGCTTGGTGGCGTATTGGTCGGGGCCCTGCCGGGCCTGAATGCGACGACCGGCGTCGCGCTTCTTCTTCCCTTTACCATCACGATGGACCCGATCCCGGCCATCGCGATCCTGACAACGATTTACTGTGCGGCCACCTTTGCCGGCGCAATCACCGCTATTTTGATCAACACGCCTGGAACCTCGGCCAGTGCGACTACCTGTCTTGATGGCTATCCGCTGGCGCAGCGTGGCGAGGCTGGCAAGGCCTTGGGCATGGCGGCAGTATCGTCGACCATTGGTGGCATCGTCTCGGTTGTTTGCCTGATGGCCGCCGCACCGCTGATGGCCCGCGCCGCCTATAACTTTGCACCGCCTGAGTACTTTGCACTGACCGTCTTTGGCCTGTCGATGCTGGCCACCATTGGGGATGGCTCGCCAATCAAAAACATCCTGTCTGGTGCATTTGGTGTGCTGGTGGCGACTGTTGGCGTTGACTTGCTGACCTCGATCGAGCGGTTCACCTTTGGCATGAACGAGCTGAGCGAAGGCATACCCTTTGTTCCAGTTATGATTGGTGTCTTCGGTATCTCGGAACTGCTGATCCAGGCCGACAACCTGCATGTAGAACGCAAGCAGGTGATCATGAAAGCGATCAAACTGCCCAGCCGCGCTGACTATAAGAAAGTCTGGCGCACCATCCTGCGCTCATCCGGAATTGGTACCTTCATCGGCATCCTGCCGGCTGAAGGGGCAACCGTGGCCTCGATGATCGGCTATAACGAGGCCAAACGCTGGTCTAAAACACCTGAGGAATTCGGCAAGGGCTCGCTCGAAGGCATCGCCGGGTCCGAGGCTGCAAACAACTCGGCCACCGGTGGGGCTATGGTTCCAACACTGGCACTGGGCATTCCCGGCAGCCCGACGGCCGCGGTGATCCTGGCTGGCCTGATGGTGCACGGTTTGCGCCCCGGTCCAACCATGTTCACCGAGCAGGCTGACTTTGCCTTTGCCATCTTCTGGTCGATGATGCTGGTCAACGTGCTGTTCTTCTTTATCGGTCTGTTTGGCGCCAAGCTGTTTGCCCGCGTCACCTTGATCCCGATCCAGATCTTGTGGCCGATTGTGTTCATCTTCTCGATCGTCGGTGCCTATGCGCTGGAACAGTCGATGATCGACGTGCCGATCGCCGTTGGCTCGGGTATCCTTGGGTTCTTTATGCGTCGCTATGGGTTCTCGGTTGTGCCTATGGCCATCGGCCTGATCCTGGGCGGCATGCTGGAAACCCGTCTGGGCCAATCCATGGTGATGCTCGACGAACAGTGGTGGCTGATGTTCACCCGACCGCTTGCTCTCTTCTTCTTTGTCCTGACCGCGCTGGCCCTGTTTGGCCCGCTGGTCTGGGGCCTGATGTTCAAACAACGCTCACCTGTCGAGTCGACTGGAGAATAAAATGACAAAAATAAAATCAGTCCGTACCCGCGTCTGGAACTGGAAAGGCAAGACAGTTCCACCCCAGGGCAACTTCTGCACCAACGCTTCAGACGCCCTGTATGATCGCGGCGATGCCATGGGCAGCTTTCGCTTTCACCAGTGGCTGACCTGCGAGGTCGAAACCGAATGTGGCATGATCGGCATCGGCAACGCTGCATTGGCCCCCAGTCTGGTCAAGCTTGCCATTGATGAGCATTACGCCCCAATGGTGATTGGCGAAGATCCGTTTGATTACGCCTATTTGTGGGAAAAGATGTACCGCCGCACCCATGCTTGGGGCCGCAAGGGCGTTGGCATGACCGCGATTTCGGCCGTGGACATCGCGATCTGGGACCTGATGGGCAAGCTGACCAACAAGCCGGTATTCAAACTGCTGGGTGGCCGTACCAAGGAAAAAATCCCGGTTTATTACTCCAAGCTATATGCTGACTCTGTCGAGGCGATGCAGGCCGAGGCCGAAGAGGCTATGAAGAACGGCTATCAAGGTTTCAAGACACGGTTTGGCTATGGTCCCAAAGACGGCATGAAGGGCATGCGCGAGAACCTGAAACGGGTCGAAGCGGTGCGCGAGGTGATAGGTTACGACACCGACCTGATGCTGGAATGCTATATGGGGTGGAATCTCGATTACACCAAACGGATGCTGCCCAAGCTCGAGAAGTTTGAGCCGCGCTGGCTGGAAGAGCCTGTGATCGCCGACGACATCCACGGCTATGCCGAACTGAACAAAGGCCCAATCCCGATCTCTGGCGGAGAGCACGAGTTCTCGCTGATGGGTTTCCGCCAGTTGCTGGACCTGCGGGCGATCTCGGTGATCCAGTATGACACCAACCGTGTGGGCGGCATCACTGCAGCGCAAAAGATCAACGCGCTGGCCGAAGCTTATCAAGTGCCGGTAATTCCGCACGCCGGGCAGATGCACAACTATCACCTGACCATGGCCAACGTGAATTGTCCAATCTCCGAGTACTTCCCTGTGTTTGACGTCGAGGTCGGAAACGAGCTGTTTTACTACATTTTTGAGGGCGACCCAGACGCGGTCGATGGCTATCTGGATCTGGACGACAACAAACCTGGATTGGGGATTTCGATCTCTGACAAATATCTTGCAGATTTTGAGGTGACAGAATGAGCCGCTCCTATAAAGGCATCTGGCCAGTCGCGCCAACGCCGTTCAACCCGGACGGCACCCTTGACCTTGAGGGCATGACCCGTGTTCTGGACTGCATGATTGATCAGGGCGCAGATGGCATCTGCATCCTGGCCAATTTCTCGGAACAGTTCCTGATTTCTGATGCCGAGCGCGAAACCCTGACCCGACTGTGTCTGGAACACGTCGCGGGCCGAGTGCCGGTGGTTGTTACAGTCAGCCACTTTGCGACCGAAATCGCAGTTGAACGCACCCAGTTTGTTAAAGATCTGGGGGCCTCGATGGTGATGATGATGGCGCCATACCACGGTTCCCTGATGAAGGGCACACCAAGCCAGACTTATGAACAGTTCAAAGCTGTTGGCGACGTTGGCCTGCCGATCATGGTGCAAGACGCGCCACTGTCTGGGGTCGATCTGCCGGTGCCTTTGCTGGTGAAAATGGCCACCGAGATTGAGATGGTCAAACTGTTCAAGATCGAATGTGTTGGGGCCGCTGCCAAGCTACGCGCGCTGATTGCGGCCGGTGGCGATGCTATCGAAGGCCCATTTGACGGTGAAGAGGCGATAACCCTGCTTGCTGATCTGGATGCCGGTGCAACCGGTGGTATGACCAGTGCAATGATCCCGGATCTGATCAAGCCGGTGATTGAAATGCACTTGGCAGGTGACAGGGCAGGGGCCACGGCCGCCTATGGACGGGTTCTGCCTGCCATCAACCACGAAAACCGTCAGTGTGGTTTCCGCGCAGCCAAGGCCGCGATGGTTGAAGGTGGTGTTATCAAATCAGAATTCTGTCGCCATCCGATTGAACCCTTGCATCCAGACACTCGATCTGGGTTGATGGATCTGTTACGGCCTCTGGATCCGGTTGTATTGAATTGGGGCAAATAGCATGACACAGGGCGGTTGGATTTCAACACTCAAGGAAGAAGGGGCAGTTCGCCCCCGCCGCACCCTGTCCGAGGAAGCGGCGGATAACCTGCGCGAGTTCATTTTGCTGGGCAAGCTGGAGCCGGGCACCTCGATCCCAGAACGGGAACTGGCCGAGGCTTTGGGCATTTCGCGTACCCCGTTGCGTGAGGCGCTCAGGTTACTTGAGGTGGAAGGGTTGGTGGAATACTCTGCCACCCGTCGCCCGCGTGTGGCGGACCCGTCGTTGCAGGAACTGACGCAATATATATCTGTTCTTGGTGCGCTTGAGGCTTTGGCTGGGGAAACCGCCTGTGTCGAGGCAACAGACGCCGAGATTGCTGAGATCCAGATGCTGGGGGGCGTCATGGCCGAAGGGTCCTCTGAGATGACCGCCTTGCAGTTCTTCCAGCTCGACATGCGGTTTCATTCGTCGATTGTTGAGGCGAGCCGCAACGAACCTCTGATAGAAACGCACCGCCAGTATAATGCCCGTTTGTGGCGCGCGCGATTCCTGTCGTCGCAACAGGCGGACAGACGGGACAATACCTTGTCGCAGCACGCCGACATCACCGATGCCCTAGTGGCACGGGATGCCAAGGCAACCCGCCGCGCCTTGCGCGATCACCTCAAAAGCACCATTTCCAATATCACCCGCATCCACGAAACCCGTGATGCGGCGCAGACCGAGGACTAAACATGAAACCCAAGATTGGCATTATCCCCGGTGACCCCAGCGGCATCGGGCCGGAACTGATTGCGCGCTTGTTGAACCAGGATGGCGTAACGGATGCAGCAGACATCCTGCTGATCGGTGACGCCCATGTATTCGAGGCCGGCCAGAAAGTGTCAGAGCAAGAGTTTGCCCTGACACCTGTGGATGTCACCGCAGATGACTGGAGCGTTAGCGAAGGCGTCGCCTTTCATGCAATGGACACCATAGAACCTGATCAGATCGAAGTCGCAACAGTGACCGAGGCCGGTGGCACATCTGTGCTGAAGACACTGGATCAGGCGCTGGAATTTGCTCAATCCGGCGTAATCGACGCGATCGTATTTGGCCCCTTCAACAAGGCTTCGATGCACTTGGCAGGATTAGGCCATGACGACGAGCTGCACTACATGGCCGAAAAGTTGGGCGTGACCAATTACATTTCCGAACTGAACACGCTGGACGGTATGTGGACCAGCCGTGTGACCAGCCACATTGCCCTGCGCGACGTGGCCGACACCATATCCGAGGAGCGGGTATCCGAGGCGGTTTATCTAATCCACAACGTGTTGCGCCGCTCCGGGCTTGAGCGCCCGCGCATTTCAGTTGCTGCGATCAACCCGCACGCCGGTGATGGGGGCAATTTCGGCACCGAAGAGATCGACATACTGGAACCTACCGTCAAGAAATTGGCTGAGGGCCAAATGGCAGTTGATGGTCCTTGGCCGTCAGACACCGTATTCCTAAAAGCTGTGGCCAAAGAAATTGACGCAGTTGTCACCATGTATCACGATCAAGGGCAAATCGCGCTAAAGCTGCTGGGCTTTGATCGGGGGGTCACTGTTCAAGGTGGGTTGCCCATTCCGGTCGCAACTCCTGCACATGGTACTGCGTTTGATATTGCGGGCCAAGGTCGCGCTGATGTTGGCGCCACCCGCGCAGCGTTTGATGTCGCCTGTAACATGGTCACCCACTGGGAAAAGTAAGCTGAAGGCCTCCCCACGGACGGTGACTGCCATTGGTTTAAAAGCCCATGATGATGCTGTCCTGAAACCGGCAGCCAGCGAAATGGACTGTCGGCTTTTCTTTTGCATCGTAACACGAAAACGTAACAGACCCCGTCAGCGTCGCCGCAACGACAAACCTGCTTGGCATAAGTGAGCTACCCTAGTGAAGTGGTCCGGCCCCTAAAGTTGGGAAAGCGGAGGACCCATTATGGCCATTAAGAGACCGAATCCGGAAGAGGTTGTCGTAAAGTTACTGCAGGTTGAAGTTCTGATGGACCAAGGCATGCCCCGGATTGAAGTGATCCGGCAGTTCAGTGTGACTGTGTAAACCTATTGCCGTTGGAAGAAGACGTTTGGTGGAGTTGGCACGGAGCAACTCAAGGAACTAAAGTGGTTACAAAAAAAGAGCCTGTGTCTGCGTCGCATGGTCTCCGACCTGACATTAGATAAGTTGATCATGCAGGAAGTCGCCCTCGCTGCAACCGTTATAATCCGGCTATGAGTCCTGAACTTAGAGAATGGTGACGAGAGGCGTCTTCTTCGTTGTCGTCCAGCTTTGATAGTGGAGATGGCCAGTCCTGAAACAAAGCAAAGGAGTCAGGTATCCTGAGAAGGCCCCCAAGTGATAGCCTGCAACACATATCCCAACTGGTTTCCAAAGGTGTATTGAAAATGCGATTAAAGTGCTCTGCTTTATCAAGCTTTGTATGACCGGATATTTCACTTCGGGTTAACCTGCATGTACTTTGGTCTGTCCGTAAATTTACCGATAAAGGGCCGCAGCTATGCAGGATCACTTGGCAGAGCCAAAAGGAAGCGACGGCCGTAAGTCACTCATTGGTGCAGTGCTCGCTGCATCGCTAACGGCTGTTGGCTACTTCCTGATTGCCTGGACGGAAGAAAAATCGGTCAACGAGCGCGAACGGTTGCAGCTTATTGAGATGACAAACAGTTTTGTCTCAGTTTTTTCACAAAACAGAGGCGAAGGCGCGCCTGTGCCCGCGACGTTCCGGCGATTGGGGATCGAGCACTTTAGTAACTCAGATCAAAACGGTAATGCCAAGAAAAGCACATCTGTTAGGATGCCCGGTCGCCCTGGTCTTGAATTAAGTACAACAGAACATGACGCTCGCCTTGGATCAATTATCGAGAATTTTGTCGCCAACCCGACAGCGCCACCGGTTCATGAATATGGATTTGAAGGAAATCGCCTGATTGGGCGTACAGTCCTTCCTTCGATTGCCAATAATGAGAGCTGCGTAAGCTGCCACAATGACGCATTGCAGATAGATTCATACAAGATAGGCGACGTGATGGGGGCCTACATTGTCGAACGAGATTTGACCGCTAACCTTATCGACGACATCAAGTATTCTGGCCTGTGGTTTTTGTCTTCATTTTTGTTTCTGTGGTTTCTTGCATCGCGGGAAAGAAACCACAATATCAATGTCCTGAGACTGGAAGCTCGTGTACACATTGAAAAAATGAAGAGCGAGTCCGATGCAAAGGAAAAATTCCTTCTGTCTCATGATACTCTCACAGGTTTGCCGAACCGGAAAGTTTTCAACGACTATTTGTGTGATGCCTTGGGCAGTGATCAAAAAAAGCTGCTGAACGCTGCCCTAATCGATTTGGATGATTTCAAGAGTGTAAATGACACAATGGGTCACGCTGCCGGCGACGCCCTTTTGGAGGAAGTCGCCTTGCGACTGAAAAAATGCCTTCAGAATGAGACAGGCATTGTGGCGCGTCTAGGGGGAGATGAGTTTGCAATCGTCTGGGACACGGCATCATATTCAAACGAACCGGACGCCTTGGCTCAACGAATCTTGAATGAGATGGCAAAGCCGATGGAATTCGAAAAATGGGTTATAACGCCAAAGTGCTCAATCGGAATCGCCACGTGGGCGAATATCCAATCAAGCGCCCCGTCAGATTTGCTTAAGTCAGCAGATGCAGCTCTGTATGTCGCCAAAGGGCGCGGTAAAAACACCTATCAATTGTTTGATCGAGCAATCGACGATTCCATAATCCGGCAAAACAAAATTGCTGCGCGTTTGCCGATGTCAATCCGTGAGGGTGATCTACGCATTGTTATGCAGCCAAAAGTCTTGCTGCATGATGGTAGTTTTAAAGGGTTTGAGACGCTTTCCAGATGGCACCTGAACGGAGAAGATATTTCTCCTGACGAGTTTGTTTCTGTTGCCGAAAACACAGGCGCTGTTCGAGATTTGGATCTTCGCGTCCTACGTGAAGCTGCGTCTTTTTCTACAAAACAGGAAGAGGAAACGGGCCTTGATGTTCCGATCGCTGTAAATCTGTCTGCCAAGACTTTTCGAAGCGGTTCTCTACTTGAGGACATACAAGATGTTTTGTGGGAAACCGGGCTCCGTCCTGATCGTTTGACACTGGAAGTCACTGAAACTGCAGCAATTGAGAACTGGAAGCATGTTCAAGAGGTTCTAGGGAAATTGCGCGAGATTGGTGTTCGTTCTGCTTTGGATGATTTCGGGACAGGCTACTCATCGCTTGCCTATCTGTTGCGGATGAAATTCGACGAAATTAAAATCGATCGAGAATTTGTCCGAGACATCGAACCCAACAACGATAATCACAAGCTATTGCAGCGCATCGCTGAACTGGCTGAGAGTCTAGACGTTGAGTTGATCATCGAAGGTTTAGAAACCGAACAGCAAGTCGAATTGGTTCAAGGCGGCCCAGATCGGATCGGGCAAGGGTACTATTTTTCCAGACCGCTGGAGCTTGATGATGCCCGTGCGTATTTGGACGATATCGTATCCATGCAGGCAAGGAATGCCAGGTCATCCGCGTGAGTTGCTCCATTGTCCTTCTATGTGTTCCGTGGCATCGAAGGAAATTTGGGTCTGTTCAGCAGGCCTTAGTGCTCTTCTCCGCGAATGTCGGTTTTCCGCCTTTCCTACTTCCAGCCACCTCCATCATGAGCCACGCAGCTCGTAGAGAACGAAGGCAACCTAAGACATCTGAATAGCCCCGAGTTTCCTAGGCGCTTTGCAGCTTCAGAATTTGTTGTCTTTCAAAGTCTGTTGGCGGCAGCATCCTGTTCCTAGCGTGTTTGCGTCTTGGATGTCATTCGGCATGCAAAAGTGGACCACTTAGGTGGGTTATGAGCGTTTAAAACTGACCCACCTGTTTTGTTAACGTCTGCACATTTGAGTGCGGAGAATGAGCAGGCGTTATTGATGGAAATTGCAGCTAAGATCCGGCGCAAGGTTTTGCGTGATGGGCGAAGTATTCGTTCTGTGAGCAGGGATACAGGCCTGTCCCGGAACGCGATCAGGAAGTATCTGAAAAATAGTTCATCTCCGGGCTATCAGCGTCAGGACGCCTCAATCCGGCACAAGTTATGCGATTATGAAGGTCGGCTGCAGGATTTATACGAGTTGACCTGCTCCCCAAAGAGTCCGCTAATTTGTGTTAGCTCTGTTCAGGTTTTGATCCTCTTTTGACTGGTTAACATATTCCACTGGTATCAGACCTGCGAGGCTTGAATGCGGGCGTTGGTGGTTGAAGTCGTTGCGCCAGGCAGTGATCAACTGACGGGCATGGCGCCAGCTCTCAAACAGATCCTCATTCAAACGTTCATCTCTCATGCGGCAATTGAAGCTTTCCACGATGCCGTTTTGCATCGGTTTGCCCGGAGCGATGTAGTGCCAATCGACCTTGCGGTCTTCCTGCCACTTCAAGATCGCATTGCTGGTCAGTTCCGTGCCATTGTCTGAGACCACCATGTATGGATAGCCACGCATCTCAGCAATCCGATCCAGTTCACGAGCAACCCGCTCGCTTGACAGCGAAGTGTCGACGGCAGCAGCCAGACATTTACGGCTGAAGTCATCGATCACATTCAAGATGCGGAACCGGCGACCGCAAGACAGGCTGTCTGACACGAAGTCTAGGCTCCACCTCTGGTTTGGGCTCTGCGGGATCGCCACCGACGCCCTGGTGCCCACGGCACGCTTGCGACCGCCCCGTTTGCGATCGGTTAAGCCTTCTTCGCGGTAGATCCGGCATAGCTTTATCCAAATAACCTACCAGCCTTCACGCTTCAGCAGAATATGAAGCCGCCGATATCCAAAGCGTCACCGCTCAGATGACAAATCCTTCAGCCGACCTCGTAGCTCAGCATATGCTGAGCCCTTTGACACACGCCGTTAGACACGCGGATCGATGCCAGCCAAGGCACAGGCCCGTCTCTGAGTGTATCGCTTCTCTGTCATGGCCCAGGTCACAGCCTTTCTGAGTGATCCGGACCTCAATAGTTTTTTCCCAACATCTCCTGGAGGGTCGATACATCCATCATCTGCTCGGCCAGCAGTTTCTTCAGCTTGGCATCCTCAGCCTTAAGCGCCTTCAACTTCTTCGCGTCAGACACTTCCATGCCGCCGTATTTGGAGCACCACTTGTAAAACTTCGGTTCGCTCACGCTATGCTTGCGGCACAGCTCCTTTGCACCAAGCCCAGCCTGATGCTCCTTTAGTATTCCGATTATCTGGTCTTCGCTGAAGCGGATTCTCTTCATCATCGGTCTCCTCAGTTGGAGAACAGGCTGACCATAAATGCAGGACATTTCAGGGGAGAGGCGGCTCGTAGGCTGGAACAAGCCACGAAAACGCCAATACTTCGCAGGAAGACTTCAACGTCAATTCGTGGACTCTTCGTTTTATCGGAAATGGAGGGAGTTTTCCGTTTCCAAGTGCCGCAGACACGGCGGTCTACTATCTGAAGGAGGAACAGAATGACGGGTGTTTCAGAGGTGAAATGGAGAAACCATCCTTTTCAATGGCGGTGCAACGGGATTTAGTCGGAAACCGGCCATTATCGTGGAGCAATCGACGGCAATTTCGGCAAAGGATCACTGGCAGTTTTACGTGCATATTGTGTCTGTTGATGCCTATTCATGCCGATTTTTCTCAGCGAAAGATTTTTTGTGGATTTGGCCGTTTCAAACAAAACTGTTGGAATGCCATCGGCGAGACCCACTGCGAGTAAGAAAATATGGATATTAAGCGACTAACCGAACTTGCGGCCCAACTTGAATGTGGGGCTCCCGGCGTTGCGCTTTGCCTTGAAGAACCAAGATCTACGATTGAGCTTGTGCGGGGGGGCAGACGGCGACCCCCTTGATGCGAAGATCACTAAACAGCAGCAAGAAGAGAAAGGGCTGGGCCCCCACGATATTACTTGTGGCCTTGAAGGGTAGGGCGTGCAGCTTTTTGCGCAAGACTATCCTCTGGAGAAGGGGATATTCTATGATCCATATCTGCGGGAATGCTGCACACGGTTTGCTGTGAGCCTTTTAGGGCTTTCGTGGGTGGATAAGGGACCGCGCTGGGGATGGGGCCACGAATTGTTTGATATGCCCGAAAACTCTTGGGAACATTCCCCTGAACTAACTGCAAAATCTGTACGCCGGTTGATTGAAGAGGAAGCGCCTTGCACCAAAGGCGAATAGCTTCCAGCGTGACGTCGACCATGATGCTTAGTGCAGTGAATGACGGCTATCCAACTTGAGTGCTCTAGAGGCCGCCTCATAATGCAACCGGCACGAATGTCGTAAAGGGCTGCAAGCTTTCGTTAGAAGGGGTTGATACAAATGGCTGGTTAGGGCCGTTCGCACGACTTTGCAAAAAGGACTTTGTCTACGCGAAGCTGCTGCAGGTCGTCCGGGTAGTGGTCGCAGCGAACGCCTAAAAATCTCGCTGACCCGTGATTGCCCTCTTACCAGATAGCTTTGGACTTGCGTTATCCGTTGCATGCACAGCCTTTTCCTTTTCGATATGTGTAACTGCGACGGATACACGAGTTTCCGCATGCCTTGCCATTCCTGCAAACTTTGCAATAAGCAGCTTTCCAAATCGTAGCGCCGGAGCCCTCTTTCGTATCCAAGAGCTGCTGCTATGAATTTATTCCGTAAACGGAAATAAGTGGTTTCTCTGGGGTGCTCATTTGGCTTTGGGCAGCCTCATTTGAGAACGATGCCCCAACACTCGCTAAAAGTAATAGAATAGCCATAGATAAAATAAGCAGCCGCACAAAGAAATCTCCTGTTGTAAATTTATGCGATGACTGCACACTTTTTACGTATGTAAATTTGGTTTAAATCAGTCAAAGATTGAATGCTGCCAGCTCCTTGGAGCTCTGCCATAAGTCAGAAACTGGTGGTGATCACGATTAATCGAGTTGGAATTCAGTAACAAAGGGTCGTTCGTCTTGTCTTGAATAGTTTAGTTTCGTGAAGCACAGTGCGGCTCATGGCAATCTAAGCAACATTAGGGCCGATCCCTGTGAAAGTTTGGAAAGTCCTGCCACCAGATCACTTGTATAATCGCGGAGGAGGTCTGAAACTAACGCAGTTTGTCGTTAATCGACTACGTTAAAATACCTTTGGGTCCTTCCCAGAGACTTTCACCATGCGGGTAATTCACGCCCCATGCTGACAGTCTCTGTCAAATCTAGCGAGCGTAGAGATTAGGGTTGTTGTTGTTCATCCACCAAAAGTCTCAGGAACAGTTATCTAGTTTTGGGTATGCGCTGCTTTGACCCCACCTACCTTGCGTAATTCCAGGTTAGCAGTTGGTTGATGTCCTTCTGTTTAAGGCGGTTGACGAATGCCGTGAGGACGTCGGTCAGATACCCGTGTGGCTCGACATTGTTGAGCTTGCAGGTCTCAATAAGCGACGCGAGCATTGTTCCGTTTTCGCCTTCCAACGAGGCACCGGCAAACTCGGCTGATCCGTGTCAGCGCATCACAAATGGGTTGGACATGGGGGCATAAGAGGTGCTGATCCAGGTTGTTTTGGTCCTCGTGTAGTCCAGAACGGCTTCAATCCCGGCTTCGCGTCCATATCCAGATTGGTTGACGCCGCCAAACGGGGCAATCGGAGAGACGGCCCGATAGGTGTTGATCCAACAAATACCAGCCTTGATACGAGAGGACACGCGGTGGGCGCGGGCAAGATTTTGGGTGAACACTCCCGATCCAAGACCAAACGGCGTGCCATTTGCGATAGCGATGGCTTCTTCCTCGGTATCAAAGGGGATCAGTGACATCACCGGCCCAAACATCTCAACCTTGAGCGTTTCGGTCTCCAGATCACTACATTCCACAAGGGTCGGGGCCATGTAGTTTCCCGGTTGGTCAAGCGGGGCACCGCCAAACCGGATCCGTGCGCCTTGGGTAGACGCGGTTGCCAGAGTTTCTTCAATCCTGGTGATCTGAGCTGTGGTGCATAAAGGCCCGACATGGGTGTCTGCATTCAGCGGGTCGCCGACGGTGATCTGGGTTGCTTTGTCGGCGATCTTCTGAACCAGTTCTTCAAAAATCGGGCGGTGGATCAGGCCACGAGATCCGGCCACGCAGCTTTGCCCAGAGGCGCCAAAATTTCCGGCAATCAAGCCGTTTGCAGCGCCGTCCAAATCGGCATCGTCAAACACCAGAATTGGCGATTTGCCACCCAGTTCCAGTGTTGTGACCGCAAAGTTTTCTGCTGAATTGCGCACTACGTGTCGTGCAGTGTCTGGCCCGCCGGTAAAGGCAATCCGGTCAATGTCCGGATGGCGGGTGAGGGGGATTGCACAGTTTTCGGCGTCTCCGGTGATGACCGACACCACGCCGGGTGGAAAACCTGCCTGCTCACAAAGGCGGGCAAACTCAAACATCGGTGCAGGCGCAATTTCTGACGCCTTCAAAACCACCGAACAGCCCGCCGCAAGCGCCGGTCCCAGCTTGGTGGCGGTCAGGAACATCTGCGCATTCCAGGGAACAATTGCGACGACAACGCCGATGGGCTCGCGTTTGGTGAAGACATGCATGTCGGGTTTGTCGATTGGAAGAACCGCGCCTTCGATCTTGTCTGCAAGCCCACCGTAATAGCGGTAGTAATCCGCGACATAGCGTGTTTGCCCAGCCGTTTCAGCCAGCAGTTTGCCACTGTCAGTGGTTTCTATCCGTCCTATATGCTCGGCATTCTCTTCGATGAGATCCGCCAACCGGTACAACAATTTGCCGCGTTGGGTTTGGGTCATATCCCGCCACGTGGGGTCATCCAAAACCCGGCGGGCCGCAGAAATTGCACGTTCGACATCCGCAGGTGCGGCACAGGCGAAGGTTGCCCAGCCCTCCCCGGTTGCAGGGTTGTAAGTGGTCATGACCTGACCTGTGCTGCCCTCGGACCAGGTGCCGTCGATGAAGAGCTTGTAATGTGGATTTTGTTCCATTTTGTCCCTCACTTAAACGCAGGCATGACGTCGTTGATGAAGCGCGCCAGTGACTCTCGCTTGCGCTCAAAACTCATGCCGCTGTCGATCCAAAAGGAAAACTCGTCATAGCCCAGGTCCTCGTAGCGTTTGATCCGGTCAATGACCTCAGCCGCGGTGCCCATGTTCAGATCACGGCGCATATTGCCCGGTGCCATCATGGTGTTAGCGGCGATTTCTTCGTCCGACAGAGGGTCGATCAGCCCCTGTTTTACAGGGCGTTTGTTTTGGAACCAGGCCCCAAAATACGAGTAGAAGCGTGAAAACTCCTGTGCAGCCTGTGCTACGTCAGCTTCATCAGCTCCAACAAAAGTATGTTGCAGCAACATGATTTTTGGGCGTTTGCCACTGTGCGTTTCGCAGGCCGTGTTGAACCGCTGCATCAGAGTTTCAACTTCGGCCATGCCTTGCCACATCGGCGTAACCTGGATGTTAAATCCGTTTTGCACACCAAATTCGTGGCTGTTGGGGTCTCGTGCGGCAAGCCAAATGGGAGGTCCGTTTTCTTGCAGTGGTTTGGGTGCAGATGTGGTTGAGGGAAAGCTATAGAACTCTCCGTCGTGGGCGCAGTCACCGGCCCATAGCTTTTGTAGTAGTGGCGTGGATTCACGCATGCGCTGCCCAGCTTCCCAGGCATCCATCCCCGGCATCATACGCTCGTATTCATAGGAATAAGCACCACGTGCGATCCCGAGTTCGATCCGCCCACTTGTCATAACATCTGCGGCAGCCGTTTCGCCGGCCAGCTTGATCGGATGCCAGAAAGGCGCAATCACCGTTCCTGTGCCCAGTTGTATGTTTTTTGTGTGATGCGCCAGATCAACCAGTGTTAACAACGGATTCGGGGCAATGGTAAATTCCATTCCATGGTGTTCGCCGGTCCAAACCGCACGCATTCCCCCTTCATCCGCCATTTTACACAGGCTGATGAAATCATTGTGCAGCACATCATGGGGCTGATCCGGGGTGAGGCGTTCCATATGGGCAAAGAGTGAAAACTCCATGGGTCAGATCCTTTCAGAAGAGGGATGAATGTCGCCGCGCTGTGCGTCGCCGAGGTACAGAGCAAAGCCTCCGGTGCGTGCCTCTAGGGCGAAACGCGTCATCATCTGCGCAATGGCAGGTGAGCTGTAGGACAGGCCCGGCAGGTCTTGGATGGGCACGGCTTGCAGCGCGCCGCCCGACGGAACAGAGGTGCTGGTTGCAAGGAAATAGGCGAAGTGCGTTCCCGATTGGCGGTCGTCAAACACCGAGTAGGCCTGCTCCAGCCGGAGCTTTATACCGCGCGATTCGAGGTCTTCGCATAGATTTTGACGCATCTGGCCGCGATCAGCGCTGGTAATTTGCGGAGGGCGGAACCCCTGCGGAGTCTGCTCCAGCAACACGTGGCCAGCGTCTTTAATAATCGCGCCACAGACTGCTGTTTCCAGCGTATTGTCCAGCGCGGCGCGTTCCACTCCAAGGCTGAAATATTGCCCGCCAACATAGCCCAGTCCGGGTGCGCCCGTGTGGGTATAGTCCTGAACCTGACCAATCAGAATGCAGTGATCCCCAGCGGGCAGGATTTGGTGAGTAGTGCAGGAAAACTGTGCAATCGCACCATCAATCAGGGGGACGCCATTTGGATCAAGGTAGTGTGCAACCTGTGCAAAACGGTCCCCCTTGAAGCTGGAAAACGTGTTCGAGACTTCTTCCTGTCCTTCGGCCAGAACGTTGACTGCAAAATGGGTGCAATTGGCAAAGCTGTCATAGCTCGACAGAAACTTGCCCGGACAGACCAGCAACAACGGCGGGTCCAGCGAGACTGAGGCAAAGGAATTGGCGGCAAACCCAACGGGTTTTCCGTCTCGGCTCCGCGCGGTCACAACCGTGACCCCGGTCATGAAGCTGCCAAAGGCGGTACGCAGGGCGCGTGGATCTATTGTGCTCATTGTAAAACCTCGCGTGCAAACTCCCAAAGGGCTGTGTTCACGTGTTTTGCGTGGGTCATCGGCATCATGTGGGCCGCGTCGTCGATGACGATGGCTCGACCCTGCGGAACAAGCGCTGCCATGCTGCGCGACATAGCCGGGGTTGAGTTTGGTTCTTCGCTGCCGGTGACAAAAAGGGCAGGGCAGGGCAGGGACCTGAGTTGCGCTTCGCTTGGGCCGTCCTCGCTGGCGAAGACCCGATAGGCCATTTCGTAGCCCGCAGGGTCGATGTCTTGCAGCCAGGTGCGGCAGGCTTCGCGTTCAGGTGTCAGCGCAGTCCCGAACCAGCGGTCCAGAGGTGCGCTGGGATCGATTGTTGCCTGTCCATCAAGGCTGGCAGCCCTTGCCATTACCGCATCCCGCGCAGCAGTTGAGCGCTGGTAAATCGCATTCAACGCGGCGACACCGCGTACCCGATCCGGGAATCTGGATGCCATATCGAGCGCTATCATGGCGCCCATTGAATGACCGACAATCAATGCCGCCTCAGGTAGGGCTGAGGCGATAGCATCGCTATAGTCGTCCAAAGTCATGTCGGTGTCGGGCACCGCGCTGGTGCCATGTCCGGGCATATCGATGGCCATCACTGTGAATTCGGTTGAAAGAGCGTCTATCTGTCTGCACCAGGCATCGGCTCGTAAGCCGACCCCGTGGATGAGCACAACCAGCGGGCCGTTGCCCGAGGTGACATAGGACAGACCACGACGATCAAACCGCTGCTGGGTTGTCGACGTCATGTCCCAATTCCTTCAGGTCCTGATACCGGTCGCCAATGCGGTGATGCGGGCGGCCTCCTGTTGCGGCGCCAAGCACAACGACGATTTCGTCGTCACGTGGTGCGTCGGGGATCGAAAACTGGATCGTCAGGTAATGTGAGCGACGGCCTGCATCATTTTTGTCCATCAGGGGCACCATGATCGGCGCATTGGCCGGGCCACGGGTGTTGGTGAAGGCCAGATAGGATTTCGCGCCCACGGCCTCGCGATAGTGATTGCCGAACCGCAGTGTATGGATCAGCCCCGAGGCATGCTCAACTTCGCCATTCAGCCCAACAACTGCTGCTTTGCCATAGGCTTCGATAGCGTCGCCACTTCCTGCCAGGCGGATCATCCGGTCGGTCATCATCTCGCCCAGAACCGGTCCATAGGCCTGAATTTCTGGCTTCAGGTCTTCGACAAACCGTCCCGCCCACGGGTTTCGGACCACGGCTGCAACCGCAAACATGCGCCACGGCGTGTCGGTTTTGCGAAAACCTTCAACCAAAACCTCTTCGTCATAGGTCACGATTTTTCGGATGTCGGGGTGCATTATCATTCTCCTGTTCGCTGCTGCGCGACTATCGGATCAGCTTGTTTTCAGGACAAACGAATGATTTATGTGCAAAGGTATTAGCAAGACTAATGGATGACTTGATCAATGGCCAAATCCCTTCCACCGCTTACGTGGTTCCGTGCTTTTGAAGCCGCTGCGCGCAACCTGAGTTTTACCGCCGCCGCAGAAGAAATTGGCCTGACGCAATCGGCTGTTAGCCAGCAGGTGAAATCATTGGAAGTTCGGCTTCGCGTTGCGCTGTTTATCCGTCAGGCGCGGGGATTGTCGTTGACCGATGATGGGCGAAGGTTGTTGCCGCAGGTCGCCGCTGCGCTGGACTCACTTGCCGCTGCAACAGACCCATTTGATGTGGGTACGCCAGAAAACTTCCTGACCGTTGCAACATCGGTCAGCATGGCCCAGTGGGTCATTGCGCCATATTTGCCAAATTTCTCCAAGCGACACCCGGATATTCATCTACGGATTCAAAGTGCCACTTGGCCGGACGATTTTCATTCAGCCCAGGCAGATGTGGAAATCCGGTTCGGATCACAAAAACAAGCTGGCAAGAATGCTGAACTTTTGACACCAAACAGGTTAATTGCCCTCAAGTCACCCTCACTGACCGGAGATATCGAGAACCTTCCCCTGGTCGAAGCTGTCGGAACATCCGGTGGTTGGAAGGCCTGGACCGAAACGCATGGTGGAGAGTACCGCCCGGAGTTTTTTGTGGATTCATATGGCATGGCGCTGAATCTGGCAGTACAGGGCAATGGTGTTGCTCTCGTCAGTGAGCTTTTGGCAGATCATGCTATTCGTACAAACCAACTTGTACGTGCGCATGCAGCTTCGATCCCGGGCAAAGAAGGCTATTACCTGTCAATCGTAGAGGCCTCCCGACCTGCGGTATTGTTTCGAGATTGGCTGCTGGAACAGCTTTAGATTTGAGCTCGGCCGTCACTATACTCCCATGTCAGTCATTGGACATTTGCTGCGTCACGCAGCAACGGCGCCAGTGCGGACAAAGTGTTCCTTCGCTGCTTGCGCAGCAATGGCGCCTTTGTTGGTTTTTGACATGACCGACCTTGTCAGATTACACCAACTTCTTTCAAACTTTCACAAACCTCAAAAAGACGTTCGCGGTCTCATTTGGGTTGGTTGCGAGATGCCCGGAATTCGTGGTTCTAAATGAGTGGTGGCTTTCCTTGATCCATTGATCGAAGGCCTTCGGGCATTTATATGTCAGGTCCATTGCGACGATACTTGGTTCATAGGCGACCGAGATTGTCTGGGGCAGCTCACCAAACTCACTCTCGATTGCTTCAAGTGTTTGCACCGCCATTGGCCCATTCGCTGTCTGAACCTGAAACCCGCCGTTTATCGTTTTAGGTTCTCCATAGAGGCCGGATAATTTCTGCCGCAAGTCTACATGCGCCGCTTCCTTGGCCAATATGGTGACACCGCCGATACCGTTCACAGAGTTTGGGTGCTCGAGCCATTCGGGAACGTAAATTAGTTCGGGCCGGTGTTGTTGGCAGAGAAAGAACGACAACCGTGGGAAGGCGGGATCGGGCAAAAGCGCCAACGTGGTTTTGGTTCTGTCTGCACTGCCATCTGGCAGGACAACGTCTCTCCCGAATTCTAGATGACCCGCAACATCAAAACCTACTGCCTTGGCTGTTGTGGCATCGGCAATCATGTCCGTACTGTGCAGCGCGCTAAGGGCTACGCCTTCGCGGACTTGGAGATGATCGAAAACATGGCGGCCAAAGCGGAAATCACCGGCGGGGACTTCGTCGATAAGCGTGTCATCATAGATGCCCATGATCTCCAACAGGCAGCCATCAAACATTGCAAGGCTGGTGCTCGTTCCCCAGGGGTGCTTTCCAATACTCGTCATGTTGAAACCAAGCGAGATCAGACGATCACGCAACCCCTCGATGTCATGCGTAGCCAATAGTGGGTGATCAATGCCGAAGGACGCGTTCATGTATCTTGTTCCTTTTGCAAAAAGGAAACCCGCGCTGGACCGATCTCGCGGGCCTTGGCACCAACGACAACGCGGCCAGCTGGAACGTCGTCCAACACGATAGCTCCAGCTGCGATATTGGCGCCTGCGCCGATTTTGATATTGCCTAAGACCAAAGCACCCGCGCCGATGATCGCGCCATCTTCGATTTTTGGGTGCCGGTCGGGGCCTGGATTGTTGAAAGTACTGCCGAGGGTCACATTATGCCAGATCGAGACGTCCTTGCCGATCACAGCCGTTTCACCAGCGACGAAGCCAAGCCCGTGGTCGAGCCAGAAACCTGCGCCTATTTGGGCGCCTGGGTGAATGTCGGTTGCAAAGGCACGACCAAAGGCCGCCTTAAGTGTCATCGCGAGGCTCGTTTCTCCATTTTGCCAAAGTGTATGGGCCACTCGATGGCCCATCGTGGCATGCACCCCACGCGAAAACAAAAGAACAGCCGCAACGCCGCCGGGTTCAAAGTTCCGCCGCGCTGTTTCTTCGATGTCGCGCAAGGTCTGCGCGACGATTTCAGGTGTCTGATCGTAAGTTTGCCCCACGAGGCTTCCTATAGATGCGCCACAGATCGCACCAAATAGGGCGCCCGCCAGGCCTGCAAAATCTTCGAAGGGCGAAAGATCCAAGATCTCCGCGGCTTTAGTATCGGCTGCGAGCAGCGTTTTGACATCATCAACTAACATAACCGAAGGCTATCCGAGGGGTTGCAGCGCTGTCGAGCCAAACGCTTTTGGTTGACGTATATTCCATCAGAGCGTCGGTGCCGCTGGAACGTCCGAAGCCAGAGTTCAGGGAACCTCCAAAGGGGGACGATACATGGATCGCCTTATAACTATTGATCCAGAATGTACCGGCGCGCACATGGTCCGCAATGCGATGGGCCCTTCCAACATCTGTAGTCCAAACTGCTCCGGCGAGGCTAAATTCCGTCCCGTTGGCCAGCGCGATAGCCTCATCTTCAGTATCAAAAGGGATGGCGGCAACGACAGGTCCAAAGATCTCAGTTTGTGCGACGTGGTCGGTATTTGTTACATTTTTCAGAACTGTAGGCGGGACGAAGTATCCTTTGTCAGGGGTGCTCTCACGGCTCAGAACATTGGCGCCGTCTGACACGGCTCGTGCGACCATTTCGCTCACGTGAGCGAACTGCCGTGCGTTGCTGATCGGACCGACTTCGGTGGCTTCATCAAGCGGATCCCCAAGGCGGATTTCGTTCATTCCTGCGGTCAACATTTCGACCAGTTCGGCGTGAATAGACCGGTGAACAAGAAGGCGAGATCCGGCCACACAGCTTTGTCCGGCACCGGAAAAAATCGCGGCCTGCGCTCCCAGACAAGCATGTTTGAGATTGGCGTCGTCAAAAATAATATTGGCGGATTTTCCACCTAGTTCCAGAACCGACGGCTTCAAAGCTTTCGCCGCAGCGGTTGCGACAACGCGTCCAGTTTCTGGCGAGCCGACAAAGATCACCTTGCGAATTGCTGGATGTTCAATAGCAGTCTGACCAGCCGTGGGCCCAAGTCCGCAGAGCACATTGACCAGACCTTTTGGCAGGCCGACTTGTTCTGCCAGCCGGACCAGCGCGACTGTGGTTACAGGCGTCAACTCGCTGGGTTTGATAACGACACCGTTACCCGTGGCAATGGCAGGCGCAATCTGCCAGCCACCTGTGAATATGGGCGCATTCCAAGGCGTGATCTGAAAAACGACGCCCAGCGGCTCGCGCTTGGTGTAGTTGAGATGGCCTGATGGCACAGGGATCACTTCGCCATGCACCTTGTCAGCCCATCCGCCATAATAGGCAAACATCTCAGCAACTTTGGCGACTTCGACGCGGCAATCTCGGATCGGTTTGCCTGCGACCAGTGCTTCTAGCATTGCCAGAGGTTCTGCTTTGGCAAGTACTGCGCGGGCGATGTCCTGCATCACTTGCCCTCGCGCCATTCCTGACAGGGCTGCCCAGTCGACTTGTGCCTCTTGCGCGGCATGACAGGCTGCCGTCGCAAGCTCGGCTCCTGCGTCATTGTAGGTTGTTAGGGGCAGTTCCGTAAACGGATCGACCAAGGAAATGGGATCGCCAGATCCATTGACCAGTTCGCCATTGATCAAGCTCTGCGGATGGGAGCCAAGATCAAGCGCGCTCATCTGGGCATCGAAAATGTCAATCCGATTGGTCATGAGACGGCTCCATACTTGGTGATTTCATTGAAGTCGGCAGTGTCTGGGATGTCACCTGATTGGTTCAACCATAGGTCCGCGATGCCTGCAAAACCTTCCAGATTGACGCCGGTTTTCCCGGCCAAATCCAGGGCGAGCCCCACGTCCTTGCGCATGAGCCCCATGGTGAAGCCAGAATCAAACGCGCCGTTCAGCACCCATTTAGGAAAGTTGACTTCACTCACACCGCTGCGGCCGGATCCCGCATTTACTCCTTTGAGCAGACCCTCGGGGGCAACGCCAACGGCCTCACACAGACGCAGGGCTTCGGAGACAAGAACTAGGTTCGCCGCACACAGCATATTGTTCGCGATCTTCGCCGCGTGTCCAGCGCCTGACGCACCAACCATCACCGTTTTCGCAGTCAATATATCTGTTATAGGGCGCAAGCACTCAATCGCGGTTTGACTGCCCGCAAGCAACATTGTCATTGTCCCGGCTTTCGCCGCTGCTGGGCCGCCGCTCACGGGGCCATCGATGAATTCGAAACCGTGGGTTTGCCCCAAGGCTGCCATCGCCTGAGACGTGGCTGGGGTCGAAGTTGAGGTATCCAAGACAATCGTGCCCGATTCAATGTGGGTGCAAACCTCACCCATAACCTCTTCTACGATCTGCGCTTTGGGAAGTGATAGAATGACGAATTTTCGGTCTCGAACCAGTTCGGTTACTGTCTCTTCGGTCCGTGCCCCGACGGCAAGCATCCGCTGGCGCGTTTCTACGTCAGGGTCAAAACAGACTACGTCCATCCCGGCCGCAAGCAACTGCGCGACCATTCCGCCGCCCATATTGCCGCACCCAATTACACCGATTTTCATCCTGAGATCCCCACTGAAGTTTTGGGGATAATATCAAATATGAGTTGCGGAAAAATGCTAGGAAGTGGAAATATTGTTGCATCCAGCGCAACACCTATTCTTTCAACGCCACTAAGTATTTCGACATCGCATGGAGCAGTTTTTGCGCAGCCAGCGGTAAACTACGGCCCTGCCTGATGAACAGAGTTGCAGAACCGCTTCCAAAGTTTGCAATAGAAATGTTCCGGGGGCGCAAAATTCCCGCCTTGATGTCCTCAGCCACGACAAACTCGGGTAAAAGTGTAACGCCCAAGTCGTTTTTGACAAATTCTTTGAGCGCCATGATCGAGCCTGTTTCCAGAACGCCACGCGCACGAAATCCGTGAGATACTTCCATCTCCGCAATGACTGCGCTGACGCCATAACCCCGTTTGAGAAACCCGCACGGAAAGTGTGACAAATCCTTCACGTCCACCGACGGGGATGTGTCAAATTTTCCGTTCCGTCGACAGATCACAGCAAGTGGATGCTTCGTTTGTGCGACAACGTTTAGACGCGGATCTGATGGAACGTTGAAGGCCAACCCCACATGTGATCGGTCTTCGAAAATCCTATTTGTCACATGATCTGTTGCTCCAACATCAAGCGTATACGAAATTTCGGGATGATCTTGCGAGAACTTCGTTAGGACGGATTGCGTGAAATCTCCAAGGAATCCTTCTCCCAACGCAACGGACACGGTGCCGCGTTCCATATTCGCGAGTGCATCCAGTTGAGAACGTAGCGCCTCCAGCTCACCCTTTTGCCGTTGAATGTAGCCCATCAACAATGACCCTGCCTCTGTCAGCATCACACCCTTGCGCCCGCGTTCGATCAACGCAGTGGCAAGTTGCTTTTCCAAAGCTGTGATGTTCCTGCTTACGGTTGAGGGCTCAAGTTCAAGTTGGTCTGCCGCGGCACGGATGGTGCCGGTTGTAACCGCTGTCATGAAGCTAAGGACATGTTTTGGATCGTGCTGCATGCGCATCCTACTTTACTCCCAAACACTAGGCTATCCTGCAGACCATGCAATGAAGAACACTTTGGTCGAGCGTGTGTTACATGGTGGCAAACTGTGGGATTTGGCGGACGTTGCTTTTAACGAGGTGACGCAAAACTGACATTCATGCTCGACACGGCGATAGAACGATTGGGTTCGGAGCTATAATTCGTTGTGCTTCGAATCGAAGTCGGGTTCCGGGCCTATCAAAAATATTTCAAACTTCGCTATCTGCGCATTGCTGCCGAGGGTGTCAGGTGCAGCGATGGTCAGAAAATCATCCTTCTAGCTCCAGAAACCGCCTAATTCTGGGCCCAGCACGTATGTCTTAGAAAGGCTGAAACCTGACGTTAGACCAGTTTGTCACGAACGACAGATTTGGGCCGTTCTCGACATGTCAGCGCGCCCTGGGGCCGACTTTGCAAAGGTCAATAACTGCGCAAAGCTGCCCTTGATGCCAACTACAGCGAAGGACCGCATTCAGCGAAAGTCTGACATTCCTGGCGTATGAGGTAATTCATCTCGGAAGCGAGAGTTGCGGACCTTCGCTGCGATGCCCAACATCAGCTACGTTATCCTCAGCAAGAACGAAGTGATCATTTGCCCTTTCGTGGTCGCGGTAATTGGGCAATTCTTTGAAACATCTTCACCAAAGGCTGTGAACGTCTGAATTATTTGCATATCGCCGTTAGTGCCCGTAAATTTGGCCACGCAAAAATCCACCCTCTCTAAATAGCACATCCAGGTAACTCAAGTTACCTTTGATCGTGTCTGGAAACGTTCTTCCTTCCAGGTTTCGTTCTTCAGAATACGCTCCAGAACATCCACGGCCCCCAGAATGTCGCTGTGGTTGATGAATAATGGCGTAATCCCAAAGCGCATAATATCTGGTGCGCGAAAGTCACCGATTACCCCGGCAGCAATCAACGCCTGCATGCAGGGATAGCCATGCTCAAAACGGAAAGAAACATGACTTCCTCGTTCCTCTGGGTTGCGTGGGCCGGCGAAGGTAACACCAGGACAGCGGGTCTCAATCTCGCTGATGAACAGTTCGGATAACTCAATAGAACGGGCGCGCAGATCATTCATGTCTACGTCCTCCCAGATATCTAGCGCAGCGCTTAGAAGCGAGAATGAAGCGATAGAAGGGGTGCCGACCCGCATGCGGTCAATTTTGCCAGGCATCGGGCGATAATCGGTGTCAAAGGCAAAAGGTGCTTCGTGTCCATACCAGCCAGAGAGTGCAGGGTCGACATCATTCAGAAGCCGAGATGCGACGTGGATGAAAGCGGGCGCGCCGGGGCCGGCGTTGAGATATTTATAGGTACATCCCACTGCAAAGTCGGTATCAGCTTCGGTCACATCCACAGGCACTGCACCAATGGAATGGGCAAGATCCCAGACCACTACGGCACCAACGGCGTGCGCTTTTTCAATCACGGCTTTCATGTCGTGCTTGCGACCTGTGCGATAATCCACTTCGGTCAGCATCACCACCGCGACCTCATCGGTTATGCCAGCCATCACATCTTCGGGGTTGGGGATACGAAGTTCGTATTCCTTGTTTTTTAGCTTCATCAGCCCCTCGACCATGTAAAGATCGGTGGGAAAGTTGCCATTGTCCGACAGGATAACCCTGCGGTCTGGCACCATGGACAGCCCTGCCGCTACAGCCTGAAATACTTTGATCGACAGTGTGTCACCGACCACAGTAGTTCCCGGAGCCGCACCAATTAGTCGGCCAACGCGGTCGCCGAGTGTGTTGGTCTGCATGAACCAGTTTTTGGTGTTCCAGCCCTTGATCAGCTCTGGCTGCCATTCCTCGGTCAGGAAGCTGTTCATCGCAGCTGGTGCTGTCTTGGGCATCGGGCCCAGAGAATTCCCGTTCAGGTAGATCATCCCTTCGGGGATATCGAACATGGCGCGTGTTTTGGCAAAATCGGTCATTTGTGTTTCAGCTTCCGTGGGGGCAGAGATATTGGTACAAGGGGGCAGGCGGGGTAGGCTGGCGTTTTTGGTTGGATTTAGGTCACGCGATGTCCGCAGAATGCCAAACATTCTTAACCGTCATGTAGTTATCCAAACCTTCGGTTCCACCTTCCCGACCATACCCACTGGATTTCACACCACCAAATGGCGTTTCAGGCATTGAAGCTTCCAGTGTGTTGATCGACAGGTTGCCGACTTCAACACTGTCGATCATATGATCGATATAGTCAGCCCGATTGGTGAACGCATACCCCGCCAGACCATATTGAACCGAATTTGCTTTTTGAATTGCGTCATCCAGACAGGAAACCGGATTGATGACTGCAATCGGACCAAAAGGTTCTTCACGCATGATATGCGCATGATCCGGAACATTTGTCAGAACTGTTGGCTGGAAGAAATAGCCTGTGGTGCCGTGACGAGTGCCCCCGGTTCTGACCTCGGCCCCAGCGGAGCGGGCGTCTTCGACCTGTTCCGTTAGCGCAGGTACCCGGCGATCATTGGCCAGTGGGCCCATTTCAACCCCTTCGTCCATACCATTCCCAACCACGGTCGCGGCGGCCCTTTCAACAAATTTCTCGGTAAACGCGTCAAAGATGCTCTCATGTACGAAAAACCGAGTGGGGGAAGTACAGACCTGTCCGGCGTTGCGCATTTTTCGCATGGCCCCACTGACCGCGGCCTTTTCCACATCCGTGTCTTCGCAGACGATTACGGGTGCATGCCCGCCCAACTCCATGAGAACCGGCGTCATATGCTGAGAGGCCAATGTGGTCAGATGACGCCCCACAACAGTTGACCCGGTGAACGCCACAAGGCGAACGGCCGACTGTGGGATCAAGTGACCAGAGATTTCAGAGGGGGTACCAAACACAAGGTTCAAAATCCCTGAAGGTAACCCAGCTTCCTCAAATGCGCGCACGATATGGATTGCGCCTGCAGGCGTTTCCTCAGCGGCCTTGAGGATGATTGAACATCCCGAAGCCAGCGCCCCACCGATTTTACGCGCCGGTTGGCTCATCGGGAAGTTCCACGGCGAGAAAGCGGCAACGACGCCAACGGGGTGGTGATGTACCGTGAACTTTTGGCCGCGCGCTGCTGGGATGACCCGGCCGTAGGTTCGCATGGCTTCGCCGGCATCCCACTCAAAGAACTCGGCACCACGAATGACTTCTTGGCGCGCCTGAGGAAGTGGTTTTCCGTGTTCCGCCGTAATCGCTAGCGCGATCTCTTCTTGGCGGGTACGCATGATTGCAGCGGCGCGCAGAATGGTATCAGCACGGTCACGTGGTGAGGTATTGCTCCAGATTTGAAAGCCCTTTTCAGCCGCTTCCAGTGCGTCATCCAGGTCTGTCTGCTCGGCGTGCGGCAGTCGCCCGATCTCTTCTTCGGTGGCCGGGTTGACCACCGGCATACTCCGCGCAGTTTTGCGCCACTTGCCACCGATAAACAGCTCTAGATCTGGGTACATGAACCGCGTGCCTCCTCAATTGTCTGCCTACAGATCATGCAAAACTGACTGCTTCATCAAGTGAATTGGCTGAATACAGGTATAAGAAAGTGGAATAGCTGAGGCTACATTCTCTCTGCAGTGTGATGCAGAGCCTGCAAAAATGCGCGACCAGCCGGCGATAGACTATCTTCGCTTCGGTAAGACAGGCCAACAGGGCCGGCGCCAAAGGGAACGGTCCAGGCCAGTCTCTTTAGCAGCCCGTTTTCAACGTCCTCGGAAACAACATGTGCAGGCATCAAGCTGATTAGATTGCGGGACCGTAAAAGCGCGCGATTTGCAAGATATGACACGGATTCAAGGTAGTTGGGCGGTGCATATTGCTCTTGGCTGACAAAGAACTGATCAACCTGTCTGCGCAGCGACGTCTCTAACGGGGGCAATATCCAACCAAAGGGCCTAAGTTGTTCGAAGGAGACTGACGGCTCGGCAGCCAGTGGATGGTGCGCACCAACGACCGCATGGATGCGTTCATCGTAAAGCTTTTCCTGGACTATTTTGTCCCTATGGCGCTGAGACGGAAGGCGCCCCACGACCATATCAATTTCACCCGACAGCAAGGCGGGCATCAGAACTTCATTGGTTCCTTCTGTGATTTTTACCGCAACTTTCGGCCGCTCCGTTAGCAGAATTTCGATGGCACCTGGTAGCAAGCTGGGGGAAGCGGCCAGAAGCGTACCAATGACCACGCGACCACTGCTGCCTTCATTCAGGTCATCCAGCTCCTGTGCGGCACTGGAAACCTGAGCAAAAATAAGCTTCCCGTGACGGATCAGAGTATCGCCAAATACGGTTGGGATGACACCGCGATTGGTGCGTTGAAACAGTGTGACCTCAAAATCCAGCTCAAGGTCCTGGATCATTTTGGTGGCCGCAGGTTGCGAAACACCCAACTCGCGCGCGGCATTCTGAATGTTGCCATGGCGGCCAACGGCGACAAGCAACCGAAGTTGCCGTAGCTTTAGGCGGCTAAGGGCGCGATCAACAATTCGGGAGTGCTTGGCGGCCATCGCGATTTCTACAACATAATTGGGTTGGTGAGTTGCTCTAGCTTACTGACCACACTCATGGCTGCAAGCGCCGAACTACGAGGGTTATCAGGCAAAGATTTACCTCGGATCTGGAACTGAAAGCTGCCAAAATCACCGATCGCTTCAATCTCGTGGATATTCTGCGAGACGGCAGCATCTGCAATCAGCTTCACACTTGTTTTCTCAAACCCTAATCCAGCCAGTGCCACCGCAGCGGCAACATTGGCGTTTTTGGGGTAAGCTATTGCTGCCTCGCGTGCTGATCCTTCGAAATGCACGACGGCCCCAGTGGTCAACGCGTCTAGGTCAATCACCTGTTCGCCGGGCGATCCAGCCCATCCTCTAGGCGGTTTTCGCCCTACATAGGTGACGCTTTCAAGTTTACCGGTCCGTGCGGCTTGCAGGCAATCCAGGGCCCCAATTGCGCCGCTTGCAAGGTGAAGCTTTGCATTGCCCCACAAGGTGGATTCTTGCAATTTATTATACAGGTTTTGGTCCGCCAAAGCGCCAATTGAAACCGTGATCAGATTTGTACCGCGTTGCAAGATTTCTGCGCCATAGGCCGACAAAGCACTGTGTCCGGCGCAGTCGATCATCAGATCCAGATCGTCCGGCAGTTCGTCGACTGAGTAGACATGCTGGTCGCCCTGGTGTTCCCCGCGCCGTTCCGGTCGTAGCAAGACAGCGCCAAGAATATGGTTGGATGACGCGATATGCTCTCTCACATGGCGGGCGATCGCCCCATTGCCGATAATTCCTACAATCATTGCCGTCTCCAGTTTGCTGGCGCTATGTAGCTTTAACTCAGATTGATTTGGTATAGTTTTTTTTGATATCTGTTTTTGACGTTTCGAATTGGCCGATCCCTTGGTTTGCGCGCAGAAAGGCGACAAAGCCAGCCGACATCCACACAAGGTGCACGCAATGAAATACTCTAAATTTGAGGCCAAGGAATATGCGCGTGAAAATATGCGCGGAATTTGGGCTGCAGCCCTGAACCCGTTTGCCGAGGACGGCTCGCTTAACGAAACGGGCCTGCGCAGCAACATTCGCCATTGGATTGATGACCTGGAAATTCAGGGGCTGTTCATTGCTGGTAAGCAGGGTGAGTTCTTCTCAATGAGTCTTGAAGAACGTAAGCGCAATATGACGCTTGCCGTTGATGAGTGTGGCGACAAAGCCGGTACAATCATGTCGATCTCGGATCAGAACGTGAATACGGTGCTTGAACTGGGCCGTCACGCTCAGGACTGCGGCGCCGACTATGTGGTCGTGCATGCGCCGGTGCTCAGCTTTTGCAGTGATCGCGACGAAGTTCTGTTCAATTACTACAAGTATCTTTGTGACCGTCTGGATATCGGCATCGCCATGTGGAGCCACCCGGACAGTGGCTACCTGATGGAGCCTGAGACCTGTGCGCGCATCGCTGAATTGCCAAACATCATGGCGATCAAATATTCTGTGCCACGTGAGATGTATAAGCGGCTGAGCCACATGATCGGCGACAAGATCCACGTTTCAACATCCGCCGAGGGTGATTGGCTGGACAACATTAAGGAGCTGGACTGGAAGCTCTACCTTTGCTCATCGCCGCCCTATCAGCTGCAGACAAAAAACGACATGCGGATGCACGAATATACTCAATTGGCATTTCAAAGGAAATTCGCTGAAGCCCGTAAGGTGCGCGATAGCCTGAACCCTGTTCGCGAAGCCATCAAAAGTACCAAACCGGGTGGCAAGCCCACAGCTCATGGCAAGTACTGGCAAGAACTCTTAGGTCAAGTCGGTGGTGCGGTTCGTCATCCGATGTTGGAGCTGACAGAGGCTGAAAAAGCGACCGTTCGACATGCGTTTGAGAGATGCGGCTTGAAGCTGTAGAGCCATGCCCGACTGGTGTCGACGCTGATGCCTGGGGAAATCCTCGTATTGTTGTCGGCGCTGTTCTATGGCGCGGCGAGTGTTGCGATCGTTCGGGGGCAGGGGGGCAAAAGTCATGACAACGGCCTATTGCTCTCCGTCATTCTGACGGCGGTAATAAGTGGCTTTATCTGGCAGAAGTTCGGGCATGTGGGACTGGAACGGTTCGAAACTGCAGATGGTCGCTGGGGCCTGTTAATATTTGCGCTGGCCGGGCTGTTCTCGATCGTCTTTGGCCGTATCTGCCTCTATGTTTCCACCGAACGGCTTGGTGCCGTCCGTGCCAGCATCCTTAGACGTTTGACTCCGGTATTCGCAGTGCCATTTGCCTTTTTGATCCTAGGCACTGTTCCAGGAGTAAGAGAGACGACCGGCGGTGCAATCGTTCTAACCGCGGTGCTGTTGTTTTTTGGACCTGCGGGCCGCCTGCCTTCTGGGGTGCTATCGGGGTATGTCTGGGCCGTTAGTTCAGCAGCGTTCTATGCGATGGCGTACTGCCTGCGCAGCTTGGGGATGGAAAGTGTTCCTGATCCTGCTTTCGGGACATTTGTTGGGGCCTTAGCCGGACTGGTCTGGCTGATTGCTAGAGCATGTTTTCGCAGTGGATTTCGGAATTCCATAATGTGGTCGCTTGCACAAAACGGGCCATGGCAATGGGTGGCGGCACTGTCACTTAGTATCGGCCAGATGTTGCAGTTCTTTGCTCTCAGTTCTGCCTCGGTTCCTGTGGTTGCGGTTCTCGGAACGCTTGAAGTCATTTTCGCGGCTGCGCTTGCAGCCATTTTGTCGGGGGATGGCGCCCAATTGAACGCCAAGATTATCCTTTGTGTGGGTCTTGTCCTAGTTGGAACCGCATTGCTGGTCCGGTTGTAACGGGATGCTGGACGTAGACGTTTCCAATGCATTCCCGATATAAGATTTTCCGATACCTACTTCCTGCAATAGCCTTTGCTGTTATGGCCAATATCTCTCAGGGTTTAGTGAAAGAGGAGGGTACCATGAATCTACATCCAACATTGACCCCGTTCAATTTTCAGAAATGGGTTGAAGACAACCAAGACAAATTGAAGCCGCCAGTTAACAATCAGCTTCTGCACAAAGAGGGCGACATGATTGTCATGGTTGTTGGCGGGGGAAACACGCGTGTAGATTTCCACGATGATCCGGTCGAGGAATGGTTCTTTCAGATCAAGGGCGACATGGTTCTGAAGATCGCTGACAGTGGGAAGATCTATGACGTTCCGGTCCGTGAAGGTGAAGTGTTCCTGTTGCCTCCACATACCATCCACGCGCCTCAGCGGCCAAATGAGGGGTTGGGGATCGTCGTGGAGGCGCCACGTCAACCGGGCATGTTGGAAGGTTTTGAATGGCACTGTTTCAACTGTGAAACGCGAGTGCATCGCGTTGAGCTGCCGCTGGGTGGGCCAGAGGGCATCGTGACCGCGCTTCCAAAAATATATGAGGCGTTTCACAACGACATGGACGCACGGACCTGTCCCGAATGCGGCACAGTCCATCCCGGCAAAGGTAAACCGCCTGAAGGCTGGGTGAAGATCTAAATCAGTTTGAAAAAAAGGGGATTACCATGAAAAAATTCGTGAGAACACTCGCGTCAACCGCGGTGGTCGCGGTGTCATCAATTACAGCGCAGGCAGATGAGTTCCGGTTGGGACTGATCACACCGCCGCCGCATATCTGGACCAAGGCAGCCGAAGCTTTTGGCGAGGATCTGGCCGAAGCTAGTGGCGGCGCCCACAGCGTTTCAGTTTTTCCAGCCCGACAGCTTGGAAATGAGGCCGAGATGCTGCAGCAGCTTCAAACCGGCGCGCTGGATATGGCGTTTATGACAGTGGCTGAAGTTTCAAACCGAGCCCCAAATCTGGGCGCGTTCTATGCGCCCTATCTGGCGAATGATATCGCTCATGCCGGGCGCATATTGCGTTCTGGCACTGCCAAATCCATGCTGAGCCCGCTGCCTGCTCAGGTCGGAGTGGTTGGCGTTGGTTATGGCATGGCGGGGCTGCGCCAGATCGTAAGCCGTGGGGACGTGAGTAGCACTGCCGATCTTGAGGGTCGCAAACTGCGGATCACTCCGTTCGCTCCGATTTTGGACTTTTATAACGCTGTTGGCGCGGCACCGACACCGATGCCTCTGCCATCGGTTTATGACGCGCTGGCAAACGGTCAGGTCGATGCCATTGATATGGACGCCGAGCTGATCTGGGTGCTGAAGTACTATGAGCACGCTGATACAATCCTGCAGTCCGACCACATGATGTTCCCGATGGTGGGTCTTGTGTCGGCACGGGTCTGGGCAGGTCTGTCAGAGGAAGATCGGGCAATGATTGGCGAATTGATGGCCAGTCATGTCGACAGCACCATCGACAGCTATATCGAAAAAGAAGCGGGCTGGCTGGACCAGATCAAGGGCACCGGCAAGACCTTTACCAAGGTTGATGCGGCCTTCTTTGGCAATGCCATAAGCGAATGGAATGCAGCTTGGGAGCAGAAGTCAGAGTCGCTTGGCGACCTGCGTACAACTGCTTCGGAAACCCAGTAAGAAATAACACCTATGACTAAGGGACGCGGGTATGCCTGCGTCCTTTTCTTGGGGGAGGGGGGTATATGCTCTATCTGCTATCACGATCTTGGGCGAAAATGGAGCTATGGTGCTCGGCCTTTCTGGCGCTAATGATTACCCTCTTGATCTTGTTAAACGTGGCGACCCGCTCTCTTGGCGCTGCGCTGTTTTGGGTCGATGAATTGGCCATTTATACGATGGTGTGGATGACGTTTTTTGGCGCATCCGCGGCAATGCACTACCGAACCTCGGTTTCAATTACGTTGCTCACAGACGCCGTGCCCCTTGCGGTCAAGGCCATAATCGAAAAGGTGGTTGATCTGATAGTGTTCGCCTTTGCAATTGCCGTGGTGTGGTTTTGCTGGCGCTGGTTCTCACCGCTTGAGCTTGCCCGCGCTGGATTTGATACAGTGGCGTTTCAGGGCGCAACGTTCAATTTCATCTATGCAGAGCCGACTTCGACGCTGGGTGTGCCGAAATATTTGTTCTGGCTGGTGATGTGGTTTTTTGCCTTCGGAGCTGTGCTTCATTCCGCGATGCACTTGTTTTCCAATCCAGTTCGGGAGGCAGACCAATGACTGCATTCATTTTCCTTGCCACATTGATCCTGTCGGTCCCCGTGGCCATCGTTCTGGTCATCGCTGCTGTTTGGTACATCTGGCAGAGCGGCAATACGGTTCTTTATGACAGTATCGCCTTAAAAATGTTCGGCGGATTGGAGAACTACGGCCTGCTGGCAATTCCGCTGTTTATGCTAACAGGAGAGTTGATGAACGAAGGTGGCATGACAAAGCGGCTGATCAATGCTGCGCGGGTTTTTGTCGGCGGTTTTCGCGGTGGTCTGGCCTATATCAACCTACTGGCCAACATGTTCATGGCCGCGATCATTGGCTCCGCCACAGCGCAGATCGCGGTTATGTCGCGGGCGATGGTGCCGGCAATGGAGGAAGAAGGCCATGACAAAGGATTTGCGGCCGCCACAACAGCTGCGGGTGGGCTTCTGGCTCCGGTTATTCCCCCATCGATGATGTTTGTGATCTATGGTGTGTTGGCGCAAATCCCCATTGGCGAAATGTTCATAGCCGGGATCATCCCTGGTTTGCTTTTAGCCTCGGCCTTCGCCCTTGTAATTACAGTCATTGGCTGGGTGCACCAATTCCCTAAAGGCGCTTGGCTAACGCGCAAGCAGGCCGCTAACGCCCTTCTTGATGCGATGCCCGCCCTTTTGATCCCACTTTCTATCATCGGTGGAATTCTGTTTGGGATAGCCACTCCAACCGAGTCCGCTGCCATCGCCTCTTTGATCGCCTTTCTTGTTGGCTGGCTGTTCTATGGTGAATTGAAGCCATCCCATTTGGGAGAGATGTTCACGCGCACTGCTGCCAACGCGTCGATGATCATCTTTATGATTGCCGCGGCCAGTGTGTTTGGTTGGGTCATCATTTATGAAGAGGTACCGCAGAAACTGGCGAGCCTGATTACCTCGGTCACATCCGATCCGTTCCTATTCCTGCTGATCGTGAATGCAGCGTTGTTGGTGGTGGGTATGGTAATCGACGGCATCGCCGCAATCATTCTTATCACCCCGATTTTGTTGCCAATTGCGATGGGATCCTATGACATCAGCCCTTACCAGTTTGGGGTTGTGGTTTGCCTGAACCTTGCTTTGGGCCTGTTGACGCCGCCGGTTGGGATCGGGCTTTATATCGCCTCAGCGATGAGTAACACAACACCCGGTGAAATTCTGAAAGCGTTGTGGCCATTCCTCTTGGTTGTTGCATTCATTCTCGTCTTGCTGAGCTATTTCCCTGTGCTTTCACTTCTGTTGATCTGATTTTGAGTACTTGTCTGACGTCAGACACTGCCTTTGGTGCAGGTCTCATCAATCAGCTGTTTCCAGCCCAAAATGGGCACGGGCACAGACCCAACGCGGCACCCTCAGTACTGCAAATGAGGCAAGCAACGGTGTAGTGTTGTAGGCTAAGTGAAACTCTTTTGCAGCATCGTATTCTCCCCTCGCTTGGAGGATTAAACCGGAATAGGCGTTTACCACGAAGAAGGCGACAACTGACCTGCCCAAGAGCAACCCGTAACGCCAGACGCGTAGGTCATTCCATTTGGGCAACGATGCTATGTGACGGAGACTCGGCAGCCTGGCTCTTTCTATTGCGGATTGATCCCTAGGAGAGCGCGTCAGCGCCACTAACAATGCAATCAGCAGTAATGGGATAGACCAAAGGACCAAAGCAAATCGCCAATCGCTCTCTGCCAATGGGGTTCAACGGGTAGAGTCAGACCAGCCCCCGACAATTCGCCAATCATCATATCATTGAGGTAAACTGAGCTGCCAAGTGCGACATGCGTGGGCGTCCAAATACGCGTTGCAGCAGGAAGAGCTGTCTGGAACACGGTAACACCCAATCCCATTTCAGCTGATGCAGAAAACAACATTGCAGCAGATTGTACCTGTCCACGAGCTCCGGAGGCTGCCGTCTTCACAAGAAGTCCTGAAACGATAGCGGCGCGCAGGCCAAAGCGCGTTATAATCCAAACTGCTAGAAAACTACTTGCTCCCAGATGATCTCGAAGCCCAGATCGGAGCCTTCGTCGACCACTGCAACCACTAGCGATTCCACGAGATCCTGAACAACGTCACACCTTAAGATGTCGACTTCGGACGGGACAAAGCCATTCTACAGCAGCGAGAAAGGATCAAACAGAAGACGTTCGAAGAGCGACGCTTGCATCATAGGCAGTACGCCGCATAATCAAACCAATCAGATGAGCTAAACCCTCTCTTAGTTTAAGTCGCCTTTGGAACCCAAACTCTGCTGACGTACGCAGGAGGCTGGTTTGTCAGGATGAGGAAGTCCAACAAATGCGCATGAATATTGAATAAAGAATAAAAGCGGATCTTGGAAGTCTGGCATGATATTGAAGATCGAATGCGCGACAAAAGCACTGAGATGATTGCTCAATTCACTGCCAGCAAAACTGATGTCGATTACTCGAATGTTATGGACACGTTGTTCTCTCGGAACCAAGAGCCCAACTCAGGAGGACTGCGGTCCGCCGCGAAGTGGATTGTTATCGTTGCAGGCCGCGTTCCCACCACCGGAAACGGGTTCTAAGGAAAGTAGGCGAAACATTCGGTCTGTCCAGATTAGGAGCGACAGCGTTGAATATGGCGTTTTAAACAATATTATTGATCGTCGGAACTACAGGTTTGTTTGGAGTTTTGAGCGCATTCGATGTGGGTGGTGGATTCGTGTAGGTGTCTGGAATTTTACGCTCAAATGTTAGCAGTGGTAATGGATTTTGTAATATATAGAGTTGTGACGGTAAGAACTGGGATCTCATGTTTCTCGTAAAAAAATGGTGACAAATTCGGTGGCAAGTCGAAAATTCCAGAAGTATCTAAAAACCAAAAAAGCCCTTAAGCTCTTGGGCTTAAGGGCTTTTTATGGCTCCGGCGGTAGGGATCGAACCTACGACCAATTGATTAACAGTCAACTGCTCTACCGCTGAGCTACGCCGGAATATATGTGATCATATAGCTATGGATTTTGGCGAGGTCCAGAGGGGAAAATACTTTTTCTGAAAATATTGAGATTGCCGTGTTGCAGTTTTGAAAAGTGTTATTAGTCATGCGGTTACCCGTCTTTTCTGATCTGCGAAACCGCTGGGATTGGTGTATATTCGGCGATACAATTATGGAAACAGTAGCTCGGGTGGGCACTATTACGTGAATCGGGATGAATGACGTAGCCAAATACGTTCACATGCTTTGGCCCACTCTCGGTGGGAGAGGGTAGGTCACCTAGCTTTCTCATCGTTTGCAAGGTGCCTATGGCGCCATCGCAGTCTTCTTGTTTGTTTTGACTGCCCAGTGATTTCATCATCCAACCGAGTTTTGGGATTTACACTCGCTAGAAGCGGAAATGTGCAGGAAGAGCGCTAAATGTAAGTCTGGAAACAAATTTGCAACCAGGTCGATTGGTCGCCTGTTGGCAATTGTCAAAGGTGTGGGGATGACCGAGAGTGCCAATCGTAAGGCAGATGCAATCAGGCACGCCGATCCTATCGGACAAATCAGAACAATAAAGAACCAGCTGCGGTTTCTTTTGTCACTGGTCGCCGTGCCTGCGATGGGCATCATAGTATTGATGGGTGTTCAAGATCGAAGGAACGCAATCGATGCCTATCAAGACGAGGCAAAAAGGATTGCCGAGAAGATTGTCCAACGACAGGCGCGGTTGACCGAAGAAACACGCCTTTTCCTTTCTGAACTATCGCAAATGCCCGCAGTCTTGTCGCCATCTGCCCCATCGTGCAGGGCATTCCTAGCGCATGTATTGGCGCTAAGCCCGCAATATAGCGACATTGCACTGTCATCTGGTGACGGTAGTTTGTTGTGTAATTCCAGGCCATTGAAGAGCGCAAGATACATCTCCGATCCCGGCTTTCTCCAGCGTGCGTTGGATGAAAATGCTTTTAGTGTCGGGGGTATGGTGCTTGACGAGGCCGCTGATGGCAACGGTATTGGTTTTGCCTTCCCCGTCAAACCTTATCCGGACAGTGCAAAGCCTACCGCAGCAGTGGTTGCGGTCGTTTCTTGGGACTGGTGGCACAAAGCACTGTCTGACGGGGGCTTGCCAGAGAACGCTGTGGCCGTGATCATTGACCAGGCTGGGCAAATCGCAGCGTCATTCCCGCGGTCCTCTGAGTTACCAGGCCCTTGGATCTCCGAAATTGGACCTTCCGGTGACGTGAGCAATACCAGTGTTGGCGAAGTTGTTGCTCTGCCGGATGGTCAGACGAGGTTCTTCGTCCACCAAGCTCTGATCAATCGCCCGGATCAGGAGCATGTGTGGATGAGCCTGGGGGTGCCGGTTGATGCAGGTTTGTTAGCTGCTACGAAACAGACCGCACTTCATCTCGCCATTTTTGGAGGTGTTCTGGTTGTTTGCTGGATAGCTGCAATGCGTTTGTTGGAACGGGGTGTTCTTGGGCCTATCAGGCTGTTGCGCCAAGATGTACAGCCACGGGATCTCAGGACAGAAGAGGGCGGGGCGTTGGGTCCTGACGACGTTGATCAGGACAGTAGCAGCGTTTCAGCAAAGAACGGTTCGCATCCGGTTTGGGAAGGCGCCACTGAACACCAACGAAATCACTTGGAAGCACTGTTGGACGCGACATCAGACAATTACTTTCATTTTGATAAAGATGGCAGAATTCTGGACTATCGACTTCAGCTGGAAAGAAGTTGGTTCAAGAACCAAGTCAACCAGTACGGCAATTTGTTCGCAGACGTTTTGCCGCCTGCTATGGGCAAAAAGTTCAAAAAAGAGTTCAGCAGGTTCCAAAAGGAAAAGGGCCCAGTGACTTGGACGAACCAGTTGGATCTCGACGGCGTTCGCCATTTTCGCGAATACCGACTTTGTCCAATTTTCGGATGTGATGAATCTGTTTTGATGGTCCGCGACGCTTCCAAACTTCATTTGGCCGAAGAGCAACGTGACCAATCCGAGGCCCGGTTCCAACGCATCATATCAAACCTGCCGGGTATGGTGATTAGCCGAAGGGTCGCAGACTTTAAGAACGTGGAAATCACATATGTCAGTCCGCAGTGCAAAGATATCTGGGGATTCACGGAGGAAGAAATTTACGCAGACGCCAAAGTTCTGGAGTCTACCATTGCTCCCGAAGATGTGCGTGAATTAGCAGAACTGGCTGCCAGGGCGGCTGACGAACATAAACCCTACACGCATCGTTTCAAGATTGTTGCGCGCTCAGGCGAAATCAAATGGCTAGAGACCAATACCCGTGCTTATCATCAAGAGGACGGGAGCCTTCTTACCGACGGAATTCTCATGGATGTCACCTCGGAAGTGGAGGTGCAACAGCAGCTCGAAAAAGAGCGAAGTATCGCTTTGCATGCTCAGAAACTTGAAAGCGTCGGTAAGATGACGGGCGGTGTAGCCCATGATTTTAACAATATCCTGGCGGCCATTATGGGCAGCCTGGAGTTATTGCGCGATGACCTTTCGGAAGAGGAACATCTGGATTTGGTCGACGTCGGCATAGGCGCAGCCCGGCGTGGGGCGGAACTGACAGGCGCCATGCTGGCGTATGCGCGCCGGGCGAGGTTAGAACCTCAGGTGGTCGACCTAAACAAGATGGTTCTCGAAACACGAAAATGGGCAGGGCGGGCGCTTCCATTAGGTATCGAAGTTGAAACCTCTCTTTTGACGGGGTTGTGGCTGACCAAGGCTGATATCAGCTCCACAGAAACCGCCCTGTTGAACCTTATCCTGAATGCCCGCGACGCGATGCCGGATGGTGGGGTGTTGACGATAGAAACTGAAAATGCCGAGGTCGCTAAGAGCTGTATAGATGCCCGAGAGGATGAAATTGAACCGGGGCGTTATGTCGTTATATCAGTCACTGACACTGGAACTGGCATGTCGGAAAAGACGCTCTCCCAAATCTTTGAACCGTTTATTACTACCAAGCCGGTCGACACCGGGTCCGGGCTTGGGTTGCCAATGACAATGGGATTTATGCGCCAGTCCGGGGGAACGGTTAGGGTCACCTCCGAACTGGGGGCGGGTACAACCGTAAAGCTATTTTTCAAGGCAGAAGATGAGGAAGAGGATGGAACCGTGGTAACTCAGCCCGAGGTAGAGCTTCCTTCGAGCAATGAACAGAGTATTCTAGTTGCCGAAGATGAGGTGAATTTACGCTCTGTATTGGTCGTGACGCTCAAAAAAGCGGGCTACTCGGTAACTGATGCATCGAGTGGAGATGAGGCGTTGGAACTGTTTAAGGCGAATCCGACGTTTGATTTGCTTCTGACAGACATTAAGATGCCGGGGAACTTGCAGGGGAGGGAACTCAGCAAAGCAGTTCGCGACATTGCACCGGATACGCCTGTGATCTTCATGTCTGGAAATATCGAAGGCACAACTGATGAGGGTAACAAACTACAAAAAAAAGACTCGCAATTAATGAAACCAGTCCTACGGGCAGACCTCTTAGAGGCGATTAGTCAGTCATTGAAAAATTAACCATCAGGCAAAAAACAATGCATCCCATAGCCTAGGCTTCGTGGGATGTTGTCAAAGAGTCCGGGGCGCCGAAGCGCCCCGGGGTATTATCTTAACGGAACAGTGACATCAGGGACTGTGGAGCGCCGTTGGCGATCGACAGCGACTGAACAGCCAGCTGCTGCTGTGTCTGCAGAGCCTTCAGGCGAGCCGATGCTTCTTCCATGTTGGTGTCAGTCATCTCGCTGATACCCATCTTCATGGCATCGGTCAGCTTGGACACAAACTCACCCTGGTCTGACAGACGGGCAGTGTCAGCACCCAGCTGGGCCGCACCGTCAATGGCTGTAGTCAGGAAGGCTTCGACTTCACCCAGAGCGGTCGCAGCAGTTGCGCTGTCAGTGATGGCTGTCAGGTTAGAAGCAAGATCAATGTTTGCTTCGAAGTCAACAGTTGCAATACTGATTTCAGTTGCTGTTGGTGTGCCTGTTGGGCCAACACGGTCAAGCGAAGCCAGGACGCCAACGCTGGTGGCACCTGCGCCGTCAACGTCTGTTGCCAGCAGGTTTGCACCGTTGAACTGAGCGGCGCCAATGATGGCTGCAACCTGTTCGCTCTTCTTGGTGATGTCGTCCTGGATCTTAGCGTGATCAACGTTTTCCGACTGAGCGGATACGATTAACTCTTTGATTTCAGTCAGTTTTTCAACGATTTGCTCAGCGCCAGCGGATGCAACGGAAACAGTTGCTTCACCCACTGCCAGGCTTTCTGAGATGGCTTCGAAACCGGCTACGTCAGATTCCATAGTCTTGGAAATTGCCCATACAGCGGCGTTGTCGCTGGCTGATCCAACCTTTTTACCAGTTGAAATCTGGTTCTGAGATTCGGTCAGGTCGTTGTTCACAGAAGACAGAGTCTGCAAAGCTACCATTGCGCCGTTGTTTGTAAGAATGCTGGTCATTTTTAGTACTCCAGATAGTCATGTTTGGGGATTTGACCCCAGGTTGAACCCAGTCTGTTGACTGGGCTTAGGAGTCGTTCTGACTATACAGAAGGCTGTTTGCCGCCGTGCCACCTTGTCGTTCGGTGCATCTACTTTCTAGCACCCCTGATCCCGGAATGTCCTAACCGAGAGCCCGGGATTAGATCAGATCCTTGGTGAATATTCCCGCGTTGCATCTTGACTGGTGTGGCGCTTAGCGCGCCCAAGTTGCACCGTGCAATTGGAGGTAGGGTGGAGGCAAAATCAATTTCGCTTGCCGGTAATGTGACGCTGAAAAAGCTGAAAAATCCGCGAATCAATGATGACAATCGGCTCGGTTGTAGGGCGCAAAAATGCGCTACTTAGGCTAGAATTAATCTATAAAATTTGACCCTGTTTCGGCCTCGGCATGCAAAATAACTTGCGCTGCGGCCCTCGCATCCTCTCCTGCGTCATGGTGTTTGAAGTCCAGCGTTAACACTTTTTGGAGATTAGCGAGCCCGTGACCGCCATTTCCGCGCAAATGTGGCCAGGCTTTGCGAGCAATTTGCACGCTATTCAGCCATCGCGCGTTCAGATTCGGCTGACCGTAACGCTGGCAGGCTGCGCTGATGGCCTTTTGGTCAAACTGACTGTGCTGAACCAACAGGTGACTCGCCAGGAAATCGCGAAGTGGGTCCAGAACGTCCATGAATCGGGGGTGTCCAGCGACCGTTTCGGGGCCAATGCCGTGCAGCCGTATATTGAACGGCGCAAACCGGACTTCCGGATCAATCATAAAGCTGGTGGTTTCTATCGTGCCGTTGTGATCCACCAAGGCCAAACCCAGCTGGCAGATACTACCGCGGTCGTTATTTGCCGTTTCCACATCCAAAGCTACAAATCTATAGCTATAAGAGAAGAGAGAGCCACTGGCCCATGACGCCAATTCAGCCGGGTGAAAGAGATCCAGTTGTTTGGGCATTCTCGCCTCATATATAATGTACAGTATAACTGTATTGTGACGTCATTCCGCAGCACTGACCAGCCGGTGAAATACACGGACTGCTCTTGGTCAATTCGCTGTGATGACTTGCGGCAGGGTGCGGTGCATCGTGCCCGCTAATTTTTAAGATGCTGCAGGTTCAATCATGGTGCCCGCAACGTGACGAAAAAGGAGGATACCTAAAGGCCAAGTATTTTGGTACACAGCTTACAAATTAAATGCGCGGCTTGGCCGCAACGTGGACCATCTTTTTAAAGATTCGTTTTGCACATGGCTGCCATTCGCCCGGCACTGCCTTATGTGAACTGGATCACATAAGCTCTTGCTCTCATGGGGTAAAATTTCACGTTCCCGTTATTTTTGGGCAAGATTTCGCCATTTTGCGCGCCCTGAATTCGGTCGCTTTCTTTCAAGTCTCGGCAACAAAAAAAACCCGTGCTAGCCGCAAGTCACATGCCGGGTACCTTTTGGATGGAGCGAGGGAACCGGGCTATTATGAGGAACTAGGAGCACTAACTCATGAGAACAAAACTTATAACAAGCGCAAGTGCAGCTGCACTGGCCGTCGCCATCACCTCGCCAGCCTTCGCGGGACCAACCTATGAAAACGATACCGGCGGTAGCTTTACCTGGTATGGTCAGCTTAACCCATCGTTCCAATCATATGACGACGGGACCGAAACTTATAACCGTTTGGTCGACAATGCTGGGTCCAATTCGCGGATTGGTTTCCGTCTAAAGCAGGCGTACGGCGAAAACTCGCTGACGTTCCATTTTGAAACGGCGTTTGGTTTTCGCTCCTCCGACGGTGTCAGCCAAGCCTCAACTGGTGACAACCTAAGCTGGGATCGCACCAACATCCGCCACGTCGACCTTCAGTTTGATACTGCGCGCTATGGCCGTTTCTCGGTTGGTCAAGGCTCCATGGCTTCTGACGGAATTGCAGGCAGTGACCGGTCAGGCACTGGCGTTGTTGCGGGTGTTGCAGTTGCTGACCCTGCGGGCGGCTATGAATTCACGGGTGGACCAGGCGGCGTCTCTGTCGGTGATGTCTTTACAGACTACGACGGTGGCCGTCTTGGACGCGTGCGTTACGACACCAATAACTACAATGGGTTTGTATTCTCGGCGTCCTACGGTACCGATATTCTTAAAACCAACAACGACCGCGAAACCTATGACGTCGCTGTTCGGTACAATAATGAGAATATAGGCGACTTTGCGCTGGATGCAGCTCTGGGTGCAGCCTGGACTGAAGAAACCGGTAAGGACGATAAACGTGACATCGCCGGCTCGGTAGCTCTTGAGCACATGCCCACTGGACTGTCGCTGGCGCTTGTCGCAGGCGAGCGCGATATTGCAGGCAACTACGGTTATGCCAAGCTTGGGTATACAGCTGACTGGACGCCTTTGGGTTCGACCTCGTTCTCAGTCGACTACTATGACGGCTCCGACATGGCCTCGACAGGTGACTCTGCTCAATCCTGGGGCGTAGCTGCTGTTCAGAAAATCGACAACTACAATGTCGAGGCTTACTTGGCCTACCGCGAGTACTCCTATGATGACTCCAGCACCAGCTACAACGACAGTAGCGTAATCATGGCTGGTGCCCGCTGGAAGTTCTAAGCGGCCACTATCAAGCCCCGTAATCTAAGAACACGCCCTTCGGGGCGTGTTTTTTCATTGGTACACGCAGAAAATCGGGCTTTCCCGCTCAACTAGCCGTGTCAAACAGCAATGCCTCTTGCGCCACGGGCTTAGTAGAAATACAAGGCGTCAAATTTATCTGGGGGGATGTCTCTGTGCATGCCCCGAATCTCTATGGGGAATGACATGCAGGTCACTGAGACGCTGAACGAAGGTCTGAAACGCGGCTATGCGATTACCGTTACCGCTGCCGAATTGGACGCTAAGGTAAACGAAAAGCTAGTCGAAGCTCAGCCGGGCATCGAAATGAAGGGCTTCCGCAAGGGTAAAGTCCCTATGGCGCTGCTGAAAAAGCAGTATGGCGAGCGTCTCATGGGCGAAGCTATGCAGGAAACCATCGATGGTGCCATGAATAAGCACTTCGAAGACAGCGGCGATCGTCCTGCGATGCAGCCAAAAGTCGAAATGAAAGATGGCGACAACTGGAAGCCGGGCAGCGACGTTGAAGTCGAAATGTCCTACGAAGCGCTGCCAGAAATCCCTGAAGTAGACCTGAAGTCCATTTCGCTGGAAAAACTGATTGTCAAAGCCGGTGAAGCCGACGTTGACGAAGCACTGGCTAACTTGGCCGAAACTGCTCAGGATTTTGCAGCTCGCGAAGAAGGCGCAGCCTCCGAAGATGGTGACCAAGTTGTCATCGACTTCCTGGGCAAAGTTGACGACGTTGCCTTTGATGGCGGCGCTGGCGAAGATTACCCACTTACTCTGGGTTCCAACTCTTTCATCCCCGGCTTCGAAGAGCAGCTGGTTGGCCTGAAAGCTGGCGAAGAAAAGGACGTTAAAGTCACTTTCCCAGCTGAGTACGGCGCTGAGAACCTGGCTGGCAAAGACGCTGTGTTTGCTTGCACAGTAAAAGAAGTGAAAGCTCCGGTTGCGGCTGAGCTGAATGACGAGCTGGCCAAGAAATTTGGTGCCGAAGATCTGGACGGTCTGAAGTCTCAGATCTCCGAGCGTCTGGAAGCTGAATACGCTGGTGCTTCGCGCGCCGTGATGAAGCGCGCTACTCTGGATGCTTTGGACGAGTTGGTCTCATTTGACCTGCCACCATCGCTGCTGGAAGCCGAAGCTGGCCAGATCGCTCATCAGCTGTGGCACGAAGATAACCCAGAAGTCGAAGGTCACGATCACCCCGAGATCGAAACCACAGAAGAGCACACATCGCTGGCAACACGCCGCGTACGTTTGGGCCTGCTGCTGGCCGAGCTGGGTCAGAAAGCTGAAGTCGAAGTGACCGACGCTGAAATGACTCAGGCTATCATGGGTCAGGCTCGCCAGTACCCAGGTCAGGAACGTGAGTTCTTTGAATTCGTTCAGAAAAACGCTCAGATGCAGCAGCAGCTGCGCGCGCCAATCTTCGAAGATAAGATCATCGACTATGTGTTCGAACTGGCAACTGTAGCTGAAAAGGAAGTCTCCAAAGACGACCTGCAGAAGGCTGTTGAAGCACTCGAAGAAGAGTAATTCTTGTTTTGATTAATTCGGAAGAGGCCGCCCACTGGGCGGCCTTTTTAATTTCAGCATTGTCTGTCTGACCAAGTGGTGCGGTCTTGTCGGCCAAGTAATGCTTTTCCACAATAAACAATAGCCGCCCAATTCAATTGGGCGGCTATTGCAATTTTTAAAATGCCCGAGGCGCGATATACGCCCCGAGCTAAAGTCCTTAGCGGAACAGTGACATCAGCGAAGATGGTGCACCGTTTGCAATCGACAGTGACTGAACTGCCAGCTGCTGCTGTGTCTGTAGTGCCTTCAGACGAGCCGAGGCTTCTTCCATGTTGGTGTCAGTCATTGCACTGATACCCTGTTTCATGGCGTCGCTCAGCTTGCCAACAAATTCACCCTGGTCAGTCAGACGAGCCTTGTCTGCACCCAACTGGGCAGCGCCGTCGATGGCAGTGCTTAGGAAGGCTTCGATTTCAGTCAATGCAGAGGCAGCTGTGGTGCTGTCCGCGATTGCTGTCATAGAGGACATGTCCAAGTTGTTTGTGAAATCAAGTGCCGCAATGTCGATCTCAGTGGCAGCAGGTGTACCAGTAGGGCCGACCCGGTCAAGCGAGGCAAGAACACCCAAGCTAGTTTCGGTGCCATCAACAGTGTCCAGCAGCAGATTGACCCCGTTGAACTGGGCTGCACTCATGATCGCATCAATCTGTTCAACTTTTTTGGTGATGTCTGTCTGAATTTTGACGTGGTCAACGTTTTCAGATTGGGCTGATACTACCAATTCCTTGATTTCTACCAGTTTGTCCACGATGTTTTCTGCACCGGCAGATGCAACCGCTACAGTTGCTTCACCCACTGCCAGGGCTTCAGAGATAGCCTCAAAACCTGACACATCGGATTCCATTGTCTTGGAAATCGCCCAAACCGCAGCATTGTCGCTGGCTGAGCCTACTTTTTTACCAGTTGAGATTTGGTTCTGAGTATCGGTCAGATCGTTGTTCACCGACTGAAGAGTCTGCAGAGCAACCATTGCGCCGTTGTTTGTCAGAATGCTGGTCATAATCATATTCCTTACGTAACGTGAGATTCCTCACGTTGTTTCGCCCAAAGGGGCTTATTAAAGGCCGTTCTGACTATGCAAATAGTTGTTCGTTTGAAACTCAACTTATCAGCGCCACCCCACCCAGGATGCAAGGACCAATCTGGGTTGTAAGTCTTAATAGGTTCCTAATTGCGAATGTGGGGATACTTAAAGGTGTTTGAAAAATTGACTAGAAGCACTGGGGATATCTTTTCTGGTAGGGGTGTTGCCCGGCCACTAAAGGCTATCCTTGGGCCTGTGATTTTTAGTTAGCATCAATAAAACAAAGGCTTCGGTGGCTTTTGTTTTGGCTTGAGTGACTTATGGAAAAGCCGATTCTGGATCACTTATTGACGCTCAGAATCGGCTGTCAGCGCCTCATAAAACTACTTTTGCAGGCGAAAAAAGTTTTGGCGAACATTCTGAGTTGTGAAGATTACATCGCCCTAAGCGGGTTCGCTGGCGTTTGACTGTGCAATTCTATTGCTACCTAGGCGTAATTCACAGGAATCGTGGCGAGTCACCTAATGGCTACTTCTGGGGGAAGTGTACGACGTCTGCACCCTCAACCCACTGCGGGTATTTGCTCATGATTGACGCAAACCGGTCTGAGGTCAGGAACCGATCAAGCCAAGCTTGTAATTTTGGCCAGGGTTGGGCGTCGAACCAATCTTTGTCGATAAAGGCAAACTGCCGAACAAATGGCAGAATCGCGTAATCCACCAAACTGGGCGTATCAAAGATCCATTGCTCAATCTGTTGATCCAGCTCCGCCAGAAACGCGCCAGCCAGAGCACGCTGTTCACTGGCATCCATTTCTGGATACCGGCTGGCGTATTTGGTGTGGTCCAGTGCGTCTTTGAATGGCCCGTCTGCGCGGCTGATCCAATCCCATCCGGCATCTGGCATATTAAGCCAGCCCTCGGGGTCGGACAGACGCAGTGCCCATGTCATGATGTCCAAGCTCTCGTCGATGGCACCATCTTTGGTGACCAGACAGGGCACTGTCGCACTGGGCGACGCCTCAAGGAACGCGGCTGGCTTGTCTCGCAGAACAACTTCGCGCAATTCGACCTGCTGACCGGATGAAACCAAAGCCAGCCGCGCCCGCATGGCATAGGGGCAGCGGCGAAAGGAATAGAGCGTGGGGATCATCGTCAGCGCCTTTTAGTAAAGTCACGAGACAATAGAATCCACCACGCTGACCGACAAGCTTATGTGGCACTAATCATCTCGGCCGGAACAGAAAAAGGTGCCTTGCGGGGAATGGACTGCACCATATAACTGCCGACATCAGCCCGGCTGATTTTTGAGGACAGTCGATAGCGGTCAACAACCCGCGCCTCACCAGTTGGTTCACCATCGACCAAGGTAACTGGCCGCAGGGCCAAACTGTCCAGACCGCTGTCTTTATATACTTGCTCCATTTTCGCCAAATCACGATAGGCAACAGACACGTTGCTCGACTTGATCAACAGCCGCATTACCGGGTTTATCTTTGACCAGCTTTCGGCAACCCCGGCGGCGCTGATAGATACCACCCGTTTGACACCATGGCGCTTCATCGCCGCGACGATGTTTCTGGCGCTTTGTTCCGCCAGATTGATCGGGGAAACCACAGGGGACCACGGGTTGGATGCGGACTTTCGTTTAATACCTAGACAAGAAAGCACCGCGTCTTGGCCCTGCATCGCGCGGTCCACTGTTTGTGCGTCCATAACTTCTCCGTGCATGATCTCTAAATCGTCGGGAAATTCCCCCTTGGATCCGGGGCGGATCAGCACGCGTACATTATAGCCCTGTTCAATGGCAGACTTGGCCGCCCATTGGCCGCAGTTTCCAGAGGCTCCGAAAATAACCAGGTTTTGTGCAGTCATTGTATTGGTCCTTGATCTGTTTTGCGCCGGTGCAAGACAGCGCCTGTTTCTCAATCCAGTTAGTGTCGCTGGCCGCGTATGGGAATTGCCAAGGATTGCACTTCTGGCATACAAAAATGCATGGAATGGAAATCTGTCTCTTTCGACTGGAATCAAATTCGTGCTTTCCTAGCCACCGTGGACGAGGGCTCATTCTCGGCTGCGGCCCGTGTGCTTGGGCTGACCCAGCCAACACTGGGCCGTCAAATTGCAGCGCTAGAGTCTGATCTGGGCGTCACTTTGTTCGAACGCAACGGCCGCAGGATGGATTTGACCAAATCGGGCCTTGAACTGGTAGAGCAGGCCCGCGCTATGCTGCAGGCGGCAGGGCAAATCTCGCTGACGGCCTCAGGGCAGTCGCAATCTATCGAGGGTGAGGTTTCCATCACAGCAACCGAGGCCATGATGGCCTACATGTTGCCGCCCTTTGTTGCGCGACTTAGACAGCAGGCGCCGGGGATTGAAATCAGATTGGTGGCCTCAGACAAGGTGAGCGACCTAACTGCGCGAGAGGCGGACATTGCAATTCGTCACGTGCAGCCGGAACAGCCGGATCTGATCGCCAAGAAGCTGGGCCAAACCCAGGCGCGGCTCTATGCGGCCTCTAACTATCATGATCAGATCGGCCGTCCTGATGCCAATCAAGACCTGACCGGCGTGGATTTCATCGGACAGGATCACTACCTGCGCTCGTTGCGTGTGCTGTCCGGGCGCGGCTTGCAGCTGGACCGGGCGAACTACAAGATGATCAGCTCTAGCAGTGTGACCCTGTGGGAAATGGTCAAAGCTGGGTTGGGACTAGCAGTGATGACTGATGATGTGGCCCAGCGCACGCCGGGGGTTGAACCGGCGTTTCCCGACATGGAGCCCTTTGATGTGCCGGTCTGGCTGGTGACCCACCGCGAGCTGCACAGCAGTCGCCGTATTCGGATGGTGTTTGACCTGCTGGCCGAGCATTTCTCAGAAATCAGGACTTACCGTTAGAAAAGGCCGCGCTGTTGCACGGCCTTTCTAGTTTCTGTCTGTCTACTTCACAGGTCAATCTTGAACCGGGCAAAGCCTTCAGGGCCTTCTCCGGCTGGCGCGATCTTCATGCCTTCGACGCTGTCGACATAGTCATTTGCCTTGGGGCCGGTATCAAACAGTACCGAGGTGCCGGGAAGGGGGGCAAACGACCAGTTGGAATCGGCGCGCGGGCTGATGGTGCCGTTTTCAACGATATAGCGCACAATCACGTCGCGATTGGTGTCGGGGCCTTCGAACACAATGGTATCACCCATCGCACCGGGGAACTTGCCGCCGCCACTGGCGCGGTAGTTGTTGGTGGCGATGATGAACTTGGCTGCTGGATCAATCGGTGCGCCGTTAAACATCAGGTTGACGATACGATTGGCACTGTCATCGCCGGGTTCACCCTTGGGCCCAAATTTGGATGGCTGTGATAGATCAATCTGATAGGTTACGCCGTCGATCACATCATAGTTGTAACTGGGAAAGGCTGGGTTCAGTAGAACCTGGTCGTCCTTGCCAACCTCTACTTGGTTAAAGATCCCGGCAGAGCGTTCCAGCCAATCCTTGACCTCTGCACCCGTGACTAGCACCGCACGGGCGGTATTGGGATACAGATACAGATCAGCGACGTTTTTGATTGCCACATCGCCCTTAGGCACGTCGGTGTAATACTCTGGGCCTCCACGACCGCCGGCCTTAAACGGAGCCGCCGCTGACAGAATGGGCAGGCCTTCATACTCAGTGCCCTTCATCATTTGCTCAATGTACCAAGTCTGGGCAATCGACACGATCTGAACCGAGGGATCATCCGCAACCAATGCAAAATAGCTGTGCAGTGGTGAGTCTGTCTTACCAACCGCGCGACGGACATAAGAGAGTGTCGCCTCGTGCTCCTGTGTAGCAGACGCCAGTACATCTGCATCATCTTCTACGAGGGCCGTATAGCTGCGGTCTTCGTTGCGCTTGGAAATGGGCCGCGCCTCGGAACCATGCCCAACCACACGCCATCCATTGCCGTCACGCTCTAGCATCAGGTCAATCAGGCCAAGGTGGCTACCCCAGAAACCGCCCATGGTGGCGGGCTTGCCATGAATGGTGCCCTTTTCCGCGTCCACACCAGCAAAGTCGGCGTATTTAGAGGATGGGAACACAAGGTGGCTGTGACCAGTCATGATGGCATCAATGCCCTCAACCGCTGCCAGTGGAACCGAGGCGTTTTCCATACCTTCAGTCTCATCCGCCGAACCAATGCCCGAGTGGGACAGGGCGATGATGATATCAGCGCCTTTTTCCTTCATTTCTGGCACGTAGGCACGGGCGCATTCCAGAATGTCACGCGCCTGCACATTGCCTTCAAGATGGGGCCGATCCCAGTTCATCACCTGTGGTGGCACAAATCCAATAAGACCGATCTTGATCGGATGCTTGGCGCCAGTGCCATCCGTCAGCTCACGTTCGATCATCACATAGGGTGGCAACAGGGTCTTGTCGTCCCGCGGCCCAGCGCCGGTCTCGGTAGCGATATTGGCACAGACCACCGGGTAATTGGCCCCGGCCAGCGACTTCATCAGAAAATCGAGCCCGTAATTGAACTCGTGGTTGCCCAGGGTCGAGGCCTCAAATCCAAGCGTGTTCATCGCGGCAATCACCGGGTGCATGTCACCCTCTTTCATGCCGCGCTCATAGGCGATGTAATCGCCCATTGGGTTGCCTTGCAGAAAGTCACCATTGTCCAGCAGCAACGAGTTGGTGGCCTCGGCGCGGATCTCTTTTACGATCGACGCGGTGCGGGCCAGACCAACAGTGTCGCGCGGTTTGTCGGCGTAATAGTCATAGGGGAACACATGCACGTGCAGGTCGGTGGTTTCCATCAAACGCAGGTGCACCTGATTGGCAGCGGCCTGAACCGAAAACGGATGCAGTGCGATCAGACCAGCTGAACCGGCCAAAAAGGACCGGCGATCTAAATTGATTGGCATGGTGAACTCCCAAAAATTGTTATCGTTATCAGATCACGATATCACGAGATTAGCCGCTGCCTATGACATTCTTATGTAACCAGCGGGGAGGCACCGATAAGATGCCTCCCAACTTTAGATGCGCCCGAATTAGTCGTCTGCACTGTAGACAGTTTCGCCCGCCTTAATGGTTTCCAGCACTTCGATATCGCGAATTCCCATCGGGTCAATCGCTAGCGGGTCAGCCGACAGGATCACCAGATCAGCCAGCTTGCCAACTTCCAGTGTGCCTTTGATGTCTTCCTCAAAGTTTTGATAGGCGGCGTGACTGGTAAGGGCCTGCATCGCTTGGTAGGCGGTCAAACGCTGGTCTTCACCAATGATCTGACCTGACCGGGTGGCACGGTTTACCCCGGTCCAGGCTGTCATCAACACATCCGGAACCACCACAGGTGCGTCTGTGTGAATAGTGAAAAGCATATCGCGCTTAGCTGCCGAGCCACCGGGATTGTTACGCGCTCCGCGCTCTGGCCCCAGCACCGTGTCCATGTAGTAGTCGCCAAACATGAACGGGTGGGTCATTTCAAAGCTTGGGATAATGTTCAGCGCCTGCATGTCGTCGAACTGATCCTCACGCGCCATTTGCGCGTGGATCATCACAGGCCGCCAGTCTTTGCTTGTCGCATCCTTTAGTGACTTGATCGCATCCAGCATCTGATCACCAGCGGCGTCGGCATTGGTGTGTATCAGGATTTGCCAGTCGTTATCCCAAGCCTTGTTAATAAAGCCCTCGATTTGTTCTCCGCTCCAGGCGGGGTAACCGTGGTAATCGGCTGTCTGACCGGTAGGGGGCTTATGGTATGGCTGTGAGGAGAAGGCGGTCATGCCGGGCAATGAGCCATCCAGATTTAGCTTTACGCCCCCCAGCTTTAATCCGTTTTGGTAGTCGGCAAAGTGGGCAAAGTCTGGGTTCCAGTCCTCGTTCAAAAGCTCAATTGCCGGATATGCGTTCACGTCTAGCCACAGATCTCCATCATCAGCCGCTTTCTTGAGCAGCGCCAGATCTGTCGGCGTGGTGCGGCCATCTTGAACCGATGTGATGCCATTGCGGGCATATTCCTGCAGTGACATTTCCAGATTATCCAACTGCTGCGCCATATCTGGCTGTGGCATGTTCAGCATCACCGGCCACATTGCAGATTCTTCCAGCACTCCGTTAGGTGTCCCATCCGCCGCCTTCTGAATGACGCCGCCTTGCGGGTTTTCACTGTCCGCACTGATGCCTGACATTTCCATTGCCAGCGAATTGACTACACCGATATGGCCCGAGGAGTGAATGATCAGAATTGGGTGCTCGGTTGATACTGCGTCAAGAATTGCACTATCGGGATGGTCTGGCAGGATCGAGGTGTCATAGCCGATGCCCAATACCCAACCTCCCTTGGGGATCTGGTTGTCATCAATGTACTGGCGCAGCGTTTGCTGCACACCCTCGAAATCGTCGGCCAGCCCATAGGGGGGCGCTGCCAGATTGGCGACGCTCAGCGCCAGACCCATCTGGGTGACATGACTGTGGCTGTCGATCAGCCCCGGCAGCAGGGCTGCGCCCTCTAAATCCAGCATCTCTGTTGAATCCGTAGCCAGAGCCTTCGCTTCGTCATAGGTTCCAACAAAACTGATGTTGCCATCTTTGGTGACCAGCGCCTCGGCATAGCTGGGGCTATTGCCCACCATCGTCAGGATGGAGCCACCAAAATAAAGTGTGTCAGCGGCAAATGCCGCTGATGGAATAAAGACGGAGGCAAGAATGGGGAGTAGGGGGGAATAAACACGCATAACAATATCTTTCAAATAAGAGTGCAATGCCATGAGCATTGAAAATGAGGGTGGGACTATCAACCTGAGGATCATTTATCAGCGTCTTACCGCCCTGCCAGGTTGTGGCGCGCATACCACGCTGAGAATCTTCCGCGACAGAATTGACCGCTCGCGATTTGGTTGTGGTATGTTGGGCGCGATCTATTTTTAAGAAAGGTATTGCTATGAATAAATTACTGGCAGAATTCATTGGCACGTTTTGGTTGGTGCTGGGGGGCTGTGGCAGCGCAGTTCTGGCCGCTGGCGTGGCGGATGTTGGTATTGGCTGGTTGGGCGTTAGCCTCGCCTTTGGTTTAACGGTTCTGACGATGGCCTATGCCGTAGGCCACATATCCGGAGGGCATTTTAATCCTGCGGTGTCGCTTGGCCTGATGATCGGTGGCCGCTTTGATGCCAAGGACTTGATCCCTTATTGGCTAGCACAGGTTGCAGGTGCGGTGGCCGCTTCGGTTGTCCTTTATATCATTGTTTCAGGTGGGGCAGGGTTCACTGGCGTGGGCGGGTTTGCCTCCAACGGATATGGGGCTGCATCCCCGCAGGGTTACGGCATGACCGCAGCACTGGTGACCGAAGTGGTGATGACTGCGGCATTCCTGATTATCATTCTGGGGGCAACCTCTGCCGGGGCACCCGCCGTGTTCGGCCCGATTGCTATTGGTTTAGGGCTAACCTTGATCCACCTGATCTCGATCCCGGTGACAAATACTTCGGTCAATCCTGCCCGTTCAACTGGTGTGGCTCTATTTGCTGATGGTCCGGCCCTGTCCCAGCTTTGGTTGTTCTGGGTTGCACCATTGGTCGGCGCCGCTTTGGGCGCGATTATCTGGAAAGTGATGAGCCCGGACGACTAAAAACACCGCTTGGTCCGGTCGAAATCCGGACCAAGCCTGACTTTAGTTCACCAACCCAGTTTCTTTCAACATCCCGCGCTTCTTGGCCTCATGCCAGTAACCACGCGAATAGTGCTTTACGGCCATGTCCTGACTACCATCGGATATCAACCAGGCACCGCGCAGGTATTTAACCGCGAATTCCAGATTGGTATTGGCATCCAGCAGGTTCTTGGCCGGACCGCTGAACCCCATTGACCGGGCTGTGGCGGGCAGGATCTGCAATAGCCCATAATACGGGCTGTTCATCGCCCAGGGCCGGTGTGTGCTTTCACGGATTGCCAGACGGTGCACCAACTCGCGCGGTACCTCATAGTGATCCGCCCACTTATTGATCAATACGCGCAGTTCAGGTGTTTCATTCGGATACAATGGCGGATCAAAGTCATCCCCGGCCTGACTTGCAACACTGCGAGAGCAGGCCGAAACGGATACAGCCATTGAAACGATCAGGCCTAGTGCAGTTCTACGGTTCATGGCTTTCTTCCTCTCTCAGTATTTACGCTAAATTAGTGGTCAAACAGAGAGGGGCAACCAGATGGGTGTAAAACCGCCGATGCCCCAAGTCCCCCTTGGCTGGCACCGGTTTAAATATCGAAAAATCAAGCGACTACGGGATGACCCGCTTGTTGCATGCAACGCACTAGATAATCACGCTGGGCCTGCTTGACCTGCGCATCGCCAATAGCAGCGCCTGTGACCGCACCCAGGACCAATCCTACGGCTGCCTTGTCTCGGTTTTCAGTCGCTCCGACCAGAGCGCCGCCAACGCCACCAAGTGCTGCGCTTTTCTGGGTATGGTCTCGACCAACCTGTCGCGCCTGCGACCGGCATTGGGCTTCATCACTGTCGAAACTTGCACCAACAGCGCCATTCAGCTGCAAGGGGGCGTCCACTGGGACTGTGTCGCATGCAGCCAGCAGCAGCATGGATGCGGTGAGTGTCAGAAATTTGCCGGTCATTACCTGTTTCCTTTGCAAAATCGTCAATCTATGGAGCAAAGATAGGGTGCACTGGGCCAATGTACTAGCGTTTCATAGAAAAAGGCCGCCCAAACCGGGCGGCCTTTTCCAAACTTTCAGCTCGATAGAGAAGCGATTAAGCTTCTTCTTCAGCCACTGGTGCGTCGTCATCATCCGATGCGGCGCTACCGATATCGTCGAACAGTTCCGAAATCTCGAAATCAGCTGCGGCTTCTTCTTCCGCTGCCAGTTCCTGGATCGATTTGCCCGATGCCTGCAGTTCGGCTTCTTCAACCGAACGCGCAACGTTCATTTCGATTTCAACAGTAACTTCTGGGTGCAGGTTGACGGCAACAGCGTGCAGACCCAGGTCTTTGATCGGGTGGATCAAAGCGATCTGCTTTTTGTCGACCGAGAAACCTTCGGCAGTTGCGGCGTCAGCGGCGTCACGTGGAGTGACCGACCCGTACAGAGCGCCGGCATCTGATGCCGAACGAATCACAACGAACTGCTGGCCAGCCAGCTTTTCGCCCAGTGCTTCTGCTTCAGTTTTGGTCTCAAGGTTGCGAGCTTCAAGCTGCGCTTTCTGAGTTTCAAAGTTGGCAATGTTGGCTGCCGAAGCAGTCAAGCCTTTGCCCTGAGGCAGCAGGAAGTTACGTGCGTAGCCAGGTTTGACGTCTACAACGTCGCCCATCTGGCCCAGTTTCGCAACGCGCTCAAGAAGGATAACTTTCATGTCAGTATCTCCTTACTTAACAGCGTATGGCAGCAGGGCGAGAAAACGTGCGCGTTTGATGGCACGAGCCAGTTCACGCTGTTTTTTCGCCGAGACGGCAGTGATCCGCGAAGGAACAATTTTGCCGCGCTCAGAGATGTAGCGCTGCAGCAGACGGGTGTCTTTGTAGTCGATTGCCGGAGCATTGTCGCCCGAGAATGGGCAAACTTTACGACGACGGAAAAATGGTTTTGCGGCCATGGTTTAGCGTCCTTTTCCTAAGCAGCGATCAACGGCGCTCGCGACGGGAGTCGCGTTCGTCACGTTTCTGCATCTGGACCGAAGGGCCCTCTTTGTGCTCGTCCATCTTGATGGTCAGAACACGCATAACATCGTCATGCAGACGCATCAGGCGCTCCATTTCCTGGATAGCCGGTGCCGGAGCATCGGTACGCAGGAAGGCATAGTGGCCCTTACGGTTTTTGTTGATCTTGTAGGCCATCGTCTTGACGCCCCAGTACTCGCTGTCGACCAGCTTGCCGCCGTTGTCGGACAGTACAGCACCGAAATGTTCGATGAGACCTTCTGCTTGCGTGTTGGACAGGTCCTGACGCGCAATCATTACATGCTCATATAGTGGCATGTGAGCTCCTGTTATATTCAAGGCGCATTTCAAAGATGGGGCGGTTAGCCTTCCGCGGCCCCACCACGAGAGTCTGCGCGGATCGAAATCGTTGCGGAAGGAAGCCCCCATATACAGGCTGTGGCCAAAAGGGCAAGCCAACAGATCAGTCCGCAGATCCCTGTGTTTCCACGTGGGCAACATTACCGACCTATGCCCGGTATTTTCCCAGCATCTGCCCCATTGCTGTCTCATTGTTCGAGTTAATGGAAATTAACAAGTGATTAACAGCCCAAAAAGGGTGCGGAATGATGAGGAAGGGCGGACGTTATGGCAGCAGCTGAAAACATCCCGATGAAAGGCGCAGGCAACGTTAAGGACAACGTAGGCAAGGCGGCACCTCGTGGGCTCTACGCAATGGCCGAGGCACTTCCTCTGGTGCTTAGTTTTGAACCAAACTGGCAACTGCGGTCGATTGTCCTTCGCGTTATCGGCGCTGCGATGATCCTAAGCTCCACAACGATCTGGTTGATGCCCGGCGTCGCCTATGATCCCGAAATGGGACTGATCAAGATAGGGATCTCTGTGTTCTTGTTGTTCGCTGGCATTGCCCTAATGATGGTCAACGACCCAGGTACCCACCCAGACGCTTATTTCGACCCAATCCGCCGCGAGTTGCGCGTTTTGCAACGCACCGGGCAGGGGCGCCCTCGTACAGTCCTGCGTCGTGGCTATGACAGTCTTGGCAGCGTTCGGTTCAAAGATCGCTCGGTTGAGTTGTACGAAATCGACGGCTCACTTTTGATCCGCCTTCCGCTTAGCCTTGGCTCCACCCGGAAATTGCTGCGTGAACAGCTGAGTGGCGTAGTGCCAATCCTTAGCTAAACCAAATCACATCTGCGCGATAATGAACCCGGCTTGGCAAAAGCCGGGTTTTGCGTTCGCAGGTTCACAGGTTATGTTGGTTTTTGCTGACTTCCCAATTCAAGCGTCAGTTGTCATTTCTAGTGCCATATCAATTGTTCAATCGGAGCCTTTCCAAATGAAAAAGACCCTGCTTGCCGCCGCTCTGGCGACTGTCGCTGCTACCTCTGCCTTCGCAACTCCTGAGAAGTACATTCTCGACGCCAGCCATAGCCAGATTCTGTTCAGCTATAACCACCTTGGTTTCTCAACCACTTGGGGTCTGTTCTCAGGGTTTGAGGGCGACGTAATGTTTGATCAGGGAAACCCGGCGGCCTCTAGTGTCACCGTCTCGATGCCAACCAAGTCAATGTTTACAGGCTGGGAAGATCGTTTTGGTCACTTCATGTCCAAGGACTTCTTTGGCGCGACTGACGAAGACATGATCAGCTTTACCTCTACTGGTATCGAAGTCACCGGCGACACCTCGGCTCAGATCACCGGCGACTTGACCATCAATGGCACGACCAAGCCTGTTGTGCTGGACGCTGTTATGAACCAGGCAGCCGATCACCCGATGAAAGGCAAGCCTTGGGCTGGGTTTGACGCCACAGCGACCGTTCTGCGCTCAGACTTCAACCTGGGTAAATTCGCTCCTTACGTCAGCGACGAAGTTGAAATCAAAATCTCTATAGAGGCTATGAAGGCTGACTAAGCCTGCTTTCGAGGGCTCACGAGCCTTTCTAGAATCATCCAGCCCCCGTCCAGTATCTGGGCGGGGGTTTGTTTATCAGGAACCGATTGTGTGAACGTAGTTGGCTTTCCTTTGGGCAAATGAGCGCAATTTCTAGTGAGATGTGATTATTGACCAGGAGCCTTTCGCGATGAAAACCTTTTTGTGTGCCAGCTTTATGGCCGTTGCAGCTTCCACTTCCATGGCTGCCCCCGAAAAATACATGCTGGACGCAGGGCACAGCCAAGTCGTTTTCAGTTATGATCATTTGGGTTATTCAACCACGCATGGGATGTTCGCGGGGTTTGAAGGCGAGATCATGTTTGATCAGGAAAACCCAGCGGCCTCTAGCGTTTCGGTGTCGATGCCTGCGACGTCTATGTTGACCGGCTGGCAAAAACGCTTTGATCATTTCATGTCCAAGGACTTCTTTGACGCCGATGACAGTGAGATGATCAGCTTCCAGTCCACTTCCATTGAAGTAACCGGAGAAAAAACCGCCCTGATTACCGGGGATCTGACCCTGAACGGGGTCACCAGACCAGTGGTTTTGGATACCGTTTTAAATCAGGCAGGTGATCATCCCATGGCCGGTAAACCTTGGGCTGGGTTTGATGCCAGCGCCTCGATTCTGCGGTCCCAGTTTGAATTGGGAAAATTTGCCCCCTTTGTTGGGGACGAGGTCACGATCCAAATCTCCGTCGAGGCGATGAAGGCGGACTAAAACAACTGAGACCTAGAATGTCCAAAGCCGCCAACCTTTATGGGTCGGCGGCTTTCGATCTATTCCCATTGCGATCATGTTGTGGATGTCCCGTGGTCCAAGACATCCTCCATCAATTCACGCGGTCAGCTGTCAAATCAATCTGAACGTCAACGGCAAAGCCCAATGAGGACTCATCTGGCATGTTTTGCCCAATATCAAAGCTCAACCGATCCAGTGTAACGGTTCCTGCCATCACAGCCTGATCGTTCTGAAGGTCGAGGGTAAAGGGCAGGGTGATAGGCACCTCCTTGTCGCGGACCGTCAGGGTTCCGACCGCCTGATAACCTGCGTCCAGCTTCTCCAGTTGTGCTTTGAACACTGCAGTAGGGTAGGTTGCGTTGTCGAAGAAATCAGGGCCCATCGCCTGTGCGAATACGGTGCCAAGATCAAAAGACGCGATCGCTATGGTCACTTCTACGTCTCCAACGTGTCCTGTTGGGGCGGCAGCGTCAAAATTGATCGCTGCCGTCCATTCGGTAAAGCTACCAGAGACCTGACTGCCCATTTGGGTGATGCTAATGCCCAAGGTTCCATTCTGAACCTCCCAGCCAGACGCCACCTGTTGTAAGGGGGCAGGTTGTGCCGAAACAGCCTGCGCGACCGGTTGATTGGGTGATGTGAAAAAGCCGGCCATGACGCCAATACCCAGCACCAAAAACCAAACTCCCAGTGCAGTGAACAAAGGGATCAAGCCGCCTTTGTGTTCTGCCGGTTGCGGCAGGTCCAACTTACCCGGTAACATCCGGCGCAGGGTGGCATCGCGGTCAATTACATGGTGCTTTACGGCGCCAGCAATATGCAACAACAGCGATACAATCAGCACCCGAACAAATAGAATGTGCAGCGACGCAAGAACATGCGCCACGCTCTCAGACTTGGGAACAAATGGCAGATCCTGCCCAAACGGCCACCAGATAGGCGCAAAACCAGTGGTCGCGGCGTGTTCAATCCAACCGAACAGCGGCACCAGCACCAATGACCCATACAGCAACCAGTGCACAGTCTCTGCGGCCCAGGATTCAAGCTTGCGATCCGGATGCAGCAGTCCCGGTTTGGGGTGGCTAATGGCCCACATAATGCGCAGAAGTGCGGTAAAGAAGACTGCTACTCCAATGGTTTTATGTATTGAAAACAGTATATAAACCCGGGAAATGACCTCCAGAGACCCATCAAACTCAGGGCTTCGGATCTGATACGCCAGATTGTTGGCGACCAGTCCCAGTGGAATGGCCGTCAGGATCAACAGGGCCATAAACCAGTGAAAACCTTTGGCCACGCTGCCATAACTGGCGGGAGTATTGTATCTGGACACAGGTCTGTTCCTTTTGGGCTGTCTGTTGATGTCAACCTAACTATCATCGGCCTAGTTGCAACGAAGATGGATCTCTCGTTGCGCACAGGATTGGTGCGCAAAGGTGCAGCTCTCTTGTGTGAAGCGCCTCAGACCGCTAAACCGGCCAAAATCGCATAGTATTCAGACTAGATGAGGTGTTGGATGACAACCGCATTCGTTTTCCCCGGACAGGGCGCACAGACAATTGGAATGGGCAAGGCACTGGCAGAGGCCTACCCCGCAGCCAAGGCTGTGTTTGACGAGGTCGACGCTGCACTGGGCGAAAGCCTGAGCAACCTGATCTGGGAGGGGGACATCGAAACCCTGACCCTGACCGAAAACGCCCAGCCTGCACTGATGGCGACATCCATCGCTGCTCTGCGCGCGCTGGAAGCTGAGGGCATTGGCATCGACAAGGCGTCTTTTGTTGCGGGTCACTCGCTGGGTGAATACTCGGCCTTGGCCGCTTCAGGGGCTGTTTCTGTCGCCGATACTGCCCGACTGTTGCGCACCCGTGGACAGGCTATGCAAAGCGCCGTGCCTGTAGGTGTTGGTGCCATGGCTGCTCTGTTGGGGCTGGACTTTGAAGCCGTCAAAGAGGTTGCCGCTGAAGCTGCCGCCGAAGGCGAGGTCGTGCAGGCGGCCAATGATAACGACCCAACTCAGGTTGTGGTGTCCGGTCACAAGGCGGCTGTTGAACGCGCTGCCGAGATTGCCAAGACGCGGGGCGCGCGCCGTGCTGTGATGCTGCCCGTAAGTGCACCGTTCCACTGTGCCTTGATGCAGCCCGCTGCGGATGTGATGGCAGAGGCTCTGGCCGCTGTTGAGATCAAGTCCCCAACCGTGCCGCTGATCGCAAACGTCCGTGCTGACGTTGTGACCGACCCTGCCGAAATTCGTGCACTGCTGGTCGAACAGGTCACCGGTTCCGTGCGCTGGCGTGAAAGCGTTCAGGTCATGGCTGCCAAAGGCGTGACCGAGTTCTGGGAAATTGGTGCGGGCAAAGCACTGTCCGGTATGATCCGCAAGATCGACCGCAGCCTGACCAGCCGCCAAGTTGGCACTCCGGACGATGCCAAGGCAGCCGCAGAAGCATAAGTTTTAGAAATTCAAATTCCGGCGCTCGAAAATGCAACGGGTGTCGGAAATAAAAAGGACACGATATGTTTGATTTGACTGGTAAAAACGCTCTCGTAACCGGCGCATCTGGTGGCATCGGCGGCGATATCGCACGTGCATTGCACGCTGCTGGCGCAACAGTGGTGCTGTCCGGCACCCGTCAGGAGCCGCTGGACGCTCTGGCTGCTGAACTGGGCGAGCGCGCCCATGTGCTGACCTGCAACCTGTCTGACAAGGATTCGGTTGAGGCCCTGCCAAAGGCCGCCATCGCTGCCATGGGTTCCGTTGACATTCTGGTCAACAACGCCGGCATCACCCGCGACAACCTGTTCATGCGGATGAAAGATGACGAATGGGATAGCGTGATCAACGTGAACCTGACCTCGACCATGCGCCTGTGCCGTGGCGTGCTGCGCGGTATGATGAAGGCACGTTGGGGCCGCATCATCAACATCTCGTCCATCGTCGGCGCTACCGGCAATCCGGGGCAGGGCAACTATGCTGCGTCCAAGGCTGGTATGGTCGGCATGTCCAAATCACTGGCCTATGAGGTTGCTAACCGTGGCATCACCGTCAACGCTGTTGCGCCCGGCTTTATTGCCACTGCAATGACAGACAAGCTGAACGAGACGCAGAAAGACGCGATCCTGACACAGATCCCAGCGGGCCGCATGGGGGAGTCGAAAGAAATCGCCGCTGCTGTGCTGTATCTTGCCAGCGCCGAGTCAGCTTATGTCACTGGCACCACGCTGCACGTCAACGGCGGCATGGCGATGCTATAACAGGCAGAGAATCACGCGGTTTCTCACTTGATGACGAATCCCGGAACACGCTCAAGTTGCTTTTGGCGGGTTCCGGATATTTTCCTCCGATCCGGGTTGTACCCACGATAGTTGGCGCTTGTGTGGCCCATACTGACAACGATATTCTGCGCCAATAGGCCTTTTTATTCCTGTTGTTTGTAGTTGGCGGTGACTTAGCGAAACCGTTTGCCTCCGCGTCTGTCTGTGATATAGGCGGCGCATCTCTGTTCCGGCGGGTTCCCTTTGGGAAGTCCCGGACAAGCCCCCCGCACTTTGGGGATTGAACCGCCCGGATTGGGCACATTAACGCCATCCCCAGCGGGCAAGGGCAGAACCGGGCCAACTGGTCCTGAATAATCGAGGAATTAACATGAGCGACGTCGCAGACCGCGTAAAAAAGATCGTTGTAGAGCACCTGGGTGTTGAAGAAGACAAAGTAACCGAGAACGCTTCGTTCATCGACGATCTGGGCGCAGACAGCCTGGACACAGTTGAGCTGGTTATGGCCTTCGAAGAAGAGTTCGGCATTGAAATCCCTGACGACGCTGCAGAGACTATCCAGTCCTTTGGCGACGCGGTGAAGTTCATCTCCGAAGCTTCCTAAAGTTTCCCAATCGCACTTTGCGATTGCCTAAACGGCGCTTTCCAATTGGAAGGCGCCGTTTTTGTTTGGCGCGCTTGGCGGAAAATAGCCCAGTCTTAATTGGAAGGGCAGAATGTGCTATCATGCCCTTGTTGTTACTGACTGGAGGCTGTTTGCTATGATGATCTACCCGACAATGGAGCTGCAAGACGGGCATTGCGTGACCCTGGACAAGGGACGACTGGATGAGCCTATGCTCTGGCATGTGGACCCGGTTGAAACCGCCCACGGATTTGCAGCCTCTGGTGCCGAGTGGATGCATCTGACAGATTTCAATGCAATCGAAGGCAACGGCGACAATGCGGACCTGATCGAGGAGATCATCCGCACTGTAGGTATTCCTGTGCAGCTTGGCGGCGGAATGCGCAGCCGTGAACATATCGAACATTGGCTTGAAAAGGGGGCCGGACGCATCGTTGTCGGCACTCTGGCAGCGCGTGACCCTCAACTGGTCGAAGAACTGGCGCGCCAACATCCGGATCAGATCGTGCTGGCGGTGGATGTTTGGCAGGGGCAGGTGATGACAGACGGCTGGCGTCAGTCAGGCGCGTTCACCCCCGAGGCGTTTATTTCTGCGTTCGGCAACGCGCCCTTTGCCGGTATTATTATCACAGACATTGACAGCGATATGTCCAACGTCGAGGCGCAGCTTGGGCTTATTGCCGGCTTGGCCGTAGATGCGCGTGCCCCGGTTATTGCCAGCGGTGTTGTGCGCACCAGTGATGACATCTCGCGCCTCAAATATATCGGTACGATTTCCGGCGCCTTAGTCGGGCGGGCGATTTTTCGCAAAACACTGACGGTAGAGGACGCTCTAAAGACCGCCATGCCCGAACCAGAGCCGGTTGCTGAAATTCTGTGATAATTGATGCGTGCGAGCATTTCTTGTTGGTATGCTACACAATATTTTGATGCAGGCTAGAAGGCGTGGCTCACGATCTGGCCTGCATCAAACCTGACTCCAAAAGACACTTTGGGGTCAGGAACCTAGTACTCGTTACCAATTTAACACTAGTACAACTTTAGATTGATGTGGGGTGGTTAATTAATGCTTACTGCAGCCGTCACTTTCCCGTGAAAACGGCATGCACTTGGCCCACTTGCACTTTCGGGGCATTCCAAGCTATTTGAGAACGAATTGCCGAGGCAAAGGAGAGCAAGGAATGCGTCGAGTTGTTGTTACCGGACTAGGATTGGTCACTCCACTGGCTAGCGGTGTCGAGGAAACATGGTCGCGGTTGCTGGACGGACAGTCCGGCGCAGGGCCGATCACCCGGTTTGATGCAGTCGAAAGCGGTGTCACCACGACCTATGCCTGCGAAGTACCGCATGGTGACGGGTCGGAAGGCACGTTCAATCCCGACGAATGGCTGCCAAAGAAAGAACAGCGCAAGGTCGATGACTTTATCCTTTATGGGATTGCCGCCGCCGCTATGGCCGTCAGCGATGCCGGTTGGAAGGCCGAAACCGAAGAAGATCAGTACCGCACTGGCGTGATGATCGGATCCGGCATTGGTGGGCTTGGCTCGATTGCCGATACTGCTGTGATGATCAAAGAACGCGGCCCCCGTCGGGTATCGCCGTTCTTTATTCCTGGCGCGCTGATCAACCTGATCTCGGGTCAGGTGTCGATCCAGCACGGCTTTAAGGGCCCGAACCACTCGGTTGTGACTGCCTGTTCCACGGGTGCACACGCGATTGGTGACGCCAGCCGCTTGATTAAACACGGCGATGCAGATGTGATGATCGCCGGTGGTGCCGAAGCCGCAATCTGCGAAGTGGGTATCGCTGGTTTCAACGCCTGTAAGGCGCTGTCGACCAAAATGGCCGATGATCCAACCAAGGCCAGCCGTCCATACGACAACGACCGCGACGGTTTTGTCATGGGCGAGGGCGCCGGCGTTGTGGTTCTGGAAGAATATGAACACGCCAAGGCACGTGGTGCCAAGATCTATGCCGAGGTGCTGGGCTATGGTATGTCCGGCGACGCTTATCACATCACCGCTCCGTCTGAGACTGGCGAAGGCGGTGAACGTTCCATGCGCGCTGCATTGCACAACGCTGGTCTAAAGCCTGCGGATATCGACTATATCAACGCGCACGGTACATCGACCATGGCCGATACCATCGAACTGGGCGCTGTTGAGCGGATGCTGGGCGATGATGCTGCGTCTGTGACCATGTCGTCGACCAAATCCTCCACCGGTCACCTGTTGGGTGCTGCTGGCGCAATCGAGGCGATCTTCTCGATCTTGGCGATCCGCGATCAGGTGGCTCCACCAACCATCAACCTCGACAATCCAGCGGTTGAGTCGGTTGTGGATCTGGCCCCGAACGCCAAACGTGAGCGCGAGATCAACGTGGCGCTGTCCAACTCGTTTGGCTTTGGTGGCACCAACGCCTCTGTGATCTTCGGAAAGGCCGACTGATGTGGCGGGCCCTTGCGTCGAATATGCTGACGATACTGGTGGTGGGCCTGTTCCTGCTGGGCGGTGTCATCCTTTGGGGTAAATCCCAGTATACCGCCGGGGGGCCGCTGGAGACAGCGATCTGCCTGCGGGTCGAGCGGGGCTCGAACATGACAAAGGTAAGCCGCGACCTGGAAACTCAGGGCGCGGTCACCAGCGGTGCGATGTTCCGTCTGGGCGCCAAATACAGCGAGAAAACCGGCGATCTAAAGGCCGGTAGCTTCTTGGTTAGCGCTGGGTCTTCGATGGAGCAAATCGTCGAACAGGTGACCACCTCTGGCGCCAGCTCTTGCGGCACGGAAATTGTCTACCGTGTTGGCGTCACCCGCATCACCGCGCAGGTGCGTGAACTGGATCCGGCCACCAACAAATTTGTCAAGCGCGCTGACTTTCAGATGGGCGGCGATGATATCCCGGCGATCTACACGGACAAGCGCGGCGAGAACGATACCCGCTACCGCATTGCCCTGGCCGAAGGTGTGACCAGCTGGCAGGTGGTCGAGGCGCTCAAGGGCTTGGACTTGCTGGACGGTGATCCGGGCGTACGCCCACCCGAGGGCATGCTTGCCCCCGACAGCTACGAGGTCGTACCGGGTTCAAAGCGGGCAGATATTCTGGCCGAGATGCAGGAACGTCAAGAGCTGCGCATTAACGCCGCATGGGAGGCCCGCACTGATGGCCTGCCGCTGGCGTCGCCCGAGGAAATGCTGATCCTTGCGTCGATTATTGAGAAAGAAACAGGTGTCCCGACAGAACGTCGTCAGGTCGCCAGTGTCTTTACCAACCGCCTGAACCGCGGCATGCGTCTGCAAACTGACCCGACAGTGATCTATGGTGTCACCAAGGGCGAGGGCGTGTTGGGCCGTGGTCTGCGCCAAAGCGAGCTGCGCAAGGTCACGCCTTGGAACACCTATGTGATCGAAGGCCTGCCACCGACCCCCATCGCCAACCCCGGCATGGCCAGTCTTCAGGCTGCGGTGGACCCTGACACAACCGACTACGTGTTCTTTGTTGCCGACGGCACCGGCGGCCACGCCTTTGCCGAAACGCTGGAACAACACAACCGCAACGTCGTAAAATGGCGCGCGATTGAGGCGGAACGGCAGAACAACTGATTTGGCCGCAGGTCGAGAGAAGAGGGCGCTTCGGCGCCCTTTTTTGTATCTATTTCACTTGCCCGGCACCGCCGGGCCGCGCCTGACCTTCCCCACGGGAAGGCGCTTACACGCCTCCCCAAGGTCAAGCGCTGCCCTCGATACTGACCGAAAGCTCAACTGAAAAGGATCCAGAAAATATGCTATCAGGCGTCTGCATCGGCACCAATGACATCACCGCCGCCACGCAGTTCTACGACACTGTTTTGGCAAACATCGGCATGCGCCGTGTCCTGACTGAACCGCGCGAAATGGGCTATGCTGGCGCTGATGGGCGAATAAGCGTGTTTCTCATCGTACCCTTTAACGACCAACCGGCCACCTTCGGCAATGGCACCCAGTTCATGTTCTATGCACCGGATGCGGCCGCTGTACGGGCGTTTCACGCAACAGCGCTAGCGTGTGGCGGCATGGATGAGGGCAAACCCGGCCCGCGCAGCTATCACCCGGATTACTACGGCGCCTATGTACGTGATCTGGACGGCAACAAGCTGAACGTCTCTGTCAGCCTTGAGATCAGCTCTGGCGGATGAGGTCATAACAGCCTGTTGCCACCCCACCGTACGCTCCCCAGCCTTCAAACCTTGACTTTTACGCAAATTTCCCCTATAGGTTGAATTGCAGTTGGAAGACATCCAGACGGCCTAGGCTAACCCCCGCTGGCCGTCTTTGCGTCTCTCATGCGGATCACATCGCATGAGGAACCTCAGGTTATGGTGCAAAACCCACTGACTCCCCAAATCGAAAAAACCGCTGATCTGCTCAGGTCTTTACAGGATTCCATCCAACGTTTGCGCAACGTGGCCGAGGCCCTGCGGGAACAGTTGGAAGCAGACCAAGAGGTGGGCGGCGACATCTCAAAACCACAAATCGCCAAGCTAGAGGGGCTTATCCGGGACTGTCAGAAAGTGGAGAAAACCCTTGTCGCACAAAGCAGCCAATTCGCCTCCCTCGCCGAAACAGGCCCCTCGCTGGACCTCGACCAGCTGCGCGGGGATTTGCGCTGCCGACTTGCTACCCTTCGTGCCTGCTGTGATGAGCGAGATGTTTCTGGAGGAACTGACGGATGAGCTGCTGATCGCGCTGCCCTATCTGTTTGATCAGTGGGCCTTGCCGCATCAGATGCCGCCGGGTGGCGATTGGCGCGCCTGGATCATTCTTGGTGGGCGTGGAGCAGGGAAAACCCGCGCCGGTGCCGAATGGGTGCGCAGTCAGGTTGAGGGCAGCCTGCCAATGGATGCAGGCGCTGCCCGTCGTGTGGCGCTGCTGGGGGAAACCTATGATCAGGTGCGCGACGTGATGATCTTGGGCGACAGCGGTATCCTTGCTTGTTCCCCCCCCCTGATCGTCGCCCCACGTGGAAGGCTGGCGAGCGCAAGCTGATCTGGGCCAATGGCGCCACCGCGCAGGCCTTTTCGGCGCACGACCCCGAAGCCCTGCGCGGGCCGCAGTTCGACGCCGCCTGGGCGGATGAGCTGGCCAAATGGAAAAAGGCGCGCTCTAGCTGGGATATGTTGCAGTTTGCCCTGCGGCTAGGGCGGGACCCGCGCATGTGTGTGACCACCACGCCGCGCAATGTGCCAGTGCTGCGCGAGATCCTTGGCCTGTCGTCTACCGTACAGACCCACGCCCCAACCGAGGCAAACCGCGCCAATCTGGCACTCTCGTTTCTGGCCGAGGTGCGCAGGCGCTATGCGGGGACACGACTGGGCCAGCAAGAGCTGGACGGGGTGCTGTTGGCAGACATCGAAGGGGCGCTGTGGACGGACGACATGCTGCAATCAGCGCTGGTGGACCGCGCCCCAACACTGGACCGGGTTGTGGTGGCTGTCGATCCGGCTGTCAGCGCGGGCAAGGCTTCGGATGCTTGTGGTATTGTGGTTGTCGGGGCCGCCTTGCAGGGCCTTGTGCAGGATTGGCGTGCCTATGTACTGGCGGACCGCACGGTGCAGGGGGGTGGCCCGCTTGTCTGGGCACAGGCGGCGATTGCCGCGATGCAAGAGTTCGGTGCAGATCGCTTGGTGGCAGAGGTCAACCAGGGCGGCGCACTGGTCGAGACTGTGTTGCGTCAGGTGGACCCGCTGGTGCCCTACAAATCCTTGCACGCCAGTCGCGGCAAATCTGCGCGCGCCGAACCGGTGGCCGCTCTGTACGAACAGGCGCGGGTGTATCACCTGCCGGGTTTGGGCGATTTGGAGCAACAGATGAGCCAGATGACCCCGCAAGGGTTTCAGGGCGGCGGCTCTCCGGATCGGGTGGATGCCTTGGTCTGGGCGCTGCATGATCTGATCATTCAGCCCGCATCGATACTGCAAAGACCACGGCTTAGGATGTTGTAATCCTTGTGGTTTCAATTAACCGCCCGTCAGTTCAGGCGGGCGGTTTTTGAGTATTTTCAGCAAAAAGAAACAGGGGCCGTGCTGTCTGACGCCAGGGTGTTGCGCACCCGCCGTACGGTCTGGATCGGAAATCTTAGCTGTCATTCACGATATTTGTTTTCAGCAAAGGGGCACCCCAGCTCCGAAGGTGAAAATGAGGAATGGTCATGGTCTTTGACGTGTTTCGGCGCAAACAACAGCCTATCGAGCAGAAGGCAAGTGCAGCCGCCCGCGTGGTGGCCTGGCAGGGCGCCGGGAGCGCCGCCTGGAGCCCACGTGACAGTCAATCCATGATCCGCAGTGGCTTTGCTGGCAATCCGGTTGGGTTTCGCTGTGTTAAACTGATTGCCGAGGCCGCAGCCGCGCTGCCACTGGTGTTGCAGGATCAGGTCCAGCGGTTTGAGCAGCATCCGGTGTTGACGCTGCTGGCCCGGCCAAATGCCGCTCAGGGGCAGGCCGAGCTGCTAGAGGCGCTGTTTGGACAGCTGCTGCTAACCGGCAATACCTATGTCGAGGCAGTGGCGGATGAACAGGGATTGCCGCTAGAGCTGCACGTCTTGCGCTCGGATCGGATGTCGGTAGTGCCGGGCGCTGATGGTTGGCCTATGGGCTATGATTATAAGGTCGGCGGTCGCAAGCATCACTTTGGCCTGACCGGGGCCAGACCCGCGATCTGTCACATCAAGAGTTTCCACCCGCAAGATGATCATTACGGCCTATCGCCATTACAGGCGGCGGCGATGGCGGTGGATGTGCACAACAGTGCTTCACGTTGGTCCAAGGCGTTGCTGGATAATGCGGCGCGCCCATCTGGTGCGCTGGTCTGGAAGGACAGTGATGGCAGCGGCAGCATGGCAGATGACCAGTTCCGCCGTCTAAGTGACGAGATTGAGGCGAATTTTCAGGGTGCACGCAATGCCGGTCGCCCGATGGTTCTAGAGGGGGGCTTAGACTGGAAACCGATGGGGTTTTCGCCCAGCGACATGGAGTTCCAGAAAACCAAGGAAGCCGCAGCACGGGAAATCGCGCTAGCCTTTGGGGTGCCGCCGATGCTGTTGGGGATCCAGGGGGATGCGACCTATGCCAACTACCAAGAGGCACACCGCGCCTTCTATCGGCTAACAGTGGTGCCGTTGGTAACGCGTGTAGCGGCGGCACTGGTAGATTGGTTGTCGGGGTTTGATGGCGCGGTACTGACATTGAAACCAGACCTGGATCAGGTGGCGGCCTTGTCATCGGAACGGGATGCGCAATGGGCGCGGGTGGCGGCTGCCGAGTTTTTGAACCGCAGTGAAAAGCGCCGCCTGTTGGGTCTGCCGGCAGAGGAAGGAGAGCCCGGGGATGCGTGATGGTATGCCGCCTCCGTTTGATTGCGCGCCGGGTTTGCGATTGGCCGCGCACGAGCGGCTGATGCAGCTGCAACTCGAGCACCTGAACCGGCGGCTGGAACGGATTGAGCAGATGATGGAGCGACTGGAACGCCGGTTGTGGTTTGCGGTTTACGGCGTGGCGGCTGTGGTGCTGGGGCAAACGCTCAGGTCGCTGATGTTGCTGCAGTAAGTGTTGGTTAACAGAATGTTAAAGGGAGTTTCTCATGCAAATAGAAACCCATCTAGAACATGAATTTATCGCCTGTCAATCGGGGCTTAGCCTGACCGAAGGCCAGGTGATAGAGGGTTACGCCAGCCGGTTTGGTGAGGTTGATCAAAGCGGCGATGTGGTCATGCCCGGTGCCTATGCCAACTCGCTTGCCGCGCTGATGGCGCGGGGCGGCAAGGTCAAGATGCTGTGGCAACATGATCCGGCCCAGCCGATTGGCGTTTGGGATGAGGTACGCGAGGACAAGCATGGTCTTTGGGTCAAGGGGCGCCTGCTGGTGGAGACCCGCCGTGGGGCCGAAGCGGCGGCGCTGATTGCGGCTGGGGCCATTGACGGGTTGTCGATAGGCTATCGCACCAAATGTGCCAGCAAGGGCGATAAGGGAGAGCGCCGCCTGAGTGAGGTAGAGCTGTGGGAGGTATCGCTGGTGACCTTTCCGATGCTGCCGACAGCGCGGGTTACGGGCAAGGGGGCGGATGATCCGGTGACATCGGCGCTACGGGATCTGGCTGCCGTTTTGGCACAGGCCCGGCTCCAGATCGCAAAGCCCTGATCAGGGCAGGATTTTAACCAAACAGGACACTCAGATGAGCAAGAACACTCCTTCGTCTGCCACTGCAGACGCAGCCCCTTTGATACATGATGTGACACGGTCCATGGAGGGATTTGTAGATGATTTCAAAGGGTTCCGTGATGACATCAAGGCGAAACTGAAACTGACCGAAGAGCGAGTAACAATGTTGGATCGAAAAACCCAAATCACGGCCCGTCCGTAGTTGTCTGCTGTCAATGATGACGGTGCGCCGCATCAAAAAGCTTTTATGACCTATCTTCGATCCGGTGAAGATGACGGGCTGCGAGGGCTGCAACTGGATGGCAAATCGCTGTCTACCGCAGTGAACAGTGATGGTGGCTATCTGGTTGATCCGGTGACATCAGAGACGGTGACTTCGGTGTTGCAATCAACTGCTTCGATCCGGTCTATCGCATCCGTGGTCACGGTAGAGGCGACCTCGTATGATGTGCTGATCGATCACACTGATGTTGGCGCTGGCTGGGCTACAGAAACTGACCCGACGGTGGAAACCGGAACCCCGGTGATTGATCGGATCACCATTCCCCTGCACGAGCTGAGCGCGCTGCCCAAGGCGTCGCAGCGGCTGCTGGACGATAGCGCCTTTGATATCGAAACCTGGTTGGCCGGGCGCATCGCCGACAAATTCTCGCGGGCTGAGGCTTCGGCGTTTCTGAACGGTGATGGTATCGACAAACCCACCGGTATTTTGACCCACGGCGTAGTTGCGAATGACAGTTGGAGCTGGGGTAACATCGGCTATGTCGCGACAGGTACGGATGGTGGAATTGGCGATGGTGACGCCATTGTTGATCTGGTCTACGCGCTAGGGGCTGAATATCGAGCTAATGGTGTTTTTGTCATGAATTCAAAGACCTCTGGTCTTATCCGTAAGTTGAAAGACGCGGATGGTCGCTTCCTATGGTCAGATGGTCTGGCCGCAGGAGAGCCCGCGCGGCTGATGGGATATCCGGTTCTGGTGGCCGAGGATATGTCCGGTGTTGCCAGCGACAGTTTCTCGATTGCGTTTGGTGACTTTACCGCCGGTTACACCATCGCCGAACGCCCCGATCTGCGGGTGCTTCGTGACCCCTTTAGCGCCAAACCACATGTGCTGTTTTACGCCTCCAAGCGGGTTGGCGGTGATGTCAGTGACTTTGCAGCCATCAAGCTGCTGAAATTCGGCCTGACCTAACTGGTCTGACCGATGACGTGGTCGGCAGCCCGGCTGCGTCGGCAGGCGCGTATTGCATTCTTTGTGTCGTCCAGCTGCTCCCCTCCGTCCGAGCGGCATAGAGAGATGCGCGCCTGCTGTATCCAATTCTGTCCCAAGGGGACGCAAGTTTCCGGAGTAATGTGATGATGTTGACCGAACAGACGCCGGTGCCCGAAGCCGCGCTGCCGCTGGAGCCGTTCAAGGCGCATTTACGGCTGGGAACCGGGTTTGGAGAAGCCAGCCTGCAGGATGAGGTTCTGATCAGTTTTCTACGGGCGGCTGTAGCTTCGATAGAAGCAAGGACCGGCAAGGTGTTGATTTCACGCCAATTCGACCTGAACTTGCACCAGTGGCAGGACCCGGTGGCCCAGCCGCTACCGCTGGTGCCTGTCACCACGATTGGCTCGGTTGTGATGATAGATGCTGATGCGGTTGAGCAGACATTGGCGCCTGATCAGTATCGTTTGATTGCAGATAGTCAAAAGCCACAGCTTTGTGCCTCGGGTGGGGTGTTGCCGACAGTGGCAACTGGTGGAGCGGTGCGCATTTCGATGACCGCAGGCATGGGGGCTGGTTGGGGGGCGCTCCCGGCGGATCTGGGGCAGGCGGTTCTGATGTTGGCGGCGCATTATTACCAATACCGGGATGATACGGGGTTGTCGGGCGGCTGTATGCCGTTTGGCGTCACTAGCCTGATCGAACGTTACCGGGTGGTTCGGCTTAGTCTGGGGCGGATGCAATGAGGACGCCGGTTCTATCCCGCCGTTTGACACTAGAGGACCCACAGCGCGCCAGTGATGGTAGTGGCGGATTTGTGGAGGAGTGGGAGGGCTTGGGTGAAGTTTGGGCTGAAATTCAGTCACTTGCGGGGCGCAGTAAAGTGCAGGGTGGCGCGGATCTGTCGTTGCAACGCTATCGGATCACGGTGCGGGCTACACCAGTAGGATCTGCCAGTCGCCCACGACCGGATCAGCGGTTCCGCGAAGGCGCTCGGCTGTTCCTGATCCACGCGGTCGCCGAGGCAGATGATAGCGGACGCTATCTGACCTGCTTTGTACAAGAGGAGGTCTCGGCATGAGTTACGCCCTATCTGCAGCGCTGCAATCAGCTGTGTTTCAGCATCTGGCCAGTGATCCAAATCTGGCGGGAGTCGCCATCCATGATGCACTGCCGACCGGCACTGTCCCACAGACCTATGTTCTGCTTGGAACCGAGGAGGTGCGCGATGGGTCGGATGTGTCTGGAAGTGGTGCGCTGCACAGGTTTATCGTTTCAGTTCATTCGGATAGCGCCGGATTTTCATCAGCAAAGCAGCTGGCCGGGGCGGTTTGTGATGGGCTGATCAATGCGCCAATGGCTCTGACACGCGGGGCGCTGATCGGCCTTTGGTTTGATCGCGCTCAAGCCCGCCGGATGAGCAACGGCAGTCGCAGGATCGATCTGCGGTTTAGGGCACGGGTTGAGGATGAGTAAGCACCAAGGAGTATAGGGCGGCGCCTGACCTTGGGGAGGTGCAAAGCGCCTTCCCGGGGGAAGGTCAGGCGCTGCCCGGCGGTGCCGGGCGATCTGAAAATGATGTGCAGTGATTTGGAAGCAATGGAGAAGCGCGATGACAGCCCAAAACGGCAAAGACCTTTTGGTCAAAGTGGATATGACCGGGGACGGCCAGTTCGAAACCCTTGCGGGGCTGCGCGCCACGCGGGTCAGTTTTAATGCGGAAACGGTGGATGTCACCAGTCTGGAAAGTCAGGGCGGCTGGCGCGAGCTGCTGGCCGGTGCTGGGGTCAGGTCCGCATCAATTTCAGGCTCTGGTGTGTTTCGCGATGCGGGATCGGATGAACGGGCGCGGCAATTGTTCTTTGACGGTGAAACCCCGGATTTTCAGGTGATTATCCCAGACTTTGGTATCGTCGCGGGTGCGTTTCAGGTCACTGCGTTGGAATATGCCGGCAGCCACAATGGCGAGGCCACCTATGAGCTGTCACTGGCCAGTGCCGGCGTGCTGATCTTTACGGCCGTTTAGCACATGGCCAATCCCTGGACAGGAGAGGTCACGCTGGTGATTGATGGTAACCCACGGGTTATGAAACTGACCCTGGGCGCCTTGGTTGAATTGGAACAGGCCCTTTCCGCGGGTTCGCTGGTTGATCTGGTGCAACGGTTTGAAAACGGTGGGTTTTCGGCTGCAGACATCATGGCGCTGATCGGGGTCGGCTTGCAGGGCGGTGGCAATTCGATGTCGCCTGATGAATTGGCAAGGGCCGAGATCGATGGCGGGCCGATGGCGGCGGCGCGGGCAGCGGCGGAACTGCTGGCGCGGGCCTTTATGGTCCCGGAACAGCCATGAGCCAGTTGGATTGGCCTGCAATGATGCGAGCCGGGATGTTGGGCCTGCGGTTGTCACCGCACGATTTCTGGCAACTGACCCCGGCAGAGCTGCGTTTGATGCTAGGGCACGACGCTGGCCAGTCTGCGATGGGGCGCGCCGGGCTGGATGCCCTGATGCAGGCCTATCCCGACAAGACAGGAGACAGTGATGAGTGATCACGAGGCAATTGGAGATCTTGAGCTGCAAAGCGAAGGTCTGGGCGAGGCGCTAAGCAATGCAGCCGGCATGGCGGCGACCTTTGACACCGAGTTGCGCCGGGTGCGTGAGGCCTTTGCGGCCACCGGGCAAGATGCGGCGACATTGGAACGTGGTATGTCCAAGGGGCTGCGGCGGGCCTTTGATGGGGTGGTCTTTGACGGTATGAAACTGTCCGATGCGCTGGAAACTGTGGCGCGCACAATGATCCAGACCACCTATAACGCTGCAATCAAGCCAGTGACCAACCATGTGGGCGGCGTGCTGGCAGATGGGGTGACGCAGCTGGTCAGTGGTTTGCTGCCCTTTGGGGATGGTGCTGCGTTTTCCCAGGGGCGGGTGATGCCCTTTGCCCGTGGTGGTGTGGTTAGCGGTGCTACCAGTTTCCCGATTCGAGGTGGCACTGGCCTGATGGGCGAGGCCGGTCCCGAGGCGATCCTACCGCTAGCGCGTAGTCCGGATGGATCGCTGGGTGTGCGCAGTGGCGGTGGGGCTGGGGTCAAAGTGGTGATGAATGTCACCACTCCGGACGTGCACAGTTTTGCGCGCAGTCAGGGGCAGATCGCGGCACAGATGAGCCGGGCCTTGGGGCGTGGGAATAGAAACCGTTAAGTTATTGAATACACAGGGTCGCGTCTGACCTTGGGGAGGTGCAAAGCGCCTTCCCGTGGGGAAGGTCAGGCGCGACCCGGCGTTGCCGGGTCAAAGGGAAACATGAGACCGCAATCATGAACTTCCACGAGGTAAGATTTCCCGCCAGTCTCAGTTTTGGCTCTATCGGTGGGCCAGAACGGCGCACTGATGTGGTGACGCTGGCCAATGGGTTTGAAGAGCGCAACACGCCCTGGGCGCATTCGCGCCGACGCTATGATGCCGGGCTCGGCCTGCGGTCGCTGGATGACATCGAAGTGCTGATCGCCTTTTTCGAGGCCCGGCGCGGTCAGATGCATGGGTTTCGCTGGAAAGACTGGTCCGACTTCAAATCCGCCCGTGCCACCGCTGATGTCGCATTCGACGATCAGGTGGTTGGAACCGGTGATGGCAGCACGATGACGTTTCAACTGTGCAAAACCTATCGGTCCGGCAGTTTCAGCTATCAACGGCCGATTTCCAAGCCTGTTATTGGGTCTGTGCACATAGGCATTGATCAGGATGAGCTGCGCGCCGATGTGGATTTCACTCTGGACGAAGCATTGGGGCAGGTGACGTTTTCCCATCCCCCAGGGGAAGGCAGAACCATCGTTGCGGGGTTCGAGTTTGACGTGCCGGTGCGGTTTGACACCGACCGCATTCAAACCAGTGTCGCTAGCTTTCAGGCGGGCGATGTACCCAATGTGCCAGTGGTCGAGGTGCGGGTCTGATGGCGGCGCTGTCACCGGCGTTTCGGGCGCATGTGCAAAGCGGGCTAACCACACTGTGCCGGGCTTGGGCGATCACCCGAACCGACGGCGTGGTTTTTGGCTTCACCGATCATGACCAGTCACTGGCTTTTGACGGCTACAGCTTTAAGGCCGGCACCGGTTTGACTGCCTTGGCACTGCAACAGGCCACTGGGCTATCAGTGGACAATACCGAGGCGATAGGCGGCCTTAGCGATGCCTCGGTACGCGAGGCGGATATTGATGCGGGGCGGTTTGATGGGGCCGAGGTGCGCTGCTGGCAGGTGAACTGGGCAGATGTCTCGGTACGCAGGTTGATGTTTCGCGGCACAATTGGCCAGCTGCGTCGCGCCGGTGGTGCCTTTCATGCGGAACTGCGGGGGCTGAGTGATGCGCTGAACCGGCCATTGGGGCGGGTGTACCAGAAACCTTGTACTGCGGTGCTGGGCGATAGTGCCTGCCGCTTTGCCTTGGACACGCCCGGTTACCGAGAAGAGGTCCCGGTGGAACAGGTGGAGCGAGGGCAGGAATTTCGCTGGCAGGATCTGGCGGGGTTTGAGCCGGGCTGGTTTGCCCGTGGTCAGCTAGAGGTGCTGTCAGGGGCCGCCCAAGGGTTGCGCGGTGTGATCAAGCAGGATCGCGATGACGGGGCGAGCCGGGTGATAGAGCTGTGGCAGCCCATAGGGGCCGAGGTCATGCCGGGAGATATGCTGCGTTTGCAGGCGGGCTGTGACAAGCGGATGGAGACCTGTCGCTTGAAGTTCAACAACTTGATCAACAATCAGGGGTTTCCTGACATCCCGGGCGAGGATTGGGTGATGTCGGTGCCCAAGCAGAGCGGTGTCAATACGGGTGGCAGTCGACGATGACCGCGCATGGGAACAGGGTTGTCGCCGCTGCACGTGGCTGGATTGGCACGCCCTATGTGCATCAGGCGGCGTGCAAAGGCGGTGGTTGTGATTGTCTGGGGTTGGTGCGCGGGATCTGGAGTGAGTTGGTTGGGGCGGAACCGGAACAGGTGCCTGCTTATTCGATGGATTGGTCCGAACCGCAGGGCGAGGAACAGCTATGGCAAGCGGCGCTGCGCCATCTGGTGGCAAAACCGCTGGATCAGGCGGCTGTGGGTGATGTGATCCTGTTTCGCATGCGGGATGGTGCGGTGGCCAAGCATCTTGGGGTGCAGTCTTGTGTTGGCATGTTAACGCAGAGGGTCGCGCTTGAACTTGGGGAGGTGCAAAGCGCCTTCCCGGGGGGAAGGTCAGGCGCTGCCCGGCCAGTTGGCCGGGCAAGAACAGCCTCAAAGTTTATCCATGCCTACAGCGGCCATGGGGTGCTCGAAAGCCCGCTGAGCGCGCCTTGGCAACGGCGCATCGTGGCACGGTTCCAATTTCCTGAGGAGACAGCCTGATGGCAACCATTCTTTTGTCAGCAGCAGGCGCTGCACTGGGTGGATCGGTTGGGGGGACCCTTGCCGGGCTGTCCTCGGTTGCAATTGGCCGTGCTGTGGGGGCTACCCTTGGTCGGGTGATCGATGCTCGGCTGCTTGGGGCTGGCTCGGATGCGGTGGAAACCGGCAAGGTCGAGCGGTTTCGTCTGACGGACGCCAGCGAAGGCAGCCCGATCCCGCAGGTCTATGGCCGGATGCGGGTTGGCGGCCAGGTGATCTGGGCCTCGCAGTTCCAAGAGAGCAAGACCGTGAGTGGCGGTGGCGGCAAAGGGGCACCATCCCAGCCGCAGACCACCAGCTATAGCTACTCTGTGTCCTTGGCGATTGCGCTTTGCGAGGGAGAGATAACGGCTGTGCCACGGATCTGGGCGGATGGCGAAGAGCTGGTGCTGTCAGACCTGAACTTTTCTTTGCACCGAGGGACGCCGGATCAAGAGCCGGATCCGGTGATGTCTGCCATTGAAGGCGCCGACCAAGTCTCGGCCTATCGCGGCACTGCCTATGTGGTGTTCGAGAATCTGCCCCTTGCTCCTTATGGCAATCGGGTGCCGCAGTTCTCGTTTGAAGTGATCCGTGCGGAACAACCCGACAGTGCCAGCTATCAGGATGATCTGGGCCAGTTGATCCGTGGTGTGGCGCTGATTCCGGGTAGTGGCGAATATGCATTGGCGACGACCCCAGTGCACTACGACCATGGACCAGGACAGGCGCAGGGTGGCCAACAGTCATGCGCCTACGGGGCAGACAGACTTTCTGGCCTCGATGAATGCGCTTAAGAATGAGTTGCCCGCTTGTGATGCGGCTTCGTTGATTGTGTGCTGGTTTGGCGATGATCTGCGGTGCGGCGAATGTACCCTACGACCCAAGGTCGAACAGACGGATACCGAGGCAGGGAATATGCCCTGGACCGTGTCAGGCCTGACACGCGGTACTGCGCAACCCGTGGCGCAACAGGATGACCGGCCGATTTATGGCGGCACCCCTGCGGACGCCTCGGTGGTTGAGGCGATTCAACATATGCGCGGACAGGGGCGGCGGGTGATGTTCTATCCGTTTATCCTAATGGACCAGCAGGCGAATAACGGCCTGCCCAACCCGTGGAGCGATGCCAGTGACCAGCCTCATCTACCGTGGAGGGGGCGGATCACCCTATCGCAGGCTCCGGGACGTGTTGGCTCGCCCGACGGGACTGCGCTGGCGGATGCCGAGGTCGCTAGTTTCATAGGGACAGTGACAGCCGCAGATTTCACCATTGGCGACGGGACTGTAGGCTATAGCGGACCAGAGGAATGGTCACTGTCGCGGTTTATCCTGCACTATGCAGCGCTATGTGCCGCTGCTGGTGGGGTAGAGGCGTTCTGTATCGGATCGGAACTGCGTGGGTTAACCCAGATCCGTGGTGCTGGTGGCTTTCCCATTGTACAGGCGCTGATTGATCTTGCCGCACAGGCCCGTGCGTTGCTGGGGGCAGAGACCAAGATCAGCTATGCGGCCGATTGGTCAGAGTATTTTGGCTATAATACCCCTGAAGGCGACAGGCTGTTCCACCTTGATCCGTTATGGGCGGATGACAATATCGATTTCATTGGCATTGATAATTACATGCCACTGTCTGACTGGCGCGAGGGTGAGGATCATCTGGACGCCCAAGCAGGTGTGCCCAGTATCTATGACCCGGCCTATCTGGACGGCAACGTACAGGGGGGCGAGGGCTATGACTGGTATTACCACTCGCCCGAGGCCGAGGCGGCACAGATCCGTTCCCCGATAGAAGACACCGCCCATAGTGAGCACTGGATCTGGCGCTATAAGGACCTGCGTAATTGGTGGGGGAATGATCACCATGAACGTATTGGCGGAGTGAGACAGGCGATCGCCACCCCATGGGAGCCGCAGAGTAAACCGATCTGGTTCACCGAGTTGGGCTGTGCGGCTATTGAAAAAGGCACCAATCAGCCCAACAAGTTTCTCGATCCAAAGAGCTCGGAGTCGAAATTACCCAGAGGTTCGAACGGGCTGCGTGATGACCTGATCCAGATCCAATACCTGCGTGCAGTGCTGGGGCACTGGAGGCAGGCCGACAATAACCCCGTGTCGGATGTCTATGGTGCGCCAATGCTGGATATGTCGAACGCCTATGTCTGGGCCTGGGACACGCGCGCCTATCCGGTGTTTCCAAATGCGCTGGATCTGTGGAGTGATGGAGACAACTATACCCGTGGGCATTGGCTGAACGGGAGGGTTGGGCAACGCACCCTAGCCTCGGTTGTGAGTGAGATCTGTGAATGCGCTGGGCTGGGTAGGGATAGCTATGATGTCTCGCAGCTACATGGTGTGGTGCGGGGGTATGCGGTAACGGATGTGAGCGATGCCCGTGCGGCGTTGCAACCCCTGATGCTGCGGCATGGCTTTGATGCGATCGAACGGGACGGCGTGTTGCTGTTCCAATTGCGCAATGGTCAGGGTGCAGTGGATCTGGACCCCACACTGCTGGCAATCAGTAATGACCTGGAGGGGGACAGAGAACAGACACGCGAAAGCGAGGCCGAGCAGGTCGGGCGGGTACGGCTGCGCTTTGTGTTGTCCGGGGGGGATCACGACGTGGTCAGCGAAGAGGCGGTGCTGCCGGATCAGGCCACCCATGCGGTGAGCCAGACCGACCTGCCCATGGCCCTGACCCGCACCGAAGCACGGCAAGTGGTAGAGCGTTGGCTGACTGAAGCGCGCGTGGCGCGGGATACTGTGAAATTTGCCCTACCACCATCGGCCATTGCGCTGGGCGCTGGTGATGTGGTGCGGCTGCCGGATAGTGACGGGGCTTCCAAAGGGGATGGTGCCTTGTACCGGATTGACCAGTTGGAACAGACCGAACTGCAACTGGCCGAGGCGGTGCGGATCGAGCCCGAGGTCTATACCCCGTCAGAACTTGCCGAGGAACTACCGGGCCTCAGTGCCTTTTCCGCGCCTGTACCGGTGCTGCCCCTGTTTATGGATCTGCCGCTGATGCGCGGGGATGAGGTGCCCCATGCGCCACATCTGGCCGTCACCGCTCAGCCCTGGCCGGGAACTGTGGCCCTGTTCGCCTCGGCCTCTGATGACAGCTATGCACTGGATCAGATCATCGCGGCGGGATCGACCATTGGAGTTACTCAAACTCCGTTATTGTCCGCGCCATCAGGGCGTTGGGACATGGGCGACGACCTGCAGATCTCGCTGGTATACGGGAGCCTGCAAAGCCGCGATGCAGAGGCGGTACTGAATGGTGCCAATCTGGTGGCGATCGGCGATGGCAGCAGCGGCAACTGGGAGCTCATGCAGTTTCAGGAGGCAGAGCTGATCGGGCCGGACAGCTATTTGCTACGAACCCGCTTGCGGGGGCAATTGGGTAGTGATGGCTTGATGCCAGCGGTCTGGCCTGCCGGATCATGGCTGGTGCTGTTGGATGGCTCGGCGGTGCAGCCCGACCTGACCCCAGTGCAACGACGCATCACTACCGCATCGGGCCAGCGCGGCGCAGCTATGACGACCCATCTTATGTGCATCTGGTTGAGGCATTTGATGGCAATGGTTTGCGCCCCTATAGCCCCGTCCACCTGAACCAAAGCGGTGCGCTGGGCGAGGATCTGACTGTCAGCTGGATCCGCCGCACCCGGATTGAGGGCAATAGCTGGGATCTGGCCGAGGTGCCTCTGGGAGAAGAAAGCGAAGCCTACCGTATCCGGATTCTGAGAGGGACCACGCTGCTGAGTGAGTATTTCGTAAGCACTCCGACCTGGACCTATACAGCCGGAGCGCAAGTCGCGGATGCGGTGATCGCAGGCGACCAGATCGAAGTCGCTCAGATATCAGCCCGATACGGCGCAGGACTGCCGGGGCGCTTGGTGCTGACGTGATGCGACCGGTCTTACACGGTGATGTGACATCCGTCGCCCGGGCGCTGTTGCTGGTCAAACCCGAAGAACGGCGCGCCATGTGTGCACAAATCTTTGACCAGGCGGATCTGGCCGGGACCTATGTGCAGCAGCATGGCCGCCTACATCGCCTCTATGGCAACGGATCCCTGATGGCCGCAGCAAGGAAGTATCCGTTGGGGGACGAGCCAACCTTTGACAACATCGACTACTGTGGCTGTGTGATGACCGTTCTGGGGGCACTCATGGCGCGCAGCACCTGCACCAACTGAGCCAAAACCTCCCGCCCGTCGCTGGGCATCTAAGTGATGCCTGCTCCCGTTGGGCGTGGCGCTGCACCAAGGTGCAGCGCGGTTGCGCTCTGATGATTTCTTGCGAATCGGGGCTGGGTCAATGATGGCCGGAAGCCACCGCGCATCGCGCGGGCATCGCTCATTGAGGCGGTCGCGACTCGCCTTACCCTTGATATGGCTCCTGAGGGCACATGTGTCCCTCAGGAGCCTCTCAGCAATCTTTAGTCTTTCCTTGCGCCGTGCCGCAGGCACGGCGTGGGTCGCTTTGGGCAAAGCCCAAAGGGAAACCAAAAGCCCGGGCAAATCTATTCCATTCAAGAATGTGATCGATCAAATCTTTGCATTTGGCAAAAAGACACATAGATGCGAAACTTGAGGTGCAAAACAGGACGCAAAGCCATGGTTGAAACACAGCACACCGTAACTGCTCTGGATCCGGTCTGGGATCAGATCACCAGCGAAGCACAGGACGCAGTGGCCACGCAGCCGCTGATGGGCGGGTTGATCCACGCCTGTGTTCTGCATCACAAATCAATCGAGAAAGCGCTGTCGTATCGCATTGCGGCCAAGCTGTGCTCGAATGAAATGTCGATGATGGTGCTGCGCGAAATCGTTGATGATGCGTTTGAGCAATCGCCAGCGATTGTCGAGGCGGCGCGTGCCGACCTGATGGCGATCTATGATCGTGACCCAGCCTGCCACCGGTTGTTGCAGCCGATCCTGTATTTCAAAGGCTATCAGGCGGTTCAGGCGTATCGCGTTGCCCATTGGCTGTGGCAAGAGGGCCAGCAGGATCTGGCTTATTTCATCCAGATGCGCACATCCGAGATTTTTGGCATTGATATCCACCCTGGTGCCAAACTGGGGCAGGGGATCATGATCGACCATGCCCATTCCATCGTGATTGGTGAAACTGCGGTGGTGGGCAACAATGTGTCTATGCTGCACTCGGTTACACTGGGTGGGACTGGCAAAGAAGAGGAAGACCGTCACCCCAAGATCGCCGATGGCGTGCTGATTGGAGCCGGTGCCAAGGTTCTGGGCAATATCAAGGTTGGCCGTTGCAGCCGCATTGCCGCCGGATCGGTGGTGTTGCAAGAGGTGCCGGAATGCACAACCGTGGCTGGCGTGCCTGCCAAGATTGTGGGTGAAGCGGGCTGTGATCAGCCTGCGGTCAACATGGATCAGGTGGTGCCCTGCGGAAACAGAAGCCCAGAGGACTGAAGCCAGCTGTTAGCCGGTGAGGAAGAGGGTCGCATCGTCCAAATCCTTGCAGACTTTCGCCCTCACGCGCTCACCAAACTTGGTGAGCGTATTCTCCTCCCATTCGGCGACCCAGCCGACATCCTGTCCGGTTTCTGGAAGCGGCGGAATCAAAACGAATTTTCGAAGCGGCGAACCTAGGATCGCGGATCGAAACTCATCGCCGCTAACCCATTGATAATCTGCGTCTGAAAGGGCGTTGGGTGAAGTTGAGACGTCGGCGACCCAATGTTCGACTTGGTTGGCATTGACCCAGTCAAGAGCGGCCAAAACCGCGTCTCTTACGCGCGTGCCTTCGTCATATTCGCTGAACCAATTTAGATAAACGGCCGCGAGGGCTGGTCGCCAAGTCACCTCTACCAAGGCTTCGGCCCTGTGAATGATTTTCTCTGCCACATTCTGCGCTCCCTAGGGGTCGTTTCCGTCGGTGTCCGTAGACTAGCAACCAAAGTCACTATCTGCAAAGAGTGCGAACTGGTGGATCCCGCCCCTCCTTTGATCTTGCGTTCTATGATTCTGAGGGGCGAATTGATGCAAGGTTTAAGCGCGATAATCAGTTTTGAACCCGACAATTGGGTGGATTTCTGACGGACGCTTGGATTTGAAAATTCAGGCAGATTTTCTTTGTTTCACCGCGACCAGATATGTTTTTCCCAAGAAGCTGGTGATTGGCGGATCAAAGGCGTGCATCGCGCCTATTCTCAGTGAAAACCGTGCAGGTGGCGCAGTGATACTGGCGTGTGTTTTGCCAGTGCTGCTCTTGTATCCAAGCCGTAGCGGTTTGATATAGAATGGGAAATATTCAGTGCCGCTTGGCACAATCTGCTGAGGACCCGATATGATCTATACAACCAATGGCCGTGGCCGCCTGTATGACAATATTTTGCAGACCGTTGGCGATACGCCGACCATTCGCCTGAACCGGATCGCGCCCAAGGGCGTTGATATCTACGTCAAGTTTGAGGCCTTTAACCCCGGTGGTTCGGTCAAGGACCGTCTGGCGCTGAACATCATCGAGGCGGCCGAGCGTGAGGGGCGGTTGAAACCCGGCCAAACCGTGGTCGAGGCGACCAGCGGCAACACCGGTATTGGTCTGGCCATGGTCTGCGCCGCCAAGGGCTATCCGCTGGTTATCACCATGCACGATGGATTTTCAGTTGAGCGCCGCCAGTTGATGCGGATGCTGGGGGCCAAGGTGGTGCTGACCCGCAAAGAAAACAAGGGGATGGGCATGGTGGTGAAGGCTCAGGAATTGGCAAAGGCCAATGACTGGTTCCTGGCGCATCAGTTTGAAACCAAAGACAACGCCGACATCCACGAGGCCACCACCGCACGCGAGATCCTGGGCGATTTTGACGGTGCCAAACTGGATCAAGTGGTTTTGGGCTATGGCACCGGCGGCACCGCCACCGGCTTGGGTCGGGTGCTGAAACAGGCACGTCCTGATCTGAAGATTGTGCTGAGCGAGCCAGAGAATGCCGCGCTGGTTGCATCTGGCACCGCGCAGGTCCGCAATGATGAGGGCGAGCCGTCTGAAAGCCATCCGTCGTTCACACCACACCCGGTGCAGGGATGGACACCGGACTTTATCCCACTGGTGCTGCAAGAGGCGTTGGATAAGGGATATTTTGACGGGCTGGAGCCTGTAACAGGCCCAGAAAGCATCGCCATGTCACGTCGTCTGGCAGCGGAAGAGGGCATTTTGGCAGGGATTTCCGGTGGGGCATCTGTTGCCGCTGCGCTGAAAGTGGCCGAGAAGGCCCCTGAAGGTTCGGTTATTCTGGCGATGCTGCCAGATACAGGTGAGCGGTATCTGTCGACCCCACTGTTTGATGGCATCGGGGCTGAGATGGACGACGAAGAACTGACCCTGTCACACTCGACACCTGGGTTTAAGTACTGATCCGCGTGCTGCCGCTGGCGTTGCGTCGGCAGTAGGTGCCGCGCAGGTGAGTATTTTTGAAAAGATGAAGGGGGCGGGTGCGCTCCCTTTTTTGCGTTTTGGGTTTGCCAACGATTTTTGGGCGTCTCGGGGGCATCTTTAGGTTCAAGGGTTGAATAGCCAGACATGGGTTATTTTGTCCAGTATGCCTCAACCGCTTTCAAACACTCTTGGTTGAGCCAGCACGATTGTTCGTTCAGATCCAAGGCGGCGAATACCGCAGCTGCCGCAGACACCAGGCTTTCTTCTTTTGAGACGCGAATAAAAACGTCTTTCTGTGACAAAACAAACAAAGCGCCAATATCCGTTGTTACGCCCCCTTGAACTGCTGGGAGCCGAGCCTCAGAGCTTGGACCGAGCTTCTCTCTCAATCCGCGGACCTCTCGGTCAACGCGAGCGGGATCTACACCAAGGTATTCAACACATTGAAGTACCGTGCCATAGTCACCTTGGGCCACATACAACTGTAGCTCAGATGGCTCCCTGCCTTCTTTCGACGGTGAGACATGAGGGTTCAATATGACATCATGATCGGTGTCGAAATGATCAGAGATGAGGGAAATGAAGCTAGTATCAAGTGTTTCAGAGTTAGAGCAAATAGCCGTCTGTGCGCTTGATTGACTGGCCATAAGCATCAGAAAAGCAGGCGCAGCGAGCGTGGTACGCCATGCATCAGAGATACGCTGCAGACGAGGTGAAAAGGTACTAGGACCCATTGTTTGAAAATCCATTTCAGAAGGAAATAATTGGTGGTTGTGACACTCAAGGGCTTTTTAGTCGATTCCATGAATTGTTGTCTCAGGATAGATCGGTCTCAACGTGAGAATTTCGATCCACATCTGCGCTATTAAAACAAAAGCCCCGGTCGTTATGACCGGGGCTTTACAATTTGCATCCAGCGACCCTTAGGCCAGCATGGCAATCGGGTTTTCCAGATTGTCGACAATGGCGTTCAGCAGGTTTGCGCCCACTGCTCCGTCGATGACGCGGTGGTCGACCGACATGGTGACGGACATCACTGTCGCCACTTTCAACTCGCCATCTGCGCCCACAACAGGCTGCTTTTTGCCAGCACCCACGGCCAGGATACCGGCGTGGGGTGGGTTCACGATGGCGTCGAAGTTGTCGATGCCAAACATACCCAGGTTGGAAATCGCAAACGAGCCGCCCTGATATTCATGTGGTGCTAGTTTGCGGTCACGGGCACGGGACGCCATGTCTTTCATCTGAGTCGAGAGCGAGGACAGCGACTTGCTGTCTGCGTCTTCCAGAACCGGGGTGAACAAGCCACCTTCGATGGCGACGGCAACCGCCACATCAGATGCTTTCATCTGCAACACACGATCACCAGCCCAGACAGCATTGGCCTCGGGGACCTGTTGCAGGGCGATGGCGACGGCCTTGATGATGAAATCGTTGACCGAGAGTTTCACGCCACGGGTTTCCAACTGTGCGTTCAGCTGAGCGCGGAACGAGAGCAGGGCATCCAGTTGGATGTCACGACGCAGGTAGAAGTGCGGGATGGTCTGCTTGGCTTCGGACAGGCGTGCGGCGATGACCTTGCGCATACCGTCGAGGCTGACCTCGTCGTAGTCGCGGCCTTCGTACATCTTGGCAACCATGTCGGCCGATGGGCCTGTTGGTGCAGCGACAGCAGCAGGTGCAGCAGCTGGGGCGGCTGGTTTGGGTGCAGCCACAGCGTTTTCTACATCTGCCTTAACGATGCGACCTCGGGGGCCAGACCCTTGCAGCGTTGCCAGATCCAGACCTTTGTCAGCCGCGATACGGCGGGCTAGCGGTGATGCGAAAACCCGAGTGCCATCTGCTGCTGCCGGTGCCGCCGGGGCGGGTGCTGCAGGTGCAGGAGAGGGCGCCGGTGCGGGCCCCGGCTCTGCTGGGGTAGCTGCTGCGGTTGGGGCCGCAGGGGCGGCGAGTGCTGACGTGATGTCGTCGGCGCTTTCGCCATCTTCCAGCAACACGGCAATCGCAGTGTTCACCGCAACACCTTCGGTGCCTTCTGCAATCAGGATCTTGCCAACGACACCTTCGTCCACGGCTTCGAATTCCATGGTGGCTTTGTCGGTTTCGATCTCGGCGATCAGGTCACCGGACGAAATGGTGTCGCCTTCCTTGACCAGCCATTTGGCCAGGGTGCCTTCCTCCATGGTGGGGGACAGGGCGGGCATGAGAATTTCAGTTGGCATAGCTCTGTCTCCTTACCGGTAGGTCACTTGTTTCACGGCAGCAATCACCTCTTCGGTGGTGATCAGCGCGTGTTTTTCAAGGTTGGCGGCGTATGGCATGGGCACGTCCTTGCCGGTGCAGGTGATCACTGGGGCGTCCAGATAGTCAAACGCCTGCTGCATTACTTCGGAGGCGATGTAGGAGCCGACAGAGCCTTGTGGCCAGCCTTCTTCGACAGTGACCAGACGGTTGGTCTTCATCACCGATTTGATCACGGTTGGCAGATCCATCGGGCGCAGGGTGCGCAGGTCGATGACTTCAGCGGAAATACCGTCTTCGGCCAGCTTGTCAGCGGCTTCCAACGCGTATTGCATACCGATGCCGAAGGAAACGATGGTCACATCTGTGCCTTCGCGCCAGATGCGGGCCTTGCCAAATGGAACTGTGTAGTCATCCAGCTTTGGCACGTCGAATGCGCGACCATAGAGGATTTCGTTTTCCAGGAAGATCACTGGGTTGGGGTCGCGGATGGCGGTTTTCAGCAGGCCTTTGGCATCGGATGCTGAATAGGGCATCACCACCTTTAGGCCGGGGATCTGCATGTACCAGGCGGCAAAGTCCTGCGAGTGCTGGGCACCTACACGCGCGGCTGCACCGTTGGCACCGCGAAACACCATGGGTGCGCCCATCTGGCCGCCGGACATATACAGTGTCTTTGCTGCCGAGTTGATGATCTGGTCAATCGCCTGCATGGCGAAGTTGAAGGTCATGAACTCGACAATTGGCTTTAGTCCACCAAAGGATGCACCCACGGCGATGCCGGTGAAACCATGTTCGGTGATTGGCGTGTCGATCACCCGTTTGGAACCGAATTCGTCCAGCAGGCCTTGGGAGATTTTGTAAGCGCCCTGATATTCGGCGACTTCTTCGCCCATCAGGTAGACGTCTTCGTCACTGCGCATCTCTTCGGCCATGGCGTCGCGCAGGGCTTCGCGAACGGTGGTTGAAACCAGTTCGGTGCCTTCGGGCCAGTCCGGGGTCACGTCAGCAGCGGGGGCTGCTGGTGTGGCGGCGGGGGCTGCAACTGGGGCAGGGGCCTCCACTGCGGCTGGGGCTGCAGGTGCGGCGGCTGGGGTTGCGTCCAAGGCTTCACCCTCTTCGACCAGAATGGCGATAGCGGTGTTGACCTTAACGGCTTCGGTGCCTTCGGCGATCAGGATCTTGCCGATGATACCTTCGTCAACCGCTTCGAACTCCATCGTGGCCTTGTCGGTTTCGATCTCGGCCATCACGTCGCCCGAGTTCACAGTGTCGCCTTCCTTGACCAACCATTTGGCCAGGGTGCCTTCTTCCATGGTGGGAGACAGGGCGGGCATAAGAATTTCAGTTGCCATGTTATATGTTCCCCTTAGGCGTAGATGTCGGTCCAGAGCTCTTCGAGCGCTGGTTCCGGGCTGTTGCGGGCGAAATCTGCGGAGTCGTTGACGACAGCCTTGATTTCCTTGTCGATCGCCTTGAGGTCTTCCTCGGTGGCGTATTTGTTCTCGATCAGCATAGCGCGGATCTGTTCAATCGGATCGCGTTCTTCGCGCATTTTCTGCACTTCTTCGCGGGTGCGATATTTGGCCGGATCCGACATCGAGTGACCACGGTAGCGGTAGGTTTTGACCTCGAGGATGTAGGGGCCTTTGCCAGAGCGGCAGTGGGCGACAGCGCGTTCGCCGGCTTCCTTCACGGCCAGAACGCTCATCCCGTCGACAGCTTCGCCGGGGATGCCAAAGGCTTCGCCACGTGTGTAGATGTCAGGGGTTTTAGAGGAGCGTTGTTGCGAGGTGCCCATGGCGTATTGGTTGTTCTCAATAACAAAGATCACCGGCAAGTCCCATAGGGCGGCCATGTTGAAAGTCTCGTAGACCTGACCCTGGTTAGAGGCGCCGTCACCGAAGTAGGTGAAAGTGACACGACCGTTGCCTTTGTATTTGTCGGCAAAGGCAAGACCAGCGCCGATTGGTACCTGGGCGCCAACGATGCCGTGGCCGCCGTAGAAATGCTTCTCTTTCGAGAACATGTGCATGGAGCCGCCCTTACCCTTAGACAGGCCGCCCTCGCGTCCGGTGAGCTCGGCCATGACGCCGCCAGCATCCATGCCGCAGGCCAGCATGTGGCCGTGGTCACGGTATGAGGTCAGGCGCTTATCGCCTTCCTCGGCTGCGGCCTCTAGGCCAACAACAACGGCTTCTTGGCCGATGTACAGGTGACAGAACCCACCGATCAGGCCCATGCCGTAGAGTTGTCCGGCTTTTTCTTCGAATCGACGGATCAGAAGCATCGAGCGGTAATGCTCGGTGAGCTCCTCGGCAGAAACATTTGTTTTATTAACGCTTTTTCTCGCAGCCATGGTGGCGAACTCCCCCTGAAGGCTAGATAGTTTAGTGTTAAACTATCTAATAGAGGATTTTCCCTCTGGATGCGAGTATTATTGTTGCGCGTACAAAAATCGAGGGGACTTGGCGATGCTTTTAAAGGCGGATCGTTGGGCAGCACCTGTGGCTATCGCATAGAAAAAGAGCCTCCCTGCAGAAAGGCTCTCTAAGATAGTTCTGGTAGGAAGGGTTAGGCTTTCTTTTTACGACGCAGAAAGGCGAACCCGCCCAGACTGGCAAATAGAAGAAGACCAGAGGCAGGAAGGGGCACTGGAGCAATTGTGTCGTATGAGATTGTGCCTTGGAGCAGGTTGACGGGACCGCAACAGTTAACAGCGGAGCTGAAATCGAACGACAGGCTCAAGAAACCGTCAGCAATAAGGGCTGCCATATCGGAATTGGTGATTGTTGCACTTCCTGTCTCGGTTGAGTAGGAGCCAACGTCGCCAGTGAAGTCAAACGGGTCGTTGCCAGTGTTGTTATCAAACACGCGGCCAAGAGAAAAACCGTCTAGGGTAATGTCAATGTATTCGTAGTTCGAATTTAAGTCGCCTTTTACAGTGAAATTAATCGTTGCATCGCCAACAATGCCTGTTGGGGCCGTCAGATTGTCAAAGGAAATCAAAGCGCCGGAAGCGGTTGAGCTGGTTGGTCCGAACGAAATGACTGCGGCGTTTGCTGCGGTTGATGCTGTTAGCAGTGCGGCCGCTGTGAGTAGTCGTAGCATGTAAAGTCCTTTTGATGGTCAATACTATCTTGAAGAACTATGGTAACTATTCATTCATATAGTAACCGAATGAGGGCCCAAAATAGTAACGATACGTTTTTATCCAAATTTTGCTTTTTAACTTGTTATTAACGACACTCGATTCTGTAAAGAAGAATCATGGTTAACGTGCAGCGATCAGAACGGTTTCCCGATGAGGTGAACGCTAAAGGGCCATTTTGGCTGAAGCAGCAGCTTGATCTGAGTTCAGAGCAAGTCGGTCAGGTTTTGTCATATTTTGGGGGGGGAGACCTAGCGGATGACGATTTCGTCAGCGCGTAGCACACCTAGAACCGAGCGGGCCTGTTCGTCAAGCAGGTCCAGATCGAGGAAATCGTCGGACAACCGATGCGTGAGGTTTTCCATCTGAGCGATTTCAAGATTGAGCCGGGAGAGATCGCGGTTTAAGGTCTCTGCCTCTGCCGCGATCTCGACCCTACGAAATAACCCGTAATCCCCTTGAACTGCGGCAAAAGTGAAGTATGCGCTGAGCGCAAACGCCACGGCAAAGAAGGATAGTGAACCAAGAGTGGGTCTGTGGTTGCGGGTCAATTGGGAGTGCCTGTATGTACTGCTCAAGTTTATTTAGCGCCGGTTGATCCAGCGTCTGTCATAGTTATGACACAAGCGAATCGGCTTGTGAATCCCCTTTGAGTCCAATGTTATAAGTTTTTTTTGCCGTCGAGAGATTGGTATGGGTTTGAAAGGGTGGCTCTGCGGGCCACAGCCTCTGGCCGGGACAAGTAGGGCCATATGAAGCGAGGTAGAAGAAATGTTGTTGTGATGACTTGTAGTACCGGTTTAGCGCCAAATACACGCGTCCCAAAGGCTTGTTTGGGACGCGACTAGCCACTGATTGCACTGGTTGATTTGGCTTGGTGTCGTGGCGCTTGTTAACGAGTTAACGCCGCAACACCTGGTAGGGTTTTTCCTTCCATCCACTCTAGGAAGGCTCCGCCGGCGGTTGAAATGTAGGTGAAGTCAGCGGCTGCATTGGCCTGATTGAGCGCAGAAACTGTATCACCGCCGCCAGCAACTGAAGTCAGGCTGCCTGCCTTGGTCAGCTCGGCGGCCTTTTGGGCGGCAGCGTTTGTTGCGGCGTCGAAGGGGGCGATTTCAAAGGCGCCCATGGGGCCGTTCCAGATTAGGGTTTTGGAGGTCGCCAGGACTTCGGATACCGCTGCGACGGTGGCGGGGCCTGCGTCCAGGATCATCGCATCTGCCGGGCAGGCATTAGCGGCGACGGTTTCATTATCGGCACCGGCCTTGAATTCACGCGCCACCACAACGTCGCTGGGCAGTAGGATCTGGCAACCGGTGGTGTTGGCTTTGGCCATGATCTGCAGTGCGGTTTCGGTCATGTCGTGTTCGCAAAGCGATTTGCCGACGTCGATGCCCTGCGCGGCCAAGAATGTATTTGCCATGCCGCCGCCAATCACCAAGTGATCAACTTTTTCGACTAGGTTGCCGAGCAGTTCCAGTTTTGATGACACCTTGGCGCCGCCGACAACAGCCGTTACTGGGCGTTTGGGTTGACCCAGGGCGCCTTCGAGGGCGGAAAGCTCGGCCTGCATCAGGCGGCCAGCGCAGGCGGGCAACAATTGAGCCAGGGCCTCGGTTGAGGCATGGGCGCGGTGGGCGGCGGAGAAGGCGTCGTTGCAGTAGATGTCGCCCAGTTGGGCCATTTCAGCGGCCAAGGCGGCGTCGTTCTTTTCTTCGCCGGGGTGGAAGCGGGTGTTTTCCAGCAAGAGGACTTGACCGGGCTGCAGGGCTGCAACGGCGGCTTCGGCGGCGGGGCCGCGGCAGTCGGCGCAGAAGGATACAGGGGCGCTGAAGGCGGTTTCCAGTGCGCTTTGCAGGGGGCGTAGAGACATTTCGGGGACCACTTTGCCCTTGGGTCGGCCAAAATGCGCCAACAGGATTGGGGTGCCGCCCTGGGCCAGAATGTCGGCGACAGTGGGCACAACGCGGCGGATGCGGGTGTCGTCGGTGACCTGTCCGTTTTCCATTGGCACGTTAATATCAACGCGCAGCAATACCTTTTTGCCTGCCAGTTCCATATCGTCCAGCGTGTTCCAGCCCATGTCCGTCTCCTTGGAAAACCTATGTCCGTTGGAAGTTTGTTTCGGGGCTTTTGGCTGTAAGGTCAATGCTCTCTTGGCAATTGGGGGCGGGGGGACTAATTATCAGCGCAATCAGTTAAGTCAGGAGAGCCAAATGGCCGAGATCAAAGATCCAGAAAACACCGTCATCATCGAGCTGTCGGGCGGCAATGTCGTCATCGAGCTGCTGCCGGATGTTGCCCCGCAGCATTGTGAGCGCATGAAGGAACTGGCGCGTGGTGGTGAGTATGACAATGTCTGCTTTCACCGTGTGATCGATGGTTTCATGGCGCAAACTGGCGATGTGGCCAATGGTGACATGGAAGACGGTTTCAATCTGCGCAGCGCAGGCACTGGTGGGTCAGACCTGCCAAACGTACCGGCCGAGTTTTCCAAGCTGCCGCACGACCGTGGCACTATTGGCGCCGCTCGTTCAGCCAGCCCTGACAGTGCCAACTCGCAGTTCTTCATCAACTTTAGCGACAACCACTTTCTGAATGGCCAGTACACTGTTTACGGTCGGGTCATCGAAGGTATGGACCATGTTGACGCCATTACCCGTGGCGAGCCACCTGCGGAGCCGGATCGTATGATTTCGGTCAAGGTGGCAGCAGATGCTTAAGTTAGCAGCAGCCTTTGCCTTGATGGCTAGCCCTGCGCTGGCGTCAGGCATCGAGATCACCATTGCGGGTGAAGGCGCCAACGGTACGGTTGCTATTGACCTGTTTGAGGATGTCGCGCCTAAGCATGTGGCGCAGATCACCGCGCTGGCGGCTGAAGGCAAATATGACGGGGTGGTGTTCCACCGCGTGATTGAAGGCTTTATGGCGCAGACCGGCGACGTGCAGTATGGTCTGGAAGGCATGAACATGAACCGGGCTGGAACCGGTGGATCTGATCTGGGCAATATCGACGCCGAGTTTTCGGATGTGCCGTTTGATGCTGGCGTTGTGGGAATGGCGCGTAGCCAGAACCCCAACAGTGCCAACTCGCAGTTCTTTATCATGTTTGATGCTGGGCACTTCCTGAACGGACAGTACACCGTTGTGGGTAAAGTCACCGAAGGCATGGATGTGGTGAATGCCATCAAACTGGGTCAGGGCGGCAATGGCGCTGTCATTGGTGCGCCGGACGTTATGAAAACGGTAACAGTAACCGAGTAAAAGGTAGGTCTTCCTGGGGGAAGAACTGCAGCTAAAGTGTGAGCAGTCGGCGTTTGGTCGGCTGCTCACACTTATTTTGGGTGTATGTGATCCCGAAACAGCGCATTCTAGTCCTATGATTGGGGGTGCGGGATGCGGATCAGGTCCTTAATACTTGTAGTGCTGTTGGGATTGGCTGGACTGGCGAGTGCAGAGCCAAGGCAGTGGCAGCGCGAGTGGTCGCAAACCGATTTTTCCAAAACCAGTGTTGAGGATTGGGGGGAGATCCTGTCGGGTGGGCCGCCCAAGGATGGGATACCAGCGCTGAGTGATCCCCAGTTTATTCGGGCAAATAAAGAAACCCGCATTGCTGCGCGAGAGCCGGTGATCACGCTGGAGGTTGCTGGACAGCTGCCGCGTGCCTATCCGCTGCGGTATTTGACCTGGCATGAGATCGTCAACGACAACATTGGCGGGGTTCCGGTGGCGGTGACATTTTGCCCGCTGTGCAATTCAGGCATCACCTTTGATCGGCGCACGTCAGCCGGGGTGTTGACGTTTGGGGTGTCAGGTAAGCTGCGCAACTCGGATATGGTGATGTATGATCGCGAGACCGAGAGCTGGTGGCAGCAGGCGCTGGGGCAGGGCATTGTAGGTGAGCTAACGGGCGTCAAGCTGAAATCATTGCCCAGTTGGATGGAGAGTTGGCAGGAGTTTAGCGAGCGTAATCCGGATGGGCTGGTGATGGCGGAACCTGCGTATAATCGTGCCTATGGGCGCAATCCGTATCGGGGGTACGACAGTTCAGCACGCCCATTTCTGTACAATGGAGAAATGCCACCGCATGGCATTTCGCCGCTGGCGCGGGTGGTGCGGGTCGGCGATCGGGCCTGGCCGTTGCAAAGGCTGGCGAAACTGGGTGAGGTCCGTGAGGGCGGCGTGGTGATTAGCTGGCAAGCTGGGCAGGCCTCGGCACTGGATACCAGCAAGATTGGCGCGGGGCGTGATGTTGGATCAATCCGGGTGCGCGACGGGCAGGGGCGTGATCTGGCGCATGACGTGATGTTTGCCTTTGCCTATCACGCGTTTTGGCCGGATGGACGTTGGATGTTGGGCGGTGGCTGAGACGCTTGTGGCCGTCTCAGCCGTGACAATCGTGGATCAAGACTTGGCCGGTGTTCCCATGCCTAGATCTGGTTCCTTGTTGCGCTTGGCGACTGGCCATTTTGCAAACATGACGAGGTTGCCAAGCATGGTCAGGGTGATGCCAATAACCGCGGTCAGGTGCCACTCATAGCCTTCGAACAGGGTCGACATCAGCAATGCGACAACTGGGAACAGGACGGTTGCATAGGCGGCACGATCAGATCCGATGCGCGCGACCAGCATAAGATATGCGGTAAATCCGACGACAGAGCCAATCACCGCCAGATAGATCAATGCGCCAAGGTACGTCGTGCTGGTTGGCAGGGTGATCGGAGTGCCAGTGAACTGGATGATCGCCAATAGAACCAGAGCTCCGATGCCCATGCCCCAGGCGTTGGCGGTTACTGGCGTCACACCTTCGGCGCTGTTCTTGCGGGACACCATATTGCCAAGCGAAAACAGCATTGTACCAGCAGTTGCCCAGCCGATGCCCTGCAAGACCTGCGGGTCGATGTCGACCGCAAGATCGTTCCAGAACAACAGAACCAGCCCTGTGACACCAATCGCGGCGGCGAGTACCGCACGTGGCTTTACCCGGTCGCCAAAGAACAGTCTGGCGTTGACGGCGTTGAACAGGGTTGCCAGCGAGAAGATGACCGACACAAGGCCCGAGGGCATCAGCATGGTGGCCTTGTAAAAGAATAGGAAGTTGAAGCTGAACAGACACAGCGCTTGCAGTACGACAAACCGCCACTGGCGGGGGAATGTAAGACGACCCAGAAGGGCCAGACCAGCCAGAAAGACAACTGCGGCGAGGGCAAAGCGGTAGAAGACCGAAACGACAACGTCGACTGGCCCGACTTGCCAGGCGATGGCGATCCAGGTGGTGCCCCAGATCAGGACAGTGGCAATGAAAAGTGTAACGTTGAGCATGATAGTGGCCCCTTTCGCGGGCTGGGATAGACCGAAATGGGGCGGGTGTTCTTGCACGATCTTGCGGTAAAGTTTAGCGGCTGTGGTGACATCGCGTGGTGCCGCGCCTAGGTAGGTGGCAAGAGGGATCGATCATGAAACAGCGCGTAGATGATTTTTTGTCCGCCTCCGCCAATGCTCAGCGTGTTGCTGGCCTGGACTTGGGTGGTGGGCGACAGATTGCGATCTGGCAAAACAGCCGGGACGAAGTGCGCTATGACATGACCAAGGGGCATGCCTTTAGTTTCTATTTGAAGGGCGGGCAGGGGTCGCGGCGTGTGGATGGCAAAGTGCGCTCTGGTTGGCCCGGTGCGCTGTGTGTTTTACCCGAAGGTCATTCGTCGGAGTGGCAGATCACCGCGCCGTTTCAGTTTGTGCATCTGTATGTGCCGGATGATGCATTGCGAGGGGCGTATGCACAGACCCATGACCGAGATGCCCGGTTGCTGGATATGAGCGAGCGGACATTCGCCACATCTGAACGCATGGGACGGGCCTTGCAGGTTTTGGCAGGTGCAGCGCTGACCGAGGATGTGCTGGCAGCGGATGCTGGCTATGCAGAGCTGGTAGCTGGTCTGCCAGAGACGAACGCCGGGTTGTCCGGAGGTTTGTCGGCCCGTGTTTTGCGGAATGTGGATGAATGGATCGACACGCATTTGGCGGATGAAATTCGGTTGAAGGACTTGGCATCGCTTGCAGGGTTATCCGAGTTTCATTTTCACCGCATGTTCCGCCAGTCACGTGGAATGCCACCGCATCGCTGGGTTATGCTGTGGCGGGTCATGCGGGCCAAGGTCCTGTTGCCCATCATGCCTGCGGCACAGGTGGCAGCCGAATGTGGCTTTGCCAGCCAAAGCCACCTGTCCCGAAGTTTCAAGGCTCAGATGGGGTTAACGCCCGGGCAGTATCGTCGTGAGATTGCTTCAAATTAAAAAACGCCGCCGGATTGATCCGGCGGCGTTTATGATTGAGAGGATCAGATAGACTGATCCGAAAGTTGATTAGCCTTTGGCTTTTGCAACGGCAGCGGCGGTTGCCGCAGACGGCGCTGGTGCCGGTGTGGCAGCGGCCTTGGGCGCTGGGGCAGTGCGGCCAGGGTTCAATGGATCGTCCTGACGCTGAACAGAGCCTTCAAAATGGGCGCCGCTTTCAATAGCGATGGTCTTGTGGATGATGTCGCCTTCGACGCGTGCAGAGGCTGTCAGGCGGACCTTCAGGCCACGAACGCGACCTACGATGCGGCCGTTGATTACGACGTCATCAGCGGTGACTTCACCCTTGATGGTCGCAGATTCGCCAATGGTCAGCAGGTGAGCGCGGATGTCGCCCTCAACAGTGCCTTCAACCTGAATGTCACCGGTTGTTTTCATGTTACCTGTAACATGAAGGTCCGAGGACAGAACAGATGCCGGTGGTTTGGCCTTGGGTGCGCTGGCCCGGAAGTCGCTTTTTGCGGGAGCAGCAGGGGCACTAGCCGAAGCCGGAACCGCAGGTGTTGGAGTTGTTTCGGGGCTATTAGCGCCGGGTTCGTTGATTTTGCTTTTAGAAAACATTGCGTGCAGCCTTGATATAGATCATCGGGTTAACTGGGTTACCATTGACCCTTACCTCGTAGTGGAGGTGGGTCCCGGTGGACCGTCCGGTGTTACCCATATCACTGATATGATCCCCGCGCGAGACCCTTTGGCCTACGCGAACGCGGATGTTAGAGTTATGGGCGTATCGAGTTTCAATGCCAAAGGCATGTTTGATTGTGACCAGCTTGCCGTAGCCGGATTGCCAGCCCGCGTGGGAGACTACTCCATCAGCGGTTGCAAAGATATCGGTGCCGGTGCGGCCAGCAAAGTCCGACCCTTTGTGCAGGCGGCGGCCGCCGGTTTTCGGGTCGCGGCGATAGCCGTACCCAGAGGTTTGCCGCACCACACCAAGATTAACCGGGGTGGCAAACGGCGCCTGTTGGGCGGCAATGCGATATAGGTTCAGCTGGTCCATCTGATTAAGCAACAGATTGGCGCGAGCTTCATCCGCGGTTGGTTCTTCACCGCGGGTGGACAGGGAAAAAGGGTCAAGCGGACCGCCTTGGCCGCTGTATCCGCGTCGCACCTGTTCAAGGATACGATCTGTGGGCATTCCGGCAGAGCGGAACATTTTGTCGAGCGGTTCGACCGAGATTGCCATGGCTTCTTCCAACTGGCGGAAAATCTGGTCGTTGCGGTCGTCCATCAGTCGGATTTCCAGCTCGAGCGCGTCGCGGGCATCCAATGCGGCCTGGGCGTCAGTCAGGATCTGATCGCGTTCTAACGCAGTTTCAGCCAGAACCGTGGCCACAAAATCCATTTGGACAGGTGATGATGACTCGGGTGCTTGTTCCTGGGCCCCCGCATGCAGGTGGCTCAGTTGTTCGCGTGCAGCCTCGCGGTCCTTCATGGTTTCTCGCAGAGTGTTCTGGATCACTTCGATGCCGGTTTCCAGCTCGTGGCGGCGGGTTTCAGACGCCAGAATTTCAGATTGCATCACCGAAATTTGAGTCAGGGCTGCATTGAAGCGGTCCTGAGCGGCCAGAGCCTCAACCGCGCGGGAATCACGTTCAATGGATAGGGCGTTCAACCGTTCCCGGTAAGTTTCCTGATCGCGCTTGGCCTGTTCGCGAAAGTTGCCTGATCCGATACTGTCCATCAGGACAATGGCGGTGGCGACGATGCCCCAGGCGACGATGACGCAGGTGCCTGCGACGGCAATCAACTGCGTTTCAGGTCGCAGCCGAATAAAGCGTGTATCGGTGTCGGATTTCAGGAAAACGCGGCGCTCGGGAAAGCACCGCTCCAGAAAGCTGTGAATTTTAATAGCCAGACGTGTGCGCACGCGCTGATCCTTGTCCCATCCCATTCTAAAGGGGCCGCTGCCTAGTGGTATCGGTCCCTCGGACGTAAGGAATAGCCAGCCGCAAGGGATTGGGCAAGCCTATTGACCATTTGCGACGGTAAGGTGGGGGAAACCGGAGGGCATGGGCGACAACCCGCCGATCATTCGAACTGGCATCCTCAGAGACAACTAGTCGACTGGTTACCTCGGCGTAGGGTCAATCGGGTCTTCTGTTAGGGGCCAGTAAAAATCAGGCGGTATCCCGGCATCTGCGCGTTTTTCTTCGTTAAATGGCGGTCGCAGTGTGCTGTGGAAATAGCGTCGGACCAATTCGTGAAAGACCTCTTTTGGGTCGACGTTTTCCCGGCCACATAAAAAATGGAACCACTTGCTGCCATAGGTAACGTGGCTGACTTCCTCGGCATAGATGATGTTCATAGCATCAACAATTTGCGGCAACTTGGCCCGGCGGAAGACCTCGATCATGCCGGGGGTCACGTCCAACCCGCGCGCCTCTAGCACCATGGGGACGACAGCCAATCGTCCCATCAGATCTTGGGCGGTGTCCTCGGCTGCGCGCCACATTCCGCTGTGGGCGGGTAGCGCCCCGTAGTGGCTGCCCAATGAATCTAGGCAATCGCAGATCAGGTTGAAGTGTTTGGACTCTTCGTCGGCTGCTTTGACCCAATCGTCAAAGAACCCCATTGGCATAGGTACATGAGAGAAACGCGCAATGATATCCCAGTGGAGATCCACAGCGTTGAGCTCAATATGGGCGACGGCGTGAAGCAGGGCAATGCGGCCCTCGGGGGTGCCTGGCTTACGCTTTGGGACATCACGTGGAGAGAGCAATTCGGGGTGTTCGGGGCGGGCCGGGTGCATTGGCGGCGTGGCGGTGCCGATTTCGATTGCGGCGTGGGTTCCGGAACGGGAGGCCATCCAGTCTGCGGCATGGCGGCGGGACAGGGCGGCTTTTTCAGCGCCGTTGGCAGTGTTCAGAACCTGAGTTGCACGTTCTGCAAGAGAAAGATTGGGCTGGGTCATGTCAGATGTCCGTTCATTGAAGGGACCGCTTGCCCTGAATGTAGGTAATAGTCCAGATCTAGGCACCGCGTGGTTTGAAGCTCGATCTCAATTCTAGCGGCTGGCGCGCCGCGCGTTAGCGCGGCGCCCGGCCCAACGGGAGCAGGCTTTTTGAAAAAGCCTCGCGACGGGCGGGAGCTCCCGCGGCCGCAGGATCAGCGGGGCTGACCCTTGGCGGACTTGGGCGTGGCGCCGTGCTGGCGCACGGCGCAGTAGGGAACGATCAAAGCGCCTGAGTGGCTGCGAGGACTTCCTCGACGTGGCCGTCGACCTTGACCTTGCGCCAAATTTTGGCAATGCGACCTTCGGCATCAATTAAGAAAGTCGAACGTTCGATGCCCCAGTGTTTCTTGCCGTATAGCGTCTTTTCTTTCCAGGTTCCGTAGTCTTCGCAGGTGGTGCCGCCTGCGTCAGAAAGAAGAGGTGTGGTCAGCTCATGCTTGGCGATGAAATTGTCGTGTTTTTTAAGGCTGTCACGCGAGATTCCGTAGACGAGCGCACCTGCATCAGCGAAAGCCTGCAACTGATTGGAAAATCCGATGGATTCCTTGGTGCAGCCCGGCGTATTATCGCGGGGATAGAAAAACAATACGATGGCCTTGCCCCGCAGGTCTGACAGGGAAATGTCACCGCCGTCTTGTGCAAGGGGCAGTGTAAAGTCTGGGGCCGGGTCAGAAGGGTTGAGCATAAGAAACGTCTCCATAGAATTCTATGGGATCTGGCAGCCACAAATGGGTGGTGTCAAGCGAAGGAAAAGCAAAGATTACGCGTGCCGTGAAAATACCGGGGCCAGACCCAGAACCTGTTAGTTCACCCATTGCCAAGAGTGGCAAGGGGCGAGGACGGCGACGTCGGTTGATCTTGCGTTTGTTTGGTTTGGTGTTTGCCGGGGTCTGTGCCGTTCTGGTTGGGGCGATTTACTTTGGTATGGGCCGTCAGTTCGAAGCGCCAGAATGGTTGCGCCTGCGGGTTGAAGCCAGGATTGAGCGGAACCTGGCCGGGATGCAGATTGAATTTGGTCAGATCTACATGGTGGTCAATCATGGCTGGCGACCCAGGGTTGGGCTGCGGGATGTTGTGCTGAGCAAGGCTGACGGCACGGTGATGGCGCAGCTGTCGGATGCGCAGGCCTCGTTAGCGATGAGGCCGCTTTTGTTGGGCCGGGTACAGCCTAAGCGGATCAGCATTAGCGGTTTGTTTGCCACCTTGCGGCGGGACGCGAGTGGCGATGTTGCTTTGAGCCTAACAAGTGGTGATGCACCATTGCGGCAGGCGGCAGGGGTGCCGCAATTGATCGAAGAGTTTGACAGCCTGCTGCAGAGACCGGCCCTGACCGCGTTAGTCGAGATTGAGACCGAGGCGCTGACGTTGCGCTATGAAGATGCAAGACATGGTCGGGCCTGGACCCTGGATGGGGGCCACATGCGGTTGGATCGTGAGGGGCAGAATCTTGATATTTCTGGTGGGTTCTCTGTTTTGAGCGGACGGGACTACGCCAGCTCAGTCGAGGCTAACTACCGTTCGGTGATTGGCGATCCTGCGGCTGAGTTCGGGATACTTGTCAGTGAAGTTGCCAGCGAGGATATTGCTGTACAAAGCCCTGCGCTGGAGTGGTTGCAGGTGCTTCGGGCCCCAATTTCGGGGTCATTACGGGGTGGTGTTGGGAGCGACGGGGTCATTTTACCGTTCTCCTCTAGCTTGTCGATCGGAACTGGTGTTTTGCAGCCGACTGACCAAACCCTGCCGATCCCATTTCAGGGGGCCAGCCTTTACATTTCCTACACGCCGGAAACGCAGATCCTTAGCTTTGACGAATTGACAGTCAACAGTGGTTGGGGAGCAGGAACCATGGTGGGGCAGGCCCATCTGAATGGGGTCGAAACTGGCACGCTGACCGATTTGGTCGGCCAATTACAGTTTTCCGACCTAAGCCTGAACCCCAAGGATATGTACAGCGAACCGTTGGAGCTGACAGGTTTAAACGTGGACCTTAAGTTGGAATTGAACCCGTTTAGACTGCGGTTAGGGGAAATGCTGGTTCAAGACGGTGAGAGTAATATTCTACTTAGCGGTGAAGTGCGCGCCGGGTTCGCGGGGTGGGATTATGATCTGACCGGTAAGGTGGATCAGGTGGATGTAGAACGGGTTAAGCTGCTGTGGCCAGAAGCGGCACCGCCGAAACCGCGTAAATGGGTGCGCGAGAACCTGTGGAATGGCACCGCACGGGACGTCAACCTTGCCCTGCGGGGGCGGGATGGCAAAAAGCCGTTCGTGTATCTTGACCTTGGGTTCGAGGATGGCGTTGTTCAGTTTCAAAAGAATATGCCGCCGTTGCGCGATGCCTCGGGGCAGCTGAGCATCTATGGCAAGCGTTTGGTGGTAACGGCGACAGGCGGCACGGTGACGGCAGATCAAGGTGGGCAAATCGATGTTGCCGGGACATCGTTCATTATCCCGGATACTTCGGTCAAACGGGGTGGGCCGGGGATTGCCCGCGTGGTTGCATCGGGGCCGGTAACGGCTGTGCTGTCACTGTTGAACCGGCCGCCGCTATCGGTGCTGAAGAACAGTAACTTTCCCGTCGATCTGGCTAAGGGGTTGGTACGCGTTGCCGGTACCTTGTCGCTGCCATTGAAAGAAAAGGTGCCGACCGAGGAAATATCCTATCATTACCGTGGTCATATTGATGAGGTGAGCAGCTCTATCTTAGTGCCAGGGCATGAGTTGTCAGCACAGCGGTTGAACCTGAGAGGCACCCATAGTGGTGTCGAAATTCAAGGCGATGGGCAGTTGTCGGGTGTGCCGGTCAAAGCCGCTTGGCGCATGGCGCTTGGCAAGGGGGTTCCTAAAGACAGCCAGGTCGAGGGTACTGTCGAGTTGTCACAGGCCACGGTCGATGCGTTTAACCTGGGGCTTCCGCCGGGATCCATAAGTGGGCGTTCCGAAGGTGCGTTCATTGTTGATCTTGCACCAGAGCAACCGCCGGTATTGTCCTTGCAATCGGACCTGGCGGGTGCAGGTCTGAGAATTCCTTCGTTGGGCTGGTCGATGGGGGCTGAGGCAACCGGCGAGCTAAAACTAACTGCGCAGTTGGGAGAAACCGCGCAGGTGGACGAACTGTCGCTGACTGCGCCGGGACTTTCTGCGATTGGAACAATTAGTACCTTGGTCGGCGGTGGGCTGGAAAGCGCCAAGTTTAGTGCAGTGAAAGTCGGCAACTGGCTGCGCGGATCAGCAGAACTGGTGGGGCGCGGAGAGGCTGGTTTGGCGGTCAATATGTCAAACGGGGTGCTTGACATGCGGAATATGCCGTTTTCCAGCTCTAGCGGTGCAGCTGGCAGCGCAAGTAGTGGACCGATCACCTTAAAACTAGACCGGTTGCAAGTGACGGATAGCTTTGCCTTGCACGGGTTTCGCGGTGATTTCTCAACCTTGGGTGGGTTCAACGGTAATTTCCGCGGTTCCCTGAATGGGCAAACGGTGGTCGAAGGGCAGGTGGTTCCTCAGAACGGTGGCGTCGCCATGCGTCTTCGTTCGGCGGATGCCGGGGGGGTATTCCGATCTGCGGGGGTTGTTCACCATGGTCGAGGAGGGGATTTTGACATGACGCTGGTTCCTGCCAATAAGACGGGTGAGTTTGATGGTCGTCTTAAGGTGAAGAACATCCGCGTCAAAGATGCGCCTGCCATTGCGGCGCTGATCAACTCACTTAGCCTTGTTGGGTTATTTGACGAACTGTCTGGGCAGGGGATTTTGTTCACAGAGGTAGATGCACGGTTCCGTCTTGGGGCTTCGCATCTGGTGGTGCACGAGAGTAGTGCCGTGGGGGCCTCAATTGGGCTGTCTATGGATGGCAATTATGACTTGTTGACTGGCGTTATGAACATGCGTGGAGTATTGTCGCCGATCTATTTGTTGAATGCTATTGGGCGGGTTTTTTCCCGCAAGGGTGAAGGGTTGATTGGCTTTGCCTTTACCCTGCGTGGCACAGCGGATGATCCTCAGGTTAAAGTGAACCCTTTGTCAGGGTTGGCTCCTGGAATTCTGCGTGATGTTTTCCGAGGGCAGGCGCCAATCATACCCGGGCAGGTCGTCCCTGAGCCGGAGGTGCCGGCCGACGGATTGACGCCAGCCCAGCGTAACAGTCAAGGACGTTAGGACGTGTTGGCAATCTGGGCATGGTCAAGCGACTGAGAACCGCCTATAGCGCAGGCATGAAACTTAGTGACTTTGATTTTGATCTGCCTGATGACCTGATTGCAACTCGTCCTGCCAGTCCGCGCAGTTCGGCGCGTCTGCTGGTGGCCGAAGGGGACGTGATTCACGATGGCACGGTTACTGACCTGGTGGATTGGCTGCAGCCGGGAGATCGGTTGGTGCTGAACGACACCAAGGTCATTCCTGCGCGCCTTAGTGGGCTGCGTCATCGCGACAGTGCACAGGGGGCTGTTGCTGCTAAGATCGAAGTTACACTGTTGGAGCCGCGTGCTGATGGCAATTGGAGCGCGTTGCTGAAGCCGCTGAAAAAGATCAAGGTTGGCGAAGATGTTGTCTTTGGTGAAGGGTTCAGCGCCACGCTAGTGGGCATTTCCGAAGGTCAGGGCCTGCTTCGGTTCAATCTTGCAGGTGATGATTTCGATGCGGCGCTGGCTGAGGCCGGTGCGATGCCTTTGCCACCCTATATTGCAGCCAAGCGGCCGGCGGATGCCCAAGACAAACAAGATTATCAAACCGTCTGGGCGCGCAATTCAGGTGCCGTGGCGGCGCCGACGGCAAGTCTGCACTTTGATGACGCCCTGTTGCAGGCATTGGCGGCCAAGGGCGTGGAATTCACCCATGTGACATTGCATGTGGGGGCAGGGACGTTTTTGCCAGTCAAGGTCGAAGACGTGACAACCCACAAGATGCACGCGGAATGGGGGCGGGTTAGCGAACAGGCGGCCACCGAAATTGCGGCAACCAAGGCGGCTGGTGGGCGGGTGATCCCAGTTGGCACTACGGCGCTGCGCCTAATCGAAAGTGCGGCCAGGGGTGGTGAGATTGCGCCATGGGAAGGCGAAACGGATATCTTTATCTACCCCGGCTTTATCTTTCATGTGGCTGACGCGCTGATGACCAATTTCCATTTGCCCAAATCGACTTTGTTGATGCTTGTCTCAGCGCTGATTGGGCAGGACCGGGTGAAGGCGATCTATGATCATGCGGTCAAGGATGGCTATCGGTTCTTTTCTTACGGGGATGCCTCGCTGTTGATACCCTGATGAACGTGGTTCTTGCTGCGTGAGTTGAAAAGGTGCAGGTTTCGCCGCAAAGGAGATTTGCGGTATGGGCGGAATAATTGTTGTCACAGGGGCCACAAGCGGATTGGGGCTGGCCTTGGTTCGCCAGCTAATAGTGGCTGGCTATCAACCCGTTTTGACAGGTCGAAATATAGAGAAAGTAGGATCACTCGCTGCGGAACTGGGCGTGGCTGGCTATCAGATGGATGTTGCTGATGCTGCTTCCATTCAGCAGGTGAGCGCCCAGATTGTCGATGATTTGGGTGCGGTGGACGGGCTGATCAATAACGCAGGAATTTGGTTGGAGGGGGACTTTGAAACCTACTCAACCGCTCAGATCCTGCAGGTGATGGACATCAACACCACGGGCACAATCCTGACCACTCATGCCTTTTTGCCTGACATGTTGAGCCGAGGCAGTGGAACCGTGATAAACACGGTTTCAACCGGGGCACTGTATTGTCGCAAATTGATCAGCGTCTATTCGGCCAGCAAGTGGGCTATCCGTGGCTTTACCGGCTGTATGGAGGTAGAGTGTGCCCCCAAAGGGGTGCGTGTCATGGGGTTCTATCCCGGCAAAATCGACAGCAGTATGTACGAAACAGCAGGTATTGAACGGGATCTGGAGATTGCCATGACGCCCGAACAGGGCGCCGAAATGGTTGTGACCATGCTGCAAAGTGAGGGTATGGTTTGGTCGCAGGTCTCGGGTCGCGCGATTTCGGATTACCAGTAACAATAAAGCATAGCGTGTTAGTTTGCGTCGCTTTTGGATCTAGCATGACGGAAAACTAACAGAATTGGGATTCATTCTTGGCGACAAGCAGCCATCTGCGCGGTCGCAATCTACTTAGGTTGGGCCGGATGGTCTGTCCCTAAAAAAGAAGGAATGCCGGGGATGTTTCAGGTTCTGTCGAGCGCTTGGGCGTTGTTGCTGGGAATGGGTTTGCTGATGGTCGGAAACGGCTTGCAGGGGACCCTGTTGGGTGTGCGCGGAGAAATCGAGGGGTTTACGACCCTTGAGATGTCTTTTGTAATGTCGGCTTACTTCGTCGGTTTTCTGGGCGGCTCCAAACTGGCACCTGACCTGATCCGCCGTGTTGGTCACGTGCGGGTGTTTGCGGCATTGGCATCGTTTATTTCTGCTGTGATGATCCTGTACCCGGCCTTTACCAACCCGGCGGCGTGGATCCTTGGGCGGGTGATCATCGGATTCTGTTTTTCGGGTGTGTACGTCACCGCTGAAAGCTGGCTGAACAACGCGGCTGACAATGAGAACCGAGGCAAGGCGTTATCATTGTACATGATGGTACAGATGGCCGGGATTGTGGGGGCGCAGGGGCTACTGCTGGTTGGTGACCCGGCAGGGTACGAGACCTTTGTCATTGCTTCGGTTTTGGTCTCGATCTCATTTGCACCAATTTTGCTATCGATCTCGCCGACGCCTGCCTTTGACACAGCCAAACCTATGACCTTGAAGCAGTTGTTTGATACCTCGCCTCTGGGTTGTGTTGGTATGTTCCTGTTGGGCGGCGTGTTTTCAGCACAGTTTGGTATGAGCGCTGTTTTTGGGGCTGAGGCTGGGCTGAGCCTTTTGGAAATCTCGATCTTTGTGGCGACATTCTATGTGGGCGCGACCTTGCTGCAATACCCGCTGGGCTGGATTTCGGACCGGATGGACCGGCGTGTGCTTATTCTGATTATTGCTGGGGTTGGTGCCGTTGGTGCTACAATCGGCATGAAATTCGGCCTGCAGTTTGAGATGCTGCTTGTCTCGGCGTTCTTGATCGGTGGTATGACAAGTCCGCTGTATTCACTGTTGATTGCGCACACCAATGACTATCTGGATCATGATGACATGGCGGCGGCCTCGGGTGGGTTGGTGTTCATCAACGGGCTGGGCGCCATTGCCGGGCCGGTCGTCACCGGTTGGCTGATGAGTGAAGGCGTGTTTGGTCCACAGGGGTATTTCCTCTTCATGATTGTGTTGCTGGCTGCCTTGGCTGTGTATGCAGGCTACCGGACAACTCAGCGGGCTGCCATTCCTCTGGAAGACACCGGAATCATGGCCCCAATGTCGCCGACTGCTTCGCCAGTTTCGGTTGAGTTCGCCCAGGAATACGCAATCGAAACTGACCTCGAAGAGCATGATGCTGCTCATGACTTAGGATGATTGCGCTAACTGGGCGTATTCTTGTGCAAGCTTTCACAAATCAGTCACACATGTTGCAAAATGTTACCGTAATAGGCTTGTACAATGGACCCAATTTCGACTGTTAATAAAGGGCAGGCAAAAACTGGAGTATGACCCATGGTTGGTCCCGACGAGGTTCTGGAGTTCTGGCTAGATGAAGCTGGACCGAAGAGCTGGTATTTACAGGATGAGGCGTTCGACGCTGAAATACGAAACCGATTTGAGAAGGCTTGGGAAGGCCTATGCGAAGGCAAGTTCTCGATGTGGCTTACCTACCCTAGCGGGGCGCTGGCCTACCTGATCTTATCGGATCAATTCCCACGCAATATGTTCCGAGGCTCCGGCACGGCCTTTGCCAGCGACCAGCTTGCGCTGGCTGCAGCCAAGGCTGCGATCAGCAAGAAGTGGGATCTAAAGATTGATGAGCCAGCCCGGCAGTTCTTCTATCTTCCGTTGATGCATTCCGAGAACCTATGCGATCAGGATCGGTGTGTGCGGCTGATGAAGGAACGGATGCCGTCCGAAGGTCCGTCGAACCTATTGCACGCCCGTGCTCACCGTGAGGTGATCCGGCTGTTTGGTCGGTTCCCATATCGGAACGAGGCGCTAGAACGTAGCAGTACGGCGCCAGAAGTCGATTATGTCACAGCAGGCGGTTACGGTGAGACCGTGCGAGTTTTGCAGGCCGCGGGCTAGTACGGTCTAGGATGACGGCGGCAAGCAGTTGGCGGGTTGACTTAGTTGATCGGCCAGCGTTGTCGCCGCTGTTTGCGCAGCGTCGTGAATGATTTCGTTAGGCAACTGACGCAGCGCTGACATCTCATGCTGAAGGGATGTCAGGCGCTGGTCCAGCCTATCGAGTTGACCTATTACAACCTGTTCGGGGAGGTTGACGAGGTCACTACGCAGGCCTGCCACTTCAATCCGTAGATCTTGGATGCGGTCCTGAACCGGGGTGACCTGTAGGACGGCCTCTGTCACCCTTACTGTGACGTCCTGTACAGAAGACATCAGCTTCCATCCCAGAAATAAACAAAGCGCCAGCAGTATCAGGGTTGCATTTATCATGGCTTTGAGCAGATCGAAAATGGTTTGCTTCATGGCTGAGGCCTTTGTTTTTAATATGCATCGTGGGAAATGGGGCAGTGATCTTCAGTGCATGGTTTCAGAAAATGCTAGAAAATGCTACCGAGAACGGCGCGAAACAGTGGCCGGGCTTGACGTGACACTGAATGATTGCAGTTGGAAAATAATTAGTTTAATGGTGAACTAGTTTTTAAATTCGCAGTGCTGAGGGAATTACAATGGCTACCAAATCCTTTGATCTGATCGTTATCGGGGCCGGGCCGGGGGGCTATGTTGCCGCCATTCGTGGTGCGCAACTGGGGCTGAAGGTTGCAGTTGTAGAGCGAGAGCATCTGGGCGGCATCTGTTTGAACTGGGGCTGTATCCCAACCAAGGCATTGCTGCGCAGTTCCGAAGTCTTTCATCTGATGCACCGCGCCAAAGAGTTTGGTCTGAAAGCTGACAACATCGATTATGACATTGATGCGGTTGTTAAGCGTTCACGCGGAGTGGCCAAGCAGCTGTCCGGCGGTGTTGGCCATCTTCTGAAGAAGAACAAAGTTACTGTCATTATGGGCGCGGCGATGATCCCGGCCAAAGGCAAGGTCAGCGTTAAGACCGACAAAGGCACTGAAGAGCTGACGGCCAAGAATATCATTCTGGCAACCGGCGCACGGGCTCGGGAATTGCCGGGCCTAGAGGCTGACGGTGATCTGGTTTGGACCTACAAGCACGCATTGACTCCGCCAAAGATGCCAAAGAAGCTGCTGGTCATTGGATCGGGTGCCATCGGTATCGAATTCGCCAGCTTCTACAACACGTTGGGCGTTGATACGACCGTTGTCGAAGTTATGGATCGGGTGCTGCCGGTTGAAGACGCTGAAATTTCGGCCTTTGCCAAGAAGGCGTTCAAGAAACAGGGCATGAAGATCATGGAGAAAGCCATGGTCAAGCAGTTGGATCGTGGCAAGGGCACTGTTACGGCGCATATCGAGGTCGGCGGTAAGGTTGAGAAACAGGAATTTGACACCGTGATTTCGGCTGTTGGCATTGTGGGCAATGTTGAAAACCTGGGGCTAGAGGCTCTGGGTGTCAAAATCGACCGGACCCATGTTGTCACGGATGAGTTCTGCCGCACCGGCATCGACGGGCTGTATGCCATTGGTGATATCGCGGGCGCGCCGTGGTTGGCCCACAAGGCAAGCCACGAAGGTGTGATGGTAGCTGAACTGGTTGCTGACAAACACGCGCGTCCGGTGAAGCCTGAGAGCATCGCCGGTTGTACCTACTGTCATCCTCAGGTGGCGAGTGTTGGTTATACTGAGGCCAAGGCCAAAGAGCTGGGGTATGACATCAAGGTTGGTCGTTTCCCATTCATTGGCAACGGCAAGGCAATCGCGCTGGGTGAGCCCGAGGGCATGATCAAGACCGTGTTTGACGCTAAAACCGGCGAGTTGCTGGGTGCGCATATGATCGGGGCAGAGGTGACTGAACTGATCCAGGGTTATGTGGTGGGTCGCCAGTTGGAAACAACTGAGGAAGACCTGATGAACACCGTGTTCCCACATCCAACGCTAAGTGAGATGATGCATGAAAGTGTGCTGGATGCCTTTGATCGTATGATCCACATGTAGTCCGGGAATGAAATAAGAAGATTGAGTCGCCTGGTACCAGAGATGGTTCCGGGCGATTTTTCTTGGATGGTGGCGACTATTCGCCAATGGGTAAGTGTTTCACTTTCTCCTACAGGACTGCGATCACTAGAGATTCCAAATTCCCAAGTCTGCTATGTTGGGCGACCGATTAGGAGAGCTACAAATTGCTCGACAGTACGTCATCCGGGGGCATAATTTACAGCCGTTGACTGTGTGTTGAGTTGTAAGAGGTGTCCTATGAAATACTTTAGATCTCTCTCTACGGTTGCAGTTGTTCTCTCCATATCTGCAACCTCTGCCTATTCTGAAAACGCTGTCCTGCCTGGCGAAGGCTCTTTCACCAAATTTGGTGAAACCGACGGTTGGACCGTCTTTGTGGATGTCCAACGTCAATCATGCCTGATTGAACGTGTGGACGCTGAGGCCAATGTTGTTCAGATGGGGCTGACCTCGGATCATAAATTGGGTTACCTGGGCGTGTTCTCCAAAACCGCTGATCTGGGTAACGGCGGGAAGGAAGATATCTTTGTTGATTTGGATGGGGTTATGTACACGTCACAGGCAACCAAGATGAGAAAGAACCTAACTGACGGTTACGCAGGCGGATACATTCTTGCCAACAACCCTCAATTCATCGAGGATCTGGCCAAGAAATATACGATGACAGTGTTCCCTGAAGAAGAGCAGTCATTTGTTGTAGATCTCGCCGGAACGTATAAAGCGATGGAGATGGCCCGCGCTTGTAACGCCGAGCAGAATTGAGCCATAATACAATGATTAATAAGGGGCCGTTCCAGTCGCGGCCCCTTTTTACGTCTGAAATTTGAATTGCGACATACTGAGGAATGCCAATGCCCAGCCTGAATCGAATTGCCATGGGGAAGTCCAGTCGCGGTATGATCCGTGCTCTGGGTCCTAAAAAGCTTCATGTGGCCGAGATTTCAGGCAAGTGGGGGCAGATGTTTGATTTTGCCTCGTATCAGCAGTTTCTCTATCCGGAATATGACATCTGCCAAGGGCCAGTTTTGCAGGAAGATGGCAGGCCGAAAAAGTTTGATTTGGTGCTGGCAAATCAGGTTTGGGAGCATCTGGACCGGCCTTATGCGGCGACCAAGAACGTGCGTAGGATGTTGCGGAAGGGCGGGTATTTCTGGTTGGCTGTGCCGTTCTATGTTCCCTATCATGCTGCGCCAAATGATTGTTCACGCTGGTCGGCGCGTGGGCTGACCAACTTGCTGATTGAGTGCGGGTTTGACGAAGATGCGATCCGTGCTGAGCAATGGGGCAATGCCAATGCGGCCCTGCGTAACCTAGAGGCCAAATGGCCACCGGAGTATGACGAAGCATCCGACCCGATGGACAATGATCCGATGATGCCGATTTGTGCCTGGGCCATCGCGCAAAAGACCTAATGCGCGACCATGTTGTGCGAATTTTCACAGAACCGCTGCTGGTTTACGGCTGCGGTTTTGGCTATTGATCCGGCAACTATGACTTGGGGCGGGATGGGCCGCACCCAAGAGTAAAGGCATATCAATGACAACGTCGGATAAAACCCGCTGGGGGCTGATCCTGGTGATTTGGGCGGCTGGTCTGGGGGCCGCTGCGCAATACGGCAAAATCTCGGTGGTTTTTGACCGCATGGCGGAACTGTATCCGCTGGCTGGAGGATCCATCGGGTTTACTGTGTCGCTGGTCGGGCTGTTGGGGATCTTGTTTGGTGTGGTCGCCGGGATGTTCGTTGCTGCCTTTGGCTATCGTCGTACGCTGGTTTGGGCCTTGTGGACCGGTGCCGTGATGTCGGCACTACAGGCGCTTCATCTGCCGTTTCCTGTCTTTCTGGGGACCCGTGTCATCGAGGGGCTTTCTCATCTGGGACTGGTTGTCGCCGGGCCAACGTTGATTGCGCAGGTGAGCACCGAGAAAACTCGTGGTCTGGCAATGACCTTGTGGAGCACGTTTTTCGCTGTGGCCTTTACCCTGTTAGCGTGGTTGGGGCTGCCACTGGTTGCCAAATTCGGGGTGTTGTCGCTGTTCGGGGCACATGCTGCAATCATGGCAGGGTTGGCGGTTCTGTTGGGTCAGGCGTTGCGCAATGTACCGGTGCCGGAACGCCAAGCGGTGCCAAGTCTGGCAAAGTTGCCTGCGTTACACTGGCGGATTTATCGGTCACCGTGGCTGGTTGCGCCGGCCGCAGGGTGGTTGTTCTATACAGCATGCTTTGTTGCGATCCTGACAGTGATCCCGCCGTTTATCGATGAAAACATCCGCGGATTTGTGCTCGGGGTGATGCCGCTGGCCAGCATTGCAGTGTCGATGACCCTAGGGGTGTACCTTCTGCGGTTTGTCCGGGCGGTGCGTTTGGTCCAGACCGGGTTCGCCCTGTGTGCGATGATTGGGGTCTGGTTGATGCTGGTGCCGGGATCGCCACTTGCCTGCATTGCTGTGGCTGGCGCAATGGGATTGGTGCAGGGAGGCAGCTTTGCTATGGTGCCGCAACTGAACGAAACGGCAGCAGATCGGGCACGGTCTAGCGGGGCTATGGCGCAGGCTGGCAATCTGGGCAATACCATCGGCACGCCGCTGATGGTCACGGTATTGTCAACTGCGGGCTATGCGGGAATGTTGAGCACCGTAGTGGTTCTGTTTTCTGCTGGTTTTTTGGTGCACGCCGTACTGGCAATACGCCGCCGGTTTTAAAATGTTCGCTTAACGTTCTCATTTTTTTGTTGGAATGCTGATTGCTTTTCCCTATGAGTAGGGCGTCTTCTGGGGGGCATTATGGCCGAGTTGAAATCTATCGAAGTGCGCGGTGCGCGCGAACACAATCTTAAGAGCATCGACGTGGATATTCCGCGCGATCAGCTGGTTGTCATCACTGGCTTGTCGGGCTCGGGTAAATCCAGTCTGGCGTTTGATACCATCTATGCCGAAGGTCAGCGCCGTTATGTCGAGAGCCTGAGCGCCTATGCCAGGCAATTCCTTGATATGATGGAGAAACCGGACGTGGACCACATTAGTGGCCTTAGTCCTGCGATCTCGATTGAACAGAAGACAACCAGCAAGAACCCACGGTCTACCGTTGGGACCGTGACCGAGATTTACGACTATCTGCGCCTGTTGTTTGCCCGCGCAGGTACGCCCTATAGCCCTGCAACTGGCCTGCCGATTGAGGCACAACAGGTGCAGGACATGGTCGACCGGATTATGAAGTTGGACGAAGGCACCCGCGGCTATTTGCTGGCGCCCATCGTGCGCGACCGTAAGGGTGAGTACAAAAAAGACTTTCTGGAACTGCGAAAGCAGGGATTCCAGCGGGTCAAGGTGGATGGCGAGTTCTACGAGCTGGATGAGCCGCCGACGCTGGACAAGAAATACCGCCACGATATCGACGTTGTCGTCGACCGTTTGGTGGTACGCGAAGGGCTGGAAACTCGGCTAGCGGACAGCCTGCGCACTGCGCTGGATTTGGCCGATGGCATTGCCATTCTGGAAACGGCAGCGGATGAGCCCGAGCGAATTACGTTCTCGGAAAAATTTGCCTGTCCGGTCAGTGGGTTCACCATTCCTGAGATTGAGCCGCGGCTGTTCTCATTCAACGCGCCCTTTGGGGCCTGTCCTGAATGTGACGGGCTAGGTGTCGAGCTGTTCTTTGATGAGCGCCTCGTGGTGCCGGACCAGACGCTGAAGATATATGACGGCGCGCTGGCCCCTTGGAGAAAGGGCAAGTCGCCTTATTTCCTGCAAACAATTGAGGCCATCGCCAAACACTATGAGTTCGACAAAAACACATCGTGGAAGGACTTGTCGCCCAAGGTTCAAAACGTGTTCCTGCGGGGTTCCGGCGATGAAGAGATTATGTTCCGCTATGACGAAGGTGGGCGGGTTTATCAGGTAGAGCGGGTGTTCGAAGGGGTTATCCCCAACATGGAGCGGCGCTATCGCGAGACTGATTCCAACTGGATCCGCGAAGAGTTTGAACGCTATCAGAACAACCGGCCTTGTGGGTCCTGCGAGGGATATCGCCTGCGGGACGAAGCACTGGCCGTGAAAATTGCCGGTATTCACGCAGGGCAAGTTGTGCAGATGTCGATCCGCGAGGCGCTGACCTGGATCGAAGATGTGCCAAACCATCTGACAGTTCAGAAGCAGGAAATCGCTCGCGCGATCGTCAAGGAAATCCGCGAGCGTCTTGGGTTCCTGAATAACGTTGGTTTGGACTATCTGTCATTGAGCCGGAACTCGGGGACTTTGTCCGGTGGTGAAAGCCAGCGTATTCGCTTGGCCAGCCAGATCGGCTCGGGGCTGACAGGTGTATTGTATGTACTGGATGAGCCGTCGATTGGCCTGCACCAGCGTGACAATGATCGGCTGCTAGGTACGCTGAAAAACCTGCGTGATCAGGGTAATACGGTCATCGTGGTGGAACATGACGAAGAGGCGATCCGCGAGGCGGATTATGTGTTTGATATTGGTCCTGGGGCTGGTGTGCACGGTGGGCAGGTTGTCAGCGAGGGTACACCTGCTGAGTTGATAGCTGATGCGGCCTCGATCACTGGACAGTACCTTGCTGGTACTCGTGAGATTGCGGTGCCTGCTAAGCGGCGCAAAGGCAACAAGAAGAAGATCAAAGTGGTCAAGGCCACTGGTAACAATCTGAAAAACGTCACGGCTGAATTCCCGTTGGGCAAATTTGTCTGTGTGACCGGGGTGTCAGGTGGCGGCAAGTCGACACTGACGATTGAAACCCTGTTCAAGACCGCCTCGATGCGATTGAACGGCGCGCGCCAGACGCCTGCGCCCTGTGAGACCATCAAAGGGTTGGAGCATCTGGATAAGGTGATTGACATTGATCAGCGCCCCATTGGGCGGACGCCGCGGTCAAATCCGGCAACTTACACTGGCGCGTTCACCCCGATCCGCGACTGGTTTGCAGGTCTGCCTGAGTCCAAGGCACGAGGCTACAAACCTGGTCGGTTCAGTTTCAACGTTAAAGGTGGGCGTTGTGAGGCCTGTCAGGGCGATGGTCTGATCAAGATCGAGATGCATTTCTTACCCGACGTCTACGTCACCTGCGAAACGTGCCAAGGCGCGCGCTACAATCGGGAAACGTTGGAGATCAAGTTCAAAGGCAAGTCGATTGCCGATGTTCTGGATATGACGGTTGAGGACGCACAGGAGTTTTTCCAGGCGGTGCCGCCGATCCGCGATAAGATGGACGCACTGCACCGGGTGGGGCTTGGCTATATCAAGGTTGGCCAGTCGGCGACGACTTTGTCAGGTGGTGAGGCTCAGCGGGTGAAATTGTCCAAGGAGTTGGCCAAGAGATCAACCGGGCGGACGTTGTATATTCTGGATGAGCCGACCACAGGTCTGCATTTCGAAGATGTGCGTAAGTTGCTGGAAGTGCTGCATGAACTGGTTGACCAGGGCAATTCGGTTGTGGTGATCGAACACAATCTGGATGTGGTGAAAACTGCCGACTGGATCATCGATATCGGCCCCGAGGGCGGCGATGGCGGTGGAGAGATCGTGGCGGTTGGAACGCCGGAAAAGGTTGCCGAAGAGCCTCGCAGCCATACTGGGCATTACCTCAAGGATATGCTGCAGCCTAAGAAAGTCGCGGCTGAGTAACGCACTTGTTGCGACCACTTTCGTTTGAACATGATAGTAACCCCCGCACCAAGCCGATTGGTGCGGGGGTTTTCTTTGCATGGGTTGAAAGATTTCTGCAAAGATTGGGAAATAAACAGTTGTTCAATTCCTATAGGCTCGCGCTATAACACCAGCATTCAGATCAACCGGAGGTCCTGACATGGATTTTGCACCAACCGAGGAACAAACTGCCATTTTCGATATGGCCTTTGCATTCGGACAGGAGCAGATTGCTCCGCACGCCCAGACTTGGGAAGCCGAAGGTACGATGCCCAAGGCGCTGTGGCCTCAGATCGGCGAGCTTGGGTTTGGTGGGCTGTATGTGTCGGATGAATATGGCGGGTCTGGCCTGTCGCGGCTGGATGCTACGCTGGTATTCGAAGCCTTGGCGATGGCGTGCCCTGCGGTTGGGTCGTTCCTGTCGATCCACAATATGTGCGGCGGTATGATCGACAAGTTCGGATCGGAAGAGACCAAACAGAAATGGCTGCCAGACCTGTGCACGATGTCCAAGGTGTTCTCGTACTGCTTGACCGAGCCGGGGTCTGGGTCAGATGCGGCGGCGCTGAAGACACGGGCTGACAAGACAAATGAAGGTTACACCCTGAACGGTACCAAGTCGTTTATCTCGGGCGGTGGCTACTCGGATGCCTATATCTGCATGGTGCGCAGTGGCGAAGACGGCCCCAAGGGGATCTCGGCTGTGGTGGTCGAGGACGGCGCGGAAGGTTTGTCGTTTGGTGGGCTTGAAGCCAAGATGGGCTGGAAGGCGCAGCCGACGGCGCAGGTGCAGTTCGATGATTGCAAGATCCCGGCAGACAACCTGATCGGGGTTGAGGGCAAGGGGTTTTCCTACGCTATGGCGGGGCTTGATGGCGGGCGGCTGAATATCTCGGCAGGGGCGCTTGGCGGTGCTCAGCAGGCGCTGAACCTGACGCTGCAATACATGTCTGAGCGTCAGGCGTTTGGCAAAAGCATCGATCAGTTTCAGGGCTTGCAGTTCCGACTGGCCGAATATGAAACCAAGCTGCAAGCGGCCCGCACGTTCTTGCGTCAGGCGGCGTGGAAGCTGGATACCGGCGCGCCGGATGCTAGTAAGTTTTGCGCCATGGCCAAGCTGATGGTCACTGACGTAGCATTTGAGGTCGCCAATGGCTGTTTGCAGCTGCACGGCGGTTATGGCTATCTAGCTGACTATGGGATTGAAAAGATTGTCCGTGATCTGCGGGTGCATCAGATTCTTGAGGGCACCAATGAAATCATGCGGGTGATCGTGGCACGGCATCTGCTGGCTGAGAACCGCTAAGGAACCAATTACATGAGTGACATCAATATCCGCATTTCGGGCAAGGCAGGCCGAATTACCCTGACCAGACCTGACGCCTTGAATGCGCTGACCTATGATATGTGCATGGCGATCGATGCTGCGCTGGTTGAGTGGGCCACCGATGATGCGGTTCAGGTGGTTATTCTGGACGCAGAAGGGGACAAGGCGTTCTGCGCGGGTGGCGACATTGCCGAGATGTACCATACAGGCATCGCTGGTGACTTGGAGTACGGGCGCAAGTTCTGGCGGGATGAGTATCGGATGAATGCCAGAATATTTGAATACCGCAAACCTGTGGTCAGCTTCCTGCAAGGGTTCACTATGGGCGGCGGTGTTGGCATTGGCTGTCATGGTACCCAGCGTGTGGTGGGTGAAACCAGCCAGATCTCGATGCCCGAGGCGGGTATTGGTCTGATCCCGGATGTGGGCGGTACCTTGTTGTTGGCGCTGGCGCCGGGACGGCTGGGGGAATACCTTGGTGTTACCAATACCCGTATGGGGCCGGATGATGCGATTTTTGCTGGATTTGCCGATCTCTATATCGAGCAGGACAAGTGGCCCGCTCTGATTGCCGCAATGGAGGCAGATGGCGATCCTATTTGCCTACAGGGCGCAGCGAGCGAACCGAGCCGTGGTAAGCTGCGCGATTTGGCGGATGATGTGGACCGGCATTTCGCGGGCGAAACGCTGGGCGATATCCTGACTACTTTGCGTCAGGACAGTAGCGATTTTGCTACAGCTTCACTCAAGCTAATGGGTCGTAATTCACCACTGTCGATGGCGTGTACGGTTGAAATGCTGCACCGGCTGCGTGGGCCGATGATGAATATGCGGACCGCGTTGGATCTCGAGTATCGATTTACGCATCGTTCTATGGAAAAGTCTGATTTCCTAGAGGGCATTCGGGCCTTGCTCATCGACAAAGACCGAAACCCGGCGTGGAAATTTGCAGACATGAACGTCCCCACCAGCGCTGTCAGCCAGATGTTGATGCCGCTGCGTGGCGAGGCACTTACATTTGAGGAGGGTTAACCCATGAAGATTGGATTTATTGGCTTAGGCAATATGGGCGGCCCGATGGCGGCTAATCTTGCTAAGGCGGGTCACGAGGTTGTTGGCTTTGATATGGCTGATGTGGCGATTGACGGTGTATCAATGGTGGCGTCAGGGGCCGAGGCCGCTGCTGGGGCAGAGGTGGTAATCACCATGCTGCCAAACGGGCAGATCCTGCGCGCGGTTGCTGATCAGGTGATCCCGGCGATGGCTGCGGGTGCTGCCTTGGTTGATTGTTCCACGGTTGATGTTGATTCGGCCCGTGCGGTGGCTGCGCAGGCGGCTGAGAGTGACTTGTTGTTTGTTGATGCACCGGTATCGGGTGGCGTTGGCGGCGCGGCTGGCGGCACGTTGACCTTTATGGCCGGCGGCAGTGCCGATGCCTTTGCCAAGGCGGATCCGTTGTTTGATGTGATGGGTCAAAAGGCGGTTCATTGTGGCGAGGCAGGGGCGGGGCAGTCTGCCAAGATTTGCAACAACATGATCCTTGGCGTCACTATGGTCGCCACATGCGAGGCCTTTGCGCTGGCGGATAAATTGGGGCTGGACCGGCAGAAGATGTTTGACGTGGTGTCGACCTCGTCTGGTTACAGCTGGACGATGAATGCCTATTGTCCTGCACCGGGCGTTGGACCGCAGTCGCCAGCTGACAATGACTACCAACCCGGGTTTGCGGCTGAGTTGATGCTTAAAGACCTGCGTCTATCGCAGCAGGCCGCTGAAAGCGCCGATGCGGATACCCCGATGGGGCAGTTGGCGCAGGCGCTTTATGCGCAGTTTGTCGAGAATGAGGGCGGGCAGGGGATGGATTTTTCCGCAATGCTGCCCCGGTTTGAAAAGCGCGGTCGCGATTAAATAGATTTGGGCAGCCCGGCGCAATATACGCCGGGCTGTTTCAGTTATTTGGCTGCGCGCTGGACCATGCCGAACAGGTCGCGTGGGTCATCCGGGTCAGCCAACATATCCAATTCAAAGAAGAAATCGCTGCCTTTGATTTTATCGCGGATATAGCGCAGGGCCGAGAAATCCTCGATTGCGAAGCCGACACTATCGAACAGGGTGATCTGTTCAGCGCTGCTGCGGCCTGTCTTTTCTCCGGTGATCACCTGCCACAATTCAGTGACCGGGAAATCATCAGGCATCTGCTGAATTTCACCTTCGATGCGGGTTTGGGGAGGGAATTCAACAAACACGTCAGAACGCGACAGGATGCCCGCTGCCAGTTCGGTCTTGCCAGGGCAGTCACCGCCGATGGCGTTGATGTGCACGCCAGAGCCCACCATGTTGTCGCTGAGAATGGTGGCGCACTGTTTGTCAGCGGTGCAAGTCGTCAGGATCTGCGCGCCCTCGATGGCTTGTTCTGGACTGGAGCAAGTGACGACGTTTAAACCTGTGCCAGCCAGATTGGCGGCGCATTTGGCGGTGGCGGCAGGATCTTTGTCGTATAGACGCATGGTGGTGATGCCACAGATCGCCTTCATTGCCAGACTTTGGAATTCGGACTGCGCACCATTGCCGATCATCGCCATGGTATCAGCGCCTTTGGGGGCCAGATATTTGGCCACCATCGCCGAAGTCGCAGCGGTCCGCAGAGCGGTCAGGATGGTCATTTCGGTCAGCAGCACCGGATAGCCGGTGTAAACATCAGCCATCAGGCCAAAGGCGGTGACAGTTTGCAGGCCCTCAGATGTGTTTTTGGGGTGACCGTTGACGTATTTAAACCCGTAGGCTTCGCCATCTGAGGTGGGCATCAGTTCGATCACACCAACGTCTGAATGGCTGGCAACCCTTGGGGTTTTGTCGAACAATTCCCAGCGTTTAAAGTCGTCTTCGACGTAGGCTGCCAGATCGCAAAGAACCTGTTCGATCCCGACGTGGTGGATTAGCCGCATCATGTTGTCGACGCTGACAAAAGGGACAAGGGCCTTCTCAGATGGTTGGGTTTGTTGTGTCATTGGTAGCTCCGGGTTGGGCGGTCAAATACCCGTCGACCAAGCGCCGAAGCGCAGAGGTCGACCATCAGATGTGCGGTACGACCACGTTCATCAAGGAAGGGGTTCAATTCGACCAGATCAAGTGAAGTCATCAGTCCCGAGTCATGCAGCATTTCGCACACCAGATGCCCCTCGCGGACAGTAGCGCCGCCGGGCACAGTGGTGCCAACTGCCGGGGCAACAGACGGGTCAAGGAAATCGACGTCCAGTGAGACGTGCAGCATGCCATTGTTCTTTGCGACGTGCTTTAGGAATTCGGACAGGGGGCCGGCAATGCCACCTTCGTCAATTTGGCGCATGTCGTAGCGGCGGATTGAACTGGCCTCGAGTGCCAGGCGCTCTGGTGTATCCACCGAGCGCAGTCCGATCATGCAGACGTTTTCTTGTGGCACGGGGTTTTTAACTGCTGGGAACTCGTCGAAGTCGGACCGGCCGGTAAAGTACCCTACAGGGGTGCCATGCAGGTTGCCGCTGTCGGTGGTGAGTGGGGTGTGAAAGTCAGTGTGGGCATCCAGCCATAGCACGAACTGAGGTCGGTCCTTGCTGGCGGCGTAATTGGCGACGCCGATAACCGAACCTAGTGACAAAGAGTGATCGCCGCCCAAGAAAATTGGTAAACCGCAGTCCATTGCCTGTTCGGCGGTCTCTGCCAGCTTATGGGTCCAGGCGATTGTTTCATTTGGCGCAAAGAGTGGGCCATCTGGTGAATCTGCATCATGTGGGGCAGGGGAGAGATTGCCGAGGTCTTCGACCTTGTGGCCCAGGCCAGTTAAGGCTGATGTCAGACCGGCTGTGCGCAGGGCGTCGGGGCCCATCAGGCAGCCCGCCCTCCGTTTGCCGCTGTCTACTGGGGCGCCGATAAGAATACAGTTTTGTGAGGTCACGAGGAGGGCCTCCATGTTTTGTTTCGTGTTGGCCCTAACAAATCTCCGTTTTGCGGTGGAATCTATCGGTGAAATTGGTCATAAGGTGCGGCGAATAGACGAAGTGGAATGCAAAATGGACGAAACGGATGCGAAGCTGGTATCGGCTCTGCGTCACGATGCGCGAGCCTCTCTCTCGGATCTGGCGTTACAGCTAAATTTGTCGCGGACCACGGTAAGGGCGCGGATTGAGCGGCTTCAGGCGCGTGGGGATATCTTGGGCTTTACCGTCGTGGTCAAAGAGGATGTGCTGCGTGATCCGGTGCGTGGGCTGATGTTGATCGGGATCGAAGGCCGTGGGGCCAATCGGATTACCCGCCAGCTGCAGGGCATTCCCGAAGTGCGCGCCATTCATTCCACCAACGGTCGTTGGGATCTGATCGTGGAACTGGGGACCGAGACGCTGGAAACGCTGGACACTGCGCTGGCCAAGATCAGAACGCTTGATGGGATCGTCAGCAGCGAAACCAATCTGCTGCTGTCGACCAAGAAAGAAACCTAAGAGCGTTTGGCTGCTGCAATCCAGAAGCCAACCAAAACCAGTGATGCGATGGCGTTCCATGAGGCCATCGACAGGGTAAACATCTCCCACGGGATCTCGTCACAGCGCACCAGCGGCGCGCCCATGATCTGTTCCATCAACTGTTCTGGGGTCAGGTCAGAAATAGAGCCGGAAGTGCAGGTTGTGGGGCCTTCCCACCACAGGCGTTCAACGCCTGAGTGATAGATGCCGATACCCGCAGTAGTCAGGGCTGCCACTGCGCCAAGGTAGGGTAGAATTGCGCCGGGGATAAGTAGCGCCAGAATGCCAATGCCTGCTGCGGCGACATGTGGGTATCGTTGCCAATAACACAGTTTGCAGGGCGGCATTTCGCCAATGTACTGGAACCCAAGGGCGCCCAAGAGCAGGGCTGCAGAGCCGCCAGCAGCGGCAAGAATCAAAAGTCGGCGCATAGTTTAGAAGTACCTAAGTGCAAGAAATCCGCCGAACAGCAGCACGATAAAGACCGTAAAGACAAGCCCCAAACGTTTTTCAATGAAGTCACGAATTGGTGTTCCGAACTTCCACAGCAAAGCAGCAACAAGGAAAAAGCGCATTGCTCGTGCGAGGATTGCCGTGGCGACAAATGTTCCAAGCGGCATGCTGGTCCAGCCGGACATGATTGTGATGACTTTGAAGGGGAACGGGGTGACCCCAGCGCCCAGAACCGCCCAGAAGCCAAAGTCGTTGAACTTGGTGTTAAACGCCTCCATCGCGTCACCTTTGCCCATCGCTTCGAGAATCGGTTGCCCGATGCTGTCGTAGAAAAAGGCACCAATTGCATAGCCCAGCAGCCCTCCTAGAACCGAAGCCACCAGTGCCACCAGGGCAATCAGCCAGGCGCGCGATGGACGGGCTAATATCATCGGGATCATCAGAACATCTGGGGGGATCGGAAAGAATGAGCTTTCGATAAAAGCAACAAGCGCCAGCCACCAAAGGGCATGCGGATGGTCTGCCAGATTCATAGTCCAGTTATAAATGCCGCGCAGCATATGATCGATGTCCTGTTTCTGGGTTTTCAGGGTTGAACACCGCCGGTGGGCTTAGGTCAACAGTTGCGATCGAAATCTGTCATAGTGTTGCGAACAGAGGGCAATTTGCCAGTCGCAGCAAGTCACCGTCGCCCATTAGGGCAGTGTTCTGACACTGGTTGATTGCGTGAGTTGGTACCGATACCCGGACTCGAACCGGGACGCCGCGAGGCAGGAGATTTTGAATCTCCCGTGTCTACCATTCCACCATATCGGCACTTAGCGGTTGTCTAACTTGTGATTCAAAAATCATCAACCGGAAAGGTGAGGCGAGGAGGAGAAAAATCTGGAGCTAAACAGTGTCTGGGTTTGATCATGGTCCTAGCCAATTTCCGCGGTGACTTGTTCTGGCCGTCCCATTCTACATATGAGCAACTTGTTGAAGTCAATTTGTGTTAGCGGAGGCAACAGGGGAGGCCGGTAAATAGTGGTCAGAAGTCTTGAACCGGATCATGTAGTTAGAGGCATCTTCTGAATAAAGAAATAAAAGAGCCGACTGCTTTCCCGGAGGCTGCAATCGGCTCTTCGTAAGATTTAGTACTGTTGACTTTTGGTTGTATTAAAAGTCTTCCCAGGTATCAGCTGCGTTGGAGTGACCGTTCACCGCCACTGCACGGGGCTGGACTTCGGGTTCTGAGTCCCAGTCCATTCCATGCGCAGTTGGTGTTGTCGGTTCTACGACACTGGCTGGTTTGGCCTCAGCGCGCTTGGTACCATCAATGTTGAAGTGCGAAACCATTTCAGACAGTTTGTTGGCGTCGGTGTTCAGCAAGTGGCTGGCAGCGGTGGCTTCTTCAACCATGGCTGCGTTCTGCTGGGTCACCTGATCCAACTGTGTCACACCAAGGTTGATTTCACCCAGTCCAGTGGACTGCTCTTCTGTACCGACAGCGATTTCCGACACCAGACGAGAGATGTTGGTAACGCGGTCGATGATGTTGGTCAGCGCAGATCCCGCTTTCCCGACGAGGTTCACACCCTGTTCAACCTGTTTAGAGCTGTCACCGATCAATGTCTTGATCTCCATCGCAGCATCCGAGGACCGCTGTGCCAGCGCCCGAACTTCAGAGGCCACCACGGCAAAGCCGCGACCTGCTTCTCCTGCGCGGGCGGCTTCGACACCAGCGTTCAGCGCAAGTAGGTTGGTCTGGAAGGCAATATCGTCAATCACGCCGATGATCTGGCTGATGTGGGTCGATGAGTTTTCGATCTCGGTCATCGCGGCCACGGCGTTCTGAACCACGGCGCCACTTTCCTCAGCCTCTACTTTGGCTTCGTTGACGATGTTCTCAACGCTACGTGTGCCATCGGCTGCTGATTTGACACTGGTGGTCATCTCTTCCAGCGCTGCCGCGGTCTGTTCCAGCGTAGCTGCCTGGCTTTCAGTACGCTGCGACAGGTCATCCGACGCCTGGCTGATTTCCGAAGCACCATTGCGGATACTGTCGGCTGAGCTGATCACCTCGACAATGGTCGAGCTGAGCGTTGTTAGCGTGCGGTTAAAGTCGCTGCGCAGCTGCTCATATTCCTCAGGGAAGGCTGTGTTCAACGGTTTTGAGAAGTCCCCGGCGGACAGGTTGACCAAGCCAACGCTCAGCTGCTCGACGACTGCGTTCTGCTCACGTTGCTGTTCGGCACGTTGCTCTTCGGCGCTGCGTGCCAGTTTCAGGTCATCACGCAGGCTAACCAAAGTTTTACCGATCTGTCCCAGCTCATCGCCACGCTTAGAGGACGGGATTTCACCTTCCATATTACCTTCTGCGACTTCATTCATGCTCTCGCAGATCCTAGCGATAGGACGGGTGATTGTGCGAGCAAACAGCCATCCTAGAAACGACATGCCAGCTGCAAGAAGGGCAGAGGCAATCAGCATTTTGTTGCGAGCTGCATTCACCGGGGCCATGACTTCGCTCCAGTCTTGTTCGGCGACAAGTGCCCACTGTACATTGTGGAACTGAATATCCTCAGAGAAGGCGATCACTTTTTGACCCTTTAGGCCGGTGGTGTCATGGTAGAACTCTTTGCGACCTTCCATGGCAGATTGGACCTGTTGACTAGGTTTCAGGTCGTCCAATACTTGGTAGCCATCTTCAAACCGTGAAGTCGTGCGGGACCTGTTGTCAGTTCCAACCAGGTAGATTTCTACACTGTCGCCTAGTCCTTCGGTGTTATTGGTGATGTTGGTTAACAAGTCCACCGGCAGTTGGAAGGCCAGAACGCCAATTGGTTCTCCGATTTCATCAAGAACAACTGTTGCTACAAAGGCGGCAGCGGCTCCATGGCTGGGTGCATACCCTTCCATGTCAGAGAAGAAAACTTCTCCTGGTTTCGCATCAACAGCGGACCGAAAGACCTGCGCTAGCCCTGTATCTTTGTAGGGACCTGTCATCAGGTTGGTGCCATAGTCCAGCTCTTTGAATACAGAGTAAATGATGTCCCCCTCTAGGTTCATCATAAAGACATCATAATAGCCTTTTGCTTCCATCAGGGTGCGGAAGGAGGGGTGAACTCCCTCGTGAAGCCCGTGGTAAGAAGATTTTCCTTCGGCTCGATCAAGAAGGTGCTTATGGCCTAGGGGATTAGGGTTGTCATTGACATAACCCTGACGCAGGGCTTCGCCCGCATCACCGCTTCTGGCAAGACCGTTCCAGCTCATTGAAAAGCGTTCTACAGCAGTTCCTGTCGAAGGTGATGCTGCGACTGTTATGATGTCGGAATCGACACTATCCAAAAAGCTTCGTAATGCCATATCACGACCGGCGACTAGTGCCATAAAGTTCTCTTCAGATTTGGCAATTGTGTTGTTCTTAAAGCTGATGGTGCTGAACGTCACCAGAATGACGGCCATAAGAGCACCAAAACCTACAAGAAATATCGGCAGCTTATGTGCAAGCTTGATTGTATTGAAAGTCTTCATCGGGGTCTCCAAGAGGAACAGGTTTCGGCGTCTTAGACGAGGGGATTAGGTGCCGGTTTCAAAAGAAGCGAACGGCCCAAGGATCGTGCTTTGTTTGCTTTGAACGTGCATGCGTGGGTCGCAATGCGAGCTCGTAAGGCGCGTTTTTACTGTTGCGTGATATGCGTTCTTGCCGCTTGCCCGACTGCTGGTTTGTTGAGTAACCAGCACTGAACCATCAAAACTCATGGTCAACTTTTTCGTCATCTTCATTTTGGCGCCACCCCTTCAGGCTAGTGTTGCTCGTTCGTTTCCAAGTCCAATTGCCAGTTGTGCTACAACCAACCACCAAGGAACTTTCGGTGTGAGGAAGTATCAATGTTGCCGATGGCGTCTCTTGGGCGGACGCTAGTTTTTTCGCTCAATCCTGTGCCCTTGTGGTAGGGCGCAGGTCGGACGATCATTTTCCTCATAGAAAGTGCCCGCAGATTTATCTGTCGTTGGGCATTCATGTCGGCGTTCCAGCGATTTATGATCTGGGCTCTGGCCCAGCCGCAAGGATCGGAGGTTTCATCATTATTCTCTTCTTTTGGTGTGCTCCGAAGTCATGATCGCTTCCTCCGAATCACTACTGTGTGGGTGTCGACAGTGACTCTGGACAATTAAATTCTCGTAAAATGAGGCTGTCTGGGAGTGAACTCACAGCTAATTCACTGGAAATATGGGTTTGGTTTTAAATTTGATTTCTGAAATAATTCAGGAGTTTGACACTCTATGAGTGTGCTTGCCTAGACGTTTTCAGGTGTCTGAACAGTATACTTTTACGGTACCAAAGAGGAAGTTGGCTGACTTCGCGTCAGAGCCAGTTTTATTCACTAATTATTAGGGTAAGAGTGCCGATTAAGGCTTGGTTTCTGGTTCGGAGGCAAGGGCCGCGAGCTCTCCCAGAGGGATTGGTTTGATGGGATTTCGCGCGCGCGGTTGGGCAGGTGGTTCCGTCGTTTTGTTGGCCGATAGGATGCCACGCACGGTCAAGTCACACATGCGGCCCTGACAGGGGCCCATGCCCGCTCGGGTGGCGGTCTTGATGTGCCTGGGTCCGGTTGCTCCTTCCGCCACTGCGGCCCGCAATTCCCCAGCGGTAATCTCTTCACACCGACAAACTATCGTTTCATCGGTCAGGGATTGGAACGCTTCTGTGGGTGCATAAGCGGTATCAAGGAATGGGCGGATCGCCAGCGCACGCCACAGTGCACCACGATCAGAGGCTGAGGTCTGGTCGCGTGTACCTGCACTGATCAGTCTCAATTGGTGCAAAATATCCCGGGCTGCCAACCGACCTGCAATTGCGGCTACCTCGGCGCCAGCAATGCCTGCACCGTCTCCTGCTACATGCAGTCCGGGCTGATCGGTACGCCCCCATAAATCGGATGTTGGATGAAAACACTCCTGTGTGGCCTTCCACTCATGCGCAATGCCTGCCGCCCGTGTCATATGTGTAGAGGGCACGACTCCCTGATGCGTCAGCAACAGCCCGCATTCATGATGATGAGCTTTGCCGCTGGCATCAAAGCTGAATTGGATAGTCCCACCATTTCCGGTTTCAGCGCGAAAAGCCGTTGCACCAGTAAACCGGGGAATCCGATGTTTGCGGATTTTGTGCAGTAACCCCAAGCCTTTCAGAAGCAAAGGCAAGGCAAACGCTGCACGTGGCAGATGTCGTGCGCTGCGTATCGCCATTGATCTGGTCTGGGTTTCGACCAGCGCCTTGGGTGGGGTACCTGCGTCGATCATCTGTGCTGCTACAAGGTAAAGCAGCGGGCCAGATCCTGCCAAAATAGCGTCACGTGGCAGCAAGGTAGATGTTTTCATCAGGATTTGCGCAGCCCCGGCGGGCATCACTCCGGGGAGAGTCCAGCCTGGAAAGGGAACCGGACGTTCCTGGGCTCCGGTGGCAAGCAACAGGTATGGGGCGCTGGTGACTTGGCTGTGGCCGTTCTGCGACCAGCATACTGTCGGACCTGGATCACTCCGCCAGACTGTAGCGCCAAATTCACAGTGAATATTCGGATGGTCGAGATCGTCTACCAGTTCGGTTCCGGCAGCATAGCCCTTGCCGAGCCAGCCCAATCTGTCGCGGTTCTCTCCGATATTGCGATAAATCTGACCGCCGGGGCGGGGTTGCTCATCCAATATCAGAACCCGCGCGCCACTTCTGGCAGCGACTGATGCAGCAGCCATTCCGGCAGGCCCAGAGCCAACAATGATTAGATCGGGATCAGTCATTTCTTCCTCTCATCTCAGGCAATCCCGATTGAAGGCGAACCACCATGCCCTCGCGGACTTGGGTCATGCAGGCCTGGACATTAGCGTGCCCGTCAACCTCGACAAGGCAATCAAAGCAAACACCCATCATACAATAGGCAGTGCGGGGTGTATCCAGTCGTGTAGTGCGGCGCGATGCTTTGGCAGAATGAGCCAAAAGCGCTGCTGCAAGACTATCGCGCTCTTGTGCGGTGATCGGTGTGCCATCCACTGTCAGCGTCACTGTTCGGGTGCCTGCGTCAGACAGTCTGTAAAAACGGGAAACGACTTTCATCGAATGCCTCCAAGTTCGGGGCGTCACTGGTGTTAGCGATCCATTTGGCCAGTGGCCCAGCATGGTTCGGGGCGAGCGTGATGCCGCTGTGACACGTCACGAGGAAGGCACCGGGGTGATCGGACGATTGTGCGTAGACCGGATAACCGTCGTCGGACATAATCCTCAGTGCGCCCCAGCTGCGCAGAATGCGTGTTTTTTCCAGCTGCGGGAATACTTCGACTGCATGTTGGGCCAGTCGAGCAGTGAATTCTAGCGTGTCGCCATCATCCAATCCGGCGTCAGCCTTGGTGCCGCCGATCTGAATGCCGCCTTCGTCGACCTGCCGGATGGTGCTGGACAGAAAGGGTAGGGGGCTGCCGATTTTCTCGGTGATGAGCAATTCGCCCCGCTGCGCGCGAACACGGGTGCGAAAACCCAGTTGAGGGGCCAGCGCCATCGCACCCAATCCGGCACAAAGAACAATCTGTTCGGCGCCAAATGTTTGGCCTGATCTGTCAATCAGAGAGAACCCGCCGCTGGGTGTCGGCGTTATGTTGGTGATTGTTGCATTGGAAATGATTTGACCACCTAAGCGCGTAACGGCGATCCGCAGCGCGCGCAGTAGTTTTAGCGGGTTCACATGACCGTCGCGGGAACAAAAAGTGGCGCCGACGACCTTTGATCCCAGCTCTGGAAACCGGTGGCGCATGGCCGCACCAGTAAGGATCTCGGCGTCCAAATTCTTGCCCAAGGTTTTCCCTTGGTTCTCTAGTTCAACCAAAAACTCGTCAAATTCGGACTGTTCGGTGAAAACTTCGTATCCGCCGGGTTGCTCCAAATGAACATCAATGTCGGATAGATCCGTCAATAAATCAGCAAAGTCAGCCCAGTCCGAAACTGCTTCGCTGGTCCAGCGGGCATAGGCTGGGTAGTTCGAGCCCTTGCCCTGCAGCCAGACCAGACCAAAATTCCCTTGGCTAGCTCGTAGATCGCTGTCAGCACCGTCGAGCACGGTCACCTGCTGCCCTGTCTGTAATAGACCCAGCGCAACTGAGAGACCAACAACGCCTCCTCCGATGATCGTGGTTTCGGTGCTTTGCAATGGCATTCGGTTCCTCCTTCGCCATTCATGCCACACTTCTAGTAATAGGAAAAATCGATTGTTTTTGCTTACTCATGCAATTTTGTTATATGCGACCCATGATTACACGATTGACGCACAGACAACTCGAAGCTTTTCGCGCAGTGATGACCAAGGGCAAGGTCACACTGGCTGCTGAAGTGCTGAATACAACTCAGCCCACTGTAAGTCGTCTGATTTCCGATCTTGAGTCGACTGTCGGGTTTGAACTGTTCGAGCGCCGTGGGCGCAGTGTGATCGCCACGCCCGAGGCACAATCACTGTATGAAGAGGTTGAAAGGTCCTTTGTTGGCCTGTCCGAGATCAGTAGGGTGATTGAGGACATCCGCGATTACCGCCGCGGTAGTCTGCTGATCGCTGGAATGCCGGCCTTGGCCTTGCAGTTCTTACCTAGGGTCGTTGCCGAGTTTGTCGCTGACGAGCCTGGGATCCGGATTTCCCTGCGGGCGCGCAGTTCGCAGGCGGTATTGCAGCATGTGAGCTCACAGCAGTTCGACCTTGGTTTTGCTTCGATTGACGCGGAACATCCAGCGGTCGAGAAGCGTGTAATGGCAACGGGCAAGATGAAAGCGGTTTTGCCCGCTGATCACCCTTTGTGTGAGAAATCAGTTTTGCAGATTACCGACTTTGACGGTCAGTCCTTTGTCGCCTTGGGCGAGGAAATTTCCACGCGGGCAGAAACGGACGTCTACTTTGCCGCCGGCGGTGCCCGCCCCAGAGTTGTCGCAGAAGCGCAGCTTTCTGCGTCCATCTGTGAAATGGTTGCCTGCGGCGCTGGTATTTCGATCGTAGAACCGGTGACGGCCGCGAATTTCTTAGCCGCCGGAAAGGTCACTGTTCGCGATGTGGAACCAGCGCAACCTTTTTCATACGAGGTGCTTATGCCGACGCTGCATAAGCCGTCGCGTGTTTCTATGGGCTTCCTGAACCTGGTTGAGACGCGTTTAAAAGATCTGCTCGACAATCCGTAAGGGATATTTGGATTTGGTAGCTCTTCTGGGAAGAAATTGATGCCTCCCAGAACTTTTCGTTGGTCGAGAGGCGCCTCCGACAATGCAAGGTAAGGCGCCCCTAGAACAGGTAGGTGTGGTCTAGGTTGTCAAGGTTTTGACCTCAGAAAATATTAGCCCAGATGGAGGTGCGGTTACTCTGCGGCGTTCAATCCTTCGGTGGACAAGTCATCCAGCTTTGGCATCAAATCCAGAAGTTCTTTTGCGTAGCTGGTTTGTGGGCTGGCGAATAGATCGTCTGTGTTCTGAAGTTCAACAATCTTGCCCTCTTTCATGACCGCGACCCTGTCACACATTTGGCGCACCACCGGCAGGTCATGGCTGATGAACAGCATGGTCAGTCCTAAGTGCTCTTGAAGGTCTTTCAGTATGTTGAGGATCTGGGCCTGAATTGAAACATCAAGTGCGCTGGTTGGTTCGTCGCAGATCAGGAAACGCGGCTGGGTGGCCAATGCCCGTGCAATTGAGATCCGCTGCCTTTGCCCGCCAGAGAACTCATGCGGGTATTTTTGCCCGGCCCCAGATCCCAGCCCAACCTGATCAAGCAGTTCGTCTACGCGCTTCTTGATTGCCTTACCCTCCATCAACCGGTGGTGGCGGATGGGCTCCGCGACAATCTCGTCGACCCGCATACGAGGGTTCAGCGAGGAGAAGGGGTCCTGAAAAATCATCTGGATGTCTTGGCGATAGGCATTTAGTGCAGCTTTGTCACTTAGGTCACTAACGAGTTTGCCATCGAACGTGACTGAACCGTCGTCAACCGGATGAAGACCGGCGATCATGCGGGCCACCGTGGATTTTCCGGATCCGCTCTCTCCGACGATGCCAAAGACTTCTCCGGCTTGAATGTCAAAACTTACGTCGTCGACAGCTGTGAAATAGTCACGGTCCCAAGGCAGCAAACCCCGGCGTTGCAGGAAACGTTTGGTGAGGTTTCGGATCTCGAACAGTGGTTTGTCCGGGTCGTTTTCAACCTTGGGCCAATGGCTGGCCAAGTCCTCGATGGCGAACCGCGTCTCGCGTCCGCCATAGCTGATCTGTGGAAAGCGGTGCAGCTTGATGGTGGGGCGTGGGACCGCAGCGATCAGGGATCTGGTGTAGGTATGTTGTGGGTTGCCCATCACCTGCTCGGTGGGCCCGCTTTCAACCACTTTGCCTGCGTACATCACGGTCACGCGGTCTGTTGTGTCGTCGATCACACCCATGTCATGGGTGATCAGGATCACGCCGACCTGCCGTTCACGGGCCAGCTCTTTGATCAGATCCAGGATCTGTGCCTGTACCGATACATCCAGCGCTGTAGTCGGTTCATCAGCGATGATCACATCTGGTTCGGTACACAGGGCCAAGGCAATAACGACACGCTGGCGCATCCCGCCGGAAAACTGATGCGGATACTGGTCCATCCGGGTATCAGGATCAGGGATACCAACACGGTCAATCAGATCTCGTGCACGCTGCTTGGCCTCACTCGGCGTCAGGTCTAGATGCGCCTGGATCGTCTCGGTCAGCTGCTCACGCACCGTAAACAGCGGATTGAGCGAGGTAAGAGGATCCTGAAAGATCATCGAGATCTTCTTGCCGCGAAGGCCACGCATGGCGTCCGCATCCAATCCGCTGATCTGCTCTCCTTTGAGCATGATTTCCCCGCTGGCAATCCTGCCAGGGCGCTCAAGCAGCCCCATAACGGCCGCACCAATGGTAGATTTGCCGGCACCAGATTCGCCAACCAACCCATGGATCTCGCCGGGTTCAACGGACAGATCGGCTTTGTCCACCGCCGTAAACAACTGACGGCGCGTGGGGAATTCAACAGAGAGATTCTGAATGGTAAGAAGACTCATGAGTGTCACCGCAATTTCGGGTTCAAGGCGTCACGCAGCCAGTCACCCAGCAGGTTCACTGACAGGGCAAGACCAAGAAGCGTGCAGGCAGGGAAGAAGAGGATCCACCATTCGCCAGAGAATAGGAAACCCTGTCCAACACGGATCAATGTGCCCAGCGAGGGCTGTGTTGGCGGCGCGCCGACGCCTAGGAAGCTAAGCGTTGCCTCGGCAATAATTGCCAGAGCGAGGGAGATCGTTGCGATCACCAGAACCGGGCTCAGCACATTGGGCAGGATGTGGCGGAACATGATCGGAATTGAACCCCGACCGATTAGTCGTGCCGCCTGTACGTACTCTTTGTTTTTCTCAACCAGAGCCGCCCCACGGACAACGCGGGCAAATTGCACCCAATCTGAGAGTGCGATGGCGACGATAAGGACCCAGATGGCCATTTCATCGCGGTACTCAGGCGGTGTAAAGCCTTTGGCGACGCCAAAGATCAGCATGGCAACCAGGATCGCAGGGAAGGTCAGCTGAACGTCGGCAATGCGCATGATGATCGTCTCGGCCCAACCGCCAAAGTAGGCGGCCACAAGCCCCAAAATCACCCCAATAATCATAGCCAGAAATACTGCCGAAGCGCCAACGAATAGCGAGATGCGCAAGCCATATAGAATGGTCGAAAACACGTCGCGCCCTTGATCATCTGTCCCCAACAAGAATGTTTCCTGCGTGAAGGCGTTTGGAGTACCCGGCGCGGTGAACCCGTTCATCAGGTTCAAGGTCGCAGGGTCAAACGGATTATGCGGAGCGATCAGTGGCGCAAAGACAGCGGCCAGAACAAGAAGCAATACTACCAGCGCGGCGATGATGGCCACGGGTGAGTGCCGGAATGCCCAGGCGAAGTCACTGTCCCAGAACTTGGCAAAGCGGGATTTGGGCGCGGTGCTGGGGGTGTCTGTAGCTTGGGTCATGTTGTTTTCCCCTCAGTGCGCAGTCGCGGATCGATGGCGTAGTAGAGCAAGTCCACGATTAGGTTGATCGAGACAAACATGACCGAAATCAGCATCAAGTAAGCGGCCATTACTGGGATATCGACAAATTGGATTGCGTTGATGAACAGTAAACCAACACCCGGCCACTGGAATACAGTTTCCGTAATGATGGCAAAGGCGATGATCGAGCCCAGTTGTAGGCCAGTGATTGTGATCACGGGTACCAGTGTGTTTTTCAAAGCATGGCGGAAATTGATTACGCGGTCGTTCAGACCGCGCGCCCGGGCAAACCGGATATAGTCAGCACGCAGAACCTCTAGCATCTCTGAGCGAACGAGGCGCATGATCAGCGTCATCTGATACAGGCCTAGGGTAATCGCTGGTAGGATCAGTGCCTTGAGCCCAGAAGCAGTCAAGAAGCCGGTAGACCAACCGCCGATCATCACTGTTTCGCCGCGCCCAAAACTAGGCAGCAGGTTTAACTCAACCGAGAAGACATAGATTAATAAAATCCCAATAAGGAAAGTAGGTAATGAGACGCCTACCAAGCTTATGGTCATGATAGCATTTGCTGCGAAGCCTCGCCGTCGAATGGCGGTAAAGACTCCTAATCCAATGCCTACGGTTATCGCAAGAACACCGGATACCAGTGCCAGTTCCAAGGTAGCCGGAGCACGTTCTTTGATAATTGTCGAAACCGGCCGTCCCTGACGATAGGACACTCCGAAGTTGCCCTGAGCAGCCCCTTGCAGGAACTTAAAATATTGCACCGGGAAGGGCAGATCGAGGCCCAGTTCGCCACGCAGCCGCTCAATATCAGCTTGGGTTCGTTCTTGGCCCAGCATGTTGTCAATCGGATCACCGACAAATCTGAACATTGAAAAAGCTACCAGTCCCACGACCAGAAGCACGACGAAGGACTGAAAAGCCCTTCGGACAATATATGCTAACATATAATTTCCCCGTTGGTTCTACAGTCTTGGCAACCCAAACCCATGTGGTCAAGGGGGTGCAGACATGGTTGCCGCTATCTAGCGGCAACCATAGAACAGGATCAGCTCACTGTGACCCAGCGCAAGATGAAGAAGTTATCAGGGCGCTGTGTTAGTGTGACGTTGCTGCGAGCTCCCCAAACCAGCGGCTGGACATAGAGCGGCACGTAGACCTGCTCATCCTGGATGATCTGAGTGGTCTCATCGAGCATCATCTGGCGTTTTCCGGGATCAATCTCGGATTGGATCATCGGCAACAATTCATCGACACGGGTGTTTGAGAACCCACCGAAGTTCCAACTGCCCAGTTTTTTCTCAGCATTCGGTGTGGTTACGAGGAAACGGAGTGGATGTTCGGCATCAAAGGTGCCGGGGCTCCATCCTAGCAGATACATGTCGTAGTTATCTTCCCGCAACTCAGGCCAGTAATTGCGAACCGGCATTGCATCCAGTTCGGCAGTGATACCCACCTGGGCTAACATGCCAACCACAGCCTGACAGACGGCTTCGTCGTTCAGGTAGCGGTCATTAGGACACTTCAGGCCAAAGGAAAATCCATCGCTATACCCGGCCTCGGTCAACAGCGCTTTGGCTTTTTCAGCATCAAAAGCAGGACGGGCAGCGTTTGCAGCTGAATATCCACTCATCGCCGGGCTCACAAGTTGCGACGCCTCTTCGGCGTTTCCGCGCATAATGGTTGCCAGAATTGCAGGCACGTTGATTGCACTTGCTACAGCCTGGCGCACTCGAACATCACGGAATGGGTTCGGTTTACCAACGTCAGCTGCATACTTTAGGGTTTCAGCTTCGTGGCCGAATCCAAGCATAATAACCCGCGCTTCGATACCTTGGATCACCTCGACACCGTCGCTGCTTTTCAACCGTGCTGCATCTTGGATTGGGACTGGATTGATCAGATCGACATCCCCGGACATAAGCGCTGCAACTGCGGTTGCCGGGTTTTGAATTGGTGTGAATTCTGCACGTTCTATGTTGTGCTCTACTTCGTCCCACCAGCCGCCAAAGGGTTCAAGCACGGTGCGCAGTCCCGGCTCGCGGGCTGTTACCTGAAACGCACCGGTCCCATTGGCGTTGATAGTGGCGAAATTGCCTGCTTCTTTATCAGGCAGGGCGGCATTGTTAGCTTCGGCCCAGCCCTGGTCCATGATCATCCAGTTGGCGATCGACGACGGAAATAGTGGGTTGGGCGCACTTGTCATGAAGTCGACGGTATAATCGTCAACCACTTTGACATCGCTCACTGGCGCAAACCAACTGCGGGTATCGGAAACTTCGTTCGATGCACGCTGGTACGAGAAAAGCACGTCTTGCGCGTCGAAGCTGCTGCCATCGTGGAAGGTCACGCCTTCGCGCAACTTGAAACGCCAGCCTTCGCCATTGCCGATTGGCTCCCAGCTTACCGCAAGTGCGGGTTCTACATTCATATCCTTGCCACGACGGACAAGGCCTTCGTAGACATTATTCAAAAAACCGAGCACAGGGGCAGAATTCACTGCATGTGGGTCCATGGTTTGTGGATCGGTGGTAGATGCCCATTTGAACTCCGCGGCCTGCGCGGTGCCTGCTAGCAATAGTGCTAGCCCTACGGCGCTGCTTCGTAATCTCATTGCGTTTCTCCCCGTGTTTCCGTGATCTGATCGCCAGTCTTGTTGTTTTTTATCTTGGCGTAAAGATAGGTTAGGCCAGTCTTCACGGTACCGTGACCAGCAACAGTCCACGAATAGGGGGCCGGGATGGGTTTAGAGGTTGGATTTTGGGGAAAGCGTTCGCTAATCGCGATAAATTGGGCATGGGGCGCAGCCTAGTTACTGCGCCCCGCCAGTTGTTTAGTTCAAGGTGAAGTACTTGAATTTCGCTGTGTCGTCCGGTGCAACGCCAGTGCCAACATTCGAGGCCATGCCCCAGTTCAGCACCTGGTGGTGGATCGGAATATACAGCTGCTCGTCCTGAACCACCTGCCAGATTTCACCAATCTTGGCATCCCGTGCAGCCAGATTGGTTTCCGAAGCCAAGCCTTCGATCTTGGCGTCCAGATCACCATTGCCGAAACGCGTTCCGTTCCACGATCCGTATTTCTCACCCTTGGAGTGAACCAGGAAGTTGAAGATGTATTCCGAGTCATATGTCGGCACACCCCAACCCAGCATGTAGAAGTCGGTTTCCAGGTTGTTGATCAACGGGAAGTGCTGTGCTTTGGGTTTGGCATCCAGGTTCACCTTCACCCCAATCTGGGCTAGCATGCCAACAGATGCCTGGCAGATCGCTTCATCATTGATGTAACGGTCGTTCGGGCAGTTCAGCGTGATTGAGAAACCGTCACCATAGCCAGCTTCAGTCATAAGTGCCTTGGCGGCCTCGACGTCTGTAGCGGACGAGCCGTCCATTGCCTTGTCCCAGCCGTTTACAAACGGTGGCGAGATCATACCAGCCGGGGCCGACTGACCACGCATAACCACTTGCTTGATAGCATCGCGGTTGATCGCCATCGACATGGCCTGGCGGACACGTACGTCAGCGAGAGGGTTCTTGCCGTCAATGTTGTCGGATTTCAGGTCAGCATCACCCTGGTTCATACCAAAGAAGATCACCCGGTTCTGTGGTGCGGTACGAACATCCAAACCATCCGTGCTGGACACGCGGTTCAAATCCTGCACTGGCACGTCTTGGATAAAATCAACTTCGCCAGACAACAGCGCAGCAACGCGGGTCGACGCATTTTGAATAGGGGTGTAGACAATCTCGGTCACTTCCATTGGGAACTCACCTTTGCCCCAATAGCTGTCGTTGACCGCCAGAACCGTTTTCACGTCCGGCTCGCGGCTAACCAGCCTATAGGGGCCGGTGCCGTTTGCGTTCTTGGCTGCAAAGGTGTCTTCGCCGCCTTCATAGTCCTGCACCTTGACCGCATTGTTCGCCTCAGCCCAATCCTGGTCCATCATGAACATGTTGGTCAGGTTGTTCGGCATGATCGGGTTCGGGCCGTCGGTTTCGATTTCAACGGTGTATTTGCCAGTGGCACGCACTTCCTTGACCGAAGCCAGCAGCTCTTTGTAGTCAGAGTCCTTGGTCATCGCGCGGTTCAGCGAGAAGACCACGTCTGCGCTGTCAAAATCAGCACCATCGTGGAATTTCACACCTTCGCGCAGCTTGAAGGTCCAGACATTTGGGTTGTCAGCCGAGGGTCCCCATTCAGTCGCCAGCGCAGGCACCATCGCTCCGGTCATGTCTCGCATTACCAGCGGTTCCATAATCTGGTGCGCCAGCGCGGAGGTCGGCCCTTCGTTTTGCGCATGAGGATCCAGCGTCAGTGCATCACCTGCGCGGGCCCAGCGAAGTGTGTCGGCCGATGCGCCCGCAGCCAGTATGGCTGTTGCGCTTGCCGCAAGCATAAGTTTGCTCAAATTCATATTTTTCTCCCTTAATGTTTGTTTTGGCATCGTATCGTGCGTGGTTGGTTTGCCAACCTTAGAAGTCCCATCATCCAAATGATTGGGAAATAATCAATATTAGAGTCCACTTTCACGTTGGAATGGCCAGATCACTCACCGTAAAGCAGATCGTTGCCGTTCAATGTACGAAATTGGATTTGTGAAGGACGTGGTGATTTCCGTTTCTTTACTGATGTTTAGAAGTCGAACATATCACTAGTTGCGAAATAGTAAGGCAGTGATACAGCGTATGTGGAATAAGGGGCAATCAGGTAGGTCTTGGATCTGCGCGGTGAATCTCGACTTTGCTATTGGTCTTGAGGAGTTCTGTGACGGGATTTCATGGTCGGGGCATCTGTTCGTACGATTTTTTCGGAATCGAGTTTGATCGGGTTTGAACCCCAAACCGGTAGTGATCCGGCTGAATGGGGGATAACCGACGGGGTAAGGCGGAGGCCTAACAGTCTTTGAAATGGGGCGCTGGAACTTGGCGCGAGAAAAGTGCTACACGGCGCCATCGGTGCTACATTCTGTAGCTCTGCACTGCAAAACGGGGCTAAATCAGGCCGAAACGGGGTAAGCGCGGAAAATGGCGAATCCAAAAAGCCAAGAAATTTCAGGGTTTTTCGACGTTCGGCGGGCCGCACGCCTATCCGTCGCTCCCATGATGGACTGGACTGACCTAGCTTAAATCGGCTTATTTATTTGGTTTTTTGTTGGTCCATTTGTTTTTGGCATACTTTTGGCATACCGGTTCATAGTAACGGTGATAAACCGATGATCTGAATGCTAGAGCAAATGTGTTTTGTGCGCAAATGGATGGCAACAACATTCAATCTAGAAGTGCAATTTGAGCTATCTGTTCGGAAGGAGACACACACGTCATGAAACCGAGAACTGTCATATAGTATTGCAGTCAAAGTTCATTAGCTATGGAATTGATTTGCGACCTCAAAACTATCTGGCCCCATGCAGAAATACCAGAAGGTGAGCGACCAGAGCAGAGATGTGGTTAATGCAATGCGGATCTCTTTGGACACGCCTGAAATTTCTTCCTTAATGTTAGATTTTACCATAAGAAACGGACCACTTTTCGGGGGCATTCCAGAACACGCTATTTGAGTATCCTCTCATGGGTTCCAACCCTCCGACTTCCAGTCGGACCTGCTTTAGCAAGAAGAATCGTGTTATGGGTTTCCCCCTCCAGAAAATGAGCCGCAGCCGGAGTGGAGGCTCATTTTCTGGAGGGGGAAACCCATGCAATATGACACTGGAAAGCACTGCGTTTTCTACCACCGCTACCATCTCGTCTGGTCCACCAAGTATCGCTACAAAGTATTGACAGGTGCATTGCGCTTGCGGGTTCGGGACATCTGTCGCCAGGTCTGCGCTGAGAACGGTGTCGACATCTTGCGCGGGGTGCTGTCGAGCGATCATGTGCATCTGTTCGTGTCGGTGCCGCCGAAGCTCGCCATCTCGGATCTGATGCGCAAGATGAAGGGCCGTTCGTCATTCAAGGTGCAACGGGAGTTTCCCGCGATCCGTAAGCGCTATTGGGGGCAACGCTTTTGGGGGCGTGGGTATTTTTCAACCACCAACGGCGCCATTACCGAAGACATCGTACTTCAGTACCTCGACAATCACATCGCCGATCCTACCGGCGCCAGCCGGTAGTCGTTCAGTTGAAAAAGTTTCATGGATATTTGCTTTCTATTTCTTGAATTGTCCCATTTTCTTGCATTTTTAGAATTTCTTGATTGAATTGTTCGATGTAGGGATAGCAGGGTGATTTTCTGGAAAACAAGAAATAGACATGGTTTTCAGTCAACGGGTGCGAAAGTATTGATAGCTTCCCTTCATAATTTTCATCCTGCACAAATTTCGTCATAGCTCTTATAGAACCAATCCCATAATCCATTCGCTCTCCAACTAGCATATCAAACATCTGATTTTCATTATTGACCTCATATAAATCTAAATTCTGTTTAGAAAATGCTTCGAATTCTTTACCGTGAGTTGCTCCACTGAAATGGACACCTTTCTTTCCCAGTAGGTCTCCAAATTTACTAAAAGGAAATTCTCTGCCCGATTTCACAACTATATGAATATTATTCGTTGTCACTGGAAGGCTATAGCCATACTGAATTTCATTTCTATAGTCATTATAAACACCCGCAAGAATGTCAAATTGGCCACGTTCGAGATTTTTCAGCAGACGTTTCCATGGAAATCTCTGATTGCTAACTGTCGTTTTTATGCCAGTATTGTGAGCTGCTTCATTCGCAATTTCCGTCATGATTTGAAATAGAGGATACCATCGGGGCTCTCCATTAATTACACATGTCGACGCATTTGCATTACTTGTAGTAATAGTACACATAACCAACAAAGTTACTAATTTGGCTTTCATCTAAATACCTCCATATTAACCTCATTCCAGATCAATTTTGACCGATATTTCCCAAGTAGCTTGGTGTTGAGTGGACCGATATTCCCCAAGTGGAATGCCTTCTCTTGCATTTTGTCGCAGTTTTGGGCCCAAATCAAGCCGGTTGGACCTGCTGTGCCGTGATAAGAGCACCTGCCACATGACTTGAGGATGACTTCTGGTCCCGGAGGCGGGATTGATCCGGTTTTGATCTGTTCGACACCCGTTAGGTCACACCTGTGGAGCCGCGTTCGCTCAGGTTTTTTCGCTGGCGCAGTCATATGGGAACCGGCGGTGCACGCAGCCGCTGGATCGCCGCCAAGATGCTATTGAACAAATCTCCACTGATCGCAACTTCAGCAAGCTGGAAGGTAATGGCTCGGGCATGTCGAACGACCCTTGCACCGATTTTGATCAACCGGGCTTGTAGGCTGGTCAACGACCAGTCGGCTATCTCCTCGGGCAACTCGGCCCCTTGCAGAAAGACACCGAGATTGTAGGCCTGTGCATGGAGTTGCAGGCGGACCTCGTTCTGCGCCATGCCTTTGCAGGAAAGGCGTGTCCGTTGGTGTCACCGCCGGTTATGGTTACCCCGAGGATTTTCAGAATGCTGACTTTTTTGTCCGAGAGGAGTCCGAAACGCTTTCTCTGAGCTTGCGAAAATTGATATTTGGCCGAACTAACGTCATCGTTGCTGAGGAGATTGCCGCACGTTATGCTGTTGCGGCGGAATACCCGGATGCGGTGGACAACTTGAAGTACTCTGAGATGGCGCTGCAGGAAAACCCCATGCATGTCGCTTTTTCCAGAGAGCGCCCAGATCATATCGAAGTTAGAGATCGCTTCAACGAAGCTCTTGCCGAGATGCGTAAAGACAAAACCCTGAAAGAAATACTCGAGTTCCACGTTGTTTCGAAATTGATGCAGTAGTAGAAGCTTGAACCTCCATACCAAAGCAGCACCGAGACCCCAAACGATGAAAAACCAGAGAGAAATGGAAGCGGTTGATTATTAGCATCGACGAAATGTTGAGGAAAGAATGACCGTACGGCTCACCAATCGTCTTTCGTTCAAACAAGTGCGGCTGGCTGTCTTTCTTGCCTTCTTTCTGGGGGTGTTTCTGAGTGGGTTGCAGATTTGGCTAGATTTCAGAGGCGAAAAAGAGCGGGTAGATGCGACTGTTTCTCAACTTTTGAATGCAGTACGAGACTCTGCCGCCCAGGCTGCTTTTGGCTTTGAGAATCGATTGGCTTCCAGAGTTGTTTCCGGTTTGTTTGAGTACAAGGCTATCGTGCAAGCCGAGATCGAGACCGATTTTGGTGACACACTTGCAACAATGGAAACCGCCAAGAAACAACCAACAAAGCTCTGGTTCGAAGGTCTTGTTCTTGAGAGCCGTCCAAGAATTCACTCTATTGAGCTCTTTGTGGAAGGGCATTCAGATTCAGTTGGAACCTTAAAAGTCTGGGTGGCCCCCTATCTGGCCTATGGCAACTTTTTCAATCGAATCTGGTTAATTGTTCTTTTCGGAGTGATCCGGAGCCTGATTCTGGCAGCAGCCCTGATGGGGGCATTCTATTTTCTTTTGACTAAACGTCTTGAAAGGATTTCAAAGACCGTTGAAGAATTTGCACCAAGGGCATCGGTCGATCCGACTCGTGAAGAGAACTCCAAAGACAAGCGCGATGAGTTGGATATCCTTGAGGCCTCTATTCACAACTACCAACGCGAAAAAAGCAAAGACCTGGATGTTCTGGAGGCAAGGGTAACGGAGAGAACGCAAGAGCTGAGAGAAGCGGCCCATAAGGCAGAGGCTGCCAATAGCGCGAAATCTTTGTTCCTTGCCAATATGTCCCATGAAATCCGTACACCAATGAACGGTGTCGTCGGTATGGCTGAAGTTCTCTCTCAAACCGAGTTGCAGCCGGAGCAGTCGCGGATGTTAGCTACTATTAGTAAGTCATCTCTGTCGCTTCTGCGGATCATCGACGATATTCTCGACCTGTCTAAAATCGAAGCGGGCAAAATATCGCTTGAAACTGTACCGGTCAATGTTCGCGATCTTCTTGAAGGGGTCGTCGATACCCTACGGCCAATTGCATTAGGATATAACGTCCGGATTACTTTTCGTTTGGACCCCAGAATTCCACGATTTATTCTCGGCGACCCAGTGCGTCTTCGCCAGGTGTTTGTAAATCTGTTGAACAATGCCCTAAAGTTTTCCAGCCGGGACGCTGGTCAGCCACCTGGCCGCGTAAGGTTACTGGCCAATCATTCCGAGAAAAATCTGTTGAAAGTCGCCGTGTGCGACGACGGTATTGGAATGACCGAGGACGTACTGACTAATCTGTTTCAGGCGTTTACGCAGGGCGAAGGCTCCACCACCCGGCGTTTTGGCGGCACCGGCTTGGGGCTGGCTATCTCCCGAGACATGATTGAATTAATGAATGGGACAATAGCCGTCGAAAGTACAGTAGGCGAGGGTAGCATATTCGAAGTGACCTTGCCTTATGTGGAAACGAATGGCGTAGATGAGGACCCCGACATCTCTGGGTTGAGTGTGCTTGCTCTTGTCGATGAAGGAATTGATCGCAAAACGCTCACGGACTACATAGAACATTATCAATCGCGTATAACTTATGCTGAGACCGAAGCTAAGCTGCGAAACTTGATTTCAGAGGCAACGAACGAGATTATCGTCCTGTTGTCGCTCGATAACCTGTCCGAAAACGAGCGCGTTCGAAAGGCCGTTTCCACTGGCGTTGATCCCATTCGATTTCTGTTTTTGGTCGCAGACCAAGAAGAGGTCGACCGTTGCAACCTGCCGGACTGCGTCGCGGTTCAAAGATATCCGTTGCTTCCATCCGAATTTAGCCGGGGCGTTGCAGCTCTGACCGAACGGGTGAACACTGTAGCTGATCAGCAAAAGGCTAAGGCAGTTGTCGCGAAACCAGCCACTGAGAAGGATGTTGGATCAAAAGTCCTACTCGTTGAAGACAACGAAATCAATCAAGATGTGATTTCCAGACAACTCGTGTCTCTTGGCTTTAGTCCAGTGGTCGCAAAGAACGGTCTCGAAGGTCTGGAAAAATGGAAGGGCGAAAATCTCAAACTGGTTCTGACGGATTGCAATATGCCTATAATGGACGGCTTTGAAATGACCAGAAGTATTCGAAACCTCGAAAAAACAGAGAGGCTCGCTCATACCAAAATTATCGCGATAACCGCTAATGCGATGGGTGGAGAAGCCGAGAAGTGCCTTGCTGCTGGTATGGATAATTATCTCTCGAAGCCGACTACACTTCAGCAGTTGCGTAAAGTGCTGAAGACAACCCGCTCAACTACGCAAAAGACTTGGAGCTCTCGCACACCTGATGAAATAGACGTGCAGGCTACATCAAAACCCGCGCCTGTCGATACATCTGTTCTTGTGGAAATACTTGGGTTTGAGGACAAGGTGTATTTTGCACAAACACTGCAAAAGCTGATCGCCAGTACTGGACCGGAGATTCAGGAACTTCAAAAGGCATTGCGAGACAACGACAGAAAGGCTGCTGGGTTGCTAGCGCATAAATTCAAGTCGTCCATGAGGCTCGTCGGAGCCATTGAATTCGGCGAACTTTGCGAAAGTATCGAACGGCAGGCGCTTGGCGGGGGAGTGTTTGTAGGGCAAGACTTCATCAAGCCGGTCGAACAGGGCTTCGATGCCGTCAAAGAGTTCGTCGAGGCTTATGCAGAAGAATGAATTGAGTTGTAAAGTTTCCGCCTTTTTCTGACCCTTAAGTTGGAGAACAGGCTATGCGCAGGTGGAGGACTTTTCAGGGAGCCGATCAGGGCACGTAGGTACGCCTCAAGCGAATGAATTACTCTATTCAAAGACTAGTGCTTGCCTAATTGTTCAGCGTTTTCACAGCAAAATACCGCTTCCCGCTACGTCACGTGGATATCCTATTGCGGCCCTGCGTCTTGTACGAATGTCTCAATTGGGCTTATTCTGTTGAAAAACTCTTGTTGATTTAGGGATGTCTGACTGATTCAATTTCCTTATTGATATGAGAGGTTGGAGCGATGTTGGGGCCTAGACAAGAAGCACAAAGCGCGCTGTTTTTTGACTTTTCGATGGAGGATCACATCCCGTCCGACCATGTCCTGCGGGCTATTGATGGCATCATTAATTTGTCCGGCGTGCGCCAGCATTTGGCTAAGTTTTATAGCTCAACGGGGCGTCCTTCGATTGATCCTGAGCTGATGATGCACATGTTGTTGGTTGGCTACATCATGGGCATTCGTTCTGAACGGCGCTTGTGTGATGAGGTTCATCTCAATCTGGCGTATCGTTGGTTTTGCAAGCTGGATTTGACAGACGCTATTCCGGATCACTCGACGTTTTCCAAGAACCGGCATGGTCGCTTCCGCGATAGTGATTTACTCCGGCATATGTTTGAAACCGTTGTAGCGCAATGCATCGATGCAGGTCTCGCAAGCGGGCAGCGATACGCTGCAGACGCAAGCATCATTGCCGCCGATGCCAATCGCCAACAATCTACGCCGAAGGCTGATTGGAACCCTGAGGCAATCAATCCTGATGATGCACCCCGCGCGGTTCGCGAGTATTTGGAAACACTTGATGATGCGGCGTTTGGGGCCGCCAGCCCCGTGGTTCCGAAGTTCATCTCACATGCAGACCCAGCATCGCAGTGGACGGGAGCACATGGTGGACCTGCATATTTTGCGTATTCCACGAACTATTTGATCGATACAGACAACGCAGTCATCCTTGATGCGGAACCTACGCGGTCTGTCCGTCAAGCTGAGGTAGATGCCGTCAAAACCATGATTGATCGTGTGAAAACGGTACATAACTTGAAGCCCGAGCGCCTGATTGCAGATACGGCGTATGGGTCCGGCCCCATGTTGGATTGGCTTGTGGAGAAGCGTGGGATCGCGCCGCATATTCCTGTCATTGATAAATCTGGCCGATAGGATGGCACGTTTGAACGTGCTGACTTCACATATGATGCCGATAATGATCTTTATATTTGCCCCGGCGGCAAAGAGCTGAGAAAGCCGCTACGTACATATAAAACAGGAACAACTGGCGCAAACAAGGATGAGACAATTCGTTACCGAGCGCGTAAAGCAGTCTGCGATTTGTGCGATCTAAAGGAACGCTGTTGTCCCAAATCGCCACAGCGTAAAGTTACGCGATCCATCTATGAGACCTCTCGTAATATCGCACGTGCTTTATCGCAAACGCAGCAATATGCCATCTCAAGTAAGCTGCGCAAGAAAGTCGAAATGTCATTCGCCCATCTAAAACGTATTCATGGCTTAGGTCGGCTCCGCTTACGTGGACCATGTGGTGCTCATGACGAATTTATCCTCGCCGCAACCGCACAGAACCTCAAAAAGTTAGCCAAACTAGCTCCAAACCCTAGTCTGGCCAGAACCGTCCCGTGAAACCGAGGTGGAAGCCATTCATCCTATGATGCAGTGCCACCAAAACCGTGAGTTTTTCAACAGAATAGGCTGAAACCAGCCCTTGGACGAGCTTTGAATCAATGTCGGCAATGGGCCAATGTTGTTGAAAAACTCTTGTTGATTTGAGGGTATATGACTGATTCAATTTCCTTATTGGCGTGGGGGGATTGGTGGCGATGTTAGGACCAA
>NZ_QHLQ01000001.1 GCF_011813015.1 Parasedimentitalea denitrificans | reverse complement strand
TTGCGTGAAGGGGGTTTCCCTGACGTTGCAACAGATTCAGAAGTGCAAGATGCCCTGCGGCAAATCCGGAAAATCGTCAATCAGTTGGTCTGACCGGCCTTTTCCGGACAAAATAAAACGCCCGCCAAAAGGCGAGCGCTTCAACGTCGATTGGGTGGATTACGAAGTTAGGATTTCTTGCGACGCCGCATCAGGCCTAATCCGCCTAGTGCTCCGATAAGAAGCAGTCCGGCGGCAGGCAGCGGGACTGGAGACACGTCAGCTGTCACCGTTACTCCGGTGCGAAATGCCCCGGGGCCCGGGTTGCCAGAGCCACTTTGGTAACCGTTCGTGGCAGAGAACGAAAGCGTGTTGATTCCCGCTACGAACACTGGGGTATTTGTGCCATCACTGACAGCTTCAAGAGTTTGGAATGCGTCGAAACCAAAATCGATGGTGCCAATGACAGCACCGTTCAATGAAGCTGTTCCGAAGTTGTCAACACCCCACAAACCTGTAAGGACAGCAGTGGTCAGGTCATAGCCGGTCAAGTCAAAGGTCCAAACGAAAGTATTCGTGGTGTTAACGCTTTGCGACCCAGCTTCATCCCATACCCAAGTCGACTCAGGTGACGTGTCTCCAGGGACGCTCGTGTAAGCACCGTTTGAAACGTCCACCATGGCTTGGCCGCCGTTCATCACGAACCCCCCCACACTGGCGGAGCCTGTCGCAGCGCTTCCGACCGTTGCAGCGTAGGCGGAAGAAGCCAAAAACGCCGTAGTAACTGCGCCAAGCGCTATCGCTTTGGTAGTTTTAAGGATTTTGTTCATTTCATTCCCCAATCAAAGTTCCATCAAAGGGATGCTCCGTTGACGGAATTTCTGCACCAATTAAACATTATTTATGTAACGTGATATGCAGTTTTTTACCGTCCGTAAAGATGTGATACTCATTTAAACAAATTCTCGCCGTAATTTCAGAGAACAAACTGTTGCGGTTTTGAGAACAATAAAGTCGGGGTTAGTTGGACTATTCGGGTTTCAGGGCAAGTTGGGTGTCAATCTCAACGATTTTTTGGCCCAATGATTTTGCTCGATCCATATTCCGACGGTCGTCTAGTTCTTTATCGCGACGGTTGTCATGACCGCAGTGGGGGCACACATGCTCTACCTGCTCTGCCAGCCTTGAGAGGCGCGCAACAAATTCATCACTCGGCACCCAATCAGGCTTCCTGCATTTTTCTCCGCTGATCGCATCACACAAAAGGCACTCGCCCAGGTCGCCGCAAACGTTTGTTTTGCACCGGCAAGGAGGCAGCTCTGAGGTGTTGGGTTGGTCGGACATTCCGGCCTCCGGGTGGTTGTTGGAATTTGGTTAAATGTGCGCACACATGTAAGCATGTGTCAACGTGTGTGCGCACACTAGTTGACATTTGCGCTAACGCACGCATTGTGCTTAAGCATGGAAATGGCAAAACGAACTCGCAAACCAAAGAATCTCTCGCTCGATCCCGAACTGGTTGATGCGATGGAGAAATGGTGCAAAGCGCAGGACTTTGAAGTGAAGTTCGCACGGGCGGTTGATGTTGCAATCAAAGAATTTTTGAAAGAGCGGGGTGCGCTGCCTGAGCGCAGTGAATCCGAAGAAAATTGATGATGTAGAAAAAGCATTTTGCGAAAAGGGTTGTAGAAAAAATGTCCCGAATTCATCCAAAAGCTGCAGTCATTACGCTGCACCCTTACTTGCCAAGTGAGGACGATCAATTGGCCGGCGCCCGTGATTGGGGGCTTCCTGGCTTAGAGGAAAAGCCGCAAATCTCGCGCGACATATTCCGTGATGATGTACGCAAAATTCGGACCACCAATTGGCCGTCAAAGCTGCCCAACCGTGATGTTCTGTTGCGTGTTTATCGTGATTCCAAGGTGTCCGAAGATGAAGTTTTTTTCGCGAATCCGCTCTGTGTTGGCTTTTCACAGAAACATGCGCAATCTACGATTGAGGATATTCATAGGGGCGAGGCGTTGCTTTATGTCCACGACATGCGCCGAGAGTTTAGGCCGGGTGATGACCTGGCGCCGCTTTGGAAAGAGCATTTGCGTCAATTGAAAAACGCTCAGATGCGACAGTACAGAACGTAATGTATGGGGGTCACGATCTTGGAACTAAAAGAATTTATCAGAGAAGCTATTGTGGATATTGCTGAAGGAATAAGGGAAGCGGACGACAAGCTGAAATCTATGGGCGGGCTGGTGAATCCTGGTGCTCATAAAGCTGGAAAGGCAGAGGTAACTGGTTCTGATCGGCGGGGGCCTGTTATTGGGAGGAAGCCGGAGGAATTTGTAGCTCCCAGGACGACATTGAAATTCGACGTCGCCGTAAGTGCCGCTAGCGATACAGAAGAGGGAGCAGGGGCTTCCGCGAAAATTTGGGTTTTTGCGGCATCAGTTGATGGGAAAACAGTCGCAAAAACTGAATCTGTCTCACGTCTATCGTTCGATGTTGATGTGGTTTTTCCTCATGACAAGGATCAAAAGGACAGGGCGGGTTTGGTGCAGGGTGTAGTATCCAACTAAGGAGCCAATGTCGACTGTTTGGACAAATTGCCCTTTCGGTGCAAAATACCAATGGCATCTATTGCTCGAGTTAAAAAACTCGCACCACCTTTGGATTTTGGCTTGCGCTCGAGCTGCAGACAAGCTTCAAAAGGAAAAATGTGGCAGCGAAATAGCAACTAAGAACAATCCAACACCGGTAATCAAACCAAATATGGCTCTATTAAAGTTTGTTGTCCCTCGCCGCGTGAAGTAGGATTTATACCCGTCAAACGCCCCAAGAAGAACCATGCTTGCGCCAAGAATACCGTATCCCCAATGCATAGCAAAGGTCGCGCCCAAAATAATCTGCATAGCACAAACTGAAGCAGCGATCGTTGAGCAGCGCCAACATAGTGGAAACGTAATGCCAAAAAGCTGCGGCGCTGTATGTAGCCTTCCATTGCAAAGCGGTTTTCGTAATCCGCGAAGCCTCATTGCTCTGCAAGCGTGAGGGACGAGTCCATTGCACGGCGCATGGCTGCATAGGACGCTTCCATTGAATTTTTTTGAATATACTCAACGAACTCGATAGATATCTCTTTTGCGACACAATTGATTAAGTAGCTCATAGCCTGATTGGCGGAATCAACGTTCTTAAACTTTGTCTTATCGAACAATTTTTGGTGCTTAGTGAAATCGTATGAAACTATAGCTTCATCCCATTTCTTGATAGCTGCCTCGGCTTTGGCAAAAGTTATGTTGCCTGAAAAGTCTGGAAATTCTTCTGAAAAAAGGCGGACGAATGCATCAGGCCGTTTCGCCGCAAGTTTTTTCTTTTCGTCGTCCTCTGATGCTTGTGCAACACCAGCAATGATACAGCATACGACTACTGCACCGATGATCCAAATCCACATTAAATAAATCCCCAGTTTTCCCGCTTTTAGTACATTATTACGTGTATGTCAGTAGAGTTTCGGTCTGTAGACCAATTGTATCTTTCTGAACGATGTGAAGCGCCATTCTCCAACGTCTGTGAACGCAGTAAAAGCTGACAGGTAATAAAGAGCCAAAGTACAGAGTGGCCGGTCTCTAGGGGTTTCTTGCAGTGAAAAACCAAAGTCAAAATTCCGCAGGTATTTCTGCGATTCTGACCCGAGCGGAGACGCGGCCGTTCGCGACGCTATGACGAATGTGAAGTTTGGGCTTTATGCGGTTATAACGCGGTCGTAGAAATAGGGTATGATGAGTCCAACAAAGGAGCGAGTTGACCTTATGCCGTATTACAATCGCCGGTCAAATCCGGTGCTGCCTTTCATAGAGCAGGACGTCCGGGTTTGCCAAAATTGCGAAAAGCGCTTTCTATCCGGTATCGTCGTCATTGAGCGAGGGTTTCCTACTCGGCTGCTCTGTCAGGATTGTTCACATCTGCATGAGGAGCGAGACTGGGATAACAACGAGATCAGTTAAGGAGAACGTTATGGTTAGCAAAGTGTCCAGGTATTGTGCCTTATTGGTTGGCTTAATGGCCGTTGGGCAGATTTCGCGTGCCGAGGGTACTCCCATACCGGTTCTTGATGTTCGTGACGAAGCATATTGGATCTGCGCAGGAGAAAATAAATCGGCTGAGTTGACGGTTCTTTGCGCAATATTGGTCACATTACAGCAAAGGAAGTAGAGGGCAGCCAGTGCTGACACCAGAACAAGAATTACTAGTTTCTCAAATTAACAAGGACCGACGTGTCATCACTCCAACTGACAGGGAGATCTGTCTATATCTGCACTACTGCGCAGGGGCTGGAGGTAAAGCCATATGTGTGGGAAGTCGCAAGTGGGAACATTGTCGCTGTGAGAAATACCCTAGGTTTCCAAATGAGTTACTCGGCGGTTTAGATTAGTCCAAATAAGGGTCCTGATATGGGTGATATTCATGATCCAGCAATCGGTTATGTAAATGTTGGGCGCAGCTATGAGGCCTCCGCATTGCGACTTCCGTTGGAGGATGCGAGGGAAACTAGTTATCTTCCAGACTTACCAAGACGTCAGTTGTTTGTCATGGCGATAGAATTGTATCTGAAGGCTTTTTTGCTCTTACAGAATATGCCGGAGAGCGAGATTAGAAAGACTTTTTCTCACAAAGTCGACGCTATTGGATCTCACTGCTGTTCTCTGGGACTGGAACTTTCTGAGGAACAACGTGAAGTGTTGACCTTGATAGAAGATACGGAAACGTTTACTCGCGATAGATACTTCAAGGGTGGAATTCGTAAGGTTCCGCGAGACGATGCGCTTCAGGATCTTGCCGGTGTTTTGTTTAAGGCTGTCGGTCAACGCGTGGCGGATAAATGTGGTAAGAAGTTTGACGGGCGAGGTGTCTCAGCTGTCAACAAGCAGAAACAGTAGTAGGAGGCTATTGAAGAGCCTGAAGCTACTGGCAACTGTACCGGCGGTTGTATTTCTGCTTTTGGAGTTCTGGTGGACCTCGGCGCTTTGGGCTTTCGCTGTCTACTTTATGATCTCGTGGTTGCCTGATGTCGTGCGTGGGCTTCAACAAACTGAGAGTCCAAAAAAGGAGGCCGCGTGGGCGTTTTTCTCCGCCAACAGTTAAATCATTCAGCGCTGTCTTTCAGAGTGGCTTCACGAAACGAAATGAGTGACCTGCTAATGTCCGTCAGCACACCAACCAAAACACCAAAGACTATTGTGTAAATGCCTTGATCGAGAGCTTGGCCAGTAGATTTAGAACCTAATAAATAACTTGCTGCGCGAGCAGGATCCTCCGACAGAAGAACCGTGACCGCCATTGTGATGCGAAGAACGCCAAGCAGAACGGCCAGCACGGCTAGAATTCGGCCCCATTTTGTGAACATCATCATCGAATACTCCAAAGCCGTCGAATTAAAATCTCTAATGCAGAGATCGGTAGCAAGGGGATCGTTAAGTTTCAAGCGACTACTGGAAGGTTAAGCTCAAATCAGGCTTTGCGCGATCTCAGCAGGTGGGTAAGGTGTGTCCAACAAAGGAGAAATTGAAGTGCTTAACAATATCGGTTTGCCTGGGGTTATTATCCTGGCGCTTTTTGTTTTTTTGCTTTGGAAGTTATTTAACAGGGGTGTCAAAAAGTAGGCTACCCCAAGGTAGCTTTTCTAGGCTTTGTTCAGCGGGGCCTGAATTGGGTTGGGAGCGTAGAGCCCTGATCCGGCAATCCAGCAAAGGAGCGACCCGCGCCGAAGGCCTGAGGGGACAGGACACGGGCCGCTGTCCGCCTCTCTCTCGAAGGGCAGATTGCGTGTAGTTTAGAACAAAAGTGATTTGTGTCCAGCAAAGGAGCGATCCGCGCCAGTTTTCCGGGATAGAATGGTCGCGGATCGCCGTTGCCGCCACGGGAATGCCGACTTAAAGTAGAGTAGTGCAAATTTGAAACGTGTCCAGCTGCGGAGGGAACACTAATATGAATACACTCTTTGGCGCTCTTGCGCTGAGTGTGGTAGCCAGCTCGAGCTGCGGGCAGGAAAGCATCACTGCAACCGATAGAGGTCTAAACCCAGAAGCGATTAGGGCGATCCAAATTAGTCTTGGCGACACCGCGACCGGAGCATGTTGGACCAATTTGAAAGAAGCGCGTGAGTACGCAGAAGAGAAGCTGCGCATCAAGGGTTATAACGTTGTGGCAGATCTGCCGTCTCCACAGCCGCCAAATTTTATTTTTTGGATTGGTGTCGGTGCTTCGCGCGACGGAAGCGGATTATGCGGCGGCTCAATTAATGTCAGCGTGCAATCGGTAGCGTTTGTAGATGAGTTCGCTGGCCGCTTTATTCTAAAGAGTGTGAATACGTTTGTTGGCAATGCAGGTAACAATCTGAATCGGCGCGTCATCGAGGCAATTCAGGCCATGGCCAGTCAAATGTGACATCGATCTTGATCTTCATAACGTAACCGGTGAGAAGGATGCCCTCAAACGAGATGTTCGAGTTGGGCTCAACGACTATGCTTTATTGATGTCTGGTTTATCAGGATGAGGAAGTCCAACAAAGGAGGCATTGAAAATAATGCCTCCATACTGGTTGAGCCTTGCAAATGTTTCCAAATGAAGAGAGGTTTCCAGCAACCAATTAACAACGAGAAGATCCATTATGCCAAATTTTTTTCCGGCAGTTCCCTTAGTGATTATGCTTGCACTCTCTGGTTGCGAGGGAACAATGCAGGGGGTCGTTCGGGGGGAGGGCACAAGAGTGCAATTTCAATACGAACAAGGTGTGAGCCATGACAGCTATACCGCAATAGTCGATGAAGAAACCTTCAAAGGGAAGGCTGTTTTCGCTGACTCTCGATCTGGTTATGGATTTGATTCGAATTTCAACTCAGCTGTTTTCTCAACAACTAGCGGAAAGATTGTTGCAACTCTATTTGGCGATAAAAATTCAACTATGCGATGCAATATGACCTATGCTGATAGTTCCGGTTTTACGTCTGTAGGTGGAGTGGGTGTGTGTCAGCATAGTGACGGCAGAATTATTGATGTCATGTGGTGAATTAGGTTGGCAGGTCCAGAACTGCTTGGGCCGCCTGGGGTAGACTTGTTTAATTACACAGGGCTGAGAACTTCCGTGCCTGCGAGAGCGGAACATTCAGGTTCGCGCTTAGTAGTCCATCAAAGGAGGCCCGCCGAGAAGTTGATAAGCGGGCCTTGCCAATGCGTATGATCTGCCCATAGTCATGCCGCTTTGAATGTCTAAACGCAAAGGGGAGCTGAAACATGGCCGGATATGTTCTTCATCACTATAACATCATCGACAGATCACGGGTTGGCGAACTTGGCCCAATGTCGCTTCCCATTGTTGAAAAATATGGTGCTGAGTTATTAATTTCCAGCCCGGTCAAGGCACTAAAAGGCTCTACGAGCTATTCCAATATGGTGGTCTACAAGTTTGAGAGCTTTGCTGCCGCTTTGGAATTCTATCACTCACCTGAAATGGCGGAGTTTGCCATTTTCCGAGATAAAATTATTGAGGGTTTCGCGACTGTGATGCCTGGTCACTCAGAGACAGAGGATGTTGTGAAATCGGGTTACTTTCAGAGTTAGATTTAGAGCAATGGAAACCTTGAAATCTGAGATCAGTCCAACAAAGGAGTGCGGCCCGCCGCAAGGGGGATGTGCCTGTAGCAGGCCGCGGCCCCGCTGCTGAAGGCGGGTTCTAGGAAGGGTAGGCGGTAAATTCGATCCGTCCAGTAAAGGAGCAGAGAGTGATGAGATTTCTGGCATTTGCGGTTGTTCGACTTTATGAGCCAAATTACCAAGCCAGCCAGACATTACTTTGCCAAAAAAAGGTCCGACGAGCCCACATCATCTCGAATCATAAGCTACTTGGGAAACATCGGGAGCAGATCCGTTAGTCCGCCATTGAAATACAATAAGGCTTCTACACAAACTTTAAGCTTAGCCTGGAAACAGCCTTTTAACATTCAACCATTTCAAACACATGTAGCTTGACACCGAGAATTCTAACCTTTTATTCAACATTTAGTGAAGGCTGTTTCGATTTAGATGGGATGAAGTATGAAAAAGTTATTTGTAGGTGCCGTTGCTGCGGTGCTGATGGTCGGGTCCATTGGCCCTGCGTCGTCTGCGACGCTCATGGAGTCCGGAACCCTTTTTTCGACAGATGACCTTACTCGAATTGATGACAGCGGCACAGTTCTTGAATTCCTTAATCTATCGCGATCTGATGGTCAGACCATCTCCAGCGCAGTGGCGGCTCACTCTAGTTACGGTTTTGCCTATGCTAACTCCGCTCAGGTCACTGCGTTGCTGTCCGCTTTTGGCTCCACTTGGAATGGCAATACCAGCTCAAGTATTGTCGACGCTGGAACGAACACAGCTCAAGAAGCCAATATTATAAGTCATTTAGGTGTGACTTTTGGTTCTTCTACTCTCGGTTACTTTGGGGACACTAACACAGCGTTTTGTTTTGGGATTAACTGTGGTTACGGCGGATGGGTTGGGAATTGGTCGAACAATCCACATTCATATGGAGGCGTAACTATGGTTCGTGTCTCAGCCGTTCCACTTCCAGCCGGTCTTCCCCTGCTTCTAGCTGGCCTCGGCGCACTAGGTTTTATGCGTAAACGCCGCCACATCTAATATAAACCGACATTTCTAAAAGCGCCCTGCATTTGCAGGGCGCTTTTCGTTTACGGCTGAAAAAATATTTGACCTGACATTCCCAAAATAGAACGCCAGAAGGCAATGTTACGCGACGGGAGTGTTTTTCAACCTAGATCATGCATTTGTTGATGGCGGACGGTGCTGGAGGAGTCCCAATATTCAGGCTAAATAGAAAGTCCAGATAAGGAGGCCTATTTGCTCCACCAGTTCTGGGCGTAATAGGGTCTGCACTTGCCATGCATGTTATCTAGGGTCACTCCTTCAATGGGGCAGTCACTTGCGATGATTTTCAGGGCTGTCGGGAGTTCGGTTTCCCCGCCAACAAGTTCAACAAATCGTTCCTTCCGATACCGACCGTGGCGTCCGCAGTGGTCGCAGCATATCTCGACTGTGGGTAGCGGGTAATCTCGAACTTTCATGGTTGGTAGATAGGTTGTTGAGCGATCGATGCCAAGCTTGGTAGTGAATAGGGCGGTTTCCCATGTTCTTTTACCGTTCATGGTTTGTAGTGGGAAATATTTCGACTATCTTGTTGAAAACGCACAACCTTTACCTGCCTTGAAAACCGTTGAACGTGAGAGCGTTCCCAGGGTTCGAATCCCTGTCTCCCCGCCACTCAAAGTTCATCTCCTTTTCCCATTTCGACTTGGATCGATTTTCGTCGATGGTTTTTTGGTTGTATCGATTAAGTTGCGCTTGCCTGTGTCCTAAACTGTCTTCAGCTTTGGTGATGTGGTCGAGAATTTTCTAAAGCCGCATTCCCAGCATAGCTGTCATTTGTGAGGACTGGAGCGAAGGGCAGGTGCTGGAGTGATAGCAGCTATTCAAGCAGGAATGGGCTATTTAAAGACCTGCACACACAAGTTAAACGCTGTGGCTGGACATAGGCCAAATTCCAAGTAGGTGTTGGCGTTAAATACTTTATGAGAAAGCGCCGCGGCAAATGAAAGACTTGTTGAACTATCGCGCGGCGATTTTTGATTTGGATGGAACGCTGGTGATCAGCGAGCCTGCATGGCAAGCCGCGAAGTCATCGGTTTCTACCCGCTTTGGCCGTTCGGTCACATCGGCTTTCTTGGATAGCCACGAAGGGCGGAATGTGGGTGCCTTCGTGAATGAAGTGTTTAAAAAATATGACGACGACAAGCGGGCAAAAATTTTATCGGAGATCAAATCCGAAGCTTGGCGGCTTCTTCCGTCGGAGATCAAACCGGTACCTGGTGCACAGGAATTTGTAAGGGCATTGTCCAAGCAAGGGATGCGGCTGGCTATTTGCTCGTCATCGCCCGCGCGCAATATTGACCTCTCCCTTCAGATTGCCGGGATAGAGGATCTGTTTGATATTCGGGTATCTGCAGATGGAATGAAACAAGGCAAACCCCATCCGGCGCCATTCTTGGGGACGCTGGAAACTCTTGGGCTGACCGCAGATCAGGTGATTGCATTCGAGGACTCGCTTGCAGGCGCTCGTTCAGCGGTTGATGCTGGGTTGACCACAATAGCGATCGGGCCACATTTACCTTCCGAACAGTTCGATTTTTGCGCGCATCAGGTTTCAGGGTACGAAACGCTGCTGTCTTTCTTGGACCAAGCTCCGTCATTTCGGTGAAGCTGCATCGCATCAATCAGGTAACTCTCAGCTCCCACCGCAATCACTGAGGTGGGAGCAGTATTATTAGACGGTCCCGCCAAGGCTGCCCTCAAGTGCGACTAACTCTTGGCCACCAGCCATCATATCCTGCAGCTCTTCGGGGGTTATATCCCCGCGTTTGGCAGTGCCGAGCGTTTTGCCTCGGTTCAGGACAGTGAACTGATCGCCGACTGCCATCGCGTGGCGCACGTTGTGGGTGATAAAGACCACTGCGATCCCCTGTTTGCGGACCTTGTCGATGGTTGCCAAAACATTGGCCGTTTGGCGTACACCAAGGGCCGAGGTCGGTTCATCTAGGATCAGCACCTTGGCACCGAAATGGACCGCACGAGCGATGGCGACGGTCTGACGTTCGCCGCCGGACAGGGTGCCCACCGCCTGATCCGGGCCACGTAGGTTGATGCCCATTTTGCGCATCTCTTCCAAGGTGACCCTGTTGGCATGCTCATGATCAAAGAGCTTTATCAGACCGAACTTACGCAGCGGTTCGTTGCCCATAAAGAAGTTCCGGCTGACCGACATCAGCGGGATCATAGCCAGGTCTTGGTACACCGTCGAAATGCCCGCAGCGATGGCATCGCGTGGACGCTCAAAGTTCAGCGGTTTACCTTCAAAGTGGATCTCGCCCTTGGTGGGTTTGTGCACCCCTGACATGGTCTTGATGAAGGTAGATTTACCGGCACCGTTGTCGCCCAACAGGCAGTGGCATTCGCCGGGATAGACCTTGAGCGACACTCCAGCGAGGGCAATGACCGAGCCAAAGTGCTTCTCGATGCCCTTCATTTCGATGATGGGGTTGTGGTTGCTGCTCATCTTATCTCTCCCCAGTTATCATGCGGCGGATGTAGGTGTTCAGGATCACCGCAAAGAGCAGGATAACGCCCAGGAATACCCGGAACAGCGAACTTTCGACCCCGGCAAAGAATAGGCCCTGCTGCACTACCCCAAAGATCAGGGCGCCAAGAGCCGCACCAATCACCGAGCCATAGCCGCCGGTCAGAAGTGCCCCACCGATCACCACGGCGATGATTGCTTCGAACTCCTTCAACAGCCCCCGATCAGCCCCGGCTGAGCCGAATTCCATCACCTGACAGGTGGCGAACACCGTGGCGCAGAATGCGGTGGTCATGAACATCAGGATCTTGACCCGGTTGACCGGGACGCCTGTGTATCGGGCGGATTGCGCATCGCCGCCAGCTGCAAAGATCCAGTTTCCGAACCGGGTTTTTGTCAACAGAATATGGCCAAGTACCACCAGTACCAGTGCCCAGATAATAAGCATGGGAACGCCATCAACTACCGGCTGACCCTGTCGTGTCCCGCGCTCGAACACAGCGATGATGCCGGCGTCGCCCATCCACTGGAAAAGGCCGGTAAAGATCTTGCCGCCAAATAGGGGGGCCAGCCAGTCGCCTTCGGCTGCGTCCTTAACGCCACCGATGATGGTTTTGCGTTCAATGGTTTGCGGGAAGTAGATGGTAAAGCCGCGCAGGATGAACAGGAATGCCAGTGTCACGATGAAACTGGGTAGGCCGGTACGGACCACGATGAAACCGTTCAGGGCGCCAATCGCAAGTGCCAGCGCAAAGGTGACGATAATGGCAAGCCAGACCGGCCAACCAAGCGTCACGCTGAAGATAGCGATCATCATGCCAGCAAAGCCAATCATTGACCCAACGGATAGGTCAAACTCGCCAGCGATCATCAACAGACATGCGCCCACAGCGATGATCATGAATTGAGCCGAGACCTGGCTCCAGTTCATGATGCCTTGGCTGTTGAACATGCCGCTGTCGGAGGCGAACAAAAGAAACAGGGTGAAAACAACGGCTGTGCCGACGATACCGCCTAACTCGGGACGGATCAGGGCCTCGCGAAAGCGGGAGCGGGTTTTGATGCGCTCGTCACCATTCAGGGCAGGGGATGGGGCTTCGGACATTGGGATGGCCTAACTTGGTCCAGATGCGGGATGGAAAAAGGGCGGCCAATTTACACTGACCGCCCAGTTGGGAGTAATTTAGCGGTATTCGCCTGCGAACAAATCGACTTTCTCAAGCCCGTCAGCGGTTACAAAACCGGGACCAGAGTTGATATTGTTGCCGGGCAGAACGCCAAAGCGGTGGTAGTTGGTCATTACCACAACTGGCAGATAGGCCTGCAGGAATGGTTGCTGGTCAATGCCCCAGTTGATCACACCGGCCTTGATACCTTTGACGATTTCTTCACCAAGGTCGAAGGTGCCGAAATAGATGTCACCGGCCAGACCGTTTTCATCCAATGCCAGCAATGTTGGGTCGGCGCTGGTTGGACCAAGTGTCAAAACCGCGTCTGTTTCAGGGTTGGCGCTCAGGTAAGCCATGACCTTGTTTTTGATCTCGGATGGATCCTGACCTGAATCGATCATCTGGTTGCCCAGTTCGATCCCCAAGCCATCAGCAAATCCCTGACAACGTTCGGTCGAGGAAGGTGAGCTGATATAGTGGTTCACACAGAGGAAGCTGCTGACGCCATCACCTTTGGCGCGAAGACCCGCAGCGTGGCCTGCGTCATATTCTGGCTGCCCTACATACATCAGCGCGCCAACCTTGCGAGCCTGATCAGGTGTGCCCGAGTTCATGATGATGACATCAACACCACTGTCTACTGCTGCCTGGATAGGACCGGACAACACTTCATAGTCGCTTAGGGTTGTGATGATTCCATCAGGGCCGCTTGCTGCAGCCTGTTCGATGATCCGCGCCATGTCGGCAAGGTCACCCGTTGGTGGATTGCGGTATTCAATCTCTACGTCCATTTGATCGCCCGCCAAGGCAAGGCCGTTCTTGACTGTGTTCCACCAGCTGTCGCTGTCCGGAGCATGGCTGACGAGAATGTATTTTTCGCCTTCGGCTGAGGCGGTTGTTGCGACCATCATTGGCGCCGCCACAACAGCCGTTGCCAACATCAGTTTTTTCATCAGTGAAGTCATTGTGTACCTCCCAGGTAACCCTGTCATTCATTACTAGGACGGCTCCTCCCCGTCTCCGACTCAAGCTAACCACATTTGGGACGCGCTTGCAACCGGTTGCAAAACGCTATCGGAAATTTCATACTGCCATTACGGCGTAAAACAGATAAAAGGCGTACCGCAGGATCAGAGGACTGGGATTAGATGGCCGTTACATTGAAAGAAGTTGCAGAACGCGCGGGCGTGTCACGCTCGGCTGTGTCGCGCGCTTTCACCGATGGAGCTTCGGTCTCAGGGAAAATGCGGCGCCGTGTTGAAAAGGCGGCACAGGAGTTGGGTTATAGCCCAAATGCGCTTGCGTCGTCTCTTACAACCGGGCGTACCAAGCTGATCGGGCTGGTTTCAAATAACTTCAAAAACCCTTTCTTTCTAAGTGCCTTTGATCTGTTCACCTCTGGTCTGCAGGACCGGGGGTTGCGACCGCTACTGGTCAATCTGACTGGGGATCAGGGGCCGGAAGAAAGTGTTCAGATGTTGCGCCAATATTCGGTCGACGGAGTGATCGTAGCATCTTCGACAGTTCCGCCCAGTTTTGCCGCGTCGTTTGAAAAGGCCGATATTCCGGTGGTCTTTGCCTTTGCGCGCTACAAAGACAGCACAAATGCTAATCTGGTTGGAATCGACAATGTGGCCGCTGGCGCCTTTGCGGCCCGAACGCTGATTGAGCGTGGATACAAGCATATTGGCTTTCTCGGTGGGCCGGAAAATGCGGTTTCAACGTCGGACCGTTTTCAGGGGTTTGCTGCGGAAATGGCCGCTCATCCCGAGTTGAAGTTTTCGCACGCCTATTCAGACGAATACTCATTTGCGGCAGGTCGCACTGCAATGCTTGGATTGCTGGATAGCGGTCAACACGCCGAAGTGTACTTTGGCGCTGATGATGTGATTTCTATCGGGGCGCTTAGCGCCATGCAGAGTAGGGGGATGAAGGTTCCCGAGGACATTGGAATTCTGGGCCTGAACGATATGGAGATGGCAGGCTGGGAGAATATCAATCTGACGACAATCAGGCAGCCCATTCGCCAAATCACTAGCGCCGCAGTTGACCTGATGGTTTCACAGCTTGAAACGCCCGACCGCTACCCCGAAGCGCGCTTGTTCCCCTGCACATTGATCGAGAGGGGAACACTGCGCAAAGGGCCTAACGCTTAGCGGAAAATTGGTGGACGTGCGTCCATCCAGGCTCCGTTTTCCTTGGCCGAGGCAACGGCAGTGTGAACTGCAGCCATGGATCGCACGCCGTCTGATGCGGTGGGCAATCCGTCACGGGTTTCACCGCGAATAGCGTCGGCCAGATCGCAATAGATATTGGCCACCGCCAGTGGGAAACCCTCGGGGTGGGCGATGGCGACGCGGGACAAGCGTTGAGCATCTTCGTGCAGGCCGCCTTCACCTTTTTCGATGATCTGCGTACGGCCACCTACCGGGGTATAGATCAGCTGATTGGGCTGTTCCGAGGCCCAACGCAGCCCGCCAGTTTCGCCAAACACTTGAATGTCGAACCCGTGCTGACGACCAATGGCAACTGATGATGTCCATAGGCGCCCTACAGTTCCACCGCTCATGCGAAAATTGACCATCGCATCATCTTCCAACTCGCGGCTGGCAATGGTTGAGGCAAAGTCGGCGGATAGCGTTTCGACTTCGTCGTCGCTGATGAAGCTGGCCATATGCAGTGCGTGGATGCCGCAATCGGCAAATTGTCCTGAAACGCCTGCCATCGCCGGATCATAACGCCAGCGTACCCGTGGATTGTCCGCATCTGTGGCGTCGCCGTGGTGGCCGTGGCTGAAGTTGGTGACGACCAGCCGCACCTTGCCGATTTCCCCAGCGCGCACCATGGCGCGGGCCTGACGGACCATGGGATAGGCCGAGTAACAGTAGTTTACCGCACAGATCTGGCCTGTTTTTTCGGCAACCCGCACGATTTCCTCGCCCTCTTCGACGGTCATGGTCATTGGCTTTTCGCACAGGACATTGATTCCGGCTTCTAAGAAGGCCTTGGTAATCTCAAAGTGGGTGGCGTTGGGTGTGGCGACAGTGACCAGATCAATCCGATCTTCGCGGTGCTTTTCCCCGGCGAGCATTTCCTGCCAATCGCCATAGGCGCGATCTGCTGCAACGCCAAGACGTTGCGCATATTCACGGCCTTGTTCGGGGCGGTGATCCAGAGCGGCTGCACTGAATTCAAACAATCCATCAGCCTGCGCGCCTAGGCGGTGTGCCGGGCCGATCTGGCTGCCTTCGCCGCCGCCAATCATGCCCCATTTCAGTTTAGTCATTTGTTCGGCTCCTTAGTTAAAGCCAATAGATTCAAGATATTCACGGTTTTTACGGGCGTCCCCGATTGGATCTGGGTCCAGTGTAGGGTCGCAGTCCTGTTCGACGGTGCACCAACCTGAAAATCCGGCATCCAGCAGCACCTGGCGCACAGAGGTAAAGTCGACGTCGCCATCGCCAAGATTGCAGAAAATGCCTTCGCCACAGGCGTCATAGAACCCGGTCCGGTTGGCGATGACATTTGTCTTTACCTGCGGATTGATGTCCTTGAAGTGCATGTAGGAAATTCGGTCGACATGGCGCTTCATGAACTCCACCGGATCAAAGCCAGCATAGGAGTGGTGGCCTGTGTCGAAACAGATCTTGAGGATCTTTTCGTCGACTTCACTTAAGAGCCGTTCAAGCTCGGGCTCGAAATCCATAAAGCCAGCCGCATGGGCATGGATGCCAACGGTCAGGCCATATTCCTCGGCACCAATGCGAGCAGTCTCAGCAATGCGGTTGCGGTAGGCGGTCCATTCTGCCTTGTCCATTTGCTCGGCTTCGGACGCCCGGCCGGCAGTGGGGGCGCGGCGTGGTGAGATCGAGTCGATGAGCACCAAGTGCTGCGCTCCATGCGCCTTGAGTGCGCGGGCGGTGCGGTGCGTGGCGTCCAGAACATCGTCCCATGCATCTGGGTCGTGGTAGGCGCGAAACACAACGCCGCCGATCAGTTCTAGTTCATACTGGGCAAGTGCATCGCCCAACTCGGCGGGATCCTCAGGCATAAAGCCGACTGGTCCCAATTCGATCCCCTTGTATCCTGCCTTGGCGCAGTCGCTGAGAACCGATTGCCAGCTTGGATTTCGCGGGTCATTTGCAAATTCAACTCCCCAGGAACAGGGAGCGTTGCCGATTCTGATTGTCATCTGTGTCGTACCTTTCGGATGCTCAGAACGAGTTTACGTCTTGCCATTTGCTGTCTCGGGCAGAGGCAAAGGCGGCCGCTATCACGCGATTGACGTCGAGTCCGTCGCGGAAGGTCGGCCAAATGGGTTGTCCGGTTTCGATGGCGGACAGAAAGTCGCGCGCTTCGATGATGATCTGGTCCTGATATCCAGTGCCGTGCCCCGGTCCCTGGCAAAAGGGTTCATAGTCAGGATGTGCGGGGCCGGTCAGGATCTTGCGAAAGCCGCGCTCGGCCTCGGGGTCATCCATGCGGTATAGCCAAACGGCGTTTTGATCTTCCTGATCGAACCGCACTGCGCCCTTGGTGCCCGTAATTTCATAGGCGTAACCCATCTTGCGCCCGGTTGCGATGCGGCTGAAATACATCTGCCCCATAGCCCCATTTTCAAACCGACACATCATCTGAGCATGGTCATCATTGGTCACATCACCGCCGGGGCGGCTGCGGTGCACCGTTTCTATTTCGGTCATGACACGCTTAATCGGGCCAAGCAGGGCCAGCGCACCATTGATCATATGCGGGGCCAGATCGCCCATTGTGCCGTTGGCCGCGCCATCAGTCCGCCATGTCGCGGGGGCCTGTGGGTCTGCATAGAAATCTTCGGTATGTTCGCCGCGGAACCATGTGATGTCACCGATTTCACCTTGTGCGATGAGCTTGCGCACAAATTGGCTGGCAGGGGTGCGGATATAATTGAAGCCAACCATATTGGTGCAGCCGGATGCCTCGGCAGCCGCAACCATGGCCTGGCTGTCTTCGAGTGTTGCGCCCATGGGTTTTTCACAGAAAACAGGTTTGCCTGCCGCAAAGGCGGCCTCTGCGACTTCGCGGTGTGTGGATTGGGGGGTGGCGATGACAATAGCCTCAACCTTGGGGTCGCTCACTAATGTGCGCCAGTCGTCGGTGGCACGAGCAAAGCCGTATGCCTGGCGATAACGCTCGGCGCTTTCGGTTGACGATGCGCAGACCATTTCCAACCTTGGACGAAGGTTGGTGTTAAAGACCGCGCCGACCGAAGACATCGCGACAGCATGGGCCTTGCCCATATAGCCACCGCCAAGGATGCCGATACCAATTTCCGCCATGTTTCGGGTTCCTGATGAATTTGAGTTTGCAACCGGTTGCAAAATTTGTATCCTGAGATTCGAAATCTCGCAAGCCGCAATCGGCTAGATGCCGGAAATTCCTAAAAAGGGCGCGCTGACATGCCGACACCTTCAGACACCATTCGCCTGACCACAGCGCAGGCTATTATTCGCTGGCTGAGCAATCAGTTTATCGAAATCGACGGCGAGGAGATGCGCCTGTGCGGTGGCGGTTTTGGCATCTTTGGGCATGGCAATGTGACCTGCTTAGGCGAGGCCCTGTATGGGGTGCAGGACGAGTTGCCACTGTACCGTGGTCAGAATGAGCAAAGCATGGGTTTTGCAGCGGTAGGTTATTCCAAGCAATGGCTGCGGCAGCGTTTTATGTTCTGCACGGCCAGTGCAGGACCCGGAACATCGAACCTACTGACCTCGGCTGCGCTGGCGCACGCCAATCGGTTACCGATGTTGTTGCTGTGCGGTGATACCTTTATTACCCGATTGCCGGACCCGGTGTTGCAGCAGATGGAGAACTTTGGGGATCCGACCTTTGGCGTGAATGATGCGTTCAAACCTGTCGTGCGCTATTGGGATCGCATTACCCATCCGGCACAGGTGATCCAGTCGCTGCCCGCTGCCATTGCCACCATGCTAGACCCAGCTGATTGTGGCCCGGCGTTTCTGGGCCTGCCGCAGGATGTGCAAGGGTGGACCTACGACTATCCGGCTGTGTTCTTTGAGAAAAAGGTTCACCGCATCCGCCGAATTAGCCCTGATGCAGACGAGGTTGCCGATGCTGCCGCGCTGTTAAAAACGGCCAAGCGCCCGATGATCATAGCAGGTGGCGGGGTGCAGTATTCGCGAGCGGTGTCTGAGCTGACTGAATTTGCAGAGAAACATCAGATCCCGGTGGTTGAGACCATAGCGGGACGGGCCAATATGCTGGCCACTCATCCTTTGAATATCGGGCCGATTGGAGTCACCGGGTCAAACAGCGCCAATGAGATCGCTGCGAAAGCGGATGTGATCGTAGCTGTGGGGACGCGGTTGCAGGACTTTACCACCGGATCCTGGACGGCATTTGCCAAAGACGCTCGGTTCATTTCCATCAACGCGGCCCGCCATGATGCGGGTAAACATATGTCGCTACCCGTTGTCGGGGATGCCGAGGTATCGCTGGGTGCGCTGGCTGCGGCTGTTGCGGATTATGAAACGCCGAGAGACTGGAGCTCGTTGGCTCAGAAGCACCGCAGGGCATGGGATGCCTACGTCGCTGAAAACGTGGCACATGGAAATCGCCCAGCTTCTTATGCACAGGCGATTGGCGTTGTGAATGATCTGTGTGATCCACGCGACCGAGTGGTTGCAGCGGCAGGGGGGCTGCCTGCCGAGGTCACAGCCAACTGGCGCACGCTGGATATCGGCACTGTGGATGTCGAGTTTGGCTTTTCTTGCATGGGCTATGAAATCGCTGGTGCCTGGGGCGCACGGATCGCGCAAATGCAGCAGGATCCAGATCAGGATACCATCGTGTTTGTCGGAGACGGATCCTACATGATGCTGAATTCAGACATCTATTCTTCGGTTCTCAGTCAGAAGAAATTGATCATCCTGGTGCTGGATAACGGTGGATTTGCCGTCATCAATAAACTGCAGAACAACACTGGCAACGAAAGCTTCAATAACCTGCTGTCGGACTGCCCGACAATTACCGCTCCCTTTTCGGTGGATTTTGAGGCGCACTCGGCCTCGCAAGGCGCTATCGCGGAAGCCGTGTCGAACCCGGCTGAGCTGGGTGAGGCGTTCAAGCGGGCAAAAGCCAGCGACAAAACTCATGTCATTGTTATGAAAGTCGATCCCTACGAAGGCTGGACCGCGGAGGGGCACGCTTGGTGGGAGGTCGGCACGCCGCACATCACCAACAGCGACCGTGTGCGTGAGGCGCATGTTGATTGGGAAACGAGCCGTGATTTGCAGCGAAAGGGCGTATAATGAAACGATTTACCGCAAAAACAGCTGATCCAGCTGAAATTATCCAAGAGTTGCTGCATGGCGGCGGTGCGGTTGGGATCTCTGGCTTGTTCAGTCCCGAGGAGATTGCCGAGGCAAGGGCCATTGTCATGGCTCATTCGGAGCAGTCGACGGAAAAGGCCACCCATTTCCAAGGAGCGGCAGAGCAAGAGGGAAAGCTGAACCTGCAGCGTCGGGTTTGGAATCTGTTGGCCAAAGGTGAGGTGTTCTCGCGCATGGCAACACATCCTGTGCTGATGGAGATCTTGCGGGGGTTTCTGGGAACCGAATTCATCATGGGGTCGATTGCGGCCAATCGCATTCTGCCCGGAGGGCCGGGGCAAGAGCCGCATGTGGATTATCCCTATTGGGATTTCCATCAACCTGAAACGCATCCGGTTGGGTTCAACGGCTCGTTTCCAATGAATGCGCAAGTGTCTGTCCTGTTGGATCCTTTCACCATAGAAAGTGGGGCCACAGGGTATGTGCCGGGTAGCCAACGAGAGCTGCGATACCCAACTGGCGAGGATGATTTCCATGGTCGCTGTGAGCGTATGACCGGCGAGCCGGGTGATGTTGCATTGTTTTACGGCGTGACCTGGCACTGCGCGATGCCAAACAATGCAGACCATGATCGCAGCGCGATCCTGATCCAGTATCTGCCCAAATGGGTGAAACCAATGGAGGACATGCCTGCTGCGCTACCTCAGTCTTTTGTGGATGATGCCAGCCCGGACCTGCGCCAATTGCTGGGGCTGAATTATCCCTATCCAGAAGTTCTGGACGCGGCCAAAGCGGGCAATACGGAGGGGCGAAAGTGATCCTGGAGGGTATCAATAAGCGCAACTTTCTGGTTGTTGGGCGGGTGGGCATGGACTTGTCACCTGATCCGGCAGGGACCAGCATTCAAGATGCCAGTAATATGGCTGTTGGTATGGGGGGAAGCAGCGCCAATATCGCGGCTGGATTGGTGAAACTAGGCTGCAAGTCGGCGCTGGTCACTTCGGTGTCCGATGATGCGGTGGGCTGGTATTGTGAAGGGCAGTTGGATCACTACGGCGTCGATAGGCGTTATGTGAAGCGTATTAGTGGCGAATACCGAACCTCTTTGGCGGTCTATGAAACGCGTGTTGATAACCACCAAAGCGTCATTTACCGCAACAATGCAGCGGATTTTCAGATGACCGTCGAAGATGTCGAGGCCGTGGATTACAGCCAGTTTGGCGCGTTGATCACTGCTGGCACTGTGTTTGCCGCTGAACCGTCCAGATCAGCAGCTTTCCGTGCCTTTGAATTGGCACGTGAAGCTGGTTTGCCGATCATCTTTGATGTGGACTATCGCCCCTATAGCTGGCCATCGGCGCAGGTCGCCGAAGAGGTGTTGTCACGTGCTGGCGCCATGTCAGATGTGATTGTCGGCAATGACGAGGAATTTGGCTTTATGGCCGGGGACATCAGTCGTGGGCTGGGCAAGGCGCGAGCGCTTGCCAATTCCAGCGCTGCAATTGTTGTCTACAAAATGGGTCCCGAAGGTGCGGTGACCTTTGCAAATCAGCAGGAAATTCGCACTGGCATCTTTCCTGTCACAGCTTTGAAACCAACCGGTGCCGGTGACAGCTTTATGGCTGGGTTCCTCGCTGCGCTCGCCGAGGGCCGCGAAATGCGGGACGCCGTTTTGCGGGGGTCTGCCTGCGCATCACTTGTGGTGGCGCGCCCGGGGTGCGCCCCAGCCATGCCTGTTACCGCCGAGCTTGAGGACTTCCTGTCTTCACACCCCGGCCCAACAGAATTCTTATAAAGGACCGGACCATGCATATCGCCCCTCATAATAACAACAATCAGCCTATTGTTGACGTGGATAACCCGACTGTTCCGTTGAACTATTTCAATATCGTCAAACTGAAAAAGGGCGACGCGTTTGAATATCAGGTGCCGGGCTATGAGACATGTGTCGCCCCAGCGACAGGTTCGGTGGATGTCGATGTTGAGGGCGTAAGCTACCCCTGTTTGGGCAGTCGGGGCATTGATGTCTGGGATGGTGAACCCGAAGGCGTCTATGTCCCGGTGGGGGCCAAGGTCACCATTGTGTGCGTTTCAGAAAAGACCGAAGTTTTCATCGCCGGTGCCCGATACGACAAGGTTCTGGATCCGTTTGACGTGCGTGCAGATGACATTGATCTGGTGCAATACGGCAGTGACGACACCAAGACCCACCGCAAGATCAAGCACATTCTGGGGCAAAAGCAGCACGACAAAGTCGGGCGCCTGCTGGTCAGCGAGTTGTATACAGTGGGGCAGGGTGGTTGGTCGGGCTTCCCGTCGCACAAGCACGACACGGATCGTCTGCCGGATGAAACCCGCCACGATGAAACCTACAACTTTCGCTTTCGTCCCAATCACGGGTCCGGCCTGCAGATGCTTCAGCGCGAAGATAACAAGCCGGGTGATGCCTATCACATCATGGATGGGTCAACGATCATGATCGACAAGGGATATCACCCCTGCGCCGTGCTTCCGGGGTATGAGATGTATTACTTCACCATTCTGGGCGGGCTGAGCCAACGGTCGCTGGTTCAGTACTTCCAGCCAACTCATGCTGCCCAGATTGAGACAATTCCCGGCATCAAAGACATGATTGCGAAGTTCAAATGACGCTGGCCACCCTTGCCGAGGTTTTGCAGCCTGCTTTGAAAGGTAACTATGCTGTTGCTGGTCTGGTGACCCTGGGTTGGGAGGACATGCGCGCCTATGTAGCCGCCGCCGAAGCTGAGAATGTGCCAGTTATTTTGCAGGCCGGGCCGTCCTGTCGCGACCATACCCCGTTGCCTGTGTTGGGTAAGATGTTCCGGTATCTGGCAGAGCAGGCGTCTGTTCCAGTGGTCGCACATTTGGATCATGGCTACACCGCCGAGGACTGCCGGTTGGCGATTGATAGTGGGTTCACGTCGGTCATGTTTGACGGGTCTCGCACTCCGTTGGCTCAGAATATCGAAAATACAGCAGCTATCGTCGAAATGGCGCATGCGGCTGGTGTATCCTGCGAAGGTGAAATCGGTTTTGTTGGGTATTCCGGCGGTGCAGGATCTGCCGGAACGGATCCCGATGAAGCAGCCATATTTGCGCGCGACACCGGTATTGATGCCATGGCGATCTCGGTTGGGAATATTCACCTGCAACAGGACAAAGAAGGCGGATTAGACGAAAATCGTATTCGCGCCATCGAAGCCGTTACATCAGTTCCGCTGGTGATCCACGGCGGGTCAGGTGTCCCTGTTTCTCAGCGTAGGATGTTGGCGCAGGGATCTAAGGTCTGCAAATTCAACATCGGCACTGAGCTACGCATGGCTTTTGGCGCTGCCATGCGTGACGCAGTGAACCGAGATACGTCGCGGTTTGATCGGGTCGCAATATTGAAAGAGACACACGACCCGCTGGTTGTCGCCACTCGACGCGTCTTGCAGGGGTTCAAGGGGGCATGAACCTATGAAACTAGTGCACGCCGCTCTTTCCTAGTGCCATCAGCTTTGCTCAGCAATGGCCCCAGATTTTGCAGCACGTTGAGATCAGTTTGAATAGACCTGACCATTCTATGGAACTGGGAAGGGGCGAACCTCGCAGTTCTGCATGTCGAATCCTGCTAGTGACCGGAACGTATTGCCATGGCCGACAATCGCTAACGGCCTGTTTGTGTGTTGAACAAGGGAATCCCGGAATTTCTGGATGCGTTGGTCAAACATCTCCACGGGTTCCTCGGGTACTCCATATTTATTCTGTGGGCCGGTGTGCCACCAAATATCATCTAGGTGGTCAAACGTGAGTTCGGGAAAGTCGCTCGCCAATTCGGCCGGTGCGCGCCCAATGTCACAGGCGTGGTCCAATCGTTCCCGGTGCGCGGGGGTGACCTGAATTGGTGCAATTCCATCGAAAATCAGCTTGGCGGTTTGAATCGCGCGGGTCAGGGGGGACGCCAGCACAGTTTGTATGCCAAGGTCTTGGATCTGTTCACGGGCCGCAAGCGCCTGCTGCTTGCCCAAATCAGTTAGCCGGGCATCGATGATCATGGGGTCTGGGGCTCCAGGCTCTAGATTCAAGGCATTAAACTCAGATTGTCCGTGCCGAATGAGATAGATGGTCATAAACACTTCCCGCAGTTTGATTTTTTGTTGGATTTTCCATGCACACGATTGCAAAGTGAGGATGGCTTTACTAGGCTCAATGTTTGTAAGCTAACAAAAAGTCAATTTTGACATCTGGGAGGATGGTTATGTTGAAGGTGCGTTCAAAGTTATTGTTGGGAGCTCTGTCTTTGGTGGCGTCGGGAACGATGGCTCAGGCAGATGGGAAATTGTCACTGTACTGTAGTGCGCAAGAAGACTGGTGCCAGTTGATGGCGCGCAGCTTTGAGGATGCGACAGGCATTGACGTGAACATGTCACGCAAAAGCTCGGGCGAGACATTCGCGCAGGTCAAAGCGGAATCAGTCAATCCAAAGGGCGATGTATGGTGGGGTGGTACTGGTGATCCACACCTGCAGGCCGCCGAGGAAAACCTGACCGAAGCCTATGTATCGCCGATGCGCGATCAGTTGCATGACTGGGCGATTTCACAGGCGACTTCGGCCAATGATAAGACCATTGGTATCTATTCCGGTGCTCTGGGCTATGGCTATAATGCCGACATTCTGGCCGCAAATAACCTGCCAGCTCCGGCTTGCTGGAAGGACTTGTTGAAGCCTGAGTACAAAGGTCACGTGCAGATGGCGAACCCAAATTCGTCAGGTACAGCCTACACCACTCTGGCAACCATGGTTCAGTTGTTTGGTGAGGACGACGGCTTTGACTTCATGAAGGGTCTGCACACCAATGTGAACCAATACACCAAGTCCGGTTCTGCTCCGATCAAGGCTGCGGCACGTGGGGAGAACACCATTGGTATCGTGTTCATGCATGACGCAGTGAAACAGGCTGTTTCGGGCTTCCCGATCACTGTTGTCGCCCCATGTGAAGGCACTGGATACGAGATCGGTTCGATGTCGATCATCTCGGGTGCGCGCAACATGGAGAACGCCAAAAAGTTCTATGACTGGGCGCTGTCCGCTGAAGCACAGAACCTAGCGTTGGAAGTGAATGCGTTCCAAGTTCCGTCGAATAAAGGTGCTAATACCTCCGAGTCAGCACCGGATATGTCTTCTATCACTCTGATTGATTATGACTTCTCCAAGTTCGGCTCAAGTGATGAGCGTAAGCGACTGCTGCAGAAGTGGGACAACGACGTCTCTGTGTTGCCTCAGTAAGAACAGGCACCAAATAAATTGAAAATTTCGAGCAGTGAAAACAAGACCCTCCCGGTATTGATCTTTTGGATCCTCGCCGGGTGGGTGGGGTTTGCCGTCCTGCCCTGGTATGGGGTAGAAGACGGTTTCTTTTCGTTTGACTGGGTGTTTGATGGCTATCCGATGGATCGCGATTATGCCCCAGCAGCGTTTCTATTGGCACAAGGTAAGAACCTGTGGCTGGCGCCGATGGTGTTTGCCTTGTTGGCCCCACTTCTGGTTCTGCGGCTTAAAAAGTCCGACCCGCGCTATGGCGCAATATTGTTGGCAGTTGGTGCCGCCGGATTGGCATGGCTGATGGCCCAAGGGCTGGCAATCGGCATCCGGGGCTGGACCACTGACTGGCTGGGTTTGGCGTTTGGACCGTTAGATAGCCGCCAATATGGCATGGGCTATGGTGCGTTGCTGACCGCCTCGGCGTTTCTGTTCCTGTTCACACAGGGGTTGGCTGCGCGCGGGGCAATCAACGGCGATGTCTTTGTTGTCAGCGCAATCACCGGTGTGATTGCCATTGTAGCAATCTTTGTATTTTTTCCAATTGCCAAGCTAATGACTGCCGCCTTCATCGGTGACGATGGCAGCATTTCCATACTGTCGTTCCTTGCCAAGTTTGGGGATAGACGGATTTGGGGGCTGGGATGCTTTAGCGGCGGACGCTGCGGTGCGGCCTGGAATTCGTTCTTTCTGGCCATCATCGTTGCAACGATCACCACGACCATGGGCCTTGTCTTTGCATTGGTAGTGACGCGATCAGGCTTCAAGTATAAACGGCTTTTGCGGGCGTTGACCGTTTTGCCAATCATCACGCCTCCCTTTGTAATTGGTCTGGCCATCATATTGTTGTTTGGGCTTTCGGGTTCGATCACGGGCTTTTTTGCAGATGTTTTTGGCGTTCAACCTACGCGTTGGGTTTATGGTCTGCCGGGAATCGTCATCGCGCAATCTCTAGCCTATACGCCGATCGCCTTTCTGGTTCTGATTGGTGTGGTCGAGGGCGTGAGCCCCTCGATGGAAGAGGCTGCGCAAACCTTGCGGGCCAGTCGTTGGGAAGTGTTCAAAACCGTTTCGCTGCCGCTGATGCGCCCCGGTTTAGCTAATGCGTTTTTGCTGGGCTTCATCGAAAGCATGGCTGATTTTGGAAACCCGCTGGTTCTGGGCGGCAATTACGATGTGCTGTCGACCGAGATCTTCTTTGCCATTGTTGGCGCTCAGTATGACCAAGGTCGTGCGGCCATTTTGGCGATTGTTCTGCTGTCGTTCACATTGGGAGCATTCTATGCCCAGCGGTTCTGGTTAGGGCGCAAGTCCTATACAACCGTGTCTGGGAAAGGCGACTCTGGCGTCCACCCGGCGATGCCTCGTGGCTTGGCTATCCCGACATTTGCGATTGCAACGATCTGGGGCCTGTTCACAGTCGTCATCTATGGCATGATCTTCTACGGCAGCGTTGTCGAAGTCTGGGGCATGAACCATGAGCTCACTTTCAAGCACTATGTCACAGCATTCTCGTTCCGGTTCGAAGACAGCGGAATCCGGTGGAGCGGCTCGGCTTGGGATAGTTTCTGGACCACGATCAAGATTGCTACCATTGCCGCGCCATTGACCGCTGCCATTGGGTTGATCACTGCCTATCTGCTGACGCGACAGAATTTTGCCGGGCGCAACGCTTTTGAATTTGGCACCATGCTAAGTTTTGCCATTCCTGGCACGGTAATCGGCGTTAGCTACATTCTGGCGTTCAACGTGCCTCCGGTTGAAATCACCGGAACGGGCGTGATCCTGGTGGTCTGTTTCATCTTCCGCAACATGCCGGTTGGTGTGCGTGCGGGGATTGCATCGATGTCACAGCTCGACAAATCGCTTGATGAAAGCTCGCTCACCCTAGGGGCAAACAGCTGGCAGACCTTCCGTGGTGTGGTTCTACCATTGCTGCGGCCGGCCATTTTGGCGGCGCTTGTCTATAGTTTTGTGCGTGCGATGACAGCGATTTCGGCGGTGATTTTCCTAGTGAGTGCCGAATACGACATGGCGACCAGCTACATCATCGGACGTGTTGAAAACAACGATTACGGCCTGGCCATTGCCTATTCGACAACCTTGATTTTCGTAATGCTGTCGGCGGTTCTGCTGCTGCAGTTGCTGGTTGGCAAAATACGGATTGGGCGTCGCGGCGCTGGACGAGAGAAAGAATGACTATGACTGAAACCATGAATAATAAAGCGGCTTCGGTGAGCTTTCGAAACGTCACCAAGGTCTATGGCAAGGACGTTGTTGCCGTAGACAATATCGATCTTGAGATCGAGCCGGGAAAACTTGTGACGCTGCTGGGGCCTTCGGGCTGCGGCAAGACCACGACGCTGCGGATGATTGCCGGGCTGGAAATGTCCACCAAGGGCTCAATCACCATTGGTGGCGTGGATGTCACCCGGTTGCCAGCCACAGACCGGGACGTTTCGATGGTGTTCCAGTCTTATGCGCTGTTTCCGCATATGACGGTGATCGAGAACGTGTCCTATGGCCTGAAGTTCTCTGGGCACCCAAAATCCGACATCCGCAATGCTGCGCTTGAGGGATTGGGGCTGGTTGGGCTGGCTGATTTCGCAGACCGTTTGCCCAGCGAGCTGTCCGGCGGGCAGCAGCAGCGGGTCGCCGTAGCGCGGGCGCTAGTGCTAAAGCCGCAGGTGTTGTTGTTTGACGAACCGCTGTCGAACCTTGATGCCAAGTTGCGCCGACAGGTTCGCGAGGAAATTCGGGAAATTCAACAGAACCTTGGTCTGACGGTGGTTTACGTGACCCACGATCAGGAAGAGGCACTGGCTGTTTCGGATACCATCGTGGTGATGCGCAACGCGGGGATTGCCCAGATCGGTACCCCACGCGAACTCTATGATGCACCAGCCGATCGGTTTGTCGCAGATTTCATTGGCGAGGCCAATCTGGTGGAATGTGCCATTACTTCGGTTGAGGGCGATACGGCGGAGGTGGATATCGCTGGCTATCGCTACCGGCTGGACACACGCGGGCTGGATGTAGGGCCTGCTACTATGGCCGTTCGTCCTGGCCGCATTGTGCTCAACCGGGATGCCGCGGGCGACGGTCTTGAGGTGACAGTGTCCAAGGCAACCTATGTCGGCTCGCGGATGGAATACACGCTGGCAACCCCGGTAGGAGAGCTGTTTGCGGTGATGGATGATGTCTATGACCCGCTGGACGTAGGGCAGGTAGTACAGCTGCAATTTGCTGATATTGGGCCTGTGTTACTGCCCGAGGCGTAATAGTCTGAGGCCCGGCTAATGCCGGGCCGCGCCTGACCTTCCCCCCGGGAAGGCGCGATTGACTTTACTTATTTATCTTGATGCTCGCCCCTGATGCAACAGATGCTTCTGCTGCCTCCGCAATGGCCAGTGCTGCCAGCCCATCTGCCCCTGAGGGAGAGGGCGCCTTGCTGTTTTTCACCACTTCAATGAATTCCGCAATTTCAGCTGCATAGGCGGCGACATAGCGGGTCATGAAAAAGTCGTGCAAGGGCGGGGCGGTGTAGCCAGCGCTTGTGGCAACTTCGATATTCACTGGGCGCTCGTTTTGGGCCGAAACCGATCCCTTAGAGCCGTGCACCTCGACCCGCTGGTCATAGCCATAGGTGGCGCGGCGCGAGTTGTTGATGATCGCCTGCTTGCCGCTGGCGGTGGTCAGAATCGCGGCGGCGGTGTCGAAATCGCCAAGCTCTTTGACCTTGGGATCCACTAGGCAGGATCCAGTCGCCATGACAGTTTCGACCTCTTCGCCCAGCAGGAACCGGGCCATGTCAAAATCGTGGATGGTCATGTCGCGGAAGATGCCGCCTGAAACAGGGATGTAGTCGTAAGGCGGCAGGCCCGGATCGCGGGATGTGATGACAACCTGTTCTACATCTCCAATAGTTCCGGCCTCGATCTCAGCCTTGAGCGCGGCAAAGCTGGGGTCAAAACGGCGGTTAAATCCGACCATCAAGGCGGTGCCATTTGTCGCGACGGTTTGCAGGCAGGCCTTCACCCTTTCTACATTCAGATCGATGGGCTTTTCGCAAAAGATCGCCTTGCCTGCGTTTGAATACTTCTGGATCAGATCTGCGTGGGTATCGGTTGGCGTGCAGATGATCACGGCGTCGATGTCACTGGCCGCGGCAATCTCGTCCAGAGAGGCAACACGGGCACCATATTGTTGTGCCACTGCATTGGCAGCGTCGGCCATGGCGTCAGTTACGGCGACTAGCTGCGCGTCGGGATTTGAGGTCACAGCCTTGGCATGGACTTTACCGATACGGCCTGCGCCGAGCAGTGCGAATTTCACGGACATGTGGATCTCCAAGGCTGAGGTGAAACAAGAATCTGCTTCACTATGGAATTTATATTCCATACGTTAGTGTAAATGGAACGTGGTCATGTCAAGGGCGCAGCGCGCAATGAGTGAAAAAACAGCACCAGCTTCGATCGAAGAATTTGACGCGCGGTTGCGTGAGATATCCGGCACATTGCCCAAGCGGCTTCAGCAATGTGCCGAGTTTGTCTCGGCCAATACCGATCGCATCGCAGTGTCAACCGTGGCCGAGCTTGCAGCCGCTGCCGATGTGCAGCCGTCAGCCCTTATGCGGTTTTGCAAGATGCTAGGGTTCAAAGGGTATTCAGGTCTGCAACGATTGTTCCGGGATGCCTATTCGCAGCAATGGCCGGATTATTCGACACGGCTTGCCACGCTACGCGCCCAGTCTGACAGTGCGCCATCCGCTTTGTTGGCTGAGTTTGTGGAAACAGGGCGGCTTGCGCTAGAGGACCTTGTTGGCAATGTGGACCCAGCGGTATTGGATCAGGCTGTAGCGGTGCTGGCGAAGGCACGTCTGGTACATGTGGCGGGGTACAGACGGGCGTTTCCAGTGGCCAGTTACCTGTCCTATGCTTTTGAAAAGATGGAATGCCCGTCGATGCTGCATGACGGGACGGGGCAGTTGAACCAACGCCATAGCATCAGTCCTGATGATGCAGTTATCGCGGTTTCCTTTGCACCTTATACGGCTCAGACTGTGTCTTTGGTCGATCATGCAAATGACTTGGGGTGCCCGGTTGTTGTGTTGACAGACACGGCCATGAGCCCATTCGACGGCGACAATGTCAGTGTCATCACGGTCAAAGATGCAGACGTGGCGGGGTTTAGGTCGCTGACGTCTACAATGTCTTTGGCGATGACAATTGCTGTGTCCGTGGGCAGAATGCGCGGGGTGTGAAAGAAAAATATTGAATATGTCGAAAATGGAATTAATATTCCATTGTGCGCCGCGGATTCTCCCGTGATAGGCGTGCCTAAGCGACGGATGATGAAGCGATGAAAACCCTAGATCTTATCACAATCGGCCGATCCTCGGTGGATCTGTACGGCGCGCAAGTGGGGGGACGGCTTGAAGATATGCGGTCGTTCGACAAGTATATCGGCGGCTCTCCAACCAATATCGCGGCAGGCACTGCGCGTTTGGGGTTGAAATCAGCGCTGATCACCCGGGTTGGCGATGAGCACATGGGGCGGTTCATTCGCGAAGAGCTACAGCGCGAGAATGTTGATGTTACTGCAGTCAAAACTGACCCCGAGCGTCTGACTGCGCTGGTTCTACTGGGCATCCGCGACAAAGAGCAATTTCCGCTGATCTTCTATCGTGAGAACTGCGCCGACATGGCGATTGCCGAAGACGACATTGATCCTGATTTTATCGCCTCGGCGCGGTGTGTCTGTGCAACGGGAACGCATCTGAGCAACCCAAAAGTCGAAGCCGCCACCAAGAAGGCCATTCACTTGGCCCGTGAAAACGGCGCGCTAACAGCGTTGGATATTGATTACCGGCCCAATCTGTGGGGTGTTGCTGGGCACGGAGAGGGCGAAAGCCGCTTTGTGGAATCCGAAGCAGTGACCGCCAAGCTGCAGTCGACGGTGGGCCTGTTTGATCTGATCGTTGGCACCGAAGAAGAGTTTCATATCGCAGGCGGCACAACCGATACCCTTGCAGCCCTGCGCGCCGTGCGGGCAGTGAGCGACGCTGTGTTGGTTTGCAAACGTGGCCCGATGGGTGCGGTTGCCTTTGAAGGGGATATTCCTGATGCGCTGGACGATGGTCTATCAGGCGAAGGCTTTCCGATTGAAGTATTCAACGTGCTAGGTGCGGGTGATGGGTTCATGTCAGGCCTCCTCAAGGGCTGGCTGACAGGTGAAGACTGGCCCACATCGCTGAAATTCGCCAATGCCTGCGGCGCCTTTGCAGTCAGTCGCCATGGCTGTACACCCGCCTATCCCAGCGAGGCAGAGCTGGAATTTTTCCTGCAGCGCGGCGTGGATACACCAGCGCTGCGCAAAGATGCCGAGCTGAACCAGATCCATTGGGCCACCACCCGTCATGGTCAGCGTGATGACATGAAGGTCTTTGCCTTTGACCACCGGATCCAACTAGAGGACATGGCAGATGCAGCTGGAGTTGATCATGCCAAGATTGGAGCGTTCAAAACGCTGTGTCTGAAGGCGGCAACGCAGGTTGCGGATGGGCGTGATGGCTATGGCATTCTGTGTGACAGACGACTTGGACAAGATGCACTGTTTCAGGCCGTAGGGCAGGGGCTGTGGATTGGTCGGCCGGTAGAACTTCCCGGGTCGCGCCCCTTGCGGACCGAGGCTGAGATTGGTCCAGACTTTGGTGGCCTATCCGAATGGCCTTCCGATCATGTAGTCAAGGTCCTGTGCTTTTATCACCCGGATGATACCGATGCTGTACGGGCTGATCAGGAAGACACCGTGCGCCGCTTGTTCCATGCCTGCCGTCGCAACCGACTGGAGTTTTTGCTAGAGGTGATCCCATCCAAAGCGGGTGAGGTTTCAGATCAGACAACGGCAGATGTGATCCAGCGGTTCTATGATCTTGGCGTTTATCCTGACTGGTGGAAGCTGGAACCTCTCAAGACACCAAAGGCTTGGGACCTGACGGTTTCCGCTATTGAAGGCAATGATCCGCACTGCCGGGGTGTTGTGGTGCTGGGGCTGGATGCGCCGTCGGCCGAGCTGGCAGCGAGTTTTGAATTGGCGGCTCGGCATGATCTTGTCAAAGGGTTCGCCGTGGGCCGCACAATATTTGGCGATACCGCGCGCAGTTGGCTTGCTGATCAGGTTACTGACCAGCAGGCGGTAGACCAGATGGCACGGAACTATGCTGCCCTGTGCGAGGTGTGGGACCACGCACGCGGTAATACAAAGGGATCTGAGGTATGAGTACCATTCGACTGACCGCCGCGCAGGCCATGGTCAAATACATCGAAAACCAGCTGAACGAAGATGGTGACCGGTTTATCGAAGGCATCTGGGCGATCTTTGGTCACGGCAATGTCGCTGGATTGGGTGAGGCCCTGCAAGAGGCTAAAGACCGCCTGCCAACCTATCGTGGCCATAATGAACAGACGATGGCCCACACCGCGATTGCCTATGCAAAACAGTTGCGGCGTCGGCGTGCTATGGCTGTGACCTCGTCCATTGGGCCTGGGGCTACAAATTTACTGACGGCGGCCGCTCTGGCCCACGTGAACCGGTTGCCGGTTTTACTAGTACCTGGCGATGTGTTTGCCAGCCGTGGGCCAGATCCGGTTCTGCAGCAGATCGAAAGCTTTGAGGACGGGACGGTATCGGCCAATGACGGGTTCCGTCCTTACAGCCGCTATTTTGATCGGATCACGCGCCCCGAGCAGCTGCTGACGGCTCTGCCGCGTGCGTTTCGAGCAATGACCGATCCAGCGGATTGCGGTCCGGCGACCTTGTCGTTCTGTCAGGACGTGCAGGCCGAAGCCTATGATTGGCCAGTGTCATTCTTTGAGCCGAAGACCTGGACTATACGACGACCGGTGATTGATCATATCGAATTGGACGCAGCGGTTACGGCCATTCAACAGGCCAAGAACCCGGTGATCATCGCGGGTGGTGGCGTTCATTACTCTGGTGCCTGCGAGGCGCTGCGGGCATTTGCCAATATCCACAACATTCCCGTCGTGGAAACGCAGGCCGGAAAATCGGCGTTGGCTTGGGATGATCCCATGGCCTATGGCGCGGTGGGTGTGACTGGCGCGGGTTGTGCGAATGCACTGTGCGAAGCTGCGGACGTGGTGATTGGCGTTGGTACAAGGTTTCAGGACTTTACCACCGGCAGCTGGGCTTTGTTCAAGAACCCCGATTGCAAGCTGCTGGCGCTGAACATTCAGCCTTATGACACGATCAAACATGGAGCCCTGTCCTTGGTGGGCGATGCTCTCTTTGGCCTTGTGGCGCTGTCAGAAGGTTTGGGAGAATACGGCGGTCCTGAACTTGCAACTTCACTGAAGGATGATTGGTATCGAGGTGTTGACCAGGTGACTGGTGCGCCCCTATCCAGCGATAGCCTGCCCACAGACATGCAGGTGATTGGAGCGGTGCAGCGGGCCTCAAACGACAATACGACGGTCATGAGCGCGGCCGGCACCATGCCCGGAGAGCTGCACAAGCTTTGGAAGGCCTCAGGCCCCGGGGCCTATCATATGGAATATGGCTATTCCTGCATGGGGTACGAAGTTGCCGGCGCTATGGGCATCAAGCTGGCCGACGCCTCGCGTGATGTGATCTGCATGGTAGGGGATGGGTCTTATATGATGGCCAACTCTGAATTGGCGACGGCCGTGTCCATGGGCGTTGATTTCACCATCGTACTAACCGACAATCGTGGCTTTGGCTGCATCAACCGGTTGCAGATGGGCACCGGTGGGGCCGAGTTCAACAACATGCTAGACCACACCCGGCATCAGGTTCCGTCAGCCATCGACTTTGTCAAACACGCTGACTCCATGGGAGGCAAAGCGCAAAAGGTCGGCACCATTGCTGAGCTTGAAGCGGCATTGGCCGAACGAGATCAACCAGGGGTCAAGGTGATTGTCATCGATACAGATCCATACCCATCGACCCAAGAGGGCGGTTATTGGTGGGATGTTGCGGTGCCCGAGGTGTCGCAGCGAGAAGAGGTCAACGCGGCCCGTGCGAGCTATGAGGCAGCGATTATGGAAAGAAACGAGCAATGATAAAATTTGGCACTAACCCAATTGCCTGGTCCAATGATGATGACCAGACGCTGGGAGCAGACATCTCGTTGGAACAATGCCTAAGCGAGACTGCCGAGATCGGGTTTGACGGGATCGAAAAGGGGCACAAGCTGCCAACAGATCATGCTGTTCTTAAGGGCACTCTGTCAGACAAGGGGCTTGTTCTGGTTTCGGGCTGGCACTCGCTGAACCTGCTGACACATTCGGTCGAGGACGAAAAGCGCGCGATCCAGCCACATCTGAACTTGCTAAAGTCGCAGGGCTGCCAGGTGGTGATCGTCTGTGAAACCTCAAACGCCATTCATGGCGATGAAGATACGCCGATTTCAAAAAGCCCGGTTTTGGCGGATGAGGCTTGGCAGAAGTTTGGCTCGGATGTCGAAGAGATCGCCGAGTTCTGCGCCGCGCAGGGTCTGACGTTGGTCTATCATCACCATATGGGCACCATCGTGGAAACGCCCGATGAAATTGACCGTTTCATGGAAGTCACCGGTCCAGCGACCAAGCTTTTGTTTGATACCGGGCATTGCTACTTTGGAGGTGGCAACCCGGACAAGGTGATGGCCAAACATGTCGACAGGGTAGCGCATATCCATGCCAAGAACGTCCGTCCGGCCGTCATGGTAGACGTCAAGGTTGAGGGGCTATCCTTCTTAGAAGGCGTGCGCCGTGGCGTGTTTACTGTTCCCGGAGATGATGAGGGCGGCGTAGAGTTTGTGCCGGTCCTGAAATCTGCCGCTCAGGTTGGATACGAAGGCTGGCTGGTGATTGAAGCAGAGCAAGATCCGGCGGTTCGCAACCCGTTTGAGTATCAGTCTTTGGGGCTGAAGTCGTTGAAGGAAATGGCTGTGGAAGCCGGGTTTGGAGGAGAGACTAATGGCTGATCTGTTACGTAAGCCAGTTGCTACGACTGGCAAAGTGCACGATATCTCTCCTGAAGATGCGGGTTGGACTTATGTCGGGTTCCAACTTCACCGCATGAAAGCTGGCGACAAAGTGTCCGAGGTTACGGGCGGTCGCGAGGCAATTCTGGTGCTGGTGGAAGGCAAGGCTGCGATCACGGCTTCGGGCCAGGATTTCGGTGAGATGGGCGATCGGATGTCTGTGTTTGAACGCACGCCACCTCATTGCCTGTATGTGCCAAATGACAGTGACTGGTCTGCAACTGCCACGACCGAGTGCACCCTTGCTGTGTGTACCGCACCGGGGGCAGGCAATCATCAGGCTCAAAAACTCGGCCCCGAGGGGATTGAAACCACTCCACGCGGCAAGGGTGCAAACACACGCTACATCAACAACATCGCCATGGAAGGCCGTGATGTGGCCGACAGCTTGCTGGTCACCGAGGTGTTCACACCGCAGGGGAACTGGTCATCATATCCGTCGCATCGCCATGACGAAGATAACTTCCCTGAAATGACCTATCTGGAAGAGACCTATTACCACCGCCTGAACCCAGAAAGCGGGTTTGGGGTGCAGCGTGTCTATACCGAGGATGGTGAGCTGGATGAGACCATGGCGGTGAAAAATGGTGATGTGGTTTTGGTGCCCAAGGGGCATCACCCCTGCGGTGCACCATATGGCTATGAAATGTATTATCTCAATGTGATGGCAGGCCCGCTACGGAAGTGGCGATTCCAAAACGACCCTGATCACGATTGGATTTATCAGCGTGATGCAACCTAACATAGAACGTTAGGAGTGAATTCAGCTGGTGCAACGCTGTGCACCAGCGCGCTTGTATGAAGATCGTGGAACTGAGTTTCGTTTATTTTTGAGGTTATGACAAAGAATATAGAAGTGCGTCTAATGTTGCACAGGTGTGCAAAAATTCTTGACACAAAGTCAAGCACAAGGCGAAGATGGATAAACCGGCCCAGCAGCACCGAATCTGGTCTGTTGGCGCAAACGGGAGGGGCGCAGGTGCAAAGTGCCTGTGTGAGGGAGTGAATGATAAAAGAGCAAGTATCACCCGAAGAAGTAGGGCGCTGGATGCGTCTGCGCTACCGGCTTAAGATTGGCTGGCGCGAGCCGACGGCAGCGATTGGCTTATTCCTAGTTCTGCTGTTCGGTTATCTGATCGTCGTGCCTATCGCGAGTCTACTGTTTGACTCGGTACAGGTTCAATTTGGTGATGTCCGCCGCGCAAAGGCTGATCTGGGCGAGCTGACCTGGTACTATTTTGACCGAGCGCTGTTCTCACCGGTGTCAAAAATCCTGTTCTGGGAACCTCTGCGTCATACGCTGAGCGTTTCATTCGGCGCTATCCTGGTGTCGCTGTCAGTCGGGGGGGTATTGGCCTGGCTACTTAGCCGGACTGATATGTTCGGGCGTCGCTGGTTTGCGACAGCCCTGATCGTTCCCTACATGCTGCCCTCGTGGACCTTTGCGCTGGCTTGGCGCACCTTGTTCAAGAACCGTACTGTTGGCGGACAAGCTGGCTGGTTCGAAAACATGGGCTGGACGCCCCCAGATTGGTTGGCCTACGGGCAATTGCCAATCACCATCATTCTGGCACTGCACTATACGCCCTTTGTTATTTTGTTGTTCGGCAATGCGCTGCGCCGCTTTGACTCGCAGTTAGAGGATTCTGCCCGAATCCTTGGGGCAGGGCCTCGTACCGTTGCGTGGCAAATCATACTGCCACTGATGCTGCCTGCGCTGATGTCGGCCACAGTTCTGATTTTTGCTAAATGTCTGGGTGAATTCGGCGTGTCTTATGTGCTGGGCTTGCCGGTGAACTATGATGTGCTTGCCACTTCGCTGTATCGCAGTATTGCCTCGCGGCAAACCGGCGTGGCGGCGGTTCTGGCTGGCGCAATCATGTTGATTGGTATTGTCTCCCTGTTGATTGACGCCCGTTTGGTTCGAGAGTCCCGCAAGTTTGTCACCGTTGGTGGCAAAGGATCCATGAACCGCCAGACGGCACTCGGGAAGTTCCGGATGCCAGCAACTGCGCTGGCTGGCCTGATCTTCTTCCTGAGCGTTGGCCTGCCGCTGATGACCCTGCTGTTGTCGACAATCATGCAAGTGCCCGGTCAGTTTGCCCTGTCAAACTTCACGCTGGACTACTGGATTGGCTCTAACCTTGAAACCGTCGGCCTGAGTAGCGGCATCTTGCTATCGTCAGAACTTTGGTCTGCCATGTGGAACACGCTGCGCATTGTCGGTTTTGCCTCGATCTGCTCGGGCATCATGGGAATTCTGGTCGGCTATGTCGTAGTGCGTTCACCCATCAAGGGGGTGTCAATCTTCCTGCGCCAGGTGACGTTCTTTCCCTACCTAGTTCCGGGCATCGCCTTCGCCGCCGCCTATCTGTCGTTGTTCGCGGTAGAACGCGGACCGATCCCGGCACTGTATGGAACTGCGGCGATCCTGATCTTGGCGCTTATGGCGGACCAGATGCCCTATGCCTCGCGCGCCGGTATCTCTGCTATGATGCAACTGGGTAAAGACCCGGAGGAGGCTGCGCAGGTGGCTGGGGCAGGATGGTTCCGCCGTATGGTGACCATTGTGATCCCGATCCAAAAGGGTGCGCTGGTGGCCGGTGTGCTGTTGCCCTTCATCTCGGGCATTCGCGGGCTCAGTCTGTTTGTTATCCTTGCGATCCCAAGCACTGATGTTCTGACGACCTTCTCGCTGCGCTTGCTCGACTACAACTACACCCAAGCTGCAAACGCCGTTGTTCTAATGATCTCGGCCATAGCCTACTTCGGCACCCTAGCTGCCCAAAGGCTGACCAAAACAAACCTCGCTGATGGATTGGGAGGCTGACATGCCAAATATCACGCTGAAACACGTCAACAAAAGCTATGACAAGAACGCCACCAACGCGGTGTCAGACCTGAACCTGGAAATCGGGGATGGAGAGTTCATGTGCCTGCTGGGGCCTTCTGGCTGCGGCAAGACCACGACACTGCGGATGATTGCAGGGTTGGAGAACCTGACCGGCGGTGAGATCGCGGTTGGTGACCGCGTCATCGATTCCATCGGTAAGGGCGTGTTTGTACCGCCAGAACAGCGAGGCATGGGATTGGTGTTCCAGTCCTACGCGTTGTGGCCGCACCTGACGATCGAGAAGAACACCGACTTTGGTCTGCGTCTGCGCAAGGTTCCCAAGGCGGAGCGCGAAGAGCGGGTCAACCTTGTGATGAAAAAGCTGGGGATCGAGCAATATCGCGACCGTTATCCGTCGCAACTGTCCGGGGGGCAGCAACAACGTGTGGCGCTGGCCCGAATGTTGGCGGTGAACCCAGAGGTGTTGTTGCTGGACGAACCTCTGTCCAATCTAGATGCGCGCCTGCGCTTGGAAATGCGGACCGAGCTAAAGCGTATTCACGGTGAGTTTGGCACCACAATTGTCTTTGTAACCCACGACCAGTGGGAGGCGATGACGCTGGCGACCAGCATTGCGGTGATGCATGACGGCACCCTGCAACAGGTCGGCACGCCCAATGATATCTACGACCGCCCCGCCAACCGTTTTGTGGCTGAATTTGTTGGTAGTCCGCCGATCAACATCATTGACCAGTCGCCTGGCAATTCGCGTATTACAGATGCTTCACGGCAGTATCTAAAAGAGTATTTCCCTGCGATTTCCGGTGCAGATTCACTCGGCCTTCGCCCCGAGAACATCAAGCTTGCCAGTCAAATCTCGGACGTTCCGGCAGATCATTTTGCCGAAGAGGCGTTTGTAGCTGCCATCCTGCCAACTGGCGGCAGCTGGATCATCGAAGTGATGGTCGATGATCACAAGCTGTTCCTGACAGTAAACGAACCCCCGCAGGTAAGCGTGGGCCAACAGGTCTGGTTCCATACCTCGCCTGCATTCATGCATTTGTTCGATAGCGATGACCAACGGTTGACCGCTGCGGATGATGTTATCGCTGAATTCTGTGCAGCAGGGGAGAGCTGCGCGCCTTCAGCGGCAAAAGCGTCATAACCAAAGGTGATGACGACTAAAAAACAGTGGAGGAGACTGAAATGACACTATCAATTAAAATCCCGTCATGGGCGAGTAAGGCCAAGGCGACCTGTGCGGCGGCGGGACTTGTTGTCGGTGGTGCAATGTCGCCAGCGATGGCAGAAGATTTCGACCTTGAGGCGCTGATTGCAGCCGCCAAAGGCGAGGGTCCAATCACGATCTACGCCAGCACCGGCAAAATCAAGAAAGCCGCTAAGGCCTTTACCGAGATGTATGGCATTGAGGCTGTTGGCAGCAAGGTTAAGGGCGCTGCTCAGATCGACCTGGTGGTGCGCGAAGCACAGTCTGGTAACACAGTGGGTGACGTGATCATTTCCAGCGACGCTGGCGCGACTTTGGCGCAGCTACTGGGATCGGATATGGTCAGCAGCTGGACACCGCCAGATTTGGCCGGTGACATTGATGAACTGTCTCAGGATCCGCTGGTAGTTTGGCGTGACCCATCGGTCTGGAGCTTTAACAGCGAAAACACTGATACTTGCCCAGTCGCCAATATTTGGGAACTGACCGGTGATGACTGGAACCGCCGCGTTGCCATGCCGGATCCGTTGCACAAGCCTTCCATTCCTGACTGGTTCAACCAGATGGAAATGCATTTTGATGATGACGTTGCCGCAGCCTACAAGGCGCATTTTGGCAGCGATCTTGATACCAGCAGCAAGTCTGCAACCGCCCAATGGGTCGAAGCCCTTGCTGGCAACGCTCCGCTGTTGACCGACAGCGACGGGGATGTGGCTGATGCCGTTGGCACGCCGGGTCAGGCTGAACCATTCTTTGGCATCATGTCGTCAGCCAAGTACCGCGATACGGTTGATGGTGGTCTGACCATGTCGATCTGTCAGGATATCCAGCCTTACATGGGCTTTTACAAGCCGGGCTTTGGCCTGATCTCAAACGGTAGCAAAAGCCCAAATGCTGCCAAGCTGTTCCTGCACTTCATGATGACCGAAGCGGGCGTTGGACCGATGGTTCGTGACGGTAAAATGTCAGGCAACAGCGCGATTGCTCCACACCCCGAGGAGCCATCGGGTGTTGTTCAGCTGCGTGATCGTCTGACACCACACGTGGCTGAAACAGGCGCTGACGATTTTGACATGCGTCAGGATTGGCAGGACCTGTGGCGTATCAGCTATAACCGCTAACTTACTTGGCCCGGGAGTGTCCCGGGCCAAAACACTCTCTCGAAGAAAAGTACCATAATGTCAGCACCCCAAGTTGATCCCAAGTATTCGACGCATTTGCGCAGCATCGCGCAAAAGGTGGCCCATTCTGTTCATGAACCGCTGATCAAGGCGTTTCGGTCCAGCATGGACCTGTCCTACAAGGCAGATCGCCGCGATATCGTGACCGAGCATGACAAAGCCGCCGAAGTGGTTATTGTCGATCAGTTGCTGACGATGGTGCCGGACTCGCAAGTGGTCGGTGAAGAGGGCGGAGCGCAGGGGCAAGGTGACCTAAAGTGGTTTGTTGACCCGATAGATGGCACCGCCAATTTTGCCTGCGGGCTACCATCATGGTGTGTGTCCATTGGCGCGGTTCTGGATGATGAAATCATCGCGGGCGCGATCTGGGACCCGATGGGCGGCAACATGTTCAGCGCCGACACCTCGGGGGCCTATCTGGGTGATAATCTTCTGAAAACCCAAGCTATGCCGGATCAGGCCGACGCCACTTTGCTGGCCAGTTACCCATCGGCACGCGACTTAGCGGCCGATGGTAAAGACGTGGCTCTGGACCGGTTTGGGCGCCTGATGGAGGACTTCTCAGGTGTGCGCCGCAATGGCAGCGCTGCACTGGGAATTGCTCATGTAGCTGTGGGCTGGGCAGACGGGGCGATTGGGGTTGGTATCAACCCCTGGGACGTTGCGGCGGCGATAATGATCTTGGAGAAATCCGGAGGCATATACCACCCCATTAATTGGGACGCTGAAAAACGCTCCCGCCCAGCATTTGAAGCCCCTGGCTATGCTGCGATTGGTGCCGGTGGGAATTACCCGACGCTTTTGACCATCGCGGACGAAATTGAAAACAATCGATCAAGCGCTAAACGCTGATCGACTAAGATAATAGGTTTTAGAATGAAGAGTTCCGCCCAAGTTCGTATGTCAGATGTCGATCTAGATGCGCGCGCCGAAGCCTGCCGTAAGTTGATAAAAGCGGCGGGAGCGCTTGCTGGTAAGGCGTTCGATGAGCGACCGGCCGGCGCCTTTGAAATGAAGGGCCCACAGGATTTTCTGACCGAAACTGATCTGGCTGTTGAAAAACTCATTCGAAGCGAGATTGAAGCTCAGTTTCCATCTGATGGTTTCTTAGGTGAGGAAACCGGCGGTGTGGTTGAAGGCGACTATTGGGTTGTCGATCCAATAGACGGCACTGCTAATTTTGCACGCGGTATTCCTCATTACTGTGTGGCAATTGCCTTTGTGTCAGCTGGCGAAGTTCAGATCGGCGCGATCTATAACCCCTCGTTTGACGAGTTATATTTTGCGCGTAAAGGCCAGGGTGCCTACCGCAATGAAAGCAAAATCTCGGTTTCTCGGATTGCCCGGGCCGATGAATCCAGCATAGAAATTGGTTGGTCTAACCGTCTGCCAAACCAGCAGTACTATGACATCATCCATCAGCTGTTCGATGACGGTGCAAATGTGCGCAGGGCCTCATCTGGGGCGCTGGGTTTGGCCTATGTCGCCGAAGGTCGGTCTGACGGTTATGCCGAATTGCATATGAATGCCTGGGATTGTCTCGCCGGATTTTTGCTGGTGCAGGAAGCAGGTGGCGTAATCGGTGGGTTTCCGGAAACAGCCGAATTGTACCAGGGGGGCAAGGTTTTAGCCGCAACGCCAGGAATTTCTGACTTGCTGGCCAAGGCCAGCGGTATCCCGGTCATTAAATAACTAGGGTTTGGCCCCCATCCGTACCGACTGACGCCAAACCGGTTCAGTCGGAAAGCGGGTGGGTCCTTCGCCCAAGTCGGGGTCAAGTCGAGAACTAAGCAGGTCGCGAATGTGGACCGCAATATCCTCAACCGGTTGGCGGAAGGTCGTCAAATTATATGAAGACCAGCTAGACTGATCAATGTCATCAAAGCCAATCACACAAAGGTCTTCGGGAATGCGGCGCCCAAATTCATGACGTGCGACATCCATGAAGCCACAGGCCAGAAGATCGGTTAGACAAAAGGCTCCATCCGGGGGATTGCTGCCACTGAATAACTGGCGTGCTGTTTCGGCGCCAGTTTCATAGGATGTCATACCTACGGTTTTTAGGGTGGCTTCAATGCCGTGGTCTTTTGCTTCTTGCAGGAACGCCTGTTCGCGCGCGACCAGACTGGGTGTTCCTGCCTTGGAGGACACGGCTACAATATTGTGACAGCCTGCGCGATGCAGCATGTGAAACGCCTCGCGGGCGGCAACGCGGTTGGTCACAACGATGCTTTCGACACCGGATTGCATTTTGTCGCGATTAACAACGATGACCCGCTGCCCATTGTTCAGACATGTTTGGATAAGCGCGTCATCAGGTTGCCCCGACAGGACAAGGGTGGCATCCGCGCGATAGCGTATGGTCTGCGCCAGCGCATCGCGCACCTCACTATCACCCGATGAGTTCACCACCATCGTCACCTTGTGGATAGCCTGAAGCTCGCGGGTTAGGGCATCGATAAATCGCGATTGATAGGGGGTGTAGATATCGGCCCCAACGATACAGACAATATTGCTCTGCTCGTTTATCAATCCGCGTGCCAGTTCGTTGACGTGATACCCAAGACTATCTGCGGCTTTGATGACTTTGCTACGGGTGGTCGGCGAAACCGATGCGCCCTTGGTGAAAGTGCGTGACACAGCCGAACGAGAAACCCCAGCCAGATCAGCGACTTGTTGAGCGCTAACAAATGACGTCCCGGTTTTCTTTTTCATTCGCCTGCCTTTCACGAGGTTCTACATGGTATGCTGCGGGAAGAGTTTTTATTCAACAAATTTAGAATGATCCGTTGATACCTGCGGTATAATTTCATCAAAAATCGGTTACGTAAAAGCATCATTGCACACCTGTGCAAAAAATGAAACACTCACTGAAAGCTATATCCCAGGCGCGAGTGACCAATAGGGAAAATAAAAGGATGCATGATGACTAAGAAGACTCCTGTATATGATCGGCCGGATATCAGCCTGATTGCCGAAGGCGTCGGCCCGGACAAGGTTGCCCTATATATCGGTGGCGCCGATGGAGCGCGCAATGTCGACTTGTTGGCGAAAACCGGCATCACCACAGTCGTCAATTGTGCAGTCAATTTGGATATCAACTATGTCTCTGACCCGTTGTTGGCCGAAGAGGGCGCCAAATGCGCATCAGGCCCAGCACCGGTGCGCACCTATAAGATCGGCATGGTCGATGGCGCAGGTAATCCGGAAAAACTGATCCTAGCCGGATACTACATTTTAGAGGGTGCATTGGAGCAGACCTGGCCCGATAAACCGTCGTACCCACGTCGCGAGCGGGGCAATATCTTGGTGCATTGTAGGGGAGGGCGGAGCCGTTCGGTTGCTGTTGTCGCGTTGTATTTGCACCAAAACCACCCCGAAACCTATCCAACACTCTATGATGCGATCCGCGTAATTCGTGATAGGCGCGAGTTGCGTCCGGACGAGTGGCACGAAACGCCAAAACCCATGCTCACCGAAGCCGCATTGCGTGCCTCTAAGGCCATTGAGCTACTGGATGCTGCCAAGGCGGATATTGCTGCGGTGACCTACGATGCCGCCCAAGATGTGTAGCGATAGATTTAGGGCGGGTATCAATTCAGATGCCCGCCTTTTCGCCGACTTCGCCGTTTGACGCCAACGTTGTTCCAAGTTGGTTCCTGCATTCGCTAGGTAATGTCAAAGCGGTGGTGAATCCCAGTCAAATTACATTAGAAATCAAGTCGGACTACCTGTTGAGGGCTTTCCAACCCTTTTAGCTCAAGCTCTGCGGTATTCTCGTTATCACAATCAAGCTTGGCTTCAGACGCGGCTTCGATGCTAACCAAGGCTTGTCCGGCGTCTGCAGCGGCAGACAATCGAGCGACGAGATTTACATTCTGGCCAAAAACACCGACGCCTTGCATATTTCCACCGGCTGCCGTCACCGTGCATATGTAAACCGACCCTGTATGCACCCCAATCCCAACGGAGAGTGTTTGATCCGTGCCCACGATCTTTAGGGATTGTTTCAGAATTTCGCGCGCCGTTGCTATGCCTTTTTCAGCGTGGTCTTGCCCCGTGAACCCCGGCGGGAAAACCGCAACAACTGAATCGCCTTGGAACTCGAGGATGAAACCGTTGTTTGCCGCGATGATCTCGCTGGTGATTTCACGCATCTGATTGACAGTATCGGCGTACAGCTTTGGTGAAATCTTGCCCGACAGGTCAACCGAACCCCGAATGTCGAGGATGAGCACGGTCATAAGAACCTCAGCCCCGCCGGGAAATGCCTGCAGGAATGAATCGCATTTGTTGCAATAATGGGGGTTGCGATCCGAAGGCATGGTGCCTGAAAGGCGCACAAAGAAGCCGCCGAAACCAGCAAATGGTGCATAGCACAATTTGCAGCGGGGGTCGTTTGGCCAACTCAGGAAGCGTCTCTGCTTCTTGACAAGAACTGGGTGTCCTTCGCCGAACACCTGTTTCCAAAGCTCTTCATGCCCTGTCTGTTTGTCTGCATCATTCATCCTTGAACCCGTCCTTTATATTCGAGGATAGCCTCGCATCTGCCCAGTATTCCTTGGGGGTGGCTGGCATGAACATCATTTGGTCAGGACTGTTCGACGTGGTCACTGACGGATCGAGTTCTGGTATCGTCGATGGGCTGCTAGCGACTTGTGGGCCAAAGACATATGTGTACCCAGCTACGACCTCATAGGGCTGTCCTATTCCGCGATACAGGACTTCGATCTTGCCATCATGTTTGAAAGGGCGGACCTGTGGTATATCTGGCTTTTTCTTCTTTGTTGCATTTCGCAACTTGATTGCCGGAACGCTCACTGAGACGCCGGCCTTCAGCAACGGCGCATCCAGCCAGTTTGGGGCGTGTTTGAGCGTCATAATATGATCATAGTCGGGACCAAATGCAGGAGCGTCAAACGGGCCACTTGCCAGATGCGCGGTTTGCCAATGTGTCATATGCGCTTCATTGCCGTCTCCCCAGACATAGTAATTGGCAAATTTCGGCAAAATTTCCTGGTGGTTGAATGGGCGAAATTGAACGACACGTTTGACTGTCACCTCAAATTCAACGTCATTTAGGGGTTTGACAATCGAAGGAGCCCAGGGAAAGAAATGTTCGTTCTCTTCCTCCTCTGGTAACAATTTGTCCAACGGGAACAGGCCCATGAATATATTCGCCCGAAAACTGGCTATCGACCCGCCGCCGATCTCGGGCACCATAAATAAATCGGACTCAGCATTGCACAGAACAAATGCCATCTCGGGCCAGGTTTGTCTCAGATCACGATAGATCTTCCTCACCTCTTCAGGAAGCTCCAGCTCCAAAATCATCTGATATTTGTGTTCTTCATGATGATATTGCGTCATATGGACGCCAAAAATCGTGTCACGTCCAACCAAAACCAGAGCGTGCTGGTGGCGCATGTTGGTCACAAATTTTGGCTTGTTCAAATTGAGCGCAGTGTTTGAATAGTCATCATTCTCGTGACAGGCCCCATGCTCCATGAACTCACTCCTTTTTCAGCGCAGAAACAAACTTATCCAGGTTCGCCCAGTCCGTGACGCCTGATTACCTTTTGGGCGGCTTTCTCAGCGGCCCGAGATAGTACTTTCATCAATTCTGGCAGCATGTTTCCGTTCTCGGATTTTTTGTTGTGCATGGTTTCGGTCAGCCATGGATTCTGCGTTGTTGAAATCAGATAGACCAAACCCATTCCTTTGCTAGGTGTGACGCCACAACGCTGTGCGTAGTGATCAACAAAATCCTGGCCAAACGTGTCGGGAGAAAACTCTGATGACGTTACAAACATCTCTGCGTTGGGAACATGTCCGCCGTTATAGGACTGTATGCTAAGTTGCTGAAATATATCCAGGTTCATGTCATTCATCAGCTGCAAGTCAGAATTTTCACCTTCGGCAGTTCTGAAATTGAACGCATAGGTCACGATACTCTGATCTGACCCGGACTCGCGGAATAGTTCGAACACCTCTGGACGGCTTTCGAAAACACTCAGCAGTTGCGAATTGGATCGTGGCGCGACAGATCTAGCAAGGATGTGTTTTTGTTCTTCGATCTCAAACGGCGTACCGCCAGCCTTTTCCGCCGGCAGTCTTTGCAGCGGAGTGACCGTAACAGTTGGATGCTCAGCCGCGAGCTGAAAGAGTGAGGCGTACAGCCGTTTACTGTTGAAAATGCAACGTCCCAACAGCCGACCATATCCCGATTGATCAGTGCGGATGACACTATGGGACAACCAGACAGCCGCCGCAGCAGCCCCTGGTTTCGATCCTTCAATGCCATAGACACCAGTCGTTGGGTCTACCCCGCCGTGATAAACTACAGGTGCGGTGAACGCGATGAGATCTCTAGTTGCGCCATTCCTATAGCACAGCGCACCGGCTGGGTATGGGATGAAACCAGCCTTGTGAGGGTCAACAGTGATGGTATCAGCGTGTTGCAAGGCTCTGTACTGGCGTCGCACATAGTCACTCATGTGCATCCCCACTGCCAGCCCGTCATAGGTAAACAAGTCTTGCTTTGCATCCGATCCAGCGGGGACAAGGTTCGTTAGATTGTGACTTGATGGCGAACCCGCAGAGTCTTCAGGATTGGCCAAGGGTTCGCGCAACATCGAAGCGAAATACCCGCCCCAAGCCGCATCCGCATGAACCGAAAATTCCATCCCTAGCTGACGATACTCTTCCCGGATTTTCAGGATGTCATGCAGCGGGTCAACGGCACTTTCCTCGGTGGTGCCGATGACAGCAACAACTTGCATGACTGGTTGTCGTTCAGCCAAGCATTTGTCCAACTGCCTGCGTAGCGCAACCATATCCATCCGGGCATCCAGATCCACCGCGACAACCCGCATCGACTGACGCCCCAGACCAACCAAGGCCATGCCCTTGGGCCAGGAATAATGCGCAGGTGAGGGGGCCATGATGACGGGGGCGGGGACGTCCGGCAAAAATCTGCGGTGGAATTCCACCAATCCAAGTGACTGCACCGAATAGTTGCCAAGGACCTCTGTCAGAGCCTCCGGGCTGATGCCCATTGTTTTGCATATCCGAGGCGCAAGGCCGACAACTTCGTCAAGTGGTAGGTTCAGCAACTGCCAGTTATCCAGCGCCAGAAACCGGCTGCGTTTGCCATCAAGGAGTTGAACGGTAAGGTTCGATGCACACGCCAGTGAAGGCTCGTTGCGCAGGGCTTCTGCGAATGCAATGGGCAAGTACTTGGCATTTCGCGCCGCCCAGATGCTTTCTGCGTTGGCAACTGATCCATCACAGCAGATATGGCCCCATGGCTTCAGCGCACCATCGGCCACTTCATCCTGCGTTGGAAGAGAATAACCAAGCATGCGACACAGGTCGTCACAGACCTTGATCTCCAGCATCGTGGTAACCGGCGAAGCTTCTGCCGCGACATTGTTTTGGTTAAAGAGCAATGCCGCGATGTACCCAATCACGCCCGGAAGAGACACGTCCCAGTACATGTGTGATTGGTTTCGATAACTGGCCAACGGGATAGAGCCCTTGAGGTGACCCAGTAACTCATTCAGGCGGTTCTCCAAAAGCGCCTGTGACTGATCAAACGCTTCTCTTTTCTCGCCAGCCATTTCGTTAAGGTCGAAAATAGGCGGGTCATTTTTGGCATATTCTTGGCGGTAGGAGTAATTGCCATGCAGCGCCATTTCCACCAATCGGGACATCCATGTGCTGTTCTCAGCATTTGGTCCCAGAAACCAGGTTTCCGGTACATTTGACCCAGGTCGGTTCAAACCTAGTTCCCCGGACCTGTCACGAAGGTGAAACTGTCCTAATTCCTTTAAAAGAGCATCATTCAAGGGGGCGCGGGTCATAAAACTCTACCAGAAGTATAGTTAAAACAAGTAGCGCGGATGACGGTAGTGAAATTATTACGACTTGTCTAGGTCGTTAGAATACCATCAAAAAGCGACTTGGTTTTGAATGACAATCCTCCTTTAAATCAATGATAATACTCTAGTTTCCCAAAATTAAAACCCGTCATTGTCAATGGTGAAGGGCGTGGAGCAACCCTATCTTGTCCAGCCCAGGACTGCACCCAATGCGACCAAACACAGACCGCAGCTTAAATCGGCGCGGCTTTTCATCTGAGGCTTCGCCAGCAGGAAGTGGGCAAAGCCAGCAAGAAAAGCGTAGCCGACAAGGCAAGCTATGCCGACACAAGCTGCCGTAACCATCAGGACGGATGACTGCGCAAACAGGCTCCTGTCAGGATCAATAAAGCTTGGCAGCAAAGCGACATAAAAGGCCATTGCTTTAGGGTTGCTTAGACCTGTTGCAAACCCCAATGCAGCGGCGCGATCTGGCCGGGCCGCTTTCGGGTCGGCCGATGTAAAAGAGATCGCAATTTTCTGCAGGCCCAAGGCAAAAACGCAAACCACCCCGGTCCACTTCAACACAGAAAACGTCTGCGGATAGCTCGCCAAGAGCAAGGATATCCCGAACATAGAGCCGACAAGCAATATGGTGTCGCCGGCAACGTCACCAAGCGCGCACTTAATTGCTGCAGGGCGCCCATTGGTCAATGCCTGAGAGGTCACCATGAACACACTGGGGCCGGGGATAACAGTTATCGCAAAGTAGGTGGCAACAAAGGAGATCCATATATCGAAGGGCATAGTTTGGTCCAATCAGGGGAAGCAGGTGCAACCTGCACGTCTGAACGAACTATGAATGGCGCCCGGCACCGGATATGTAATCTACTTTACAAAGCCCCCCATTCGGTTTCATAGGCCACTTTTTTTATACCCTCGTGGTCCAGTATTCTGATGTGTCCTCGGCCAGTCTCAATCAGCCCGCGGCTTTTCCAAACAGCCAGAATATTTGCCACCGCCTCGCGGGTCGCACCAGAATGTTCAGCTAATTCCACCTGACTAAAGAACAGTCTGTCACGTTGATCTGGCAGTTTTCCGGACAGATGAAGAATGCGCCTAGCCAAGCGCATGTTGAGGGGAAGAAAAGTAAATGTTTCCAACTGCGAACTGACCCACTGAAACCGCTTGATCGCCAGCTTCATAAGCTCAATTGCCACGTCAGGCTTCCGGCGCATCAAATCAAATAGATCTTCGGTTTGAAATTTCGCAATAACGCTGCTTTCAAGCGCTGAGACTGAAGCGGTGCGCAGACCGCCATCGCTCAGGGCGTTCTCACCAAACAGCTCGCCAGGGCGCAGAATATTGAGTGACAGTTTCTTGCCCGCTTCGGACACGGCACTGACCTCGAGCGTACCTGCCTGGACAACGTAAACCGCGTTGGCCTCATCTCCTTGGTGAAAAAGGAACTGGTTGGCCTTGAGGCAAACCTCTGTTTGGACCTCTGCGAGTTCATGCTGCACTTGGTTTGAGAGACTGGTGAAAAAACCGCCTTGCTCCGGTGCTTGCTTTACGTCCGGGTCGAACATCTAGCACTTCCCGCCAAATGAATGAGAAATGACCCAATAGTTCCACATAGTTCTTCCACTCCGTTTTCGTTCATACTCTGCCCCGTTTATTTTGTACTGTGTAATCTATTTTACATACCGCGCCTCTCAGATGGCAAATATCAACGTTACATTTGCTTGGTCGTTCCTGATGAGGCTTGGGCAAATGGGTCTTGGTTTGGCGCACATGCAGGGGTTTCCCAGTTGAATAGGTTGTATTTGTTGGCACCTACATGCGGTCAGGCCAAGACCAGAATTCAAAAAGACAAATGCGATATGCGGCGTTGAAGAAGCCATTGTATGGGCGCTGCGATTGCGTTGCCAAAATTTGGGCCACAACTGATGCTGGAAATATCCCCACTCAATACTTCGCTACTTGTTCACGCAGGGTTGGCTTTCTACATCGTTGGGTTAATCACCCGAGATGATCTCTGGCTTAGGATTTACATACTGGTCGGATCTGGGTGCTATATTGTCTACTATTTTCTGATTAGCTCTGGGCCGTTGTGGGATGCAATCGCTGCCACTTCAGTTATTGCAGCTGTTAACATCGTAATGATCTTTAGGCTTCTTTGGGAAAGATCACTATTTGGCCTCTCCCCAAAATATGTGGTGAGCATGGAGGATTTCCCCAGCCTTAATCCTGGCCAAGTACGCGCCCTTATCAGATTGGCCGTACAAAAAGAGGCGGCTGAAGATCTGCATCTGACGATTAAGAACGAAGTTCCCAAACATCTGTTTTATTTGCTTTCCGGGGAAACTGTCCTTTCGGTTGAAGAGGGGGAATATGCTCTCGAAGCTCGCAAGTTTGTTGGTGAAATTTCTTTTCTACGTGATCAGCCTGCGTCGGCAGACGTTATCTCAAGGAAGGGTAGTATCTACTTGTCTTGGGATCGAGCCAGCCTAAAGAAAGCACTCAATAAATCCCCACGTTTATCGAATTCACTGATTGCCCATTTTAATGCCGAAATGGCCGAAAAACTTGCCAGGGCTGTTCCAGAGGCCAGCAGTCTCCGCAACAGGTAGAAAAGACCGCCCTGCGACTATGGTGGGCAAAGCCAACGAGTAAATGATGATTGGGTGGGTGCGCCGTTGATGCGCAAGACGTGCTTTCGATGCCTTGACGTGAAATAAATTTCACCATTTGATATTTTTTGAACAGTTCGTTGACCGAACTTATTTTGCCTCCTACCAATCAGGTGTGAAGTTTCTTGCGGTATCTGAAATAAATACCGCAACCCGGCACATTCGTGCCATTGTGAAAAGGATCTTCAATTCAGATGCTCTAGGGAGGAGTAAGAAGATGAAGCATAAAGTTACTGGAATTCTGGCGTCTCTCGCCATGACGGCCTCGGTTATTTCCGTTTCTTCGGCACAGGCCGAAGGCGGACTGCGCTGTGAACCGGGAGAGACATATATCATGAACGTGATGGTCTCGGGTCACCCATATTGGGTTCCGGTCTATCAGGGGTTCAAACAGGCGGCCGAGGCCTTTGGCTGCGAGACTGTGTTCTCAGGTACTCCGGATTACGACATCACCAAACAAATCGCCTCGTTTGAGCAGGATATGGTCAAACAGCCGGCTGGCATTTTGGTTCACCCAATGCAGTCGGACCCGTTTATCGAACCGATTGACCGCGCAATCGACAATGGTACCGAAGTGGCAACATTTGCTGCGGATTCACCCAAGTCAAAGCGGACAGCCTATATCACGTCGGACAACCTGGCCGAGGCCAAGTTCGCCGCTGAAGAGATCGTAAGCCAGATTGGCGACAGTGCTGAATTTGCGGTTTTGGAAAATCCGGGTCAGTCGAACCACGATCTGCGCGTTACTGCGCTGCTGTCCTATATGGAAAAGCACTATCCAAACATGAAGCTGGTCGGTCGTCAGGCCACCAATCAGGATAGCACCGCTGCCTACCGCGCCACCGCATCTATCTTGCAAGCCAACCCAAATCTGGGCGCTTTGTGGATCCCCGAGGCAGGCTCGGCTGAAGGTGCGGTTGCCGCTATTCTGGAAGCCAAGGCAGATGTGTTGGTGATGCATGCGGATATTACGCCAACCACGCTGGAGCATATCAAGGCGGGCAACATCCATATGGCGTTGAACCCGAACCAAGCCATGCAGGGGTTCATGGGTTTCATGTCCACTTTCCTGGCAGCGCATTCCGAAGTCTTTGATCCGTTCAATGACTATAAAGTTTCGGGTTACAACCCGATGCAGATCCCCTTTGTTGACAACGGCTTCTCCGTCATCACCAAAGCAAATGCAGACAGCTTTGACCTGAATGTCTACATGGACGGTCGCGATCCTAGCTGATTGCCACTCTGACCATCCTTGGCGGGCCGCTTGCCCAAATATGCTGCGGCCTGCCAATTTCTGCAACCCAACCAGACTGAACCCCGACCATGCCAGATGACGTGATCCTCAGAATTTCAAATGTCAGCAAATCCTTCGGCGCCATTCGCGCGCTTAGGGGTGTTGATTTTGAACTGCGTCGTGGTGAGATCCATGCATTGGCCGGTGAAAATGGGGCAGGGAAGTCCACCCTGATGAATGTCATCGACGGCATTCTAAAACCGGACAGCGGAGAGATTGTCTGGGATGGGAAACCTGTCCGGATCAGTTCTCCGACCAAGGCGCAGAAGCTGGGCATCGGATTTGTGCATCAAGAGATTGCGCTATGCCCGGATGTGTCTGTGGCCGAAAACATATACATGTCGACCACCAATATTAGTCGGTCGTTCCTGATGGATTACAAAGGTCTGGAAGCCAAGGCACGCAATGTGTTCCGGCAGTTGAGCGACATTGATCCATCTGTTCTGGTGCGAGACCTGTCGATTTCGAACCAGCAGTTGGTTGAGATCGCCAAGGCGCTGACGCTGGATTGTAAGGTTTTGATCCTTGATGAGCCCACTGCGGCGCTGACCGAGAAAGAGGCGCAGGTGCTGTTTGGTATCATGCGGCGGCTGGCCGACAGTGGCATAGCTATCATCTACATCTCGCACCGTATGGTCGAGATTTTTGACAACTGTGATCGGGTAACGGTGTTCCGCGATGGTCAGTACATCACCACGTGCAATGTCGATGAAATTGAACCCGCCGATGTGGTGAACGCCATGGTTGGCCGGGTGATCGAGAACCTGTACCCGGACAAGCAGGCGCTGGCAGATAAATCAGAAGACATAATCCTCGATGTGCAGGGGCTGACGGATAACAAACGATTCAGCGATGTCTCGTTCCAGCTGAAAAAGGGTGAGATCCTCGGCATTGCCGGGTTGATCGGCTCTGGGCGCAGCGAGATCGTCAAAGGCATTTGCCGGTTGGACGGGGATGTTTCCGGAGACGTTAGCCTGAATGGCGAGCCGCTTGATCTGAAACATTATCAAGACAGTATTGCCGCTGGGATGGTCTATCTGTCCGAAGATCGCAAAGGCGATGGTATCTTTCTGGATATGCCGATCTCTAACAATGTGTCCGCCCTGAAACTGGAACAGGTGGCCAGTCCGTTGGGGCTGATCAATCGCGAGTTAGAGGACGGGCAAGCCGAAAGACTGGGCAACAAGCTGAACCTGAAATGCGGTCAGCTGTCAGACTCAGTTTCGTCGCTGTCGGGTGGCAATCAGCAAAAGGTCGCAATTGCCAAGATGCTGTCGGTGAACCCCAAACTCATCTTTTTGGATGAACCCACGCGCGGCGTTGACGTCGGCGCCAAGGCTGAAATCCACCGCATCCTGCGCGATCTGGCCCGTAGTGGCGTGGGCATCGTGGTGATCTCGTCTGAACTGCCTGAACTGATCGGGGTTAGCGACCGGGTATTGGTGGTCCGCGAGGGACGCATCGGCGGGGTGGTCGAGGGCGACATGATTACCGAAGAAAACATTATGCATCTGGCTTCGGGCCTGGATGCCCAAGAACTGATGGCCTGAGGGAGAGCAAGGTGGACAACTCGATGGAAATAGCAGCTCCGGCACCCGCAGAGCCAACGACCAGTACGTTGCACAAACTGCTGCGGATGCGCGAAACCGGGTTGATTGCGATCATTCTGGTGATGTTTGTGATTATGTCCTTTGCATCGCCCTATTTCCTGACCTGGGTGAATATGCGGGCCATGGTTATGGCCTTTGCGGTCGAGGGCATTGTGGTGGTTGGTATGACCATCTTGCTGATTTCGGGTGGGATCGATCTGTCAGTTGGATCTGTCACAGCGCTGTCGATGGTGATCGCCGGTTGGCTGTTCTTGCAGGGGATTGACCCCTGGGTGGCCTCGGCCATCGCGATAGCCGCCTGTACAGCCATTGGGGCCTTTATGGGGTTCTTTGTCACCCGGGTTGGGCTGCATCACTTCATTGTATCGTTAGCGATCATGGTGATCGCACGGGGGGCCTGTTTGCTGGGCACTGGCGGACGACCGCTGGGGCTGTACACGCTGCCGCCAGAATTCAAATTCATTGGTCAGGGCACAATCGGACCAATCCCGCTGGTGATTATCATCTTCCTGGTGGTGGTTCTGGTGTTTGATTTCATGCTGCGCCGCACCACTGTATTTCGCAAAGTTTTCTATACCGGCAGCAATGAAAAGGCGGCAGCCTATTCAGGTATCCGCACCAAAAAGGTGATCTTTCTGACCACCACCCTGTGTTCGGCATTAGCTGGGTTTGCGGGCATCATTTACATGGCGCGGTTTGGGTCAGCGCAGCCCACCTTTGGGTTGGGGATGGAACTGAACGTGATCGCTGCAGCGGTAATTGGCGGCGCCAGCCTGACCGGCGGCTCCGGCACCATCTTTGGCGCCATCCTCGGCGTGGTGCTGCTCTCGGTGGTGTCCAGCTCGCTCGCACTGTTGGATGTGTCGGTCTACTGGCAGGACATCATTCGCGGTTCAATCTTATTAGCGGCGGTGTCGGTTGACCACTACCTGCACAAGAAACGCGGATAGGGGAGGGCAGAGGCATGTCAGAACGTATCCCAGATTTCGAACTCTCGCGGCAGATCCACACTGTATTGGTGTTGCATTTCGTAGAAGGCCTAAAGCAGTCAGAGATTGCAAAACGGCTGAACTTGTCAACGTCCAAGGTGAACCGGTTGATTGCGCAGGGGCGCAAGCAGGGCATGGTCAAGATCGATGTCACAAGCCCGTTTCAGCGGTTGGCAGATCTGGAAAACCGCTTGGTTGGGGCAACTGCGCTTAATGGCGCGATGGTGACACCAACAGTGTCGGGCAATCCGAACACCACGCTTCAGCAAGTTGGTCGGGCGGCTGCAAACATGCTGCTTGAAACCATCCGTGATGGGGATGTTATTGCGATCACCGGCGGCAAGGCGGTGAGTGCTGTGGTTGAAAACCTGTCACCTGAGAACAAGATAGACGTGACTGTCGTGCCGCTGACCGGCGGGGTGCAGGGTAAATTTTATACGGATGTGAACCATCTCGCGACGCAGATGGCCGAACGGCTGGGCGGTACGCCGATGCTGATCCACGCGCCGCTGTTTGCCGAAAGCCGCAATCAGCGCGACATGCTGAAAAGCATGGCCTCGACCAAAGAGGTGTTCGACCTGGCGCGCCGCGCCAATGTGGCGCTGGTTGGGGTTGGGTCGGTCGAACCACGCGGGTCCAGTTACTACGATCTGAACCCAGTACCCGAGGCAGACCGCAAGATGCTGGTCGGCATGGGCGTCGCGGCTGAATTCATGGCGCATCTGATCGGCGAAAACGGGCGTCTTGCTGAGTATGAGCTGAACTCGCGTCTGGTGGCACTGGACCCGAGCGAGCTGGAAGCCTGCCGCACCGTGATCGGCATTGCCGCCGGGGAACAGAAAACACGGCCCATACGGGCAGTCCTGAACGGAAATTTCCTGGATTCACTGGTCCTGGACGAAGAGACCGTCAACGCGGTGCTAGAGACTATGGAAAGGTCAAAACATGTCGCATGAAATGCTAACACGCCCAATTGGGGCATCCGGGATCGAAGCCTCGGTGATTGGTCTGGGCACATGGGCCATTGGCGGCTGGATGTGGGGCGGCACTGACGAAGCGCAGTCGATTGAGGCTATTCAAACGGCCGTAGATGAAGGTGTCACCCTGATCGACACTGCGCCTGCTTATGGTCAGGGACTGGCCGAAGAGATCGTCGGCAAGGCCTTGGTTGGGCGTCGAGACAAGGTCGTTTTGGCGACTAAATGTGGGCTGGTCTGGCATAGTCAAAAGGGCAACCATTTCTTTGACTATGACGGTCAACCAGTGCACCGCTATCTGGGCAAGGATGCGATTATCTATGAAGTCGAGCAAAGCCTTACACGGCTGAAAACCGATTATATCGATCACTACATCACCCACTGGCAGGACCCGACCACGCCCATCGCCGAAACGATGGAGGCGCTGGAAACGCTAAAGCAACAGGGCAAAATCCGCTCGATTGGGGCCAGCAACACCAGTGCTGATGATGTTGCTGCCTATGTGGCGGCGGGACAGCTGGATGCCATCCAAGAAGAATACAGCATGGTCAAACGCGACATCGAAACCTCGCTGTTGCCGCTTTGTGCGGAACACGGTGTTTCGGCGCTAAGCTACTCGTCTCTGGCACTGGGGCTGCTAAGTGGCAAGGTTGGGCCAGACAGGGAATTCTCGGGCGATGATCAGCGCAAGGACAACCCGCGATTTTCAATGGCAAACCGGCAAAAGATTGCGGCACTGATGGTGGAAATCGCACCTGTTGCCGATGCCCATAACGCAACCTTGGCGCAGACGGTGATTGCCTGGACTGTCCAGCAACCTGGTATCACCTTTTCGCTCTGCGGTGCCCGCAACGCGGACCAAGCCCGCGAGAATGCCGCCGCTGGTCGCATCAGACTTTCACAACAGGACATCGAGCTTATTACTACCGCCGCCGGGATACATTTGACCAACCTCGACGGCTAACCAGAACTAAAAATCGACAACAAGAAGGCGTCAGAGGACAACTCTGGCGAACGGAGAAGTTATGTCTGCGCAACGACACAACAGCTTTCAGCGCATCCGCGATAACGGTGCCTTTGACGTCATCGTCATTGGCGGCGGTATCAATGGGCTGGGCGTCTACCGCGAGCTGGCCCTACAAGGGCTGCGGGTGCTGCTGGTCGAGCGCAACGATTTCTGTTCAGGCTGTAGCGCGGCCCCGTCGCGAATGATCCACGGCGGGCTGCGGTATCTGGAAAATGGTGAATTTGATCTGGTACGCGAGTCGCTGGCGGAACGGGACGCACTGTTGCGCAACGCGCCGCATATGGTGCGGCCGCTGCCAACCACGATCCCGATCACTTCGTTGTTTTCTGGGTTGTTTAATGCGGCGACCAGCTTTTTTGGCGGCTCGGGCAAACCCTCGAACCGTGGCGCATTGCCGATCAAGGCCGGTTTGACCCTATATGATTTGGTGACCCGAAAACGCCGGATCTTGCCCAAACATAAGTTTCGCAGCGCTAAATCAACCTGGAGGCAGTGGCCAAACCTGACACGCAAGCTGTTGTTCTCGGCGACCTATTACGACGCCTGGATTTCACATCCCGAGCGGCTAGGAGTGGAGTTGATCACAGACACCGAAACTCTAGCTCCAGAGTCAGTTGCGATAAACTACGCTGAAATGAATTCGCAGGATGGCGAATTTTTGGTAACCGATCGCGAAACAGATGAACAATTCCCGGTGACAACGCGGGCGGTGGTGAATGCCTCGGGTGCGTGGCTGGACGAGGTGATTGCGCAGCTATCCCCAGAGGAAGCCAAACCAACACCGCTGGTGTCCGGCACTAAGGGGTCGCATCTGATCTTGGACAACCCGGCGCTGCTAAAGGCGCTGGATGGCCACATGATGTATTTCGAAAATACCGATGGCCGAGTTTGTATTGTGTTCCCCTATCTGGGCAAGGTGCTGGCCGGCTCAACTGATATCCGGGTGACTGCTGCATCACGGACCCGCTGCGAGCCCGAGGAAATGGACTATATCCTGACGTCACTGCGTTTGGTCTTTCCTAATTTGCCGGTAAGCGAGGACGAGGTTGTGTTTAGCTACAGTGGTATTCGACCACTACCGTCGAGTGATCATGATTTCACCGGTCGCATTTCGCGCGGGCACTTTACCCAAAAGATCGAAGGCACTGTGCCGCAGTTCTGTATGGTGGGGGGCAAGTGGACGACCTTTCGCGCCTTTGCGCAACAGACAACGGACGAGGTGCTGGCTGAGTTGGGTAAGCCTCGCAAGCGGGATACAATTGACCTGTCCATCGGCGGTGGGGCTGATTACCCGGCAGGCGATGGCGCGATGGTGCGGGCGCTGATGCATGAGTTTTCGCTGACGGCAGACCGGGCCGAGCATCTGGTGCAGGCTTATGGAACCCGATCACGTGAGCTTATGCGGGTTAGCGTTGCCGGTGGGGATGATCAGACGCTGGCGCCGGATTGCCCCTATACAGCCGCAGAAATCAGGTTTCTGGTACAACGGGAACATGTTGTGCACCTGTCTGACATCGTGCTTCGGCGCACCGATCTGGCCATTACGGGCCGGTTAAGCCTGCCACTGATTGATGTCATCGCTGACCTGATGGCGCAGGAACTGGACTGGAGCCAAGATCAGTTTGTGGCCGAACGGACATCATTGTTGAATGAGTTGGAAAAATTCCACGGTGTCTTGCTGTCAGAGCAAGAGCCGAATGCAAAATCAAGGAGAATGGAATGCGTGTAAGCACCAAAGCCCGCATGAATCGGATGTTCACCAATGGTGGCTGTCTGGATGTCGCGATTGATCACGGGGTCTGTAATGAACCCAGCTTTATGGTCGGGCTAGAAGACATGGGCGGTGTTGTGAACACCCTGATCGACGCTCGCCCTGATGCAATTCAGATGGCCTATGGTCAGGCTGATTTGCTGCAAGCCCGGCCCGAGAAAGATAAACCGGCGCTGGTGATGCGGATCGACATGGGCAATCCCTATAACGACCAACGCCATCGGGTGATGTGGTCGCTGCTGCAAAACGCGGAAGAGCCGATTATCGGCGCGTTGGAAATGGATGCGGCTGCGGTGGTGGTCAACCTGTTCATGCTGCCGGACGAGCCCGAGCTGTTCCGCCAATGTGTCGAGAACATCTCAAAGGTGCGGGCTGCCTGTGAAAAATACGGCATGCCGTTGATGATCGAGCCACTGGTGATGCTGCCCAATGACATTCGTGGTGGCTATCAGGTGGATGGCAACGCCGACAAGATTGTCACGCTGACCCGGCTGGCCAGTGAAATGGGTGCGGACATCATTAAGGCGGATCCAACCGAACACGCAGAGGATTTCCATCGCGTGGTCGAGGCTGCCCGGGTGCCGGTCCTGGTACGGGGCGGCGGCAAGGAAAACCTGAAGACTGTGCTGATGAAATCAGCGGCACTGATGGGGCAGGGCGCCAAGGGCATGGTCTATGGTCGCAATATCTATCAGCATGACAACCCAAAGGCCGTGGTCGCGGCATTGATGGCGATGATCCACAATGGCGCCAGCGGCGAAGAAGCATGGGATATTTACAATCGTGAGTGATCAACAGACATATCTGCTGGGGCTGGATGCGGGCAACACTGTGATCAAGGCAGTGTTGTTTGATCTGCAGGGACGTCAGGTGGCGATGCATGCGTTGGATGGGCAATCCTCGACGCCGCAGCCGGGATATGTCGAGCGTGACCTGAACGAGTTGTGGGCCAATGCCAAAACAGCAATCCGTAACTGTATTGATGCGGCTGGTATCGCACCAAGCCAGATTGCGGCGGTTGGCTGTGCCGGTCATGGCAACGGGCTGTATCTGGTGGATCGCGATGGTGAGCCGCTGATTGGCATTCAGTCACTGGATACCCGTGCGGCGGATCTGGCGGCGGAACTGGCCGAGGCACACGGTGACGCAATGCATGAGATTTGCCTGCAAAAACCCTGGCCTTCGCAAACGCCTGTGTTGCTGGCATGGATCAAACGGCACCGCCCAGAAATCTATGCGCAGGTTGGATCTGTGATGTTGTGCAAGGACTTCATCAACTTCAAACTGACAGGTCTTCGCACAAGCGACATTTCGGACATGTCAGGTTGTGGGCTGCTGCGGATGCCAGATTGCATTTATGATGATGAGTTGCTGGCGCTCTATGGGCTTGAGGACGCCCGGGGTATGTTACCTTGGTTGTTTGATCCCGCGGATGTTGCGGGCACAATTAGCGCCCAATCTGCCGAGGCCACAGGATTGGCCGATGGTACACCTGTGGTGGGTGGGTATTTTGACGTAGTCTCTAGTGCGATGGGATCCGGCGTGGTTGAGGCAGGACAGGCCTCGATCATCTGTGGCACCTGGAGCATCAATCAGGTGTTTTCATCCACACCTGTGGTTGATCCGGGCGTGTTCATGGTTGCCGGTTTTGGCCGTGCCCGATTTGTGAATATTGAGGCCAGCGCCACCTCGGCAGCCAATTTGGAGTGGTACGTCCGAGAGTTCATAGAACGCGGCGAACACCATGACGACCCGTTTGGATACTGCAACGGAAGGGTGGCAGAGGTCACACCTGCGGCAGACGATCCGTATTTCCACCCTTTCCTATATGGATCGGGGCAGGGGGCAGAATATCGCGCTGGTTTCTATGGCATTGCCGGTTGGCATGGCGAAAGTCACATGCTGCGCGCACTGTATGAGGGCGTGATGTTCGAGCATCGCCGCCATATTGAAGTGCTGCGCAGTGCTGGCGTTGAATTCAACTCGGCGGTGCTGTCCGGCGGTGGGTCCCGCAGTCCGGTCTGGCCACAGATGTTTGCCGACGGGCTGGGTGTGCCTGTGACCGTTGCCGAAGCACAAGAGACCGGTGCCCTAGGGGCTGCCATCGGCGCGGGTTTGGGGGCTGGGCTGTTTGCTGACTACGAGGCCGGCATCGCGGCAATGACCCGTAGTCGTGCCTCGTTCACGCCGGATACCGAGATGCAGTCCCATTATGACAAACGCTACAGCCGCTATCTGCAGTTGAGCGAAGCCATGAGACCACTGTGGGCCCAGCACTGACACTAACCAGTCCTGATACCAAGTTTTACAAATAAGGAGTACAGCCATGCGCGCTGTTGGATTTTTGAATTCGCTACCAATCGAAGAAGCCGAAAGCCTGTTCGATGTGGAACTACCGGACCCTAAACCAGAGGTGAATGATCTGCTGGTCGAGATTGAGGCTGTCTCGGTCAATCCAGCAGATGCCAAACGGCGCATTCGCACCGCTGTAGACACTCCACACGAGACCCCGTTTATCCTTGGCTATGATGCGGTGGGCATCGTGGTTGAATGCGGAGCTAACGTGACCGGTTTCAAGCCGGGCGACCGGGTGTGGTACGCAGGTGATGCCAATCGACCCGGTTCCTACGCGTCGTTACAATGTGTCGATCACCGCATCGCCGCCCATGCCCCGAAAAATGTATCGCCCGAGGCGGCAGCGTCCTTGCCACTGGTTTCGCTAACCGCGTGGGAAATCCTGTTTGAACGGTTGCAGGTGCCGCAGGGCGAAACTCCGTTTTCACTGCTGATCATTGGCGGTGCTGGCGGTGTTGGATCAATCACCGCGCAGATCGCCCGCAAATTGACCAATGCAACAGTGATCGCCACAGCCTCGCGGCCTGAAACGGCCAAGTGGTGCCGTCAGATGGGCGCCCATCATGTGGTAAACCACCGCGATCTGGTAAAGGATATGAAGCAGGCCGGGCTTCATCAAGCAGACTATATCGTGCAATACGCCGACACCGCCCAGCACTGGGATGCCATGTGCGAGTTGATCGCGCCTCAGGGCCGGATCGGGACCATTGTCGAGACTTCGGAAAAGCTGGATATTTCGGCGCTGCAAGGAAAATCAGCTGCCCTGATGTGGGAGCTGATGTTCACACGCTCGCTGTTTGGGACGCCGGACATGTACAAGCAAGGCCATATCCTGGCGCACATGGCGCGGATGGTTGATGATGGGACTATTGCCACAACTGAGACCAAGGTTCTGCATGGGTTGTCTTCGGACACCTTGAAAGAGGCCCATCAGATCATCGAAGGTGCTGCTATGATCGGCAAACTCGTGATCAAATACTAACCTCAAGACTCGGATCAATGGCTATGGCGCAGGCGCAGCCCCTTGATGGGGAATATGACTATATTATCGTAGGGGCTGGCACTGCTGGCTGCGTGTTGGCCAACCGGCTAAGCGAAGATCCCACCACTCGGGTTCTGTTGCTAGAGGCTGGGGGCAAGGATAACTACCACTGGGTGCATATCCCGGTGGGGTATCTGTACTGCATTGGCAACCCGCGCACCGACTGGATGATGAAAACGGCGCCTGAACCGGGGTTGAACGGTCGCAGCTTGGTTTATCCGCGTGGCAAGGTGCTGGGCGGCTGTTCGTCTGTGAACGGCATGATCTATATGCGCGGTCAGTCCACGGATTATGACCATTGGCGTCAGCTGGGGAATGTTGGCTGGGCCTGGGACGACGTGCTGCCCTATTTCCTTAAGTCCGAGGATCACCACGGCGGCAGCACTGATCTGCACAGGTCTGGTGGGGAATGGAAGGTTTCAAAGCAGCGGCTTGAGTGGGACATTTTGCGGGCGGTGCAAGAGGGGGCTCAGGAATTTGGTGTCATGCCGCGAGAAGATTTCAACGACGGCAGCAACGAGGGCAGCGGCTTTTTTGAGGTCAACCAAAACAATGGCGTGCGCTGGAATACCGCCAAAGGGTTTCTGCGTCCGGCAATGAACCGGCCTAACCTACGTGTGATCACCAAGGCCGAGACTGAGCGGCTGGTGATCGAAAATCGCCGCGTAACTGGCGTTCTTTTCCGCCACAAGGGCAAATTGCAGCAAGCCAACGCCAGTGTTGAGGTGTTGTTGGCCGCTGGTGCAATCAATTCGCCCAAGATATTGGAACTGTCAGGTATCGGAAACCCGGAACTGCTACGGGGGCTGGGGCTGGATGTGGAACATAACTTGCCCGCGGTCGGAGAGAACCTGCAAGACCATCTGCAAATTCGGACCGTGTTCAAGGTGAAGAACGCCAAGACGTTGAACACCATGGCCAACAGTCTGTTTGGCAAGGCGAAGATTGCGATGCAATACGCGCTGAACCAAAGTGGGCCAATGTCGATGGCGCCCAGCCAGTTTGGTATGTTCACCAAATCAGATCCGTCGCTAGAGATGCCGGATCTAGAATACCACGTCCAACCGCTGTCCACCGATAGGTTAGGTGACCCGTTGCATCCGTTTCCGGCAATTACAGTATCTGTGTGTAATCTGCGCCCTGAAAGCGTCGGCGACTGTCATATTAACAGCGCCGAAAGTAGCAAGCAGCCAAATATCCGTCTGAACTACCTGTCAGCAGAAAAAGACCGGCGCATAGCGGTGCAGTCGATCAAGCAAGCGCGTCAAATTATGACGGCCAAGGCGCTAAGCCCTCACATGCCACAAGAGATCCTGCCCGGCCCAGAGACCCAGACAGACGAGGAAATTCTGCAGCAAGCAGGAAATATCGCCACCACCATTTTCCACCCTGTTGGCACCTGCAGAATGGGCAGTGATGAGCAGTCTGTGGTTGACCCGCAGTTGCGCCTGCGTGGGCTTGAAGGGCTACGAGTTGTTGATGCTTCTGTGATGCCTAAAATCGTTTCGGGCAATACGGCGTCACCCGTGGTGATGATCGCCGAAAAAGCCGCTGATATGATCCGAAGGGGTGCGCACTGAACGGATTCAGGAGCGGATCTGTACATCGGTGAGGTCAGGGTGTTCCTGCTCAAGGGGGGCGGGGCGGTTGCTGATTAAGCGCGAATTCGCAACGTGTTCTTGTTGCCATTTTTTTGATGGAAGTTAAATGGCCCGGTTAAATTCGTCTTTATTTTCAGTTTTTTAATACGCGGCGCTGTTCTGCTTTGGGGGGCGCTATGGTCAAAAGGGTTTGCCTGTCTTGACTGTCAGACCTATATGGTTGGGCGTGTTTGCGTCTAATCCGCTGAACTCAAACGAAAAACACTTGGATTTTTGCCGAGGTGTTGACGCAGTTAAGGCGTGTCTGGATGCCTGGCGAAAATGCTCGCCACCTGGTCAATCGTAAAATTATGTTGCTGTTCCAATGGGAAACAGCCGAAGTAGTCGACAAGTCATATTTGAAATTGTAAATTTCACAGACACATTTTGATAGTGGTTTGTACGGAGCAGGCGAAATCATGGGCGTCTTCAATAGGCAGAACCTAAGACTTAGTCTGAGCCAGATTATGTGGTTGCTGTTCTTTGCGATGTTCGTCCCGCTTGTCGTGCTTATCTTGAATGTTGAGCGGGCCACCAGCCGTAGTCTGGAACAGGCGCGGCAGGTGCGGGACGATGATGTTCCAGGCGCGATTTTATACCTTCAGATCCTGGACGAGATCGGAGATCTTCAAGCCAACGTTCTTGATTATTTGTCTGGTGAGAGTGACGAACTTGCGGATTTTGAAGCAAACCTCGAAGAATTTAAGGGGTTTCTTGGGTCGCTGAAACCATTGGAAACACGCCCGGTTGAGCTCTCTCAGCTGACCCAGGTTGAGGCGTTGGTCTATGAATATGAAACCCGAACCCGGGCCGACATTTTTGCCGTTTACTCACCTGATATCGAACGCTCAGCAGCACAACTTGCCGATCGGATTGAAAACACATCGGGGAAGATTCTGCGCGAAGAGCTGCGGGCGATCAGCGAACGGACCTATCAAAAGCTTATCGACCAGAGCAACTCAGGCAATCTGGAACGAAATACACTGACAGCATTCAATCAGTATCGGGAACTCAGCGATATCGCGCCGCAAATGATCAACTCGATTTCAGAGTATGTATTCGGCGAACCCGAAGAAGAGGAGATCTTCTTTGAAAACTCGGTACGCTTTGGCCAGATGCTGCAGTCCGCAATCGTTCAGGAAGCGGACAAGGGCGAACAGCTTGCGTTGCGGCGGATTGGCCAGTTGCACGACACGATCCATAGAGGCGCCGAGGATATTTTTTCCAGCTACTCGTCTGAGGCGAAACTGGATGCACTCAAGGCAGCAGATAATCTGGAACACATCGTTATGTCCCGAACCGAAGGGTTGCTGGACAACGCGACCCAAGAGGAAACAGAGGAGGCGGCCTCGGAATTGAACCAGTTGACAAAATCAATGGTCACATTTCGAAACTGGTTCCGATTTGCTGCGGTGATCATGACACTTGGCTTTGGCGCGTTCTTCTTTTTCATCTCGCGTCAGGTCTCCGGATCGTTCCGCGTTGCAGTTGATGTCGCCAACACGATTGCGTCAGGCCGCGGCGCCGAAGATGCTGCCATTACCGAAGGCCCACGCGAGGTCGTGGAATTGCATTCCGCATTGGCATCGATGTCACAGCGTATTGAGGAACAGCGCGAAGCGGTTCAGTCTGCGAATTTGGCGCAATCCGCGAACCTGGCAAAGTCCCAATTCCTGCGATCGATGTCGCATGAAATTCGAACACCTTTGAATTCTATCCTAGGGTTTGCGGATGTCTTGTTTCGCGACAAATCCCTGTCGATGGAAAACAAGACACATGTGGATCGTATTCGGCGGAGTGGCAGGCATTTGCTGTCTCTTATCAATGATGTACTTGATATGTCAAAAATTGAATCAGGCCATTTGGAACTGGAAAGCACGGCAATTCCAATTGAAGAGCTAACGAGTGATCTTGACTCTATCATGGGCTTCAAGGCCGACGAAAAAGGTCTTGGGTTTGATGTGAAGGTTCAACCTGATGTTCCTGATTTTATTGACGCGGATTATGGTAAGCTGCGGCAGATTTTGATCAACCTGATTGGCAATTCTGTGAAGTTTACACAGAAAGGGCGGGTAACACTGACCGTCAAGACAACGACAAGAGCAAGTGGCCATCAGGAAATCGTATTTGATGTGATCGACACCGGCCCCGGAGTTCCGAAAAAGGACCAAGAGAGGGTATTTCGGATTTTTGAACAGGCCAAAGGGCTCCATCAAACTGAAGGTTCAGGATTGGGGCTGGCGATCAGTAAGGAATCTGCCTTGCTGATGCGGGGTGATCTCACCCTGGTTGAATCGTCCACGGCGGGTAGCCATTTCCGGCTGGTGATCCCACTAGTCGAGCCGGGGAGAGTGCAGCCAAATTCGCTGAAAAGGGCACCCAAGAGACCAGCCATCAACATAGCAAAGGGAGACGATCCCAAGATCCTTATAGTGGATGATGTTAGCAGCAACCGCCAACTGATCGCGGCTTTGCTGACTGAAAAACCATATCAGCTGATAGAAGCGGTTGATGGGGTGGATGCAGTTGAAAAATTCAAAGCTGAAAAACCTGATCTGGTGTTGATGGATATCCGAATGCCCAAGATGGATGGGTTCGATGCGACTATCCAGATCCTGAACTTACCCGAAGGCCGAGATGCGCAGATCGTTGCGGTTACCGCTAATGCATTTGATGAGGACAAAGAGCGAGCATTGTCGGTTGGGATGACTGATTTTATCCGGAAGCCACTGGATGAAACATCATTGTTCGCGGCAATTGACCGAAATCTTGGCGTGGCTGGGGATAACGGTACTAGGTGGTCGGAAATCGATAGAATGCGTCTTTTGACCATTTCCAATGCGTTAGAGACTCTTTCGGTTAGCCAGCTTGAGGAGGCCGTGCAGAAGCTTGTTGATGTTGACCCTTCTATTGTTGCTATGATCAGAAGTAGAGCCGCGGGCTTTGAACACGAACAAATGTTAAAAGAGATTGCTGAGATTCTGGATGCCAACACCTGATCGCCCTAATAGCGTTCTCGCAATAGACGACAATGTCGATAGCCTGGCCCTGCTTGTCCCTATTCTTAGGAACCTGGGTTATGAAACCCGCGCAGGTACAAGTGCCGAGATGGCCATGAAGGCGATCAAGGCTTCGCCACCGGATATTATTTTGCTGGATGTCGTGATGCCCAGAATGAATGGTATTGATTTCTGCAAAAAACTAAAGGCGATGGATGAATACCGGAACATTCCGATCATTTTTTTAAGTGGACGTATCACGCCCGAGGACAAGGTGGCTGCCTTTTCCGCTGGGGCCAGTGATTATATTGAAAAACCGTACAATTCTGAGGAGGTGGCAGCGAGGATCAGGGTGCACCTGGCTTTAGAAAGCCTGCGCAAAGAGCAGGCGCTACAGGCGGAAACACTTGAAAAACTGTTACGTGACCGTCTGGCTGCCGACAAGCATCGGGAAGATCAGACAACCATGCTGGTCCATGACCTGAGATCTCCACTGCAGGGGATTGGCAGCGTTTTGGAAATCGTTGAATCCAGTATTGATGCCGCTTCTGACCCTGACCTGCCCGATATGATCCAAACGGCTATCGAAAACGTAAAACACATTGCTGGCTATACCAACGATATGCTGGAGCTTAGCAGAATTGAGACGGGGCAAATGCCCGTCTATAAACGGTCTGTCGAGGCGCAGAAAATTTTCCGACAGGCTAAGGAAATTCTGAATCATAATCCGATTTTACAATTTGAACCGACGGATCTGGTGGTGGAGGCTGATATGCAACTAACCACCCGGGTTCTGGCCAACCTTTGCTTTAACGCTCTCAAATATGCTGGAAATAGTAAGCAAATAGAAATTCAGGCGCAGGCAGACGGGGACGACCAAGTCTTGTTTACGGTCCGCGATCATGGTCCCGGAATCCCTATCAACGAACACGAAAAAGTTTTTGGGCGTTTCTATCAGCTGAACAAGGTCAGGCAGCAGGACGCATCCTCTACTGGTTTAGGGTTGGCGTTTTGCAAGAAAGCAATTGAGGCGCAGGGTGGAAAGATCATTGCGCAGAACCACCCAGAACAGGGCGCTGTTTTTAGTTTCTGGCTGGGGCGGGCAGGTTGAAACGATACTCTCTCTCTGCCCGGTGTTTCCAGTAAGGGAATAGGCTGAAATTCTGTTTTCTCTTTAGTGCCAATGATAGAGGGTGTTGTTTCCGCATGAAATTAGCCGGAATTGGGATAGCATCTGGCAAGAAATTGACACTGGACTTTCAAAATAATCCAGCCCAACATGCCCGCGATGGGCCCATTAATTGATGGGAATGAACATTCATTGATATTCTGGCGAGAGCCAATTTCATCTTGGAGATTTTGGATGGCAGACGACGCACCAGCCGCAGATGAAGTACGCAAACAAATTGCGCTAACCAAGAAAAAGCCCTTGGCCTTTGCGCTTGCCCTTGGGAAAAAACCCGAGGGTACGGTGCTCTTGATGCACCGCACTAAAGCCGCAGAAGCATTGCTGAAACAGGCGCGCAAAATTGGGGAAACCCCCAAGCTCGCCTTTGGCGAGATATCGACCGAAGGCACGCAGACGACGTTCAAGTGCGAAAAAGATCCCAACGGGCCAATGGCCAAGCAGCTGAAGCAGTACTTCAGATCAATCAACGTGAAGAGGTCTGTTATTTTTCTTGGTCCTGATGGCGAAGTGTTGGACTCGGATATAGATGATGATGTCGCTGAAGACGTCGAAACATCTGATAAGCCAAATCCGCAGCAAGAGGCATGGGAAAGCCGCAAGGCCGAGTTGGCGCCCGCGCTGGCCAAGATGCTAAAGGCTGGGCAGGGCGATATCAGCAAGGTCCGTGCCGTTTGGTCCTTTGCTCAGGAAAAATCAGCCGAGGGCGATTTCGCCCGTGCGCTAAAGGCCGCTGACATGCTGGAGGGGTTGATTGCACAGGCTGGTCAGACTGAAGCGACCGCAACACCGCAAGCCAAGGCGCCGGGGCGCAAGGCGCTGGCGCAGTCAAAGCTGCTTTGGACCCAGTCCGTTGGCAAGATGCGTAAGGAACTTGAACGCCTCAAGGCCGAGATCATCAAGGCCGAGACCGAGGACGAGGATAACGAGCCGGAAGATCTGAAAGATCTGCAAGCCAAGATTGCGGATATTCAAACCTATCTCGATCCATTTGACGGTCGTCTGGAAATTGCTCTTACGGATGCGGTTGATGCCCCAGATGTTGAACAGCAGGCGCAGAAACTGGAAAAATGCCGCGGAATTCTGAACGATTTTTCAAACCACCTGAAAGACCCGTTCTTCGATGCTGTTGATACTGAAAACGGCTATGTCGATGTCGCCATTTCGTCGACTGCAAGAACATCGATTTCGGCAATCCAGAAAATCTTGAGTTGAACGGTCCCTGCCAATCGGCTTGAGGCAAAGGAGAATGACAGTGGCTGACAAGAAAAAGAGAAGAGGGTTTCTATCTCTCTTTAAACACACCAAGAAAACTTCGGTCGACGTCTATCAAAAATATGCGCCGCCTGCATTGGAGGCGGTGAATGCGCTGCCCAATGGTTCTGTGCAAAAGGGTGAGCTGAAGACGCGCCTTTCGGTGATCTTCAACGAGGCCAAAGCTGACACCAATCCAAAGAAGGCGTTGAAGCAGGTCATCATTGATGCAAAGGCTGCGCTTAAGGCAATTGAAAGCCAACCTGTCGAAACAACAGTTTCTGGCCCGGTTCAGGACGAAACCGCCGAAGAAATGCGCCGCAAAGTCGACAACATGTACTCGTTCGGTCAGGGCGCAAAGATGTACCAGTTTCACCTTGATAGCGTGAACCCGGAGCTGGATCGTTTGGATGCGGCGCTGGGTGATCTGAGAAACGAGATTATCAAGCGGGATGCGGATTTAACCGGTGTTGTCACAACTCAGGACATTCTGGTCGCGTCATTTCGCAGTGAGACCAAACGCGCGCTGAACCGCGACCTTAAAGGAACTGCGGAGGAGCTCGACGCTCGGGTCAAAAAAGATGATATTACGAAGAAAGAACTGGCGGATGGGCTGATTGGCCTAAAACAAAGTCTGGATGCCCATCTTGATAAGGTGAAACAGGATGTCGCCGGGTTGATCGACGGGATCAATGACATCGTCAGCCAGCCAAGCAAGCTGCGCGATCTGGCGATTGAAGCAAAGCAAAATCAGGATGCTGAGAAGCTGCTGCAAGAGTACTATGCCAAGGTAAAAGAGGTTGGTGCTGCGCTTGCTCAGATCGAAGGCTGGGCCGTGCCAGAGGCCAAGATGCTTCGCGCTGCTTTTGCTGAGGCCTCGGGCGATAGCCCTAAGGATCCTAGGGCTGCGATGGGTGGTTTGGACGCGCTGTTAAAAGAGATAAATGACGCCGCCAAAGCCCAGACTGACGACTACAATCAAGAAGCAGATAAGCTGAAAGCCCGACTTGATGCGGTGCAGAAAAAGATCGGCGATCTTGTGCTCGACATCCAGTTTGAGGCCAACAGTGACTGGGAAAAAGGTTTTCGAGCTCAGGTCAAAACCGAAGTGGAAGTGATCAACGCTTTGATGGCCAACGGGGCAAACAAGACTGCGTTGTCCGGAGCCGAGGCAATGGTGGCCTCACTGGAACAACGTGCGTTGGATCTTGAGGACAACCTGCGTGAGGTCATCGATCTGGGCGAGGTACAGTACCAGTGCAAAAGATCGCTGAAGAGCAAGAATAACAAAAAGTTCTGCCCGGAGCTACACGAGGCTTTGAGCACCGAATACGAAGAGGTCGAAAAAGCGGCGCTGAAGAAGCCAGCCAGCTTAGCGATCACCGACTTCAACACTATGTTGGGCAAACTCCACACCAACTCAGATTCACTAGATAAGCTGACGGAAAAGCGCATCGTTTGGCTGAAACAGTTCAAGAAATCTGCGGACAAGACCGAAGCAGCATTTGCTGTTTTGCTGAAGGCGATGAAATCTGTGGTGCCCGATGAGGCTCCGGGGTTCTTCAAAACCTACGTCGGGCCTCTGGCCGATGATCTTGCCCAAGCACGCGAGTATGCGGGGATGGAGTCTGAGGCAAATATGAAAGCTGCGGACGATGAGCTGAAGAAAATTGTCACTCAAATCGTCAACATGTCCGGGGCACTGAAAAAGAACGCCGAGGATCGCACACCGGAAGAAAACCAAATGTGCCTAGATGCGATGAATGGGCAGACTAAAGGTTTAGACACCATCAAGAAAAAGAAAGAGGACTTGCTGGAGTTTAGGCGCAAGTACGAAGCGTTCATGGAACTGCATGAAGAACTCTACTTCCGGTATGGGTTCGGCTCCCACATCCACAAAGAATTCAAAGCTATCGAAGACATGGCCAAGAGTTCCAGAGATGTCATGAAGTCAACAGAAGATCTGGAGCGCTCAGTCAAAGTTCTTGAGGCAGCAGAGAACAAGATGAACCGCGTCATAGAGGAAGCAAGGCTGGGTCGGAAGAAATTGGCTGGTATTGCGAGTACTTGGAATGGCGCGCTCATCAAGCTGGATGAAGGGATCGCCCAGATTCAGGCTGAGGCACTTAAGAAAGTAACGGGCCATGACGATCTGGAAGAGGCGGCGGGTAAAATCGAAAAAACGCTGGAGAACGCCACCAGGTTCATTGATGAGCATCTATTTGATGACGCCGAAAAAACCTATGCCAATTCGAGTGCCACGGCTGAGCAACTGAAGCGCACCCGCGAAGAGACGCTGAACAAGATACGTTTGATGAAAGAATTCATCGCAAACGATCCATTGATCCGCGCCGCGCAAGCCAATCCATTTGGGGTGAAGAACGTGATCAGTCCCGTTTTCGCCACTCTACGTGATCTGGAATATAAAGTCCTGATTTCCGCCTAAGGGGAAAGAACAAGCGATGACCGATACATCCGTAAATCCGCCCGAATTGGAAGACGCTCCGGAACCCGTTCTGTCAGAGCGCCAGCAAGAGTGGCTGGAAACACTTTCAGGGCTCAAACTCGCGTCTGATCTCGCCAGAGAACGCAGCGACAATCACAAAGAGGGCCTTGAGCTCATTCAGAGTGAGCTTGATTTGGATGCTTTGAAAGAGGGCATGAGCTTTGAAGTTGAAAAGGTTCCAAGCGGAGCTTGGGAAAATTTTAAAGACAAGATCGGAATGCTGGACACGCTGAAATCGGTCAACCCTGGTGGCGATCCGATGAAAGAAATCGACAGTTGGCATGACTTGCCGGGCACAAAGGGAATGAAGCCCGAAGAAATTCAGGCCGTCATGATGACCTTCAAGGAAATCATCAAAGTACAGGGTAAGCTGGAGAATATGCCAGCCTATCAAAAGCTTGATGAAAACGGGGAAACAGTCGTCGATGATCTGAAGATACGCGAAGATCTGTGGATGCCGCTGGTTCGCGAGGGGGTGATCCCCGAGAACGTCGTGCCTGACCGATTTTCCGAAGTTGCGTCGACCTTCTCTGGCGCATCTGAGGCCTATGACGCACGACTTCAGGAATATTCCAAGGATCTGACCGGTCCGAAAAAAATAATGGAAATACTTGATGTTGGTGTCAGCGTTACCTCCAGCCTGCTGAAAGTCGGCAGCGCGGCTGCGACCGGAGTTGCGGGCGGCATTGCGGCGGCGCAGGGCGTGGACAGTATCCAGAAAAGCTCAGAAGCGCGCGAAGCGATCAAGGTGAAAAATGTGCTGGACCTGACGTTGATTTGCGTCACCAGCACTCACACTATTGCCAAAGAAGTCGCCGATGCGAAGGACGTCCACAACATCGTGGATGCGTTCAACGCCATGCTGACGGGAATTCTAAAGGCGACGGTTGGCTCGGACACGGCAAATCTGGTCAACACGATCATTACCTGTTCGTCACGCGGAACCCGCGCAGCCAAGCATTTGGCCAAAGGCGATGTCGCAGCGGCGCTTGATGATATCGCTGATGCAGTTGCGGCTGGGATCACGCAAAACAACAAAGACGATAAATACATGGCGCAACACATCCGCGGTGGCATCAAGGCGTTGGCGGCTGTGGCAAAAGGTGTCCAGACCAAAGACCCACGCGAAGCTGTTGCTGCAGCGATTGGGGCTGCCGCAGTTCACGCCAATGCTGTCGGATCTCAGATAAAGTCGGACGCCAAGGATGCGGCGACGGAAAAGGTTAAGGCTGACAGCTCTTTGACTGAGGAAGAGAGAAAAGCGCAGCTTGCCTACATTAGTACGAATACCAGTACTAATCCTTCGGGGTTGGACAGTGTTGAAAAAGGCCTGAGCACTGGCATCACGATGAAGAGCCTGGATGAAATGGTTTCAGCTGGGTTTGACAAGGACGCCGCCGAAGCACAGAAAAAGGCCTATGACGAAGAGCAGCAGCAGGCGATGGCTGACTTCCGGAATGAGCCGGACCCGGTTTTCGAGGAGCTGCTGGTCAACGGCTTTACCGATACAGACGCCGACATCAGTGGCGACGAAGAAAAAGAGCTGCGTAGCCTTGAGCGTCAAGCCGCGCAGATCGAAAAGCTGATCGCGATCTGCAAGAAAGATCAGATGACATATGATCTGACCAAGCAAATTGTGACAGGTGGCGCCGGGTTTGTTGCGTCATTGCTGCCAGCTGCGGGTATCGTCGCTGTGGGGACACAGCTGATTTTCTCGATCATCGAAGCCGTCAAACACTCTGAACAACTGGCCATCTGGGCCGAGAATATGGCGGGGGCCAAGGCTGCCAAGTCGGTACAGGCTGACGCCATCATGAACCGCTATGGCTTGCAAACGACACAGACCATTAAGGCTGATATCGTCGTGGCCCTAAAAGCTGTTGATCTGGTTGGCCAGATTGTCAAAACCGCCGGTGGCCCGGCTGCGCCTGCGGGTATTGCTGTTTCGGCGGCTGCCCAAGGTGCCGAAGGTATTATGGAAATTGCGCTGACCATTAAAACCGAAGTTGAAATGGCGAACGCCTGGAAGGTGTACAAAAAGGCGCTGAAAACTCCCCAAGACCGGAAACTGGCCCGTCAAGCGTTGCAGAAGAACCCAACGCTATCCAAATACGCGATGGCTTACGGCGCCTGCAGAGAGCGTAACCCAATCGCGATGAATGCGCTGAAATCCTGCGGGCTGAACGCGCGGACAATGGCGGATCCTGGCACCAATATCTCTAAGGTCGTGACCTATCTTGAGACGGTCTACCGTGAAGACCCTGTATTGTTGCGGGCCGTGGTGGTGACCGAAAAATGGCACCCAGGCAAACCAGAGCTGACGGTAATGAGCTGGGGTAGCTTCTACATCGCTGCGACCACGTCGAAAGACATCGAGGTGAAGGTTAAAGCGGCCGACGTGAGCAAGATTTCGGCGGCTATGGCTGTCTTTGAAAAGGATCACTCGGCGAAAGAGGCCTATTTTGACGACGGTTGGATGCCAGACGAAGACGATACTGACCCAGAAATTGTCGAATCCACCCGCAAGGCCGCCGAGGCACTGGTGGCGGCTCTTGGCTCGTACAATCCAGTTGGTGTAGATGACCAGCCACACGAGAATATGGCCGATGTTGTCGATGCATTCGAACAGCAGGCTAAGGATGTTGTTGAGGCCTGTGGTGACATCAAGAAAGAGATAGCCGGGGCCTTGGCTGATGCAGAAGAGCTGGCCAAAATCATGGGTTTAGCCCCTGAAGATGATGATGAGTTTATCTAAGGTGATTTGCCGGATCTGGTAGAAGCCCTAAGGCTCGATATCGACGAATAAGAAGGTGGGGGCAATGTGGTGAACATTGCCTCCCTTCCTACATCTCTGCAAGTTTCCATTAAACGGATGGGGCGAACCCCAAGATCAGCTGGCGCAGGCCCAATGCGGCGCCGATCATGATACATATCAGTGTAAGGGGGGCGCTGTAGGATAGGACAGAGAAGGCAGACAGCCCCTGACCAACGCTGCAGCCAACCGCAACAACCGCACCAACGCCCATCAAAGCAGCACCAAGGATTTGACGGCGCAGCTCACGCGGGTCATCGCAGGATTCCCACCTGAAATGACCCTTGTACAGGCTGCCAATCAGGGCGCCGATCAAGACGCCTACGACCGATCCAGTGCCAAAGCTGATCGAATTGCCGGATGATGTCATCAGGTACAGCATTGTCTCGCCAATTGGGGCCGAGAAAGTGTGGCTGACGACGGGCGTGGCGTCAAACCCATTGCTGGCGACCCAATAGGTTCCGGCCCAACCTGAAACGATCGCCAGACCGGCAACCGCGCCCCAAATCACATGACTGGGCGATTGCCGCAGCCCCTTGTTTGCTAGCGTCAGCAGCAGAATAACTGCGCCGATTGCTATGCCTGTGATCTCCATGCTGGCCCCGGCCACTGGTGCCGCCAGATGTGCGAAGGTGGGAAAATTAGTGGCTTGCTCTGATGCACCAAACACCCAGATGCGCAGCGAGGACAGTGGGCCACCTAACGTGACATATGCGGAAATGCCCATCACCATGACAATCAACAGCGAGCGCAGATCGCCACCACCAGCCCGCGCCAAAGCGCCGTAACCGCAGTTGCCGGCAAGGGCCATGCCATAACCAAATAGCAACCCGCCAAAAATGCTCTCTAAGGGGTTCCATTGTCGCGACAGATAGAGTGTTTCGCTCAGGTCAAGCAGACCCGCAGCCGACAGGCCAAATGTGCCCATGACCGAAAGCCCAATGGCAATACCCCACATGCGCAGGCGCAGCGTGTTTTCCCCGTAGAACAGATCTTCGATGGCGCCCAAGGTGCAGAACCGGCCGATACGCGCCGCAAAACCAAGCAGCAGGCCACCGACAAGGCCCACAAGGGCCACAGCTACGGGTTCAGAGATCAGATCAAGCATCGCCGCGTTCCACTACACTTTGTGCGAATGCATTCGGCCAGTTCACTCGTCGTCGCGACAAAACAGATCGTAGACAACTTCCATGATCTTTTTCGGCCGGTCGTCTGTCAGGCTGTAGTAAATCACTTTGCCATCACGTCTTGGCGTCACCAGTCCCTCTAGCCGAAGCCGGGACAATTGCTGGGAAACAGCAGCCTGCCGCGATGACAAAAGGTTTTCAAGTTCGGTCACCGATTTTTCGCCAGAGGCGAGATGACATAAAATCATCAAACGTCCCTCATGGCTGATTGCCTTGAGGAAATAAGAGGCTTTCATGGCATTGTCTGCCATCTTGTCCATGTCTTCGGCACACATGTTACCGTCAAATACTGGCAGGCCCATCTGGTTGTCTTCCTTTAGATCTGTATTGGCCATTTCGTCGCTGTGCTTGCCATAACAACTGGAGTTCATCCAGATATATCAATGCTGGCGTCCGACAACATCTGCCCTAACAACCCCCAGAAAAAGTCCTCTCCAGGGTATCCTTCGATCCTAGAGGCTTCTTTTCCGTCGACCATCAAAACAAATGTAGGCGTGAAGTTAAGTGATTGGCTAAACGTCAAATCATCGGGCCGCGCTGCGTGAATATCCATACGCCGCAGAGGCGCGGCTTTGCCCTCGGTAGTTTTTGGATAAATATGCGCGATCTCATCGTTCCATTGCGCGCACCAGACACAGCCCTTTTCCTCTACCATCACCAAAACAGTTTCAGCCGCAGCGGACAATGCGGACGACAGGCTTAGAACCAAGCTGAAAAGGAGAAGACGGAGTGACATGTGAAATTGACCTTTGCTTAACAAACAACGTAATATGAATATGTGAATTACACAAGAGAGAGTGCCTGCCTTGTTGGATATTACGTTTGCAGGTGCTGCATTTGCGGGCATTTTGTCATTTTTGTCGCCCTGTATCTTGCCCATTGTGCCGTTCTATCTGAGCTACCTTGCCGGTGTCGGCATGAACCAGATCTCTGCGGAGACGCCGATTGACGGCAAAATGCGGCTGCGTGCGGTGCTTGCGGCCTGTTTCTTCGCGGCGGGTGTCATCACCATCTTCATGGGGTTGGGCGCTGCTGCGACAACGTTTGGTCAGGTGGTACGTGAGTATTTTGGCGTTCTGCGCTGGTTTGCGGCGGCAATCATTATCGCGATGGGGCTGCATTTTCTTGGGATCATGCGGATTGGCATTCTGTATCGGCAGCTCCGGTCTGATGCGGGCGAGACATCAAACGTTAGCCTGATAGGGGCCTATGTTATCGGCCTGGCATTTGCATTTGGTTGGACACCCTGTGTAGGGCCCGTTCTGGCGGCGATCCTGTTCACCGCAGCAGGGGCCGAGACCGCGTCATCCGGGGCTGGCCTGTTGTTTGTCTATGGCTTGGGCATGACAGCGCCTTTTGTATTAGCGGCGCTCTTTATCGGTCCGTTCATGCGGTGGATGTCCAAATTCCGCAGGCATCTTGGGGTCGTTGAGAAGGTGATGGGGGTAATGTTGATTGTGTTCGGGCTGCTGATTGCGACGAGTTCAATGAACTATATTGCGTTTTGGATGTTGAGCATCGCACCGGATATTGGCGTTTTGCGTTAGGTCTAGCGCACTGGTTGAGGCGGTATCTATTAGGGCATGTGTGGGGATTTGAGTATTTTCAGCAAAAAGAAGCCGTCATGTTGGAACTCCAGTTTTTCTCGTTGCTCCAAATACTCATAAGGCTGCAGTTCAGCAAAGTCTGACGTTTCGGCAAGGGTGTTGCCTGGGCAGCGCGCGGTCTGTTTACGGTAAATTCTGCCGTATGCCGCAGTATTTGGCCAATCGCGATTACTGCCGGGACTGACAACCCCGGCATTTGGAACTGGGTCCCGATACGATAGGGGCGCGCAGAGACAACGTTTAGCACGCGGGGTTTGATCCCCGTCCACATCCGCTTTGGCGGTACCGCTATTTCTAAGGCTTCTTGGAAATTCAGAACGACAAAATGATCAATTGTAAGGGGGAACCGGGCAGGGCGGCAGTCTTGGCTGTGAGTTCGCCTGTGCGGCGGACCGACCTGTCAGGCTGTTCTGACCGCGCCACGCTGATCCACCAGCCAATCGGTTGCCATTGCGCCAATCCACATACAAAACAGGGCCAGCCAGGCGGTGCCGACAAAGATAGATCCGCCGGTAACACCCGCGCCGATGGCGCAGCCGCCGGCCAACATGCCGCCAAAACCCATCATGGCTGCGCCGGTCATTGCCTTGCGCATTGTGGGCGCATCGTCAAAGGCTTGGAATTTCAGTTCCCCGCCGAGAGCAGCCGCAATCAGGGCGCCGATGAAGACGCCGGGCACCAAGCCAATGTCGAATTGCAGCACAGAATCGCGTTCGAGAAAGAACATCAGTGTATTGGCCGAGGGGCCAGTGAATGTCGCGCTTTCCACTTGCACCGGATCAAAAGCCACTTGGCTTAGGGAGAAGGTCAGCACCCAGCCCAAGGCCACCGCAAAGCCTACACCCGAGGCAAACACCAGCCGTGTGGCGCCGATCCGGTTGCGGCGGGCAAGGACCAGCGCCAACATTGCAATGCCAGCTCCGATCAGCAGTCCTGCAAAATCGGGTAGGCGGGTGGCTGCGAGCAGATCCATGTTGCGGCCGCCGCTGGTGACCCAGAGTGAGGCCAGTTGGTTACGCAGAGGGGTCAAGATGCCGGACAAGCTCATCTGCGCGACAACGGCAAAGATTAGTCCTGACACCACTGAACGCAGGTTGCCGGTGGCAGCGAGAACTAACAGTCGTCCGGAACAGCCTCGGGCCAGCACCATACCGACGCCGAATATCAACCCGCCGATCATAGCGCCAGACCAACTGCCGGGGACGGCCATCATCCGGGCGCTATAGGAATCCATCAGCCCTAGCATCTGCGCGCCCTGAACCCAGACCAGCGCGGTGGAAAAGGTCAGCAACCAAACGGCGACGCTGTCTTGCATCTTGCCGCGCGCAAATTCCACCGTCGCGGCGCGTAGACAGAATCGGGAGCGTTGGGCAGAGGCACCGAACACAACTCCGGTGAGTAAACCGAATAGAGCCGCAGTGGGGGCTTCGCCAATCCGCTCAATCAGGGTGATCAGGTCCATGACATGCTCCGTTCAATTCACATATTGTGATATGTAATGGCAAGTTTCCAGATCTGCTTTGATACAGATCAGATGTACATCCGCCTGTGGAAACGCCGAAACATGGGTCTGTGGTGAATTGGTGGGGCTTTCAATTGACCGAAATACTGTTCTGCTAATTAGGGGAGGCGGAGAGTATGTCTTGGCCCCCGAACAAATACAATAATTCAAGTAAGTGAATTTGTTGTTGCGTCATCACAGAGTCGTGCGCTAACGTACATCAAAATGAAATGTTTGGGAGGACGCATGAGGATCATCGGTATATCAATCGCGGTGGCGGGGGTGCTGGCAAGTCCGCTGGCAGCTGAACCCGTGGCACCAGGCGATGTCAAATATGAAGATGGCGTGGTTATGGCCTCTTTGACTGGCGTTGCCGGAGACGCGGCAAACGGGCGTGACGTTTTCAAAAACAGAAAACAGGGCAATTGCCTGGCCTGCCATGTCAACGCAGACATGCCTGAGGAATCGTTCCATGGCGAAGTTGGCCCTGAAATGACCGGCGTTGCGGATCGTTGGAGCGCGCAAGAGCTGCGCGCCATCGTCGCCAATTCCAAGATGGTTTTCGAAGACACCATCATGCCAGCGTTTTATCAGGACGCAGGTTTTGAGCGTACGCTCGAGAAATTCGAAGGTCAGAGCATCCTGACCGCGCAGCAGGTCGAAGATGTCATCGCCTATCTTCAAACCCTGAAAGAACAATAATTTACCCAGATTCCATGGGAGGAAATGAAATGGACCTAACACGTCGAAAAGCGCTTGCGCTGGGCACTGGCACACTTGCCTTTGCTACGCTGGCTGGCCTTCCGGCATTTGCGTCGCTGACTGATGATGCGATCGCTGCCATGACTGGCGGAGCGGAAGTGACCGAGGGTGGTATCGATCTGACCGCCCCGGAAATTGCGGAAAACGGCAACACTGTTCCGGTTGAGGTTTCGGCCGCTGGCGCGGTTGAGATTTCCCTGTTTGCAACCGGCAACCCAACACCAGCTGTTGCGACCTTTAAGTTCGGGCCTCTTGCTGGCTCGCGTTCGGGATCAACCCGTATCCGTTTGGCCAAGACACAGGATGTTGTTGCGATTGCCAAAATGGAAGACGGCTCGTTCCGTAAGGCAAGTGCAACCGTAAAAGTAACAATCGGCGGCTGCGGCGGCTAACTCAGACGAGGAGAACAACAATGGCTTCTGGTGTAAAACCTCGTGTCAAAGTTCCAAAAAAGGCTGCGGCCGGTGATGTCATCACAATCAAAACTCTGATCAGCCACAAGATGGAATCTGGTCAGCGCAAGGGTGATGACGGCAACCTTATTCCGCGCTCGATCATCAACCGGTTTACTGCAGATTTTAATGGTCAGAACGTCATCGACGTCACCATTGAACCTGCGGTTTCGACAAACCCGTATTTTGAATTTGAAGCAATGGTCCCCGAGGCCGGCGAGTTCAAGTTCACTTGGTACGACGATGACGGATCTGTCTACGAAACAGCGAAAAAAATCGCAATCGGCTGAGGTCGGACGGATTAGGGAGGACGACCGAATGAAGACACTTAAAGTACTGGTAAGTACGGCATGTTTTATGGGGATGGCAGTCAGTACCCATGCGGATGAAACCGCAGCACTATCTATTGAAGGGCAAGAGTTCACCATTCAGACTGCAGCCCCTGCGCACGCGGAAAACCTTGATGAAGTGACATCAGGGTGGATCTATCGTGCCAAGGAAACGCAGGCCCTTCAGCTTGATGATTTTGACAATCCTGGATTTGTCTTTGTCGATCAGGCGATTGACTCGTGGAACGAGGTAGACGGCAAGGAAGGTAAAGCCTGTGCCAGCTGCCACGAGGATGTCGAAGACTTTGCTGGTCTGCGGACCACATTGCCCCGTGTCGAAGACGGCAAGGTAGTCACCATGGAGGATTTGGTGAACAACTGCCGTACTGAGCATATGGGTGCGGAGCCTTGGAAGTATTCTGGCGGCCAGATGGTCGCTATGACGGCCTTGATCGGGCTGCAGTCGCGCGGCATGCCGATGAATGTGGCTATCGATGGTGAGGCTGCCGAGTTTTGGGAGCAGGGTAAAGAGCTATACTATACCCGCGTTGGTCAGCTGGATATGTCCTGTTCCAATTGTCACGAAGACAATTATGACACGATGATCCGTGCCGATCACCTAAGTCAGGGCCAGACCAATGGTTTTCCGACTTACCGCCTAAAGAACGCCAAGCTGAATTCGACCCATGCACGTTTCAAGGGCTGCATGAAGAATATTCGGGCGCAGCCTTACAAGGTTGGTGGCGACGAGTTCAAATCGCTTGAGCTGTATATCGCTTCGCGTGGTCAGGGGCTTTCCGTTGAAACGCCTTCGGTCCGCAACTAATACACAAACAGGGCCCCAATGCCGGATGGTATTGGGGCTTTTGCACCTCAAAACGAATTCATATATGCGTATATGTCGTAACAGCTAGGACGGACTATGATATCTCGCCGTGATTTTTTGCAAACCAGCATGGCCGCCGCTGCGCTTTATGGGGCGTCAGGGTTCGGAAACTGGGCGCGGGTGGCTGCGCAGCAATCGCTGACGCAGGACAAACTGTTAGAGTTTGATACCTTTGGCAATGTCTCGCTAATCCATGTCACCGACATTCACGCACAGCTAAAGCCGATCTATTTCCGCGAGCCTTCGGTTAATATCGGGGTCGGGGGAAACAAGGGCGCGGTTCCCCACGTAACGGGCGCCGATTTCCGCAAGCTGTATGGCATTGATGACGGTAGCCCATCGGCCTATGCGCTGAGCCACAGTGATTTCTCATCCCTTGCGCAGGCCTATGGCCGCGTGGGCGGGTTGGACCGTGTTTCGACAGTCATCAACTCGATCCGCGCCGCGCGCCCGGATGCACTGCTGTTGGATGGCGGCGACACATGGCATGGCAGCTATACCTGCCACCAGACCGCTGGTCAGGACATGGTCAACGTCATGAACGCACTAAAGCCTGACGCGATGACGTTCCACTGGGAATTCACGCTTGGGTCAGAACGGGTGAACGAAATTGTCGAAGGCCTGCCGTTCGCCGCGCTAGGTCAGAACATTTTCGATGCGGAATGGGACGAGCCTACCGAGCTGTTCCCGCCGTATAAGTTCTTTGAAAGTGGCGGTGTAAAGGTCGCTGTGATCGGTCAGGCATTTCCCTATATGCCAATCGCCAACCCCGGCTGGATGTTCCCCGAATACTCGTTTGGTATCCGCGATGAGCGGATGCAGGAGATGGTCGACGAGGTCCGCGCCCAAGGGGCTGAGCTGGTTGTCTGCCTTAGCCACAATGGCTTTGACGTTGATAAGCAGATGGCGGGTATCGTCACCGGAATTGATGTGATCCTGTCTGGTCACACCCATGACGCACTGCCGGAACCTGTTCTGGTGGGAGAAACAATTATTGTGGCGTCTGGGTCGAACGGTAAATTCGTCAGCCGTGTGGATCTGGATGTTCGCAACGGCCGCATGATGGGTTTCCGCCACAAACTGATCCCGATCTTCTCCGATGTGATTACGCCTGATCCTGAAGTGGCACAGCTGATTGATGACCAACGCGCGCCGTATATGGATGCGCTGAGTGAGGTCATCGGTCAAACGGCGGATGATCAGACCCTGTACCGCCGTGGCAATTTTAACGGAACATGGGATGATTTGATTTGCGATGCGCTGATTTCGGAACGTGACGCGGATATTGCCTTGTCACCTGGTGTGCGCTGGGGGCCTTCTATCCTACCGGGGCAGGACATCACCCGCGAGGACATCTGGAACGTGACTTCGATGAGCTATGGCGAGGCTTACCGGACTGAAATGACCGGTGAATTCCTGCATGTGGTGCTAGAAGACGTTGCTGACAACCTGTTCAATCCCGACCCCTATTATCAGCAGGGTGGCGACATGGTGCGTGTTGGTGGTCTTGGCTACCGGATTGATGTGACCAAGCCGCAGGGCAGCCGCATCACTGAAATGACCTTGTTGAAGACAGGCGAGATCATTGATCCATCCAAGACCTACCAGGTTGCCGGCTGGGCGTCGGTCAATGAAGGCACCGAAGGTCCAAAAATCTGGGACGTGGTCGAGGCGCATATCGCCAAACAGGGCACCATTTCGCTTGATCCAAACAACAGTGTGAAAGTCGTCGGAGCCTAGGCTCTGCACTCACAAGTAAGAGGCATCTGATATGTCAGATAAAGACAACAATATCGTCAGCTCTCGGCGCGCCTTCCTAGGTGGTGCGGTGGCTGCGGGGGCAGGGGCGTTGACGGCGAATGCGGCAAATGCGCAAACACCAGATCCGTTGATCACCGAGATCCAACCATGGGCACAGGAATTCGGCGATGGCGTGGACGCGGTGCGCTATGGGTTGCCAATCGAACACGAAGGCGATGTTATCCGCCGCAACGTGGAATGGTTGACCGCTGATACTGTCAGCTCAATCAACTTCACTCCGATCCATGCTCTGGATGGCACCATCACCCCACAGGGCTGCGCGTTTGAGCGGCATCACTCGGGCGCGATTGACCTGAAAAAGGAAGATTATCGCCTGATGATCAACGGCTTGGTCGATACGCCTCTGGTCTTCAGCTATGCCGATCTGGAACGGTTCCCGCGCGAAAACCACGTCTATTTCTGCGAATGTGCGGCCAACACCGGCATGGAGTGGGCGGGCGCACAGCTGAACGGTGCACAGTTCACTCATGGTATGATCCACAACATGGAATACACCGGCGTGCCACTGCGTACCCTGTTGGAAGAAGCCGGGCTGGATACGGCGGGTGATCTGGCGGGCAAGTGGGTGTTTGTTGAAGGTGCTGATGCCTCGTCCAACGGGCGGTCTATTCCGATGGAGAAAGCGTTGGATGACGTCTTGGTCGCGTTCAAGGCCAATGGCGAAGCGCTGCGCAAAGAGCATGGCTACCCCGTGCGTCTGGTTGTGCCCGGTTGGGAAGGCAACATGTGGGTCAAATGGATCCGTCGTATCGAGGTGATGGACGCCCCGGTTGAAAGCCGCGAAGAGACCAGCAAATACACCGATACGCTGGAAGATGGCACCAGCCGCAAGTGGACCTGGGCGATGGATGCCAAGTCAGTCGTGACCAGCCCCAGCCCGCAGGCGCCGATCAAACACGGCACTGGGCCACTGGTTATCACAGGTTTGGCTTGGTCCGGGCGCGGCGCAATCACTCGTGTGGATGTGTCCAAGGATGGTGGCAAGAACTGGGAGACAGCGCGTCTAGCGAAGCCGGGTGAGAAGATGGCGTTGACGCGGTTCTATCTTGATACCGATTGGGACGGATCAGAAATGATGCTGCAATCGCGTGCCATGGATGACACCGGATATGTGCAGCCCACCAAGACCCAACTGCGCGAGGTGCGCGGGTTGAACTCGATCTATCACAACAACTGTATCCAAACCTGGCTGGTGCGTTCTAACGGTGAGGCAGAAAATGTCGAAGTTTCTTAAATCAACTGCTTTGGCTGTTGCGGTTTCTCTGATCGCTGCCCCAGCGTTTGCGGGCAAGTTTGGTCTGGGTCGTCCGGCGCTGCCAGAGGAAATCTCCGCTTGGGATGGCGACATCACTCCGGACGGAACAGGGTTGCCTGTTGGGTCGGGGGATGCGCTGGATGGTGAAGAGATTTTCGCTGAAAAATGCGCGTCGTGTCATGGTGACTTTGCCGAGGGTCTTGGCAATTGGCCCAAGCTGGCAGGCGGGGCGGATACGCTGAACCACGAGGACCCGCTTAAGACGGTTGGATCTTACTGGCCGTATCTGACAACCACCTTTGACTACATCAAACGCTCGATGCCTTATGGTGATGCGGGCAGCCTGACGGATGATGAAGTCTATGCGATGGTGGCCTATATTCTTTACTCCAACGATCTGATTGAGGATGATTTCGTTCTTTCAAACGAGACGTTTTTTGACGTTGAGATGCCCAATGCAAACGGGTTCATCGTCGATAACCGGGCTGAGACTGAATACGCCCAATGGACTGGTGAACCCTGCATGCAGGACTGCAAGGATGTGGTCGAAGTGACCATGCGGGCGCTGGTCTTGGATGTGACCCCAGATCAGGGGGGCGCGGCTGAGGACGCGGTTGCAGAAACAGCTGAGGACGAAGTGGTCGAGGTGGCGGTTGATGTCATCGACGCAGAACTGGCTGCTGCCGGGGCCAAAGTGTTCAAGAAATGTAAGGCGTGTCACCAGATCGGCGAGGGGGCCAAGAATAAGTCCGGGCCGCTTTTGACTGGCATCGTGAATGGTGAAGCTGGCGCGGTTGAAGGCTTTAAATACTCGAAGCCGATGAAGAAGGCTGCTGAGGGCGGATTGGTTTGGACTGAGGCTGAGCTGGCTGCGTTTCTGGCTAAGCCGCGTGCCTATCTGAAGGGGACAAAAATGTCCTTTGCTGGGCTAAAGAAAGAGGCCGATCAGAAGGCATTGATCGAATACCTGAGGTCGTTCGAAAACTAAGAACCGGGATGCTGTGTTCGGTGTCTTGTAACCCTTGCGACTATTCTGGTTGCAAGGGTTTTAAATTGGCAGAATTGCAGCAATGCTATTGGTATCAAGGGAGTGAAGTCATGAGATCATTTTTATCCGGCGCTGTATTGGCCGTTATGACGACAATCACCACTGCTGGTCTTGCCAGTGCAGATGGGACTTCGACGATTTACAAATACGATGGAAGCTTTGAGGACGCAGCATTTAGCCTGGAAAGTGCGATCATCGATAAGGGACTGAATATCGACTATGTCAGCCATGTCGGCGAAATGCTGAGCCGCACGGGGCAGGACGTGGGCAGTGATGTGACCCTGTTTGATAATGCTGAGATCTACATTTTCTGCTCGGCTGTGCTGTCACGGAAAATGATGGAAGCAGACCCCCTGAATATCGCCCATTGCCCCTATGGCATTTTTGTTGCCGACCGTGAGGGAGAGGTGATGGTTGGGTATCGCAATTACCCCGAAGGCCCGATGCAAGAGGTTCAATCCCTGCTGGCTGAGATTGTCGAAGAGGCACTGTCGTTTTGAAGGAATAGCAGTTGCTTAAACTGTGAAAGAGCCAATCAGGTGGAGATCTGATTGGCTCTTTTCATGTTTGGGTTATTCGAATTCCATCTGTTCGTAGACCCGACCTGCGTTTTTGGTGGCCAGCTCTTCAAAGGTATCAAGGTTGGCGTAGGGCGATTGGTCAACGTAATAGGCATCTGCCAGATCGCCGTCATTTTCCAGGTGAGCACCGATTTGGGCGCGCAGGTAGACCAGATAGTCACGGGTATAGCGCCGCACCTGATCCATGTTGGTGGGGTGGCCGTGACCGGGAATGACGTAGGTAGCGTTCAGCGCCTCGAACTCGGTCTCCCAAGTTTCGATCCAGTCGGCGGTCATTGTGTGCTCAAAAATCGGCAACATGCGCTCGTGGAACGCCATGTCGCCAGATATGACCATGCTCTTTTCAGGTAGCCAAACAACGATGTCGCCGGGGCTGTGGGCTGGGCCAAGGTAGCGAGCTTCGATCTTCATATCGCCCATCTCAACCACATAAGCGTCGTCAAATGTCTGCGTAGGTAGGGCGACACGGGTGTTGTCTGCTTTCTCCATCACCCGCGCCTGAGCGGCCCGCAGGGATTGCCCGCCGTGGCTTTCGAATTCAGCGGCGGCGTCTGTGTGGGCTACAATTTCAACGCCCTGATCTGCCCAGTAAGAGTTGCCAAGCATGGCGTGGCCCTGGCCGTTTTCGTTGAACACCAGTTTTACTGACTGATCTGTCACGGCCATGATTTCATTGTGCAGCGCCTCGGCCAGTTGGTAGGATGCGCCGCCGTTGATCACGACAACCCCATCGCCGGTTATGATGAAGCTCAGGTTGTTGTTGTGACCGGCGTTTTCATATGTCGGCGGTGCGGTGGCCCCAATCGCCGAGAAGACACCCGGGATCACTTCGTATGGTTTGGAATACAGCACCGAGCCGGGGTACTGATCGGCGATGTCTTCGCTGGCAAGGGTAGGGGTGGCGAGCAGGGCGACGGCAAGGAAGGATTTTTTCATCATTATGCCTCCGCCACAAAGGCATAGCCGTCGGATGTCTTGTCGACATAGCCGGTGCCATTGCCGGTTAGGTGGTAGCCGATCACGCGGGTCTTTTCGTGTGAGAGCTGATCCATCAGAGAGCTACGTGTTGCGGCGGCTGTTTCGGGGTCTTGGTCTGATCCGGAAATCCAGCCCGGTCTTGCAAAGGCGATGTGATCGTTGCCAATGCTATCCCCCAGAACCATTACGGACTCGGACCCATTGCGGATTTCCAGCGCCATGTGGCCGGGGGTGTGCCCAACCGTTGCGCGGGCGGCGATGCCTGTCATAATTTCTTCTCCGTCCTCAAATAATCTAATCTGATCCTCGATCATCGATAACCTGCGCTGTGCGCCGACGGCAAAGGACGCTCGGGCCTCGCCTATGTCAGTGATGGTGTTGGGGTTCATCCAATACTCCCATTCCGTTTTGCCAATCATGTAGCTGGCTTCTGGAAAGAGAGGGTCGTCAAAATCGTCCAGCAATCCCCACAAATGGTCTGGATGAGCGTGGGTGAAAATGATGTCTGTCACGTCGTCTGGTGAGACACCTAACGCATCCAGCGAGTCCAATAGAATTCCGGAGTTCGGAGAGAAGTCTGGCCCGGCCCCGACGTCAAACAAGACTGTCCGGTCGCCGTGCCGCAGCAGGGTAACATTGCAGGGTGGGGTCAAAACCTCGGCGGATTGGCCGTGTTTTTCGAGAATGGGCAGAAGTTCGTCCTGTGGCATTGGGTCGAATATGAAACTGCCCGGCAATGTCAGAGATCCATCGCTGACTACGTCAATTTTGAAGTCGCCCAAGGCGAGTTGTGCGTGTGATGGACTGGAGTGCAGACCGAGTGCCGCGCCAGCCGTTAATGCTGCGCTGCCCGCAAGAAACTGTCTTCTGGGTAAGGTCATCACTCTCTCCAATAATTCTTCTATTCGAATATGTATTATTGTTTTCGATGGAGCAAGAGGTTCGGTGAAACTGCAAAGTGTTTTCTGGGGTTTGGTGCGCAACCTGGGAAAAGCTGTGTTTGCGGTGTTTTAAATCCAAAGCTTTAAGCTTGAAATAATTATTCGCCGTGCTAACCTCAATAGTGAAGTGCCGGGAATCGTGTGAACAAAGGGCTGTGTCATGAAAGTAATGTGTCTGGGCGGCGGGCCTGCAGGTTTGTATTTCGCAATCAGTATGAAGCTGCGCGATCCGGATCATGACGTCACAGTTCTGGAGCGTAACAAGGCCAATGATACCTTTGGCTGGGGTGTGGTTCTGTCTGACGATGCGTTGGAGCAGATGCAGGAGAATGACCCGCAGAGCACGAATGCGATCCGCGATAATTTTGCCTATTGGGATGACATCGCGGTCGAGCATAACGGTGATCGGACGGTTTCGGGTGGGCATGGGTTTGCCGGGATTGGCCGCAAGCAGATGCTGATCCTGTTGCAGGCGCGCGCCCGTGAGCTGGGCGTGAAGATGCAGTTTGAAACGATCTTCAAGAGCGCCGAAGAATACCGCAAAGACTATGATATTGTGGTGGCGACTGACGGCATCAACTCGGTTGTGCGCAAAGAGTACGAGGACGTCTATAAGCCCGATATCGACACGCGGCTTTGCAAGTTTATCTGGCTGGGAACGCATCAGAAATTTGATGCCTTCACCTTTATCTTTGAAAAGACAGAGTTCGGCTGGATGTGGGCGCATGTCTACCAGTTCGATGACAACACGGCGACGTTCATTGTGGAATGTCTGCAGCCAACCTGGGATGGGTTCGGCTTTGCAGATATGACCAAGGAAGAGACCGTTGCGACCTGTCAGAAGGTGTTTGCCAAGTATCTGGATGGCAACGATCTGATCTCTAATGCGGACCATTTGCGCGGCTCAGCGGTTTGGATGAACTTCCCGCGGGTCATCTGCGAAAAGTGGTACAATGAAAACGTTGTGCTGATGGGGGATGCAGCGGCGACGGGGCATTTTTCAATCGGGTCCGGGTCGCGGTTAGCGTTTGATAGTGCGATTGCGCTGGCGAATTATGTGCATTCGGAGCCAACGCTGGAGCAGGCGTTTCAACGGTATCAGGAAGAGCGGCGGTTAGAGGTGCTGCGGTTGCAGTCAGCGGCGCGCAACTCGTTGGAATGGTTCGAGGAAGTGGAGCGGTATCTGGATCAGGATCCAGTGCAGTTCAATTACAACCTGCTAACGCGGTCACAGCGTATCAGCCACGAAAATCTGCGCCTGCGTGACCCTGAGTGGGTTGAATCAGCAGAGCGCTGGTTCCAGACCAAGGCGGGTGTGCCAGAGGATGCGCCTGTTCGGGCGCCGATGTTTGCGCCTTATAAACTGGGTAACATGGAGCTGAGTAACCGCATCGTGGTGTCACCAATGGCGCAGTACAAGGCGGTGGATGGCTGCCCGACTGACTGGCATTTCGTGCACTACAGCGAGCGTGCCAAGGGCGGTGCTGGTTTGGTTTACACCGAAATGACCTGTGTCAGCCCTGAGGGGCGTATCACCCCAGGCTGTCCTGGACTGTATGCGCCAGAACATCAGGTCGCGTGGTCGCGTTTGAATGCGTTTGTGCATGCGGAAACCGCTGCCAAGACTTGCTGTCAGATTGGCCATTCGGGGCGCAAGGGATCAACGCAATTAGGCTGGGATGAAATGGATGCGCCTTTGGGCGAGGGGAACTGGGATCTTGTTTCAGCGTCGCCCATACCGTGGTCTGTTCGCAATGCAACGCCGCGGGAAATAAGCCGCGCGGAAATGGATGTGGTGCGGGACCAGTTTGTTGCTTCGACCCAAATGGCGGATCGCGCAGGGTTTGACATGGTGGAGCTGCATGCGGCGCACGGCTATCTGATTTCGTCGTTCATTTCACCATTGTCCAATATCCGGTCTGACGAGTACGGCGGCAGCTTGGAAAATCGTATGCGCTATCCGGTAGAGGTGCTGAAAGCGATGCGGGCGGCCTGGCCTGCTGAAAAGCCGCTGTCGGTTCGGATTTCAGCCAATGACTGGGTCGAGGAAAACGGTGTTACACCAGAAGACGCGGTAGAGATTGCCCGGATGTTCCGGGATGCGGGCGCCGATATCATTGACGTGTCAGCAGGGCAGACCAGCACCGAGGCCCGCCCGGTTTACGGTCGGATGTTCCAAACCCCGTTTTCGAACCGGATCAGAAATGAGCTGGGTATGCCGACAATGGCGGTGGGCAATATCTTTGAGACCGATCACGCGAACTCTATTCTGATTGCCGGGCGTGCGGATCTGGTTTGTTTAGGGCGGCCCCATTTGGCTGATCCTTACTGGACCCTGCATGCGGGGACCGCGCTGGGCGATGGGGCCGTTCAATGGCCGGATCCGTATTTGGCCGGGCGTGATCAGGCCTATCGCCTGCAAGAAAAGGCGCAGGAGGCCATTCGGGTATGACACTTGCGGGTAAGCGCGTTTTGATAACCGGTGGCGGAACTGGGCTAGGGGCCGACATGGCGGCGCATTTTGCCGGTGCTGGTGCCGAGGTGGTGATATCCGGGCGCAGGCAGGACAGGCTGGATGCGGTTGCCGGTGAAATTGAAAACACCCGCGGTGTTCAGGCTGATGTGACCAATGAGGGCGATGTGCAGGCGCTGTTTAAGGCCGCGGGACCGGTGGATATTGTCATTGCCAACGCCGGGGCGTCGTCCAGTGCGCCGTTTGGCAAAACGTCGCTGGACGACTGGAACGCCATGTTGGCGGTCAATTTGACAGGTGTTTTCCTGACGTTGCGCGACGGGTTGAACCAGATGCAGGGCTGGGGGCGGTTAATCTCGGTCGCGTCTACTGCGGCGCTAAAGGGATATGCCTATGTCGCGCCCTATGCGGCGGCCAAACATGGGGTGGTTGGACTGACCCGGTCATTGGCGCTGGAGACAGCGAAGCGGGACATCACCGTCAATGCGCTGTGCCCCGGATTTCTGGAGACGGAAATGACCGAAAGGTCGATCCAGAATATTGTTGAGAAAACCGGAAAATCGCGCGCCGATGCTGTTGCGGCATTGGCGTCGCATAATCCGCAGAAACGATTGGTGCAGCCGCATGAAGTGTCCCGTGCGGCGTTATGGTTGTGCGGTGATGGGTCCGAAGGGATCAACGGGCAGGCAATTTCCATCGCTGGGGGAGAAGTATGAGCGAGACCATTTCACTGTCACGGCGGCGGTTGCGCACCTGGATCAGGTTGCTGCGGTTGACGCGCAGGTCTGAAAGCCATCTGCGCGAATTCCTGCGGGTCAATCATGACACCACCTTGCCCCGGTTTGATGTGATGGCTGCCCTGCATCGCAATGAGGCTCCGATGAAGATGAGCGAGCTTAGCCGGATGTTGTTGGTTTCAAACGGCAATGCAACCACGGTCATTACCCGGTTAGAGCAAGACGGGTGGGTGGTGCGCACCCCTGTGAAAACGGATCGTCGGGTCATCGAGGTTCAGATGACAGATCAGGGACGGGCCGAGTTCGAAGTCCTGGCCGCCGCGCACGAGGCCGAGGTCGACAAGCTGTTCGCGGACTTGGGCCACGACGAGTTGGATGCACTTCGTGATTTGCTGCAGCGCGCCAGAGGAGATGATGATGACACGGATGAGTGAATTGCAGCCGCAGCATTTTGAAATGCAGGTGAAGGATCAGATCGCGGTGATCCGGTTGAACCGGCCTGACCGCAAGAACCCGCTAACGTTCGATAGCTATGCCGAGCTGCGCGATACGTTCCGCGCCATGGTCTATGCCGACGATGTGGATGTCGTGGTGTTTGGATCGAACGGGGGCAATTTCTGCTCTGGTGGTGATGTGCATGACATCATCGGGCCTCTGGTTAAAATGGACATGAAAGAGCTGCTGGCGTTCACGCGGATGACTGGTGATCTGGTCAAGGCGATGATTGGCTGTGGCAAGCCGATCATTGCGGCGGTGGACGGAATTTGCGTCGGCGCAGGGGCCATTGTTGCGATGGCGTCAGACCTGCGGCTGGCTACGCCTGACGCGAAATGCGCGTTCTTGTTTACCCGTGTTGGGTTGGCGGGTTGTGACATGGGGGCCTGCGCGATGTTGCCGCGTATTATTGGGCAGGGCCGTGCTGCCGAGTTGCTGTACACTGGCCGATCATTCGGGGCGCAGGAAGGGCAGATTTCAGGGTTCTGGAATGCCATTCATGAGGCCGAGGAGTTGGACGCGGCTGCGTTGAAAATGGCGTCGCGACTGGCTGCCGGGCCAACGTTTGCGCATGGCATCACCAAGACGCAGTTGAACCAGGAATGGAACATGGGGCTAGAGCAGGCGATCGAGGCTGAGGCTCAGGCTCAGGCGATTTGCATGCAGACCGGTGATTTTGAGCGCGCATATCACGCCTTTGTCGGGAAAGAGAAACCAGAGTTTGAGGGCAACTGATGGCTGATAAGACCTTTCTGGATTGGCCGTTCTTTGAGAACCACCACAGGGCGTTGGCGCAGTCGCTGGATGCCTGGGCGGCAGAGGCCGTGGCTGGGGTGGATCATAGTGATACGGATGCAGCTTGCCGCGCACTGGTCAAGGCGCTGGGCCAGGATGACTGGCTGCAGCATACAGCAGCCGCCGAGGGCGAGGCATTTGATGTGCGCGCCCTGTGTCTGACACGGGAAACGCTGGCGCGGCATGATGGATTGGCGGACTTTGCCTTTGCGATGCAGGGGCTTGGGACCGGGGCGTTGTCACTGTTCGGGACATCCGAGCAGCAGGCGGAATGGTTGCCGTTGACGCGGACGGGTAAAGCCATTTCAGCCTTTGCTCTGACCGAGCCACAGTCGGGGTCGGACGTTGCCAATTCGACCATGACGGCGACACGTGACGGCGACAGCTATGTGCTGAACGGTGAAAAGACCTGGATTTCGAATGGTGGGATTGCGGATGTCTATACCGTATTTGCCCGGACTGGCGATGCACCTGGTGCGCGCGGGCTTTCTGCCTTTGTGGTGTCAGCGGACACGCCGGGATTGGAAGTCGCTGAACGGCTTGAAACTATTGCCCCGCATCCACTGGCGCGGCTTCGGTTTGCGGACTGTCGGATACCGGCGTCGGCCTTGATTGGCGCGCAGGGGCAGGGGTTCAAGATCGCGATGTCGGTTTTGGATGTGTTCCGGTCTACGGTGGCGGCAGCGGCGCTGGGGTTTGCGCGTCGTGCGCTGGATGAAGCACTGGCGCGGGTTGCAACCCGTGAAATCCAAGGCGCTACGCTGTTTGATTTGCAAATGGTGCAGGGGCACATCGCCGATATGGCGACGGACGTCGATGCCGCAGCCTTGCTGGTGTATCGGGCGGCATGGGCCAAGGATACCGGCGCGCCCCGGATTACCCGAGAGGCGGCGATGGCCAAGCTGTTTTCCACCGATCAGGCGCAGGTTGTCATTGATCAGGCGGTTCAGCTGTTTGGTGGCGATGGCGTCAAGTCGGGTGAAGTGGTTGAGAAATTATACCGCGAAATCCGCGCCTTACGGATCTATGAGGGTGCCTCTGATGTTCAGAAAGTCATCATTGCGCGCCAGACAATGGCTGCATTCCAGGGAGATTGAGATGTTGGGACCAACCGGACATGTAGACACGTTTTCACGAGATGGGTTGCCACCGGTTGAGCTACAGCCGGACTATCTGCTCGATGGGTTTGATTACCCTGACCACCTGAACGTTGGGTACGAACTGACCGATGCCATGGTGGCCAAAGGGTTTGGCGATAACACCGCGCTGATTGGCAATGGTCGGCGGCGCACCTACAAAGAGCTGACGGATTGGACCAACCGACTGGCGCATGTTCTGGTCGAGGATATGGGGGTTCAGCCGGGAAACAGGGTTCTGATCCGGTCGGCCAACAATCCGGCAATGGTGGCGTGCTGGCTGGCGGCCACCAAGGTTGGGGCGGTTGTGGTCAATACCATGCCTATGCTGCGGAGCGGTGAAATCGGGCAGATTGTCGACAAGGCCGAAATCACCCATGCGTTATGTGACACACGCCTGATGGATGATCTGGTGAAATGTCAGAAGGCCAGTAAGCACCTAAAGCACGTTATGGGCTTTGATGGCACGATGAACCATTCGGCGGATCTGGACCACTTGGCGTTGGAAAAACCGGTTCAGTTTGAGACCGTCAAAACCGGTCGTGATGACGTAGCGCTGTTGGGGTTCACGTCGGGAACGACGGGTGAGCCAAAGGCGACGATGCATTTCCACCGTGATCTGCTGATCATTGCGGATGGCTATGCCAAGGAAGTGCTGAATGTTCAGCCAACGGATGTCTTTGTCGGCTCACCACCGCTGTCGTTCACTTTTGGGCTGGGCGGTTTGGCCATTTTCCCGCTGCGGTTTGGGGCGGCTGCGACCCTGTTGGAAAACGCATCTCCGCCGTCGTTGATTGAGATCATCCAACAGTACAAGGCCACGATCTGCTTTACCGCGCCGACGGCCTATCGGGTTATGCTGGCCGCGATGGAGAAGGGGGCTGATCTGTCGTCCTTGCGCGCGGCGGTGTCTGCAGGTGAGACCCTGCCAGCGCCGATCTATCACGACTGGATCAGGAAGACAGGCAAGACCATGTTGGACGGCATTGGTGCGACAGAGTTGCTGCATATTTTTGTCTCTAACCGGTTTGAAGATCACATGCCGGGTTGCACCGGGAAAACTGTCGGTAGCTATGAGGCCAGGATCGTTGATGCCGATATGAACGATGTGCCGCAGGGCGAGACGGGGCGGTTGGCTGTGCGTGGGCCGACTGGCTGCCGGTATTTGAATGACGCCCGACAAACGGCCTATGTCCGCGAGGGTTGGAATATCACTGGCGACAGCTTCACCATGGATGAAGATGGCTATCTGCACTTTGCGGCCAGAAATGACGACATGATCATTTCGTCTGGCTACAACATCGCGGGCCCCGAGGTCGAAGCGGCGTTATTGGGGCATCCGGCGGTATCGGAATGCGCGGTTGTGGGTGCCCCAGACGAAGACCGTGGCATGTTGGTCGAAGCGCATGTGGTGTTAAAGCCGGACAACAGTGCAACCGACGAAATGCGCAAAATCTTGCAAGATCATGTGAAGGATACCATCGCACCTTATAAATACCCCAGATCCATTAAATTCCGCGAAACCTTGCCCAAGACAGCTACTGGGAAAATTCAGCGCTTTTTGCTGCGTGAAGCAGACGCGTAGAGAAGTAGGGCTGAGGGAGCGTGGTTGTTGAAACTTTTTCTCGACGATCACACGGATATCGGGCACTTCTTCAATGGCAAACTGCTTGATGTTGACGGGATCGGGCAGACCATAAGGCGCTGACCTATAAAGCGTTTTAAAACCGTCAAGGACAACACTGGAGGATTTAAAATATGAAACTGAAATTTCTGGCGCTTGTAACTGCGCTGACGTCTGTTGCCAGCCTGGCGCAGGCCGACGTGAAGGTAGGCATGATTACCACCCTGTCTGGTGGTGGTGCTGGTCTTGGGATCGACGTGCGTGACGGCTTTATGTTGGCGATCAAACAGTCGGGTCGTGATGATATCGAAGTGGTGATCGAAGACGATCAGCGCAAGCCTGATATCGCTGTGCAACTGGCGGATCGCATGATCCAGTCGGAAAAAGTTGACGTTCTAACCGGTATCATTTGGTCCAACCTTGCCATGGCTGTTGTGCCAAGCGCGCTGGCGCAGGGTAAATTCTATCTGTCGCCTAACGCAGGCCCATCGCAACTGGCCGGTAAGGGCTGCCACAAGAACTATTTCAACGTTGCTTGGCAGAACGACAACCTGCACGAAGCAGGCGGCGCTCATGCGAATAGCACAGGGTACAACAACACCTTCGTTCTGGCACCAAACTACCCGGCTGGCAAAGACGCGTTGACCGGCTTCAAACGTGTTTATGAAGGTGGGCTTTCGGGTGAGCTGTACACAAAGCTAGGTCAGAAAGACTATGCATCTGAGATCGCTCAGATCCGGGCATCTGGTGCTGATAGCGTGTATTTCTTCCTGCCGGGCGGAATGGGTATTTCGTTCCTGAAGCAATACGCAGACAGTGGTCTGGAGCTGCCTTTGGTTGGACCGGCGTTCAGCTTTGATCAGGGTATTTTACAGGCTGTTGGTGATGCCGCGCTGGGCGTTGCAAACACTAGCCAGTGGTCAAAAGACACTGCCAACCCAACAAACGAAGCCTTTGTTGCGAGCTTTCAGGCGGAATATGGCCGTCTGCCATCGCTGTATGCGTCGCAGGGTTTTGACACTGCGAACCTGCTGATCAGCGCGGCGGGCTCGGCTGATGTTGCTGACGGTGATGCATTTCAGGCTGCGCTGAAGGCGGCAGATTTTGCGTCGACACGCGGCGACTTTGCCTTTGCGGGCAACAACCACCCGATCCAGGACATCTATGTTCGTGAAGTGATCAAAGAAGGTGACATCTACACAAACAAGATTGTGTCGACAGCGCTGGAAGATCACTCAAACGCATATGTTTCTGACTGCAGCATGTAAAAAGACTGCCGGGCCGTTCATGCGGCCCGGCACCAAGATAAGGGGCAGGAAATGTCACTAGTTCTGCTCATCGAGCAAGTATTAAACGGACTACAATTCGGAGTGATGCTGTTTTTGATGGCGGCCGGTTTGACCCTAATTTTTGGGGTGATGGGGCTGATCAATCTGGCGCATGGCTCGTTCTACATGATTGGCGCATTTGCGGCTGCTGCGACGGCTGCTGCAACGGGGTCGTTCCTGTTGGCACTGGCGGCCAGCCTGGTTGCGGCGGCGGTGGCTGGGGCCATCGTTGAAATGACGGTGATCCGGCGGCTGTATAACCGGGACCATCTGGACCAAGTTTTGGCGACATTTGCGCTGATCCTGATCTTTTCCGAGGGCACCAGATGGCTGTTTGGGTCGTTCCCGTTGTTCCTGGATATTCCTGATTACCTTGCTGGGCCGATTAGTCTGCCGTTTGGTATTCAGTACCCCCAGTACCGATTGGCGATCATCGCGGTGGGGCTGGTTGTTGCCGGTGGTTTGTTTGCGCTGATTGCCAAGACGCGCATTGGTATTCAGATCCGCGCGGGCGAGAGCGATCGCGAAATGATCGCCGCCTTGGGCGTTGATATCTCAAATCTATATACATTCGTTTTCGCCCTAGGCGCGGCCTTGGCTGGTATCGCTGGCGCATTGATCGGCGCCATTCAATCGGTGCAGGTGGGGATGGGCGAACCCGTTCTGATCCTTGCCTTTGTTGTCATCGTGATTGGCGGAATTGGTTCGATCAAAGGCGCGCTCTTGGGGGCGCTGTTGGTCGGGTTGACCGACACATTGGCCGGGTTCCTGCTGCCCAATGCATTTGGTTTGGTCATGGACCCCGCTGCGGCGTCGGCGGTGGGATCATCACTGGCATCGATGTCGATCTACGTTCTGATGGCCGGTGTACTGTTGTTTAGGCCCACTGGCCTGTTTGGAAGTTCATAAGATGCGCAAAGAAACAATCCTGAACGCCTGCGTTCTGCTGGGCCTGCTTGCGGTGCCACTATGGGCTCTGAGTGTGGATGAGCCGTTTATCATTACCCTTGCAACCAAGGCCGTTATTTTTGCCATCGCTGGGGTCGGGTTGAACTTTGCCCTGGGACTTGGTGGGCTGGTCAGCCTAGGGCATGCCGCCTTTTTCGGAATTGGTGGCTATACGATGGGCATTCTGGCCAGCCACGCACAAAATTACGCGCCGTTGATGGAATGGCCGCTGGTCATTGAGGGCACGAAATCGATGCCGGTGATCTGGCTGTTTGCGGTGCTGTTCAGTTCCCTGGCCGCCCTGGTGATCGGGGCGCTTAGTCTGCGGACCTCTGGTGTGTATTTCATCATGATCACGCTGGCGTTCGGTCAGATGTTGTTCTTTTTCATGATCAGCTGGCCTGCCTATGGGGGCGAGGACGGATTGGTTATCTATGTTCGAAACGGGTTCCCCGGATTGAATACGCTTGATCCGATCCAGTTCTTTGGCATCTGCTTTGCGATCCTGTGCATCGTTCTGTTTCTGGTGTCGCGCATGGCAAGATCGTCGTTTGGTTTGGCCCTGAGTGGTGCGCGCCAGAACGAAGAACGGATGCAGGCTGTTGGGATGGTTCCTTACCGGCTCTACTTGATCGCATTCACGATTTCCGGCGCGATTACTGGGCTGTCGGGCGCACTGTTTGCGGATCTGAACAGGTTTGTCAGCCCGACAATGTTCAGTTGGCAGACCTCGGGTGAGATTATGATCTTTATCATTCTTGGCGGGACAGGGCGCTTGTTTGGGCCGGTTGTCGGTGCGGCGGTGTTTATCCTGCTTGAGCACATGTTGGGTGGATTGTCAGAGTTCTGGCATGTCTATCTGGGGGCTATCCTGCTGGGTGTGGTGCTGTTTGCGCGTGGTGGCCTAATTCACTTGGTCGCCGGTCGGGAGGTTGCCCATGACTGATCCTATTCTGGACGTCCGCAATGTCTCAAAATCTTTTGGCGCGTTAAAGGCCAGTGACAACATTTCACTGACTTTGGTTCCGGGTGAAATTCACGCTTTGATCGGCCCAAACGGCGCCGGGAAATCGACGCTGATCAAACAGATCGCCGGTGGGCTAAAGGCAGACAGCGGTGAGGTTTGGTTTGATGGCGAGGAAATCACTCATAAAACCACGGTAGCGCGGGCGCGACTTGGTCTGGGGCGTACGTTTCAGGTGTCGTCGCTGGCAATGGATTACACGGTTGCGCAGAACGTCGTGCTAGGGGCGCTGGGTCACCGGGGGAAGATCGGGCTGAAAGGGTTTTTCCGTCCGGCGATGAAGGACAAGGCGCTGTTAGAGGTCGCCCATGATGCGTTGGCGCAGGTTGGGCTGGAAGAGTTTGCAAATACCATCACATCCGAGCTGTCGCATGGACAGCGCCGCCAGTTAGAAGTTGCGGTGGCGCTGACCTTGTCGCCCAAGGTGTTCCTGATGGACGAGCCGATGGCCGGGCTGGGGGCGGAAGGGTCACAGCGGTTGACCGGGTTCCTGGATCAGCTCCGTCACAAGGCGCCGATCCTGTTGGTTGAACACGATATGGACGCGGTGTTTTCACTGGCGGACCGGATCAGCGTGCTGGTCTATGGCGAGATCGTTGCAACAGGGACGGTTGATGAAATCCGCTCTAACCCAATTGTTCGGTCGGCCTATTTGGGTGAGGAGGACGAGGTATGAGCCTACTGAAGCTTTCGCATGTATCTGCGTTCTACGGGTCTGCGCAGGCCTTGTTTGATGTTCATCTAAGCATCGACGAGGGGCAGGTACTTGCCGTTATGGGGCGCAATGGGATGGGTAAGTCGACAACCGTTAAAGTGATTTGTCGCATGCTGGAGAACCGTGGTGGCAAAGTACTGTTTGCCGGGCAAGACCTGGCGAATGTGCCTACGCACCGCGCCGCGCGTTTGGGGCTGGGGCTGGTTCCGGAAGGGCGGCGTTGCTTTCCGAACCTGACAGTATATGAAAACCTGATTGCCTCGGCGCGTCCCGGTGCGTGGAATTTTGCGGCGATTGCCAAGCTGTTCCCCCGGCTAGAGGAACGCCGAGATCAGTTGTCGACGTCGCTGTCTGGCGGCGAGCAACAGATGCTGGCGATCGGTCGGGCGCTGATGACGAACCCACGGCTGCTTATTCTGGACGAGGCGACCGAGGGGTTGGCGCCGGTTGTACGTCAGGAAATTTGGGCTGCAATCTCGCGGCTGAAAAATGAGACCAATATGGCCATTCTGGTGATCGATAAGTCGTTGAAGGAACTAGGAACTGTGGCTGACACCGGGGTTATCCTTGAAAAGGGCCGCACAGTTTGGAGCGGCGCGTTTTCAGACCTTACGCCGCAGATCACTGATCAGTATCTGGGCGTCTAAGAGAATAGATTTCGAATTGCTGCCCCGCTGGGGCAACATTTGCAGGAGAAAAGCACATGAACAATACGGTAATTCACCCCGAAGGTTGGGCTCCGGCAAAGGGTTATGCGAACGGCGTTCTGGGGGGCGATGGCACGCTGTATATCGGCGGGCAAATCGGCTGGACCGCAGATCAGGTGTTTGTCGAGCACAGTTTCATCGGCCAGATGGAGCAGGTACTGAGGAATATTCTGGCGGTTCTGGAAGCCGCCGGTGGAACGGCCGAAGACCTTGTGCGTCTGACTTGGTTTGTGAAGGACAAAAAGGAATACATGGCCAATCAGGGGCAGATCGGCCAGACCTACCGCCGTGTGTTGGGGCGTAATTTCCCGGCGATGTCGCTGGTTGTTGTCGCGGACCTGCTGGAAGACGAGGCGCTTCTTGAGGTGGAAGGGACCGCGTTTCTGGGTGAGAAGTAAGACCGAAAATTGCGTTGTTACCTAGCGCAGCCATAACTCGGCTGCGTCAGTATAGAGTGCCGCCGCTCTTGCAGAGTGGCGGCAGTTTAGTGCGGACCAAGCGGTTAGTGTTGTTCCAGGCGCCATTCCCATGGGGGCTGTGTGTATGCCTGCCAAATGCCTATGCTATTGGCCTGAGCCGAGTTCGTTTCGGAAACGTAATAGCTTTGATCCCGATCAGGCCATGCCAGGCCTTCTTCGACCAGTAATGCACCAACATCACGTCCGTCTGCTTGGCAGGATGCCACATAAAGCCCATGGCTGCCGTCTTCACTGGTGAAGCATTCAACACGGGAAGCCTTGTTTATGATACTTCGAGCCCGATCACTTGATTTGGCAGAGCAATCCCACGAGGCGCCATCTGGTGTGTTACAGAGCTGTGCTGCCTCAGGCGCGTCGATGCCAACCAAACGTATTCTGAGATTGCCCAGTGCAAAGAAATCACCGTCGATGATCCGAAAGGCTTCGCCCGGAGCAGAGACGAGAGGGCGGATGTTGGCAGAAAGCGTCTGAAGACTGTGCAATTCCAAAAAGATCTTGGCCGAAATTGGATCTGTCGGCGGCAGCTCAGTGGCTGAGGTTAAGCTGGCTATTGTCGCAAGAGTGGCGGCTGCAATGGAACGCAAAATAATCATGGTACTGATCGCTCAAGTTATTGGGTTGGACCGTTGTCTGGTCAAATAATGCACCCAAAGAGAGAAAATTTCAGTTAACTCACCACAATTCATTGTGACCCAACACGCCGCATTTTGTGGTGGAGATAGTATGCCCTGTGTCCAGACCTCTACAAACTCCACTGGTAATGGATTGCGAGGCATGAAATGGGCTTTAGCCTAGCAGCCTCAATTCTTAGCCCGAAAAGGGGAGAAGAAGAGGTAAAGAGCTGCCGTCAGATTTAAGAGCTGAAATGCGAAGCGCGGCCCGCAGAAAAGGGGCCGCGCCTCAGAATTTGTCTTCGAAAAGGCTTAGGCCAGTGCGAGATTCACAGCGGACTCACGACCGTCACGGCCGGGCTCGATGTCAAAAGTCACTTTCTGGTTGTCGGCCAGGCCAGTCAGGCCGGAACGCTCAACGGCGGAAATGTGAACGAACACATCTTTGCTGCCACCTTCAGGTGCGATGAAGCCGAAGCCTTTAGTAGAGTTAAACCATTTTACGGTGCCAGTGGCCATATCCGTAGTCTCCTATTTAGTTGCTGTCCGCGTTGGTGCGACAGCCCGGCATGTCAGGTCTGGATCGAAAGACTGAACGCCGTAGAACGGGAGACAGTAGGCCGAAAAAGAAAAACGTAAGCCACCTTCATGTGCTGGATTGTGGCGCAGCTATCAAGAGTAAATTTTTCAATAGGCATAGTTTAGCTTAAACCTTTGATTTCAAGTCAGCTTGGGCTTTTGGGTGGTCAGAGTTCCATTGGGACGTGAAGTGAATGAAAGCGCTGGTGTGGTGTTGCTGTACTGCCTTGAAATCAATCGATAAATATGACTTATCGCGGTGTCTGGCTGTTGGTTTTCAGATCTGTGAGTTTGATTTGACCACCTTCCACCGCTTGGAAACGGTGGTTGCTGCGAGGTGGTCTATAGGCTGATGCTACTTGGGAAAGCGATTAAAAGTCAGTTGTAAACTACCGGTGATAGTAGCGTAAAAGAGGGGGAATAGGCTGATCTGCCCTGCAAATTAGGCTGTTTGGCGAGTGATTCGTTTCCGGAATCGACCGGTTGTTTGGGTCTTTAACTACAAAGGACCGCTAGTAATTCGCTGACCATCTGAATGTCTTTGGGCCGTGAAAGGGTAGGGGCGTGTCCGCAGTCTGGTATCTGTGTCACATGAGGGCGCGGGCCTTTGAGCTGCATGCGGGTTAGGATCTCAGTTGTCAGGATGTCCGACGACATGCCACGGATCACATGGGTTGGCAGGGTTATCGTGGCGTAGTCGCTCCATGTGGATTTGATGCCTGCGGATGATAAGAACTGTTGGGTAATGGCGGGGTCGTAATGGAGTGTGATATTGCCCTGATCTGTCCTCCGTATAGAGGCGCGTGTCATGCGCTGCCAGAACTCTGGACTGGCTGGGCCAAAGGGGGCGTAGGTGTTGCGCAGCCAATCGTGGGCCGCGGATATGTGATCAAACACTGGCGGTTCGCAGACGTATTGAACAATCCGGTCAATGGCTGACTGCGGAACTTCGGGCCCGATGTCGTTGACAATCAGGCAAGAGATGCGGCTGGCATCGGGGCTGGCGGCCAAGTGCATGCCTATTGCCCCTCCCATAGAGGTTCCGAGCCAAGCCACGCTGTTCATGTCGTAGTGATCCATCAGTGCAATGGCGAGGCGTGCGTAGGCGTCGATACAGTAGTCAGATTTCGGATCGCTCGACCAGCTGGACAGGCCACGGCCGATTGTATCGGGACAGATGATGAAATATCGGTCTGACAGTGCTGCGGCCAGTTCATCAAAATCCCGACCTGTTCGTGCCAAGCCGTGCCACATGACCAGCGGTTGATTGTTCCGGGTTCCCCATTCGGTGACGTGCACTTTGTGGCCTAGTGCCTTGACCAGTGAAAATTGGGGGCCGCGCATTTGGTCATTCCTTTTACAATCAAGTTTCGGCGACCCCATGGGCGAAAGTCGCGGCTTGTTAAATTTAGCTTTTCAGCGGAAAATTATCTGTCGTCGGATCTGATGAATGAGGCGCGGCGGGCCTGCGTATAGACCTGTTGAAAGGCATCGACGGACATATAGCCGCCGGTCTGGACTGCGCCAGCGGGGGCCCTTACTGATCTGCGCCCCGGTAGTGAGAATGAACCGTTATGTGCATGGTATTGCATACACTGGTTGTCCCAGCAGTTCAGGTTTCCCTGAAGTTTTATCTCGGTGCTGCCATTCGTCGACGTTCGCGCTGCACTATTAGGGGTGTCGCAGGCGGCCAAGATCAAAAGAGCCGGAAGAATATAATGTGCTTTCATTACCGTATCCTCAGAGCCGTTGTTTTTCGCGGGGTGGCTAGTGCTGCCCAAAAAAGAAGGCGAGCGGCCAGTCTGGATACTACTTGAAATCGGCCCAAATGCAATTTGGGCCGGTCTTGTTTTTTTGGCGTTCAGTCGACTTAGAAAATAAAGTCACTTCTATCCAGATCGGCAAGCAGCAGGTTCTCCAGCAGCACTGATCCGCCGTTGCCGATGTCAATCAGTAGCCCGTCAGCTATCTGCGAGGCCGCGGCTGTTACATCGGCAAAGGATGTCAGTGCTGTGACGCCTGTAAACAGGATCCGGTCGCCTTCCGTGGTGGAGAAATCGGTAATCCGGTCCGCCCAGCTGCCATCTGTAAAGACAAAGACATCTGCCTCTGTTCCGCCAATCAGGATGTCATCGCCGTCCTCACCTTCTAACCGGTCGGTGCCGCTGTTACCCAGCAAAAAGTCATTGCCAGAACCGCCGATCAGCCTGTCAGCGCCATCCTCGCCGTACAAGCGGTCATTCTGGTTGCCTCCGTGCAAGAGATCATTGCCGTGGCCACCAAACAACCGGTCAGAGCCGTCTTCTCCGAACAACCGATCATTTCCTTCGTTTCCGTACAGCCTGTCAGAGTTGGTTCCGCCGCTTAAGGTGTCGTTGCCCAAGCCACCAAACAGGCTGTCTGCGCCGTCTTGCCCATATAGTTTGTCCGCGTCATTTCCGCCGCTGAGGGTATCGTTGCCCGATCCGCCAAATAGGTAGTCCAGACCATCCTCTCCATATAGTTTGTCGGCGTCATTCCCACCGCTGAGGGTGTCGTTCCCCAATCCGCCGAACAATCGGTCTGTACCGTTTTCGCCATATAGCTTGTCGGCGCCGTCTTCGCCGACGAGTGTATCGTTGCCCGATCCGCCAAAGAGCCGGTCTGCGCCGTCTTGTCCATATAGCTTGTCTGCGTCATTCCCACCGCTGAGGGTGTCGTTCCCCGATCCACCATACAGGCTGTCTAACCCGCCTTGACCATATAGCTTGTCTGCGTCATCGCCACCACTGACGGTATCAGCGCCAAGCCCACCGATTAGCCGGTCCATACCGGTTTCTCCGTAGAGTTTATCCGCGCCACTGCCACCTGTTACGGTGTCGTTGCCTGCCTGTGCGTAGGCTCGGTTGTCGCCGTCGCCCAATTCAATGGTGTTGTCGGCGGTATTGCCTGTGACTGTGTCGTTACCGGAGCCGGAAATCAGGTTCTCTAGCAGGGTGCCCACCGCAATGCCTACATTGCCGATCAGGCCGCCCACATCAGAAAAATACCCACCCCGCATTTCGATCCGGTTTGCGGTTGAAAAGGGGCTGGTGTCCAGTGTGTCTGTGCCCTCGGTATCGTGGATCGTAAAGGCAATGGTGCCGCCACCGTAGGTGTTGGTGCTTGTTGTCAGGTTGCCAAAATACACGCCAAGTGGACCGCCGAGGTTAGAATTGGCTCCCCAGATTGTGTCGCCTGCTGTTTCGCTGTTGCCGTTGGCCGCGCCGTAGAGGTCCTGAATGGCGATGATATCCGCCATCATTGGTGTAAGTACCAGTGCTCGGCTGGCGTCGGTTTCGGTGTTTTCTGCCTGACTAAAGTAGGACATCAGCGACAGCTGCCAGCTGTCATTTGTAAACCTGTTATCCGTGCCGTAGGCGGCTCTTCCGTTGTAATCGCCCTGATGGCCTAACCCCAAGGCATGGCCGATTTCGTGGAGATAGGTCTGTAAGGAATAGCTGTCGATAGTGGTTCCGTAAGAGTCGATCCAGGATGTAGAGACATTGACGATGGAATATCCTGTGTTGCCGCCAACGACATTATGCGAGCTTGAGTAGGCGCCACTATCGTGATCCTGAAAACGGATATCCGCATCGGTATTGGTGGTTTCGTCGAACAGGATATCAGCGACCATTTCCCAGGCGTCAAATGCCCAACGCGCCAGTTGTTGTCCGGCTGCGGTTAGGCCGGTCAGGTTTACTGAGATGACGTTGCTAGACGATGTATCAAAGCTATGGCGAATAAAGCTGTTGTCCGCCCAAAAACCGTCGGTCAGGTAGGCGGCCAGTTCATTCAGTGTTCCCAGTACTGGGTCCGGGCCTGAGGGGCCGCCCGAAGTGACTGATAGTTCGTAGGTTCCGGCATATCTGTCCCTGTAGCTGCCAGCAGAGACATAATAGGTGCCACTGACGTCAACAGCCCCAACCATTGTCGAATTCAGGCTTTTGCCATTGTCGTCATTGGAGGCAACCATTTCGCCGGCGGAGTTGTAAAGGCGTAGATACGGGTCGGCGAGTGTACCGCTGCCGCCATATGCGCCTTCGAGATTGAATGTATTGACCTCTCCGGCGTGCAGCTCGATCCCAATCCAATCTCGGTCACCGGTGGACAGGTTTCCGGCAAACGTATCACCAACAGAAATAGAGTAAGTCGTCGCGGTCGTCGCCGCAGCGTCTATCGTTTCTGACACTCTGGCAGACGATGTGGGCCCTTCTGTGTGATGAAGCTGGTTTGGGTAAGTTTGCAGGTTTGAAAAAGTAGTCATTCAGTCTTCCCGTCTCGTTCCAAGCCGTGCTGATCCAGCGACGCAATGAAGGTTTTGCGTCTGGCTTGATGCTTCTTTAGGTTGTGAGTACTGCGTGTGACTCAACTATGTTACGATCGCCCTTTGAGCGAGTTTCGCCAAGTCAAAATCCTTAGTCTTGCGGCGTTTTATCGACGTCGGCACCATTGCAGCAGTAACTTAAAATCGGGTTTTCCGGGCAGGCCGACTAATTCAGTTTTTACAGGTCGCGCCGAATGTGACGTTCTAAAGGCATCCTGTCGCTGTGGCTTGCAGCTTGGCCTGGGGGAAGTGGTGTAAGCACGCCGGGGTGGTGTAGCGCAGAATTTTCACTTTGGCGAAAAAGCATTAGGCCAACGCAGCGTCAGCTGTGGCCAGAAATTGGCGGGGCGGGGAAACAAATAAAGCTGGCTCAAGATGCTATGAAACTGGCCATCGAGCCCAGTTTTAAAAGATGCTGAGGATTTTAGACAGCTTTACACGAGGCTTGGTTTGCAAGTCCTGTGGTTGAAAATAGAGAATTCTAGTTAGGTTAGCGGTTGCGATCAGTGGGCGCTGGGCCACAACTTTCACGAACAACTAGGTCGCCGTGCAACAGTGTTTCAAGCGTCGTTGTGTCCTTGCCTGCCAGTCGATCCAGCAGTTGCTCCATCGCCAGTTCGCCGATCTGGTTTCGGGGCTGACGGATCGTGGTCAGTGCTGGGGTAATGTTGTTGGCAAAGGGGATGTCGTCAAATCCGATCACCGAGAAATCCTCAGGTATTCGGTAGCCGCGCAGTTTCAGCGCGCTGATGACACCAATTGCTGTATCATCGTTGTAGCAGAAGAATGCAGTCGGCAGCGTGTCCTTGATGAACAGCCGTTCAACAGCCGCGCGACCGCCTTCGCTGGATCCATCGCCGTCAACGCGCCAGACGGGCAGGGGGTCGGCTGCCTCGGCCAGGCCTTTGCGGTATCCATCGTGGCGCAGGTCGGATACAGCGTCGCTGCTGTCGCCGGCAATATAGGCTATTTTGCGATGTCCCAGAGAGATCAGGTATTCGGTCGCCATCTTTGAGGCTGCAACATCATCGACCCCGACATAAGGCAGGTCAGCGCGGCTGACTGGGCAGCTTGCGGCCACGATTTGCGGGAAAGCTGAGACGGGGTTGCTGGGGCTGCCCGCAACAGGCAGGTGCCCGGTTAGCAGGATCAGCCCATCCACCATGCCAGAGGACAGGAACCGCATGTGGTTTTCCTCGAGCGAGATGGTGCCCTCGGTATTGCCGATCAGAACCCCATAGCCGCGGTCATTGGCGATCTTTTCCAGACCGATCAGAATGCCAGGGAAATTTGGGTCGGCGATGGATTGGGTCAGGACCATTACCATCCGCGATCGCTGCATGCGCAGGTTTTGCGCCATGGCGTTGGCGATGTACCCCGTACGGGCAATGGCGGCGGTGACTTTCTTGCGGGTGCTCTCGGCGACCTTCTCGGGTTTTCGAATCGCCCGGCTGACCGTCGCGATAGAGACGCCTGCCAGCTTGGCAACGTCTTCGATAGTCGCTGGTCTGTCAGGTGTTTCTTCCAAAACTCATGATCCTCAATTTCGGCGTGCTTGCGGTAGGTTTCGCCATTGTTTTGCAAGTGTTTAGGCAGGTCTATAGCGGCTTTGGCTGCCCCTGAAAAGGTTTGCATTGGTAAATGTAAAGGTTTACACCGCGAATGAAAAGGTTTACATCGAATTTGTGTTTACGAGTTTACTCAGCTGTTAATGGGGAAGAAGATGTTTGACGAGGCACCGGCAGTTACGTCAGTTTTGACGGCAGACCACATTAGCAAGTCTTTTGGGTCTGTGCCGGTGTTGTTCAGTGTCAGCATGGAAATTCACCCAGGTGAAGTACACGCGTTGATTGGTGAAAACGGCGCCGGCAAGTCCACATTGATGAAAATTCTGTCTGGGTTTCACGCGCCGACGTCAGGTCGCATCCTGTATGACGGTGCCGAGGTGACGCTGCCGCCGGATGGTGCGGCCGAGACGCTTGGGATTGTCCTGATCCATCAGGAACTGAACCTGGCCGAGCAGATGACGGTCGAGGAAAACATCTTTCTGGGTCGGGAGCTGACCAGCCGGGGCATGCTACAAAGTGAGAAAATGCGCACGTTGGTGTCTGGCTATCTGCGGGACATCGGCGTTGATATCTCCCCCTCGGCGCGGATTTCGGACCTGTCTATTGCTGAAAAACAGATGGTCGAGGTGGCTAAGGCGATTAGCCGTAATGCCCGTGTGTTGATCATGGATGAGCCTACGGCAGTACTGACCGAGGCTGAAACGGAGTTGTTTTTCCGTCAGGTTGAGCGGCTGAAAGCCAAGGGCGTCGCAATCGTGTTTGTGTCGCACAAACTGTCTGAGGTGAAACAGATCGCAGATCGCGTGACGGTTCTGCGGGATGGCCAGTGGATTGGTTCGCAAGAGGCTGAGACGCTGACACCGGATGCGATGGCACAGATGATGGTGGGTCGCGAGCTGTCTGATTTGTATCCGCCCATGCACGAGGCCGACGTTGATGCGGTGCGGGTGCTAGAGGTTCATGATCTTTGTGCAACGGATGTTCACAATGTCTCGTTTGACCTGCGCAGGGGGGAAATCCTGGGGTTCTCGGGGTTGATTGGGGCAGGGCGCACTGCCGTGTTTGAGGCAATTTGCGGTCTAGCGCCGATCGTGTCGGGACAGATTTTGGTTGATGGGGTCGAAACGCGGTTTGAAAACGTCGCATCGGCGCGCAATGCAGGTGTGGCTTATCTGACCAAAGATCGCAAAGCCAAAGGTCTGTTGTTGGACAAAAAGATGCGGCCCAACCTTACGCTTTTCTCGCTGCCAAAGTTCGTGCGTCGATTTGGTCTGGATGTCGCCGCCGAGGATAAGGCGCTGGAGCGGGCTATTCGCCGTTTTGATATTCGCACCCGTGACGCGAATATCAACGTGGGTGAAATGTCGGGTGGCAACCAGCAAAAACTGTTGTTAGCCAAGGTGATGGAGAGCGATCCGCGTATTGTGATCATTGATGAACCGACGCGCGGTATCGACGTTGGTACCAAACAACAAATCTATCACTTCATTGCCGCGCTGGCCGCCGAAGGCGTGTCGGTTGTGATCATCTCGTCTGAAATGCCCGAGGTTATCGGCATCAGCCACAGGGTTGTGGTGATGCGCGAGGGGCAGGTGATGGGCGTGCTGACAGGCGACGACATTAATGAAAATGAGATCGTGCGCTATGCCGCAGGACTGAAGCGGGAGAGCAAGGGATGAGCGACGTGACAGCAAGCACCGACACAAAAGTCAACTGGATGCGGATTGACATCAAGACAGCAGGCCCTGCCATTGCGCTGATCCTGTTGTGCATCATCGGCTTTCTATTGAACCCGGCGTTTTTGAGTGAGGGCAACCTGACCAATCTGCTGACCCGCTCGGCCTTTATTGGCATCATCGCGGTTGGCGCCACATTTGTGATTACCGCCGGAGGTATTGATCTGTCGGTTGGATCCATGGCTGCGGCGATTGCGGGGGTGATGATCATTATCATGAATTCAGCCATGGAAACGCTGGGGCCGGGGCTGGCCACTGTGTTGCTTGGCTGTGGCTGTTCTATTCTGTTGGGGCTGGGTGCCGGGTGGATCAATGGGATGTTGACCACCAAGGGTAAGATTGAAGCCTTTATTGTGACGCTGGGCACCATGGGCATCTATCGCTCGCTGGTCACCTACTTTGCTGACGGCGGCACGCTGTCGCTAGAGTTTGCCATCCGTGGCGTCTATCGCCCGGTCTATTACGGCAGCGTGCTAGGCCTGCCAACGCCGGTTTGGGTGTTCATCGTAGTGGCGATCTGTGGATGGCTGCTGATGAACCGGACCGCATTTGGCCGCTACTGCACCGCGATTGGGTCCAATGAATCCGTTGCCAAATACTCGGCCATCAAAGTCGACCGGATCAAGACCATGACCTATGTGATCCAAGGGCTATGTGTGTCGCTGGCGACCATCATCTATGTGCCACGGCTTGGCTCGGCGTCATCGTCTACCGGGGTGCTGTGGGAGTTGGAGGCCATCGCGGCGGTGATCATTGGCGGTACCGTGCTGAAGGGTGGGTATGGCCGGATTGGCGGCACCATTCTGGGCGCGCTGATCCTGACCACCATCGGCAATATTCTGAACTTTACCGATCTGATCTCAAATTACCTGAACGGTACGATGCAGGGTCTGATCATTATCATCGCGGTGTGGTTGCAGCGCGGAGATTGGGGCAAGGCAAAAGCCAACAAGAGCTAAGAACTTAAAACTAAGGGAGAAAGTATTCCTAAGTGAGACGAACCGGGCGTCACCGGATTGGAGAGGTGCGCCCAGATTTAAGAGTGGAGGAGTTACTATGAAGACCTTGAAAACCCTGACAGCACTGGCCTTTACCGGCGCATTGTCACTAACCGCAGGTGCGGCGACTGCTGAGAAACTTAGAATTGGTGTCAGCTATCCTACGCCGACCCATGCCTGGGCTGCCGGCATGAACTGGCACGCAGAGCAGGCTGAAAAACGGCTTGAGGCGCTGTATCCTGACATTGACCTGATCCTGGTGAACTCACCTGATCCAAGTGCACAAGCAAGTGCGCTGGAAGATCTGGTGTCGGTCCACAAGATCGACGCGCTTGTTGTTCTGCCGTTTGAATCCGAGCCGCTGACAGACCCTGTGTTGAACGTTAAAAACACAGGCGCGCGGATTACGGTTGTTGACCGTGGTCTTAGCCAGCCGGGGATCGAAGACATCTATGTGGCAGGGAACAACCCGGAAATGGGACGTGTGTCTGCGGTCTACATGAAAAGCCGCCTAGAAGCTGGCGACAACATCGTGATCCTGCGGGGCATTCCGACCCTGATCGACAACGAGCGCTTTGACGCCTTTATGGCTGAAATCGATGGTTCGGGTATCAATGTTCTGGATCACAAACATGCCAACTGGAACCGGGATGACGGGTTCGAAGTGATGCAGGATTTCCTGAGCCGATTCCCGGACATCGATGCCGTCTGGGCGCAGGATGATGACATCGCAATTGGTGTTGTGGCTGCGCTGAAGCAAGCGGGTCGTGACGGTGATGGCATGTTCGTTGTTGGCGGTGCTGGCATGAAGGAAACCATCAAGTCGATCATGGACGGCGATGAGCTGGTCCCAGTGGATGTTCTGTATCCACCATCGATGATTGCAACTGCAATGGATGTAACGGTTGCGTCTTTCAAATCTAATGGTCCGGTAGCTGGCCGCTATATTCTGGGTGCAACTCTCATCACCCAGGACAACGCGAAAAGCTTCTATTTCCCTGACTCGCCGTTCTAACTCTTAGGTTTGAAGTTGCAAAAGAAGGGGGCTGGCGAAATGGCCCCCTTCATTTTTCGGGAGGGACTATCATGAAAACGATCAAGGGACCGGCCCTTTTTCTGGCGCAGTTTGCTAGCGACGAGGCCCCGTTCAATTCCTGGGCGGATATTACAAAATGGGCGTCTGATTGTGGCTACAAAGGCGTGCAAATCCCCAGCTGGGATGGGCGTCTGATTGACTTAGTCAGGGCTGCCAGCTCACGGTCGTATTGTGACGAGTTGGTTGGTGTTGCCGCTGAAAATGGCATAGAAATTACCGAATTATCCAGTCACCTGCAGGGGCAGTTGGTTGCTGTGAACCCAGCCTATGATCACGCCTTTGACGGGTTTGCAGCCGAGCATGTGCGCGGCGATCCAAGGGCGCGTCAGGCCTGGGCGGTGGAACAGGTGAAACTGGCAATCACTGCCAGCTACAATCTGGGTATTACCGAGCACGCAACGTTTTCCGGTGCGCTGGCCTGGCCCTATATCTATCCGTGGCCACAGCGCCCCGAAGGCCTGGTTGAAACCGCCTTTGACGAGTTGGCAAAACGCTGGCGGCCTATTCTGGATCATGCAGAAAACATGGGCGTTGATGTGTGCTATGAAATCCACCCCGGTGAGGACCTGCACGACGGTGTGACATTCGAGATGTTCCTGGAACGGCTGGATAATCACCCGCGATGCAACATGCTGTATGATCCGTCCCACTATGTGCTGCAGTGTCTGGATTATCTCGACAACATCGACATATACAAAGACCGGATCAAAATGTTCCACGTTAAGGATGCCGAGTTCAATCCGACGGGTCGCCAAGGGGTTTACTCGGGCTATCAGTCTTGGGTGAACCGCGCGGGACGCTTTCGTTCATTGGGCGATGGGCAGGTCGACTTTGGCGCGATCTTTTCCAAAATGGCGGCTAATAATTTTGACGGCTGGGCGGTGGTTGAGTGGGAATGCTGTCTGAAGCACCCCGAAGACGGAGCCCGCGAAGGCGCGCAATTCGTCAAGGACCATATCATCCGGGTTACAGAACACGCCTTTGACGACTTTGCAGGCGGTGGCGCGGACGAGGTTGCAAATCGTAAGATGCTGGGACTGGGGGACTGATATGAGCAACAAGAAACCTATCCGGCTTGGTATGGTTGGCGGTGGCAATGATGCCTTTATTGGCGCTGTCCACCGCATTGCGGCCCGCATTGATGGTGAGTTTCAGCTGGTGGCGGGGGCGCTGTCCTCGACGCCGGAAAAGGCGATGGCGTCGGGGGCTGCGCTGGGGCTTGATCCTGCGCGCACCTATGAAGATTTCAAAACGATGGCCGCTGCGGAGGCCGGGCGGGAAGATGGGATTGAGGCGGTGGCGATCGTCACCCCCAACCATATGCATTACCCGGTGGCGCGTGAGTTTCTGAAACACGGCATTCACGTGATCTGCGACAAGCCGCTGACCTCGACCTTAGAGGACGCCAAGACCTTGGTGAAGGTGGTGGAAAGCTCGGATGGGCTGTTCATTCTGACCCACAACTACACCGGCTACCCCATGATCCGGCAGGCGCGCGAGATGGTCGCCAACGGCGATTTGGGTGATATCCGGGTGGTACAGGCGGAATATCCACAGGACTGGTTGACTGAGCCTGAGGACAACAAGCAGGCCGAGTGGCGTACCGATCCGGCCCGGTCAGGGGCAGGGGGATCAGTCGGTGATATTGGCACCCACGCTTTCAACTTGCTCAGTTTTGTCACCGGACTGCAGACCGAGGCGCTGGCGGCAGATCTGCAAAGTTTTGTGCCGGGTCGTGCGTTGGACGACAACGCCCATGTTATGCTGCGATTTGCTGGTGGGGCGCGGGGAATGCTGTGGTGCAGTCAGGTTGCGCCGGGCAATGAAAACGGGCTGCGTTTGCGGGTCTATGGCGCCAAGGGCGGGATCGAGTGGGATCAGGAAGAACCAAACAAGCTGTGGTTCACGCCGTTTGGCGAACACAAGCGTTTGATCACTCGGGGCGGCAATGGGGCTGGTGAAGCGGCAAACCGCGTCACCCGTACACCTGGTGGCCACCCCGAGGGATACCTGGAAGGCTTTGCCAATATCTATGCCGAGGCGGCGCTGGCTATTCGCGCCAAGCAGACCAATACGCCGTTGCCGCCCGAGGTGGTGTTCCCAACGGTTCAGGATGGTCTTACAGGCATGTTGTTCATTCAGGCCTGTGTGAATTCATCCAACGAAAATGCGGCTTGGGTTTCGCTGTAGGGCTTTGGTTGCCACTGCTGATTTCAGAATAACATTCGGGTGCGGTTAGTCGCCTGTGCCCGAATGTTGTCTGGAAATCCATTTCGACAAGGGTTTGGCCGTGAACCCATGGGCGATAAGGCTAAGGAACACAGTCAGAATTACAACAAGAGCAATAACCTCGCCGCCCGGCAGATCACTGTCCAAAACGATAACAACAAATACGATGCTAGCCAGACCGCGGGGGCCGAACCATCCTAGAAATAATCGATCTTTCTTGGTCGAGGCCGTTCTGGTTAGCGAAATGAAAATGGGCAGGATCCTGACTACGGTCAAACTGAGCAGGGCGTAGATCATAATTTGCCACGTCACCAAGCCAATAATACCGGCAACGACTGCTATTCCGAACACAAGCCAGGTCAGCATGGCAAGCGCTTCGCCGATGCCCTCGGCCGCTACAACAAATTGGTGCTTGGACTTTCCCAAAAGACGCCCGAACAACAGGCCACCGGTAAAGGCTGCGATATAACCGCTTCCGTGTAGCTCTGTTGCCAAGGCAAAACAGGCTAACGCTAATGCCGGGACTGTCACCTGCGCCCAAACTTCCGTCAGCCATCCCTTTGACATGCTGAATTTAAGGAGGAGGCCTGCCACCCAAGTCAGGCCCAAGCCTACCACCAGGCCTATACCTATCTCTTCGATAACAATGAGCAGCGGATCGACACTGCTGGCCGCTGTTCCAGTTGCCTCTAATGCCAGAGCAATGAAAATAAACAGGAAAGGAACGCAAATTCCGTCGTTTAATCCGCTTTCAGCATTCAGGCTGGCCCGGATCCAATCTGGCACACGCTCGTCTGCGATGACTGCCTTGCCCAGGGCTGCATCGGTGGCTGCCAGGATGATCCCTAATATGGCGGCTTCATAAATGCTCAGCGTATCAAGCAGTACTAGGGCCAGCACAAAACCCAGCAAAATAACACCGGGCAGGCCGATCAACAGCATCCTTGCCGGGATTTTCAATTTGGATCGTAATACCGACAGTTCAGCATTCGCCGCGTCGCTGAACAGGATCAGAACCAGTGTCATGTCTGCAAGCGCCCGCAGCCCTTGAAGTAGTATCTCGCCTTCAAACCATCCAAGAACCAGAGGGCCCATCAAGATGCCTGACGACACAAATACTACCGGCCCCGAAACCACGCTGCGCTCTATTCGACCAGCCACTATGCTGTAGAGAAACGCAAATATCGCCAGTATGAGAACTTCGCTATGCATTGTTATGTTCCGTTTCTGCAGCGACCATTGCCCATGAGATGGCCTCGCCAATTCATTTGCCACCCTAGCACAAAGAAATTGTTGAGGGAGATTTGTCTGAACACTGGAAAAATCCCCGGGCAGGAGAAGATGAAGATCGCCAAATGGTGTTTATTGCGAGTACGATAAACCAACAAAAAAAGCTTTATTAAGCGATGTTGAACTCTTGCCGCTTATCAAGGCTGGATAGTCTGGAACCGAAACCGAAATTGGGAATGAAATTCATATGACATTTGGCTTTCGCCCCAGCTCTTGGCTTGGTCCCATTCAAACGCGAACTCACCTTCCAACATTGGTGACTTTTGTTGCCGTTCTTGTCGCTTCTTTTTTAGCGGAAAAGCAAAATCTGACGATCCATGACCAAAGTCTTCGTGCGAGTGTCCAACACGAGGCCAGTTTGATCGCGACACGGTTACAGGGGCAGCTGAGCGCTGACATTCAGCTGGTTCAGGGACTGGTGGCGGTGCTTTCAACCGAACCAGACATGAGCCAGGCTCGATTCAGCAAACTGGCCGAACAGGTGCTTGGAGACCATAAAGAGATACGTATCTTGGCCGCCGCTCCGGATCTGATTGTCTCATTGCTATACCCAGTGAAGGGTAATGAGGCGGTATTTGGCTTGGACTACAACAAGAACGAGGCACAGCGTGAGGCCGCTTATCGTGTGCGCGACAGCGGTGAAATGGTGCTGGCTGGACCGGTTAACCTAGTTCAGGGCGGTCGCGGTTTTATCTGCCGCTTTCCAATTTTCGTAGGAACCGGTTCCGACCGAAAGTTTATCGGTATTTTTTCAGCCGTCATAGATGTTGATGCTCTGTACGCGGGAACTGGTGTTACAGATCCGGAATTGGGTATTGAACTGGCGCTGATAGGCCATGATGGAAAGGGCGTGACGGGGGCCCAGTTCCACGGGGACAGCAGTATAGTTGAAGACAACCCGGTACTGGCAGATATCTCATTTCCGGTTGGCAATTGGCAATTGGCGGCACGTCCATTGGGGGGGTGGTCAGTACAACCCGCAAATCTATGGTCCCTTAGGTTTGCACTATTGGTTGCGGGAACGGTCATATTGTTCCCGACGATTCTGTCCGGGCGACTTTCTGCCGCGCGCCGATCGGCAATTCGCACGCTAAAGAGACGTGAACGGGAATTGGAAACGCTTTCATGGCGGTTAAAAGTTGCGTTGGAATCCTCAAAGATGGGGGTCTGGGATTTTGAACCTGACAGCGGCAGTCTGATCTGGGATCAACAAATGTGCGACCTCTCTGGGTACTCCGGAGAGCCCGGCAGTCTTGGGTTGGATGTCTGGTGGAAGTGTCTGCATCCCGATGATCTGAAGACCTCAAGTCAATTCTTTGAGGGGGCACTGCGGGATGGCGGACATTATTCTGAGGATTTTCGCGTTCTTCACCCAAACGGGGACGTACGTCATATTCGTGGAGTTGGCGTCTCGTTCATGGATGCTGATGGCAAAAAACGAATGATCGGGGTGAACTGGGATGTTACCCGTGACATGGAGTTGCGGGACGAACTGATGCGTACCAATGAAGCCCTGCAGCACCAAAATATCGAGCTGTTTGACGGTCAACAAGCGTTGGAACAAGCCCACGCTGAGCTACAGAAACAACAGGCCGAGCTTCACCGGCTCTCGCTGGTTGCCAAACATGCATCTGACAGCATTATTTTGACCGACGCCGACCGTAAAATTGTTTGGGTCAACGATGGATTCACGCGGGTTACGGGATATTCTCTGGGAGAGGCGATTGGCTCTACCCCCAAAGAATTGCTTGTCGGCCCGAAATCAGATCCGACAGTGATGGAGCATATTGCGGCCCATCTGGCGCGTGGTGAGCGGTACCATACAGAGGTGCTGAACTACAAAAAGTCAGGAGAAGAAATCTGGATTAGTACTCACCTGGTTCCGATTTTTGACGATGAGGGGCAGGTTGAACTGGTTCTCGGGATTGAGCGCGATGTCACCGGCTCCAAAACGCGTCAGCGTGAATTGGCAGAGGCTAAAATCGCGGCTGAACTGGCTGACCGGGCCAAGTCAGAGTTTCTGGCAAATATGAGCCACGAAATTCGCACTCCGATGAATGGGATCATTGGAATGGCGGGTCTTTTGGCGGAATCTGATCTTGGCGCGGATGAAAAACAATACGTGGAAACGATTCAGGATTCTTCTGATGCATTGTTGAAAATCATCAATGATATCCTTGATTTATCCAGATTGGAGGCCGGACAGTTTGAAATTTCATCAACTGCCTTCGATCTGCGCCACTGTGTTGACCGTTCGGTAGATCTGCTAAGACCCAAAGCCAGCGAGAAAGGGATCTCAGTTGATGTCCATTATGCCGACGGCCTGGTGGACCGCGTGCTTGGCGATGATGGGCGAGTGCGGCAGATCCTGGTGAACTTGATTGGCAATGCGGTAAAGTTCACCTCTGAGGGAAGTGTGACGATCAACGTAGGGGCCGATCGCGATGATCCTTATCGGTTGTTGATAGAGATTGAGGATTCCGGGATTGGTATTTCTCCAGATCAAGCAGAGCATATTTTTGACCGGTTCTCGCAGGCGGACGCGGCCATTACGCGGGCCTTTGGCGGTACCGGTCTTGGGCTGACCATCTCTAGTGCCTTGGCCAAAAGAATGGGTGGTGACATCACGTTGCGGTCAGAGCTGGGCGAGGGATGTTGTTTCACCCTCTGCCTGCAAATGTCGCCTGCTGAAAGTGATGGGAAAGACGCAGATATGGCTGTCGTATCCCCCGCAACCATGCTGAGCGAAAGTCGAATACTATTGGCAGAGGACAACCGCGTTAATCGGCTTCTGATCCATAAATACCTGAATGATCAACCTCTTGAGTTGGTTGAGGCGGTAAATGGACGCGAGGCTGTGACCCTGTGTCAGACACACGCTCCGGATATTGTGCTGATGGACATGTCGATGCCAGAACTGGATGGCATCGCAGCCACACGTGAGATCCGGGCGCTAGATATCGAGCAGCCGACAATTGTTGCCCTGACAGCCAACGCCTTTGAAAGTGATCGTGAGGCCTGCCTGGCAGCGGGGATGGATCATTTCCTGTCTAAACCCATCAACAAATCCCATCTGATCGATACACTTGCGACCCTACAGGCTGAACGGCGGCTTGGGTTGAGCTAGCAGTAAACTGATCGACGACTAGACGGCGCAAAGCGGCTGAAACAGCTGGGATGCGCACACCTGTTTTCTGACAGGTATGCAGTTTCTTGCGGCAATTTTTCTGAACTGCGCCATCTATCTATTCCAGAACAGCAGGATCCAAGCGCAAATAACCGGATCTGCTGGTGTTGGTCGACCCGGAGGTTCGGCACTATGGAATACGTTTTGAGTTTGGCTCCACTGTTTATCAAGATGGCAATAGTCGTGGGCATTCTGCTGCTTCTGCCGCTGCCTTTGACCTGGTTGGAACGAAAAATTGCCGCGCATATCCAACAACGGCCTGGCCCGATGCGGGTTGGGTGGCATGGACTGCTGCAACCACTGGCTGACGCAATCAAACTGCTGACCAAAGAAGATCACATTCCGGCGCAAGCTGATCGGATGTTGTTTGCGATCGCTCCTGTGGTGGCGCTGGTGCCGCCGTTTCTGGTGTTTGTCGCCATTCCGTTTGGTGAGCCCGTTCAGATCTTTGGCACCACGGTCACGCTGTCATTGGCGGACCTGAATGTTGGATTACTGTTCATTCTGGCAGCTTCCGGGATCGGGGTGTTCGGCACTATTCTTGCTGGGTGGGCCTCGAACAGCAAATATGCGGTTTTGGGTAGCCTGCGGTCCATTGCGCAGATGATTTCCTATGAAATTCCAATGGGGTTTTCTGTGATCGGCGTTGTGATGCTGGCCAACTCTATGCAGTTGAGCCAGATCGTCGCAGCGCAGGAGGGGTTGTGGAATATCGTAGTGCAACCGATTGGATTTTTTGTATTCTTTGTCGCTGGTCTGGCTGAGGCACAGCGAATTCCATTTGATCTGCCCGAGGCCGAAGGCGATCTGGGTGCAGGCTATCACACTGAATACAGCGGTATTCGGTTCTCTTTGTTCATGCTGGCGGAATACCTGGTTTTGGTTTTTTTAGCCTTTCTGAACGTGCTGCTTTTCTTTGGCGGTTGGCTAGGTGGTCCGGCGTTTTTGCCGCCTTTCCTGTGGCTGTTTATCAAGGTCGGTTTCTTCATTTGGGTGTTTATGTGGTTGCGTTTCACTTTTCCGCGCTACCGTTATGACCAGTTGATGACCATCGGCTGGAAAGTTTTGTTGCCGCTTTCGTTACTTAATATTTTAGTGAGCGGCTTTTTGATGTTGTAGAAAACGGGTCAATTGCAATGGCTAGAACAGGAGTAAAACAAAGCAGTTGGATTGGGCGGGTATTCTTTGCCGATTTGTTGGCCGGGTTACGTCTGACACTGGGATACATGATGTCCAAAACTGTGACACATCACTACCCTGATCATGAAAAATGGGTGCCTTACCAACGTCACCGGGGCCACCATTTTATGAATACCAATGAAGCGGGCGAGGTGAATTGCGTTGCTTGCGGGCTGTGTTCAAAAATCTGCCCCTGCAATTGCATTACCGTTATCCCGTTCGAAAATGATCAAGGTGACCGCCGACCCAAAGTGTTTGATATCGATCTGGCTCGCTGTCTGTACTGTGGATTGTGCGAGGATGCCTGCCCGGCGGACGCGATCAAACTGGGGCAGGAATATGAGGTCTCGACTACCAACCGCGCCACACTGAAGGTGCATTTGGAGGACCTGATCGCGGCGCCGCGAAAGTCCGAGGATGGCGGCGACATCAAACCAGCAAAATTGGATTCAGCCGGTAGTCAGCATTCAATTCTGAGACCTGAATCGGATGCTGGCCGGGATTGGTGGTCCCGAGTCCGAAGGGATTAACAGCCAAGATTGTTTGGCAATTGGCCCGCAACAGCAACAGGAAAGGGCGAAAAATGTATGTCAGCACAATATTGCTCCAGAAGGGAGCTGATATCTATTCGGTTGGGCCAGATGACAGCCTGATGACGACGGCTCAGTTGTTTGACGCTAAAAAAATTGGTTTTGCGCTGGTTATGGATAAAGACGGGAACCCGTTAGGTGGGATCTCGGAACGTGAGATTTGTTCAGCAATGGCGAGCCCAGATGGTGCCGGGCGGCAGACACCAGTTCGGGATGTTATGCATTCAGAAGTGGCCAGGTGCGCGCCGGGTGACAATCTGATCCGGATTATGGCGATGATGACCGGCGGACGAAACCGCCACATGCTGGTCTTTGACAATGATGAATTGAAGGGCGTGATCAGCATTGGCGATGTCGTCAAGCACCGGCTGGACGAGATCATGCGCGAGGAAGAGGAACTGCTCAAATACATCGAGGGGACTGGCTACAGTCATTGAATTTCGCGCCACCTGATCGCGTGAAAACCTGATCAGGAGCCACACTCAGGGGACGGAAATGGAACGTGAGTTTTTTCTGCTGCTGTCAGGGGTTGCAATCATATCAGCGCTGCTGGTGATTGTGGCACGAAATCCTGTCCATAGTGCCTTGGCCCTTGTCGCTTGTCTGGTTCAGGTCGCTGCGATTTACATTCTGCTAGGCGCGCCGTTTTTGGCGGTGATACAGATTTTTGTCTACGTCGGGGCAGTGATGGTGCTGTTTTTGTTCGTCATCATGATGCTGGACGTCCGCAAGGAAGCGAAAACCCGATATCTAAAGAAAGCGGCATGGCCCGGCCTAGTGGTGCTGGTGGTCTTGGCGGCAGAACTGTTTGTCTTGTTGATGCAAAGTGCCAAGATACACACGGTCATGGGACCGGGACTGGCGATCACCGAACAGCCATCCGTCGAAGATCTTAGCCTCTTGCTCTTCCAGGATTTCCTGCTTCCGTTTGAGGTCGCCTCGGTGATTTTGCTGGTTGCCTTGATCGGGGCGGTGATTTTGGCCCGCCCAGATGAGGCTGTGGCAGCTGACAAACCCCAGAATGGGGGGCGCCGATGATCCCGACGCTTTGGTATTTGATCCTTGCAGTGACTTTATTTGTGATCGGGGCGGCGGGTGTTTTGCTGCGCCGTAACGTGCTGATCGTTCTGATGTCGCTAGAGCTGATGTTGAACAGCGTGACCATCAATTTGCTGGCCTTTGGACACGTGCTGCAAGATCTGCGCGGCCAGATCATTGCCATTTTCGTTATCGCCATCACAGCCGCCGAAGTCGCGGTGGCCTTGGGCATTCTGGTTGCCCTGCTGCGCAATAAAGACACGTTGGAAGTGGATGAACTGACCATCTTGAAGGGTTGAGATTTTTGGAATTATTGTTATCGATCAGACCACTACTGGCAGTTTTAGTCAGCCTTATGGCTGCTGTCTTGATCTTGTGTCTGCGCCGCCGGGCTAACCTTCGGGATACGGTTTCGGTTGTGGCGGCGGTGGTGAAATTTCTGATCGTGATCTCGCTGGCCCCGCTGGTGATGGCAGGTGGCACCCATGATCTGACCCTGTTTGAGGTGCTGCCAGGGGTGGCGTTTTCTTTTCGGGTTGATGCGTTGGGCATGGTGTTTGCAACGGTTTCCAGCCTGCTGTGGATCCTCGCGGCGCTGTATTCCATCGGCTATATGCGCAGTCAGAACGAACACGCGCAGACCCGGTTTTTTGCCGCCTTTGCGGTGTCGCTGTCGGCTGCCGTTGGCGGTGCATTTGCGGCCAACCTGTTCACATTGGTGATTTTCTACGAGGTCCTGAGCCTAGTTACCTATCCACTGGTTTACCACAAAGAGGATGATGCCAGTTGGTCAGGCAGTCGCCGCTATATGGTCTATTTGCTTGGCGCGTCGAAATCCTTGCTGCTGGCCGCATTGGCGCTGACCTATCATCTGGCGGGTACGTTGGATTTCATGCCGCGTGGCCTGTTTGGTGGTGTCGACGCATCCGGCGCGCTGCTTAGCGTGGTCTATTTCTGCTATCTGTTTGGTTTTGCCAAGGCGGCGATCATGCCGTTCCATGCGTGGTTGCCAGCCGCGATGGTTGCGCCAACCCCGGTCAGCGCCCTGCTGCACGCGGTGGCCGTGGTCAAAATGGGTGTGTTCTGCCTGTTGCGGGTGATTTTCCATGTCATGGGTGTTGATCTAATGGGCAGCCTTGGGCTTGGCATCGCCACGGCCTATCTGGTGTCGTTCACCATTGTCATGGCGTCGATCTATGCGCTGACACGTGATGACCTAAAGGCGCGGCTGGCCTATTCAACGGTCAGCCAGCTGTCCTACATCATCCTTGGTGCAGTGTTGCTGACGCCGATGGCGGCCGTTGGTGGAGTGACCCATGTCGCTGCGCATGCGTTTTCAAAAATCACGTTGTTCTTTTGTGCCGGGTCAATCTACTGCGCCTCGCACCGTCGCAATATCAGCGATCTGGCTGGCATCGGGCGGCAATTGCCCTGGACAATGGCGGCGTTTTTCATTGGTTCGCTTGGGATGATAGGGCTGCCGCCGACCGGTGGGTTCATCAGTAAATGGTATCTGGTGTTGGGTTCTGCCAACGCGGGCGAGATGGTGTTTTTGGCGGTTCTACTGGTCAGCGCCGTGTTGAATGCCGCGTATTTCCTGCCGGTCACCTACACCGCCTTTTTTGAACGCGCGAAACCCCAACAGGATCAATCGTTGGTCGCCATGCAAGAGGTGCGCGAGATCCCGATGGTGGCGGTGCCGCTGATGGTAACGGCTGTTTTGTCTGTTCTGCTGGGGCTGACCCCTGGATTTTTTGTTGAACTGTCGCAGCTTGTTATGCGCGGGGCGGGGTTGTGATGATTGCTGGTTTGGTGAATTTCTTTGGAGAGGCCCGATACGCAAAACAGCGCTGGCGGCTATTGCAAGCGGTGCTGGTTGTGATTGTCATCGCCGATTTTTTCGTGCCACGTGCGCATACCTATTACTTTTGGCAGACCATTCCGGGGTGGTCGGCGGGCTTTGGGTTCGTCAGCTGCGTCGCCATAATTTTCATCAGTAAGTTCATCGGCCACAGCGGCGGCATAATGCGCGATGAGGATTACTATGATTGAGTGGCTGCACCCTGCATTTCTGATGCTTCTGGGCGCGCTGGTGCTCCCCTTGCTGCGCGGGGTTTGGCAGAAATCGCTTTCAGTGCTGGTGCCTATACTGGCCCTCATTAGCGTTGCGCAGATGACTGCCGGTAGCAGCGGGCACGTCCATTTCGCCGGGGTGGATCTGGTACTGTTTCAGGCCGATCAACTGTCGTTGGTCTTTGCTTGGGTGTTTGCGATCATGGCGGTGATTGGCAATATCTATGCTTGGCACATTACGGACACTGGCCAACGGGTTGCGGCGTTCTTGTATATCAGTAGCGCATTTGGTGTGGTCTTTGCCGGTGATTGGTTCACCCTGCTGGTGGCCTGGGAGGTAATGGCCTTAGCCTCGGCCTATCTGATTTTTGCCTCGGCTAATGCAGCAGCGGTGGCTGCTGGGTTTCGCTATCTGATGGTGCATGTCGCCGGTGGAGTACTGCTGTTTGGTGGCATCATATTGCACGGTGTGCAGACCGGGTCGTACCTGATTGGGCCGCTGGATCATGGGCAGGGTGGGTTGGCCTATAACCTGATCCTTATATCCTTCATGCTGAACGCCGCCGTGCCGCCGCTTAGCGCGTGGCTAACGGATGCCTACCCCGAGGCAACGGTGACAGGCGCGGTATTCCTCAGCGCTTTTACCACCAAAACTGCGGTCTATGTGTTGATCCGCAACTATCCGGGGGCCGAGGTGCTGATTGGGTTTGGTGTCGCAATGGCGCTGTACGGCGTGGTGTTTGCGGTGCTGGAAAACGATTGCCGCCGGTTGCTGGGCTACCACATCATCAGTCAGGTCGGGTACATGGTGGCCGCCGTGGGCATGGGGACAGAGATGGCCCTGAACGGTGCTGCCTCACATGCCTTTGCACATATCCTGTACAAGGGGCTGCTGTTCATGGGCGCAGGGGCGGTGATCCTGATGACCGGGCGCCGCAAGCTGACCGAGCTGGGCGGGTTGTATCGCACCATGCCAATAACGGTCTGCCTGTATATGATCGGGGCGCTGGCGATCTCGGCCTTTCCCCTGTTCAGCGGCTTTGTCAGTAAAAGTATGATCATTTCTGCCGCCGCCGGGGATCATCGCGCGGCCGTGGCATTGCTGCTGACCGTGGCCTCGTCCGGGACGTTTCTGCACACCGGACTAAAGCTGCCGTATTACATGTTCTTTGGCAAAGACTGCGGGCTGCGACCGGCCGAGCCGCCACGGAATATGTTGTTGGCAATGGGGATTGCTGCGGTGTTCTGCATTGGGATTGGTGTGTTCCCGCAACTGCTGTACGCCCAGTTGCCTTATCCGGTGGACTATCACCCCTACAGCGGCGCCCATGTAACCGAGAGCCTGGGGGTGCTGATGTTCACCCTGTTGGCCTTTGTTCTGTTCTTGAAATATCTGGATCCGGAAAAGACCATAAGCTTGGACACCGACTGGGTCTATCGTCGTGGTGCCAGCCTGTTCATGTGGATCGCCCGCCGTCCGGTGCTGATCTGGGAACAATGGCTGACTACGCTGGGCGACGGGGCAGGGCTGCGGTTGTTGCACCGTCTGTCACGGGGCAGCCTGCGTGTTGATATGATGGTGATTGATGCGATCGTGAACGGGGTCGCATTGACTGCGCTGCGCCTGGGGTCCGTGTTGCGGCAGTTGCAAACTGGGATCGTGTCGCATTACGCGGTGGTGATGGTCGCCGGGTTGATCCTGCTGCTTGGTTGGCCGCTATACATCGCGATGGGGGCACCATGATGGGCGTGCCGCTCCTTAGCCTCATGATCCTGTTGCCCGCTGTTGGGGCTGTGTTGGTGCCGTTTTTGCGGGATGCGCAAACCGCCCGCTGGTTCGCCTTTGTGTTTCTATTCGCCGACTTCCTGCTGGCGGTTTGGGTGTTGGTGGGCTTCGACGCCAGTTCGGCAGCGATGCAGTTTGGCGAGCATTATGCCTGGGTGCCGTCACTGGGCATCAGCTATCGCTTGGGCCTTGATGGGATCAGCGTTTGGTTCGTGTTGCTGACAACGCTGTTGGGCTGGATTTGCGTGTTGGCGTCCTGGACATCGATCACCACTCGGGTACGCGAATTCATGACCTGCCTGCTGGCAATGCAAGGCCTGATGGTCGGGGTGTTCTGCGCGTTGGATATGATCCTGTTCTACATCCTATGGGAGGCGATGTTGGTGCCGATGTACCTGATCATCGGCATCTGGGGCGGCGACAATCGGATCTATGCAGCGTTCAAGTTCTTTTTGTATACGTTGGCGGGTAGCCTGCTGTTTCTGATCGGTATTCTGCTGCTGTATTTCAACGGCGGGCAAACCTTTGATGTGCTGGCCCTTATGGATGCAGAGTATCCGTTCACCTTGCAGGTCTGGGTCTTTCTGGCCTTTCTGGTGGCCTTTGCGGTTAAGGTGCCTATGGTGCCGCTGCACACTTGGCTACCGGATGCCCATGTGCAGGCGCCGACGGCGGGCAGTATCATTCTTGCAGGTGTATTGCTGAAAATGGGTGCCTATGGCTTCCTGCGGTTCTCTCTGCCGATGCTGCCCGAGGCCTCGCATTATTTCGCACCGATGATGATCGCGCTGTCGGCTGTGGCGATTGTCTATGGCGGCTTTTTGGCGCTGGTGCAGCGCGACATCAAAAAGCTGATTGCCTATTCGAGCGTCAGCCACATGGGGTTCATCACTTTGGGCCTGTTCACATTTGATACTATGGGCCTGTCCGGCGCGGTGATTCAGATGTTCAACCACGGCATCACCACCGGTGCGCTGTTCCTATGTGTGGGGCTAATCTACGAGCGTACCCACTCACGCGAGATCGCGAGTTATGGCGGGCTAATCAAGGCGGTGCCGCTGTTTGGCATATTGTTTGCGGCTTTTCTGCTGGCCTCGATGGCGGTGCCGGGGCTGAACGGGTTTATTGGAGAGCTTCTGGTACTGGCCGCAGCCTTTGGAGTTAGCGGCTGGGCCGGGGCCGCCGGGGTTCTGGGCGCGCTGACCGGTGCGGCCTATCTGATGGGCGTCTATCGCCAGATGTTGCTGGGGCCAACTGCCGCGCCGTCCGAGGCGCCGCTGTGGGATCTGAACCCGCGAGAGCTGCTCTGTACCCTGCCGCTTATACTGTTTGTGGTCTGGTTCGGGCTCTATCCGAAGCCATTTCTGACCATTCTACAGCCTTCACTTGATCACCTAATGATCCAGTTGTCCCTGCCAGTGGTGACACCATGAGGAGGGCAAGATGGATCTAACCCAAATCAAGATGTCTGTGCAGCTGTCTGGCCCCGAGATCATCGTTATCCTGGGGGCATGTGTCGTGTTGATGCTGTGTCTGGTGCCGCGACCGGGGCAGGGTGGGCTGATTGCCGGCCTGTGTCTGCTGATGATCGCGCTGGCTGCTGGGATGAGCGCAACACTGGGGCACGTGCCGCAGTCCGCCTATCAGGGGATGTTCGTCGTCGACGGAATTTCGACCTATTTCAAACTGGTACTGTATCTGGGCACGGCGCTGACCGTGCTGATGTCAGGCGGCTACCTTAGGGCGGAAAACACCGACAAGGGCGAATACTACGTGTTGTTGCTGTTTGCCCTGTCGGGGGCGATGATCATGGTGTCCGGCACGGATTTGCTAATCATCTACATCGGGATCGAGCTACAGGCCCTGTCGATCTATGTGCTGGTGGGGTTCCTGACCACCAATACCCGCTCAAACGAGGCGGCGCTGAAGTATGTCATTTTGGGTGCGTTTTCGTCCGGGTTGCTGCTGTTCGGCCTGTCGCTGTTCTACGGGTTGACCGGAACCACTCAGTTGGGCGCAACGGCCACGGCGCTGGGCAATGCGGATGCACAGGACCCGATGTTGATACTGGCAACGCTATTTCTGCTTGCTGGGTTGTTGTTCAAGGTCGGCGTGGTGCCGTTTCACATGTGGTTGCCCGACATCTATGAGGGCGCGCCGTCGCCCGTGACTGGCTTTATGTCCACCGTCGGCAAGGTTGCCGCCTTTGCGGTGGTTCTGCGCGTGCTGATGCAGGACCTGACAGCGCTGGATCCGGTTTGGCGTGACAGTGTTGTGGTTGTGGCGGTGCTGACCATGGCTGCGGGCAGTCTGGTGGCCTTGGTGCAGACCAATATCAAACGGATGCTGGCCTATTCCTCGATTGCGCATGGGGGCTTTCTGCTGTTGGGCCTGCTGGCGGGTGGCAGCGACGGGTTGGCCAGCGTGATGCTCTATCTGTTGGTGTTTACGCTGATGAACCTTGGTCTGTTTGCGGTGATTATCCTGCTGAACCAAGGCGCGGACCGTGGAGAGCCGATTTGGGATTTCAGCGGCCTAGCCAAGAGCCACCCCGGATTGGCGCTGATTACACTGGTCCTGTTGCTGTCGCTGGCGGGTATCCCACCAACCGGGGGCTTCTTTGCCAAATTCTATGTTCTGGCCGCACTGGTTTCCTCTGGCCAAGTCACACTGGCGGTGATCGCGGTGCTGTTCAGCGCGGTGTCAGCCTGGTTCTACCTGCGCATTATCATGTTGATGTATATGGATGAAACGGATCACCCAGCCGAGGTTCTGATGACGCCGTCGTTGCGTGTGGCGCTGGCGGTGACACTGATCGGTACCATTATGACTGGCGTTCTTCCTGCCTTGTTTCTTGACGTGGCGCAGGCCGCAGCAAGCGCCGGTTTGGGTTGAAATTGCCCAGTTTGATTTACGTTGTTCTGAAGACCCCTGTGACAATGATTTGAGGAAAAAGCAGGGCCACACCAATAAGGATATGACATGCCAATAGACTTCCTACCGGTGTTTTTGATGGTTGCAGTGATCGTGGCGCTGTCGGTGTTCATTCTGACGCTGTCACGGCTGATCCGCCCGCATAATCCATACCCCGAGAAAAACCGCCCCTATGAATGTGGGGTGGACCACGTGGGCGAGGCCTCGGCTGGATTGTTCAAGGTGCAGTACTTTGTGATCGCCATCCTGTTTGTGGTGTTCGACGTTGAAACCATGTTCCTGTTCCCTTGGGCTGTGGTGCTGCAGGACATGGGGCTGTTTGGTTATATCGAGATGTTTGTCTTCATCGTGCTGCTGCTGGTCGGCTTTGCCTATGCCTGGATAAAGGGGGCGCTGGAATGGGTGTCCTGAGCAATCGATTTCAAGACAACGTGTTTTTCACCAATTCTGACGCAATCATCAATTGGTCGCGCAAGTCGTCGCTATGGCCGCAGACCTTTGGCATTGCTTGCTGCGCGATCGAGATGATTTCGGCTGGGTGCGCGCGGTATGATCTGGACCGGTTCGGCGTTGTGTTTCGCCCGTCGCCCCGGCAGTCGGATGTGATGATTGTGGCGGGTACTGTGACGCGGAAAATGGCGCCGATTGTGCGCCGCCTGTATGACCAGATGGCTGAACCGCGATATGTCATCGCCATGGGGACCTGTGCCATTTCCGGTGGGGTATATAACACCTACGCCGTGGTGCAGGGGGTTGATCATGTTGTGCCGGTGGATATCCACGTTGCAGGATGCCCGCCACGCCCCGAGGCCCTGTTGCATGGGTTTGTGCAGCTACAGGAAAAGATTACCGGCACTCGGGTTCTTAGGGTTCAACATCCTGATGACGCCGCGATGGAGCCCTCCTGATGGTCGCGGGGGACATGCCTCTGGCTGCGGTGCTGCAACCCTATGATCAAAGGGTCAGCCTAGATCAGGGCGCGGCGGATATGCCTTGCCTGCTGGTGCCGCCTGATGATCTGGTCGCGCTGTGTACCCAGTTGCGTGACGATCCGTCCCTAAGGTTTGATTTCCTGTCTGACATCTGCGCGGTTGATATCTTTCCTAAAACACCGCGTTTCATGCTGGTCTATCATCTGTTTTCCGTGACGCATAAATGGCGGCTTCGGTTGAAATGCTGCTTGGACGATCCCGCCATTGCTCCGACGGTTATTCCTGTTTGGACAACCGCCAATTGGCACGAGCGTGAGGCCTATGACATGTACGGTATCCACTTCGACGGCCACCCCGACTTGCGGCGGATTTATATGTGGGACGGTTTTGATGGTTACCCCATGCGTCGGGATTTCCCATTGCGCGGCTACAAGGATGACTACAATCCCTTGGGTGTCGAACCCGTGGCCGAGGGCTCCGAATGACGGAGGCAACTGTCATCAACGAGGTCACAACGGACACTGGCCTGTCGCGCGAAGTGCTGTTGAACCTTGGCCCTCAGCATCCCAGCACCCATGGTGTTCTGCGCCTGTTGTTGCAGATGGATGGGGAAATCATCGAGCGGGTCGAGCCGCACATCGGGTTGCTGCATCGGGGCACGGAAAAGCTGTTCGAGAGCTTCACCTATACGCAGATCTTCCCCCTGACGGATCGGCTGGATTACCTGTGCCCACCGTCTAACAACCTGGGCTACGCACTGGCGGTTGAGGGGCTGCTGGGGATCGAGGCCCCTGAGCGGGCGCAGTATATCCGGGTGATCATGGCCGAGCTGTCGCGGATTTCGGGCCATCTGCTGATCACAGGGGCGCTGCCGATGGACGTGGGGGCGATGACTTCGCTTCTGTATACTATGCGCGATCGCGAAATGGTCATGGACCTGATGGAAATGATCACGGGCGTGCGAATGCATACTTCGTTCTGCCGGGTCGGCGGGGTACGCGAGGACCTGCCCGAAGGTGCCGAGGCTAGGATACTGGAGTTCTGCGATATCTTTGCGGCGCGGATTTCTGATTATGAGACGCTGTTGGATAACAACCGGATCTTTCTGGCTCGTGTCGAAAACATTGGTAATATCACCGGCGAAGATGCCATCGCGCTGGGTCTAAGCGGCCCGAACCTGCGTGCCTCGGGGGTCGACTGGGACATCCGGCGGGATGAGCCTTATGAGATTTACGGTCAGGTTGAGTTTGATGTTATCGTTCGCCAAGACGGTGATTGCTATGACCGTTGGAAATGCCGCGTGGATGAAATGCGCGAGAGCCTGCGGATCATTCGCCAGTGCATTGGTCAGATGCCCAAGGGCGACGTTCTGGTTGATGACCCCAAGATCGCATTTCCGGTCGACAAGGATCTGCTCTCCCACTCGATGGAGACCCACATCCACCACTTTCTCCTGTCCGCCAATGGCTTCAAGGTTCCGGCGGGTGAGTTCTACTCGGCGATAGAGGCTCCAAAGGGAGAGCTGGGCTATTATCTGATTTCGGACGGCAGCGAAAAACCATTCCGGCTCAAGGTACGCTCGCCGTCTTTTGTCAATCTTCAGTCACTGACCGAACGCACCACCAATATCAAATATCTGGCGGATGTGATTGCGATGTTGGGCAGTCTGGATCCGGTAATGGGAGAGGTCGACAAATGAGCGATACCCGCAGTCTGGACGAGATCAAGAGCGACCTTGCTGAGAGGGTTGAGCAGATCATGACCCGCTATCCCACGGCCCGCAGTGCTATCATGCCCTCGCTGGATTTGGCGCAGCAGGAATATGGTAGCGTCGATGAACTGACCTACCGCGCCATTGCCGAGCTGCTGGACGTTCCCGAAATCTGGGTGTTTGAAGTGGCCAGCTTCTACAGCCTCTACGATCGGTCAAAGATGGGGCGCCACCACATTCGACTGTGTACAAACCTGCCCTGTATGCTGCGCGGGGCCGAGGCTTTGATGCAGCACCTGCAACAACGGCTGGAGGTGGAACCGGGCGAGACCACATCGGATGGCAGTTTTACATTGTCAGCAGTCGAATGCCTGGGCGCCTGCGAGGTGGCTCCGGTTTTGATGGCGCATGCGCAGTATCACGGGGATCTGACGGTTGAAAAACTGGATGCGCTGCTGGCCACGTTTGCGGCTCAGCCTGCCGAGGAGATGTCATGAGCGAGCAGGTCCTTCTGAAAAACATCGACAACCCCAGTGCCCACCGGATTGAAACCTACGAGGCCTCGGGCGGCTATCAGGGGTTGCGAACGGTGCTGCGCAATTTCGCCCCGGACGAGGTGATCGAAGAGGTGAAATCCGCAAACCTGCGTGGTCGCGGTGGGGCAGGGTTTCCGACCGGGTTAAAGTGGAGCTTTGTGCCCAAGGACAGCCCGTTGCCCCGTTACCTGTGCTGCAATGCCGACGAAGGAGAGCCAGGCACCTTCAAAGATCGCATTCTGATGGAGCGCGACCCACATCAGTTGATCGAAGGCATGATAATCGCGGCCTATGCCATCGGCTGCCGGACGGCGTATCTGTACATTCGCGGTGAGTATGGGTTGTCGATCGAACATTGCCAGCAAGCCATAGATGAGGCCCACGCGCTGGGCTATCTTGGGCCCAATATTCTGGACAGTGAGCACTCGCTGGAAATCCACATTCACAAAGGGGCCGGGGCCTATATCTGTGGCGAGGAAACTGCGCTGTTGGAATCCATCGAGGGGCGGCGTGGTCAGCCCAAGCTGAAGCCTCCGTTTCCGGCGGTGGCGGGGTTGTACGAATGCCCGACAGTGGTGAATAACGTAGAAACATTGGCCTGCCTGCCACATCTGTTCAGTCGCGGTGGTGAATGGTTCGCCTCTATCGGGCCGGACCATTCTCCGGGGCCGAAACTGTTTTGTATTAGCGGGCAGGTGAAACGGCCGGGTGTGTATGAACTGCCGATGGGGCGGACACTTGGTGAAATGCTGGAGGACTACGGCGGTGGCGCCTTGACCGGGCAATTCAAGGCCGGAATTCCCGGAGGGGTTTCGGCGCCGATGTTTCCGCGCAGCGAATTTGATATCAAGATGGACTTCGCCTCGCTGGCCGAGGCTGGCAGCATGTTGGGGTCCGCCGGGATAATCGGTTTGGATGAAACCGCGTCAATCCCACAGGTGGCGCGTCGGGTGACCGAATTCTTCAATCATGAAAGCTGTGGCAAGTGCACCCCGTGCCGCGAAGGGCTGACCTGGGCCGCCAAGATCCTGCGCCGGATTGAGGCCGGGCGGGGGCAGCGCGGCGATGTGGAACAGCTGGAAATGTTGTGCGGTGGGATTTTTGGCAAATCCTTTTGTGCGCTAGGCGACGGGGCCGCTTGGGCGTTGGGTGCGGCTCTGAAACATTTTCGCCATGAATTCGACGCCCTGATCATCCCGCAATCAAAGGCTGGCTGAAAGGAGCCGCAGCAATGGTAACCTGCACAATGGACGGCCAGACACTAGAGGTGGACCCTGGTACAACAATCCTGACGGCTGCCAGCTCGGTTGGGATCAAAATCCCGACGTTTTGCTTTCATGAAAGGCTGTCACTGTCGGCCTCGTGTCGTATGTGCCTGGTCGAGGTCGAGGGGCGCGGCAAACTGGAACCTGCCTGTGCGACGGTTATCGCGCCTGACATGGTCATCCATACCCAGTCTGCTCAGGTGGCAGGAACGCGTCAGGACATGCTGGAAATCCTGCTCGCCAATCATCCTCTGGATTGCCCCGTTTGCGACAAGGGCGGCGAATGTGAGCTGCAGGATACGGTGTTTCGATACGGCAAAGGCGACTCGCGGTTACGCGATCCTAAACGGGTGTTTCGTCAGGACGATATCGAACTGAACCAAGTGATCGTGTTCAATGCCAACCGCTGTATCCAATGCCAACGCTGTGTGCGCGTCTGCGAGGAAGTGGTCGGCGACGTCGCGCTGGGTACATCTGAACGAGGGCTGGACAGCGAAATCACCGGGGTTGGAAACAGCCTGAAAGATTGCAGTCACTGCGGTAATTGCATCGAGGTTTGCCCCGTAGGGGCGCTGATGAGCATTCCCTACCGCTATAAGGCGCGGCCTTGGGATTTGGAAAAAACCGAAACGATTTGCGGCATGTGCGGCTCTGGGTGCTCCATTTCAGTGGAATTTGCCGATGGCAGGTTCAAGCGGGTCAAAAGCGACCCCGACACAGGCATGAACAAGGAACTGTTGTGCGCCAAGGGCAGGTTTGGATTTGATGCCATTGATGGCGGCAAGCGGATCGAACACCCTATGATCCGCAAAAATGGGGTGTTGAAGCCGGTTGGTTGGCCCGAGGCGATCCAGCTAATCGCCACTAGGGCCTGTGAAATCAAAGAGAGACATGGCCGTATTCAGGGCCAGATTTCTCCACGTCAGAGCAACGAAACGGCCTATAAATTCCAACAGTTGATGCGGCGAGTGTTTGAATCGCAGGACATTCATTCTAGCACCCGGTTTAGCGGCTTGCAGGCTCCCGGAGCCGTGGCTGCCTTGGCGCGATTGGTGACCGGCCCCATGCAACGCAAACCCTTACAGTCGTTGCTAGAGGCGGACTGCATTTTCCTGTTGGGTGCAAACGTAAGCGAAGAGAACCCGGTATCGGGTTATCTGCTGCGGTCTGCCATGATCGACTCTGGCAAGCGGCTGATTGTTTCCTCGTCCAGACCCAGCGGGTTGGACGCTATCGCCTCCGCCAAACTGCGTCTGTTGCCGGGAAAAGAGGCCAGTCTGATGTCTCGATTGATCAGTGACGCGTCTTCGCTGGGTGACGATCCCAAACCAACTGACAATATGATCGCCAAGGCCCGTGGCATTCTGAACGGTGCAGAACGCATTACTCTGCTTATCGGGACCGAGTTTTTGCGCACCTCAAAGGCCGCTGAATGTCTAAGGTGGATTGAAAAGGCTGTTGGCCATTTTGGTGCGCAAGGGAAAACAGTTGAGTTGCAGTTTTTGTTCGACAGGCCAAATCAGTTGGGGCTGTGGGATATGGGTTGCCTGTCTGGGGTCGCGCCCGGATGGCAGGGCAGTCTGACACCATTACCTGAACCAGAGGACCCGGTTGAGCTGCATTATATCCTTGGCGCCGATCCACTGCCCAACGAGCCAAGTACCGACAGGCCTGCTTTCTTGGTGGTCCATACTTCTCACTTCAACAAAACAGTTGAACGAGCAGACGTTGTGTTGCCGTCGGCGTCTTATGGCGAGGAAAGCGGGACCTACACCAACAATGAAGGCCGGGTGCAAACGCTTCGCCCGGTACGGTCGCCGCTGCCTGATCTGCTTGCGGCGCGGCAGGTGTTTAACCTGATTTCCCGCGCCATGTGGCAGGGGCCATTACCGGTAGAGGAAGGCTCGGTTCGCAACAGGATAAAAGCGAAGTACCCGGCGTTTGGCCTGTTCGATCAGGAAACCATCCAGAGCGAGGCTGGGCAGACCTGTATTTGGCCTAAAGAAGACAGCCTAGAGCCGCCAGAGGATGATCTCTCGCAAGGCAATGGCGCAGCGCAAGGCAGGCGTCACTTGATAACCGGTGACAACCAGTTCCAATCAGGCAAACTGGCGACCCGGTCGTCCATTCTGTCGTCGCTCGACAAAGGTCCCTATGTGGAAATGAACCCGGGGGCGGGGGCTGACCGAGAATATGAGGGCATGATGGTCACGCTCTTTTCCACCGGTGAAAGCTTTACCGCGCCTCTTAGGATCAACCGGAATTTGGATGAGGACACCGTATTCGTGCCCGAGAGTTTTCTGATGGAACATGGCAAGAAAATTCTGTCTTGCGTCGACTACCCCCGAGACGTGGATGTTGTGCTGTCTGGTTTCGGGCATGCGTCCAATAAGGGGTGAACCAATATCGGCGCGCTACGGCAATTTCACACGCAGTACTCCGGCGGGTGGCAGGGTTCCAGCGTCACTGGTGACGGGCTCAGCATTGTAATTGAACCAGAACCGTTCGTTCGCGGTGTCACGAATGCGCACCCCTTCGGGTAGGGCCAGCGTGGCTAAACTGGCTCGCGCGCACAGATCGCCAATCAGAGTATCCAACGCCGCATCATCGCCCCATCCACCCATATAGGTCACATGGCCCGTCCGCATTGCCACTGCGGCCCCGGCTGTGGTTTGCAGGGTGACTTCTGCCGATCCTTCCAGCTCTTCCAGGTATCCAATGGCCGCGCCGCCTGAATGCAGTGCAACGGGTCGGTCTGGGCGCATTGTTTCAACGCGGGATACGGTGACATCCAAACCAGGAAAGGCTGGGGGCAGGGGCACTGGGATCGCCATATTGGCATCCCGTGCGGCGGTCCGTGGTCCAACTAGCACCTCAGCGTCGCAGGTGCTCAGCGCCTGTTTTAAATCCTCCGGCATATGCATCATGCCCGGAGCAAGCACCAAGCTATATCCGCTGAAATCGCGGCTGTCCGGCGGCAGGATATCGACCGACAATCCCGCTCGACGAAGGGCGCGATAGTGATCAAAGATCAAGCCAAAATAGCTTAGCCCGGTGCCCTGCGGCTGAATGGTCCAGGCCCAGTCAGCATCATAGTCGAACATCAGTGCGACCTTGGCCTGCATGGGGTGTAAATCCGGCGACTGCTGGATTTCGTCTGCGACCTGACGTGCCTCGACAATTGCAGGGGCGTCTGCGCTGTCTGGGCGCAGCAGGCCTGCATGCATCTGTTCCTGCGCAAATGGTGCCTGCCGCCAGCGGAAATAGCACACGGCCTCAGCGCCATGGGCAAAGGCCTCCCAGCTCCACAACCGGACCATGCCGGGCAGCGGAGCGGGGTTGTAAGGCGCCCAGTTCACCGGTCCCGGTTGCTGTTCCATCACCCACCAACGCCCACGCCCGACGGCGCGGTACAGATCGTGGTGAAAGGCCTGAAAATCGGGGTGCCCCTGATTGGCATATTTTCGCTGTTCATCGGCACTGGCGCCAACGCGATCCTCTAGGAACCCCAGCGGATAGCTGTCCCAACTGGCGATATCCAGATCCGCGCCGACCTTGAAGTGGTCGAAATCTGTGATGCGCCCCATATAATTATGGGCAACCGGCGCCTGTGAATGCGCCCTGATGATATCCACCTGCGCGCGGTTGAACGCCACCACCTGATCCGAGGTATAGCGGCGAAATGCCAGCACATGGGACGGGTTCGGGTCAGTTACGGTCAAGTTAGGTAGGTCGATGTCGTCAAATTCGCTGTACTCCATCGACCAGAACACATTGCCCCAGGCCGTGTTTAGCGCCCCGATACCGTCGTTCTGACCTTGATCCGAAAATTGTTTCCGCAGCCAGTGGCGAAATCCCTGACGCGCCGCGTCGGAATAGGACAGGGTGGTATCGTGACAGCCATACTCATTATCCGTTTGCCAGGCCGCCACATGCGGGTTCTGCCCATATCGCTCGGCCATCAACTCAACGATACGGCGGCATTCCTCTAGGTATCCGCTGTGGCTGAAACAGTAGTGCCTGCGCGAGCCGAACTTGCGGGGGCGGCCCTGATCATCCACCGCCAGCATATCGGGATGCTTGTCCAATACCCATTTTGGCGGCGTCGCGGTTGGGGTGCCTAGCACCACCTTTAGCCCGGCCTGACCCAGCACATTGATCGCCTGATCCAGCCAGTCCCAGTGCAACTCACCCGGCTTGGGTTCAATCCGCGACCAGGCGAATTCACCAATCCGGACCCAGGTCAGACCGGCCTCGGCCATGCGCCGTGCGTCTTCGGCCCAGATGTCAGGTGACCAGTGTTCCGGGTAATAGCAGGTGCCAAGGGTGCGTTGCATTTTCTGACCTCAGAGGATGACTTGGTGTTCACGTTGTCCGGTGGTGTTGGTGGCTAAGCAAAAGGTTTGCCCAGCTTGTACATCACTGCTGTTTTCGGCGGCGGTGGTGACAAACAGAGTGGTCAGGTCAGGCCCGCCAAAGGCTGGGCAACTGGCCTGTGTAGCTGGAACGGATAGCGTCGATAACAACTCACCCGAGGGCGAATACCGTGCCACCCGCGCGGCGCCCCATTGGGCGTTCCACAAACAGCCCTCGGCGTCGACCACCGCGCCATCCGGGCCAAAGTCCTCGGCTGAGAAGTCCAGAAACACCTCGGGCTCTCCCACAGGCCAGCCATCTGTCTGTTCCAGCGGCTGACGCATGATGCGGCCATCGGCGGTGTCGGTGTAGTAGGCACAGGACCGATCCGGGGCAAAGCAGATTGCGTTGCTGATAGTGACATCGCTGATCAACTGCTTCAGCTCGCCTCGATAAAACCGATAGATCGCGCCAGCACCGGGTTCGGCATTGAACCCCATGGTGCCAATCCAAAACCCACCCCATGGGTCGGCGCGGCCGTCGTTTGACCGGGTCACCGAGTTGTCAGCCTCTAGCGGCACCACCAGTTCTCGCTGCCCTGATGGGATGTCGAACTGGTACAACCCGTTTTCGCTAGCCATCAACAGGGTTTCGTGATCTACCCAACCCGCGGCGGAAACACATTCATCAAAGCACCATTTTTGCTCGCCGTCTTCGTTACGGGTTAGCAACTTCTTGGACAAGATATCGAACCAGAACAATTGCTTTCGTTCAGGATGCCAAAGGGGGCCTTCGCCTAGGGTGCAGGCAGTGTCGCTAAAGACTTGGGCCTTATCGGTCATGTGTAGGCCGCGTCATAGGAGGCAACAATTTCTTCCGCCCGCGTTTTGACATCCTCGGGGGTGAACCCGATCTTGTAGATGCCTGATCCAATTCCAAACCCGGTGACACCAGCCGCCTGCCAGTCGGCAAAATTGGCTGGGCCAACACCACCAACTGCATAGGTTTTGGTCTCAGCAGGCAGTACGGCCTTTATCGCTGCCAAACCATCCAGCCCCAACTTGAAGGCCGGGAACAGCTTGATCCCATCGGCGCCAGCGCGCAGGGCGGCAAAACATTCGGTGGGGGTCATGACACCGGGATAAGACAGCATACCTGCGGCCTTGGTCGCGGTTATCACTTCAGTGCAGGCGTCGGGTGATACTACCATCTGCGCGCCGATCTCGGCCAAGTGGGCAACTGCATCCGCGTCCAGAACCGTGCCCGCGCCAACAACCGCGCGGTCGCCTGCATGGCTGACCAACTGCGCGATGGTTGCAAATGGATCGGGAGAGTTCAGCGGAACTTCGATCTTGGTGATACCCGCAGCGATCAGCACATCGGCGATGTCACAGATTTCGTGGCTTTGAACACCACGTAGAATGGCGATGATTTCGCGTGTCATTGGGCTATTTCTACCATCTTGGCGTGGGCAGCCCGCAGGCCGTTCAGGGTCATGTTCTCGGCCGTCACACGGCGCGCCATCGCGCCCTGTTGGATCAGACCGACCTCATAGGCCGAGGCAATGCCGCTCTCGCCGACAATCACCACATCCTGACCCAGCCAATAGGGGCGGGCGGCTGCCAGTTCGATACCGATCAACAGGCCAGAGATCCGTGAGCGTGCAGCGGCGGCGCTTAGGCCAGACAGCAGCGATTCTGCGCGGATGGAAAACAGGTTGCCTGCAATCGCCGCCGGTCTAGAAATCGCATCGGACACAGCCGCGTCAAACGCTTCGGCGTCCCAGCCCTCATCGTCGACCGAATGGCGCAGCACTGATGAACCGCAAATTAGCGCAAACAGCTCGCCGGTCATGAAGGTGCGAAAGCTGACGACCTCGCCCGCGCTGATATGGACCCATTTACAATGTGTGCCCGGCAGGCAGATCACCCCGTCAAAGTCAGAGTTTTCGGCCAGAAAACCGGCAATCTGCGTCTCTTCTCCGCGCATGACATCGGCAGCGGGTAGCTGTTTGATGCCGGGCAGAATAAAGACGCTGATCCGGGAAACCTTGGTGCTGACCCGAGTCGCCGCATCGATTGACGGCGGCGTGCAAGGGGCCTTGCCATAGGGGGCCTCGGCCCATCCCTGACGTGACCCGGCCATGCCGCAGCAGATCACCGGGATGCTACCCTGATCGGGCAGGGCGTCGCCGACCATCTCTATCAGCGTGGCCTCATACTCTTCGGGTTTCAGGCTGGACATCCCGCGATCTGATGCAAGGTGCTGTAGTACTTTGCTTTGGTCATCCATCAGCCATACCCGCAGGTGCGAGGTGCCCCAGTCAACGGCGATCCAATTTAGCTTTTCCATGTCCTGTGTCCTCACCCTGATACCACCACGCCGCCGTCAACCGCCATGGTTTGGCCTGTCATCATGCGGCTGGTTTTTGAGGCCAGGAACAACACAGCGTCAACGATATCCTGTGGTTTTAGGTGGTCCTTTAGACACTGGCGTTCCAGATGCGCCGATAGCGCCTCGGGTGTGGCCCATTTCTCTATTTGCTTGTCTGTCAGAACCCATCCCGGCGCCAGCGCGTTGACGCGGATGCCATCGGCGCCAAACTCACGCGCAAGGCCACGTGTCATGCCGGTGATGCCAGCGTTGGCCGTGACATAGGCCGGGTATCCTGCATTGCCCATCATATAGCTGATGGAAGAGAAGTTGATAATCGACCCGGCACCCGCTGATTTCATACCTGACAGGACGGCCTGACAGGCAAAGAAATAGGCCTTTAGGTTGATCTCCTGCATCCAATCCCAGAACTCTTCGGTTACTTCCAGTGTCTCATGGCGCTGGTCGTTTGCAGCGTTGTTGACCAGAACGCTGACCGTGCCATGGGCCTCTGCGCTTTGGGTGATTGCAGCCTGCAATGCTGCGGTGTCAGTGATATCGCACTGGATGAACAGTGGCCGCTGGCCTGTCTCACGTTCCATTTCATCGACAAACTCTGACGCATCTGATCTCCCGACAAATGCCACCTTGGCCCCTTGACGCAAGAACCCTTCGGTGAGCGAGGCGCCAATACCTGAGCCCCCGCCGGTGATGAAGACAGAGGCGCCCTCAAGATCGTGAAATGTGGCTGTTTTGCTCATTGTTCCATCTTCCGTCTTCCGTCTGAAAGGGGACAGGGATGCCCCCAATTAAATTAGCTATCTGTGTCCGCGACATGCGGTTTTAAAATGGGTAAATAAATACGTGATAGGGTCATGTTGTAGGTCCGCCTGTCTTACCGCCAACCCAATCAGGCATCCAGTCACCATGTGCGGTTAGCAAATCATCCACCAGCTTGCGGATCTGGCGCAGGTCCAGCTCGGCGGCGGTGCGTGGGTCCATCATGGCGGCGTGATAGATATGTTCGCGGTTCTCGGTCAACAGTGCCTGCACCGTTAGGTCCTGAACGTTGATGTTGGTGCGCATCATTGCGATCAGCTGGGGTGGGATGTCATCGACGACCGTGGGCTGAATACCATTGCCATCCACCAGACAAGGGACCTCAACCGCTGCTCCCATGGGCAGTTGTGGGATCTGACCGCTGTTTGGAACGTTGCCATAGATCACCGCAGGTGCGCCGGTGGTGATTGCGTTCATGATGGTCGCTGCATATTCGTGGCTTTGAGCCACGTCGAGCGTTGGCGCATCGCGCAGCGCCTCGGCCTGAGCAGCCCAGTCGGCAATCTGCTCTTCGCAGCGCAGCGGGTATTCATCCAGCGGGATCTGAAACTGTTCGATCAGATCTGGGCGGTGTGACTTGATGAACCAGGGTACATATTCGGCAAAATGCTCGGACGATTCAGTCACGAATAGCCCGAAATGCTTCATCACCTCATAGCGCACATAGTTTGGGCACCGCGCATTGGCTCCGGTGGCAGTGGGATAACGGCCTTCCTCATACCCGGTTTTCAGGGCAGGGTAGAGATCGCGGTAAGAGCCGTCCTTTAGGCGCTGTTCGAATTCCAGATAGAACGCCATGTGGTTGATACCGGCCGCACGATAGCGCAGGCCAGCGACAGACACATCCAGATCCCGCGCCAGTTCTTCGGCGGTGCCTTGAACTGAATGGCACAATCCGACCTGCTTGATCTGCGGATACTTGGCGCCAATCGCCCAGGTGTTGATCGCCATCGGATTGACGTATTGAAGCAGCGTTGCCTCGGGGCAGACCGCCAGCATATCTTCGCACACCGACCACAGATGCGGCACGGTGCGCAGGCCACGCATGATGCCGCCAATGCCCAGCGTGTCAGCAATTGTCTGATCCAGGCCATAGTTTTTGGGAATGTCGAAATCGGTGACCGTGCAGGGTTTGTATCCCCCGATTTGAAAGGCCACTACGACGAAGTCCGCCTCGGCTAGGGCTGCGCGCTGGTCGGTATGGGTGGTGATCTGTGCCGCAACACCCATGGATGCGACCATCTTGTTTGCCACCAGCTCGGATTCTTCAAGCCGGGTTCTATCGATGTCCATCAGCGCGATCTTGGCATCGCTCAGCGCAGGGTGGTGCAGGACATCGCCGATGATGTTGCGCATGAAGATGGTCGAGCCTGCGCCGATGAAGGCAATCTTGACAGCCATTGGCTTTCCTATTCGATATTCGCTCTTGGCGGTTTACTTGACGGCACCCAGGGTCAGACCTGCGATGAAGTGTTTTTGCAGAAGAAAGAAGATCGCAACCGGCGGCAGCGCTGCCACGATCGACCCTGCGGAGACCAAGTGCCAGGCGGCAACCCACTGGCCGTTTAGCGAGTACAGTCCCGCCGTGACAGGCTGGCTCTCGGCGCCTTGGGTCAATACAGTGGCCCAGAAATAGTCGTTCCAGATGAAGGTAAAGATCAGCACCGCAAGCGCAGCAATCGCCGGGCGCATCAGGGGCAGGATAATGAACCAGAAGATCCGCCATTCCTTGACGCCCTCAACCCGCGCGGCCTCGATCAGCTCTACCGGCAAGGATCGGATAAAATTGCGCATGAACAGGGTGCAGAACCCGGTTTGAAACGCGATGTGGAACAGCGCCAGCCCGGTAACGGAATTGTATAACCCCATTTGCAGGGTCAGGTCGCGCACTGGTACCATAAGGATCTGAAAGGGAACAAAGTTGCCGGCCACAAACATGAAGAACACCAGCATGTTGCCCTTGAACTTGTAAACTGCCAGCGCAAAGCCGGACATGCACGACAATGCCAGTGTGCCTATCACCGTAGGGATGGTCACCCGGACCGAGTTCCACATGTAATTGCCCAGCGGCGTGTTGGTGAAAATGTCCGAGTAGTTCTGCACCAGATTAAACGATGTGGGCCAGCCCCAGTAATTGCCAGCGGTGATATCACCGGCAGATCGGATAGAGGTCAGTGCAACTGCAATCAGCGGTAGCAGCCACATTATCATGGCGATGGGCAGGGCGGTTTTATACATCCGTTGCAGAGCAATGGAACGGCGCTCAATGGGGGTTGGGAACATGGATCAGCGCCCCTTTTCGTCGCGGTACATCTTCACAAGGAAGAAGGTGATGTAGATCATCATGATCAGGAACAGGATAACGGCGATTGCAGCGCCATACCCCATGCGGAAGCCGTATTCAGAGAAGGCTTTTTCGTACATGTAAAAGGCCAGCACCCGTGAGCTGCCCCAGGGGCCGCCAGCCGTCATGATCGAAACAAGGTCGAAACTGCGGAGCGCGCCGATAACGGTGACGACAATGGCAATGAAGGTGGCAGGTTTTAGCTGCGGCAGAATGATATACCACAGCATGTTCCAGCCCTTGGCATTGTCCAGTCGCCCGGCCTCGATCTGTTCGGGGTCAACTGCGTTTAGCCCGGTGATATACAGGATCATGCAATAAGCCGTCTGCGGCCACAAACCCGCAAAGATGATGCCATAGGTCACCCAGGTCTCATCGCCCAGGATCGTAACAGGCCCTAGGCCAAACCATCCCAATATCACATTCAGCAGTCCGAATGACGGATCATAGAACCAGGTGAACACCAGACCAACCACCACTTGGCTGATCACGAAGGGAAAGAAAAACAGCGACTTGTACAGGCGCATGCCAAACACAGTCTGGTTCAGGAATAGCGCGATGAACAGACCTGCCGGGATCGCCAGCATGTACAGAATCAACCAGATCACGTTGTTTTTCAGCGAGGTATAGAAGGCCTCGTCGTCCATCAGTTCAACATAGTTGTCCATGCCGACATAGGTTTTTTCACCTAGCCCGTCCCAGTCGTACAGTGAGATCTGCATCGATTGGAAAATCGGAAAGATCACGTAGAACATGAAAAACAGAATGGCCGGAGCCAAGAATAGCACCGGGGCAATGCTGCGCTGATTGAAGCGGGAGGTCGACATAGGTCAATCCTGTAAAATTCGGGAGAAACTTGGCTGCCTTAGGCAGTTGCACAGGACCCGCAGGCCCTGTGCTATTTGTAGTACTGCTCTTATTTGTAGACCCGCATGCGGGTTTTCTCGAGACGGGTCAGGATGGCGTCCAGACGATCAGGCTTGACCATGAACTCCTGGAAACCTTCCATGCCGATTTTGGCCATTTCAGCTGGCGCATCCCGGTCAAAGAACTGAGCAATGCCGCCTTCGGTGGACGACAGCATGGTCAGACCAGCCTGCAGGAACTTGTCGTCGCTAACGGTCGATGCATTGTTGATCGGTAGCTGACCCAATGTAGCGTTGATCTTGGTCTGCTGCTCAGCCGTGGCCAGGAAGGCAAGGAACCGTCTTGCGTCTTCTTTGTTGGTGGCGTTTGCAGGAATGTGCAGCGTATCGGTTGGCGCTTCCTCGGCCAGTGGTACGTCCGGGTTGATAATCGGGAACTGGAAGAAGCCCAGTTGGTCGTCGGTCAGACCAGCTTCACGTAGCGGAGCCACAGCGAAGTTGCCCATGACATACATGGCCGCATCCCCAGCAACCATTGGTGCCAGTGCTTCCTGCCACGAATAGGATGTGTGGTTTTCCAGGAAGAAGCCCGCGTCGATCAGCTCTTTCCAATTGTTCATGGTGTCAACAACACGTGGATCGGTCCATTCGACTTCACCCTTGGTCAGCGCCATGTGGAAGTCATAGCCGTTGGTGCGCAGGTTTAGGTAGTCAAACACACCGCCCGCAGTCCACAGGTACTTGGTGCCGATGGTGATCGGGGTAACGCCCGCCTCGGTTAGCTTGGCGCCTGCTGCCTTGAACTCGTCCCAGTTAGTTGGAACTTCGATTCCTTGGGCTTCAAAGATGTCTTTGCGGTAGTAAACGCCCCACTGGTAGTATGTGTAAGGCACCCCCCAGATCTTGCCGTCGATGGTCATCGACCCTTCAGCCGAGCCGAGGCTCTCGCGCAGGCCATGTTCATCCCAGACGTCGCTGACATCTTCGAACAGGCCGGCGTTGACGTAGGGCAGCATGCGGTTGCCGGCATACCAGTTGGCCAGATCAGGCGCATCAGCAGTCAGGAAGTTGCGGATCGAGGTTTTATAGCCCTCGTGATCGAACAGGTTCCATTTGACGGTCACGTCAGGGTTAGCCGCTTCAAAGTCAGCGATCAGCTGCTCAAACGCTGCCTTTGGGGCAGGGTCAGATGTGTCGGTGTTGATCACCAGCTCACCCGCAAATGCAGATGTCGCAAGGATCGTCGAGGCAGCCAGCGCCGCAATGGTTGTTTTGAATTTATTAACCATAATGCCCTCCCAAGGCAGTTTCACTATTTGAAACACGATTTCACATATTGAAAATATAACCGCGACTCGCTATGACTTGTCAATGCTTTCGTCCAAGGCTTAGGTCGGAAGTGATCAAAGGAGACGTAGATGGCAGAGCGGCAGGCAGGCGACGGAACCGTGGGAAAAGCACTTGAAGTGCTTGATATGGTGGCGGCATTTGAACGCCCTGTACGGTTTTCAGAGGTGCTAGAGGATAGCCCTTATCCAAAAGGCACGCTGTATCGATTGTTTCAGACTCTGACCAATCAGGGCATGTTGTCCTATGATCCGGATCGCCAGACCTATGGTCTGGGCGTTCGTCTGGTCCGATTGGCCCACGCTGCTTGGCAGCAAAGCTCGCTTGCGCCGATTGCGCGGTCCTATGTCGAGGCCCTGTCTCAAAGCACGGGTGAGACGGTTCATCTGGCACAGTTCGACCATGCGCAGGTTCTCTATCTGGATAAACGCAACGCGCTGAAACCAATTGAAATGTACTCGCAGGCTGGCAAAGTTGGGCCAGCCTATTGCACGGGTGTTGGCAAGGCGATGATGGCCTTTCTGGATGAAGAAGAGGTCGCGCGGATCATTTCCCAGCAAAGTTTCCACCGCTTTACCGAGCATACGCTGACCTCTGAGGACGAATTGCGGCACGATCTTGCTGACATTCGCAGTAAGGGCTTCGGCATGGACCGAGAAGAGCACGAGCCCGGCATCATTTGCATCGCCGCACCGATCCTGACCCCAGGCGGGCGGGTGCTGGGCGGGCTTTCGGTTACGTCAACCACAGCACAGAAATCACTGGCCGATCTCGAGGCGCTTGCGCCGCAGGTTCAGGCCACAGCACAGAACATCGCGGTCGAGGCCCAGAATTGGCACTTTCCAGACCAAGCCACTGACACTATTAGAACGGGGACATAATTTATGTCAGGACTGACACTGAACGCCGTAGTCAAAAAATATGGCGACATCCAAGTGATCCACGGCGTTGATCTAGAGATCGACGATGGCGAGTTCTGCGTCTTCGTCGGCCCATCTGGCTGCGGTAAATCCACTCTGTTGCGGATGGTTGCAGGGCTAGAGGAAACCTCTGACGGCAAGATCGCAATTGGAGGTCGCGATGTCACGGCGATAGATCCCGCTGAACGTGGTGTGGCGATGGTGTTCCAGACCTATGCCTTGTACCCGCACATGACGGTCGAAGAAAACATGGGGTTCGGCCTGAAAATGACCGGCCACCCCAAGGCTGAGGTGAAAGAGAAGGTCGCAGCCGCCTCGAAGATCCTAAAATTGGACGAGTATCTTTCCCGCAAACCCAAGGCCTTGTCCGGTGGCCAGCGCCAGAGGGTTGCCATTGGTCGTGCTATTGTACGCGGCCCTGAAGTGTTCTTGTTTGATGAGCCCCTGTCCAACCTAGATGCCGAGTTACGCGTGGATATGCGGATCGAAATCGCCCGTCTGCACAAGGAAATCGGCGCGACAATGATCTATGTGACCCATGATCAGGTCGAGGCGATGACCCTTGCTGACAAGATTGTGGTTCTGCGTGATGGCAGGATCGAACAGGTCGGCAGCCCGATGCATCTGTATAAAGACCCTGACAACAAATTTGTGGCTGGCTTTATCGGCTCACCCAGCATGAACTTCATCGACGGCGTGGTTGAGGGCGGCAAGGTCCGTGTGCCCTCGCTAGGGAATATGCTGGTGGAGACTTCGGTCGCTTTGCCGGGTGAGGGCAAGCCTGTCTTGGTTGGCTTGCGCCCACAGCACCTGAACATCGAAGCAGGCGACAGCGATATCACGCTCGACATCCGCGAACAGCTAGGCGGCGTTGCCTATGACTACCTCACCGCGCCGGGTGGTGGGCGTATCACCGTCGAAACCCGTGGCGATGACACCATCCCCGAGGGCAGTTCGGTTACGCTCAGTTTTGACGCTGCTGATGCGTTGTTGTTTGACGCTGCAACTGAACAGCGCCTTCGATAGCAGGTACCCAAATAGCCTCCTGAAGAGTGTCGCAAAGAGAAATTGTTTGACCGATTGGTTAAAAAAGTGCCTCATTGCGACATTCATTCAACAGGGGACTGCCAGATGAAGAGCAAATTTTCTATCACACGACGTGCATTTATGGCCGGAGCAGCAGCTCTGGCGCTTATGTTACCAGCCGGAATGGCCTTAGCCGAGGGCGTTAAAGTCGCGGCCATTTACACGCTGCCGGTGGAGCAGCAATGGATCAGCCGCATCCATTTGGCGCTCAACGCCGCTAAGGATCGTGGCGAGATTGACTATGTATTTTCTGAAAACGTCGCCAACACCGACTATGAGCGTGTCATGCGCGAATACGCCGAGCAGGGCGTGCAGCTGGTCGTGGGCGAAGTGTTCGGTCTGGAACGCGCCGCGCGTAAAGTGGCGGCGGATTATCCCGAAACTGCATTCCTGATGGGGTCGTCCTTTGGCGCAGTCGCGCCGAACTTCTCGGTGTTTGACAACTGGATCCACGAGCCAAGCTATCTGTCCGGCATGGTGGCTGGTGCGGCAACCGAAAGCAACGTGATCGGTATGGTCGGTGGATATGCTATCCCCGAAGTGAACCGGCTGATGAACGCCTTTATGGAAGGGGCTCGCGCGGTCAATCCGGATGTTAAATTCCTCGTGAACTTTATCGACAGCTGGTACGATCCGCCCAAGGCCAAAGAAAGTGCCTTTGCGATGATGGATGCAGGCGCTGACATCATGTTCGCTGAACGGTTCGGCGTAGCAGATGCTGCGGTTGAGCGCGGCGTCAAGGCGGTTGGCAATGTGATCGACACCTCTGGCGATTATCCCAACACCATCCTGACCTCGGCCCTTTGGCACATGGAGCCGACCATTGACCGTGCGATCGCAGCCGTGGCTGGCGGCACGTTCGAGGCGGCAGACTATGGTCAGTACAGCTTTATGGGCTATGGCGGTGGTTCACTGGTGGTCGACAAGACGCTGGTCCCGGCTGAAGTGCTGACCAAGGTCGAGGAAGCCGAAAAGTCGATCATGGAAGGCATGTTCCGTGTCAACGTGAACGACGAACGCCCGGTTTCGGATAAGTAATCTGAACTCAGAATAACAGGTTGGGCCCGGCCGATAGGTCGGGCCGCGCCTGACCTTCCCCCCGGGAAGGCGCTTTGCACCTCCCCAAGGTCAGGCGCGGCCCTTTGCCGGGAAACAATCATTATGACCTGACCCCTGAGAGACTTATGACAGAGTCCAAAGTTCTATCGCTGAACGCACTGTCCAAACGGTTTGGCTCCGTTGTAGCCAATGATGCCGTCAGCCTTGACCTGCACCGCGGCGAAGTTCTGGCCCTGCTGGGTGAAAATGGCGCGGGTAAAACCACGCTGATGAATATGCTGTTTGGTCACTACATGCCCGACGGTGGCTCCATTGATGTGGCCGCACCAAATGGCGAGATGCAACCGTTGACCCTCGGCCACCCGCAGGCGGCTTTGTCGGCGGGTATCGGCATGGTGCACCAGCACTTTACCCTGGCGGAAAACCTGTCAGCACTGGACAATATCACTCTTGGTTCTGAGCCGCTGTTTGCACTGCGCCGCGACCGCGCGGGTGCGCGTGCCAAGGTGCAGGGGATCATGGATCGCACAGGTCTGGTTGCGCCGCTCGATACGCCGGTTGGCAAATTGTCGGTGGGCGAACGCCAGCGGGTCGAGATCCTCAAGGCGCTGTATCGCGACGCCCGTATCTTGGTGCTGGATGAGCCCACCGCCGTGTTGACCCCGCAAGAGGCTGACACCCTGTTTGAGAACATCGGCGCTATGACTGGTGACGGGCTGGCGGTTATCTTTATCTCTCACAAGCTGCGCGAGGTGCTGGCCTTTTCTCATCGTATCGCGGTGCTGCGCCACGGTATTAAGGTGGGTGAGATCGCCACCTCGGATGCGGATGAGCGGGTGATTGCCCGGATGATGGTGGGCGAGGACACGCCTGTCACGCAGCGTGATGCAATGACACCCGGCGCACCGGTGCTGACCTTGTCGGGTATCAGCGTGCGCAACCCGTCGGCGCGTGACAGTCTGACGGATGTAAACCTGACCGTGCACGCCCATGAAATCCTTGGCATTGCAGGGGTGTCTGGCAATGGCCAATCGGCGCTGGCCTCGGTCATCTCTGGTCTGCGACGGCCAGATAGTGGCAGTATTCAGGTCGATGGGGATGAAATTCTGAACCCAGATCCCAAGACCATGATCAAGGCTGGCGTTGGCCGTATCCCCGAAGACCGTCATCACGACGGGATTGTTGGTGCAATGTCGGTGGCCGAGAACATGGTCATCGAACGGCTGGACGACCCCGAGGTGCAAACCAACGGATTGATGAACCGCAGCGCAATGGCAGCCAACGCTGAAAAACTCAGTCAAGCCTATGACGTGCGCGGGCCCGGTATCAATGCGCGCGCCCGGCTGCTGTCCGGCGGCAATATCCAGAAACTGATCCTTGCGCGTGTGTTTGAACAAGGTGCCCGGCTGATCCTTGCCAACCAACCGATCCGGGGCCTCGACATGGGCGCCGCCGCCGAGGTCAGCCGCCGCCTGCTAGAGGCGCGTGCTGGTGGGGCAGGGGTGCTGCTGATTTCCGAGGATCTGGACGAAATTCTAGGGCTGGCGGATCGGATCATGGTGATCCACGACGGCCAGCTGACCGAAGTCACCAGTCGAAACCGCGAAGATATTGGTCTGAAAATGGCAGGAGAGCACACATGATCCGTATCGAGCCCCGCACCGCGCCGGGTCGGTGGATGACACTGGGCGTGCCGGTGTTGTCGGCCGTGATCGCGCTGGCCTTGGCCGCCATCCCGCTGGCCCTGGCCGGGGCTGACATCACTGTGGCCTACGGCGAGATGGTCAAAGGTGTGTTTGGTTCGGTCTTTGCGTTCTCCGAAATGCTGACCCGTGCCACCCCGCTGATGTTCACCGGCCTTGCCGCCGCGCTCGCGTTTCGGGCCAAGCTGTGGAACATCGGAGCAGAGGGCCAGTTATATCTAGGGGCCATGGCTGCCGTCGCCATTGGTGCCGGGGCGGTGGATATTCCCGGTATCTTTTTGGTCCCACTGATTGTTATCCTTGGCGCCGCCGCTGGTGCGGCTGGAATGGCCGTTCCTGCACTGCTGAAAACCCGTTTTGGCGCAGACGAGGTGGTGACAACCCTACTGCTCAACTTCATCATTCTGATCTTTGTGCAGATGATGCTTGAGGGTGCGTTGAAGGATCCAATGAGCCTGGGTTGGCCGCAATCCGCGCCGGTGCTGGATCAGGGGATGTTGCCGCAACTGATGCCTCGGATGCGGGTGCACTCGGGGTTGATCTTGGCACTGGTGCTTGCAGGCATCGCGCAGTTCATGCTGGCGCGATCCGTCTGGGGGTTCCGCTTGCGGGCCGTTGGCGAAAACGCCGCCGCCGCACGTCATGCAGGCATCGGCGTCAACCGGTCTCTGTTTGGCGTTGCAATCTTGTCCGGCGGGTTGGCCGGGTTGGCTGGCGTCAGCGAGGTTGCAGGGCTCAAGGGATACTTGACCGCCGATCTGTCGCCCGGCTTTGGCTATACCGGCATCGTGGTAGCTATGTTGGCTGGGTTGTCGCCGGTGGGCGTAGTGATCTCGGCGCTGTTCATCGCATCCGTCTTTGTTGGTGCCGACAGCATGAGCCGCGCCATGGGCGTGTCGTCTTATCTGGCGGATCTTGTGGTGTCGATGTCGTTGCTTTGCGTGCTGATCGGCGGCTTTGTCGCCCGTTACCGCATCACCCGCACCAAAACGGCAGAGGGCGTAGCATGATGGATATCTTGCAAATTCTACTGTCCGAGAGCTTCTGGGCCGCCTCGATTCGTATCGCCACGCCATTGATCTTTGGCGTGATGGGCGCGCTGCTGTGTGAAAAGTCCGGCGTGCTGAACCTCGGGATCGAGGGCATTTTTGCCGCTGGCGCCATGTGTGGTTGGATGGCGGTCTGGCTGGGCGCAGGCCTGTGGGGCGGGGTGCTGATAGCCGCGCTTGCTGGCGCGTTCTTTGGCCTGATCCATGGGATCCTGACGGTGCCGCTCGGCCTATCGCAGCATGTTTCGGGGCTGGGGGTGACGCTGTTTGCCACCTCGCTTAGCTATTTTACTTACCGCACCGCACTGCCCAATGTGTCATCGCCTCCGAGGATCGAACCCTTTCGCGCGCTGGACATCCCGCTTCTGTCAGATATCCCGTTTCTGGGGCCAGTGTTGTTTCAGCAAACCGCAATGACCATGCTGGCGCTGCTGGTGGTGGGGCTGGTTTGGTACGTCCTGAACCGCACCGCGCTGGGGGTGGCCTTGCAGGCGGTTGGCGACAATCCCGACAGTGTCGATGCCCAGGGCCTGTCGGTCTACGGGCTGCGCATTGGGGCGGTGATGGTTGGGTCTGCGCTGATGGCGCTTGGTGGCGCGTTTCTGACCATGTCTGCCTTTGATGCGTTCTTTTTTGGTATGGTCAACGGGCGCGGCTGGATTTGCATTGCGCTGGTGATCTTTGCCAGCTGGAAGCCCGGAAAGGCCTTGCTGGGCGCTTTGTTGTTCGGGGCCTTTGATGCGCTGCAAGTCCGCCTGCAAACCGAGGTCGGCGCCATGGTGCCGGGGCAGGTGTTCCTGATGGCACCCTATGTGCTGTCGATCATCGCACTGGTGGTTGCTGCACGCAAAGCTGAATACCCCCGCGCCTTGCTGACCCCTTGGTTTAAAGGTCAGCGGTAATAATCGGTTTGCCCTACCGATAGGTCGGGCGCGCCTGACCTTCCCCCCGGGAAGGCGCATTGCACCTCCCCAAGGTCAGGCGCGCCCGGATGATAAAATACAAAAACCAACACGAGGCACCCACATGTTCGACTTGATCCTCAAAAATGCCACCCTGCCAGATGGCCGCACCGGCATCGATATCGCCTGCCATAATGGCACAATCGCCGCCGTTGAGCCGAATATCACGGCGCAGGCACAAGAGGTGATCGACGCCACCGGCTACCTCGTCTCGCCACCCTTTGTGGACCCACATTTCCACATGGACGCCACCCTGTCTCTGGGTACACCGCGGATGAACACCTCTGGCACGCTGCTCGAAGGTATCGCATTGTGGGGAGAGCTGAAGCCCATCCAGAGCGTCGACGACATTGTCACCCGCGCCCTGCGCTATTGCGATCTGGCGGTGTCCATGGGCATCGGTGCTATCCGCAGCCATGTGGACGTCTGTGATGATGCGCTGACTGGTGTGCAGGCGCTGCTAGAGGTCCGCAAAAAGGTCGCCCCCTATCTGGACCTGCAACTGGTCGCCTTTCCACAGGACGGTGTGCTGCGCGATCCAACCGCGATGGAGAACCTGATCCGCGCACTGGACATGGGCGTGGATGTGGTTGGCGGCATCCCACATTTTGAACGCACTATGGCCGACGGGGCCGAGTCGGTTCGTCAGCTGTGTGAGATTGCCGAGAAACGCGGGTTGATGGTCGATATGCATTGCGACGAAAGTGACGACCCGCACAGTCGCCATATCGAAACCTTGGCTTCCGAGACCCAGCGGCTGGGATTGCAGGGCAGGGTGGCAGGTTCACATCTAACTTCGATGCACTCGATGGATAACTACTACGTCTCCAAACTGATCCCGCTGATGGTCGAGGCGCAGGTCCACGCGATCCCCAATCCGCTGATCAACATCATGTTGCAAGGGCGTCACGACACCTATCCCAAACGTCGGGGGCAGACTCGCGTGCCTGAACTGCGCGATGCCGGGATTACCGTTGGCTTTGGCTCTGACTGCGTGATGGACCCGTGGTACTCGCTGGGCCGCGCCGACATGCTGGATGTCGCGATGATGGGGCTGCATGTGGGGCAACTGTCCAGCCGCGCTGATATGGCTTGGTGTTTTGAAGCCGTCACCCAGAATTCAGCCGCAATTATGGGGCTGCAAGGTTATGGGCTAGACAAAGGTTGCGACGCGAACATGGTGCTGCTGCAAGCGCAGGACCCAATCGAGGCAATCCGTCTACGCGCCACGCGATTGGCCGTCATTCGAAAGGGCAAAGTGATCGCCCGCACCGCGCCGCAGCTGACTGAACTGGCTCTGCCCGACAGGCCATCAGGGCTGAACCCGGCTGACTACGCACCGCAGCAGTCCAGCTAGGCGGGCGGTTTATTCAGCGATGATCAGCCGCTTCACCCGTCCTGACACTGTCTGCACCAGATCCGCCTGCTTGCGGATCTGGGCATCTGTCACCAGCGCATCCATCTGTTCAAACCGGCAATAGCGATAATTCCCATTGGTCGAAAACTTGGCCGCATCCGCCAGAACCGCGTTCTCGCGGCTGTTTTCCAGCATCGCTTGGGCAACCTCAGTCTCTGCTTCGGCTGCGTTCAACGCGCCATATTGATGGTCGATCGCCGTGGGCGAGACAAAGGCAATATCCGCCTGAATACGAGAGATCTCGCGGATTGTCTGCTGGCCTGAGGTGGCAAAATTAAACGCCGTCAGGCTGCCGCCCAGCAACGATACCCGGCTGGAGATTCGGTTGGCGTCATAGTCTTTCTGCAACCGGCTTGCCGCATCCAGGGAATTGGTGATGACGTGAAGCCCATGAATCGTGGCCAGTCGCCGGGCTAGAAATATCGTGGTGCTACCAGTGTCGAAGAACACCACCTTATGATCCGTGATCAGATCACAAGCTGCCCGAGCAATCGATTGTTTTTCCCTGACGTGCAGTTTTGAGCGTACATCCAGTGGGGGCTCCGAATGGGCGTCGGCAGACACCGCGCCGCCGTGGACGCGCCGTAGCAGCCCCAGTGCCTCCATATCCAACAGATCCCGGCGCACAGTTTCGCGCGACACCGATAGGTCATCGACCAGATCATCGGTGGTGACGCTCTGTAACTCTTCGAGCCGCCTGAATATTCTTTGGTGTCGTTGGTTTTTCCACATGGCGGTGTTTGTTTCAGATCCGTTGTAATATTTCCAGCGCTGCCGCATGCAATTGCGGTGTCGCTGCTGCAATGACCCGTCCGTCTGAGCCTTGATGTAGTGGATTTCCGGACCAGTCTGTGATCACGCCGCCCGCACTTTCCACCACCGGGACAAGGGCGAAGTAGTCATAGGGCTCTAGTTTTGCCTCGACCACTAGATCCACATGACCCAGCGCCAGCAATCCGTAGGAATAGCAATCGCCCCCAAAGCGTGGCACCGCGACTGTCTGCAGCAGTGTTTCAATGTTCACCCTGTCTTCGGGTTCAAAGTACAGGATGTTGGTGGTGTAGAACCGTGCGTCGGCTAGCGTGTCACATGTCGACACCCGGCAATTCCGCTTGACGCCACTGTGATCTTCAAAAGTGCAACCTTTGCCACAAATCCCCAGCCATCTCTCCCGAATCGCGGGCATATCGATAATGCCAATCTCTGGGCGCTCGTTACTCAGCTTGGCCAGTAGCGTGCCCCATATCGGCCAGCCAGTGATGAAACTGCGGGTGCCATCGATAGGATCAACAACCCATAGGTCCTTGGAATCCAGATTTACTGAGCCAAATTCCTCGCCCAGAAACCCATGTGATGGAAATGTTTTTCCGACCATTTCACGCACAAAACTTTCGACGTTTCGATCGATTTCAGTCACTGGGCTATGATCATCTTTCCTTATGATTTCAACATCTTTGCGAAAACCTGGCAGTGATACAAGACGGGCTTGATCCGCCAGGTATATGGCAAAGTCCACGGCGCTTTTTGAGATGTCGTGAGTATTGGTCATAGGCGTTTCCAAATGTGGCTGTCTTGGCCCGGCGCGAAGCTGCGCGGCTTGCCGTGGGGGGTAATTGCATCAGAGTACTAATTAGCATGGTTGTAGACAGAAAAGCACATTTATGCAAGAAAACATAGAAATGCACAAAGATGCAGACTAGGGTTACCTGATAGGAGGCAGGAAACCCAAGGCACGGCGACAGCTTATGTCGAGATCTCAATGAGTTGAGATGTGATCGATAAGTTTGCGTGAATTTTGAGGACGTTCAACGACTGACGGCTTTCACGGTTTGGATGATCAGGGAAGAATGAAATATCAACTATAGGTCCGAGTAATGAAGTTGTAGGTTTAATCGATTTTTCTTGTTGTAAAATCATGCCAAACTGACCGCGGCTTCACAGGAATATTACAAAGGGGTGATCAACAACCTCGCAGAAATATCACTAAGAAAAACAGAGGAGACTAAAATGAAACGTAAGGTATCAACTCTCACATCTCTGGTCGCGGGGGCACTATTAGCGACATCAGTTGCGGCTGAAACAGAGCTGACAGTCTACACTGCGGTCGAGGCTGAAGATCTGGCCCGTTACGCTGCAACCTTTAACGAGGCCAATCCAGACATCAAAATCAACTGGGTGCGCGATTCAACCGGTATCATCACTGCCAAACTGCTGGCCGAGCGTGACAATCCGCAGGCTGATGTGGTCTGGGGACTGGCTGCAACCTCGCTGCTGCTGCTGAAATCTGAAGGCATGCTAGAGGCCTATGCGCCGATGGGTGTGGAAAAGCTGGACGCCAAGTTTGTGGATGGCGACAATCCACCTGCATGGGTTGGCATGGATGCCTGGGTTGCCTCAGTCTGCTATAACACAGTCGAAGCAGAAAAGGCTGGTCTCACGCCTCCTACTTCGTGGCAGGACCTGACTGACCCGCAGTATGCCGGTCATGTGATCATGCCGAACCCGAACTCTTCGGGCACCGGCTTCCTGGATGTGTCCAGCTGGTTGCAGATCTTTGGCAAAGATGGCGGTTGGGAGTATATGGACGCGCTGCACAACAACATTGCGCGTTATACTCATTCTGGTTCCAAGCCTTGTAAACTGGCCGCTGCTGGTGAAATCCCAATCGGTATTTCCTTTGCCTTCCGCGGCGCCAAGTCCAAGGCCGCAGGTGCGCCACTGGAAATCATCGTACCAAGCGAAGGTGTAGGCTGGGATATGGAGGCCACTGCGATTGTAGCTGGTACCGCCAATCTGGAAGCTGCGCAAAAGCTGGTTGATTTCACGGTCACTTTGGGCGCGAACGAGATGTACAACACCGGTTATGCGGTTGTTGCCTATCCTGGCGTTGCCAAGCCGGTCGAGCATTTCCCAACTAATTTGCTGGATAAGATGATCGACAACGATTTTGAGTTCGCAGCCAACAACCGGGCTGAGATCCTGAAAGAGTGGCAGTCGCGCTACGACGGCAAGTCGGATCCTAAGTAAGCACTATCCGACGAGGGGCATTTTTTGCCCCTCGTCACCTAAATCCCTCAAATTATTCCGACAGTGTATGGTGGCTTTGGCCGCGACGTGTCGGCCCGTGCGCATGGCGCAGACCGAAGGACTAATCTCGTGACGCAAGCAACAGCATCTGGTGATCTCTATCTGAGCATCACGAACCTCTGGAAAGCCTTTGGCGAATTCCTTGCCCTCAAAGACATTTCGTTGGATATCAACGAGGGGGAATTCATATGTTTCCTTGGGCCATCGGGCTGTGGAAAAACCACTCTGCTGCGTGCAATCGCCGGGCTGGATCTGCAAACCAAGGGTGAGGTCCTGCAAGATGGCAAAGACGTGTCGAACCTGCCACCGTCACAGCGTGACTTTGGTATTGTGTTCCAGTCTTATGCCTTGTTCCCGAACCTGACGATTGAGAAAAACATCGCCTTTGGCCTGGAAAACACTGGCCGCGGCAAGTCGGAAATCACTGCGCGGGTTAATGAATTGCTGCATCTGGTTGGGTTGCCTGAGCAGGGCAAAAAGTATCCGGCGCAATTGTCCGGTGGCCAACAGCAGCGTATTGCACTGGCACGCGCCATTGCAACCAATCCTGGACTATTGTTGCTGGACGAACCGCTTTCGGCACTGGATGCTAAGGTGCGAGTGCATTTACGCCACGAAATCAAAGAGCTACAGCGCAAGCTGGGTGTGACCACCGTGATGGTGACCCACGATCAGGAAGAGGCCCTGACCATGGCCGACCGGATTGTGGTGATGAACCAAGGGGTGATCGAACAGGTCGGCTCTCCGACTGAGATTTACCGCGAGCCTGCCAACCTGTTTGTTGCTGACTTCATTGGTGAGATGAACCAGCTGCCCGCTACGGCGCGCGGCAAGGCCGGCATTTCCATTGGCGCAGACAGTGATATTGTCAAAAGCCAGGAACATAAATTTGCAGACGGCGAGGCCATCGTGGCCGCCATCCGCCCCGAAGATGTGATCCCACACGCAAATGGTTCGGGCACTCCAGACGAAACGGATGTGATCGGCGACCCAGAAAACGTCTTTACGGTGCTGATTGCAGAAATGGAGTTCCTCGGCTCGTTCTGGCGCTGCCGGTTGCAGAATGAATATTTTTGTGACTCTGAACTGATCGCCGATCTGTCCATCAACGCCGTCCGTCGATTTGAACTAGAGGCGGGCAAAACCATGGTGGTTGAACTGCCGCAAAATCGTCTGATGGCCTTTCCCCGCTCGGAGGCAAGCTGATGAGCACGCCCTCGACCAATATCACCTCGATGCCACCCGGCCCGGTGATTAAAAGCAAGCTAAGCCGGGACGACATTGTCATGCGTGGCGGCATGGTTGTGATCGCGCTCTATCTAATCGTGACGCTGGCCTTTCCGCTGTATGCGATGTTGTCGAAGTCATTCTCGACCTACCGGTTTGAGCTATCCCAGTATGAAATGCAGGTGTCTGATCAGGACGGAGTGTTTGACGGTACGGTGCTGAACCCCGTTGATCTGAATGCCGCAACGGGTGCCTTTGAGGACGCCGATTTCAGTGCCGGATCAGATAGCCGTCTAGCGGTGACAAAGCTGTTCCCCGATTTCAGTTTCCGCAGCCCGGTGATGTACCAGATCCGCAATGCGCAGCCTGGTGGGCGGTTCCTAGTCGGGTCAACCCTGCATGACGATATGGAATGGCTTACGCTGGACAGCAATTCATTCAGGCGGGTGCAGTTGCGACCGGTGAAATCCACTGGCGTCGACAACTTTGTCAATTATTTCTCGACCCCGGCCTTGTTCAACTCAGTCAAGAATTCACTGGTTATCGCGGTAATCAGCACCGTGGTCACTGTCACGCTGGCGTTCTGGTTTGCCTATGCGCTGAACCGTAGCTGTATGCGGTTCAAGGGCGTGTTCCGGCTGATCGCCATGGCGCCGATCTTGGTGCCGTCGCTGCTGCCCGGCATCGCGCTGGTGTATCTGTTCGGCAATCAGGGCATGCTAAAGGAGCTGTTGTTTGGTGCCAGTATCTATGGCCCCATCGGTATTGTTATCGGTTCGGTGTTCTTCACCTTTCCCCATGCGTTTCTGATCATTTCCACTGCGCTCGCGATATCCGATGCCCGCCTGTACGAGGCGGCTGTGTCGCTGCGCGCCTCGCCGTGGCGCACCTTCTGGACGGTCACCATCCCCAGCGCCCGCTACGGCCTGATCTCGGCTGGGTTTGTGGTGTTCAATCTGGTGATCACCGATTTTGGCCTGCCCAAAGTGATTGGCGGTCAGTTCAACATGCTGGCTGTGGATATCTACAAACAGGTGATCGGCCAGCAAAACTTTGAGATGGGCGCTGTGGTGTCTGTGGTGCTGATTGTTCCGGCAATCTTTGCCTTTGCCTTGGATCGCTATGTGCAAAGCAAGCAGGTCGCCACCCTGTCGGCGCGGTCCGTACCGTTCCAACCCAGCCCTAACGCCAAAATGGACCGGATCTTTCTGATCTACTCCAGCCTGATAGGCCTGTTCATCGTTGGTATTCTGGCCGTCTGCCAGTTTGCGGCGCTGGTTAAGTTCTGGCCCTATGATCTTTCGCTTAGCCTGAACAACTATCAGTTCGACAAAATGGACGGCGGCGGTTGGAACTCGTATTACAACTCGATCAAGCTGGGGCTACTGACAGCCGTCATCGGCACATCGGTAATCTTCTTCGGTGCTTATTTGGTTGAGAAATCCAACGGCTTCCGGGTAGGGCGGTCGCTGTTCCAGATGATCGCAATGTTGCCAATGGCGATCCCCGGAATGGTGCTGGGTCTGGCCTATATCTTCTTCTTCAACAACCCGGCCAACCCTTTGAATGTGATCTACGGTACCATGGCCATTCTAGTCATCTCAGCCGTCACCCACTTTTATACGGTGTCGCACCTGACAGCGGTCACAGCATTGAAGCAGATGGATCGCGAGTTTGAATCGGTCTCGGCCTCGCTAAAACAGCCAACCATGAAACTGTTCACCCGCGTAACGGTGCCCGTCTGCCTGCCTGCGGTGCTGGATATCTCGATCTACCTGTTTGTCAACGCATTAACGACGGTGTCGGCGGTGGTGTTCCTGTATTCTCCTAAAACCTCGCTTGCCTCGATTGCGGTTTTGAACATGGACGATGCTGGCGATATTGCCCCGGCTGCGGCGATGGGGATGATGATCTTCTACACCAACGCAGGCGCACGGATCATTCACCTGATCCTATCCAAAGGTGTCCTGCGACGCACCCAGGCCTGGCGCGCGCGCTAGGTGATAGAGCGTTGTTAAAGAGTGCCCCGCCAATGATCTTGGCGGGGTTTTTTATGCCTGCAGGCCGCGGGCACAATCCATGAAGGATCGTATGACTTTGACATCCCGTCGCTGGGATAAATGCACCAGCGATTCACTCATGCTGATGTCCAGATCTTTGATCTTTAGCGGTACCAACCGTTCGTCGTTTACAAACTCTGCCTTTGACACAAACCCGATACCGGCGCCTGATGCCACCACTTCGCGAACCGCCTCGCGTCCTTCGGCCTCAATTGCGGGGTATAACGCGAATTTCTTCTTCGCTGCGGCCTGAACCAACTTCTCGCGGGTCTTTGATCCTTGCTCGCGAAAAATCAGCGGCAGTTTCGACAGTTCCTTTACCGTGACCGACGTCTTGCCGACAGGCAGCAGGTCCTTGCTGGCATAGCCGATAATCTCGGTTGCGCCCAGATCCAGTATATCCATGTCTTTGCCGGGGGATGGGCTGCCAGCCACGCCGATTTCGGCGTTATAGGATCGCAGCTCTTCCAGGATTTCCTCGGTGTTCCCGACCCGTAGGCTTAGGGTGACATTGGGATAACGCAGGCGATAGGCGCGCAGGATGTCGGTTACATGGTGGGCTGAATCCGCGACGATCCGCAGGGTTCCGTGAACCGCCGCGCTGTTTTCGGTCAGGTAGTCGTGAATGTGCTGCTCGATCTCGAAATACTGTTTGGTCCGCAGGAACAACTGCTCACCAGGTTCGGTCAATGTTACCCGCTTTCGATCACGGCTGAACAGCAACACATCGTGTTCTTGTTCCAGCTTTCGCACCTGTTCCGAAATCGCCGGTTGCGTCAAATGCAGGGCTTCGGCAGCGCGCGAAAAGCCCCCGAGCATGGCCACATGGTGAAAGGCTTTTAACTGACTGTGGCGCATTGGGTGTCCTCTGGTTTGATATAGGCTCAGCTTATCGACTGATCGTTATTTGCAATTTTACATATAGATCTGAATCCCGCAATGCTTGCTTTGAAACGAGTGTCCGGAGACGATCATGACGAACCATGACAGCGCGCTTCCTGCCCCCCGGCTGGGTGAGCCATATTTGTTGACACCGGGGCCGCTTACGACCTCATACCCGGTAAAATCTGCGATGCTGCGCGACTGGGGCAGCTGGGACGGTGACTTCCGTGCCATGACGGTTGAGATGCGGACCAGGCTACTGGCGATGCTGGGGCAGGGCGCAGATGACTTTGACTGTGTGCCGATGCAGGGCAGCGGTACCTTTTCGGTCGAAGCGATGTTGGGCAGTTTTATCCCACGCGATGGTAAGGCGCTGGTGCTGGCCAACGGTGCCTACGGTCAGCGCACCGCTGAAACCCTTGCATATCTGGGCCGCGACCATGTGGTGCTGGATAAAGGCGATTACCTGCCTCCACGCGGCGATGAAGTGGCGCAGATCCTAGCGGACGACCCAGAGATTACCCATGTGGTGGCGATCCACTGCGAGACCAGCTCGGGCATCCTGAACCCGGTCGAGGAAATCTCACAAGTCACCTACGCGGCAGGCCGTAAACTGCTGATCGACAGCATGTCAGCCTTTGGTGCGTTGCCACTAGAGGTGGCGCGGATCCGCTATGAGGCGCTAGTGTCATCTGCCAACAAATGCATCGAAGGTGTTCCCGGTTTTGGCTTTGTCATCGCACGCAAGTCCGAGCTGGAAGCAGCCAAGGGCAACAGCACCTCGATCAGTCTGGACGTGCATGCCCAATGGGCCACGATGAACAAAACCGGGCAGTGGCGTTTCACTCCGCCCACCCATGTGGTTGCTGCCTTTCTTGAGGCTCTGCGCGCCCATGAGGCCGAAGGAGGCGTTGAAGGACGTGGTGCACGCTACATTCGCAACCGCGATGTGATGGTGGCTGGCCTGCGCGATCTTGGCTTTGAAACCTTGCTAAAGGACCGTTGGTTGTCGCCGATCATCGTGACCTTCTTCTGCCCGGCAGATCCAAAATTCATCTTTGATGATTTTTACGAACTGATGAAGGCAAAGGGCTTTATTATCTACCCCGGCAAGCTCACAGTGGTCGATAGTTTCCGCATCGGCTGCATCGGGCAGATGGACGAACATGTTATGCGGCAGGTGATTGCCGCAGCCAAAGATACACTGGACGAAATGGGCGTGAAATCCGCGACCCCTCCCGCTCTAGCACTGAAAGAACGCGCCAAGCTGGCTGCCTGAAGACACAAAGGAAGACCCATGACTATTCAATCCCCCGTCGAAGCCAATGGCCGCACATATCCCACGCCCAAAACCTGCGCGATCGCGATCTGCCTAGATGGCTGCGAGCCCGAGTATCTGGATGTGGCAATTGCCAAAGGCCTGATGCCCACCCTGAAACGTATGCGTGAAACCGGCACAGACCGGCTGGCCCATTCGGTGATCCCGTCGTTCACCAACCCCAATAACCTGTCCATCGCGACAGGCCGCCCACCTTCGGTGCATGGCATCTGCGGTAACTTTCTGTACGAACCGGAAACAGGCGAAGAAGTGATGATGAACGACGTGCGCTTCCTGCGCGCGCCGACCATTTTCTCAAAATTCTACGAAGCAGGCGCCCGCGTCGCCATGGTCACGGCCAAGGACAAGCTGCGCGCCTTGCTTGGCGCAGGCCTGAAATTCGACGAAGATCGTGCGGTTGCATTCTCGTCCGAGCGTTCCGGCGAAACCACCAAGGCCGAGCACGGCATCGACAACGCCAGCGAATGGCTGGGCATGGATGTGCCCGAGGTTTACTCGGCTGAACTGTCGGAATTTGTTTTTGCCGCCGGCGTCAAACTGCTGCAAGATTTCAAACCCGACGTGATGTATCTGTCGACCACCGACTACATCCAGCACAAGTTCGCCCCGGATCAGCAGGGCGCACTAGATTTCTATGCCATGTTCGACAAGTACCTGGCACAACTGGATGAAATGGGCGCAGCGATTGTTGTGACCGCCGACCACGGCATGAAGCCCAAGCACCTGACTGATGGCTCACCAGCCGTGGTTTATGTACAGGACGTGCTGGACGAATGGCTGGGCGAGGCTGCGGCACGGGTGATCCTGCCGATCACTGATCCTTACGTGGTGCATCACGGCGCGCTTGGCTCCTTTGCCACCGCCTATCTGCCCGAAGGGGCCGACCGTAACGATGTGATTGCACGTCTTCAGGCGATTGATGGCATCACCCATGTGCTGACCCGCGAACGGGCCGTTGTCGACTTTGAAATGCCGGCCGACCGCATTGGCGATATCGTTCTGGTCTCGGGTGAAAACATGACCCTTGGCACATCCGAACACCGCCATGATCTGGCCGCGCTTAAGGAACCGCTGCGCAGCCACGGCGGATTGACCGAACAGGTCGTGCCCTTCATCGTCAACCGCAAGATTGATCTGGGCAACATGCCCGACCTGCGCAACTTTGATGCGTTTTTCTACGCCACAACTGCGGCGGCAATTTGATATGAAGGATAACCAATCAATGGCAGACAAGATTGAAGTTCGCCACGAAGGCATGCGTATTGGTGGGGAAAAGGTGTTCACCGATGATGTGGTCGAGGTGCTTTACCCCTATACGGATGAAGTGATCGGAACGGTGCCTGCAGGCACCGCCGAACACGCGGCGCGGGCCTTTGAAATTGCTGCCAACTACAAATCCAAACTGACCCGCTACGAGCGCAGCCAGATCCTGCAACGCGCTGGTGAACTGATTGGCGAGCGCCGTGATGAGCTGGCCAAATGGCTGACACTGGAACTGGGCATTTGCCACCAGCATGCCATTTACGAGACCAAGCGTGCGCAGGACGTCTATCAGTTCGCATCGCATCAGGCGCTGAATGACGACGGCGAGATTTTTTCCTGTGATCTGACCCACAACGGTAAGGATCGCAAAATTTATACCAAGCGGGAACCAGTGCGCACGATTTCTGCGATCACACCGTTCAACCACCCGCTGAACATGGTCAGCCACAAGATCGCGCCCTCGATTGCGACCAACAACTGCATGGTCTGCAAACCAACCGAACTGACGCCGCTGACGGCAATTGCACTGGCGGACATCCTGTACGAAGCAGGTCTGCCGCCGGAAATGTTCCAGGTCGTCACCGGCCTGCCGCAGGACATTGGCGACGAGATGGTCACCAATGACAACATCGACATCGTGACCTTTACCGGTGGCGTTCCGGTGGGCAAGATCATCGCGGATAAGGCTGGTTACAAACGTCAGGCACTAGAGCTGGGCGGCAACGACCCGCTGATCATCTGCAATGATCTGACGGATGCCGATTTGGAAAAGGCCGCAACCATCGCTGTGGCTGGCGCTACCGGAAACTCGGGCCAACGCTGTACTGCGATCAAGCGTATCCTTGTGCAGGAAAGTGTCGCTGAAAAGTTCGTGCCGCTGGTGGTGGAGAAAGCCAAGGCGATCAAGTTTGGCGATCCGCAAGATCCGGACACGCAGCTTGGCTGTGTGATCCATTCCCAGGCAGCTGAGCTGTTTGAAAATCGCGTTTATCAGGCCGAAAAAGAAGGGGCTGAGATCCTGTATCACCCCGGTCGTCAGGGCGCACTGCTGCCGCCGATTGTGGTCGACAAGGTGCCCCATGGCAGTGAGCTGGTGATGGAAGAAACCTTTGGTCCAATCATTCCAATCGTACGGGTGCCGGATAATGATGAAGAGGTCATGGCGATTTCCAACTCAACCGAGTTTGGCCTGTCGTCGGGCGTCTGCACCAACGACCTGAATCGCGCGATTTCATATATCAACGGTTTGGACGTGGGCACCTGCAACATCTGGGAACAACCTGGCTATCGCATTGAAACCTCTCCATTCGGCGGCATCAAAGACAGCGGTAATGGCGTCAAAGAAGGCGTGACCGAGGCGATGAAATTCTTCACCAACGTCAAGACCTATTCGCTGCCCTGGCCAAACTGATCGGAACAATCCCCGACTGCGGGGCCTGTCTCGGGCCCCGCTTTTTTACCCATCCTATCGAGGCACCATGGCACCCCAAATCGTACACACAGAAGGGGAGTCCAATACCTCGGACGCCCGCAAAACCTGGCTGAAGAAATCCATCGGCCCCAAATCCAAACCTTTGCTAGCGCGCGACTCAGACGCGTTCCTGCACCAAAGCCTCTCCAGCCCCTGCGTCAGTACCATCGCCAAGGCCGACGGCCTTTGGATCGAAGACAAAGACGGTCGCCGGTTCATGGATTTCCACGGCAACTCGGTACATCACATCGGCTATGGACATCCAAAACTTGTTGCCGCGATCAAGGCGCAGTTGGATGATCTATCCTTTGCCCCGCGTCGGTTCACCAATGATCCAGCGGTAGAGCTGGCAGAGAAACTGGCCGAAATCGCACCGGGAGATCTGTGTAAAACTCTGTTCACCACCGGCGGATCCGATGCCAACGAGGTGGCCCTGAAAATCGCCCGCGCGGCAACCGGTCGGTTCAAGACCGTTTCGTTCTGGGATGCTTTTCACGGGGCCGGTCTTGGCGCGGCCTCGGTTGGTGGTGAGGCGACGTTCCGCAGCCACATCGCTGGGCCGCTGCTGCCCGGCTGTGAACACGTCGCCCCCTTTGCCTGCTATCGCTGCCCCTATAACCACGCTGGCCCCGATGTCTGTGGATTGGCCTGTGCCCAGATGGTCGACTACGTTTTGGAACGCGAAGGTGACGTCGCCGCGGTGATCGCCGAACCGATGCGCGCGGTGCCCTACGTGCCGCCCCCCGGTTTTTGGAAGTCCGTACGCGAGGCCTGCAACCGCCGTGGTGCGCTGTTGATTATGGATGAAATCCCCACCGGTTTGGGCAAGACCGGCAAAATGTTTGCCTTTGAACATGATGACATCATCCCCGACATCGTCACCCTTGGGAAATCGCTAGGCGGGGGCATCCTGCCCATTGCCGCCTGTGTGGCGCGCAAGGATCTGGATGTTTGTGGTGACTTTGCCATTGGTCATTACACGCACGAGAAAAACCCGGTCACAGCCCGTGCTGCCCTGACCACATTGCAGATCATCGAAGAAGAGGGGCTGGTTGCGCGCTCTGCCGAGCTGGGCGACTACGCCATGCAGCGGTTGCAGAATGAGCTGGCAGATGTCCCAACCGTCGGTGACATCCGTGGCCGAGGACTGATGTTCGGGGTCGAGATTGTCGAAGACCGTGCCGACAAAACACCGGGCAACAAACGGGCCGAGCAGATCTATTACGCCTGTCTTGAGGCGGGGCTTAGCTACAAAATCTCGCAGGGTTGCGTTTTGACGCTATCTCCTCCACTAACCATCACGCGCGCGGATCTGGATCACGCGCTGGATATCGTCATCACAGCTATCAAGGAAGTCCCTGGGTGAGCACAACCACTGTCCTGATCGTACTTAGCGCGGCATTTTTACATGCGTTTTGGAATGCGGTTGTCAAAGGGGCAGGGGATAGGACGATTACTCTGGGCTTTATCGCCTTGGGGCATGTGGTGCCCGGCATTTTTCTGGTCTCGGTCTTTCCCTCACCGGGATGGGACGTGGTGCCCTATGTGATTGCCTCAACAGTGATCCACTGGGGCTATTACTTCTTGCTGAACGTGGCCTATCGGCTGGGTGATCTCAGCATGATCTACCCGATCACCCGTGGGCTGTCGCCGGTGCTGATCGCACTGGGTGCGCAGTTCTGGCTGGGGGAAACACTGCCTGCTTTGGCCTGGTTCGGCGTTCTGATCGTTTCCCTTGGCGTGTTGGTCCTGACCAAGGGGATCGTGCGTGGCGGCATGTCACGTACCGGCGTGATGGCAGCGATGGGTGTGGCTGTGATCGTTGCGTCCTATTCTCTGGTGGATGGTGCAGGGGTTCGGCTGGCTGACAACGCCATGGGCTATATCGGCTGGCTGTATATTTCTGAGCTGACTGTGGTGCTGTTTGTTTTTGCCACCCGCTGGCGGCGGCTGCTGCAGATGCCGCTGCGAAGCTGTATGCTCGGATATGCAGGGGGCGTGTTGTCAGGCGTGGCCTATGGGCTGGTGCTTTATGCCAATACGCTGGCGCCGCTTGCTATGGTTTCGGCGGTGCGGGAAACCTCGGTTATTTTTGCGGCGATGATTGGCGTGATGTGGTTTGGCGAAGGCCCCAAACGCCGCCGCTTGCTGGCCGCCGTGGTGGTGTCGATAGGCATCATCTGCATCGGGCTGGCTAAGTAGAGCGACCCCAAAGCCGTTTTCAACCGCCCAGTTGAGTTCGCATTGCTTGATAGACAACTGCCGTGGCTACATTTGCCAAGTTCAAAGACCGGACACGCGAGTCCAGCATCGGCAAATGAAACACCCGATCCTCCACGCCATTTAAAATCTCAGCAGGCAGGCCTTTGGATTCACATCCAAAAACCAAATAGGCATCATGTTGATAGTCAGGGGTGAAAACACTTTGTGCGCCATGTTCTTCGAAAAAATACAGGCTGTCGCGCGGCGGTTTGCGAGCGTCGACGAAACTTTGCCAGTTGTCATACTCGCACAGATTGACGTGCTTCCAGTAATCCGTTCCGGCGCGCCGCACTGATTTTTCATCAAGAGAAAACCCATAGGGTTTGATCAGGATAAGTTCCAGATTCAACGCCACACAGGTCCGCCCTATGGCTCCGGTATTGTATGGAATTTCAGGCGTCACCAATACAATTTTCATGCGGGGATCAGACATAGGGTGTTTGGGCTTTCTAAATCACTGGCCTAGGATCGGCCGATTGTTGCGCCCTGTTAGCCCATCTAGCGGGGCGGGAACAATGTCATTCTATCAGCTAGGCGAACTGGCCGGGGCCGCGGCGATGTCAGTGAAAGGTATCGGATTGCCCGATAATGTAATAAGGTGCCAATTACGATTACACCGTTGACCAAATTGAAGAGGTGGCGTGATTGGACATTGAACGTCTAGGCAATCACAGTTGCCCTGACACCATGACCCACTGCCTCGCCCTCACTTAGCAGATTTGCGATCACCGCAACATCGCAGGCTGACAAGTTGAACACATGTTTGAACCCAGACCGGAGGAAGAAATGTTTTCAAGACGCACGTTTTTACAAGCCACAGCCGCAGCCGTAGGTCCCATCGCGGTACTGCCATTTACCGCCGCCGCAGATGAAACTGCCATGGAGTTTGGCGATGGTGCCGTTCGGCTTTTCCCGATTTCCCATGCCTCGCTGGTTATCGAAACCCCACGGGGTGTGATCTACGTTGATCCGGTGGGTGATCCTGCGCAATACGCTGGTCGGCCTCCCGCCGATCTGGTGCTGATTACCCATCACCACGGCGATCACCTGAACAATGAAACGCTGGCTGCGGTGATGCGGGACGAGGCAACGCTGATTTCGAACAAGGGCGCGCAGGACAAGATGAGCGGGGATCTGGCCGCGCGTGCTCAGGTCATTGGCAACGGTGAGGCCACCAGTTTTGGGGACATCGCGATTGATGCGATCGCGGCCTATAACACCACCGAAGGGCGCCTGAAATTCCACCCGCAAGGGCGTGATAATGGCTATGTGCTGAACATCGGTGGAACACGGGTTTACCTTTCAGCTGACACCGAAGACGTGCCTGAAATGCGCGCACTAAAGGATATCGATGTTGCGCTGCTTTGCATGAACCTGCCGTTTACAATGGACATCAACGCCGCCGCCAGTGCCGTGGCTGAGTTCAAGCCATCAGTTGTGATCCCCTACCATTATCGTGGCAGGGACGGCGGCAGTCAGGACCCCATTGCCTTTGCTGCCATGCTGGACAGCGCCATCAAGGTTGAACAGGGCGACTGGTACGGCAAGGGTAAGGGGATGGTCTAAGGCGTTCTGGCGCCTATGGGATAGCTAAGCTTTTGTCTTGAGAGCAGTTTCCAGCAGCCTGCCGAAGCTGAGGCTGCTGGCAGTTTCTTTCTGTTCGTGCATATACAGATGGAGGCTATGATCATGGATTGTGGTGATAGCCTCCAAAATTGATGCACCAGACAAAGAAGCCCCAGATGTTTGAAATCCTTTCGGCCACGCATGTTACCTTTGATCAGTTGCACGAGACTATGCTGTCGTCGTTTTCGGATTATGCGATCCCGATGCAGCTAAGCCTTGGGGCGTTTGAGATGATGATGCGTCAGCGTGGCCTTGATCTGCACAGCTCGCGGGTTGCTGTTGTGGATGGTCAAGTGGCCGCCATTTGGCTGACATCGGTACGCGGATCGAAAGGCTATTTGATTTCCAGCGGGACACGGCCAGAGTTCAGGTCAAAAGGGCTTGCACGCGCAATGGCCAATGACTGCCTGGACTATCTGCGCAGCACCGGAATTCGATCCTTTCAAACCGAGGTTCTGCGCGACAACGAAACGGCTGCCGGGCTGTACTATTCCTTGGGAATGACAAAAGCACGAGCGCTTGATTGTTATACGCTACCCATATCCCAAGCGAGCAAACCGGGATCAGAACTCTTTGAGCCAGTCTATTGGCGGGACTTGGCGCCACGGGTTGCCAAGCTGCGAGACTGGGCTCCTAGTTGGCAAAACAATGATGCTTCGATGGAGGCCATTGCGGATCAGCTGCTGTGTGTGGCGATGATTGATGAGGGAGGTGAGCTGAAAGCATATGCAGCAGTTAGCCCGAACTCAGGAACGGTTCATCAATTGGCGGTCAGCAAAGATTATCGTCGGCGCGGCATGGCGCGGGCGGCACTTATAGCCATTCAGCGCCAGTTGCCCGAAACACCCCTTCGGCTGATCAACGTGCAGCAGGACGATGCGGCGTTCCGGGCGTTGATGACGTCAGTCAGCGCAACTGAAACCAGTGGTCAGTATGAGCTTTGGTTGGACCTGTGATTGCGAGGTCGCCGCTAGATTGAGCCCTTTGAAGTTGTCTTTACGAACGAGGAAACATCTGGTGGCTAAGACACCAGATGCCACTTAGTTTGGATAGTGCGGCCGCAGGGGATCATCACAGATGGTCGTCGTGGTGATCAGCCTGCGGCCGTTGCCTTGGGTTTAGAAATCTTCCCAAACGCCGACCCTGGATCCGGCAACTTTTGCGGGCTTGATTTCGATTTCTTCTTCCTGCTCCCAGTTGCCGCGCGCAGTTGGGCTGACGGGAGGAGTAGCCGTTGCCGAACGAGTGGTTCCTTTGCCAATGTTGAACTGGGACACCATGTCCGACAGCTTAGTGGCGTCGCCATTTAGCAAATGCCCTGCGGCAGTGGCCTGTTCGACCATTGCGGCGTTTTGCTGTGTCACCTGATCTAGCTGGGTGACACCAAGATTGATCTCGCCCAGACCGGTTGACTGTTCAGCAGATCCTTCGGACATTTCGGTGATGAGTTGTGAAATATGATTGACCCTATCGACGATATTGCCCAAGGCATTGCCCGCCTGACCAACCAGATCAACCCCGTTATCCACGTGCCGAGAACTATCGTTGATCAGTGACTTGATTTCGGTTGCAGCGTCCGAGGAGCGCTGCGCCAGCGCGCGTACCTCTGAGGCGACAACGGCGAACCCTCGTCCTGCTTCACCGGCGCGTGCTGCCTCTACCCCGGCATTCAGCGCCAGCAGGTTTGTCTGAAACGCGATGTCGTCGATCACACCGATGATCTGCGAAATGCGCCCGGACGATTGTTCTATTTCCTTCATTGCCGAAACGGTTTTTTGCACGACCTCGCCGCTGTTTGTCGCTTCCTGACGGGCCTCATCCATTATGGTCTCGACACTACGCGCGCCTTCCGCGGAGGATTTGACCGAGACGGTCATCTGTTCCAGTGCAGCGGCGGTTTGTTCCAGTGTGGCAGCCTGACTTTCGGTTCGGTGGGACAGATCGTCCGAGGCCTGACTGATTTCAGCAGCGCCATTGCGAATGCTGTCCGCAGCATGGACCACCTGCTCGACGGTTGTTCTTAATGTGGCGACAGTTGTGTTGAAGCTTTCGCGCAGTTGTTCGTATTCCTGTGGGAAGGCTTGGTCGATTGTGCAATCCAAATCCCGCGCTGCCAGTCGGGAAAGTTGTTGGTCGAGTTGGCCAATAACAGCGCCCCGATCTGCCACACGCTCCTGTTCGATAGAGGCAAGTTTCTCTTCGGCTTTTTGCAGCTCGGCCCGGGTTATGTTCATGGCCCGGCTCAGATTGCCGATTTCGGTTTTCGACTCCATCCCCGCAGGTTCGAAGTCGAATTCTTTGTGCGCAAGTTTATCCAGATCCTTTTGCAAGGCGCTAAGTTGTCTAGTGAACGTCAGGATAAGCCGAGCACCAATTACGGTGGTTGCCAAGATGGACAGAGTGACCAGTGATATCGTGATGAGCAGGGCGGTTCTGGCGGCCTGAGCCTCTTGTGCGGCCAGTTCGTCCATTTTGGCGGCGGTCATGTCCTCGACAGAATGCAAGTAGGTCAACCAGGTTGTGGCGAGGCTGAACCATTTCTGTGCAGTCAGGTCTGGAACCGGGCCGTTTGGTCCTGCGGCAAGAATTTCGTTGCGGATGTTTTGAAGGTTGTTTTGGCGTAACCCTTCGGCAAAATCCAGATCTGGTAGGTATTGTCCGAGCGTCAGAGCCGCAAGGCGCAGTAGCTGCGATTCTGCGGCACCTTTTTCGGCAAATTTCTGATAGGTGGGCAGTTCAAACCGGCCAAGCCCGAATCCAGTCGCGCCGGCTGCACGCTGTACACCGGCGGCTTCCTTGGCGTTGCTAAGGGCAACCATACCTGAGCCGATTTGTACAATTTGCGGGTTCTCCTGCAGAACCAGCTGCCCACCAACTTGGGTCAGGATCTAGTCGATTAGACCAGAGTAATAGGCGGCCATGTCCGGTGTGCTGATCGACAGCGCGTCGACCGAACGACGCATTTCCTGCAGTTGGGCGAATTGTGGGAATATTTCAATTGTTGACACTGGCGTTTTGTCAAAAGAGGCATCCGTTGCGCGGCGCGCTTCTTTGATTTCATTTTTGAAAACAGTTCCTTCTGACGAAATCAGACCAGCAGATTGGCCCCGTTCCACCTGAAGGAAATGCACGAGATTTATCATCGTTAGGGCGTTAAGTGTCTCAGATTGTATCGTTTTTGCGCTGCGGTACCTGGCAAAATCAGCCGAACCTTTCAAACCTCCGATAAAGACAAGAACAATAAGTGGAAGGGTAACTAGTAACAATATTTGGGATCGCAGTGTCATAACGCGATTCTCCTTTAGCGTGTAGGCGACAGGCTTTGTCTGGAAACTCCCACGTAAAGGATAATGTTCGATTACTGTAAAACATGTGTTTCGGAGTAATGTATTGATTTTAGTTGGATAAGCTGATGTCGCCTAGGGGCGCATCAGGTAACATTTATAATCCAGCCAAGACAAGTGCCGGGCCGATACAGGGGCCGATATGATGCAATTTGGCACATCTTTCAATGGCCAGAGGGCAAAAATTTTTACGTGTATTCCTGCATAGGTGGATCACAAGACCCGAACGCCTGCTGTATCAGCATTTTGGTACGAACAATCACCGTTCAGCAGGCAATTAGCGTGCTGGCGTTGCTGAGTGCAAAACCGTTTTTCTGAACTGATTTTGAGGTTCTGCGCACCGGTGCAATGGCAAGGGAATGGGGCAATCCTGATCATAATCGACGTCAACCCGAGGCAGTGATCAAATCATAGGCGCTCTGTGCGTCGTCCAGCGTTGAACGCCGTTGGTGGGCCTTGGTCGACTGATAGACTGTGACTTACTGATGGAATTGCGTCATTTGGTGCAAGCTGGCTACCGGCGCAGCAGGTAGATATCCATGATCCAGCCATGATCAGTGCGGGCCCTGGCGCGGGTTTCGATGATCTGGTCGGACACCTCGGCTAGCGGGCCAGAGATCAGGATCTCTTCTTTCATGCCAGCATAGGCGGACCACCAAATCTTTACACCGGTTGCGTCAATGCTTTGGAATGAGCATTCGCCGTCCAACATGATCACTAATGTATCTGCACTGTCCGGCCAACCTTTGTCGCGCAACTGGCGGCCGGTTGTGATGGTGAAGGGCGCACCGATTTCGTTGACGGGGATCGCATGGGATGCGGTCAGGGCCTGGATCGAGGTGATGCCGGGGATCACAGTCATTTCAACCTGCTGCTGGCGCTGCAAACGGTCGGCAATGCGCATGGTGCTGTCGTACAGCGAGGGATCACCCCAGACCAGAAAGCCAACTTTGCCACCATCGGGTAGGTGCCTGTGGATCTCATCCGACCAGACCCGTGCGATGGCATCGTGCCAGTCATCGACACGCTGGCGGTAGTCGGCGGTTTTGGGATCGCGGGTGGGCAGGTCGAATTCAGTGATTTTGACATCCCGGTTCTGGATCACCTGATCACAGATCTCGCGGCGCAGGCCTGCCAGATCATCTTTGCCCGCGCCCTTGTTGGGGATCAGGATTAGGTCAACCGTGTTCAAGGCGTTGATAGCCTGCAACGTCAGATGCTGCGGGTTGCCGGTGCCGATACCAATTAGGGTGAGGTCGATCATTTTCAGGGCCTTTCAGCATAACGGCCCCATAGGGGCCGCAAAAGTGGTTGGCATATCCAAACAGGATCAGGAGGCGCTATACAAGCGTGGTTTGACGAGTTGGAGGCATTCAGTTGATGCAGTGTCCAAGACGTTGGGCGACGTCTTGATGGCTACAATAAGAAAGACGTCTTGGCCCACCAAAAATGTGGGCGCAAATTGGACCAAAATGGGTGTTCGCGCTATATCTTAGATATGGCTGACAAGGAGAATGCCATGTCCTTTACCAAAGAAGAACTGGAGCTTTTGCACAACAGCTACGAAGAACTCAGAAAAGGTGTCGCCCTGCACCCAAGGGCGTTTTATGACGCCTTGTTTGAACACGCTCCCCAGATGCGGTCGATGTTCCGCGAGGACATCGAAGGGCAAAACATGAAGTTCATGACTACGCTTGGTGTTATTCTGACCAAACTGCAGGACGAAGATGCCGTAGACGAGCGTTTTCAGGAGCTGGGCACCAAACATGCCGAGCTGGGTGTTCAGGTCGGACATTTTCAACCCATGGAAGATGCTCTGATCGACACCCTTAAGAATGAACTAGGAGCAGGTTTCACAGCAGAGCATGATGCGCTGTGGCGCCGGGCGTTCCTGACGATTTCAGAGCGGATGATCCGCCGGGGGAATATCCCGGAACAGTAGATCGGGTCTGCAGCAACTAGATGATAGCTGTGAAGGCTCGACATGCTTTGGGGTGGGCTGCCAAGGGACGTTTGCAGACCTTGGCAAACCCAGTATCTTAGTCGACTTGAACCGTGACGGATGCTTCGACCAGTGCACCGTCAACCAGCAGGGCGCTGTGGCTGTTGGCGTTCAGCGAGACCTTTACTTCGACGTCGCCCTTGGGCAACTCGCCGATGTGCAGCCAGTTGCCATACAGACGGCCCAGTTTGGTGCCGTTGATATAGACATGCGCGTGGCCTTCACCGTCGACATCCTGTTTCGAGGCGTTTTCAGGTGAGAAGCGGAAGTTCTGCGGCATCACTTGCAGGTTCCAGCCGGCCATTGGGTCTTTGGTCAGTTTGACCTCTAATCCGGGGGCGTTTTCGCCTGCGGGCAGGTTCACTGCTGCGGCGTGGTCGTGGCTGGTCATTTCGGCATGGCTTTCGCCGCTACCGTGCTGGGCCGGATCGTTGTGATCGTGGCCTTCGAAGGTGACGCCGTTACCTGCGGCAACAACAAATCCAGCAGCGCCACCGAAAACTAGGCCGATGGCAAAAAGTGCGAGAGGGCGGGACATTCTTCTTCCTCATAAATGAAAACCCCTCCGCCAGTTCTGGCGAAGGGGGAGGTAGCTTTGATTAGGCTGAGGCCTCGGCTCGTTCACCTTCGGCTTGCCAGAAGTATCCGGCAAAGGTGCCCACCAGGGCCCATGCGGCCAGACCAACGCCAAAGGCGCGGGCGGCGAACAGGGCTCCGATCTCGGTTGGGACCGGACCTGAGAAGCTGTCAGGTTCAGGTGCGCCGATCAGATGCGGCGCCATCAACAGCGCGACGGCGATCAGGTAGCTGACTTTGTTGCCACCAAAGGCAATCAACCACATGGCAACACCGGCGGTGGCCACAGTTACTGTCCACCAGACTTGACGGTCGGCAACATCCGCTGCTGCAACACCCGGAACCTCAGGTGCAAGGGTAAAACCTGGCGCCAAGTGAAAGGCGATGAAGCCTGCAATACCCCAGATCAGACCTGTGCGGGCATTGATCACAGCACCGCGGCCTTCGGCCAGCGACATCAGCGCTACCATCACCAGCGTGTAACCGGTGTAGGTCAGCATGGTGAAGACGATGCTCAGTCCGTCGCGCATCAGGTCGAAACCCGGCAGTTCGGGATGTGCGGATACATGCGTGCCGCCGAAATGCACCAACTCACCGGTCTCATAAAGCTCGGCGTGGAGCAGAACAGGCTGCACGAATATCAACTGCAGCAGGGCGGCTATCAACCCTGCTGCAGCACCAGCGAACAACGCGCTGGTCAGAATGCGGCTATACATTGGTTAGTGGCAGGGGAAGCCAGTTGCGTGACGCACGTCATGTGCGGCGTCATGCAGGGCGGCTGCCTGTACGTGGCCAGTCAGGGTGATCACACCCAGGCCCAGAACGATAGCGAATACAGCTGGCAGAAAACCAAGGCCAGCAGCAGAAGCGTTCAGTGTTTTAGTCGTCATATTTTCTCTCCTTACCGTCACACCCGACGGCATCAATTTGCGTTCCACATGGCCGGTCTCCTGACTCGTGGGTCACAGCCAACTTTCCCCTTCCCACCGGGCAGTTGCCCGACAGTGGTTTGGAAAGCCGCTCGCCACTCACAGTCGCGGGGGCGGTTGAGGTCTCGACGCCGCGATTGGGTCCGCCGTTCCTCATTCCCGTTTCAGTCCTAACGCTTTGCGCTGTGCGGACACCATATCATGCCAATGTGCCTTATTGGGTATCGGGGGGTCAAGTTTGAAACCGACGGTTTAGGAGGGTTGTTGCGACTTACGTGCTTGTTTGAGACCAAAACGCCCGGCGGCACGCCGGGTATTGCCCGACCGCCCCCATGGGCGGGCAATTCTTGCCCACCCGCGGTCAGGCGATACCCTATGTTCGTCAGTCAATATCCGCAGGGATTCGCGCGAGGGCCTTGAACCGCAACCCACCTAGCGGGCGGGCATCGGCAAGGTTGCCGTCCTTGGTCTCGGCGAACAGGCGTAGAAACGTCAGGATGTCGGGGATATCCGCTGTTGAAACCTCGCCAAACAAATAGGCGGTCTTGCCGGGTTGGCGTACCGACAGGGCTTGCGGGCGTTTACAGCCCGACATGCAGTCAACCTGCTGCAGTTTGACCGTTAGCCCTGCGCCGGTGACGGCCTCGCGCAATTGGTCCAAGAGGGTCGGATCAGCATCGCGGCAAGTACGGCACAGGGTCAGGGTTGGGATGCTCATTCCGGTTCAGCCAAAGGCCCATAGAGGATCAGCACCGGCGCGGTGGTTTTGAGTTCGCGCAGCAGGGTTGGCAGCTCGCCTACGGTGTGATGCGACAGCTCTTGTTCCGGGGTGGAGATGGCCAGCGCCAGCATGGCGGGGGTTTCGGGGGGTAACCCATGGGTTACCAGCAGTTCCGCCAGCGCGGCAAAGGTGCGTTTGCCCATGTAGACCACAGTGGTGGCATTGGCATCGGCCAGCGCGGTCAGGTTCAGGTCTTCGGGCAGCTCTCCGGTGACGTCGTGGCCGGTGATGTATTGCAGCCGCCGCGCGGTCAGGCGGCGGGTCAGTGGGATGCCTGCCGCCGCTGCTGCTGCGGATGCGGCTGTGACGCCGGGGATGACCTCGTATTTGATACCGGCCTGGCGCAGAGCGGTGATCTCTTCCTCGAGTCGTCCAAACACGCCGGAATCGCCGGACTTTAGCCGTACAACCTTGGCACCGGACCGGGCGTAGTCCACCAGTAGTTTGCTGACGTGATCTTGTTTGGGTGAGGGCCGACCTGCGCGTTTGCCGACGCCGACCAGATCAGCGTCACGGCGGGAATGGTCCAGGATCGGGCCGGATGACAGATCGTCAAACAGTACAGCATCTGCGGCTTCCAGTCGTTTCACTGCCTTGACCGTCAGCAGGTCAGGGTCGCCGGGGCCTGAAGAGACAAAGCTGACAAAGCCGCTCATCTGCGCTCTCCGTTGATCAGGTGGAAGAAGGTGCCGGTGACATGGCCCTTGATGGAACCGGTTTCCGGCACCGGGTTGCCGTCAGCGTCAGAGACCTGCGCCAGTGGGGCGTCGGGTTCGTCCAGAATGGTCGAGTAGTGGAACTCGTGCCCGCGCAGGGCGCTGCCTGCGTCAAAGCCGGGCATGGCGGCATCCAGCACCGCGCGGCGATAGCCGAGGTGGAATTTGCGTTTCTCGTATGAGGTGACAAGGCCCAGCAGACCGGCCATCTGGTGGCGGTTGCCTTGCTTGTCGATCAGAGCTTCGCCCAAGGCCATGTAACCACCGCATTCGCCGTGCACCGGCTTGGTTTCGGCATGTTTGCGCAGGCCTGCGCGGTAGGTTTCCGCCGCAGCTAGCGCTTCGCCGTGCAGTTCGGGGTAGCCGCCGGGGAGCCAGACCAGATCGGCGTCTGGGGCGGGGGCCTCATCCGCCAATGGCGAGAACGGCAGGATCTCGGCGCCCGCGTTGCGCCAGCCTGTCAGCAGGTGCGGATAGGTGAACGAGAATGCCGCGTCGCGGGCCAGCGCGATGCGCTGTGCAGGTGGTGTGGGCAACGGTTGGGCCGTGGGGGCTGCACCGGATAGGGCGGCGGCTTTGATCGCCTCTAGATCCACGTTTTCGCGCAGGAAGGTGGCATAGCCTGAGATTGCTTCTTCCAGATCCGGGTGTTCCACCGCTTGGATCAGGCCAAGGTGGCGTTCGGGTAGGGTCAGATCACCACGACGGGGCAGCGAGCCGAGCACCTTGATGCCAGCCTTTTCCATGCCCAGCCGGGTGAGGCGTTCGTGACGGGGGCTGGCGACGCGGTTCAGGATGACGCCGGCAAAGGGCACCTCGGGGTCGTAGTTTTTGAACCCCAGTGCGGTGGCAGCGGCGGATTGTGCCTGACCACCCACATCGACAACCAGAATGACAGGCCAGCCCATGCGTTTGGCGGTTTCGGCGCTGGTACCAAAGGCGGTTTGGCCACGGGTGGCGACGCCGTCATACAGGCCCATGGAGCCTTCGCCGATGCAGATTTCTGCGCCTTCAGCCTGTCCGGCCACAGCATCCAGCAGGGTGTCGTCCATTGCCCATGTATCAAGGTTAAACGAGGCGCGTTTGGCGGCGGCGAGGTGAAAGGCCGGGTCGATATAGTCGGGGCCGGATTTGAAAGGTTGCACCGACAGGCCGTCCTCGGCAAAGGCACGCAGCAGGCCGAGCATCACGGTGGTTTTTCCAGTGCCCGAAGAGGGGGCAGAGATCATCAGGCCGGGAGGGTTTTGGGACATTATTCGGTTCCTTCCGGAAAGCGGGGATCGGTGCCGACGGGGCGATAGCGGCGGTCGTAGTCACCCGCGTACAGGCAGCTTTCGTCAAACTCCTCGGCCCCGATGGCGCGGCCCACCAGAATCAACGCAGTGCGGCCACGTTCGCCGCCGGTGGCGTCTTCCAGTGTTTCCAGCGTCGCCTTGACCACACGCTGGTCGGGCCAGGTGGCGCGCCAGACGATGGCCACGGGGCAGTCGCCGCCATAGTGGGGCGTCAGGCGAGAGATGACTTCCTCGAGCACATGCACCGAGAGGTGAATGGCTAGGGTGGCGCCGGTTTTGGCAAAGTTTTCCAGTGTTTCGCCGTCGGGCATCGACGAAGCGCGGCCTGAGGTGCGGGTCAGGATCAGCGATTGGGCGACGCCGGGCAGGGTGAGTTCTGCGCCAAGGGCTGCCGAGGCAGCGGCAAAGGCAGGGACACCGGGGGTGACGTCGTATGGAATATCCAGCGCGCGCAGGCGGCGCAGCTGTTCGCCCATGGCTGACCAGACCGATAGATCGCCGGAATGCAGGCGGGCCACGTCGTGACCGGCGTCATGTGCCGCTTTGATCTCAGCCATGATTTCATCCAGCGACATCGGCGCGGTGTTGATGATGCGGGCCCCATCTGGGCAGTGTTGCAACAGGGCCTCGGGCACCAGCGATCCAGCGTAGAGGCAGACGGGGCAGGTCGCGATCAGGTCGCGGCCGCGCAGGGTGATCAGGTCGGCGGCACCGGGGCCGGCGCCGATGAAATGTACGGTCATGTTGTCGTCCTTTGGGCAATTGCCGCAGTGGCAAGGCCATTGTCTGTAATAACGCGGGGGGCCAGCAGGCGCACGGTTGCATTCGGCTGGTCCTGTTGAGCGGCGGCCAAGGCTGCAGCCTCGGCCAGAGAACCGGTGCCAAAACGGGCTTGGATCCGGGGGGATTGGGTAGGTGTGTCGATGCCCTGAATGTCGTCGTCGGCCAGCGCGATCACTGGCAGGCCCATGTCGGTGGCCAGTTGCTGCATCTGCGGGGCGCTGGCCTTGGCCGTGATCGAGGCAAGGGCGTCAGGTTTAGAAAAACCTGTTTGCTGCAGTGCAGCGAGCAGATCGGCGGTACTGGCCGATTGGCGAAATCCGATACCGGCGATTTTCATCGGGTGACGCTCCATTGCAGGACCGGGCGCGCGCGTTCCCAGCCGCGCATAGAACCCAAGGGGCCAGCTTCGGCAATCTCGGCTTTCATTAGGTGGCCACCGTGTTGGGCATGGGCTGTCATCAACAGGGTCTCGGTTTCCAAGGTTACGCCATTGGCGATGATGCGGGTGCCGGGGGGCAGGATCTGCCACAACTGGTCCAGCAGCGCCTGCGAAGCGCCGCCGCCGATAAAGACGGTGGCGGGTAGTTCTTGTGTTTCCAGCGATTGCGGGGCCTGTCCGATAACCAGGCTCATACGGTGGGTCAGACCAAACTTTGCTGCGTTTCGGTTAATATTTTCGGACCTCTGCGTACGCTGTTCGAATATCAGCGCGCGGGCACCGGGAGCCGCGAGGCACCACTCGACTGAGATTGAGCCAGAGCCACCGCCGATGTCCCAGAGCAGTTGGCCGGGGCGCGGGGCGAGGGCTGAGAGGGTCAGGGCGCGGATCGGGCGTTTGGTGATCTGGCCGTCGTGGTGGAACACGTCGTCTGGCAGGCCAGAGGCGCGGGGTAGGCCGGGGTTGCCCATGGCGGCAAGAGCCACGGCCACTGGGGCTTGCACATCCGATAGGTCAAAGGCATCAGCACGGGCGCTGCGCACCCGCTGGTTTGGCCCGCCGAGGAGTTCCATCACAGCCATCTGTGTTTCACCGAACCCTTGTTGGGTGAGCCATGCGGCGAGTTCAGCTGGGGCAGCGCCATCGCGCAGAGTGCAGATCAGTTGGGTGTTGGGGGCCAATATGGGCAGCAGGCGCTCAAATGGTGCGGCGTGCAGGCCAAGGCAGAGCGTATCCTCGATCCGCCAGGCCATGTGGTTGGCCACCAGTGCGAATGTGGAGGGCACGGGGTATGAGGCCCACTCGCCCGGTTGCAGGTGCGAGGCCAGCGAGCCGCCTGCGCCATGCCAAAAGGGATCACCCGAGGCCAGGACGGAGACCTGTTTGCCGCGTGATTGCAGCACCGGATCAATGGAGAAGGGGACCGGCCAAGGCTGGCCTCGGTCGCCTGCATTCACCAGATCGAGGTGGCGGGGACCTCCGAAAATAAGATCGGCCTTGTCCAGCGCGGATCGGCTTGCATCTGACAGGCCGCTCAGTCCATCTTCGCCCAGACCGATAATCGACAACCAGGGATCAGACATAATGCGTATCCTTTTGCTGGGGGGCACAACCGAGGCCTCGGCGCTGGCGAAACAGCTGGCCATGGCCGGGCGGGACGCGGTGTTCAGCTATGCCGGCCGGACCGCGCGCCCGGCGTCGCAGCCGTTGCCCATGCGGCAAAGCGGGTTTGGCGGTGTGGCTGGGTTGGTTGAGTACCTTCATTGTGAAGGGATCACCCATGTGGTAGATGCCACTCATCCCTTTGCCGCGCAGATGAGCGCCAATGCAGTTGCAGCCTGCAGTGAGGCAGGTGTGGCACTCTGTGCGCTGGAGCGGCAGCCGTGGCAGGCTGGGGAAGGTGACAACTGGATCAGCGTAGGTGATATGCAGGGCGCTGTGGATGCGCTGCACGTGGAGGGCGCGCGGGTGTTTCTGGCGATTGGCAAACAGAACCTGGATATCTTTGCCGCGAAGCCGGACAACCATTATCTGTTGCGGTTGGTGGATGCACCCGAGGCGGCGTTGCCGCTGCCGGACTGCGAAGTTGTGGTGGCGCGAGGACCGTTTGATGCGGCCAGTGACCAAGCCCTGATGGCAGAACATGGGATCACCCATGTGGTGGCCAAGAATGCAGGTGGCGCGGGAGCCGAGGCCAAGCTTCAGGCCGCGCGGGCGCTGGGCGTGCCGATCGTGATGATCGACAGACCACAGGTGCCGGATCGGATGATCCTGCGCAGCGTTGGCGAGGTTATGACCTGGCTGGAGCATTCTTAGCCTTCTTTGGCGTAGCGCGGGGTGTAGACATGGCGGCCGACGCGGCGGGTGTCGGCATTGCCCACTATAACAACCGTGCGCATGTCTGCCATCTCGGCTGTGGCTTCATCTAGTGTGACGGTAGTGATCGTCTCGCCCGGTTTGGACACATCGCGGGCAAAGGAAATCAGGGTCTCGCCGCCGCAAGCCTGGCGTAGGATTTCAAGGGCGCGGCCAAACTGGTGTGGGCGGGATTTGGAGCGCGGGTTGTAGAAGCCCATGGCAAAGCCGGCCTCTCCCGCCAGGCGCAGACGTTTTTCGATCAGCGACCAGGGTTTGAGGTTATCCGAGAGGTTGATGGCAGCAAAGTCGTGGCCCATAGGAGCGCCGATCCGGGCCGAGGCCGCGAGCATGGCGGTGATGCCGGGTAGGACCTGAATGTCGAGGTTGAGCCAGTCTGGGTTATTTGCCACTTCCAGCGCTTCGAATACGGCTGAGGCCATGGCAAAGACACCGGGATCACCCGAGGAGACCACCGCGACGCGCTTGCCTGTGGCGGCCATTTCCAGCGCATGGGTGGCGCGTTCGATTTCAACCCGGTTGTCCGTGGCGTGCAGGGTCAGGCCGGGGCGTTCGGGGATGCGTTTGACGTATGGGATATAGCCGACCACGTCGGTGGCCTCAGTCAGAACCTCCTGCACCTGGGCGGTGACCATGGATTCGTTGCCTGGGCCAAGGCCAACAATCTTGACCCATCCTGTTGCTGTCTGGGTCATGGGCGGCGTCCCTGGCCGTGTAGGATGACAATCGAGAAATAGGGCACTTTACCAGTGACCTCGGTGAGTTTCTGCACGGTTTGGTCACTCATGGTGCCGCGTTCAACCAGCCATGCGTCGTTGAGCCGTCCGGCGCGTTCCAAGGCGCGGCGCAGCTTGGGCAGGTTGCGGCCGATCTTCATGATCACCAAGGCATCCGTATTGGCGGCGCGGGTGGCCAGATCGTCCTCGGATAGGGTGGCCATGGCGACAGTCAGCACGTCGTCACCCCAGGTGATGGGCTGGCCAGTGGCGGTCCAGCAGCCGGACATGCCGGTGATACCTGGAATGATCTCGACCTCGGCGCGGTGTTCGAGCCGGATGTGCAGATGCATGAAGGAACCATAGAGGAACGGGTCGCCCTCGCAGAGCACCACGACATCGTCGGTTTTGGCCATCTCGGCCAATGTGTCGGCCCATTCGTCGTAAAAGGCGCCGAGGATGCGGTTGTATTCCGGATCGGTGAAGTGGATCTCAGTCGTGACGGGGTATTCCATCGGATATTCCGCTGCGCCCTCGGGCAGCATGCCGTCGACCAGACGGCGGGCCTGGCCCTCGTAGCCGGCCTTGCGGAAGTAGGCGATGTGGCGTGCGCCCTGAAGGGCGCGGTACGAGCGTAAGCTCATCAGGTCGGGGTCGCCGGGGCCGAGGCCTGCGCAGATGATTTTACCCATGGTTACTCTTTCCAGCTGGCAAGCGCGTTGACGGCGGCGACGGTGATGGCGGATCCGCCCAGGCGCCCTTGTACGATCATCGAGGGCACTGGCAAGTCTTTCATCAGTGCGTCCTTGGATTCCATTGCACCGACAAAGCCAACCGGGCAGCCGATGATTGCGGCGGGGCGCGGGCAGGATGGGTCTTGCAGCATGTTCAGCAGGTGGAACAGGGCGGTGGGGGCGTTGCCGATAGCGACCACGGCGCCGTCCAGTTTGGGACGCCAGAGTTCCAGCGCGGCAGCAGACCGTGTGTTGGACATTTCCTTGGCCATATCCGGCACCTTAGGATCGCGCAGGGTGCAGATCACCTCGTTATTTGCGGGAAGGCGCGTGCGGGTGATGCCCTCAGACACCATATAGGCGTCGCACAGGATTGGGGCACCGGCGGCCAGTGCGGCGCGGGCGGTTTCAGCCATACCTTCGGAGAAACGGATGTGTTCCTCGAGCCCGACCATGCCGGCGGCGTGGATCATGCGAACGGCGACGCTTTCCTCGTCCTTGTTGAAGCGGGCCAGATCGGCCTCACCCCGGATGGTGGCAAAGCTTTCGGCGTAGATGGCGGCGCCGTTGGTTTCATAGGTGTGGAGCATGTTAGCTGCCCTTTGTCAGAAGATCGGGAGAGGCGCGTAAGTCAGCAGCGCTCAGATGTGTTTTGGCGGGGGGATCCGAGGCTTTGCCGTTGCGGATCAGGTTGAATGTGTCAGCGCCTGTGGCGGTCAGGGTGAGCGGTGCGGCGGCGGGGTGGGCGCAGCCCTTGGCACAGCCGGATAGGTGCAGGGGCGATTTGGCCGGGACGTGAGGAGCCAGATCACGGGCCAGTTGCCGGGTGGGCGAGAGCGCCTGAGTGCAACCGGGTGCGCCGGTGCAGACGCTCACCCGCAGGCGGGGATCTGTTGCGTCAAGGATCAGGCCGGGCAGTGGCGCGAGGTTGCTGGCGCCTTCGACCAGAAGTGCGCGCCATGGGGTGAGTCGTAGGGCACGGTGGGTGGCGAGCTGGGCGTAGCTGGTGGCGGGGATCTGGCCGAATTCCAGCCCTACGAGCTGTCCGGTGGCGGTTTGGCCCAGAATTGGGCGTTCTGCGGGGGAACCAAGGTTCGCCACATGCGCCGAGGGTGGACCGCGGCGCGCGATGAGGGTTTTCATTCTGCCACGCCCGTCGGGCGCGCCGCCATGGGCAAGGAACCAGTGGGCAAGCGAGAGGGCTTCTTTGACGGCGGTGGCAGCGGTCACGGGCAGACCGGTTTCCGCTCTGTCTGCGATAAGGACTAGGCCATCAGAGTTGCGTTCGATGCGGATGTCGGCGGCGGTGTCGCGCAAGACTGGGGAGGGCCCGGTGTCTATGGCAAAGCCGAATTTTCCCGGTAGGCTGAGATCTGTGGCGGCGGTCAGGGCGTTGCTGAGCTGTTGGCCTAGCTTGTGGGTTTCATCGCCTTGGTTCCAGAATGGAGTGATCAATACATTGCGGCGGGCTTCGGTGGCGGCATCTGTGTCAACCAACCCTAAGTCTTGCAGGGCGGCGATCAGGATGGGGTGATCTTTCTCACTCACGCCGCGCATTTGCAGGTTGGCGCGGGCAGATAGGTCGAGCAATCCGTTACCATAGCGTTGGGATAGATCTGCCACCGCCTGCGCTTGATCAGAAGTGAGCCGTCCCAGAGGCGCGCGGATGCGGACCACCAGCCCGTCGCCCGACATCATCGGGCGTAGGGCGCCGGGGCACCAGCCGTAGACCTTGGGAGCAACTTCACTCATGCCGCACCTTCTAGCTCGGCCATGATGGAATTGCGGCGGGTGCTCCAGAGGCCTGCGTCAAACAGGGCGCGGAAGCGGTCACGCATGGCTTGCAGGGCCTGCGGGTTTTCGGCCTCCATGAACTCCACCAGATCCTCACGGCCCAGGGTAGCCTCGAAATACAGATCAAACAGATGCGGCTGCACCACCTGCGCCAGATGGGCAAAGGCGGCCATGTGATCCAGGGTGGCGGCAATCTCGGCGCCGCCACGAAAGCCATGCTCCATCATAGATGTAGCCCAGTCGGGGTTGGCAGCGCGGGCGCGAGTGACGCGGGCGATTTCCTCACCCAGCGATCGCGCCTTGGGCTGGTCGGGGCGGGTGGCGTCCATGTGATAAAGCGCCGGGGTGGATTGGCCGATACGGGCCATGGCGGCGGCAAAGCCCGCCTCGTGCGCGGCATAGTCCGAGGCGACCAGAAGATCGGTTTCGGGCAGGTCCTGCAGGTGGACAAAGCTGTCGGCAGTTTGAAGGCGGGTTTCCAGCGCTTCGCGGGCCGGGGCAATGTCACCCTTGGCGTCGATGGCGTGAGAGGAGGCGTTGAGCCACGCCTCGCCTGCCGCTTCACGGGCGCTGTCAGTGTAGGTTTCCAGATGCGCGCCCATGTTGAGGCCATACTGACCCGGTTTGGGGCCAAAGACGCGGGGGGTTTGGTCCAGATATGGGTTGTCGCTAGCTGTTTCTTCGCGGGTTGCCAGGGTTGCGGCGGCAGCTTCGAACATCTGGGCCAGGCCGGGGAAGACATCGCGGAACAGGCCGGAAACGCGCAAGGTCACATCAATGCGGGGTCGACCGAGCAGAGCCAGTGGGATCACCTCGAACCCCGAGACACGTTCGGAATTGTCATCCCATTTGGGGGCAAGGCCCGCGAGATGCAGGGCCATGGCAAATTCCTCGCCAGCGGTGCGCATGGTGGCCGAGCCCCAGAGATCGATCACCAGCCCGCGGGGCCAGTCGCCGTGGTCTTGGAGGTGGCGGCGCAGCAGCTCTTCTGCCAGTTTGACCCCTTGGGCCTGCGCCGCCCGCGAGGGTACCGCGCGTGGGTCGGTGGTAAAGAGGTTGCGCCCGGTGGGCAGCACATCCGCGCGGCCCCGGAAAGGTGAGCCGGAGGGGCCGGGAGCGACCAGCTGGCCGTTTAGGGCCGCGAGCAGACCGGTTTTCTCGGCCTCGCCACAGTCGCCGGTGCCAAAGATATGCAGGCCCTCGCCATACTGACTTTCTTTGATGTCGCAGACAAAGGCATCAATGCGGGTGAGCGCCTCGGCGGCGGAGCTGTCGTCGTTTAGGCCCAGATCAGCCTCGACCCCGGTGGCCTGCGCCTCGCCCCGGATGTCGATGATCAGGCGGTCGCGGCGGGCGGGGTCCAGACCTTCGGCGGTGGAGTATTCATCCAGCAGGCTTTCGAGCCGTCCCATGCCTTGGGGCAGCGATGTTTGGGCCAGTGGCGGCGGCAGGTGGCCAAGGGTCACGGCCCCGATGCGGCGCTTGGCCTGGGCGGCCTCGCCGGGGTCGTTGACGATAAAGGGGTAGATGACGGGCAGGGTGCCGGCTAGAGCTTCGGGCCAGCAGGCGGAAGACAGCGCGACAGATTTACCGGGCAGCCATTCAAGCGTGCCGTGGGCGCCGATGTGAACCACCGCGTCCATCTGTGTCTGTAGCCAGAGATAGAAAGCGACGTAGGCATGGCGTGGGGTACGTTCGACATCGTGGTAGTCGTCGATGCGGCTGGCGACGTCGCCGCGTTCGGGTTGCAGGGCGATCAGAGCTTTGCCGGAGTGTAGGGCGCGGAAGTGGAAGGCATTGTCGGCAAAATCGGGGTCTGACTGCGGGTCGCCCCAGGCTTGGGCCAGATCGTCTTGCAAGGATTGCGGGAGGCGAGACAGGGCGTTCAGGTAGTTCTTGAGCGGGAAGCTCAGGGTTTCTGTCATCAGGCGTGGGGCGAGATCGCCAGGATGTTCTACAACATAACCCTGTTCATGCAGCGAAGTCAGGATGTTCTCGGCCGAGGCCAGCGCATCCAACCCTACCGCGTGGGCCAGTTGATAGTCTTTGCCGGGGTAGGTGGACAGGATCAGCGCCAGCTTTTTGTCGGCGTTGGGTTTGGTTGACAGTTGGTGCCAGCCCATGACCCGGTCGACCACAGCCGTGACGCGGTTGGCGTCGGCTTGGTGGGCAAAGCGCGAGTATTGCAGGTCGGGGTCTTTGCGGCCCGGGGATTTGAAACTGACCACACCAGCAAAGATGCGGCCGTCAACCTCGGGCAGGACCACATGCATGGCGAGATCGGCGGGTGAGAGGCCACGGGTGGCGCTGTCCCAGTCCTTGCGTCGCGCGGTGGAGAGGGCGACTTGATGGACCGGGCAGCCCGTTGTGTTGAGCGGTGAGGCATTACCGTCGCTGCCGATTGCCGAGAATGCCGTGGCGTTGATGATCGCTGAAGGAGTCAGTTGCGGCAGGGTTTCGCGCAGCCACTTGGATGTAGCGGGGGCCTTGAGGCTGGCGGCGAAGATGCCATAGGCGGCAAAGCCCCGGCTGCGTAGCTCGGTGATCAGAGCGTCAATCGGTGCGGTGTCGGCTGCGGTTAGGTATGAGCGGTAGAAGCTGACTAGGAACAGAGGTTTGTTGTCAGCGTCGATTGCGGAGACGACACCTTTCTCTGGGTCGTAGAATCCATGTTCGGGGGTGGATTTTAGGCCAAGAACTGGGCTGGCATAAAGACCGGCTGCAAGGGAAAGCTGTGCGAGGGCGGCCTGAGCGGCGACGGCGCCTCCAGCGTCGCACAGGGATTGCAGGCGGCGCAGGGTTGAAACTGGTAGGGTCGATAGCTCGTCTAGGCGGGGATCTTCGCGGCCATCGGCGGGGAGAATGGCCAGGGCGATGCTGTTGCGGCGGGCGAGATCCTGCAGGGTAGCAAGGCCATAGGACCAGTAGCTTTCACCGCCGATCAGGCGAACGAGGATGCCCTTGACGCCCTCGAGTGTTTGCTCGGCGTAGACGTCGACAGACAGCGGGTGTTTCAGGGCAACCAGATTGGCTAGGCGCAGCGAGGGCAAAGAGCCGTCAGCGCGGTGCCAGCCTGCCGCAAAGGCGCCAAGGTCGCTGTCGGAGAAGGACAGCACCACCAGATCAGCCGGGGTTTGGCCCAGATCCTGTGGGGTCTCACTTTCTTCGAGACCGTGGCTTTCGCGGAAGACGACGTGCATATGCGTTAAACCCTTGGGGTGCTTAGATGATAGTGATGTTTTTGCCCGGCCGATAGGTCGGGCGCGCCTGACCTTCCCCCCGGGAAGGCGCTTTGCACCTCCCCAAGGTCAGGCGGGCCCTATCTATCTTTGGCAGCATCAGGCTCCCAGTGCGGCGTGGATGGCGGCGGTGTCGATGTTGTCGTGCTCGGCAATCACCACCAGCTGGGTGCGGCGGGTGTCGCTGCCCCAAGGCTTGTCATATTGCGCGCGCAGGCGTTCGCCCACGGCCTGTACCAGCATCCGCATTGGTTTTCCTTCGACCGCTACATAGCCTTTGACGCGCAGGATGTTGCGCTCGCGGGCGAGTTTGATGATCGCATCTTGCAATGCCTGCGGATCGGCCACTTCGCCCATTTCGACTACAATGCTTTCAAAATCGTCATGCTCGTGATCGTGGTGGCCATCGTGATGAGATGGACGTGCGTCCAAATCGTCCTCGGCTGCCGCATTCAGGCCCAGCACAACACGGGGATCAATCACACCTTCGGTCATGGGCAGGATTGGCAGCTTGCGGGGGCTTTCCTTTTCGATCACGGCGCGGGCAGTGGCTAGGCCATCTTCGCCTGCCAGATCAGCCTTGGACAGCAGAATGATGTCAGCGCAGGAAATCTGATCTTCGAACACCTCGGAAAGCGGAGTTTCGTGGTCTAGGCTGTCATCGGCGTCGCGCTGCGCCTGTACTGCGTCCAGATCAGGCGCAAACTGGCCGCTGGCGACGGCTTCGGCATCGGCCAGGGCGATCACACCGTCCACGGTGATACGCGAGCGGATGGCGGGCCATTCAAAGGCTTTGAGCAGCGGCTTGGGCAGCGCCAGACCTGAGGTTTCGATCAGGATATGCTCGGGCGGCTGCGGCAGAGCCATCAGCGCCTCGATTGTCGGGATGAAGTCATCGGCCACGGTGCAGCAGATGCAGCCATTGGCCAGTTCGACAATGTTGTTCTCGGGGCAGTTTTCATCGGCGCAGGACTTCAGGATGTCACCATCAACACCGGCGGTACCAAATTCGTTGACCAATACGCCCAAACGCTTGCCCTGTGGGTTTTGCATCAGGTGGCGGATCAGTGTGGTCTTGCCCGCGCCCAGAAATCCGGTGACGACTGTGACGGGGATCTTGTTGAGATCGCTCATGTATTTACTCCTCAGAAGGGGTGTCGACCGGTGGAATGCGGGCGATGGATTGTTTGCGGAAGACGACGGGGCGTTCGCGCCATGGGACGAGGCCGTCCTCGGTGGCGGCATAGGCGGCGGCACCTGCGATGATTTCTTCGACATGTTCGTTGGGATCAAGGTCGCCGTAAACATAGGTCCAGCGTTTGTCGCCGCCGCTAAGCACCATGGAACAGCCGCGTTTGCAGGCGGAGAGGCATTCGACGCCGCGGATGTTCACGCCTTCGGGTACTTCGGTTTCTTTCAGTGCTTCGAGCAGGATGGATCCCGGACGCGTGGCGTCGGGGTCAACATCTGCGCGGCGGCAGGTTGTACAGACAGTTAGTGTTACATCACCCATAGGGGGCCATCTCCTTGTGGTGACAAAAAGGGTAAGGCCAGAAGGGGGACCCGTGGTGTGGGAGCCCTCAACCGGTTGCGAAACACCCCGTTCGCCCGTTGATCATTTTGTTGGCAGGTCTCCCGGCTTGCGGAGTCAAAAGGCCAAGGCGGCCTTTGTGCGGTTCTCTTGCCTTCCCGGCTTAGGCCAGTGGCATCAGAGACCTCTCCGGTCACGGTCGCGGGGGCGGCTGTGCTTGCGCATATTCGCGCATCACATTCCCTCTTCGCCTGTTAAAAACAGGAACCAACAAAACCCCCTTGCGTCATCCCCCATGTCCTTGTCAAGTCATAGCTGGAATCAGCAGGAGACTCGCCGTGAGTGATACCCCGAAAAAAGAAGCGCCCATCGATGATGAGGCCCGCCACGCAGCCAAGATGGCCAAGAAAAAGGCGGCGCGTGATCGGATGATGGCGACCAAGGATGGTGAGAAGGGGCTGATCATCATTCACACCGGGCCGGGCAAGGGTAAATCCAGTTCCGGCTTTGGCATGATCATGCGCTGTATCGCGCACAAGATGCCTTCGGCTGTGGTGCAGTTTATCAAGGGCGGATGGCAGACCGGCGAACGCACCCTGATCGAAGAGAACTTCGCTGACCTGTGTCAGTTCTATGCGATGGGCGAGGGCTTTACCTGGGAGACGCAGGATAAAGCACGCGATATTGCAGCGGCGCAGGCGGGCTGGGAAAAGGCCAAGGAAATGATCCGGGATGAACGCAACACCATGGTGCTGCTGGATGAGATCAACATTGCGCTGCGGTATGAGTATCTGGATCTGGCCGAGGTGGTCGAGTTTCTGGAGACCGAGAAACCGCCGATGACCCATGTGGTGCTGACGGGGCGTAACGCCAAGGAAGAGCTGATCGAGATTGCTGATCTGGTGACCGAGATGGGGCAGATCAAGCATCCATTCCGCGCGGGTATCAAGGCGCAGAAGGGTGTTGAGTTTTAAGTCTATAACCGCCCGGCCGATAGGTCGGGTGCGCCTGACCTTCCCCCCGGGAAGGCGCTTTGCACCTCCCCAAGGTCAGGCTCACCCTGTGTTTTATGCTGCCAACTTGGCCACTTTCTGCGTGATGTACCCATCCACCGCAGCACGTTCGTCTTCGCTTAGCCGCAGGCCCAGTTTGGTTCGGCGCCACAGGTAGTCCTCGCCGGTGCGGACCCATTCCCGCTCGATTGCCCAGTCCAGTTCGCGCGCGGTGATGGTCGCGCCAAAGTCCTGGCCCAGATCTGTGGTGAAGGTGGCGTTGCCCAGTACCTCCCATGCCTCGGTGCCGTAGGCGCGGATCAGGCGGCGGGTGGCGTAGGGAGAGAGGAATGGATAGTCGTTGGCCAGCTTGGCTTGCAGTTGTTTCACGTCCTCGACCGCGAAGTCGCCGCCGGGTAGGGGTACGCCTGCGGTCCATTCCGGCTCGACACTAGGTAGTGCCTGGCTGATCTTGTCCAGCGCGGCCTCGGCCAGTTTGCGATAGGTGGTGATTTTACCGCCAAAGACGTTCAGCAAGGGGGCTGCGTCTTGATTGAGCGACAGCACATATTCGCGGGTGGCTGCCGTGGCCGAGCTGGCGCCGTCGTCATAGAGCGGACGCACGCCGGAGTAGGTCCAGGCAATCTGTTCCCGTGTTACCGGCGTGTCGAAGTACTCGGATGCGAAGTTGACCAGATAGTCTTGTTCGGCTTCGGTACATTCCGGGGGCGTGTCGACGTCTGAGTGGTCGGCGTCAGTGGTGCCGATCAGGGTGTAGTCTTCCTCGTAAGGGATAGCGAAAATGATCCGCCCGTCAGTGCCTTGGAAGAAGTAGCAGCGGTCGTGATCGTAAAGTTTGGGCACCACGATGTGGCTACCCCGGACCAGACGCACGGTTTCGTTGCTTTGGATTTTCAATTGCTTTTGCAGCAGGTCCGCCACCCATGGGCCGCCGGCGTTGACCAGCATTTTGGCCCGGCGGGTGTAGACCTCGCCGCTGTCGCGGTCTTGCAGTGTGATTACCCAATGGTCGGATTGGCGCTCGGTGCCGATAACCTTGGTGCGTGTCATGATTTCGGCGCCACGGTCCTGTGCATCACGGGCGTTCAACATAACCAGTCGGGCATCTTCGACCCAGCAATCGGAATACTCAAAGGCGGTTTTGAACTTTGAATTCAGAGGCTTGCCAGCTGTGTCCGTTGTCAGGTCCAGCTTGGACGTGCCGGGTAGGATGCCGCGTTTGCCCAGGGTGTCATACATGAACAGGCCCAGACGGATCAGCCATGCCGGGCGGCGGCCTTTCATCCAAGGCATAATGCCAGACAGAAGTTTCGACGTGGGTGTGTCATTCTCAAAACGCATATCCGCGTGATAGGGCAGCACAAAGCGCATCGGCCATGAAATGTGCGGCATCGCTTTGAGCAGCACCTCGCGTTCGATCAGAGCTTCGCGTACAAGGCGGAATTCAAAGTATTCCAGATACCGCAGCCCGCCGTGGAACAGCTTGGTCGCAGCCGAGGAGGTGGCCGAGGCCAGGTCGTTCATTTCGGCCAGGGTGACCGAGAGGCCACGGCCAGCAGCGTCGCGGGCAATGCCGCAGCCATTGATGCCACCGCCGATGATAAACAGGTCGGTGATCGGATGATCATTCATTTTCGCGGCTTTCGTTTTGACTGGTCGTTATTATTCGGGTTTCTGCGCGCTTTGCAGCTTGGGTAAATTCACGGGGGACGGGGCGGTCGGTGATCACCACATCCAAGTCTTCGACAGAGCAAATACGGACGGGGGCAGAACGTTCGAACTTGCTGCCGTCACAGACCAGAATTTTGGTGCGCGCATTTTTCAAAATGGCGCGGGCGACGGAAACTTCGCTGCTGTCATGGTCCATTATCGCCCCATCGGCATCCAATGCTGAGGCTCCGATGATGGCGTAGTCGACTTTGTATCGAGAAATGAATTCCACCGCGTCCTCACCGACGATGGCGCCGTCGCTTTGCCGGACGGTGCCACCAACAAGGATCAGATCCATGGTCTGGCCGCCCATCATTGTGGTGACGATATTTATGTTGTTGGACAGGACAGTCAGCCCGCGATGCCCTGCCAGTGCGCGGGCGACCTGTTCAGTCGAGGTGCCGATGTTCAGGGTGATTGAGCAGTTTTCGGGGATAACATCGGCTGCCACTGCTGCCATTGCCAGTTTCCCCGCGGCATTTTGTTTGCGGCGGTCGGCGTAGGCGCGATTGGCGGCGGTGCTGATGCGGACGGCGCCACCGTGCACGCGCGACAAGGCATTGCGGGCGCTGAGGTCGCGCAGGTCGGCGCGGATGGTCTGTAGTGAGACTTTGAATCGACCAGCCAGATCTTCGACCTCGACCCGATCCTGATGATCCAGAAGTTTCAGAATTTCAGATTGGCGAGCGTCGGCGTCCATTTGGGAATCCTTTTTCCGCATTGCTAGCGTTTTGCTTTCGGATTGTCACTAGGTGATTTCGATATGCTTTCGGGTTTGATCCGGATGTCGAGAGGCAGTGGAAGACGCGCGCATGCTAATTGGGCGGAGCAACTTGGTTCCGCCTGAGATCATTGCAGCCCCGAATTGCCATGTGCAGAAGACGCTTAGCGCAAGCGGATCAGATGATTGTCCCAGCGCAGATCGGTTTTGGACATGACTGTCATCTTGCCCTTGTTCAACGCGACAAGCTGACCCGCACCTGTGCTGGCAACGAAACCAGTTTCATTGGTGGACAGCCCGCAGACATCTGCCAAGTGGTGCTCTTGTTGCAGCAGGCCAGAGGCCGTGTCCATGACCTGTACCACACCGCCGCGGGGCGAGGTGACGGCGATGGTTGAACCATCTGCCGAGAACTGGATCGAGCCGCCATAGCCATTCAAGTTGCGCACACGAGGGTCGTCCTCGGCCAGCAGGCGTGGAGACGTGCCGGGTCTATGCAGGCCGACAATTGGCACATCCGCGCCCGGCTCGCCCTGCCATTGCATGGCAAAGCCTACGGTGCCGTTGTCGTGCATGCTCAGATGGCGGATGGAGTTCTGGTGCAGATCATCCGACAGCTGCATCTGGTCAATGACAGTGCCGTCGAAATCCAGATAGGTCAGGTTGGGCTGCATGCTGTCGAGGTTCAGTTTTTCGCGGCCCCTGTCGGGGTGGGTCTGGATGCCGCCATTGGCGACGACCAGCCCACCTACCTTCTGGTGCAGCAGCACATCATGTGGGCCGATGCCGCCAGAGGCAAAGCTGCCAATGCGGCGGTAGTTGTCGGTTGTGTCCCAGACTCCAATAATCCCACGGGCGGTCTCGTATTCGTTTTCTGTGGTGAATAGTTGGCTACCGTCGTGGCTAAAGCAGCCGTGCCCGTAGAAATGGTGCCCTTTGGTCGGCGTTATCCGGGCCAGTTGGTTTCCGGTTCGGCAGTCGATTACATCGGCAAAGCGGCCGGGGCGGCGGGCAAAGGCGACCACTTCGGGGCGTTTGGGGTGGGCGCTGGCGGCGTGGCCTCGGTCGGGCAGGGGGCAGCGGAACAAGATCGTTCCCTGTGCCGACAGGCCGACAAAGGTGTATGTGCCATCTGGTTGTTTGGCAGCCGATAAATAGGCTGGGCAGCCGAGATCAGCCCAACTGGCCTGTGGGGCCAGCCCTGTAGCCAGCAAACCGGCCAAAAAACCACGGCGCGAGGTCATATCAGTCTCCGTCGAGGGAGTTAAAACCGGGATCGACACCCAGAGAGGGGCCAAGTTCGGTATCCGCAATGGCGCGGATGTCATTCACCAGCTGTTGCAGTGCCTCAACCCGAAAGCGGTCAGCGGGGTCTGCGACGCTGGCAAAGATGGGATCATCTAGGCGTTCGACAGCCTTGTGCGCCTTGGCAAAGGTAAGGTGGAACTTGTCAGCCAGGGCGACATTGTCTACGGACAGGGCAATGGCCAGAGGCTTTAGTGCTTGCAATGACAGCGCAACATGGCGTTGGCTGCGGCGGGAACGGCGTGCCTCGGCCCGTTTGGGGCGGGGTTTGTCAAATGTGCCAAGTGGGCGGCCAAGGCGCATGTCGGCGGTGACCTGCAGGCCGGTGTTCAGGGCTTTGTATAGTTCTTGCTTAACCTCACCCTCAGTCTGATAACGGTCGCCGGGGCTGCGCAATTGGTCGGCGTAACTCGCTTGCCAGTCATTGTGGATCAGCTGTGCGGTATTGGCGATGTCTGCGGTGATGGCCTGGAACAGGTTGCAGTGGTATTCGGCTGTGCTGGCGCCAGTGATTTCGGAATTATACAGCAAATAGTCCATCGCGTAGAAGCCGCGCGCGGCGATGGATGCTGTTGCGAAATCCTCGGGCGTGTTGATCACAGGATCCTGATTTCTGACCAGTGCAGACAATGCCTTGGGGATCTTGCCGCGGCTGTCAGGCCAGAACGATAGCGCAAAGGCGCGGTTGTCGGTTTCTGTTGGGCCAAAGCGGAAATGGCTGACCATCATCCAGGCGTCAAAGGCATCATCATAGGCGCGGCGCATGAGGGTTGAGTTGGAACGGCAATCTGCCTTGGCCGCGCGGGCCAAGGTGGTTGATGTGCTGGCAAGGGTCTCCATGCCCGGCAGGATCTGCTGATCCAGAATGTCGTCGACCATGTCTGCGCTGGCGCAGAACGGGGTCAGGATCAGGCTAAAGGCAAGGGCAGTGGATCGCATATTTTAGAGACTTTCCAGAAAGCGAATGAGAGCGGCGCGGTCGTCGGGGGCAAGTTCGACCACCGTATCACGCGCGGTCTGGGCTTCGCCACCATGCCACAGCACCGCCTCTAGCAGGGTGCGGGCGCGGCCGTCGTGCAGGAAACCAGCCTGATCAGATACTTGCTGGGTCAGACCAACACCCCACAACGGCGGTGTTCGCCATTCGCGACCTGTAGCACGGCCTTCGGGGCGGTTGTCGGCTAGGCCTTCGCCCATGTCGTGTAGCAGCAGGTCCGAGTAAGGCCAGATCAGCTGAAAGCTCTGCTCGGGGCGGTCCGGCAGGCGGTGGGTGACGAACTTGGGCGTGTGGCAACTGGTGCAGCCAGTGTCATAGAACACCTGCTTGCCGTGCAGCACCTGCGGATCATCCAGATCGCGACGGGCGGGGACGCCCAGATTGCGGCTGTAAAAGGTCACCAGATCCATGTTGGGCTGGTCGATCTCGGTTCCACGCACATCGTCGTTGCCATGGGGGGCGTTGCGGCAGTCGGTTTGTGTTGATGTGCACTCCCCCCAAGGATCGGGGAGCAGCGGGGTGGAAATGCCCATGTCACCGGAGAAGGCGCCTGCTGATTGTTGGTGAATTGTAGGTTGGCCAGCCTTAAGGCCAAAGCGCCCCAGCATCACCTGATCAAATTCGGCTGACCAGACCAGATTGGCCCGTCCCGAAATGCCGTCGCCGTTGGCGTCGTCCGCGTCAGCTTGGGCCAAAATGTCGCTAACCGGTATTGCTTCGAGTAGGCCAAGGCCAATCATCGGCGGGGCCACCCGTGGGGACAGCATTGCGTCTGCGTGCAGCGGGCCATATCCGAGGTTGAGCGCCGCGTAGCTGGGATCACGCAGAGTGACGGTTTCGCTACCGGACAGGGCGACCTCAACATCTTGGTAGGTGGCAGAAAATTTGTATTCCGAAGCAATGTTCGGCGGAGAAAGATCCTGCAGTTGTGTGCCGTAATTGGGATCTGGTGCGGTGCCGATATAGTCATGTACTGCGGCCATCTCAGCAGGCACATCGCCGGGGATGGACAGGCGCAGGAACATGGAGCCAGCGCTGTCTTCTGGGCTGCGTGGGGTGTGGCCGCGACCATCCTTGACGTGACACCGCTGGCAGGAACGGGCGTTGTATAGGGGGCCCAAACCGTCTGACGCCTTGGTAGAGGCTGGTGAAAATACCCAGATTTTCTTGAACAACCCGTTGCCGAGTTTGAATTCCAGCTCTTGCTCAAAGCTGATGTTTGCGGAGTGTTGTGAAAACGCTTCGTCATCGCTTCGGGCGCGGACGGTTCCGGCTCCGGCAGAGTTTTCCTCAAAGGGTTCCGCTGCTTCAAAGTCCTGCGTCGGCAGGGTAACCGCGTTGATCCGGTTCTGCTCAGCCGCTGTGCGCGGGACACTGTTGAGATGGGGGTCGCCAAGGGGCAAGGTGTTCAAATCAAGGGCCTGGGCGGGTGCGGTCGCTGCAAATACAGCGACCGATGTCGCTTTAATCTGCGTCTTCCAATTTGGTTGCGTTGAGGTGGGCAAAGTGTTCGGCGCCAATTCTGTCATGGAGTTCAAGATGTGTTTCGAGGAAATCGATATGACCCTCTTCGTCCGTCATTAAGCTCTCGAACAATCCCATGGTGACATAATCGCCGGCTTCTTTGCACACATCGCGTGCTTCTTTGTACAGGTCGCGGGCTGAGCGCTCGGCGGCCAAGTCGGCTTCCATGCATTCTTTGGGGGTTTGTCCGATCCTCAGTGGGTCAAGTTTTTGGAGGTTCGGGTGGCCTTCTAGGAAAATGATCCTTTCTATCAATTTGTCCGCGTGTTCCATCTCTTCGATGCTTTCTTCGCGGCTTTTCTTGGCCATGCTGCCCAGGCCCCAGTCGTCTTGCAGCCTGTAATGCAGCCAATATTGGCTTACAGCAGTCAGTTCATGGCGCAGTGCTTTGTTCAGGTTGTCGAGTACTTTGGCGTCGCCCTTCATTGTCACTCTCCTTGGATATCCCGCTGCGCAAGTTTGCCAGCTGAGCGGGTACCTTTAGGTTAGTGTTGGAGCGCATGGTGTCGAGAAAGAGGGGCATGCATCCGCCGCAGTCGGCGGATTTGCCGAGTGCGTGGTAGATTTTGCCGGGGGTGATGATTGTATCGGGATCAGCACTTCGCATCCAGTCTACCGCTGCGTGGATGTCATGATCTGAGATGCGAGTGCAGTGGCAAATGATCATTGTATTGGTCCTGCCCGAAGGCCCCGTGATTCCGTTAGTTTTATTTCCGATAAAAACCGTAGGGATACAAGTGTATTCTTACTAAAATAATCAGAAATGTGCCAGTGAAGTGGACGCACAGGGGGGGGCATTGGAAAGGGGCCGCGAAAAACGCGACCCCCTTTGGCGATGCTCGAAATAACTTTTGGGGATAATATACTGGTAATCAGAGCACCCCCTAGATCTGCCCGGAACAGCAGATCATCTGCGTGGCTTACTGGAAAACAGCCGATGGGTTATCGAGAGAGTCGGAGCCTTCAAATTCGATGCCTTCCAGCTTTAATGCGGTGACTACGCGCTCGATGGATTGAGTTTGGTCAACCAACCCGTTGATGCCGCCCATGATCAATGCTTCGCCTTCGGCGTTGCCCTGTTCCAGCATCTGATCGTATGAGAAACCACCGTCTGCGGCTGCTTTCATAGCGCCCAGTGCATCCATGGTGGCAGACAGCTTGCCGCGCATTTCGGCGTCCAGATCGTTGTTCACGGCCATCACCAGATCAGACAGCGAGGCGCCGGAAACAACGTCGCCGTTCACGCGGGTGTATTCGCCTAAGTAGACGTTCTGAACGCCCTTGCCGTCATAATAGTGGCTGTTGTGGGTGTTGTCCGAGAAGCAATCGTGCTCTTCTTCTGGGTCGTTCAGCATCAGGCCCAGGCGCATACGCTCACCCGCCTGTTCACCGTAGGACAGCGAGCCCATGCCGGTCAGCATGGCCGAGATGCCAGCGTCTTCGTCACCTAGCAGCGCCGTGCGGGCGTCACCATCGGTGGCCCACTGGGCGGCCATCCATTCCAGATCAGAGACCAGCAGATCCGTTGCGGCCTTTAGATAGGCACCGCGACGATCACAGTTGCCGTTGGTGCAGTCTGCGCCAGCGGCGTAATCAGTAAAGGCACGAGCGCCGGCACCGTGGTCGGTTCCGTTCAAGTCTTGACCCCAGAGCAGGAATTCGATGGCGTGGTAGCCTGTGGCGACGTTGGCTTCGATGCCATCGGCCTCGTGCAGCGAGCCTTCGAGCAGGGCGGGGGTGATGTCGGATGCGTCGATGGTTTTGCCGGACAGTTCAAACGTGGGGTTGGCCACAACATTCAACGCGGCCAGCGCGTTTTCGTCCGATGGGCCGCCGTAAGCTGCGTCAACGTAGTCGATCAGGCCTTCGTCCAGCGGCCATGCGTTTACTTTGCCTTCCCAGTCGTCGACGATGGCGTTGCCAAAGCGGAAGACTTCGGACTGCTGGTAAGGAACGCGCGCGTCGATCCATGCGGTGCGGGCGGCGTCCAGAGTTTCTGCTGATGGCGACGCGACGAGTGCTTCGACGGCGGATTGCAAGATCTTGGCTGTGGTCAGGCTGTCTTGGTATTTTGCCTCGGCGATGTTCGAATAGTTGGTCAAGACGGCAGCCTTGTCAGCGGCGAAAGCTGCTGTTGTGCTGGCCGCAAATAGAGTTAGCGCCGTGCTGGTTTGGAGCAGGGTTTTCATAAAGGATAGTCCTTGAAGGTGTGTGAATTAGTGTAAGGTTGCAGAGCAAGGCCGGCCCAAAATGGGCGGTGGCGTTGCGGTGGTCATCTGCCGAAGCAGGCAACCAAATTCAGAGGCAAGAGGCAGGAGCTCTCGGGCCATTTGGGGGCGCACGATCAGCGAGGCGAACAACATGGAGTCGTTCACCTGACCGTCGGCAGCTGCCGCGATCATGTTGGCAAAACAGTTTTCATCGGCGCCAATGCAGTCGCATTTCAACCCGTGCCGCATCAGTGGGCGACGGCCATGTTCGACACAGAGCATGCACAATTGGCCAAAGGTCTCGATTGCGATGTCTGACAGTTCTGGGCCTAGGCGGCTGGTCACGTCATCGTGCATGTCGAGACGTGTTTCAGGACTGCTAAACCACTGGCGCAGATGACGCACGGCGGTGGCTTCGATAGGGGACAGCTCTGAGAGGACACCAACAGTGGCGCCCCCCCGACGTAAAGATGGATGGGTCATTTGGTCAGGATCAGTTTCCCGGCGCGGGTAATGCGCAGGCTGTAGATTTGACCATTCAGAAGGATCCGGGCTTGGTTGCCGCCACAGGTCAGTTCTTCGGCATGGTAGGTTGGGAAAACTTCTTGGGTGGGTGCTACCACTTTGGATACGTGCATGTTCATGACGGTTGCCCTTTGCTGATGTCCGCCCGATCCTGGATCCATTCCAGGCAAAAGCCGGACAGGGTTTCCGTTTCAATTCTGGCTTGGGTCCAGAGCGTGTTCAGGCTGGGCTGAATCACTACTGTGGTTTGCGGCTTATGAATTGTTGAAACACTGTGCGACATGGGGCGTTCTAATCTATTGCTTGCTGCTCGGGCTGACCTAATTGAACAGGCTGGCTAGAATGTCGCTAACCTGATTTATTTACTCAGGTATGTCAACCTGAGTTTTTTGGTCGGATTTAATTTTTTAAGATAATCAGAAAGTCGGCGGGTCATGCAAGGGTTTGAACGCGGGTCGTCAGAAACAAAAAACGCGCCCCGTTAGGAGCGCGTTGGAAGCTATAGTTGGTCGTTATCTAGTTTAGTCGCGTTTGCCGGAAAATCGTGATTGCCAGTCTTCGCGCTGATCGTCAGTGATCTTGGCGAACAGAACATCAGGCACGCTGAAATCATGACCAACGGGCAGGGCGTTCAGGGCCTCGGCCACGTCATCTGGCCAGCTGGTGTTCAGCGTGTTCATTGCGCTTAGCATGCTGGCTGCAGCCGTCGGGATGAACGGTGCGCTAAGCACGGCATACAGGCGGATCAGGTTCAGACCCATGCGAACCTGAGTGGCGGCTTTTTCTGGTTCAGTTTTGAAGGTCGACCATGGAGCTGCGCTTTGCAAGTATTCGTTGCCTGCAACCCAAATGGCGCGCAGCTCTTGGGCTGATTTGCGCACTTCCATTGCATCCATGTGGCCCTCGTAGGCGCGGATGCGGGTGGTCAGCTCGGCGATCAATGCCTGTTCCTGCTCGCCGTACTCTGCGCCCTCGGGTACTGCTTCGCCAAACTTGGAGCGGCAGAATTTTGTGATGCGCGAGACAAAGTTACCCAGCACGTCAGCCAGATCCTTGTTCACAGACTGCTGGAAGTTTTCCCAGGTGAATTCGGAATCGCTGCTTTCTGGTGCGTGGCTTAGCAGCCACCAGCGCCAGTAATCGGCGGGCAGGATTTCCAGCGCCTGATCCATAAACACGCCGCGCCCTTTGGAGGTCGAGAACTGGCCGCCGTCGTAGTTCAGATAGTTGAATGATTTCAGGTGATCGACCATCTTCCAAGGCTCGCCGGATCCCAGAATGGTGGCGGGGAAGGACAGGGTGTGGAACGGCACGTTGTCCTTGCCCATGAACTGGACGTATTTCACATCATCCGCGCCCATGTCGGTGCGCCACCAGCGCTGCCAGTCGGCGTCTGTTTTGCCGTTGGCTTCGGCCCATTCGCCAGTTGCGGCGATGTATTCGATGGGCGCATCAAACCAGACATAGAAAACTTTGCCTTCCATGCCGGGCCAGTCTTCATCACCTTTTTTGACCGGAACTCCCCAGTCGAGGTCACGGGTGATGCCGCGATCCTGCAATCCGTCACCATCGTGTAGCCATTTCTTGGCGATTGAGGTGGTCAGAATAGGCCAGTCGGTTTTAGAGTCGATCCACTGGTCCAGTTGATCGCGCAATGCTGATTGGCGCAGGAACAGATGTTTGGTCTCGCGGACCTCTAGATCAGTCGAGCCGGAAATGGCCGAGCGCGGGTTGATCAGGTCGGTTGGGTCCAGCTGCTTGGTGCATTCCTCGCATTGGTCACCGCGTGCGCCGTCGTGGCCGCAGTTGGGGCAGGTGCCCTCGACATAACGATCAGGTAGGAAACGACCATCGGTGTTGGAATAGACCTGACGGTCTTCGACTTCGGTGATCAGACCGGCATCGGCCAGTTTGCTGGCAAAGTGCTGGGTCAGCTTGCGGTTCTGCATACTGGACGAGCGACCATAGTGATCAAACGACAGGCCAAAGCGATCGGCGATGTCGGTTTGAACCTTGTGCATGTCAGCGCAGTATTCTGCGACGGGTTGATCCGCCTTGGCTGCGGCCAGTTCGGCGGGTGTGCCGTGTTCGTCAGTGGCGCAAAGGAACATGACTTCATTGCCGCGACCGCGATTGTAACGGGCGTATAGATCCGCCGGCAGCTGACTGCCGATGAGATTGCCCAGGTGCTTGATCCCATTGATATAGGGAAGTGCCGAGGTAATGAGAATTCGTGCCATATCACTTTTCCGCCTAGCTGTCTGAAGATCCGTCTAACGTAAGTTTTGGCGGTTAGAAATCCCCCTGCGGACGGAACGCGAATTTTCCATCCATTTTGACCGCAAATTAGTGTATGCTGGTCTGGGTATAGTTTACCGGTGGGAGAGCGTTGTTATGCTTGTGGTTGAATTTATCAACGACTAACCCCTTGAAAATAAGATGCGCGACTTCCATATGGTATTGTATACCTTTGCATACTAACTGATTGGTGGCCCATATATGTTTGACTTTCTGCTCGGAGGTGCGTTTGCACCTTTTTCCTTTGCTCTGGCGCTTTTGTTCGGCCTGATGGGGCTTGAACTGGTGGCTTTGTTGCTGGGCGGTAGTTTGATGGGCGGCGATAATGACGTCGCTCCTGACATTGGGGATGCGCCGGATCTGGGTGACTTTGACCTGGATCTTGATCCCGAAGGGGCTTTGGTTGATCCGGGTGAACTGGAGCTGGCAGAGTTTGAGGCCGACGTCGAAGTCGAGGGCGGGGTTGAGGCCAGCGGTGGTTTGGCCAGTTGGCTTGGGCTTGGCAAAATGCCGACGCTGATCTGGTTGGCGGCTTTGCTGATGGGCTTTGGCCTAAGCGGTCTGGGATTACAAATTGCCTTGCAGGAATTGTTTGGCTTTTTGGCCCCGGCTTGGCTTGCTGCGCTTCCGGCTGGTGCCTTTGGGATTTGGTTCGCGCGTGGCTTTGGCGGGGTGTTTGCCCGGCTGTTGCCACAAACGGAGACCGAGGCATCATCGCTGAACCAGTTGGGCCGTCGCCGTGGTATCATCACGCAGGGCACTGCCGTGCGTGGTCGCGCGGCCGAGGTGCGGGTCACTGATCGGTTTGGCAATGCACATCACCTGCGGGCTGAGCCCCTGCGCGATAACGAGACCCTGTCACAGGGCACAGAGGTATTAGTGCTGCGCGATCGTCGTAGTGGCACCTATGTTCTGGTCGGCTTGTCCGACTAAACGATTTTAAATTCAAACTTTTGGGGAGATAAATCATGGAGTTGCAATTCTTGGTAATTTCCGTCGCCAGTGTTCTGGTATTTCTTGTTCTTTTGGGGCTTATTCTTGGCCGTCTCTATCGGCGTTCCACCCGCGAAGTTAGCCTGGTTAAAACCGGGGCTGGCGGGAAACGGGTGATTATGGATGGAGGTACCATTGTGGTGCCGCTGCTGCACGAAGTCAGCCCAGTCAATATGAAGACCCTACGCCTAGAGGTGCAGCGTAATGGCGACGCGGCGCTGATCACGCAGGACCGGATGCGGGTTGATGTTGGTGTTGAATTCTATGTCTAGGTAAATGCCACCGAAGAAGGCATCGCCCGTGCGGCACAGACCTTGGGTGACCGGACATTTGATGTGAACCAGCTGCGCGAAATGATTGAGGGTAAGCTGGTGGATGGCTTGCGCGCTGTTGCGGCGCAGATGACCATGGATGGCTTGCACGAAAAACGCGCTGACTTTGTTCAAGAGGTGCAAAATGCGGTCTCCGAGGATCTGTTGAAGAATGGCCTGTCGCTGGAATCGGTTTCGCTGACCGCGCTGGATCAGACTCCGTTCGAGGCACTGGACGAAAACAACGCCTTTAACGCGGTCGGTATGCGCAAACTGGCCGAGGTTATTGCCAACTCCAAAAAGGAGCGTGCCCAGATCGAAGCGGATTCTCAGGTGGCGGTGCGTCGCGCCCACATGGAAGCGGAGCGTGAGCGTTTGGCGATTGAACAGGACGAAAAGCAGGCTGAGATCGAACAGATCAAGCAGCTTGAGGCTATGCGTGCGGCGCAGGAGTCAGAGATCGCGCAACGTCGCGAGGTGTCTGAGCAAGAGAAAGAGCGGGCCCGCATTGCGCGTGAAGAGGCTATTCGCTCGGCTGATATTGAACGCGAGCGGAAAATTCGCGAGGCTGAGATCAGCAAGGAGCGCGAGCTGGAAGTTGCAGAACAGGACCGTCAGGTGATTGTTGCGCAAAAATCCGAAGAAGAAAGCCGCGCCCGTGCATCTGCCGATCTGGCCCGCGCCGAGGCGACCAAGGCAACCGAGTCGGTGATTACTGCCCGCGAAGTGGCTGAAGCTGAACGTGCAAAACAGATCGTACTGATTGAGGCCACACAGGAAGCCGAACGTCAGGCTACAGCGATACGTCTTGCGGCAACGGCAGAGAAAGAGGCTGCGGCAGACCGGGCCGATGCCCGTCGCGAAGAGGCTCAGGCCGAAGCAGATGCACTGAACATTCGCGCCGAGGCCAAGAAGAACGACATGCTGGCCGAAGCAGAAGGTAAGCGCGCGATTGTCGAGGCAGACAACGTGCTGTCCGGCGAACAGATCCGTATGAAGGTGGATCTGGCACGGATCGAGGCGATGCCGACGATCATTGCTGAAATGGTCAAGCCGGCCGAGAAGATCGACTCGATCAAGATCCATCAGGTCAGCGGTATTGGTGGCAATGGTTCGGTTGCGCAGGGGGGCTCTGGCGGGGCTGGCAGCGGTGAAAAACCGGTGGTCAATCAGGCGTTGGATTCGATCATGGGCATGGCCGTGCAAATGCCCGCGCTCAAGAAACTTGGTGAAGAGCTGGGCCTGTCGATGGAAGATGGTGTGAGTGGTCTGGCCAATGGAGCGGTGGCGCAAAAACCGGCGGCTCAGATTGCTGAAGAGAAGGTTGAAGAAGAACCAGAAGCCGAAAGTGATATCATTGAGGGCTAATGTCCCACTGATAAATTCTGAAAGGGGTCGGATTTGTCCGGCCCCTTTCTATTTGTCACCCGAAAATGTCTTTGATTTAGATAGATTAGTTCGCGGCAACCGTGCTGGGGGCAGTGGAGTGCAACTCTCCCTGATAGGCGGCGATCAGACCAATCAAAGGGGCTGAGATTTCCACATCAAAGCAAAAGGCCCCGTCAACCTGAGTTTCAAAGCTTTGACCTTTGGGCAGTAAAAACTGCGGTAAGGGGAGGCCTAAGAATGACCAACTGCGCGGGATCAGAAAGAGTTTTTGCGCGTCAACGACAAGCGCCAGAGCAACTGTTACGGGGCCAAAACGCTCTAGCACAAGATGGTTTCTGCGTTTTCTACCAAGTGTTTGGACCGATGAAAATGACCGGGTTCCAAACCTGCGGGTCCATGTCTCGCCACCATCTTGCGGGGTAAAGCACACATTGACCGGCACTTGGTCAGCTGTGTTTGGAAAGCCAAAAAGAGCGCCCAGAGCCCTTGATATCAGTCCGGTGCCACGTTGGACCCGGGCGGTTCCGCTCCAGCTGCGGGCACGGACATCGTCATGCAACGCCTGAACCTGTGGTGGCAACAGGTCAAAGGCGTCTCCCAAGACTTGCCGGTACAGCGGTACTTCGCCCTTGGCCTTACTGCGAAACCCCATATAGAGCGAGCGGCCGTCAAAGAGGTGCTCATAATCGGACAGGTTCAATTCTCGGATCGCGGCCCGTGCGCCCAGTTCTGGAGGATTGCCGTCCAGAATTTTACGAATGATGGCTTCGATCGCCATTGATGGAATATAGGGGCCATCGTCTCCTTCGGCCAGCAGATGCCAAGAACGTTCAACGGGCTGACCGTTCCGGTGGCCAGTTGCATGAACGAACATCCCGCCCCGATGCTCGCCAAACTTCAACACATTCAGAACTCGGTGGAAAAATGGGGCCAAGGGGGCAAAGCTGGGTAAGTTCAATCGGTGACGCAGTTTTGCCAGCATATTCAACATGCGATGCAGGGCTTCGGGGCGTGGACCAGCGCCGATCCAGATGTCTGTCAGCTCTGGAAATTCAGGCGGCAGTACCTGCAATTCGGGCACGTCGACCAGCGAGAAATGAGTGTTCTTCAGGGGCATTTTGCCAGGAACTGCAATGGTATACCGCTGGCTTTCGGCCAGACCGGGCGCGGTTGTATGCTGGCCCTGCCGGGTCAGTTTGACTGGGGTTCCGGCATAGTCCAGCACCGCGCGCATCACATTCAAACCGATCCCTGCATAGGGAGAGGGCGCGATGCCTCCTTTGACTGTCTCAATGGTCATGTCTTTGCACATCTCGCGCAGCACGGCCGAGGTCATAACCGGAAAACTACTGACGCCCGAGAGCACAAAGATGCCGACCTCGCGCGCGGCCTGATCAAACTGAGATACCCCAAAAACAAAGTCAGCCGCATCTGCAAAGTCGAGATAGTTCACGCCGTGGCGAATGCAGGCTTCGATCACTTCGTATCGTGCCGCGCCATATTGCTGGAATGGCCCTGAGGCATCGATAACCAGATCTGGCGCCAGTTCGGCCAACTTTTGACCGATATCCTTGCGGTCCAACTGTACCGGCGTTACCTTGGCCTCCCCCAGTAGGGTCTGGCAAAAGGCGGTTGCCCTAGGTTGGTTGCGGCCGGAAATCAGCAGCTCCAGCTTGGTGATGTTTGAAAGCAGTTCGGCCAGGCGACCGCCAAACACCCCATATCCACCCAGAATGAGGATCTTCATGTCATCAACCGTTTTTGGACTTCGGGGTCCGGCAGGTTGCACAGATCCGTTGTGCCAAACCAGCGATAGCGGTTTCTGGCAACGGTTCGGTACAGGGCATCGCGCAGCCCGCCTGGAAGGATGTGCAAGACGGACAGCAGGCGCCAAACTCCACCCAGCCGCTGCCCAACCCGGATAAGAGCATCCAACGAGGCGTGCCCCTGGCCGTTTTCCAAGAATAGCCAAGATGTGGGGTCCTCTGGATCCATGCTATAGTGGATCAGCAGGGCACCACCAAGATCAGATTGCATCGGGATAATTCGAAATGCCTGTGTCTTGTCATTACGGGCAATCCAGGCTGCTCCACGGGCGCAGAGCGAACAGCGCGCATCCATGACACAGAGCGGTCCGGTGTCCTTGAACTGCGGTACGGTTTTGTCATTGCGATAAGAGTAACGCGACAGGTTCAAATACATGGTTCAAATCTATGTCGAGCGGGGTCTACTTACAACTGTCAGAGCGTGGTGTCAGTGTCGCAGCTACTTGCGCTCGCGCGATCGTTTCAGCAGCCGCCCGATGGTAAACGAGGTGCGTGGCGCATAGACATAGCTGGTTCGCTGGTCCGGCGTTGGTCGGGCGCGCATCCGGCTAAGGCCAAAAATGATTAGTGCCAGATGGCCCAAGGCGATCATCGCAAACAGCGCGGTTGGTCCGTAGTTCTCGATCAGGGCAGAGGCGACAAATGGGCTGGCGATGGCGCCCAGAGCGAAAAAGAACATCAGCGCCGCCGAGAGTTCAACCCGCTGGCTGGACTTGGCAAAGTCATGGGCATGGGCGGCCGATACCGAAAAAATAGGAAAGGTGGTGAAGCCAAACAAACCAGCCGAGAACATCACGGCGAGAGTTCCCATGCCCGAGGCACCGATGGTGACGCCGCTGGATAGGATCGCCGCCACAGACAGCCAGATCAGAACCCAGCGGCGGTCATATTTATCGGCCAACCAGCCCATCGGGTATTGTGCCAGTGCGCCGCCCAGCACAAAGGCAGCAAGGAAAAAGGCTATCTGGTCGATCTCTAGGCCAACTTCCTGACCATAGAGCGGCCCAACCATCCGAAACGAGGCCGAGCTGAGCGCGGCCACCAGCACGCCAGCAACCGCCAGTGGCGAGCATCGCCAGGCCAGTTCTGGGCGCAGTCGCGGTGCCGATGGGGTTTCGGGTTGGCTGGCGCGGGTCAGGGTCATTGGCAGTAGTGCTGCGCAACATAAGATGGCCAATAGGTTATACGAAACATAGGCCGCTGGCGGCAGTACCGCGATGATCAACTGCGCGGTCAGCGAGGCGCCCATGTCGACAATCCGGTAGCTGCCCATAGCGCGGCCACGGGTTTCATTGGTTACTTTGGCGTTCAGCCAGGCCTCGATCACCGTGTAGCAGCCCGCCACACAGAGCCCCGATGCAATCCGCATTGCAGCCCAGGCCAATGGGTTGTCTGTCAGGGTATGACCAATCAATCCTATGGCCCCAAGGGCGGTAAAGGCGGCAAAGGCGCGCGAATGACCGACGGTGCCCATCAGCCGTGGTGACCACCAGCAGCCGATAAAGAACCCTAGAAAATGCGCCGATCCCAGCAGGCCGATCTGTTCCTTGCTGAACCCTAGCGTGAGCCCGGAAATCGCATCCAGCGGCCCCACACCTCCGGTGGACAGCTGCAACAGCACGACGGACAAAAGCAGGGCGGCAAAGGATATAATCAGGCGCATAGTTGCGCAGAATGCCGCGTCATTGCAGGCAGGCGCAAACGTTTTCGACAGCAATGTCGTATTTGGCCTGTCTGTGGCAGTTTATTTGACCGCGGTGATCCGGGCGCGGATGTCCAGCGCCACTGTGTCCGCGACCAGATTGGGAAACCCGGACGCGCCAAAGTGATTTCGGTTCAGACCACCGCTTAGCACCACATCCAATTGGCGCAGGTCATCCGGTGCGGTGCCGCGTTGTCGATACAGCGCCGCCTGCAATGTGATAGGTCTGGTTATCCCTCGCAGCGTCAAATCGCCAGTTATACGCGCGCCGTTGGATATCCGCCCAGAGGCGCCCAGAGCGATCCGGCGTGACACAAATCTGATGGTGGGAAACTGCGCTGTATCCAGAACCTCGGGGCTGGTCATGGCCTGGGTGATAAAGATCAACCCGGTGCGGGCGCGCGCAGCCGTCACTGTCACATCAACTCTGGATGCAGACAGGTTTTGTGGGTCAACAGTAATATCGGCGCGCTCAACCGGCATCGAGCCGCTCTGGGTGGTGCCATTCAGTTTGAACCTAAAGCCAACTTGGGAATGATCCGGATCCAGTTGGTAGCGGATCGGCGCACCAAGTGCGGTTGAGGGCAGAACGCAACCGGTTGCAAGCATGATCAGGGCGTGGCGTCTTTGAAACATGCGTCCTCCTGTCCGGTATTCTAAGGCACAGGGGTTCAATTAACATCTTTTTTCCTGCTTCGCCCGTTCGATCCTGAACTGATCCCCCGGATCACTTCCGGAACGGATCTCACTATCATCTGGCTAAAAATATCCCGGGGTTTGGGGCAGAGCCCCAATCTTGCCAAAAGATCAGGACACGACGGCCAGCGGCGGTTGTACCACCTCTAATCTGGCGCGGGGGGCAGGGTGGTGCATCCGCCAGCTGCGGGGCGGCAGGGTGCGGGCGCGTAACCGCTGTAGCTGCCAGTGGTGGTGCTGATCCCGGTGGTCGGGGGACAGGTGCCAGCGGCTTTCGATGCCAGCAGCGCCACCGCTGCCCGGTGTCAGCAGCAATCCCAGTGGCTGTGGCCCATGCCGTCCGCCACTTTGCGCCGCCAGATGCAGGCGCCGCACCGGTTTCAGGGCTGGCGGGGCAGGCAGGTCGGTCACCACCAGGGGCACCTGACCTGCCCGCAGGGCTTCCTCGGTGGCCCAGAGCAGATCATCCTGACGGCGCGCGTGCAGAAACAAAAAACGGCTGGGGCAGGCAAAGTTCATCATCCCGTCGGGGTTCAGCTGATCCACTTCCCAGGCGGGCGAGATCCACAGCACAGGTCCGGTGGTTGCGGCGGCCAGCCACAGGGCAAATGTGCGCCGGGCGGGGCCGCAGGCCTCGTGGGTGCGGCCATATTCCAGGGCAATGCCGTCACAGATAGAGACCTGAGGACGGCGGTGAGACGGGGGATGCAGGGTACGAGTCGGCATGCTGAAATGTAGCATGTTCTCATTTTGTTCTCAATCGACGTTTTGCGGGCCTGCGCGCGACTTCAGCCTTTCTTAGGGATAACAGCGCCGCCCTGTTTGACCCATTCACCAAAGCCGCCCTCGAGGTGCACAACTGGTTTTAGCCCCATTTCCATCGCCTGTTTGGCGCTAAGGGCTGACCGCCAGGCGCTGGCGCAGTAGAACACATAGGTCTTGTCCTGATTGAATACCGGTTTGTGGTAGGGGCTGTCGGGGTCGATCCAGAACTCTAGCATGCCGCGTGGGCAAGAAAATGCCCCTGGGATCAGACCCGAGCGGCGCAGCTCACGGATGTCACGCAGGTCAATGAAGACATGATCGTCACTGTCCACCAATTCTTTGGCCTCGGCCACCGGCAGGGTGGTGACGATGTCATTGGCTTCGGCCAGCAGGGCCTTGATGCCCTTGGTGATGTTCTGCGGCATGGGTAATCCTTTGCGATCCATGGGGAACTGTTGGGGCAGAGGCTGGATGATTTCAGATCCAACTACAAGGCATCTTGGCATGGTGCTTGCGCTTGTGAAAACCGACACTACATTCGCAGCCCAAAGTATTTAAGGAACGCGCGATATGAAAATGAACCCATTGGGCCGCACGGGGCTGCAAGTTTCGGAGCTTTGCCTGGGGACCATGACCTTTGGCACCCAGACCCCGGAACAAGATGCGCATGCGCAAATCGATTATGCACTGGATGCGGGGATCAACTTTGTCGACACCGCCGAGATGTATCCGGTCAATCCGGTCCGCCGCGAAACTGTTGGCGTTAGCGAAGAGATCATTGGCACCTGGAATGCTAAAACCGGGCGTCGTGGAGATTACATCCTGGCGACCAAACACTCTGGTGAAGGCCTGCAAATCGTCCGCGATGGTGCTGCTATCACTTCAAAGACTATCGCTACCACGATTGAAGGCTCGCTGAAGCGGCTACAAACCGATTACATCGATCTCTATCAGTTCCACTGGCCGAACCGGGGCAGCTATATGTTTCGCAAGAACTGGAGCTATGATCCGTCCTCGCAGAACCGAGAGGAAACGCTGGCCAATATGGTTGATTGCCTAGAGGCGTTGCAGGCCCAGGTGGACAAGGGCAATATCCGTGCCTTTGGTCTGAGCAACGAAAGCGCCTGGGGCACGGCGCAGTGGCTACGTCTGGCGGAGGAAGGCAAAGGCCCACGGGTGGCCTCGATCCAGAATGAGTATTCGCTGCTATGTCGGATGTATGACACTGACCTGTCCGAGCTGAGTGTGAACGAGGATGTTGGTTTGCTGGCGTTTTCACCGCTGGGGACTGGGTTGTTGACCGGTAAGTATCAGGATGGTGCGGTGCCTGGCAGCTCGCGAAAATCGTTAAGCCCAGAGCTGGGCGGTCGCGATGTGCCCCGTGTCTATGACGCGGTTGCGGTCTATCTGGAGATTGCTGCGCGCCATGAATTGGATGCTGTGCAGATGGCGCTGGCCTGGTGCCGGACGCGACCGTTTATGGCCTCGGCTATTTTTGGCGCAACCACGCAGCCGCAGCTTGAGCATGCGTTGGGATCGGTGGATGTTCAGCTGAGCGATGAGGTCTTGCAAGAGATCGATCAGGCACACCGCGCCAATCCGATGCCGTATTAAGGCAACCAAGGGGAGGGGGCGCTGCCCCCTCTGGGCCTGATAGGCCCATTTACCCCGGGATATTTTTGGCCAGATGAAGTTGGATCTGGGGCAGAAAATCACCCGCTTAATGTTGAAAGGGCTGTGTGCTTTCCTGGCGCAGATCACGGGCGGTGCTGCCATGTGCGGTTCTGAAGGCGCGGGCAAAGGTGGATTGCGAGGTAAAGCCGGTGGCCAGGGCCACATCCATCAGTGACAGATTGGTATCGGTGACCAGACGGCGGGCCTCGGCCATGCGCAGTTGCAGGTAGTGATCCTGCGGTGTGGTGTTCAGGCGCAGGCGGAACTGTTGTTGCAGGCTGCGCGGGCTGGTGCCCAGGCTTTCGGCGATATAGCTGAGCGGCAGTGGCTCATCCAGTGAGGATTCCATCAGGGCGTTGGCCTTGGCGGTGAGGGCACTGTGTTTTTGGCTGCCCAGACGGCTTTGTGGCCGGGTTGGGGCGGCGGGGCCGTCATACAGGAACAGGCCAGCCACGCGTGAGGCAAAGCCGTGGCCGTGGCGTGCGCCGATGATGTGCAGCATCATTTCGATCGCCGGGGTGGCGCCGCCGGAAGTCAGGCGGCCTTCGGACAGAGTGAAGCGGTCTTGGCGGGTGTCGACATCGGGGAACCGGTTGGCGAAATTGTCCAGGTCTTCCCAATGGGTGGTGGCGGCGTGGCCGTCCAGCAGGCCAGCCTCGGCCATCAGCCAGGGGCCGCCGTCGATGCCCGCGATGGTGGCGCCGGTGGCAGCGATGCGGCGCAGACCGGCCAGCAGGCTGGGGGTGGCTTGGCGGGCCAGTTGGAAGCCCGCCACAACAATCAGCAGCTCGCATTCCTGAAGTCGGGCCAGCGGAATGCCGGGAACGGTCAGGCCGCTGGTCAGCATTGCGGGCTCGTCCGTTGCAGTGACATAATCCCAGTCGAACGCATGACGCCCGGCCAGCCGGTTGGCGGCGCGCATCGGATCAACCGTGGCCGCAAAGGACAGGGTGTTGCATTCATCCAGTACCAGCACGGCAGTTTTCAGCGGTCTGTTTTCCGGCTGCAGTATGTTTTTTGCGTATTTCATCAAGTACGATTCGCATATTGTAAAGTTTAGATCTCAAGGCTGAGCCACAGTGGGGATCAAATCAAACAGGAATCTGGGGAAGAGCTTGGGGATAACTCGGGCACAACTCTGTACATCGCCGGGAAAAGCGAAATGCCTCTGAATATGAACAAAGACGTCTTTATCACCTGTGCCGTGACCGGGTCCGGCAGCAGCCAGGATCGCAGCCCACATGTGCCCCGTTCACCGGCGCAAATCGCCGACAGCGCCATTGCTGCGGCCAAGGCTGGCGCGGCGATTGTGCACTGCCATGTGCGCGATCCGGAAACCGGGGTGCCAAGTCGCGATCTGGGATTGTACCGCGAAGTGACCGACCGCATTCGCGAGTCCGAGGTGGACATGGTGCTAAACCTGACCGCCGGAATGGGCGGTGACATGGTGTTTGGAGATGTCGAGAATCCGTTGCCGGTCAGCGAAGCGGGCACCGATATGGTGGGCGCGACCGAACGCATGGCGCATGTGGCGGAATGTCTGCCCGAGATTTGCACACTGGACTGCGGTACCATGAACTTTGCCGAGGCCGATTACGTGATGACCAACACGCCGGGCATGTTACGCGCAATGGGCCAGATGATGACCGATCTGGGGGTCAAGCCCGAGATCGAGGCCTTTGACACCGGGCATCTTTGGTTTGCCAAAGAACTGGTGAAAGAGGGCGTGCTGGACGGTCCGGCACTGGTGCAGCTGTGCATGGGGGTGCCATGGGGCGCTCCGAATGATCTGAATACATTCATGGCGATGGTCAACAATGTGCCCGACGACTGGACCTGGTCGGCGTTTTCACTCGGCCGCGATCAGATGGCTTATGTGGCGGGTTCGGTTCTGGCGGGCGGCAATGTGCGCGTCGGCCTTGAGGATAATCTGTGGCTGGGCAAGGGCGATCTGGCCGAGAATTGGCAGCTGGTCGAGCGCGCCGGCACTATCATCGAGAATATGGGTGCGCGGGTGATTGGACCGGATGCGGTGCGTGAGAAGCTGGGGCTGGTGAAGCGGGCGCCGGTGGCGAAGTGAAAATCAACATTAGGGCGTGTCTGACCTTGGGGAGGCGAGAAGCGCCTTCCCGGGGGGAAAGTCAGGCGCGGCCCGTGCGGTGCACGGGCCAGAGTATTTCTGCGGAGAAGGTAGTATGAAAACAGCAGCAATCATCGGTGGTGGTGTTATTGGCGGCGGATGGGCCGCGCGGTTCTTGCTTAACGGTTGGGACGTGCGGGTGTTTGACCCGGACCCCGAGGCCGAGCGCAAGATTAGCGAAGTGCTGGACAACGCCCGTCGCAGTCTGCCGGGGCTGGGCAATGTGGCGCTGCCTGCCGAGGGGAGCCTGACGTTCCATGCGACCATCGCTGAAGCCGTAGACGGTGCGGACTGGGTGCAGGAAAGCGTGCCCGAGCGGCTGGATCTGAAGCAGAAGGTTTACGGTGAGTTGCAGCAGCACTGTGCGCCAGAGGCGGTGATTGGCTCTTCGACCTCGGGCTACAAGCCTTCGCAGTTGCAGGAGGGCTTTGACAATGCGGCGCAGATCGTTGTGGCGCATCCATTTAACCCGGTTTACCTGCTGCCGCTGATCGAACTGGTCGGGACCGAGGTCAATACGCCCGAGGTGATTGCCAAGGCCAAGGAGATTATCACCAGTATCGGCATGTACCCACTGCACCTGCGCAAGGAGATCGACGCACATATCGCGGATCGTTTCCTTGAGGCGGTCTGGCGGGAGGCGCTGTGGTTGGTCAAAGATGGCATCGCTTCGACCGAAGAGATTGACAACGCGATCCGTTATGGATTTGGCATTCGCTGGGCGCAGATGGGGCTGTTTGAAACCTATCGTGTGGCAGGGGGCGAGGCAGGCGTGAAGCATTTCATGGCGCAGTTTGGCCCCTGTCTGACAGAGCCCTGGACCAAGCTGATGGATGTGCCCGAATTCACAGATGAACTTGTGGATCTGATTGCAGATCAATCGGATGAACAGTCGGGGATGCATTCGATCCGCGAGCTAGAGCGTATTCGTGACGACAACCTTGTTGGCATGATGCGGGCGATGTCGGCCAACGACTGGGGCGCGGGCGCACTTCAGAATGCACAGGACAAGGTGCGCGAGGGTGAGGCGGGACTGCTGAGCCATATCGATCAGATTTCTGATCTGTCGCAGCCCGTACTGACGCTGAACCGGACGGTGCCGCTCGATTGGACCGACTATAATGGCCACATGACCGAGAGCCGCTATCTGGATGCCTTTGCGCAATCCACCGACCGGTTGATGTTGCTGATCGGCTGTGACGCCGAATATATCGCCTCGGGTGGCAGCTATTTCACGGCAGAAACCCATATCCGTCATATCGACGAGGTGCATGCTGGGCATGCCATTCAGGTTCGAACTCAGGTGATACTGGGGGCGGGTAAAAAAATGCACCTGTGGCACGAGATGTATGAGGGCGATCGTTTGCTGGCGACGGGTGAGCATATGTTGCTGCATGTGGATCTGGCGACCCGGCACTCGACTCCGCCTGCGCCACATGTCGAGGCCGCTCTGGTGAAACTGGCCACAGGCCATTCGGCACTGCCTGCACCCGAGGGGCTGGGCCGCGCAATCGGAGCACCACGGTAATGGCGCGGGTTCTAATCACCGCAGGCGCGTCTGGGATTGGGCGCGCCATGGGCGAGGGGTTTGATGCGGCGGGCTATGAGGTTTGGGTCACAGATGTGAACGAGGCCGGGTTGGCTGCGCTGCCTTCTGACTGGGTCACGCATCGTGCCAATGCAGCCAGCGAAGAGGATATGTTGGCAGTGTTTGCAGCCATTTCTGCTGCAGGCGGGTTGGATGTTCTCTGCGCCAATGCAGGCGTTGCGGGCCCTACGGCCAAGGTTGAAGATGTAGAACTGGCGGATTGGCAGGCTTGTGTCAGCGTCAATCTGGAAGGCGCGTTTCTAGCGGCGAAATATGCAGCTCCTCTGATGAAGGCGGCGGGGAAGGGCTCGATCGTCGTGACTTCGTCCACGGCAGGGCAGTACGGATACCCTAACCGCGCGCCGTATTCGGCGGCGAAATGGGCGGTGATTGGTCTGACCAAAACGCTGGCGATGGAGCTGGGGCCGCATGGAATTCGTGCCAATGTGATCTGTCCCGGTGCAGTCGAGGGCCCCCGGATGGAGGGGGTGCTAGAGCGTGAGGCTGCGTCAAAAGGGATGACCCGTGATGAGGTGTATCAGGGCTATGCCTCTGGCACCTCGATGGGTCGGTTTGTTGAAGCACGCGATATTGCTGACATGGCAGTGTTTTTGGCGTCTGATGCGTCTCGTTTGGTTTCGGGGCAGGTGATTGCAGTGGATGGCCACACCGAAAACCCGGACCCTAAGGTTTAAAGCAACGGTGGCTCAAGTCATTGCCATGACTTGAGCCTGAACGCCGCCCGCTGGGCGTCGTGCGGCCCTAGCCGCCGATCTCTGCTTTGAGTGCGCGCAGGTGGCTGGGCAGTTGCCGGGCTGTTAGATCGGCCTCGCGGATGAGGGTGTCAAAATGGTTGGTAAAGGTTTCCACCCGGTCACTGTCTCGAAAGGCCATGTAGTGGGAACCCGCGTAAAAAACGCAGAGCAGTGGGCCGAAGATGGTCAGCGGTGACGAGTACAGCCGTTTGGCATCAAACAGATAGACCCGCAGGCGGGGATATAACTGGGTGCAGAGGCGCTCAAAATTGTCGAGTTGTTCGATGCGGGTTTCCAGAGGAAGCCCCTGATAATAGCCGGTGCCCTGGGCAAAGCTGTGTAGCTCATAAATTGGCAGGGCGATTTCATAATCGGATTGCGATTGACGCATCCAGGACAGGCGATCCTCGGACGCGCCAATCGCCTGATCAGCCGTGCGCCCCAGATGCGGGGTATATTCCCATTCCAGCATAGCGCGGGTTTTCATCATGTCCGGAAGCGTCGCGGGCACGTGGCGGATTTTGTAGCCTGCTGCCTCGCGGTGCCAGTCAAAAATACGGGCATCAACCAGCGACCGTGGGGCCTCGGAAAGGGATAGGGCACCGGCCAGCAATTCGGCGGCGCTCTCGGGGCGGTCGGACAGGCTGAGCAGCCAGTCAGCCGAAACTCCCAGCGCCGTTGCACAGGCGCCCACCACATGGGCATTGGGCAGTCGGGCGCCGTCGCCGGTTAGAAGCTGCGAAATGGTTGATCGGTCCACGTCGATTTGCCGCGCCAGCGCGCTTTGGCTGATTCCGCTGTCCTGCAGGGCGCGATTTAGCCGGACACGGAACTGGTCGGCACGGGCAAGTTTGTCGATTTTAATGCTCATGTGATGACTATTATCACACCCGTTGAGTTTTGTTAATCATATACGGAATTCTGCACGGCCTCGTAATGCGGTACTTTTGACGCAACGTTTCGTCAGGAGGTAGAATGGAAACGCGGGTACGGTCGCTGGTCAAGGCGGTTATTTGGAACATTATCGGTTTGGCGTCGATGGCGCTGGTCGGGTTTCTGGCCACTGGGTCAGTTGCAATTGGCGGCGCGATTGCGCTGATCAATACAGCAATCGGCTTTACCATGTATCTGATATACGAGCGGGTCTGGTCGCGTATTCGCTGGGGGCGGAGGCATGTCTGATCATCTGCCCAAAGGCCCGGAATGGGGCACATTTTTCCTGATACTGGCCTGTTACGGGATTTGGTTTGCGGCCTTGGCCCTGTTGCCACAAATCAGTCTGGTGCTGGCTGTTGTGGTCAGTGCTGTATTGGTGGCGTTTCACTCGTCCCTGACCCATGAGGCGCTGCATGGGCATCCATTCCGGCAGCGCTGGATGAACGAAGCCCTGATGGCACCGCAGTTGAACATGGCGATCCCCTATAACAGGTTCCGTGACACCCATCTGGACCACCACCGCGATGAAAACCTGACCGATCCCTATGATGACCCGGAAAGCAACTTTCTGGACCCTAAGGTCTGGCAGCAGATGCCAAGATGGAGGCGTCGTCTATACCGGATCAACAATACTCTGCTGGGGCGTATCCTGTTGGGGCCACTGATTGGACAAATCTGTTTCATGGCTGGTGATGCACGTGCCGCTGGGCGAGGGGACTGGGCGGTGATCTGGGGATGGATGCTGCATCTGCCGGGGCTGGTGCTGGTGCTGTGGGTGGTTAACCTGACGCCTATGCCGTTCTGGGCCTATGCTATCGCTGCCTATCTGGGGCTGGGGCTGGTCAAAATCCGAACGTTTCTGGAGCACCGCGCTCATGACCAGATGCACGCCCGCACTGTGTTGGTAGAGGATCGCGGACCGCTGGCGATGCTGTTTCTAAACAATAATCTTCACATTGTGCACCATATGCACCCCGGCGTGCCCTGGTATGCTCTGCCCAAACTGTATCGGGATCAACAGGCAAAATTTCAAAGTGCCAACGAGAATTATACCTACACCTGTTATGGTGAAGTGTTCCGCCGCTATTTTCTGCGCGGCAAAGATCCTGTTCCGCATCCGCTCTGGCATCCGGGTGAGTAAATCGCCATAACCCCCGCATGAGTTTATGGATTCCAGTCGCGATTGCGGCAGCTACATTTCAGACCGTGCGGTTTATGCTGCAAAAGGTTCTGGCCAGTGTCACCCTAACAGCCGCCGGGGCTACGTTTTCACGCTTTGCCTATTCTGCGCCGTTTATCCTGATCGGGTTGGCGACTTACCTAATGGTTTCGGGGCGGACGCTTCCTGATCTGACACCGGGGTTCTGGTTGTTTTCTGCCATTGGTGGGCTGTCACAAATTCTGGCTACAATCTGTGTGGTGGCCCTGTTCAAGCAACGCAATTTCGCGGTTGGCATCACGTTCAAGAAAACCGAGGTCATTCAGACGGCGCTGGTTGGATTGCTGGTTCTTGGGGATCAGATCAGCATTTGGGGCTGGGTGGCGATTATACTGGGATTAGGTGCCGTTCTGGTGCTGTCAAAGACACCCGGCAGCAGTGGGCCATGGTGGCAGCACTTGACCAATCGTGCGGCCAAACTGGGGTTGGGCTCTGGTGTGTTGTTTGCCTTTTCCGCTGTCAGCTATCGCGGTGCATCGTTGCAATTGGGCGATCTGGACCCAGCCTTTCGTGCCGGTGTCACCCTGGCGGTGGTCGTCTCTATGCAGACACTGATGATGTTGGTGTGGTTGGGTTGGCATGACCGGGGCGAGATCGCCCGGGTATGGGCTGCACGAAAGGTGGCGGTTTGGGTAGGTCTGACCAGTCTGGGCGGCTCATTCTGCTGGTTCTGGGCCTTTTCGATGCAGAATGCCGCCTACGTCAAGGCACTGGGCCAGGTCGAACTGATCCTGTCGATCTTGGCGACGGTGCTGTTCTTCAAAGAAAAGATCACCAAGCGCGAGATTTTGGGGATGGCTTTGCTGGTCCTGTCGATCCTGGCGCTGGTTTTGGCGTTCTGATCCGTTGGTTTCGACTATCAGCCGTTAGCGGGCATCTCTTTGCCGTATAGGCGCAGGAACAGACTGGCCTCGTCGGTATTGCGGAAATAGGGCACCGAGCCGGGCGGCGTTGGATCTGTGATCCGGGCGGCGACTTCGGCCAGCACCACTTCTGTTATGAACGGCAGGTCAAACTGGCGGGCCTGAGAGAGTTTGACCCATTGCAAATGGGACAGCTCGTCCGAGGCACGCGAAAAGTCATCAAGATCAGTGGCGATTTCATCCGCGTCGACAAGGAAGAAACGGGCGTCAAAACGGCGTGGGCGACCCGGAGGGGTGAGGGCACGGAAGACATATTGCAACGCGCTGGCTGAAGGGCGGTAGCCTGCGGATGCGAAAACTTGCCAATCAGCGGGGACCGGATCGGGCCAGTTGTGCTGGCTACCCAGTATCAGACCGGTTTCTTCCCATAGCTCTCGAATCGCGGCCACGGTCAGGGCGGCCTGCAAACCGTCGGGGGACTGATCGGCCAACCGGGTGTGGCAGAGCTCAGATATGGTATCAGCCAGCGGCACATCTGCATCGGTTGCATCAACAGCGCCGCCGGGAAACACGAATTTGTTAGGCATGAACGCGGCCTTGGAGCCGCGTTGTCCCATTAGAATAGAGGGGTCCGCACCCATCCGGTCCCGCACCACAATCACTGTGGCGGCGTTGCGAACTGCGGTTTTGTCAACGCCCGGATTGGCTTGGTCTGCGGTCATGAAACCCTCTTTCTGAATTGGGTGTCTTACGAGCCGTTATCAAACCCATACATTCGTTTTGCCCATTGGTAGGCAATCACAACACCTTTTAATCTGGGCAGAAGGTACAGCGACAGGCTGACACAGCCAATGGTGAAAAGTGTGAACAAAACCAGCGGCTCGGGACGCCACATAATAAAGGCGATGTGGATCAGCGGTGCCAACAGGTGGCCGACAATCAGGATGGTCAGATAGGCCGGGCCGTCATCGGCGCGGGCAGATGACAGGTCAAGGTCACAGCTGTCGCAGTGCGAATTGACCTTTAGGTAAGAGTGCAGCACGTCGCCTTTGCCGCAGCACGGACATTTACGGCGCCAGCCTTTCAACAGGGCGGGCATGGTTGGGCGATCGTTTTCGATTTCTGAGGCCAGCACGGTCTGAGTTTCAGTCATGATAAATCCTATATGTTCCACCTATCTTTGCGCTCTTCTTGCCGTGACGGAAAGGGGGTGCGTAAGGTTTGCGTTATAATGTCGCGACTTACGCTGTGAAGTACTTGTTTTTCATGGCGCAAATTTTTCTTCAGTTTTTTCATGTGTCGGGCGACGGAAACCTGATGCTGGGCCGTTTGACTTGCATGATCGGCGACACGGGGTCGCCAAGAACGAAGGAAAATGACATGAGAAAAGCAGCTTTCATCGCGGTTATTCTGGGCACGGCCAGCATCGTTACTACAGGCGCAGTTCTGGCCAAGGGTGGGCCCGGAGGTCAGGGACCGCGCATGTCATTCGAGGAAATCGACGCCGATGGTAATGGCGAGGTCACGCAGGCCGAAATGGACGCCATGAAGGCCGCTCGGTTTGCCGCGTCGGATACAGATGGTGACGGGGTGTTGTCGCTTGAGGAACTGACAGCGCAGGGTGTCAAAAGCGTTGCTGAACGTACAGAAAAGATGTTGGCGCAGCGCGATACCAATGGTGATGGTGTTCTGAGCCCTGATGAGATGACCAATTCTCGGCGCGCAGGCAAGATGTTGGAACGCTTTGACACTGATGGTAACGGGTCCATTTCGAAGGAAGAGTTCGAAGAGGCTAGCAACCGTATGCGTCAACGCGGTAAGGGTCAGCATCGTCCGGGACAGAAACCCGGCACTGAAACGGAGCAGAACTGATTAGTCTGACGTGTATTATAACGCAGAAATATCAAAGCGGCGGCCCCCGGATACGGGGCCGCTGATGGTGGGCGAGCCGGATCCCAATCTGAGCGACGACGCCTTGTTGGTGCTTTATGCCAACGGCGACGGACGCGCGGTGCAAGAGTTGACGATGCGGCTAAGCCCCCGGTGTTTTGGTGTTGCGATGCGGGTGTTGGGCAATAGGGCCGAGGCCGAGGACATCACCCAAGAGGCAATGATGCGTCTGTGGCGGATGGCTCCGAATTGGCAGCCGGGGCAGGCGCAGGTGTCGACCTGGTTGTACCGTGTGGCGATGAACCTGTGTATTGACCTGAAACGGCGCCAGCGTGGTGGTTATGTTGATCTGGATGCGGTGCCAGAACCGGCTGACACCAGCCGCAGTGCCTCCGAACAGATGCAAGAGGGCGCGCGCCACGATGCGTTGCAGGTTGCATTGATGCAATTGCCCGAGCGGCAGCGGCAGGCGGTGGTGTTGCGCCATATTGAAGAGTTACCAAACCCCGAAATCGCGGGGATCATGGACATTAGCGTCGAAGCGGTTGAGAGCTTGACCGCGCGTGGAAAGCGGGCGCTGGCGGCTATTCTGGCCGGTCGCCGCGAGGAGTTGGGGTATAGTGATGGCTGATACGGACAAAGCAATGCAAGAGCTTGATGACCTGTTTGCGTCAGCACGGCAGAACCCTGTGCCCTTGCCGGACCATCTGGCCACGGCAATCATGAACGATGCACTGGTTGCACGTTCCGAAGAACGGGTCCCCCAGCAAGAACCAGAAAATCGGCGGCAGGTGCATTTTGGTATTTGGCGGCAGCTGATGGTCGCCATCGGCGGGTTGCCAGCGCTTGGCGGTATGGCTGCGGCCTGCGTAGTTGGCGTGTGGGTCGGTCTGGCGCCGCCATCGTTCCTGCCTGACCCGGCACAATTGGTCGGGTATTCCGACAGCACCTCGGTGCCCTATGACAGTTACGACCTGGCCTCTGTGCTGGGTGAGGAGGTGCAATAATGAGCACAGAAAAACCGGCAAAGATGAAGTTATGGCTGCGGATTGTCCTGGCGGGGTCGCTGGGGTTGAACCTGGCTGTGGCTGGATTGGCCGTTGGCTCTATGATCCGTTTTCGCGACGAAGCGAAACCCCGGCCCAGCCCGACCTTTGGCGTGATGTTGTTTCGGGAATTGGACCGTGGTGAGCGGCGCGCGTTACGTGAACAGGCTGGTGGCGATCACGGGAACTTTCATGATCGGCGACGGGCTGAGGGAAAAGCAGTGTTGACCCTGTTGCGGGCTGACCCATTTGAGCCAGAGGCGCTGTCGCGTTTGCTGGATGCACAGGCCACGACTGGTCATGAGTTTCGGAACTCAGTGCAACGTGCCTGGGTGAGCAAGGTTGAAACGATGTCAGCCGAGGAACGGGCTAGCTATGCAGATGAGCTGCAGGGCCGTATGCGCAGGCCCTCTGGGCCTCCGCCGCGTCGTCGCTCTAATCCGTAAGTAAGGGCAGGCCGATTTATTCGCTCAGGCTGGCTGCGACCTTACAAATAACTCGCGGCGAGAGGTTTTAATTGAAGCCCGGATCGGAGCCGCGCGATCCTTGCGATCGGCCTTGCCCTTGGCGGGTGCAGAGCTGAGAATGACCTGATTGCGGCCTGCATCTTTTGCACGGTAGAGGGCTCGGTCTGCATCGGCGATTAAATCTGTCACATTGGTCAGGGGGCTGGGGGCAGAGCCAACACATGGGTTTCCGCCGCCAATGGCCAGACCAATGCTGGTGGTTAAGTGGATCGGTTTACCAACACCGGGAACCTGAAACGGTGTGCCGCTGATCTCGCTGCACAGTCGATCAGAAACTTCGCTGGCCTGTGCCTCACCCAGTCCGGGCATCACAATCATGAATTCCTCGCCGCCGACGCGGGCCAGCAGGTCAACAGGGCGCAGAAGTTTTAGCAACCGGTTAGACGTTTCGACCAGCACGGCATCACCAGCCGGGTGACCGTAGTGATCATTGACCCGCTTAAAGTGATCAAGGTCGATCAGCATCAGGGCAAAATGTTCATTTGTGTCCGTGGCATTGCGGGCGACGCGGTCCAAAAATGGTGTGGCATACCTCCGGTTATACAGGCCTGTCATCGGGTCCTCGACCGCTGCCCGAAGCCCGCTGCGCACCGAGGCGCGCAGTCGGTCGTTGTGCGCTTTGTAACGCAGTTGGGTCGACAGGCGTAGGGCCAGTTCCTGAACGTTAAAGCCGGATTGCAGAACGTCATGTGCGCCGCGATCCAATGCCTCGGCCGCAACATGTGCGTCAGCAGGACTGGGGATAGCGATCACGACAGAGTCGCGGGTCGCTGCACGGGCCCGCAGATCGGCTAGCAGTCGCAGGCCGGGGCCTACAGCGTTTTCGCTCAATTCAACCACAATCACGTCCGGTACTGGATCCGTCATCAGTAACTGAATGTCACCAATCTGGTGTGAATGCAGATGATAAGGCACCAAAGGTTGCAGTCTAGTTGCCCATTGGGCGGCAGTTGGGGCGTCGTGGGCCACCAGTGCCACCTTGGAGTTGCGGATCTCGATCAGGCATTCCTGCTCGGTCAGCGGTTGTTCAAATGTCCGCGCTGCCTCGTGCTGCAGGGTTAGGTCGTCGCGGCTGCTGCGGGTGCGGATCAGGCTGCGAATGCGGGCCTGCAAAATGACATCGTCCAGCGGTTGGTGCAGAACGTCGTCAATGCCTGCAGATAGTGCTTCGATCCGACTGGCGTTATCGTTTTGGGCTGAAACCGCAATGACGGGAATGTTTGCCAGTGTCGTATCCGAGGCCAAAGATGCGACTACTTCGGTAGCGCTGCCATCAGGCAGGGACATAGCCGTCAGCACCAGATCAGGGCTGCATCGCTGAGCGACCGACAGGGCGCTGGCGACACTATCGGCCTGCACCACACGGTAGTAGGACGCCGACAGCTGCACCTTTAGCATAATGCGGTTGGTGGCCACTCCGTCTATGATCAGGATTGTGCCTTGCACGCGGTTCCCTTTCGACCCTTGCAATTCGACTTTCTCAGAGTCTTTATGACTTGGGTTAACAAACCCTTTCCCAACCCCGTAAAAGTGTCATTAAATGCCAAATACCTCCGCTGCCGCCGAAACCTTAGCGCTGCAGGCCTTGGCCTGGCTGGTTGGGAACGAAGAATTACTGCCCGTCTTTCTTGGTGCTTCTGGCGCCAGCGAGGCAGATCTGCGGTCTCGGGCGGCGGATCCAGAGTTTTTGGGGTCGGTTTTGGATTTTCTGACAATGGACGATGCCTGGGTCATTAGCTTTTGTGATGCGCAGGGACTTGCCTATGAGGCGCCGATGCAGGCGCGGATGTCGCTCCCGGGTGGTGCACAGGTGAACTGGACCTGATAGAGAGCCGGTAATCTCTGCGACTGAAAAGGACCGCCAATGCCCGTAGATGCACTTTTGTTCGATAAGGACGGTACCCTGTTCGAGTTTGCGGCCACTTGGAACAGTTGGACCGAGACCTTGATTCGTGATCTTGCCCAAGGGCAGGACGATGTCGCACAGAAATTGGCTAGCGTACTGGGGTATGATCTGAACGCCGGGGCGCTCCGGCCTGACAGCATCGCCATTGCCTGTGCTAATGCAGAAATCGCCGCGGCAATTGCATCGGTCATCGACCATATGGATGCATCCGAGATTGAGGATCATCTTGGCGTTAGCGCGGCGAGTGCTGATCTGGCCGAGGCAGTGCCTCTTGTTGCGTTCCTTGATGATCTGCTTGCTCGTGGCAAGGTGCTGGGTGTTATGACCAACGATGCCGAGTACTCGGCGCGTAGCCAGTTGGAACGATCCGGGGTGCTGGGGCATTTCGAATTTGTGGCAGGCTATGACAGTGGTCATGGAGCCAAGCCGGATCCAGACCCATTGCTGGCGTTTTGCAAAGCCGTCGGCGTTGAACCAGGCCGCACGGCTATGGTTGGGGATAGCCGCCATGATCTGGAGGCCGGCAGTGCCGCTGGTATGCGCCGGATTGGCGTATTGACCGGACTGGCCCTGCAAGATGATCTTGCCCCGTTGGCTGATGTGGTTTTGCCTGACATTGGGCACATTCCGGCTTGGCTCGACACCTAATCAAATTGCAAGGACTGGGCATGTCTGTCCAGAATTTGAGGTAGAACTGGGCACATATGTACAGAAACTTCCCGTAGCGCCCTAATAGAGGGTGAAAACGACATGAGATGTCGTGTTTGAAGCGGTCAAGGCGTGGTAAATTGGGCCTGCTGGTTTTGTTACCAAGACCGGGGAGGCGAAAATGGCGACAGGCGGGCGTAGGCGACGCAGCGGAGGCCGGGCAGGGGCAGCGAACCGGCGTGGTGAGGCTGTAATTGAACAGATGCCTTGGCAGATTCCAGTCAATGTTGACCGCCCCACCGAACCGCTACCGCCAGAGGGCGTGCAAGCGATCCACGAGGGCGCTATGCGCATTCTTGAAGAGATCGGTGTGGTGTTCCTGAACCCCGAAGCACTGGAAATCTTCAGACAGGCTGGCTGCAAGGTTGAGGGTGATCTGGTCCGGATGAATCGTGACTTTGTGATTGAGATGGTGGGCAAGGCCCCCAGCACATTCACCATCACCCCTCGCAACACCGACCGCACGCTACCGATCGGTGGAAATCACATGTTGTTTGGCAACGTGTCATCGCCGCCGAACTACTGGGATCTGAAGCTGGGTAAGAAGGTTTCTGGCACCCGTGCGCAATGCCAGAATTTGCTGAAACTGACCCAGTATTTCAACTGCATCCACTTTGCGGGTGGCTACCCGGTTGAACCTGTCGACATCCACGCCTCAGTGCGTCATCTGAATGTGCTCTATGACAAGCTGACGATCAGCGACAAGGCGGTGCATGCTTACTCGCTGGGGGCGGAACGCGTCGAAGACGTGATGGAGATGGTCAAGATCGCGGGGGGCCTAAGCGAAGAAGAGTTTCAGGCCAAGCCGCGGATGTATACCAACATCAATTCGACCTCGCCGTTGAAACACGACTATCCAATGATCGATGGCTGCCTGCGGATGGCACGGCGGGGGCAGGCCATTGTGGTGACGCCCTTTACTTTGGCGGGGGCAATGGCTCCGGTGACTATGGCAGGTGCTGTGGCCCAGTCGATTGCAGAATCGCTTTGTGCTATCGCGCTGTTTCAGTACGTGGCACCCGGCACCCCCTGCATGATCGGCACTTTTACCTCAAACGTAGACATGAAGAGCGGCGCGCCCGCATTTGGCACTCCGGAATACATGCGATCGACCCAGATGACCGGGCAGATGGCGCGGTTCTATGGGTTGCCGATGCGTTCTAGCGGCGTCTGCACCGCAAATGTGCCGGATGGGCAGGCGATGTGGGAAACCTCAAATTCACTTTGGGCGGCGGTGCAGTCGGGCACTCATATGGTCTATCACGCGGCAGGCTGGCTTGAAGGCGGGCTGATTGCCTCGCCTGAGAAGTTCATCATGGACTGCGAAGTGTTGCAGCAGATCCAACGCTATATGCAGCCTGCGACCTTTGCCACCACAGCCGACGACATCGCGCTGGATGCGATCAAGGAGGTCGGCAACGACGGTCATTTCTTTGGCATCCAGCACACACAGGACCGCTACACAGATGCCTTCTACCAGCCGTTCCTAAGTGACTGGCGCAACTATGAGGCCTGGGAGGAGGCCGGGGCAGAATGGACACCGCAACGGGCGCACAAGATTTTCAAGTTGATTACCGCTGGGTTTGAAGAACCGCCCATGGCGGATGCAATCCGGGGTGAATTGCAAGAGTTTGTGGCCCGTCGCAAAGAAGAAGGTGGTGCCCCTACTGATTTCTAGGGGTAGAATGGCGTTGTGGCGTTCTACCCGCGCTGGCGCCGAATTGCATTTTGGCGGATTTTGCCCTAGATTTATCAGAGCCAAGTTGCTTGTCTGCCGCCAAATGCTTGGTCGCAAAGGACGACCCAATGTCTGCAGTCTGACCACTGTGTGATTATGGGCGATCAATGCCCCGTGGGCCGGGCTCTCTCGCGGCGCTAAATGGTGGTCACGAAAAAAACACTTCAAGACCATGAATTTCACCATTAAAAGCGCGCACATAATAAAGTTGGCATTTTATATGTTGGGCCTTTCTTAAGGTTCATAAGTCATGTGTCGCACAGTTTTAATCGAGGGGCCTTCTTATGCATGGGCTGATAAATCGGGCAATTCAGGCCTTTGTAAGCAGTACGTATGGTGAATCGCGTTGGCGCGAAGTGACGGATGCTGCCGAACTCGGATTTTTCGAGTTCGAGGCGATGTTGATCTATACGGATGAGCAATCTCAACAGCTGCTGAAGGCAATGGAAGAGGTGCTTGAGCGACCTCTGCCCGAAATGCTGGAGGATATGGGAACATTTTTAGTCTCTAACCCTCAAGTCGAAGCCCTGCGTCGATTGCTCCGTTTTGGCGGGGTTAGCTATGTGGAATTCCTTCATTCACTAGATGATCTACCTGATCGAGCCCGATTGGCGGTGTCTGATCTGCATTTGCCTGGGCTCGAATTAATCGAAACAGCGCCCGGTCAGTTCAAACTGCTGTGCCAAAGCGGTTTGCCGGGTTACGCCAGCGTGATGATGGGGGTATTGCGTGCTATGGCTGATGACTATGGCGATCTGGTTATTCTTGAACATTCGGGAACGCAGGATGGCGCAGAAGTAATTTCTGTAATGTTGGTCGAGACTGAGTTCGCCGAGGGTCGGACATTTGACCTGGGGGCAAAACTACAATGATGAACCTAAGCCAACTGGGTGACGTGGTCGCCAATATTGCACCAATGCATGTGTTGTTAGACACAGATGGCTGCATTGTCCGCGTAGGGCCAACCCTGCAGAAATTGCGTGCAGACCAAGACTGGACTGGGCGTCCATTTCTAGAAGTGTTTGAACTTCTGCGCCCCCGCTACGTTCAGAATATGGGTGATCTGTTGCGGACTGCTGGGGCCAAGCTGCACATGCAATTTCGGGATGAACCGCAAACCGGGCTCAAGGGTGTTCTGGCGCCGTTGCCAGGGGACATGGGCGCATTTGTGAACCTGTCTTTTGGGATCTCGGTTCTTGACGCCGTGCGTGACTATGACCTGACCAGCGCCGATTTTTCGCCCACCGATCTGACCATTGAAATGCTTTATCTGGTTGAAGCCAAGTCCGCCGCGATGGAGGCGTCTCGAAAGTTGAACACCCGCCTGCAGGGGGCAAAAGTCGCCGCCGAGGAACAGGCGTTTACAGATACGCTGACCGGGCTAAAGAATCGCCGCGCGATGGATCACATTCTGGATCGGATGATCAATACTGGTCGCAACTTCTCAGTGATGCAGGTCGATCTGGATTTCTTTAAGGCGGTCAACGACAGCCTGGGTCATGCTGCGGGTGATACCGTTTTGCAAAGGGTGGCAAGCATCATGGTCGATTGTACGCGCGCTACCGATACCGTGGCGCGAATTGGCGGCGATGAATTTGTATTGATCATCGATGGTCTGGTCGACCGCGAGAAGCTGGATATCATCGCCAGACGTTTGATCACGCAATTGGAAGTGCCGATTCCATATTCTGGCGAGTTGTGTCGCATTTCGGGCAGTATCGGCACCGTTACCGCCTTGGTCGAAGGTCGTAAGGACGCCGCTCAGTTGCTGAAAGAAGCAGACGTTGCGCTCTACGCCGCCAAGCGGGCTGGACGGGCCTGTCATTACTTCTACGACGTTGAATTGGATGACGGCAGCTTTAATAAACGGGCCGATGATGTATCTGACGCAGAGCTGGAAAAATCAGAGAGCAACGTCGAGGTTCCATCTGACGAAGCCATCTCTGAAACCGCCCATCGGCGATTGCTCTAATCGCGTCTTCGCTTTTCTGACTGCATCAAAAGAACGGTGTCCTGATACTTGTACTGGAACTGGCCGTCTCGGCTTTTTATCAGGTCAAGCAGCCTAGCTTGAGCGTGGGCGCGTTGTTGCCCGGCGTTGATTGCATGTTGTTACCTGACTGCTGCAGCACACAGCGTGCAGGGAAGTGGGTCTAGCCCTCTTAATGCATTCGGCCTGTTTGAACCGCAAAACAATCTGGATCTGATCGCGACAATGTTCACCATCAAGGCACGGTTTATAAACAGGTATATCTATGCAGCGAAGGGGAAGTGGCAGCCCGTACGAGAATCGAACTCGTCTTTCCAGGTTGAAAACCTGGCGTCCTAACCGATAGACGAACGGGCCACTTAGTCTGTGAGGCGGTATTTAGATAACCCGCATCCGGGACGCAAGAGGGTATTTTGCTAAAGTGACAATCATTTTGTTTACCCCTTATTCAAGAGGCTGGAACTGGTGTGCTTAGGAAAGGATTCTAGCTGATTTCCGGTATGTCAGAACAAAGGGCATAGGGTGGCAGATCCAACCATCAGTGGTAGATTTTTCAGCTATGTCTGTGTTTGGGAGATATACACCATGGCAGCCCGTACGAGAATCGAACTCGTCTTTCCAGGTTGAAAACCTGGCGTCCTAACCGATAGACGAACGGGCCACTCTTGGTGTGAGCGGGTATTAGGAAATCCCGCAGCGCACCGCAAGGGAAAAAATGCACTACGCAGTGTTTTTTTTAAATCGCCATCTGATGGGCATTTTCTTAGGCCGGTGCGGCGTCTTCCAGACGTAACTGTGCGCTTTGTCGACCACCCCATGTGTTGACCTCCAGCCGTCCGGCAAAATGGAACCGAGCACCGCCGTGATCCAACAACTGCTGGCCCATCGGTGTGTCAAACGCGCCGAAACAGATCGCATCAATGCCGCCACCCATGCCATCGCTCAGAGACAGTTTCAGGTGCGTTTCCCCAATACGCTTGGCAAACCGTATTTGCAGGTCGGGAAAGGCATAGCGCGGGGCAGGGGCACCCGCTCCAAATGGACCGGCCTGTTCGATCTGCTCGATCATATCCACGGTTGCGGCGCCGGGCATCAACATGCCGTCCAGCTTCAGGTCCGCAGGGCCCAGATCTCCGGCGCCCTGTTTTTCCAACAACTCGGTCAGGCGCTTCATTGCGGGTTCCAGTTGGTCGCGGCTTACACTCAGTCCGGCTGCCATCTTGTGACCACCACCCTTGATCAGCAGCCCATCACTAGCCAGCCGCTGAATGGCTGCCCCCAGATCAATGCCACTAACTGACCGGCCTGATCCCTTGCCCTCGTCACCGTCCAGCCCGATCACTACGGCGGGTCGCCCGGCGGCCTCCTTCAGCCGCGAGGCCACAATGCCCACCACACCGGGGTGCCAGCCTTCGCCCGCAGCCCAGACCAGCGGCGCATCAAAGCCACGCTCCTCGGCTTGTTCCATGGCGGCCGCGCGCACGGCATTCTCAATCTCTCGCCGTTCGGTGTTCAACTGGTCTAACCGGTCCGCTATCGATGAGGCCTCGTGGGGGTCATCCGTCGACAACAATCGCGCGCCCAGGTCGGCCTTGCCAATCCGACCACCGGCATTGACGCGCGGTCCCAGCATAAAGCCAAGACTATAGGTCGAGGGGGCCGAATCCATTCGCGACACATCCGCCAGTGCCACCAGGCCGGGGCGCTGTCGCGCAGCCATTACCTTTAATCCCTGTCGCACCAAGGCCCGGTTGGCCCCGATCAGGGGCGCAACATCGGCAACAGTCGCCAGTGCCACCAGATCCAGCAGCGCCATCAGGTCCGGTCCGGTGCCATGGCCGCCTTCGCGCAACTGTCGACGTGCCTCGACCAGCATCAGGAAGACAACACCCGCAGCGCAGAAATAGCCCAGTTCGCCATCTTCGTCCTGCCGGTTCGGGTTCACCACGGCAACGCAATCCGGCAGTGTTTCACCGCCCAGGTGGTGGTCCAGCACCACCACATCGGCACCTTTGGCCGCCGCAATCGGTCCGTGACTCAGGGTGCCGCAATCGACGCAGATGATCAGGTCATGATCCCGCGCCAGTGCAGCCATCGCCTCATCGTTGGGTCCATAGCCTTCGTCGATCCGATCTGGCACATACAACGTCGCGCTCAGCCCCATCTGCCGCAACCAAACTAGCAGCAAAGCGGCTGAGCTGCCGCCGTCGACGTCATAGTCGGCAAAAACAGCAATCCGTTCACGCCGTTGCACTGAGGTAATGAAACGCTGCGCAGCCACTTCCATGTCCTTCATGCGCCGTGGATCAGGCAACAGGTCTTTTAGTTGGGGTGTCAGAAAGCCAGATGCCTCATGCGCGGGAACACCACGTCGTGCCAGTACCTGACACACCGGGGCTGGGATCTCACTTTGCTGCGCCATCATCTCGGCGGCGCGTTCAATATCAATCCCAGGTCCCAGCCAGCAACGTCCAGTCAGCGATTTCTCAACATTCAGAAAGCCCATGGCGCAATTCTCCGCTTCATATGACAAAAGGCCGAACCTTGTTGCTAGGTCCGGCCTTTCTTCTTGTTCTAAATACCTCCGCCGGAGGCAGCGGCGCAAGCCGCTTCTGGCATCCGTCTTACTGGTGCGGTGCCAGCGGTGTGCGGTAAGACATCCGACGTACCGACCCGGTGCGCGAGCGCATCAGGAGGGTGGTGGTTTCAACCCAGCCCGGGCTGCGCTTGATCTCGGGCAGCAGCGAACCACCGGTCACGCCGGTGGCGGCAAAGATAACGTCCTGCGTCACCATCTCGTCACGGGTGTAGACGCGGTCCAGATCGGTGATGCCAGCCTTGGCTGCGCGGCCCTTTTCGTCATCGTTGCGGAACAACAGGCGACCAAAAATCTGTCCGCCCATGCATTTCAGCGCAGCAGCGGCCAGAACACCCTCGGGTGCGCCGCCTTGGCCCATGTACATGTCGATGCCTGTAATCTCGCTCTCGGCGCAGTGCATGACACCAGCCACGTCACCGTCTGTGATCAGGCGGATAGCAGCACCGGTTTCGCGAACCTCAGCGATCATCGCTTCGTGGCGCGGACGCTCCAGAATGCAGACAGTGATGTCACTCGCTTCGCAGCCTTTGGCCTTGGCTAGGGCCTCAACCCGCTCACGTGGGGACATGTCCAAATTGACAACACCCTCTTCAAAACCGGGACCAATGGCCAGCTTGTCCATGTATGTGTCTGGCGCGTGCAGCATCGAACCACGTGGACCCATGGCAATCACGGTCAGCGCGTTGGGCATGTCTTTGGCGGTCAGCGTGGTGCCTTCCAGAGGGTCCAGCGCGATGTCCACGCCGGGGCCTTTGCCGGTGCCGACTTCTTCGCCAATGAACAGCATCGGGGCCTCGTCACGCTCGCCTTCACCGATGACCACAACACCGGCGATGTCCAGCAGGTTCAGCTGCTCACGCATGGCGTTGACCGCCGCCTGATCAGCAGCCTTTTCGTCGCCACGCCCAACCAGCGAGGCCGAGGCCAGCGCCGCTTGTTCTGCAACACGGGCCAGGCCCAGCGACAACATCCGGTCGTTAAATGCAACGTCAGTGGTGTTCGAGGTCATGTAAATATCCTGTCTCAATCATAGAGGGTCGTTCGTCGCATACCCCGTGCGGGGCAGGGCGGGCAAGGGCCGATAGCGGTCACAGCGGCCTGACATGGCCGCTGATTGGGTTTTTGCACTGTTTTTAGCCGTTGTGGCGGCAATCAGAGCTCTTCAATGCGCAGTGCAACCGGCGTGCCATCAACAACATCACTGGCCGCCAGGGCCTCTAGTGCGATGTCCAGTGTAGCGCGGGTGCATTTGTGGGTCACGATCAGAACCGGGGCTGTGGGCTCGGAATGGCTGTACTGACGCATCCGGTCGATTGATACGGCCGCATCACCAAGGGCTGCGGCCACTTTGGCCAGCGCGCCGGGTTTGTCGTGCAGGGCCAGACGCAGATAATAGGGTGCGGGCAGGCCGGTTTGCGCTGCCGGAATGTCCTGCAAACCGGTCGCGGGTTGACCGAAGGTGGCAATCCGCAGGCCGCGAGCAAGGTCACAAATATCGCCCAGAACGGCGCTGGCTGTCGGGCCTTCACCGGCACCCGGTCCACGCAGCACAACCTGTTCTACCGCATCACCTTCGATCACCACCATATTGGTGCCGCCTTCCAGCTGTCCCAGTGGAGAGTCTGCCGGAACCAAACAGGGTGACATCCGCTGTTCCAGCCCGCGGGCGGTGCGCTGAGCGACACCCAAAAGCTTGATGCGAAAGCCCATGTCAGCAGCCTGGTTGATATCTTCCAAAGTGATGCGCTGGATGCCTTCTAGCTGCACCCGGTCAAAGGTGGGCTTGGAGCCAAAGGCAATCGAGGCCAGCAGCGCCAGCTTGTGGCCGGCATCAATACCGCCGACGTCTAGGTTGGGGTCGGCTTCTAGATAACCCAGCTTGCCGCATTCTTCGAACAGGGCGTTATAGCCCTGACCGGTGGCCTGCATCTGGGTCAGGATATAGTTGCAGGTGCCATTCATCACGCCCATGACGCGGGTGATTTCATTGCCCGCCAGCCCTTCGGTCAGCGATTTGATCACCGGAATTCCGCCAGCCACAGCCGCCTCAAAGCGAATGACCTGACCTTTGGCTTCGGCCTGTTCGGCTAGCGCCTGACCGTGAACCGCCAACAGCGCCTTGTTGGCGGTGACCACATCCTTGCCAGCCGCCAATGCGGCTTCGGTTGCAGCTTTGGCCGGGCCTTCGTGGCCGCCCATCAGTTCAACAAAAACATCGACATCGTCGCGCACAGCCAAGGCCACGGGATCGGTTTCCCAGGCATACTGGCTCAGCGAAATGCCGCGATCTTTGTTTGCATCACGGGCGGATACAGCCGAGATGACCACCGGACGCCCGGTGCGGGCCTCTAGCAAGGCGGCTTGACGGCGGATGATTTTCACCACGCCAATTCCGACGGTGCCCAAACCTGCAATCCCAAGACGAAGCGGCTGTGTCATAGCTGGTGATCCCTTGTTTTCTCTTCGCCTTCCGCCTTAGCCGGCTCTGCCCAAGGGTGCAACGGGGGAAGGTCAGCTAGCAAGCCAGTGGTCCGTTCATTAGGGCGGATTTTAAGGCAGGCGGAAGTCTCCCGCACCATCTTGTTCCATCGGCAAAGCCGATACCACCGGCTGGTTTGGGCGTGGCGCCGCTTCGCGGCGCCACGCCCAACGGGAGGACGGCATCTAAGATGCCTGACGACGGGCGGGAGCCCTCGGTTTCATTGTCTTGGGAATTTGAAGGAGCTTGGCTGTGGCCCAAAGGGGAGCAGATTCGTTTGAGCGTCACATTCAAGTGTGGCGCTGTTTGACCGTAATGCTTTTTAGACAACCTGCCATATGGAGCGGGTAGGCCCCAAGTTTGACTAGTTTGAAATAGACTGCAATGCTCTGGCACGTTGCTGCAAACTGGCGCTGCGGGACAGCAATTGCTGTTCCAGCTCGGCGCTTTGGGTTTCGGGCAGCGGTAGCGGGGCAAGGGCCTGCTCTAGCGGGATCAGATCTGGGTAGTCGGCGGATTTCAGATCTGGGGTTAGTTGATCTTCCAGTTCGGGTACTCTGGTGCAGGCAGTGGCCATTAGCGTCAGAACGCAGGCGCAGGTTGTCAGAGAGAGAGAGCGTCGCATGTCATAGGTCCTTTGTCCGTGACTTTGATGCCTGTTTCTTGGAAAAGTCGCAAGCAGGGGTTTTTTCTGAACGTCTGTTCAGATAGCCTGTCCTCATGGCGCGCACTCAAGGATCTCACTCCGGTATCACCGGCCCCCGTATACAGGATGCGGCGCTGCGGCTGTTCGCCCAGCACGGCTTTGCGGCTGTGTCGATGCGCCAGATTGCAAGTGCGGTGGGGGTGCAGGCTGGGGCGCTGTATAACTATACCCCGGACAAGCAAAGCCTGCTGTTTCGATTGATGGAAACCCACATGACCGAGCTGCTGACCGCGTGGCGGGATCAATCGGTCGCTGGCGATGCCCTGTCACAGCTAGAGGGTTTCACTCGGTTTCATATCCGCTTCAACTTTGAAAACCCTGACGCAGTTTTCATTGCCTATATGGAGCTGCGCAATCTGTCGGAAGAGAACTTTACAGTGATCGAATCTCTGCGTCGCGAGTATGAAAACACCCTTGAGACGATTCTAAGGCTGGGTGTCTCCGAGCGCGTGTTTTCGGTGCCGGATACCAAGATCACTACTCTGGCGATTATTGCAATGCTGAACGGCGTCAACACCTGGTATCGCTCTGGTGGGCGCCTGTCGCTGGATCAGGTCGAAACCAGCTATTGGGAAATGGTGCGCCGGGCCGTGACGACGTGACGTCGGTCGGGTTGTCTACGGAACGTCTGCGTGGCGGGCACTGGCAGCAGTTAAGCCGGGATGATTTGGCGGCTTTGTTCGCGCCAGATGTTGTGGCGTTCCTGCCGCCCGGCTTTCATGGCTTAACCACGCAGATCAGTCAGCGCAATTTCCTGACCATCTTGTCAAAACAGGCAGAGGTCGTGGGTTTGTTTGAGCCGTCGGGTGCGGGCGTTGGGCTACTGATCCTGTCAAATGCTGAACCGAACAGTTCCGACCGTCATCTGGGTTATCTCTTGGCCCAGAGGGTTTGGGGGCAGGGGCTGGCGACAGAGCTGATTGCAGCGCTGCAAGATCGGTATCGTGGTACGGATGTCACCCTTAGCGGCGGCGTCATGCACGACAATACCGCCTCGGCTCGGCTGCTTCAACGGGCGGGATTCGCAGGAGAAGCACATGGCGACGAGACCGTGTATCGGTGGTCTGGCACGCAGGGTTGAGTTCAGGCTAAAGGCTTAGGTCTGATACAACCCAGGCACCAATCCCTCGGCGGTGTGTTTCAGCGTGGCAGGATCTGTTCCAGGGGGCAGTTCCGGTGAGTATAGCACATCATATTTGCCACCCAGTTTTTCCAACAGTTCCGCCGAATAGCGCAGAGATGCGATCATAGCGCCGAAATGATCGTTGCCACCACTGATAAACCGAGCGAAGGCGCGGGTTCGGTAATAGGCGTTTGAGTTTCGGGCATTCAACGCGGCTGCAACTATCGGTGCCTGACAGAGTTTTGATATGGTGGTGGCCCCCCGCCGCCAGGCTGGCTCGACCAAGTGGCCTTGTTTGAAATCCGGCACCCGGCCAGAGCCAAAGATCAACAATGCGCCACCGTCTTTTAAATGGGCCTGCATTGCCTGTTGGGTTTTGCCCCCAGACACAGTTTTGTTACGCTTGTCGACGGTGACCTGGATGATGATATCAGAGCCAACGAACTTTTCGGCCTCACGGTTGGCGACCACCTTCATATCTGGCCGCTTGTCCAGCAGCGCAGATGCGTGGGCGGCAAAATCAAACATGCCGGTGGGGTGCGTTGCGGCAATGATGATCGGGCCGTCATCAGGAATATGCTGTAACCCATGTGCAATGACTGTCGTGCCGCCTTCTTGTTCCATCAGTGAGTGGATAAGATCGGCGCCCTCTAGTCCGTCCATTTGCCGTAGAAAATCCTCACTTTCCCGGAGCGCAAGGAATGGGTGGCCAAACAAAGTACGACTGACAGCGTCACTTGAATGAATAAGACCGCGAATGATTTTGAGCGCAGCCGAGTTTTCGCTGCGAAGATGAAGTCTTTCGATCATCGCGCCGTCCAGCGGGTGGTTCATGGCGTGTTGCAATTTCATTCTAGGAAAATCCCCAAAAAATGAAAACACTAGTCAAGAAAGTTTGGCGTTCAGTTTGGAGGGGATTAAATTTCCCCATCCTCACAGTGACAGATTGTGTCGAAAATTTCCAGCATCACGTGGCGTTAGGACATCATGCCGAAAATATTTTGCGCTTAGTTGAGTATTGGACCGTTGAGTATTTAGTGCGCAGGGCGGATAAAACTACCGTTGCGCAGCTCAGCAAATGCCTTTTGCAGTTCGGCCTGGGTATTCATCACAATCGGCCCGTGCCACGCTACTGGCTCATCAATCGGCGCGCCTGAAATGAGCAGGAACCGCACTCCTTCGGGGCCTGCCATTACCGTAACTTCATCCCCGCTGCCAAAGCGGACCAATGTACGATCACCCGACATGTCGCGAATTTGCAGTTCTTCACCCGCCACTTCTTTCTCCAGCAACACCCCTTGTGGAACAGAGGCATCGGAGAACGCCGCCTGACCTTCGAACACATAGGCAAAGGCGCGGCGGTAAGTGTCGATCTTGAAAGTTTTTTTCACCCCGGCTGGCACAAAAACATCCAGATACTGAGGGTCGGCGGCAATTCCATCAACCGGACCGCGCTTGCCCCAGAACTCCCCTACAATGACCCGCACGCGGGTGCCGTCGTCATCAATGACCTCAGGGATCTCTTTGCTAGCCACATCCTGATAGCGCGGCGCGGTCATCTTTTGCGCGCTGGGCAAGTTGCCCCACAGCTGAAACCCATGCATCTGGCCCGCCGTGTTACCGTTGGGCATTTCCTGATGCATGATCCCGGACCCGGCGGTCATCCATTGCACGTCGCCAGCGCCTAGGGTTCCGCTGTTGCCGAGTGAGTCCGTGTGGTCAACGGTGCCAGACAGCACATAAGTGATGGTTTCGATGCCGCGATGGGGGTGCCAGGGAAAGCCTTTCTGAAAATCTTCGGGGCGTTCGTTGCGAAAATCGTCGAATAGCAGGAATGGGTCCAGTTCGCTGGGGTCCTGAAAACCAAAGGCGCGGTGCAGTTTGACGCCTGCACCCTCTATGGTTGGCATCGCGTTGCGGGTTTCGAGTACGGGTCTTAGCGACATTGCTGGTCTCCTGAAGGCTTGTGTTGTCTCTAAGATAGCCGTGCATCGTTGCCGCGCAATCGGCGTCAGGGCGCGGAACCTGTGCGCCTGCGCGCAGTGAGGCGAGGTATTCTGCGGCTAATTGCGGCAGTTTGGTAATGGGGCTTGAAACCTCTATGAGGAATTATCTATTAATCACCGAAATCGGAGAGGTCCGGTCAGTAAATTATCTATAATTTTCCCGTGGGAGATCACATGTTGGACGCTAGCCCTATCCGCAATGACTGGACCCGCGAGGAAGCGGAGGCAATTTACAACCTTCCTTTCATGGATCTTTTGTTCCGCGCCCAAACTGTGCACCGCGAGAATTTTGACCCCAATCAGGTGCAGAAATCCAAACTGCTCAGCATCAAGACCGGTGGTTGCGCCGAAGATTGCGCCTATTGCTCGCAGTCGGCTCGCAATGGTGCGCAGCTGTCTGCGTCGAAACTGATCGAGGTTGAGCGTGTGATTTCCGAGGCCCGCAAGGCCAAAGAGGGCGGCGCGACACGCTATTGCATGGGCGCTGCATGGCGCTCGCCCAAGGATCGCGACATGGCCGCACTAGAGGCGATGGTCAAAGGTGTCAAAGATCTCGGCATGGAAACCTGCATGACGCTGGGCATGCTGGACGAGGAACAGGTGTTCCGTCTGCGTGATTCCGGTCTGGATTATTACAACCACAACATCGACACGTCTGAGCGCTACTACTCCGAAATCATCACAACCCGCACCTTTGCCGACCGGATCGACACACTGAACAAGGTGCGCGAGGCCGGTATCAAGGTCTGTGCCGGCGGTATTGTCGGCATGGGCGAAAAGCAGATGGACCGCATCGACATGATGCTGGCCCTTGCGACGCTTGAAGAGCACCCAGACTCGGTGCCAGTCAACATGCTGATCCCGATCGACGACACCCCGCTGGCTGATGTGGCCAAGCTGGACCCGATCGAATTTGTCCGCACCGTCGCGTTGGCCCGTATCCTGATGCCCAAGTCCCACGTACGCTTGTCTGCGGGTCGTACAGACATGAGCGATGAGATGCAGGCTATGTGTTTCTTTGCGGGTGCAAACTCGATCTTTGTCGGTGAAACCTTGCTGACCGCCGATAACCCCGAAGAGGATAAAGACAGCGCGCTGTTTGCTCGTCTTGGCATTACGCCTATGGCGGTTGGTTGCGACGGATCTAAATGAGCACGGGCGCTTTCCCGCGCCATCAAAAGGCGCTGGATGCACTCCGGTCGCGGGGCCGCTATCGCAGTCTGATGCCTCGCACCGGGCATGACTTTGCTTCGAACGATTACCTTGGGTTGGCCGGGTCTGACGTGCTGCGCGATGCTGCAAATGCAGCATTGGCGCGTGGCGTGCCCGTGGGGGCAGGCGGTTCTCGATTGCTGCGCGGCAATGACGGCGAGCACCAGTTGCTTGAGTCTGAGGCTGCCGCGTTTTTCGGCACGGAAAGCGCGCTTTTTATCAATGGCGGCTTTACCGGCAATATGGCGATCTTTTCTGCGCTGCCGCAACATGGTGATCTGGTGCTCTATGATGCGCTGATCCACGCCAGCACCCATGATGGCATGAGGCTGGGCCGGGCTGAGACCCGCAGCTTTGCCCATAACGATGTCTCTGCCGCTGAAAATGCCATTACCCAGTGGCGCGCCGAAGGTGGCACCGGCCAGATCTGGATCGCGGTAGAGGCTGTGTATTCCATGGATGGCGATTGCGCCCCAATTGCCGAACTGTCAGACTTGGCAACCCGCGAAGGTGCAGTTCTGGTGCTGGACGAGGCGCATTCGACCGGCGTGTTCGGCGATCAGGGCAGGGGGCTTGGCCATGCCATCGCCCACCTGCCCAACGTGCTGTCCCTGCACACCTGCGGCAAGGCGCTGGGTGTGTCCGGCGCGCTGATCTGTGGCGCGTCCACCTTGATAGAGACCCTGATTAACAAGGCCCGCGCCTTTATCTTTGCCACCGCGCCATCACCTTTGAATGCGGCTCTGGTGCGCGCATCTCTGCAAGAATTGCGTGATAACCCCGCGCGTCAGCAACAGGCTTGGGAGTTGATCCACCACTCTCAGGCTGAGGCCGAAAAATATTGCGGGTTAAGAGGCTTTCAAAGCCAGATCCTGCCGATCATCATCGGCGACGACAAACGCACCATGGCTGTGGCCAGCGCCCTGCAAGAACGCGGCTATGATATGCGCGGCATCCGCCCGCCCACCGTCCCCCGCGGCACCTCACGTCTGCGGGTCTCGGTCACATTGAACACGTCAAAACAGATGATTTCAGCGCTGTTTGCTGATCTCGCCCAAGAACTGGAGGCCGCGGCATGAGCGCCATTGTCGTCACCGGCACCGATACAGAAATCGGCAAAACCGTGTTTTCCGCTGGACTGACCGCCGCGCTAAACGCCACCTACTGGAAGCCAGTACAATCGGGCCAAGAGGAAGAAACCGATAGCCAGATCGTCACCCGCCTGTCTGGCCGCCCATCCTTGCCCGAGGGCTATCTGCTGCAACTACCAGCCTCTCCCCATCTGTCGGCCGAGGCCGAAGGGGTGACGATTGACCCAGACACGCTGGACTTACCGCAAGTAGACGGCGTTCTGGTTGCCGAAGGTGCTGGTGGCTTGATGGTCCCGTTGAACCGCGAGATTCTGTATCTTGATCTGATGGCCCGTTGGGGCGCGCCGGTGATCCTCTGTGCCCGAACTAAGCTCGGCACGATCAACCACACACTGTTATCCTTGCAAGCCTTGCGCAATGCTGGCTGCAATGTGGTCGGGGTGGCCTTTATTGGTGAGTCCGAAGAGGCGGTAGAGAAAACTATTTGTCAGTTCGGCAAGGTTGCGCATTTGGGCCGTTTACCGATGATCAACGGATTGCACAACGAAACGGCAGCGCCTGACCTTGGGGAGGTGCAAGGCGCCTTCCCGGGGGGAAGGTCAGGCGCGGACCAGCCTGGCGGCCGGTCTGAAGCACTTGTGGAAGCCTTTGCCAAACACATCGACCTCGACACGATCAAAAAGGCGATACAGCTATGAGCGCATCTGACCTGACACAGCTGGAATTCGACCAACAGCACCTGTGGCACCCCTATACAAACGTCACGCAACCGGGACCGACCTTTGTGGTAAGGGAATCTCAAGGTGTACATCTGACACTGGACGACGGCTGCCAATTGATCGACGCGATGTCGTCTTGGTGGTGCATGATGCATGGGCATCGTAACCCACGGGTTACTCAGGCAATGCATGACCAGCTAGACCGGCTGCCGCATGTGATGTTTGGCGGGTTGACACATGACCCGGCGATCAATCTGGGGCGCAAGCTGCTGGAAATCACGCCAGACAGCCTGACGCGCATTTTCTACTGCGATTCCGGTTCGGTTTCGGTTGAAGTGGCGATGAAAATGGCCGTGCAATATCAACATGCTATGGGCTTTTCGGGGCGATCCCAATTCGCCACTGTGCGGTCCGGCTATCATGGTGACACATGGAAGGCGATGAGCGTTTGTGACCCGGATACCGGCATGCACCACCTGTTTCAGGGCGCGCTAAGTGTGCAGCATTTTGTCAACCGTCCACCCATCCGGTTGAACGAGGACTGGAATGACGATCCTGCGCAAAACGGTCTTGCTGAATTGCGCAATGTGCTGGAGACCAACAAGGACAAGATCGCTGGGTTCATCCTAGAACCTGTGGTACAGGGAACTGGTGGGATGTATTTCTACCACCCCGAATACCTGAACCAAGCCCGCGCGATCTGTGATGAGCTGGGTATCCTGCTGATCTTTGACGAAATCGCCACGGGTTTTGGCCGCACAGGCAAGATGTTCGCCACCGATTTCTGCAGCATCGAGCCGGACATCATCAGCCTGGGCAAGGGCCTGACCGCCGGGCATATCTCTTTCGCCTGTACCATGACCAACGATCGTGTGGCCGAAGGGATTGGTGGCGGTAATCCCGGCATCTTTATGCACGGCCCTACTTATATGGCGAATCCGTTGGCCTGTGTTGCGGCGCTGGCTTCGCTGGAGTTGCTGACCGAACAAGACACACGGGCTACCGTTTCTGCCATCGAGGAGCAAATGAAGGTCGAGCTGGAACCTGCACGTGCCTTGCCCAACGTAGCAGATGTGCGGGTGCTGGGGGCGATTGGCGTGATCGAGATGAAGCACCACGTTTCCGCGGATCAGGCCCATGGGTTGGCCCGCGAGATGGGCGTGTTCCTGCGGCCGTTTGGTCATAATATCTACACCATGCCTCCCTTTATAACTACGCAGGATCAACTGACCCAGATCACCGATGGCATGTTGCGATTGGCGCGGGAACTGTAATGGAGTTTCGCTGGCTGCATCATGACACGCGCCCGACCTTGGGGAGGCGAGAAGCGCCTTCTCGGGGGGAAGGTCAGGCGCGGCCCGGCGTCGCCGAGCAAAATGAAGACGCTGTTGTGGTGTTTGGTGGCTGGGCCGTTGGGTCGCAGGTGTTCGACCATTTGACCGGCCCTTTTGACGTTCTCTTTGCCAGCGATTACCGCGATCTCGACGCTGACCTGCCAGACCTGTCCGCCTATAACCGAGTTAGCCTTGTGGCCTGGTCCTTTGGTGTTGCCTCGTACGCACATTGGCAGCAAGGGCGTGATGATCCTTTTGCACGCAAGGTGGCCGTGAACGGTACCCTAACGCCGGTCAATCGTCGTACGGGTGTGCCGCCCGTGGCGATGTCCAAGACCATCGAAACCCTCAGCGAGGATGCTTATCTGCTGTTTCTTGAGCGTGCCTTCAATGCACCGCAGCCAAAGGCTGGAATAGATGTGGCGGCCCGTCAGCAAGAGCTGCTGGCGATTGAGGAACGCGGAGATGCGCCAGACCAATGTTTTGACCGAGTGTGGGTCAGCGCAGATGACAAGATCTTTCCTGCGGCTAACCAGAAACGGGCATGGCCGCAGGACAAGATACGCTTAATCGACGCGCCGCATACGCCGTTTGGGCAGTTTGAGACTTGGCAGGAGATTCTGGCATGAGAGACAACATGCTGTCTGACCTGAACCAGAACCGGGTGCGGCAAAGTTTTCGCCGTGGTTTGGCCAGCTATCATCAGCATGCCAGCGCGCAGGCCGATATCGCGGCAAAGCTGGTGCAAGTGTTGCAAGGGCAGGGCGCGCCTGATCGTTTTGAAAACGTGCTAGAATTTGGCTGTGGTACTGGCCATTTGACCCGGCCAATGCTGCACAGTTTTGATATTCACCATCTGACCCTGAATGATCTGGTGGCCGAGGCTGCACCGGGATTGGGTGCACTGACCGAGGACCGGTCAGATCGAACTCATTTCACCTTTGGCCCCATTGAAACCGTACCGTTGCCGTCAGAGTTGGACCTGATCATCTCAAGTTCGACCGTGCAGTGGATCAGCGACATCCCTGCCTTGATGGCCCGTTTGTTAGCCCGGCTAAGCCCTGGTGGATGGCTGGCAGTTTCCGGTTTTGGAACCGGACAGTTTCACCAATTGCGCAATCTTGGCTCTTCAGCTGCGGCGCCAAGTTACGTTGATGCAGCGGATTGGCCTGGCTTGTTGCCGAGTGACGTTGATCTGGTGCATGTTTCGCAGTCCACAATCGAAATGCAGTTTGACAGTGCCATGTCGCTGCTGCGACATCTGCGAAATACCGGCGTCAACGGGCAGGCTGAACAGCAGTGGAGCCGCGGGCGGTTGCGGGAATTTGAAGATCGCTATCGCAGTAATTTCGGCCAGAATGGGCAGTTACCGCTGACCTATGATCCGGTTTGGATGATCGCCCGCAAGCACGGTTAATGGTGTTGGATCGCGTAATGCGTCTCCGTCTGATGGGTGCTGGGAAACTGGCTTCGCAACACGTCAGATCGACACCCGAAAACTGGTAGAGATTCGATTGCATAGGTCGCTTGGCCGAGTTGAGAAAATTTGATTGATTGCATTAAAAGTTGAATGGCCAAACAAAAAATGCCATTGCAGGGCGTAGATGCTCGACAAAGTGTCGTTATCTGGGCAATCATTGGATGAATATCAGCCAGTCTAGCACCAGAGTGCCTGGTCAGACCGGGTAAGGGAATGAACCGATCGTCCAGTGGTTGCTTTTGCGACATGGAGGGCAGGGTTCCAATTAAGATACCGCTCTTTTTCAATAGGGGCGTGCAATAACACATTAGGGAGTTAATTCATGACGTTTAAGGGATATGCTGCAGCACTGGGTGCTGTTTCATTCGCGGTTACAGCTGGTATGGTCAGCGCAGCAGACATGGGTGCCGTCGACAAGCCGATCCGTTTGGCGGTCAACGAATGGACCGGTCAGCACGTTACCACTCATATCGCTGGTGAAATGCTAAAGGCGGCTGGCTATAAGGTTGAGTATGTCTCAGCCGGTATGATGAACCAGTTCCAGGCGATTGCGGATGGCGACATCCACGCAACGCTGGAAATCTGGTCTTCAAATGTGTCCGATGACTACGCCAAGAAAATTGGTGAAGGCACCGTGGTCGAGCTGGGTGATCTGGAATTGGCCGCCCGCGAAGGTATCGCCTATCCGGCACATGTGGGTGAACTGTGCCCAGGTCTGCCAGCATGGGAAGCGCTAAAAGACTGCGCGCCGCTGTTTGCTTCGGCTGAAACACTGCCAGCAGGTCGTCTGGTTGACTACCCTGCCGATTGGGGCACACCGGGTGCTGACCGGATGACGGGTCTGGACCTGCCGTTCAAAGCTGTACCTGCTGGTTCCGAGGCTGCTCTGATTGTTGAGCTGCGCGCCGCAACCGAGCGTAAGACACCGTTGCTGGTTACCTTCTGGCAGCCGCACTGGGCGATGTCGGCTTATGACGTGAAATTCGTTGATCTGCCAGCCGGTGAAGATGCCTGTTTCTCAGATCCAGCTTGGGGCCCGAACCCCAATGCGATCAACGACTGTGATTTTGCCGCTTCGCGCATCTTCAAGGCCGGTTGGTCTGGTCTGGCTGAAACATGGCCTGCTGCCAGCGAAATCTTGTCAAACTACACTCTGGCCGTTGAAGATCAGCAGCCGATGATGGGTGCCGTCGATGTGGACGGTGGCAAGGTTGAAGAAGTGGTTGCTGCCTGGATGGCCGAGAACGAGGCCACATGGCGTCCGGTTGTCGACGCAGCCACCAAGTAAGCTGACGGTCGTGAACGATACGCCTCAGGCCGCCATCTCCTGCCAGAATGTCTGGCAGGTGTTTGGCCCCAACGCAGACAGCGCCTTATCTGAGGCGCTGTCTGTACATTCTGAACCCGAAGCCGCCGCCGCTGCGTTGCGTGAAAAAGGGCTGATCCCCGCGGTGCAGGACGCCAATTTTGAGGTGGCCGAAGGAGAGCTATTTGTCATCATGGGGCTGTCCGGTTCGGGCAAGTCTACCCTGATCCGCTGTATCTCGCATTTGTTGCATGCGACCCATGGCGAAATCCGCATTGACGGTGAAAACATTGTTGAGGCGACGCCTGATCGGCTGATCGAGTTGCGGCGCAAAAAGCTGGGCATGGTGTTCCAGCATTTTGGTTTGTTCCCGCATATGAGCGTGATCGACAACGTGGCCTATCCGCTGCGCGTGCAGGGCGTTAAACGCAAGGCCCATTTGGAGAAGGCCCAGAAGGTTATCGAACTGGTTGGTCTAGCCGGGCGCGAGACGCACCACCCGCGTGAACTGTCCGGTGGTCAGCGTCAGCGTGTTGGCATTGCCCGCTCGCTGGTGACCGATTGTTCTGTCTGGTTCCTTGATGAGCCGTTTTCGGCGCTTGATCCTCTGATCCGGCGGCAATTGCAGGACGAATTCTTGCAAATTCAGGCCGAGCTGAAGACCACCATTGTCTTCATCACCCACGACATCAACGAGGCGCTGAAACTGGCCGACCGCATTGCCATTATGCGCGACGGTAAGGTTGTGCAGATTGGCACGCCGTCGGACATTATCCTGAACCCGGTTGATGACTATGTGCGCGAGTTTTCCAAGGATGTGGCCAAGGGGCGTCATGCCCATGTGGCCTCGGTCATGGAACCCGGCGAGGGGCATGTTTACGGCGCCGACGATCCGGGGTTGCGCGTAGATATGACGCTGGATGCTGCATTGGCGCGGTGTATGGACCTGTATGAACCGGTTCCGGTACGCGCCGAAGATGGCACGCTTTTGGGTGTTGTGAACCCGGCTGATCTGGCTGCCGCCTTGCATGTGGAAGCCGGGTGATGGCGGGTCTTAGCAAGGGGAGCCTTGCCGCATTGGTGGCCTTGATCGTAGGCGCACTGTGCCTGCTGCTTGAAACCACACTGCCCTGGCTGGTGAAATTCCCCGAAGCGCTGGTTGTGCCTGCAACCGATTGGGTCGGTGCGGCTATGACCTGGTTGTTGCAGCTGATCAAACCCATTGCCCGCGGATTTTCGGCGTTGATGTCCTATCCGATGGAGGCCACCAATCTGATATTGGGGAGCTCGCCTTGGATCCTAGTGATCGCTGTGGTGACAGCAATCGGCTGGATGCTGGGCGGCGTGTCGATGGCGCTGATGGCCGTTGTGGGGTTGGGCTTTGTGCTGGCCTCGGGCTATTGGGCCGAGAGCATGAACACCTTGTCACTGGTTGCGGTTTCGGTGCCTTTGGCGTTGATCGTCGGCGGTGGCATCGGTGTGCTGGCCAATGAATATCCGCGCTTTCGCAAACCGGTACAGGCGATGCTGGACATCATGCAGACGGTTCCAACATTTGCCTATCTGACACCGTTGCTGGTGCTGTTTGGCTTTGGTCCTGTGGTGGGGCTGATTGCCAGTGCGATCTATGCAGCACCACCGATGGCGCGAAATGTGTTGCTGGGATTAGAGCGGATCGAGCCAGAGATCAAAGAAGCTGCGATCATGGCCGGGGGAACCCGGCTGCAGCAGCTATTTCAGGTCGAGATCCCTTCGGCGGCGACGCAGATTTTGGTTGGGGTCAATCAATGTCTGATGGCGGCGCTTTCGATGGTGATCATCGCGGCTGTGATCGGTGGCTTTGATGACATCGGCTGGGAAGTTCTGCTGACCATGCGCAAGGCTCAGTTTGGTCCGGCGTTGATGGCTGGCTTGGTCATTGTGGTGTTTGCCGTGATCATCGACCGGATGAGCGGAACCTTGGCGCAGGATAATCGCAAACGTTATGATGCACGGGTTGCCTGGGGCATTCTGGCGGTTGGTGTTATTGCCAGTGCGGTCACATGGAACAGCCTGCCGAACCCATCCGAGTATTCGGCCTTTGATGGCGCAGTTGATGCAGTTGATGCGGGGCTTAGCGCCTTTACCACGGCCAATTGGCAATGGCTGGCTGCTGTCAAAAACAACGTGTTGTACTTTGGTCTGTTGCCGCTGCGCATTGGCCTGGATGAGGCTGTGCTGCCGTTTACCTGGGGGTTCCAGTGGACAGCACAATGGAGCCTAGGGCTGTTTGCTGTTGGTGCGGTTGCCGGACTGATTCTGGCGCTGCGCGGGCAGGTGACGTGGGGGATCATGACGCTGATCTTCGTTGGTATGCTGGAAACCGGTATCACCAATCTGCCATGGCCGTTTGTTCTGGTCGGCGTTGCGGCCCTAGGCTGGGTGGCATCGGGGCGTGGGTTGGCTGTTTTGTCGGTTGGGTTGCTGTTGACCATTCTGCTATCGGGACTGTGGGATCGTGCGATGTTGTCGCTATACCTTAGCGGTGCTGCGGTATTTGCCTGTGCGATTGCCGGTGGCGGTATCGGTTTGTTGTGCGCGGAGTCACCAATGGCATGGAGGATCACCCGTCCGATTTGTGATATGTTGCAGACTATTCCGCTGTTTGTGTTCCTGATCCCTGTTCTGATGGTGTTTCAGATCGGCGAGTTCTCGGCGTTTCTGGCGATCATCGCGTACGCGATCGTGCCGATGATCCGCTATAGCCGTCATGGGCTGACAGAGACACCGGACGAGATGATCGAGGCAGCAATTGCATCAGGGGCAACCACTTGGCAGATCCTGCGGGATGTGCGTGCGCCTTATGCGGCGCCGACCATCCTGTTGGGGCTGAACCAAACCATCTTGTATGCCTTTGCCATGCTGGTGATTGCGGCGCTGATCGGTACCACTGGTTTGGGGCAGCTGATCTATCTGGCGCTGGGTCAGGCGGATGTGGGGCTTGGCATTTCGGCTGGGGCTGCGATGGCAATTCTGGCATTGATTGCTGACCGCATGGTGCAGGGCTTTGCTGAAGAACGGCGCAAGGTGCTGGGACTGTAAAACATAGGGCGCGCCTGACCTTGGGAAGGTCAGGCGCGCCCGACCTATCGGTCGGACAATGGTGGTCTTTGCGCTTGTAGTCCGATAGATCCCTCCCGACCATCAACTTGAGCAGGGGGATAGTATGGTAGATTGGCTCGAATTCATTGCAGCGCTGACCCTGTTCATGGTTAGCCACATGTTCCCTGTTCGCCCACCAATGCGACCATGGCTGATTGCTCGGTTGGGAACCAAAGGGTACTTCATATCCTATTCCATTCTATCGCTGCTGGTCTTGGCCTGGCTGATCATGGCCGCCGCACGCGCGCCTTATGTTGGTGTGCTGCCCCAGTGGGAGATCTTTCGCTGGGCGCCGTTGGTGGTGATGCCGTTGGCCTGTCTAATCGCGGTAGGCGGCATGATGACACAGAACCCGCTTAGCTTTGGGGGCTTGGGGAAACAGCCCTTTGACCCTGATAAACCCGGTATGCTGGCCGCGACTCGTCACCCGCTGTTGGTGGCGATGGCGCTGTGGGCGGGGGCGCATTTGCTGGCCAATGGAGATCTGGCACATGTCATCCTGTTTGGTCTTTTCGGTGGCTTTGCTGTTATGGGCATGATGGTGATTGATCGCCGTAAGCAGCGCGTACTGGGGCAGGAGGAATGGCGGCGGTTAGCGACAGGGACTGCGCGGTTGAACCTGATGGGCCTGTCTTGGTCGCCCTTGCCGCTGGTCCTTGCCGGAGCGGTCTTTCTGGTGCTGATCCTGGTTCATGAGCCCGTTATCGGATTTGTCCCGCTGCCATGGTGAGGTGTTTTGTATCATGGGCGGTGCGACCTATGGCATTGCTGGTCAATGATGATTACCATTATCGAACTGATATAAAGAAAGAGACTTAAGATGCACCTTGCCTATGTGATGACCAAAGACCGTGGCGCAACGGATCGGTTGTTGAGTGAACTGGCCGACCGACTGCAAGCGCAGGGCACAGCTTTGGCGGGGATCGTTCAAACCAACACGGAATGTCATGATGCAGCCCTGTGCGACATGGATGTGCGGGTGCTGCCCAAAGGTGAGACCATCCGGATCTCCCAATCTCTGGGACCTGAATCGCGTGGATGTCGTTTGGACCCGTCTGCGCTGGAACAGGCCGTGGCGCAGGTTACCAAATCGCTGCAGGGCGAGACCGTGCCTGACGTCTTGATTGTCAACAAGTTCGGTAAGCATGAAGCCGACGGTCGCGGGATGCGTCCGGTTATCGGCGAGGCGCTGGAACTGGGGATTCCGGTGATCTCGGGTGTGAACTCGCTGAACGTCGAGGCATTTCAGACCTTCGCAGATGGGCTGGCTGTAACTGTCGAGCCGAATATTGAAGCCATGATGGACTGGCTGACGCAGGTGCAGAAGCAGGTACAGTCTGACAAGACTTAAATGGAATCAACGAATGCTGGTGGTGGGGTGGGGACCCGTGAGAGGGATCACATGTCTGCGATAAATACCTACTTGTCCCGGGTGGGTTAACAGTCTCTTGCCATTTTGCTGTGGATTTTTAGCTGTTTAGCTAATTTTTCCGGTGCCTTGGCCATTTAGGGCCGGAATGGTGCTTTCACACAGATTTGAATTGGAATAGGCTTTGGGCTGAGCAATCCGCTCAGTCGAAAGTACCATTTTATCTTATTTAGGAGGTGGCGATGGTAACTGATACCGGCGAAGCCGCAGTAGGGACAATTTCGAAATCCGATGAACGTTGGGCTTTTCTTGTTCTTGCAGTTTTTTTAGCCCCTGTTTTGGCAGGTGTTATCGTTGGAGGGTTTGGCTTTAGTGTCTGGATGCTTCAACTGGTCTTTGGTCCACCTACGGGCTAATTCTCATGGGCAGGTCAGGATCACAAACGTTATCCCGACGCGCGCTGTTCTCAGGTAAGCATGGCGCGCCGATCCGCCCCCCATGGACCTCTGAAACATCAATCCTGGATGCATGTATTGGATGCGGTGACTGCGTTGCCGCCTGTCCAGAAGACATTTTGTTTAACGGCCCAGCCAATACACCGGTTGTGTCGTTTGAAAATGGTGAATGCACCTTTTGCGAGGCTTGCGCCAAAGCCTGCAAAGAGTCTGTTTTTGATCTTGATCAGCCGGCCTGGACGATTCAGGCTGTGATTTCGGATTCCTGTATTTTGCAGAGCGGAATAAGTTGCCGACTTTGCACGGATAATTGTGAGGTCGAAGCCCTTGTCTTTGATCTATCTCAACGCCCGGTGGGAGCCGTCTTTGTAGATCAGGACTTATGCAACGGATGTGGTGCCTGCGTGGCTGCATGCACTTTTTCAGCAATATCGATCATGGAGCCTCAGCGTGACTGAAGTAGTACATATATCCAGCCTTTTGCTGAGGGCTGATCCCCAGAAAATGGACCAGATCCTGGAAGAAATTGCGACGATTGAGATGGCCGAGGTGCCAGTTGCCGACCCAAGTGGCAAAATTATCGTGACGTTGGAGACAGAGAATCAAGGCAAGATAGTTGAGGCACTGACCCAACTGCAGCTATTGGACGGGGTCGTTAATGCGTCTCTCGTTTATCACCAAACAGATTGATATGCCGATCCGGGTTTCGACCCACGGCAGACTAATTGGAGAGAAAAATGACCAAACTGACTAGACGGGACGTCATTAAGGCGCAGGCGGTTGCAGCGGCTGCTGCAGCGGCTGGATTGCCGCTATCTGCCGAAGCGCAGAACCTGGTGACAGACGCCAGTATTACCGACCTGAAGTGGTCCAAGGCGGCCTGTCGTTTTTGCGGCACCGGCTGTTCTATCATGGTCGCCACCAAAGCGGGCAGAGTTGTGGCAACACACGGGGATGCCGAAGCCGAAGTGAACCGCGGTTTGAACTGCGTCAAAGGATATTTCCTATCCAAGATCATGTACGGCAAAGACCGTCTGACCCAGCCGTTGCTGCGCAAGACCGACGGCGTGTATGACAAAGAAGGCGATTTCACCCCTGTTTCATGGGATGAGGCCTTCGATATCATGGCCGAGAAGTGGAAGGCCACGCTGAAGGAAAAAGGCCCGACAGGCATTGGCATGTTCGGTTCCGGTCAGTGGACTGTCTGGGAAGGCTACGCCGCATCCAAGCTGATGAAGGCCGGCTTCCGCTCTAACAATATCGACCCTAACGCGCGTCACTGTATGGCGTCTGCTGTGGGTGGGTTCATGCGCACATTCGGCATCGACGAGCCAATGGGCTGCTATGATGACTTTGAAAACGCCGACGCCTTCTTCCTCTGGGGCTCGAACATGGCGGAGATGCACCCGATCCTTTGGACCCGGATTGCAGATCGCAAGTTCTCGAACCCGCATGTAAAAGTTGGTGTTCTGTCGACATTCAAGCATCGCAGCTTTGATCTGGCCGACATTCCGATGATCTTTACGCCCCAGACCGATCTGGTGATGCTGAACTTCATTGCCAACTACATCATTGAAAACGGTGCTGTGAACGAGGACTTCGTTTCCAAGCACGTCAACTTTAGGCGCGGTAATCAGGACATCGGCTATGGGTTGCGTCCCGAACACCCGCTAGAGCAAGCGGCTGAGAACAACGACAAGGCCGGTGGCTCCACGGAAATGACGTTTGAGGAATTCGCGGAGTTCGTGAAGCCTTATACGCTGGAATACGCCTCGGAAATATCCGGTGTTCCAGAAAACCGTCTGTTGGAAATGGCAAAAATGTATGCCGACCCTGACGTCAAAATCATGTCCCTGTGGACTATGGGCGTCAACCAGCACACCCGTGGTGTCTGGGTCAACAACATGCTGTATAACGTGCACTTGTTGACTGGTAAGATCTCAACACCGGGCAACTCGCCGTTCTCGCTGACTGGGCAGCCATCGGCCTGTGGTACCGCGCGTGAAGTTGGCACGTTCTCGCACAGACTGCCGGCGGATTTGGTTGTTGCCAATCCCAAACACCGCGCCTTTGCTGAGGATATCTGGAAGCTGCCGGAGGGCACTATTCCACCAAAGCCCGGTGCCCACGCTGTTCTGCAAAACCGACACCTGAAAGATGGCAAGATCAATTGCTATTGGGTGCAGGTGAACAACAACATGCAAGCCGCGCCTAACATGATGGAAGAGACCTTGCCGGGGTATCGCAATCCGGACAACTTTATCGTTGTGTCCGATGCCTATCCAACCGTCACTTGTGAAGCTGCTGATCTAATCCTGCCAACAGCAATGTGGGTGGAAAAAGAAGGCGCCTATGGCAACGCCGAGCGCCGTACTCAGTTCTGGCACCAGCTAGTGGATGCCCCCGGTGAATCCAAGTCTGACCTGTGGCAGTTGGTAGAATTCTCGAAACGTTTCAAGATCGAAGATGTTTGGGATGCCGAGCTTCTGGATGCAAACCCAGAGTACAAAGGCAAGACCATGTATGACGTGCTCTATGCTAACGGTCAGGTCGATGCCTACCCGCTAGAGCAGACATCGGACGAGTATGAAAACCAGGAAGCCAACCACTTTGGGTTCTATATCCAGAAAGGCCTGTTCGAAGAATACGCTGCCTTTGGTCGTGACCACGGCCACGATCTGGCACCGTTTGACACCTATCACAATGTTCGTGGCCTACGTTGGCCTGTTGTCGACGGCAAAGAAACTCGCTGGCGGTTTAAGGAGGGGTCTGACCCCTATGTAACACCCGGTGCGGATTATGAGTTCTATGGTAAGCCGGATGGCAAGGCCGTGATTTTTGCGCTGCCGTTTGAACCAGCACCAGAAAGCCCGGACGAAGAATATCCGTTCTGGTTGGCGACTGGACGTGTTCTGGAGCATTGGCACTCGGGCTCGATGACCCAACGTGTGCCCGAATTACACTCGGCTGTGCCTGATGCTCTTTGCTACATGCATCCGGATGATGCCAAGGCTCAGGGTCTGCGCCGAGGCAGTGGAGTGCGCGTTGTTTCTCGTCGGGGTGAAATCAACCTTCGGGTCGAAACCCGTGGTCGTAACAAACCGCCAAAGGGGCTGGTCTTTGTGCCTTGGTTCGATGCTGCCAAGCTGATCAACAAGGTCACGCTGGATGCAACCGACCCGATTTCCAAACAAACCGACTTTAAGAAATGTGCGGTTAAAATCGTACCGATGGGAGCGTGAGCCATGATCAAGATACATGCTATAGCCACCGCTTTGGTCTTGGCCTTGTCAGGGGCAGCATTTGCACAAGAATACGTTGCAACGCTGCGCGCGGGCGCGCCGTTGGCAGAGCAGGGAGACCTGCCTCAGATTGCTAAACGTTTGAACACTGACCTGCGTCAGGTGCGCAACTATCCAGAGCAACCGCCGTTGATCCCGCATAAGATCGACGGCTATCAGATCGATATCAACGTCAACAAATGCCTGAGCTGCCACAGCCGCGCGGCTGTTGGTGACAGTCAGGCACCAATGGTGTCGATCACGCACTTCATGAACCGGGATAATCAGTTCCTCGCCTCGGTTACGCCGCGCCGGTATTTCTGTACCCAGTGTCACGTGCCGCAGTCTGATGCCAAAGATCTGGTAGAAAACACATTTGTCGATGTGGATCAGGTTCTTGAATATGTGGCCGGCACCAAGTCGGGAGACAACTGATGCTGGGGTTCGCCAAACGGATTTGGTCGGCCATTCGCCGGCCTAGTGTGCACTACAGCCTTGGGTTTCTGACCATGGGCGGTTTTGTCATGGGGATCATTTTCTGGGGTGGTTTCAACACCGCCCTAGAGGTCACCAACACCGAAGCCTTTTGTACCAGTTGCCATGAAATGCGTGACAATGTGTACGAAGAGCTGAAGCCGACGATCCACTACTCTAACCGCTCAGGCGTGCGGGCGACGTGTCCCGACTGCCACGTGCCACATGAATGGACCAGTAAGGTTGCCCGCAAGATGCAGGCCTCAAAAGAGGTTTGGGGCAAAATTTTCGGTACCATCAACACGCGTGAAAAGTTCCTGGAACACCGCCTGGCACTGGCGCAAAACGAATGGACCCGGTTAGAGGCCAACAACTCGCTTGAATGCCGCAACTGTCACTCGGAAGAGTCGATGGATATCACCCGGCAGAGTACTCGGGCAGCAGAGGCGCATGAGCGGTTCCTGTTCACCGGCGAGAAGACCTGTATCAGTTGCCACAAGGGTATCGCGCACCAACTGCCAGACATGGGGCAGGCGAGCCTGATGGGTGGTCACGCCTCGGAGCAGGTTTTGACCGAGTATCTGGCAACAGATTAAGGTTTCGACAGATTGAAATTTATAAGGGCGGCCTGAATTGGGTCGCCCTTACTTTTTGACATGCCGCCAAATTGTGTGGTCAATTTCAACTAGCCATACCAAAGCGTGAAGCCGTGCAACACCAGAGAGATACGGGAAGAAGGGAGTTTACGTGAAAATTCTAAAAACACTGGCTTCTGCAGTTCTGGTTATTCTCAGCCTTTGGGGGCTCTATAGCGGCTTTCAACTGGGCTTCAGAAGCGAAAATGGGCCTGCGTTGGTCTTGTTTTCCGTTTTGGGGATCATGGCTGGCGTCGGTATCTTGTTGCCCAATCAGGACAGTAATTCGCAGACAGTGGAAGATGCACCTGCCGCACCCGCCGCGCCTGATCATAACCCCAAAGGCGCACCTGTTCTGGATGAGAGACAGTCAAAAGCTGAGTTTATGGTTTTGCGAAATTACTCAGACGATGGGCTAGGCACCGTCGAACTTTTTTTGGAACAAGACATGCGCGTTTTGAATATGGGTCGCGACGAAGGACGCTATTATACGGTGCCTGACGGGAGGGATTTGCCGGAATGGTTTTCCATTCATGCCAGCTGCCGGCAAAATGATCTGGATGCTCTGTTGGCTGATCTGACGGAGCATATGAAAACCAATCTGGATGACAGTATCGCCGACGAGATTTCGATATCCGTTCTTTAAGTCGATGCGCCAATAGATGCCACAGGGGCATGGCGCTCCAACTGTCTGACAAGGGGCAGGCGAGCTAAATAATCCGGCCTGACTTGGCAATAGAATAAAGCTTCGATAGATTGAAATTTATTAGGGGGGCCTGAATTGGGCCGCCCCAATTCCTGCCTCGTCACCAAAGTTTGCAGGTCGATTTTGCCTTGAGGAAGTCGTTTAAAATTGATCTATGAGTTTTCCTGACCCTAGCGGCGGTATCGGTCAAGTCGGGCCTCCTGTACTCTGCCAAAAGCGGCAGTACAGCCTTCGATTGCGGCCTTCGACGATGATACATCAACTGTCATCGGAAGGATGGTTGCAATGCGGACGGTCCAGTCCTTTAAACGAGGTCAGAGAAACTGAACTGAAGCTTGTCCTGCTGGTTCACTAGAGTGGGGTAGGTTAAAGGCTCGCCTTCGGTTCGAAACCATACATATGATTTTTTTGGAACTCCCTTGACTTTAATAGTCCGCAAAGAACCATTGCCCCAGTCGAAAGGCTCAATAACCAGCCGGCTGCCGTGAGTGGAACAGGGACAAGCACCGGTCGAACTGAAGTAACTACGTTGTCGAAAGAATAATTGGTAAGAAACGGCCCCGGCAGATCGGACCTTTCAAAGGTAAGGCTTTTCAGGCCATACTTGTCATAGAAAGCCAATTTTGAGGTCAAATTTGAGGTGCTAAAGCCCGAAAATGTTCTGGTAGACTTTGCCCCAACAACAGTAATCGCAAGCGTCGAGAACTGATTTGGATTTACCCAACCCAAATGAACCCCGAAGGCTTTTGTGCCAGAGTGGAGATTCGAAAACTGGCGCGCTCGGTTGGATAATAAATCGTTGTCAGACAGGCACCTACCTGCTGATCTGCAGATGGTTTCTAACTCTGCTATCATCGGAGAACCTGCAGTAAAAGAGAACGTTTCAAAAGTTCCGGGATTCAAAAACCCGCCCACAGGCTCATCTTCAAAGTCCTCGTACGTTTTCGGACGTAATTCATCGTAGTTGATCAGTACAGGCACCGCATGTGCCGATCCTGCGAAAATAACGACACTTGTAGAAATAAGGGCAATAACTAAATGTACCAACAAATTGGAACGCATTTTCTACCTCCGACGTCAAAAGTGTATATGGTTCTCGCTACTCTTCGTTGATCTAAATCAAATGTGGTAGATTCGACAGATTGAAACTGATGAGGGCGGCTTGAATTGGTGCGTCCTTATTTATTGCCTCGTCGCTAAACTTTGCAGGTCGATTTTGTCTTGAGGAATCGGTCAACATAGCTCTTTGAGATTCGTCGCCCTACGGGCAACTGTGGATATCCATAGTGTCACAGGTTTCTGCGACGCAGTTACGCTGACCTAGGCATTAACCGCATTGCAGAATATCGGCACGTAGCCGCTATTTCTCGGCGTTGTTAACAAACTGGGTGCGTTGTTTTTTCTTCATGTAAGTCCAAGCAATAAAACGACTTGTCTTTTGCCCCTGTGCCATTTCTACGACCTTGTAATCAGCAACCCTGGCTTTTTTCAAAATTCGAGCAAGGGGCTGGAGGTTATCTTTCTTCGACACCAACGAGGTAAACCACAGGCACTGGTCGGCGAACTCCATGCTCTGTTCAACCATGCTGGCGATAAACTTTATTTCGCCACCCGGACACCAAAGTTCAGCGTTTTGGCCACCAAAGTTGAGCTTCTTTGAACGCCCCTTGCCAAGGTTCGCCCACTTGCGTTGGGTGCCTTTGTTCGCTTGTTCCATGGACGAATGAAAAGGCGGGTTGCACATGGTTACGTGGAAGACATCGTTGGGTTGGATCACACCGTGAAAGATATTCTCAGGTTTGCTTTGTCGCCTAAGGGTAATTGCCAACTTGTTGAATTCACAAATTTTCCGTGCCGATTTGATTGCGCCTGCGTCGATATCGACACCAGTGAAGTGCCAGCCGTATTCGCTCTGGCCCAAAACTGGGTAAACCAAGCTCGCCCCGGTGCCGATGTCCAACGCTTTGATATGACGCCCACGCGGGATTTCTTGGTTATTGCTGCTGGCAAGCAAGTCCGCGAGATAATGGATGTAGTCGACGCGGCCGGGAATTGGGGGGCATAGATAACCGGCTGGAATATCCCAAAAATCAATATTGTAATGCGTCTTCAGAAGCGCCCGATTAAGCATACGGACGGCCGTAACGTCTTGAAAGTCAATCGTGGTCTGACCGGTCGGGCTACTGATCGTGAAGGCTTCAAGATCGGGTGTCTGCGCCACTAAACGCCCAAAATCGTAACCCTCGGAGTGTTGATTACGGGGATGCTGCTTCGTTTTGGTGGCCATGGGGGACGCCTTCATGAAAGTTGGTGGACGTCTTTCGCCAGACGGTTGGTTGGTTTTAGGGCTTCAGGTACAAATAGTAAAACAAGGAACGTGGCAGATCCTTTGTTGATGAAACGGCCCAAATCCAGCCATCACGACGCAGTGGCAAGGCTTACCCTTGGGCGGCTTAACCCGTGGCAGCGGGTCGCGTTGGTGGAGGCAGTGGCATCTGGAACTCGCGGCCGGAAACCTGAAATGTGCCATCTTGCTGAATGCGTTTAAGCAGGCGAGAGACGGTTTCGGTTTGCACCCCCAACAGATCGGCCAAATCTGTTCTGGACAGGGGCAAGTGCATGCGCAGGTGGTTATCTATCTGGGTGCCGTGTGCGGTCATCAGGCGCTGAAGGATACCAACCAGTCTTAGTTTGTTTGGGGTTTTCGCTGCGGCGATGATCCGGTCGTGATTGCGGTCAATTTCCGTGATGCAGCGTGACGCGAGGCGAGTCAGGACGGATGGGTTGGTCTGCACAACCTGCTGTGCATCTCGCTGCGCCACTGTACACACACGAGAAGTCAGCAAGGCCCGCGCCTCGGTTCGGTGAGGGCGGAATTCCAAGAATGATCGAAAGCCGATGATCTCGCCCGGGTATGCCAGACGCAACAGGGTGGACGAGCCATCCATGTGATGAGTGCGTAGCGCGATCAAGCCTTTGGAAACGCAGTATACGCCTCGGTTGTCGTCATCCTGATGGTATAGCGGTTGCCCCGCGCTTAGGTCTTGGCGGGTAAATCCGCGGGACAGCGTCGACATGGCGCCAGAGGAAACAGGTTGCCAGATGCTGTCTGTGTAGAAGCTGCAGTTGCCACAGGGGTGGGGTGGGGGCGAAGGGTTGGGCATTTGGGTCCAGTGCACAGAATTCTGATCTGTCAGAGAGTGCCCTGTATTTAAACGATTTGGCGCGCGGGGTCGCCGTGACCCATTGTATCAGGCGTTTGCCATATGGAAACGGTCTGTCCGCGGAAAAATTGACGCCGGTCAATTACAAAATTCTTTGCCATTGAAACTATCGCGCGACGATAGATCAGCCCAATGTGATGGAGGCCCCTGTTGCTGGACGGCAAATTTGAACCCGATATTGACCTGCCACCCAAGCCCAAGGCGAGGACGGGGCGTGTTTCCCTGTGGGGCTATTTCAGGCAATTCAAAAAGGATATTCTGTCGGCACAGCCCGGGCATCTGTATCGCGCGTGGATGGCTGAAATGCGGACACCTTTCTTTCGGTCTTACCTGTGTAACGACCCTGAACTGGTAGATCTGGTTCTAAAACAGCGGTCGCATGATTTTCCAAAATCAGAACGGATCCGGGTGGGGTTGAAGCCGCTATTGGGTGAGAGCGTGTTTATCTCAAACGGGGAAACATGGGCGCGGCAGCGGCGTATTATCGATCCGGCATTCGAGGGTGGGCGGTTGCGCACGGTGTTTCCGGCGATGTGGGACAGTGGCGTTGCGGCGGTCGAGCGCCTTAGGCCTCTGGCGGATGGATCTCCGGTTGAGATTGAAGAACAGACCAGCCATGTGGCGATGGACGTGATTTTTCGCACCTTGTTTTCAGTGCCAATCGAGCATGAAATCGCAACTGCGGCCTTTGAGGCGTTCCGCCAACATCAGGCGGCGCAGCCGGTTGCCAATATCACGGCAGTTTTGCCTTATCCAAAGTGGTTGCCACGGCTGCATTCCCGCAAAACCCGTGATACGGCACGCACCATTCGGGGCTTGATCGGGCAATTGACCCAGCAGCGAGCCAAAGAGATTGCAGATGGAACAGCCCCGGATGATCTGTCGACCAAGATCATGACAACTCCTGATCCGGAAACGGGTGAGCTGTTTGAAACCGAAGAGATGATTGATCAGGTCGCCATTTTCTTTCTGGCCGGTCACGAGACCTCGGCGGCGGCGTTGGCCTGGTCGTTGTACCTGTTGGCCCGCTATCCGGACTGGCAGGACAAGGTGGCGCAAGAGGCGTTGAGCGAGATGGAGCCTGAGAAGATCTATTTCTCAACCGTGTCAAAGCTGCGCCACGCGCGGTCCGTGTTTCGCGAATCCATGCGGCTGTATCCACCGGTCCCGATGTATGTCCGCGAGGCGAGCTGCCCAGAGCAGTTTCGGGCGCGCAGGGTCAAGCCCGGTTCGCAAGTGATCCTGAGTCCCTGGCACCTGCATCGCCATGAACGGCTATGGGACAGGCCGGATGAATTTGATCCGGGGCGGTTTGATACGCCCAACGGAAAGGAATGTCTGCGGTCCGCTTATATTCCGTTCTCGGCGGGGCCTCGGGTGTGTCCGGGGTCGGGGTTTGCCATGGTCGAGGGGCCGTTGCTGTTGTCGATGCTGGTGCGGGCCTACCGATTTGAGCTGGTCGAGGGGGACACACCCGTTCCCGTCGCGCAACTGACCGTGCGTGCGGCCGATGGTATTCGCCTGCGTCTGACGCCGCGGGATGATCACTTAAACAAGGAGACCGGGAAATGACCCTGGCAACTGAATCACCCACCAATAAGACCGGGTTAAGCGCCTGGCCTTACTGGATGACATTGAGTTTTGTACCGCTGGTGGCCCTAGCGGTGCTGTATGGTGGCTGGGTGGTCCTGCTGATCCCATTCTATGGCTGGGTGTTGATGCCTTTGCTGGATGTAATCCTGGGCAAGGACTTGCGAAACCCGGACCCGGACACGCCTGATGCCGAGCTGTTTTGGTTCCGACTGCTAACTTGGATCTGGTTTCCTGTGCAGCTGATGCTGGTATTTGGCACGTTGTATTACCTGACATATGTCGGGCAGTATTCATCGCTGGAAACCTTGGGGATCATGTTCGGGATCGGTGTCACCACCGGGACTGTGGGTATTGTCTATGCACATGAGCTGTTCCACAAACCCAACCGGGTTGAGCGCGGATTGGGGGATCTGTTGATGGCGCTGGTGCTGTATGGGCATTTTCGGACCGAGCATATGCTGGTGCATCACCCCTATGTTGGAACCCCGCGCGACACGGTGACGGCGCGGTATAATGAAGGGTTCCACCGGGCGTTTGCCCGCGTCTTGCTGACCGGATTTGGTTCGGCTTGGCGCGCGGAGAAGGCGATGCTGGCCCGGCGTAAGCGGTCGCCCTGGCATCTGTCCAACCCGATTTGGAAGTATCTGGTGCTTCAGCTGGTGTTCCTTGGTGTTGCCTTTGCCATTGGTGGCTGGGTGGGTGTGGGGCTGTTTGCCTTTCAGGCCTTTGTCGCGATCTGGCAGCTAGAGCTGACCAACTATGTCGAGCACTATGGGCTGACCCGCAAACATCTGGGGGATGGTAAGTATGAGCCAGTAAAGGCGCACCATTCCTGGGATTCAGCCCATCGGGTGTCGGGACTGCTGCTGATCAATCTGCAACGTCATGCGGATCATCACTTGCATCCGATGCGGCGGTTTCCGCTGTTGCAAGTCTATGATGAAACAGAGGTGCCGATGCTACCGACTGGGTACCCACCAATGACGGCGCTGGCGATGTTTCCACCGCTGTGGCGCCGGATGTTTAACCCGCGTGTGCGGGCGTGGCGCAAGCAGTTCTACCCCGAGATCACCGACTGGACAGCCTATAAGGACGGAAGCCTGCCGCCGCCTAAAGGTGCCGGGTAAAGAAATCGCTGGTCTATCCGGCGGTGGGCCCAATGTGGTCTTACCGCCGGTCCCTTGGTCTAGGCTTTGGGCAGTGCAGAATGGACCCAGTCAAGAATGGACTGTTTGTCGTCTGTCAGCGCCACGGCCAGGCCGCCCGCAAACCCTTTGAATGCGTCAACGCTCGCCGCACCCACGCCAACCAAAACCGGTACGTCGTCGTCCAGCGCCGCGCCGATAACATTGCAAAACCCTCGCCCGGCGGCCTCCTCTGGTCCGAACTTGTTGAGCATGAACAGGTCTGACTGCTCCATGGATCCGGCTTCGACCCGCGTTACGGCTTCGGTGATTGCGGTGGGGTCCAACCGACAGGCATCTGACCCAGCGCCAAGGTTCTGCGTGATCTTGATTACGGGGCCTTCGGGCAGCACCCGGACCTTCATGTCGCAACCGTTTTCAAATTGGCTTTCGTAAGACTGGACTTTGACAATCCCGGCCAGCGATTTGCCCTGTGCTTGCAGTTGGTCTGCGATTTCGGACAGCAGGCGATCTGTCTCGCCCCGTTTCTGCGATGTGACATATGCGATGTGCATCAGGTTCTCTTTCCTGTCTGAAGGGGGATGGCGGTGGCGGTTTGGTGCTTTTTGCCGCTTAGGATCGGTCGCACGACAGGCCCGGTCAGGGCAGGGCGGAAGCCTGCGATGAAGGTGGCCCAAGCAAGGCACCATAATCCAGCCGCTGCCAATAGGATTGTGGGTGTATGTTGATCAAGAATGGGTGCTGACAGCCGAACCCAAGTGGTGACCCAGATCAGTAGCGCACCCAGTATGAAGCCAGTGTTGGCGCGCATGTCACCACTGATGCGATGGCAGGCGGCGCGGCCCGCGATGGCCATGATCAGGCCAGACATTGCGCCGATTGTCAGGGCGTGAAGGGCATCACCTGTTGGGTAGGTCTGTGGTGCAAACGCCAGGGTGCCAGTCAGGGCCAACCCTAGCGGAAGCCAGAGAAAACCCAGATGCTGGGCGGCCAGCAGTGGGTTGGTCAGGGCTGTTGCTGTTCTCCATCGGCGCATCATCCACAGGATGGTGATGGCAGCGCAGATCAACGCAGCATTGGCAGCGTCAGCCAGCCCGGCCAGCATCGCAATGATGGCCAAGGCCAGTGCCCCCTGCGCGATAAGGCGGGGCAGCCAAGGGGACTTGATCCTAAGATCTTGTCGATTGGTGCGGTCCAGCCAGTTGTTGGTAAAGGCCGGAATAGCCCTGCCGCCGATGAAGGTTATCAGCAGGGCAAAGCCAAACAGAACGACGCGTGCGATGGTCAGGCTGACATCCGGGTTTCCAGTTAGGGCAGTGGCCATAAACAGGGCATCAGCGGTGCCTAGGCACAGGACGGTCAGACCAAACCCGGCCTTGCCGTAAAGTCGGCAGGACAGAGTTTGGCGGAAGATGATCGTGGCAAGGCATAGGGGATAACCCGCATTCAGGACCAGCAGTAGGGTAGCTGGGATATGGTCGGCCAAGGCGGTTGTTAGTCGGGAAAGAAGCCAGAGAAATAACAGGGCTTTAAGCGGGGTTCCCTGAACCAAGGGTAAACCGGTCCAGCTGGGCAGGGCTGTTAGCAGGTAGCCCCCGACGGCAGCCCCGGCAAAGCCAAAAATCAGCTCGTGCGCATGCCACATAACGACGGGTTCAAACCCCGGCGGGGGCAGACCAATTTCTACCCCCAATGGCCACCAGGCCACGGTGGCAAAGGCGCAGAGGAAAGAGGCCAGAAACAGCGGTCGGTGCGGGGCCTCCCAGAAATGGGAGAAGGACCGTGGCTGTTCCGGCGCGAGTGTCATGACCCTTGGTAGGCAGGCGGTTGTTTCCCGGACCAGTCCACGCCCCGATCACCGGTCAGGAAACCGTCGGACAAGCGGATGTTTTTGTCGATGCTGCAGATCGCATCTGCGACATCCGCGCCGCTGATCTTACCATCCAGCAATTGCCGGTATTGGTCACATAGCTGCGTGAACCCCTTGGACTGTGGGGATAGGCGCAGCGATGAAACTCCCGCCTGGGTCAGGGCGTCGATTTGATGGGCCGCGCTGGCGTAAGTGTCGGACAGGGTTTGCACGCCGTTCATGGTTAGAAAGGGTTGGTCCTCCATGGTGCGGACATCCAGACCGTCTGGATCGTCTTCGCAGGCAAATTGGCAGTTGTCCTTGGTGCGCTTGTGCAGGCGTGCGTGATAGCAGCGACCTGAGATTGCCAGCGGCAGGCGGCCGTGGCCCCAGACCTCAATCGCGACGCCATGATCCGCTCCGGCCTTGGCAAGGGTTTCCACCGAGGCAAGAGGCAGTTCCGGCGGCAGGCAAATGCGGGTCGCTCCCTTGGATGCCAGCCATGCAAGGGTGCCCTCGTTATAGACATTGACCAGCGGGCCAACGGAAAAATTGGCACCATCAGGCAGGTGCGGCAGGCCGGTTAGGTCGTTGATTTCAATCTCGACGCCCATTTCAGCCAGAGCGGCAGTTTGATTGCGTTCGCGTTTCAGCGTCACCAGCGCCAGACTGGTCAGGGCAACCTCTTTTCCTGCGTCGATCAGGGTAGAAATGGCATCGGGTATGCGGTCTTGAAAGAACGGCAGGCGTTTGGAACAAACCAATTCACCCAGCACAACACGATCAACTGGTAATGCGGCCAAATCGTCATAGAACTCGGTCCAGCGATCGGCTGACCAAAAGAACTGGTTTGGTCCAACTGTCAGGTCCATCCGGTTATCTCCACGTTTTCTTATAAGCGCCGGTTGTCATGGCTTGGCCCTCGGACAGGCGCGCTAGCATGCCCTCGGGCATCGGCTGGCCAGCCTCTAGCGCATCCACAGCGGCGCGAAAGTTGCGTACGACCTGCGCCACATAAGAACGGGACCGCTGGCGACCCTCGATCTTGAGCGCCGTGACGCCGGCTTTTTGTAGCTGAGGGATCAACTGTTCTGCATTCAGACTAACCGGATCCTCAAACAGGTGCCCAGTTGTATCCTTGGCACCAAAGCAGCCCTTGCACAGGGTTGGATAGGGGGCGGGTTCGTTCTGGCCGACGCGGTGGATGGTGTAGCCGCCCAAGCGGGCATCCAGCGCGCCGTTGTCCTCGTGGTATTCCACATGGCTGGCGGGTGAACAGACGCCGTTCATATTGGGGGATAGTCCGGTGGCATAAGACGATAGTGAACAACGCCCCTCGGCCATGACGCAAAGACCGCCAAAGACAAAGACCTCTGTCTCGACTTCGGTTTCGGCATTGATCGCGGAGATTTCGGGGACTGACAGAACCCGCGGCAGCACCACGCGTTTCACGTCAAAGACCTTAGCATAATAGTTGATGATATCGGCATTGGCGGCTGCTGCCTGAACTGACAGGTGGCGGCGCAGGTGAGGATGGTTGCAAGCCGCATAGTCCAGCAGGCCCGGATCGGCCAAAATCACCGCATCTGCACCACAGGATTCGGCATCTGCTACGGCGCGGTGCCATACACCCTCATCTCCGGCGCGGGGGAACGTGTTAATCGCAATCAGGACTTTGGAGACGTGTGAATGGGCAAAGGCGATGCCTTCACGCATTTCGGTGCGGTCAAAATTCAGACCGGGAAAGTTGCGGGCGTTTGTTTCATCGTTGAAGCCACAATAGATCGTATGGGCACCAGCCTTTACGGCGGCGCGCAGAGACGCCGGTGTGCCCGCTGGGCAAACGATTTCCATTACCATGCTTCGGCCTCGTCTGGTCGTGTCAGGCAAACGCCGGTGCGCCGCTGGGTGAATTCGATTATGTGATGCAATGGACGTGCAAGCGGGCCGGTGATCGAGGCGATTTCCTGCGCCAGATCCAGCTCTGCGTCATCGACGGCATTGCGCAGGGCCAGCGCGGCGCCGGTGTCGCCTTCGACCACCAGATCACGGGAAAAGAACAGCGCATCGCCATCATAGGCACCGTGGACTAGCCCGATCAGGGCTGCAAGTGGCCCGGATATGCGGGCTGCGCCTTCGCCTTTACCGCGCACTACAGTCACACGCGGCACGCCTCCATTTGGATCCAGACAGATCACAAATGGCAGATCGGTTGGGTCCAGCACAAACGGGGTGTGGTCAAACTCGCCCAAGCGACGAAACAGTCCGGGATGGTTTTTTGCGATCTTCCGGCTGTAGGCGGTCAGCGAAAGAGACAGTGGTGGCAATGGCACCACCCTTAGGGCGCGCGCAAGAATGGGCGGAAACAGCGGGATGGTGGCCTGAGTTTGGGACAAATGAGACTCCTGTTGCCTCGGTGTTTGATGTTCTTTTATGGGTTTGGATGTTTCGTGAAATTGATGTTAGTCAAATCCCTGAAACATTTTTGCTGGTAGGCGCTGTACAACGTCATTCAGGACCAGCCCAATGCGTAGTTTGCCCTCATACCCCAGCCTTCGCAGTTTTCTTGAGTGGTGCGCCGAGACGGAGCAGTTTCAGAAGGTGGCTGACCCGGTATCGGTAGTTCACCAGATGACCGCGGTTCATCGTAACGTTCTGGAAACGCAGGGGCCGGTGCTGCAGTTTGATCATCCGGTACTAGAGGGCGGTGCACCGTCGGATGTGCCTGTGGTGGTCAACCTGTTTGGTACAACTGCCCGCGTGGCTGCTGGGTTAGGTGTCACGTTGGATGGCTTGGATGATCTTGGCGCATTTCTGGCGGCGTTGCGGTCGCCGACGCCACCTGATGGGATGCGCGATGCCCTGTCGCGCTGGCCGATGCTAAAGGCAGCACTGGCGACGCGCCCGAAAATCGTACGATCAGCCCCTGTTCAAAGTGTTGTGCTGGAAGGGGGCGATGTGGATTTGGCCGCGCTGCCGATCCAGACCCACTGGCCGGGGGACGTGGGGCCGCTGATCACCTGGCCGGTTGTGATCACCCGTCCGTTTGAGACTGAGGCCGAAGATGTGGGCCGTTACAATGCAGGTGTCTATCGGGCGCAGGTTCTGGACCATAACAGATTGATCATGCGGTGGCTGCCCCATCGCGGCGGAGCTGCGCATCACCAAAGCTGGGCAAAGCAGGGGGAAAGGACCCCGGTGGCCGTGGTACTGGGGGCTGATCCGGCGACCTTGCTGTCGTCGGCGCTGCCTTTGCCTGAAACGGTGTCAGAGTTGACCTTTGCCGGGGCGTTAAACAACGCTCGGCCCCGATTTGTACGGGCCAAGACGGTTCCGTTGATGGTGCCTGCAGATGCCGAGATGGTGCTAGAGGGCTGGGTGTCGCCCAGCGAGACCGCGCCGGAGGGGCCGTTTGGCGATCACACCGGCTATTACAATCGGGCCGAGCCATTTCCAGTGATGGAAGTGACAGCGGTGACGCATCGGCAAGACCCGCTGTACCTGTCTACTTATACTGGTCGCCCGCCGGACGAGCCAGCGATCATTGGCGAGGTTTTCAATCGGCTGGCGCTGCCAACAATCCGTGCGCAGATCCCCGAGGTTCATGATCTGTGGCTGCCGCCCGCCGCTTGCTCGTATCGGATGGCGGTTGTCAGCATCAATAAGCGCTATCCGGGGCAGGCGCGTCGGGTGATGATGGCGCTGTGGGGGATGCTGCCGCAGTTCAGTTATACCAAGATGATTGTGGTTGTGGACGCGGATATCGACCCAAGAAACTGGGACGATATTGCTTGGGCGCTGGCCACGCGGATGGACCCAGTGCGGGATGTGATGATGGTTGAAAACACGCCAATGGATTATCTTGATTTTGCCTCTCCCGAACCCGGATTGGCAGGCAAGATGGGCATTGATGCCACGGTGAAGGTCGACAGTGAAACAACGCGGGAGTGGGGTGAGGTTATGAAGACATCTGATGAGGATGCTGCGTTTGCTGCAGATCTGGTGGCACGTCTGATGCCGGGTGGTGGATCATGACTGCGCCGCGTGTGATTCTGGGGGTTGCCGGGGCCTCGGGTGCGGCGCTGGGCCTGTCGGTTGCGCGTCAGTTGTCTGAGATGAATGTCCGGATTGATTTGGTCACCAGTACAGCAGCAGAGCGGACGCTGGCTGAGGAATGCGGGTCGGATGCCTTTGAGACGCTAAAGAAGCTGGCGACGCGGGTTCACCCGCTTGGTGATATTGGTGCCAGTATTGCATCAGGTTCGGTTCCAGTTGCAGGCATGATTGTCGCGCCTTGTTCGATGCGCTCATTGGCGGCAATTGCCCATGGGCTGGACGATAACCTACTGACCCGTGCGGCAGGCGTTCAGTTGAAAGAGCGGCGGCGGTTGATTCTGTTGACCCGTGAGGCTCCACTGACACTGGCGCATCTGAGAAACATGACGGCTGCCACCGAACTGGGCGCGATTATCTTGCCACCTGTGCCTGCGTTTTACCTGAAGCCAAAATCGGTGACTGCGATCGTTGACCAAATTGCGGCACGCGCCATCGACATGTTGAATATTTCCACACCGATTGCTCAGCAATGGTCAGATAAAGCCTAAGCGATAGTGATATTTCTGAACCTGCGAACTGCCGTGAGAGGGCAGGTTATCGCGTAAGGATCTTCACCGCTCTAGCGGCGCTCTCCACTTGACAATAAAAAAGAAAAGTGGTGGGCGACCCTGGAATCGAACCAGGCGTGCGTCTCCGCGAGGGAGTTACAGTCCCCTGCCACACCTTGCGGCCTGTCGCCCACTATCAGGTGGCTGTTGCACCTGATGTGGGGCGTGACTACAAGCGCACCAACGGAGCGTCAACAGGAAAATCGCAGGTTTTTCACGATGACTCAAAATTCCTTTTGCCGGAGAGCAATATGACCAAGAAACCTAAGTGGGTCGTCGAAAAAGAGCAGGCCAAAAAAGCGGCAGATGCGGAAACTGTCTGGCTGTTTGGCCTGCATGCAGTGCGGGATGCGTTGCTGAACCCAAAGCGTAAGAAACTGCGTTTGATGGTAACGTTGAACGCGCAAACCAAACTGGCGGATGCCATTGCCGAATCCGGGATTGAGCCGGAATTGGTAGACCCGCGCAAGTTCAACGCGCCGATTGATCGAAACTCAGTTCACCAGGGTGCGGTGTTGGAAGTGAAGCCGCTGCATTGGGGTGGTTTGGCTGAAAACTGCATTGGCGCCGAGGTGCCACGGGTGTTGCTGCTGGACCGGGTGACCGATCCGCATAACGTTGGCGCGATTCTGCGAACAGCCGAAGTGCTGGGCGCGAGCGCGGTGATTGGTACGCGTCACCACTCGGCGCCCGAAACCGGGGCCTTGGCCAAGACCGCCAGTGGAGCGTTGGAACGCCAGCCCTATCTGAGGATGCGCAATCTGGCTGACACCATTATCGAGCTACAGAACATGGGCTTTATTGTTCTGGGTCTGGACGGTGAGGCCGATGAAACCATCGAGGCCTCGCTAGACGGGCGTCGGGATCGTCCGGTGGCCTTGGTTCTTGGGGCTGAAGGGCCTGGGCTGAGGCAGAAGACCAAGGAAACCGTGGATCAATTGGTCAAGATTGATGCCGCGGGTGGATTTGGCTCGTTGAACGTGTCGAATGCTGCGGCGTTGGCGCTTTATGCATCGATTGAGCGGTAACCCCTGATCGCGGAACTGTCACAGCTTGTTCACATCTTCGTATTCTGTCTAGGCAGGGTTAGTCTGATCCGGCACATTGGACCAGCCTAACCTTGGGATGGAGTACCTTTTGCTGCTGCGCATTGCCTTTTTAACCGTTTTTGCCCTGTTGATGCAGCCGGTGCGTCCGGTGCTGGCGGATCAACCGATGTTTCATGCTCAAGAGGGTTTGGCCATTGGGGGCTACGACACAGTGGCCTTTTTTATCGACCATCGCCCGGTTCTTGGCCACTCGGATCACGCGGTGATGTGGAAGGGGGCGGTGTGGCAGTTCGTGTCGTCTGAAAACCTGCGACGGTTTGAATCCAACCCACGGGCCTATGCGCCAATGTTTGGCGGATACTGTTCCTATGCTGTGTCACAGGGCTATTTGATGTCCGGCAGTCCGCAGTCCTGGGAGATCGTCGATGGTGACCTTTTCCTGCTGTACAACTCTTCGGTACAGAATGTTTGGCGCAATGAAATGTCAGAGTTGATCGAGATGGGGCGCGGAAATTGGCCGAATGTGCTGAGGCATGAATAGGGGCCTCACGAAAATGCGATCAAACCTTTAAATCCGACTCATTCACTCCATATTATCTAGTGATCACGGTGTGGAACCGCCGTGGATCTATTTTCACTGTCCCTCGTTCCAGACCTTGCGCCCGGGCTATAACCTGGGCGCCTTTTTTATGGGCTTTCCTTTGTGGATGGCATCCGCGTAGGGTGCTGGAATGACAGCATATAGTGATCAGTTTCTGAGGGATGTCCTGAACCGCACCAAGACGGTGGCGGTGATTGGGGTGTCGATGAATCCGGTGCGCCCGAGTTATTACGTGGCGCGGTATCTGGACCTGAAGGGATACCGGGTGATCCCGGTCAATCCTCGACATGCGGGAGAGATGCTGTTTGGGCAGGTCGTGCAGCCCAGTCTGTCGGCCATTGCCGAACCCGTAGACATGGTTGATATCTTTCGCCGCTCTGACGCGGTGCCGGAAATTGTGGATGAGGCGTTAGAAGTGTTTGCTGATTTGCAGACAATCTGGATGCAGATTGGTGTTGAACACGTTGAGGCCGCAGCCAAGGCAGAAGCACGCGGGGTTGATGTGGTGCAGAACCGCTGCCCGAAGATCGAGTATCAGCGTTTGTATGGCGAGCTGCGCATGGGCGGCTTTGCCACTGGAATTATCAGTTCAAAGCTGTAGCCGGGCAGGGGGCGTTGCCCCCTCGGCCTGTGGCCTCACCCCCAGGATATTTTTGGCCAGATGAAGATCAGGTATTGGGGCGGGCGGCTTTTTCGTCAATGCCGCTGAGACCCTGGCGGCGGGCCAGTTCGTTTAACACATCATCCAGTGGTACATCGCGGGCCGCGAGCATAACCAGGAAGTGGTAAAGCACATCGGCACCTTCTGAGGTCAGTTTTTCGCGGTCGCCTTTGACGGCTTCGATGATGGCCTCGATGGCTTCTTCACCAAATTTCTCGGCGCATTTTTCTGGGCCCTTGGCCAGCAACTTGGCGGTCCAGCTGCTGGAGGGATCTGCGCCTTTACGGGATTCGATGGTTGCGGCGAGGTCGTGGAGAATGCTCATGTCAGCCTCATCGGGATGCCGGCGGCCTGCATATGGGCCTTGGCCTCGGCAATAGTGTAGTCGCCAAAGTGGAAGATCGAGGCGGCCAGTACGGCGCTGGCACCGCCCTTGGTGACGCCTTCGACCAAGTGGTCCAGATTGCCGACACCGCCCGAGGCAATCACAGGCACGTTGACAGCATCTGAGATGGCGCGGGTCAGGGGCAGGTTGAAGCCTGCCTTGGTGCCGTCGCGATCCATTGAGGTGAGCAGGATTTCTCCGGCTCCCTTTGCGACCACAGTTTTAGCGAATTCTACAGCGTCGATGCCGGTTTCACGTCGCCCACCATGGGTGAAGATTTCCCATTTGCCGGGAGATACGGTTTTGGCGTCAATGGCGCAGACGATACATTGGCTGCCAAACTGGTCGGCGGCTTGTGCAATCACGTCGGGGTTGGCCACAGCAGCCGAATTAAACGAGACCTTGTCGGCCCCAGCCAGTAGCAGGGCGCGCACGTCTTCCTTGGTGCGCACGCCGCCGCCAACGGTCAGCGGGATGTAGCATTGCTCGGCGGTGCGGCGCACCACGTCGAACATGGTGCCGCGGTTTTCCTCGGTGGCCATGATGTCGAGAAAGCAGAGTTCGTCTGCACCGGCGGCGTCATAGGCTTTGGCGCTTTCGACTGGATCACCGGCATCACGCAGGCCAACAAAATTGACGCCTTTGACCACACGGCCATCAGCGACGTCGAGACAGGGAATGATACGGGTTTTCAGCATGGTTCGCCTCTGGTTACGGCGCATTCATAGAGGGTTGTCTGGTGGATTTCCAGTGCTCAGGTAAAGCTGTTGAATAGGCCCAGCAGGGCGGCATAGCGCAGGGTTTTGGAGAGGGTGACGAGGATTAGAAATGTCAGCCAGTTCATCCGCATGACGCCGGCGGTAACGGTGATGGGGTCGCCGATGAGCGGCAGCCAGGCACCCAGAACTGACCATTGGCCCCAGCGAGAGAACCAGTTTTGCGCTTTGGTCAGATGTTTGGCAGATACCGGGAACCATCGGCGATCCTGATAGTGTAATGCGTAGCGGCCCAGAGCGTAGTTGACCAAAGAACCGAGGATGTTGCCGGTGCTGGCGACAATCAGCAGGGTTAATGTGGTGTATGTGCCCTCAGCGGCGAGCAGCAGTAGGGCGGCCTCTGAGCCGCCGGGCAAGAGCGTGGCGGCTGAGAAGGACAGTATGAACAGGCCGGGCAAGGACCAGATCATTGGGTTTTGGTATTGGGGCGCCAGATCTGGCTGACGGCATTGCGCACGATTAGCACGTGAAAGGGCATGATCACGGCCAGATAGATACGGCCCAGCCAGTTGTTGCGATGCACCCATGTGGCGCAATAGGCCTGTGTTCCTGTTGTCAGTATTGAGATGCGAAAGTTCAGGTGAGAATCATCAACACCCAGAATGATCTCGTTTTCATTGCGCTGATCGATGGGGAAGGGGCCGATTTTCTCGCCATCTTCGAACTTATTTTTTAGCCCCAGTGGGGCCACGAGAATGTTGCGCAGGCGGAGAAGGCCCTTAGCCCATCTGGGAAAGGCCATGGCGCGGGCAGCGGCTTGGTCGACTGAGAGATCGGTTGTGCAGGTGTAGCAATCTACGAAGTCTCCCTGTTGCAAATAGCTATGCAGCAGGGAGTGTGCCGGCAGTTCGGTTTTGCTGGTGCGCGACATGGATTAGGCTTTGAGCACCGACAGGGCCTGTGCCAGATCAATGGCACCGTCATAGAGCGCGCGGCCGGAGATGGCTCCATTCAGGTTGGCGCCGCAGGATTTCAGCGCGCGCAGGTCGTCGAGCGAGGAGACCCCACCAGACGCAATGACCGGGATTGAGACGGCATTGGCCAGATCAGCGGTGGCGCTGACGTTGGGGCCCTTCATCGCACCGTCGCGCATGATGTCGGTGTAGATAATGGCGGCCACACCTGCGTCTTCGAACGATTTGGCCAGATCTGTGACCATGACGTCGGTTTCCTCGGCCCAGCCTTTGGTGGCGACCTTGCCGTTGCGCGCATCAATGCCGACGGCGACCTTGCCGGGGAATTCGCGGGCGGCTTCGCGGACCAGATCGGGGTTTTCGACTGCTACGGTGCCAAGGATCACACGGGCGAGGCCCTTGGTGATCCAGGCCTCGATTGTGGCCATGTCGCGGATGCCGCCACCCAGTTGCGCGGGCACCTTGGTTTGCTTCAGGATTTCCTCGACCGGGGCGGCGTTAACCGGCTCGCCTGCAAAGGCGCCGTTCAGGTCGACCAGGTGCAGCCATTCGCAGCCCGCCTCGACAAACTCCAGCGCCTGGGCGGCGGGGTTGTCGTTGAACACGGTGGTTTTGTCCATGTCGCCATGCAGCAGGCGCACGGCCTGGCCGTCTTTGAGGTCGATGGCGGGGTAGAGGATCATGGCGGTGCCTTTCTGAAGGTGCTCGGCGGTGTTTTGCACAAGCGTGGCCCGGAATGCAACGCGACCCCAAGTCAACCTTGCCTGAAAATGCGGGACTGGGTCACAGTGACGCCATCAATGGGAGAATTTGCGATGAAGAAATGGGTTTTGGGGCTGGCTATGGGGCTAGGATTGTCCGGTGTGGCCTCGGCTGATCCGGCGGCAGGCATGTGGCGGACTGCGCCGGGGGATACTGGCGGCTATTTGCATGTCGCTATCGCCACGTGCGGTGGTGCGATCTGCGGCAAGATCGACTCGGCCTATGACAAATCCGGTGCGGTTCAGGCGGACTATGAGCATCTGGGCAAGAAGATGCTGTGGGGCATGAGCGGTGATGGCGCGGGCTATTACAGCGGCGGCAAGATCTGGGCGCCGGATTCGGACAAGACCTATTCGTCAAAGATGTCGCTGAGCGGCAATACGTTAGAGGTTAAGGGCTGTGTCGCTGGCGGACTGATCTGCCGGGGGCAGGACTGGACCCGGATCAAGTAGACTGAGGCAAGTAGCGGGGCCTGCGGTTACAGCAGGCCCAACTGTACTGGGATCGGAACAAAGCCGCGTTTGACCTGTCGGTCGCGGTGAGTTTCGACCGTGCTAAGTGCCTCGGCATAGCTGCCGAGGTAGAGCCGTTTTTGCTGACCACCCGGCGCGCCAAGCGGGCCTGCGACCCGTTCCACACACCAATCGCCAAACAACGTTTGGTACAGGCTCAGCACGCAATAGCGATGCTGACCCTGATGGTGGTCAAATTTTTCGAGGCGGATATGCACGGGCTGGACCTGATTTGAATGGGTCCGGCCCGTATGCCCTTAACTGGGCGGTGTGTCCATCACTTGCTGACGGCAGGGTTAAACCGCGCCGGTGTACTCGCCGCGTGCCGGATAGTTGTTGGCGATGGCAAAATCCAGTGCCGCTACCAGCTCGGAAAAATGCGGACGTACGAATGGCATGGTCTGGACCGAGCCATAGTACAGCGACTGATCTGGGCTGACCATGAACAGACCCGGTTCGGCAAAGAGGGCAGGTTCTTCGATCCCGATTGAGGTGGTGCCGCGCGAAGTCGAGATGTACAGGCCCCAGTCCTTGGCCACGCTTAGCGGCAGGTCATAGCCAAAGCGCAGTGATTTGGCCTCGATCTTTTCGGCCATGGCGCGGGTGCGTTCTTCGCCATCCGTGCTGATGGCGATGCAGTTGACGCCGCGCTCGGCGAAATCCGACACACGTTTTTCCAGTTCTTTCAGGTAATTGGCGCAGATTGGGCAGTGCAGTCCGCGATAAAAGCAGATCACCGTGCCGCGCTCGCCCTGTTCGGCGGTCAGATCGAAGGTGCCGTTGTCGAGGGTAGGAACTGTCAGGTTGGGTGTCTTCTGGCGTGGGATCAGCATTTGGGTACTCCTGTTATCTGCTTGAGTGCGGTTATGTCAGGCGATAAGGTTTGGAAAATCCGAAAAAACTGATGAGAAATCCGAAATGGATCGACTGACAACACTGATGGAACGATTTTACCTGTCGGTGCAGGCGGCACCTGTAGAAGAGGCAAATCTGTTGGCCCTAGCCGAATTTGGCGATGAGCCCACGCAGTTGGTGTATTTCCCGGCTGGCCGACATCCGGCGGCAATGGGCGGTGACGTGGTTTTGTCGGCACTGGTGGATTGGTCTGGACATAGTAATCCGTTCTTGGCCGCGCTGCCCGATGTGGTGGATTACGACCTGACCCAATCCGCCGAAGCGCAGGCACTGGTGCGATTGATGATGGATGAGGCGCAGGGCGGACGCTGTGGGGCGCAATCGGTGGTCAACCGGTTAGGCGAAGTGCTGATGGTGCGGCTGTTGCGTGAGCAGATTGAACGAGGGGCGACCGAGCCGGGGCTGCTGGCGGGCCTGTCAGACGCACGGTTGAGCCGGGCGATTGTGGCAATGCATGACCATCCAGGTCGAGTCTGGACCACTGCAGACCTGGCGCAAGAAGCAGGGCTGTCGCTGTCGCGGTTTTCCGAGTTGTTCGCGGCTGAAGTGGGAGAGACCCCAATGGGATACCTGCGCCGTTGGCGGCTGATTTTGTCGCGGCAGGACTTGCAGCGTGGCGACCGGGTTGAGGCGGTGGCGAGGCGATATGCCTATAGTTCACCCGAGGGGTTTAGCCGGGCGTTTCGGAAGGCATATGGAGAAACACCGGTGGCGTTGCGGCGGGTTGGTTAGGGGCAGTTCCTATAGCTACTTCTAACGCAATTTTTGACTATCTCGTTTACTTTCAAGAGGTCGTCAGTACTAAGCCTTGAAATACTAATGTTAAGGGTCTTCTCGCTAGCTTCGCTATTGTTTACGGCAATTTTGTACCAGACAACAGCAAGCAGATCGTCTTGAGGAACTCCAAGGCCCCTATGATACAAGTCACCTAGTGCACTTTGAGCAATCGTTTCTCCTTGTTCTGCGGCTTTTCGAAGCCATTGCGCTGCGAGCGCGTAGCTCTGCTCAACTCCATCACCCCGAGAATACAGGGAAGCAAGGTTAACTTGGTAACGAGAGTGCCCTTGTTCAGCTGCTTTCAAATACCATGCAGCAGCCTGCGCGAAGTTTTGTTGAACGCCATCGCCTTTGGAATACATCATCGCGATATTAAACTGGCTACCAAGGTCTCCATTTTTAGCGGCTTCTAGATACCAAAGTGCCGCTTTTTCTAAGTTCCCTGGTGTTTCTTTTCTTCCAATGAATGTCTCGGCTAGAAGAACTTGTGAAGCCATGTGACCCATGTCGGCTGCTTTTCGTAACCAGAAAGCTGCCAGTTCTAAATCTTGTTCGACTCCCCATCCCCTTTGGTACATCGCTCCTATGGTGAACAAACTTAGAATGTCGCCTTGTTCTGCGAATGGGCGAAGTTCTTTCAGGGCAGTTTGGTAGTCTCCATTTCTAAATGCAGCGTTTCCGGCATCATAATCCTGTGAAAAAAGTTCTGATGGGAGAAACATCAGGGAAAAAAATATGGAAAAAAGGTGCTGTTTCAAATTCTTAATTCGCTCAGTAGGTGGTGTTGATCAATAGGCAGTGCTCAGAGGAAGGAGTTTCGCGCATTACTCTTCCTATTTGTCTCCTAAGGTGTCCACCGCAGAAAGTTGCCGATCATCCGCAGGCCCACATCCTGGCTTTTCTCAGGGTGGAATTGCATGCCGACCATGGTGTCGCGGCCGATCACGGCAGTAACGTCGCCACCGTACTCCACATGGGCCAGTCGTTCGGCCGCGTTGCGGACCTGAAATTGGTATGAGTGTACAAAATAGGTGTGGTCGCCGGATTTGATACCGTCAAAGATCGCGTGGTCATTGTCGATGACCAGATTGTTCCAGCCCATGTGCGGCACCTTCAGGCTGCCGTCAGTAGGGGTGATCTTGACCACATCGCCGCCGATCCAGCCTATGCCGGGGGTTTCGCTGTATTCGTGACCTGTGGTGGCCATCAGCTGCATTCCGACACAGATGCCCAGAAACGGGCGGCCCTTTTGCTCGACCGCTTCGACCATGGCGTCGTAGATGCCCTTGTGTCCGCGCAGCTCGGTTGCACAGGCTGGGAAGGCACCGTCGCCGGGTAGGACCAGACGGTCGGCGCGGGCGACGACATCGGCATCCGAGGTTACGACCACTTCGCCGGCGTCCATTTCATGTGCCATGCGTTGAAACGCTTTTTCTGCCGAATGCAGGTTTCCGGATTCATAGTCGATGATGGCGGTCAGCATGGAAGACGGGCCTCTTGTTTGGGTGTCTTTCACCTGTCTTGAAAGCGGCGGAAGGTCAAGCCTTGGGCGGGGTTGCAAGGCCATCAAGCAGGGACATTACCGCATCGATGGGACCTCGGGCCTGCATTGATGGGTCGATGGGGCCAAAACGGCCTGCCATGTACAGATGCGAATAGCCGTGAATCAGTGACCAGACTTGGGTTTCGATCACGATGGGGTCCTGACCGACGGGGACAAAGGGCGCGCAGGCCTCGCGCAGGACTTCGTAGGCAAAGGATGTGCCTTGCTTCAGGCCTTCCTCGAAGGTGCTCATCGGGGCGGCGCTAAAGATCAGGTCGAAAAGGGCCGGGTTTTGAATGGCAAAGTTGAGGTAGCCGCTACAGATGCCTTTGAGACGGTTCAGGTCATTGTCACCTGCAGTGGCGCGTGCCTCAAGCATGGAAAGCCGGAACAGACGGAAACCTTCTTGAGCGATTGCGCCCCGCAGGCCTGCCAGCCCGTCAAAGTGATGCGCCGGGGCGGCGTGGGACACGCCCGCGCGGGCCGCACATTTGCGCAGAGTTAGCGAATCTTTGCCGCCCTCGGTCAGCAGGGCAATGCCCGCCTGGATCAAGGCGGCACGTAGATCACCGTGGTGGTGCGGCTTTTGGATTGGGGTATCGGTCATTGAGCGGAAATTATCAGCTGGCTTGACAGTGTCAAGTTGATCTGATCTTTACAGTGTCAAGTTTGAGTTTGACTGAAGGATTGATCATGCAACTAGTTTCCCGGGTCCGGGTATTTCTGTTTTGGTTCCTTTGCCTGGCGGTTGCCTTGGCGTCGTGGCGGTTTTTGGCGCTGGGGGTCGAGGTGTCGATGGAGTTTGTCGCCTACCACGCGGTAGAGCGCCAGTTGGCGTTCTATGCTCATATTATCCTGGCACCGGTGGCGCTGATGCTGATGCCGTTTCAGTACTGGAAGGGGCTGCGGATGCGACGTCCGCAGGTGCACCGCTGGATCGGGCGAGCCTATGGCGTCAGCATTCTGTTGGCCGGGCTTGGTAGCCTGTCGATGGCGTTTGGCACCACGGCGGGGCTGGTGGCCGCCTGGGGCTTTGGCGCGCTGGCAGTTTTTTGGTTGGGCACCACTGGCTATGGAATTTGGCTGGCGCGGCAAGGGCGTATCGCAGAACATCAACGTTGGATGTTCCGCTCGGCAGCGTTGACATTTGCGGCTGTCACTCTGCGGGTCTATCTGCCGTTTCTGTTCATGACACTGGGCGAAGAGACCGGCTATACGCTGGTGTCCTGGCTGTGCTGGGTGCCGAACCTACTGTTTGCAGAGTGGTACCTTAGGCGGCCCATGCGTCGGTCAGCGGCGCTGGCAGCCTAAGATAGTAGTGGGGGCGCTTAAAGCGCCCCTTTTGTTGAGGGAATTGCATCTGCTTTGCGTGGGTCGGTCTCAACCGCTGGGCGCAGGGCGCGAGCGACTGACTTGAACGCAGCCTCGACGATGTGGTGGCTGTTGAAGCCGTGGATCTTATCGACGTGCAGGGTGATGCCGCCGTGGGTCGCGAAAGCGGTGAAGAATTCACGCACCAGTTCAGTGTCAAACGTACCGATTTTCTGGGTTGGGATGTCTAGGTTCCACACCAGAAATGGCCGTGCCGACAGGTCCAGAGCGCAGCGCACCTGAGCCTCGTCCATTGCAAGGTGGCATTCGCCGTAACGACGGATGCCTTTCTTGTCGCCAAGCGCTTGGGCCAAGGCCTGACCCAGGGCAATTCCCGTGTCCTCAACCGTGTGGTGATCGTCGATGTGATAATCCCCTTCGGCGCGGATGGTCATGTCGATCAGCGAGTGGCGCGATAGCTGGTCCAGCATATGGTCGAAGAAGCCAACGCCGGTCTTATTGTCATAGACACCGGTACCATCCAGATTGATCTCGACGGAAATTGAGGTCTCGGCGGTCGAGCGGCTGATCTTGGCTGTGCGCATGGGGCAAATCCTTATTACATCCGGGGTGCTTATAGGGGCAGGCTGGGGCCGGGCTCAAGCCTGTGGTGGGGATTGGCTGACAGGTGTTGCTAAAAGGGACAAGGGATTGCGCCCGGCAGATGGGCGTGCCAGCTTGGGGTCAACACATCCTGAAAACCTGAGGCCTTTTATGTCCATCTGTGTCTTTATCCAAATTCGCTGCAAACCCGGCACCACCTACAAGGTGGCCGAAGATATTGCGCTGCGGGAAATTCATTCCGAGCTGTATTCCACCAGTGGGGACTTTGATCTGCTGATGAAGCTGTACATTCCGGCGGATGAGGATGTGGGCAAGTATATCAATGACCACTTGCTGGTGATCGAGGGCATCGAGCGGTCGCTGACTACGATGACCTACAAGGTATTTTGAGGTTCGCGCCTGACCTTGGGGAGGTGCAAAGCGCCTTCCCGGGGGGGGGAAGGTCAGGCGCGGCCCGGCAGAGCCGGGCCAGTTTTTATCCAGCGATCAGGCCTTTGTCCTTCAGCTCAGCATATGTGCTGTCGATCGCGGCCTTTAGTTTGCCCATCAGTTCATCCACCTCGTCACGGGTGATGATCAGCGGTGGGCACAGGGCCAGAGCGTTTCCACCCACAGCACGCAGAATCAATCCATTGTCCTGACAGTGCTTTTGCGAGGTAGCGCCGGCAATGCCGCCGTCAAAGCTGGCACCTGTGGTTTTGTTTGACACCAGCTCCAGTGCTGCAATCAGTCCTTTGCCGCGGACTTCGCCCACCAATGGATGACCGGTGAATGCTTCGCGCAGTTGCTCCTGAAGGTATTCGCCAACCTCGGCTGCGTGAACGAACAGATTGTCGCGCTCGTAGATTTCCAGCGTCTTCAGCGCGGCAGCGCAGGCGACCGGGTGGCCAGTGTAGGTATAGCCCTGACCAAAGACGCCAACTTGATTGGTTTGCTCGATCATTGCCTCGTACATCCAGCCGGGAATAACAGCGGCCGAGATCGGGAAGTAGGCCGAGCTGAGCTGTTTGGCAAAGGACATCAGGTCAGGCTTGATGCCCATGGTGGTGCAGCCGAAATCGTTACCGGTGCGGCCAAAGCCGGTGATCACCTCGTCCGCCCAGACCAAAATGTCATGCTTGCGCAGAACGGCCTGTAGCTTCTCGTAGTAGCCTTCGGGTGGGACAATCACACCGGATGCGCCGGTGATCGGCTCAACAATCATCGCGGCTATGGTGTCTGGACCCTCGGCGATGATCTGTTCTTCGAGGTTGTTGATGATGCGGTCAACAAACTGGGCCTCGGTTTCGTTGCCTTTACGGTTTGTGTAGTAGTGCGGAGAATCAGCACGCAGCACGCCGAGAGCGTCAACCGGGGCATCAAAATGTGCGAGGTTGGCAGGCAGCGAAGTCATTGAGCCAGCAGCAACGGTGACACCGTGATAACCGCGCTCGCGGGTAATGATCTTGCGCTTTTCCGGTTTGCCAATGGCGTTAAAGTAATAGCGCAGCATTTTGTAATGCGTGTCGTTGGCATCTGAGCCCGAGTTGCCAAAGAAGAAATAGGCGTCCTCTACCGGGACGATTTCCCGTAGCTTTTCGGCGAGTTGCATGATCGGGTCATGGGTTTTGCCGCCAAAGGTGTGGGAAAAGGGCAGGGTGTTGAGCTGGTCGGTGATCGCATCCACCAGTTCGGTGTTGCTGTAGCCCAGTGAGGTGCACCACAGGCCTGCCATGCCTTCGATGTATTTGTTGTCGTCTTTGTCAAAGACATAGATACCATCGCCGCGCGTCAGGCACAGTTGTTCGGCGGCGGTGAAATTTGTGTAGGGGTAAACGACGGGGGCGGCCATACCGGAACTCCTGTTGTAGTGTACTTGGCTGATCGCAGGATTGACCGGTTTTCAGGGCGACGTCAAAGGAATTTGATCAAAAAAATAAAGCAAGTGTTTATGGAGGCCTGAAACGCGAAAAGGCCGCCCAAAGGCGACCTTTCGAAATCCACCGGGGTATTGGTGGTCCAACTGGAGCGGGCGAGGCGATTCGAACGCCCGACCCTAACCTTGGCAAGGTTATGCTCTACCCCTGAGCTACGCCCGCATTCCGTTGGTGTCGCGGTGAATAGGGTTTCCCGGCGCGGGCCGCAAGAGGGAAAACAGCCGTGTCGGCAGATTTTTTATGAGCCGCATTGCGGGGGTACTGAAACGCGAAAAGGCCGCCCTAAGGCGACCTTTCGAAATCCACCAGGGTATTGGTGGCCCAACTGGAGCGGGCGAGGCGATTCGAACGCCCGACCCTAACCTTGGCAAGGTTATGCTCTACCCCTGAGCTACGCCCGCATTCCGTTGGTGAGGCGCTGAATAGAATTTCCCGGCGCGCGCTGCAAGAGGTAAAATAGAAAAAAATGTCGTGGATTGGGTTTTCGTGGTTAACCGGCAATCTGAGGCAGATTGAAACCAGCCTGCGCTGCCATGCGGTGGTGTTGGGCCGTTGTTGGGCGGCACGAAATGAATTCGCTGGGCGAACAATGGGGCAGGTCCAGCGCCTTGATCAACTGTCCGTGGAGCTGACCCTGTAGCAACAGAATGCCATCAAGTTCCAACAGATCACGGGCGCCGCGCCCTTTGTCGGATCGCACCCGGCGCATAAAGTCCTTTTGCATGGCGACGGCTTCGACCACATCGCGCGAGATCGGTTGATTCTGTACTTCGCGGAACAGTGCAGCCATTCGGGCGTTGCCGGTGTCATGGTAAAAAATCTGCTCTACAACGTGTTCGTCCACGGTGCGCCAGAAGTTGGCCGGGTAGGGCTGGTCACACAGCAGCCAGAGGATGTGTTGGAACCCTTCGGCAGAGATGGAGCGTTTGGCATCTTTGTTCTGACCAGCGGTCAGATAGTCGCGGCGCGCAACGATGAGGCCAAAATAACAGCTCGCACGGACCTCATCCGCAGCGACGAGCATGCAAACGTGATCCACCGCCTCTGTGGGGATCATCCAGTTGCTGCCCATGGTGTTCTTGATGTCGACATCATGGCCAAGGATCTCGGTATCCAGCTTGCCGCGTTTCAAGCGCAGTAAGGCGCGCAGCTCGATTTCGACGCGGGTGCCGATGTAGGTCTTTTCGGTTTTTTCCAGCTCTTCATAACTGCGCCGTCCGGTTTTGGGGGTCATGATGACATCGTCGATGCAGGTGCGCAGCATGGTGGGGAAGTCATCCGCCAGGGCGAGGGCGCTGCCAGCACGGGCGGTGATCTCGGTTTGCAGTGAAGATAGCAGTTCGAAATCTGGGTGCCCCGGTTGGACCAGGCTGGGGGGAATGGATTTTTTCATAGCTGTGCCTTTGGTCCGACCGATAGGTCGGACCGCGCCTGACCTTCCCCCCGGGAAGGCGCTCCACGCCTCCCCAAGGTCAGGCGTGGTCCTACATAAAAAGTGTCAGGCCCGCACGACATGCAGGTTTGGCTTGGAAATGGCTGCTTTTAGCTGAGTGGCAACGGCCTGTGCGACAGGAGGCGGGAAGGCGTTGCCCACCTGTTTGTAGGCATTGGTCTTGGCGCCGGTGAAATGCCAGTCATCCGGAAAGCCCTGTAGGCGGGCCACCATGCGCACGGTCAGTCGGGGCATGTCGTTGTGGAAAGGATCTGGGGCCTCGGGCGCGATAGTGCGGCCCTCTACCCCCAACGATGCCCATGCCTTGCGCGAGCGGGTTGGGCCCAGATCCGGGCCGCCGTGTTTTTTGGAGCCGCCAACGATGGTAGGCGCGATCTCATCAGCCTTGGCAGCCCAGTCGTCTGCTCCACGCCAGCCACGTTCCTTCATTAGGTCAATCAGCGTTTCACCGACTTTGGGCGGGTTGTGTGGCAGCGGTTCGGGCCAGCAGAACTGATCGTTATATTCCTTGCGCAGAGCAACAATCACCACGCGCGGGCGTAGCTGTGGCACGCCATAGTCTGAGGCGTTCAGCAGCCGCCAGTCAGTGGTGTAGCCCAGTTTGCCAAGTTGTTTTTTCAGCTTTTCGCGGTAATCAAGGAACACTGCATCCAGAAATCCGCGTACGTTTTCAATCATCACCGCCTTGGGGCGGGTGGCGTCGACGATTTGCAGCGCGTCGTCGAACAGGTTGCGCTCGTCCTTATCGCCGAGCTGCTTGCCGGCGACTGAAAACGGAGGGCAGGGCAGACCGCCAGCTAGCAGGTCGATCCCGGCAAAGTCTGAGGCGCGCTCTTTGAAAAGGCGCACGTCTTCTTCGAGCACATTCCAGTTGGGGCGGTTGTGACGCAAGGTGGCGCAGCAATGCTTGTCGATCTCGACCAGTGCAGTGTGATCAAATCCGGCTTTCTCCAGCCCCAGGGCCTGACCGCCCGCACCCGCGCAGAGTTCAACTGATGTCAGCATGCTACCTCGTCGTTGTTATTTCGCCGTTAAGGCGTTCTTGCTCTGTTCTTAGCGGTGAAGCTGATTCCCCGCAAGGCTGGACACTAGAGCCTGAGCCACAAATGCGAAAGGGCCGCCCGAAGGCGACCCTGTTCGTTTGACCGATGGAGCGGGCGAGGCGATTCGAACGCCCGACCCTAACCTTGGCAAGGTTATGCTCTACCCCTGAGCTACGCCCGCATACCGTCGGTGAGGGCTGAGATATGAATTCCGCGCCCGCGCTGCAAGTGCAAAACGATGCTGAGCTAAATAATTTTTGGAAAAACTTCGACGGAACGGCTCGGCTCAGGCGTGAAACCGTATAGCAGACATAAAAAGCAGGGAAAAATAGCATGCGTGTTTCTGATACAATCAAGCTGGTCGCATTGGGTAGTATGATTTCTGTAGGGTTCGTTTTGCAGAGCGACGCGCAGGGGCGACCAAAAATGCGCAAGCACACCACTACGCTGGCACAGGACGTTGACCTTGTTCCGGCTCAGGTCGCGGTTCAGGGGGGCAAGGTCAAGCTGAGGGCGAGTGGTGATTCAGTGAAGATTCGCGCCAATGGCATCCCGGACCATGCGGTGGGTCAGTTCCCCAACCGGGGTAACCCACATGCGATCAAAGCGCAGAATTATCGGTTCTCTGCTGATACAGACCAGTTGCCGCGTGTTGCCAAGGCCTTTGGTCTGGCTGGCTTGTTCGGGGTCGCGGTTAATGGCGTGCCGTTTGATCCGGGAGCGGCAGAGTTCTGGAATGGCAATCGCCAATCCGGTTGGCAGTATGAAGCCTTGGGTGGGGCGGTGACATTAGGGTTGGATCAGAACTATGCCCATGTGCAGCCAAGCGGGGCCTATCATTACCACGGAATGCCCTGGGGGTTGATGCAGCAGGTGGGGTGGTCGGCTGACAAGGCCTCGCCTTTGATTGGTTACGCGGCGGATGGGTTCCCGATTTACGCCATTACGGCAAATGCGAATGGCAAGGTGCAGGAAATGACCAGTTCCTACAAATTGAAAACGGGCAATCGCCCCGGTGGCTCCGCTCCGACGGGTCGTCATGATGGGGCTTTTGTGCAGGACTATCTGTACAGCGCAGGGGCGGGTTCACTGGATGAGTGTAATGGTGCGCAGGTTGTCACGGATGAGTTCCCAGGCGGTACCTACGCTTATTTCCTGAGCCGGGAGTTTCCAGTGGTGCCGCGTTGCCTAAAAGGTCAGGCGGATCGCAGTTTTGGAAAGCGCAGAGGGTAAAAGGGCCTTTGGCCCTTGCCTCCGGCGGGAGTATTTTGGGCAAAAAGAAGCGCGCGGGCAAAGAGTGACCCGCGCGCGTCTGGTTTAGGTTATTCCAGCTCGATCAGCAGGTCCTTGGCGTCGATCTGGGCGCCCGGCTGGACGTGCACAGCTTTGACCACGCCATCCTGTTCGGCGTGGATGCCGGTTTCCATCTTCATTGCTTCGATAGTCAGGAGCAGATCGCCTTCGTGTACTTGTTGGCCGGTTTGAGCCGCCACAGTTGCCACCACGCCGGGCATTGGTGCGCCAAAGTGGTTGTCGTTGGCGGGGTCTGCCTTGGGACGTGCTTCGGTGGTGGCTTTCACCAAGCGGTTGGGCACTCGGATAACGCGGGGCTGGCCGTTGAGTTCAAAGAACACTCGCACCTCGCCCTTTTCATCAGTTTCACCAATGGCCTGCAGGCGAATTTCTAGGGTTTTGCCCGGGTCGATTTCGGCCTCGATCTCGTCGCCGGGTTCCATCCCGTAAAAGAAGGTCTTGGTTGGCAGCGCGCGGACCGGTCCATAGGTGCGGTGGCGGCCCATGTAATCCAGGAAGACCTTGGGATACATCAGGTAGCCGTTCAGATCTTCGTCATCGATTGCCTTGCCGTTTAGCTCGGCGCTGAGCTCGGCGCGGGTGGCCTCTAGATCAACAGCCTCAAGGTGCTTGCCGGGGCGCTCAAGATTGGGCGATTCACCTTTCAGGACTTTGTTGAGGAAGGCGTCGGGGAAGCCGTTGGGGGGCTGGCCCAGGTTACCACGCATCATGTCGATGACAGAATCCGGGAAGGACACATCGGTTTTTGGGTCTTCAACCTCGGCGCGGGACAGGCCCTGTGAGACCATCATCAAAGCCATGTCGCCGACCACTTTGGACGAGGGGGTCACCTTGACGATGTCGCCGAACATCTGGTTCACGTCGGCATAGGTTTGGGCGACCTCGTGCCACTTTTCCTCGAGCCCCAGGCTGCGGGCCTGCGCCTTGAGGTTGGTGAACTGGCCGCCGGGCATCTCGTGCAGGTACACCTCGGATGCAGGAGCCTGAATGCCGCTTTCAAAGGCGGCGTATTGCGCGCGGACCTGCTCCCAGTACCCTGAGATTTCGCGCACGGTGGCGATATCAATGCCGGTGTCGCGGTCTGTGTTGCGTAGGCCCTCGACAATGGAGCCGAGGCAAGGCTGCGAGGTGCCGCCCGAGAAGGCATCCATGGCGGCATCTACAGCATCAACTCCTGCATCTGCGGCGGCGAGGATCGTTGCGCCTGCAATGCCGGATGTGTCGTGGGTGTGGAAGTGGATCGGCAGGCCGACCTCTTCTTTCAGGGCCTTGACCAATACACGGGCGGCGGCAGGTTTCAGCAGGCCGGCCATGTCTTTCAGACCCAGAACATGGGCGCCAGCGGCCTCTAGCTCTTTGGCCATGCCGATGTAGTATTTCAGGTCATACTTGGCGCGGTTGGGGTCCAAGATGTCACCGGTGTAGCAGATGGTGCCTTCGCAGATCTTGCCGCTGTCGACCACGGCATCCATGGCGACGCGCATGTTTTCGACCCAGTTGAGGCTGTCAAACACGCGGAAAACATCAATGCCCTTGGCGGCCTCGGCGACAAAGCTTTGCACCACGTTATCGGGGTAGTTGGTGTAGCCGACGCCGTTAGAGGCGCGCAGCAGCATCTGGGTCATCACGTTTGGCATTGCCTCGCGCAGGTCGCGCAGACGCTGCCATGGGCATTCCTGCAAAAAGCGATAGGCCACATCGAATGTCGCGCCACCCCAGCATTCGACCGAGAACAGCTGGCTTAGGTCATTTGCATAGGCCGGGGCGACCTTGATCATGTCGATCGACCGCATCCGGGTGGCCAGCAGCGACTGGTGACCGTCGCGCATTGTGGTGTCGGTCAGCAGCAGTTGCCGCTGGGCCTTCATCCAGTCGGCCACCGCCTGCGGGCCTTTTTGCTCCAGCAAGTTACGAGTGCCATAGGGCAGGTTGCCGGGTGCGACCTTGGGTGGGCGCGGGGCCTTTAGGTCAGCGTGCGGCGCAGCGCGGCCTTCGGTTTCCGGGTGACCGTTGACCGAGATATCGGCGATATAGGTCAACACCTTGGTGCCACGGTCGCGACGCTTGGTGAACTGGAACAGCTCGGGCGTCTCGTCGATGAACTTGGTAGTGTAGCTGTTGTCGAGGAAGGTTGGGTGCTTCAGCAGGTTTTCGACAAAGGCGATGTTGGTCGATACTCCGCGCACGCGGAATTCGCGCAGGGCGCGGTCCATGCGGGCGATGGCCATTTCCGGCGTTGGCGCCTTGGCAGTGATCTTGGTCAGTAGGCTGTCATAGTAGCGGGTGATAACGCCGCCTGCATAGGCGGTGCCGCCGTCCAGACGAATACCCATGCCGGTGGCTGAACGATAGGCGGTGATGCGGCCATAATCGGGGATGAAGTTGTTTTGTGGATCTTCGGTTGTCACGCGGGTTTGCAACGCGTGGCCTGTCAGAACCACCTGATCCTGGCTGGCCTTACCAGTAGCCTCGGCAATGCTCTTACCTTCGGCGATCAGGATCTGGGCGCGCACAATGTCGATGCCGGTAACTTCTTCGGTGACCGTGTGCTCTACCTGCACCCGTGGGTTCACTTCGATAAAGTAGAATTTGCCGTCGTCCATATCCATCAGGAATTCGACCGTACCGGCGCATTCATAGTTCACATGGGCGCAGATCTTGCGGCCTAGCTCACAGATCTCGGTGCGCTGTTCCTCACTTAGGTAGGGCGCAGGGGCGCGTTCCACGACTTTCTGATTGCGGCGCTGCACCGAGCAATCGCGTTCAAACAGGTGATAGATGCCACCCTGTTTGTCACCCAGAATCTGCACCTCGACGTGGCGCGCGCGCTGGATCATCTTCTCCAGATAGCCTTCGCCATTGCCGAATGCGGCCTCGGCTTCGCGGCGGCCTTCTAGGATCTTTTCTTCCAGTTCGTCTTCGCCATAAATAGGGCGCATGCCGCGACCGCCGCCGCCCCATGAGGCTTTGAGCATGAAGGGATAACCAACTTCCGCAGCTTCCTTGCGGATGGCATCCATGTCATCGCCTAGGACTTCGGTTGCTGGAATGACTGGAACGCCAGCTTTGACCGCAACCCGGCGGGCCGAGGCTTTGTCACCCAGAGCGCGCATGGTTTCGGCCTTGGGGCCGATGAAGGTGATACCATTACGCGAACAGGCATCTACAAAGTCGGGGTTTTCCGACAGTAGACCATAGCCGGGGTGGATCGCATCTGCGCCACATTCCTTGGCGACGCGGATCATCTCGTCGATGCTAAGGTAGGCAGCAACAGGCCCCATTCCTTCGCCAATGCGATAAGCTTCATCCGCTTTGAACCGGTGCAGGCCCAGTTTGTCTTCTTCGGCATAGACGGCAACGGTGGCTTTGCCCATCTCGTTGGCGGCGCGCATTACGCGGATGGCGATTTCGCCACGGTTGGCAATCAGGATTTTTTTGAAGTCTGTCATGTCACCCTCGGGGTCGTGCAATTTAGAGCAAGTGTTAGGCACATCTTAGAGACAGGTATACGCGTAGTAGTGGGTATAACCGGCAGGATAGTGCGGTTCTGCGGCTTGGTGGTGCGGTATTGTTCCTATTTATCGATCTTTATTGACGGTGACATCATCACCGGTGTGGGCAGGTTGTTCAGGTTATCGCAGCCCATCTGGCCCATGTTGGCCTTTAGATCCTTTTTCAGGATGTCGATCAGGTGGGCAGGGCCAGTGGGGCCCAGTGCTGCCAGCGCAAAGTGGAAAGCGCGTCCCAGCATGACATAGTTCGCGCCCAAAGCCAGTGCGCGTAGGATATCCAACCCGCTTTCAATCCCGCTGTCAAAGATCAGTGGCAGATCGGTGGCCTGTCGGATCAGCGGTAGCATCTCGATGCTGGCGGGGCAGCCGTCGAATTGGCGGCCTGCGTGGTTTGAGACCCACAGGGCGTCAGCGCCGACTTTCTCTAATCGTTCAGCATCTTCGGGGCGCAGTACACCCTTGATGACCAATGGGCCGTCCCAGTGATCGCGCAGCCATTGCACATAATCCCAGTCGGGCGAGGTCCGCAGCAGGTAGCCGATATGAGCGGTCGAAGACAGGCTGCCCAAACTGGCGTCGATGTACTTGTCGAGTGTGCGCATGTGCGGCATGCCGCGCTGGGCCATACCCAGTGCCCAGGCTGGGCGCATCATCACCTGTGCCAGCAGGCGTGGAGTCAGTTTGGGCGGTTGTGTTAGTCCCGATCGCACTTGTCGTTCCCGGCGCGAGGCAACGGGGACGTCTACTGTTAGCACAAGTACTTTGAACCCAGCCGCCTTGGCGCGTTCCAACATGTCTTTACGGATGTCGGGGGCTTTTGGCGGGTAGAGCTGAAACCAGCCTTGGTTGCCCAGATGTGGTGCCAGATCCTCGGGGGATTGGGTTGCCACGGTGGATAGGGAATAGGGAATGCCCGCGGTGGCGGCTGTCTGGGCTAAGTGGCGCTCGGCATTGGGCCAAATCAAGCCAGACATGCCCAATGGGGCGACACCAAATGGCAGAGGCAGCGTTTCCCCCAACAATGTGGTGCTAAGGTCGACATCAATAGGGCCGTGCAGGATTGAGGGCAGGAAGCCTACCTGATCCAGTGCTACGCGGTTACGGGCCTTGGTGGCTTCGGTGCCGGTGCCACTGTCCAAGTACTCCCAAACGAACTTTGGCAACCGCTGGCGGGCGCGGTGGGCTAAATCTGAAACAGCAGGGTAGCGACTATCTAATTCCATGGGGATTTGTGGGAAAGCCTGCGGTAAATTGCAAGTGCTGCGGTGCAGCGAAGGTCATTTTGAAACATTTAGCAAGGAAACCGACTGATTTTGGTGCTTCTGTTCCGTTTTGAAGGGGTGGAGTGGTCGAAAGTTACAGGCATATCGAACGGGCGGGAGGCGTTTTGTGTTCGTGCTGCCTAAATCCTGTTGATGGAAGAAATGAAAAAGCGTAAATAATTTGGGGAACATTGTGTGAACGTCCTCTTTCGCGCTGTGTTAAATCACGCTAGGATTACGCCCATGAGCAGTTTTGATGAAATGGACGCCTTTGAGGGCGCCTCGCTATCCTCTCGTGCCATGGCGGCGCGGCCCAAACCATACCTTGATGCGCTGAACCCGGCGCAGCGAGAGGCCGTGGAGTGTTTGCATGGGCCGGTGTTGATGTTGGCCGGGGCGGGTACTGGTAAAACCAAAGCGCTAACGGCGCGGATTGTGCACCTGCTGACCACCGGGACAGCCCGCACGAACGAGATTTTGGCGGTGACATTCACCAACAAGGCCGCGCGCGAGATGAAACAGCGGGTCGGCGGCATGCTGGGCCAACCGGCCGAGGGTATGCCTTGGCTGGGCACGTTCCACGCGATCTGTGTGAAGTTGTTGCGCCGTCATTGCGAACTGGTGGGGCTGAAGAGCAATTTCACCATTCTGGATACAGATGATGTGATCCGGCTGTTGAAACAGCTGATCCGCGCCGAAGGGATCGACGACAAGCGCTGGCCAGCGCGGACATTGGCCAATGTCATTGATGATTGGAAGAACCGCGCATTGGTTCCGACTAAGGTGCCAGTCGCGGATGCTTCGGCCTATAATGGTAAGGGCGTGGATCTGTATGCACAGTACCAAACCCGCCTGCGCGAGCTGAACGCGGTGGATTTTGGCGATCTGTTGTTGCACATGGTGACGATATTTCAGAACCACCCCGACATCCTAGAACAATACCAGCGCTGGTTCCGGTTCATCATGGTTGACGAGTATCAGGATACCAACGTCGCCCAGTATCTGTGGCTGCGGTTGCTGGCTGGTGGGCACAAGAACATCTGCTGCGTCGGTGATGATGACCAGTCGATCTATGGCTGGCGCGGTGCCGAGGTGGGTAACATCCTGCGGTTTGATAAGGACTTTCCCGGTGCCAAAGTGGTGCGGCTGGAACAGAACTATCGCTCGACCGAGCATATTCTGGCGGCAGCATCGGGTGTGATCGCCGGCAACGAGGGTCGGTTGGGCAAAGAGCTGTGGACCGATGCCAAGGGTGGCGAGAAGGTTCGGCTGATTGGCCATTGGGATGGTGAGGAAGAGGCTCGCTGGATTGGCGAAGAGATTGAAGCCATGCAGCGTGGTACGCGTGGGCAAGGGCCTCGGGATCTGGATCAGATGGCGATCTTGGTCCGCGCCTCGCATCAGATGCGCGCGTTTGAGGACCGTTTCCTGACCATTGGCCTGCCTTATCGTGTAATCGGTGGGCCGCGATTCTATGAGCGGCTCGAGATTCGCGACGCTATGGCCTATTTCCGGGTTGCCACCAGCCCGGATGATGCGCTGGCGTTTGAGCGGATTGTGAATACTCCGAAACGGGGGCTTGGCGACAAGGCGCAACAGACCATTCAGATGACGGCACGGGAAAACGGTGTGTCATTGGTCGAGGGCGCGCGTCTGGCGGTTGAAAACGGCCTCATCAAGGGGAAGGGCGCTGGGCAATTGCGGCAGTTGCTGGACAATTTGGCCCGCTGGAGCGCGATGACCGTTGGTTCGGTTCTTGAGGTCGACGATAATTCTGTGATCGACGAAGGCGGCGCGCCGCAGATGCGGTTTGGTGAGCCAGACGTGCCGCACCATGAGCTGGCACAGATCATTCTGGACGAGTCTGGCTACACCACCATGTGGCAGAACGACAAAACGCCGGATGCGCCGGGTCGGTTGGAGAACCTGAAAGAACTGGTCAGCCAGCTAGAGAATTTCGAAAACCTGCAAGGGTTTCTGGAGCATGTCAGCTTGATCATGGACAACGCATCCGATGACAACGGGCAGAAGGTGTCGATCATGACCCTGCACGGCGCCAAGGGGCTTGAGTTTCCGGCGGTGTTCCTTCCCGGTTGGGAGGATGGTCTGTTCCCGTCACAGCGCAGCATGGATGAAAGCGGGCTGAAGGGCTTGGAAGAAGAGCGCCGTCTTGCCTATGTAGGCATTACGCGGGCCGAAGAGGTTTGCACCATTTCCTTTGTTGGCAATCGACGGATTTTTGGGCAGTGGCAATCGCAATTACCGTCACGGTTCATTGATGAGTTGCCCGAGGAGCATGTCGAGGTTCTGACACCGCCCGGCCTGTATGGCGGCAGTTATGGTGCTGCGGCCCCGACCGAGGCTCCGGTGCGATCGACCATCGAGCAAAAGATGCAGCAGGCCGACGGGTATAATTCACCTGGGTGGAAGCGGATGCAGGCACGGGCTGGTCAACGCGGCATGGCGCAACCTCAGGCGGCCAAGAATCAGATTATTGATTCTACCGTGGTGTCAAAGTTCACATTGGGCGACCGGGTGTTCCACCAAAAGTTTGGGTACGGCATGATCGCTGGAATCGATGGCGATAAGCTGGAAGTCGATTTTGACAAGGCGGGCCTGAAAAAGGTGGTCGCGGCCTTTGTGTCACCTAAAGATGACATTCCGTTCTAGGGGCTGTCGTCGAGGATTTCGCTTGCAGTGGTAAGGATGTGAAACGCCTTGGTTCGAATGAAACCCGAGCGAGGCGTTTCTTGCTGTCTGGAGTTACAGACCTGCGGCGCTAAGGATAATGTGGAAGACAAGTGCGCTAACTGTCCACGTTAGAATCTTGATACCGTGCTTTTGGATATATTCGCCAATAGGGCGAGATTTTGGGCGTTGTTGGTAATGACGCCCAGAACTGTAGTGGTGCTGGTTCGACAAATTCCCGGCTGCCATGGGTGCCTCCAAAACGATCAACTTGGTTAACAGCAAGTTATCGGTGATTGCTTAACCAAATCCTAACAGCGGTTGCAGCAGCTCAGTTTTGCTAAGCCTGAGGGGTGCTTGCATTGCAATGGCCGGGATGCGGCAGAATTGCCCCGGTAAGTGCGTCAATATGAGATGAGATCGATTAGGCAAAGAAAAACGGCGGTGCCTAGGGAGGAGGAGGGGCACCGCCGTTCTTTGCAACACCGGGGTTTCAGGGAGGAGGAAGTCCCGGTGTATTCAGACCCGGTTTTGAACCGGTATAGGGTGCGGCAGCATCAGGGAGGAGGAGGATGCTGCCGCGTAGGACAGGTCTTTTAAGGGAGGAGAAAAAGACCTGATCTCTATTACTTGGTGCCGTAAACGGCTTCGTGTGCGACGCTGTGCAGCATCGAGCGGTTCAGACCCAGGTCGGCCAGTTCGCGGCGGGTCAGCGTGGAGAGTTCATCCAGTGTCCGACGAAACTGACGGTATTGAGTGAAGCGAGCCCACGCGGCCTCGGCCATGGCGACAGGCGCGCAGAACAGCGATGGCTTGGTGGTGCTGACGTGATCAATTGCGGCCATTGTCTTGTTCCTTGGTGTATTTCGGTGCGTTGCCTGTTTGGCGTTGCTTGAGGGGAAAATAGGAATTTGCGGCGTGGGCACAATCCCCAGCTTGGTCATTTCTGCTATGCAGCATTTGCATGGGTCAGCTGTTGACGTCCCGGATTTGCTGAACTTTTGGGATGTCAGTTTGGCGTTGCATTATTACTGGGCAAAATGTGAACGCTTGCCTTGGTTGGGTTGTGCGCCATCTTGGGGTTTTTGCCAGACGCCGCAGCACCTATATGAGGTCGCAATGAGATAAGGAGACCAAGATGACCGTGACACAGGCAGAGATATACGGGGCACTAGAGCGGCTGGAGATGCCTGATGGCGGCAACTTGGTATCCCGCGATATGGTGCGGGCTTTGCGGGTTGATGGGGGGAAAGTCAGCTTTGTGATCGAGGCCCCCAGTCCAGACATTGCCAAACTCATGGAGCCGTTCCGCCGCGCAGCCGAAGAGGTGGTGCGCGGCCTGGATGGGGTGCTGGCGGTTTCAGTTGCATTGACGGCGCACGGGCCAGCGGCTGAAGCGCCAAGTCTGAAGATTGGTGGCCATGCCAAACCGCAAGCGGGGCCAATGAAGCCGGCGGGCGTGCAGCGCATTCTTGCGGTGGGGTCCGGTAAAGGGGGTGTTGGTAAATCAACTGTCGCCTCTAACCTTGCTGTGGCGCTTGCCCGGCGGGGGCGCAAGGTGGGGTTGTTGGATGCGGATATCTATGGCCCTAGCCAGCCACGCATGATGGGGGCGTCAGGGCGCCCGGCCAGCCCGGATGGGAAGACCATTGAACCTTTGCACGCGCATGGCGTCACTTTGATGTCGATTGGGTTTCTGTTGGAAGATGACAAGGCGGTGATCTGGCGTGGACCTATGCTGATGGGGACGTTGCAGCAGATGTTGGGGCAGGTCAACTGGGGAGAGTTGGATGTTCTAATCGTCGATCTGCCGCCAGGGACCGGTGATGTGCAGTTGACGCTGTGCACCAAAGCTGAACTGTCAGGCGCCATTGTTGTGTCGACACCTCAGGATGTGGCACTGCTGGATGCGCGCAAGGCGATGGATATGTTCAAGACGCTGAAGACGCCAGTTTTGGGGCTGATCGAGAACATGTCGTTCTTTACCTGCCCGGATTGCGGAGGCGAACACCATATCTTTGGTCACGGAGGTGTCACGAGTGAAGCTAAGGACATGGGGCTGCCATTGTTGGGTGCCCTTCCGATTGATCTTGAGACCCGGCTTGCGGGTGACAGTGGTACGCCGGTCGCGGCAGGCGATGGGATGATGGCGCAGGCCTATGCGCGCATTGCCGAGGGGCTGGTCAAGGGTGGGATGGCCTGACTGAAGCTAACCTTCAAAGCGACATTTGCTGGTAAATCGGCCCACCTTCACAGGTGGGCCTTTTCGTTTTAAGGGGGCAGGTGCCATCTTCGAGAGGTGGTGGGTGGTCATTTGGGAAAGTATGGTCCTGTGGGAATTTATGGGCATCATGGGAGGCTGTGGGCGCAGAAGCCACGGTTTTGGAGCGGAATTGACGATTTTCTTCGAATCAATTTCGATTCGATGTCGTGATGCTCAATTCGCCTGTGGGTTGCTTGGGGATAATTCCGGAACGTAAAGGGAACGGAAATTGAGAATCGGATTCGTGAGTTCTTTCCTGGGAAATTAAGGGAAATTTTTTGAAGCTCTGCGATTCACCTTATATTGTGACAATGAGTTGCGGATATGCTATATTTTGTGATGATCGCTCAATGATTGGATTTTTCTACAGGCAATTTTAACTCTTGTTAACCAATCCGACATGGTAATTCAGAAAAAAGCGTTGCCATACCATCAAGTCCCATAGTATCCCTATATATATCGAATGAGACGAAGAGCACGGGGCAACACAACGACCCCATACTTATAAAAAGAGCAGGTATCATACAGGCCTTCGCTTTCATCAGATGCTGAGATCCGGCGCGCGAGCGAGCAGACATCCCCCCAGGTGGCGCGCGCAGTCGGGCACTCCCGCTAGGCGGGACGAAGATGGCGAATTGATCCGTGGCAGCTGATCAATTCGCCTTTTTCCATACTGGGGCACAAACGAGACGCGAGGAACGTAGCAGAAGGGACGTAAGGTTGGGCCGCAGGTTCAGAGGCGAAAGCCAACACAAGGTGGATACGAAGGGCAGGGTGTCTATCCCGGCCTCGTTTCGCCGTGTGCTTGAATCTGGTGATGATAACTGGCAGCCCGGCGGCAATCCTGAGTTGGTTATCGTGTACGGCGATAGCGACCGCAATTTTCTGGAATGTTATACGATGCAGGCTATCGACGAGGTCGATGCCAAGATTGATGCTCTGCCACGTGGATCTATGCCACGTAAGGCGTTGCAGAAATTGTTCCACGGGCATTCCTTTCCAACAACCGTTGATGAGACTGGTCGCCTGGTTCTGCCAGCAAAGCTGCGTAACAAGATTGGGCTCAAGGGTGAGGCCTTCTTTATTGCCGCTGGTGACACATTTCAGATTTGGAACCCTGAAACGTATGAGAGTGAAGAAGGGGCGCAGACAGATGAATGGCTGGAGACCCTGCCGGAAGGCTATGATATAATGCAGTTCCTTGATGGGACTGGAGAGGCTAAGTGATGACTACGGACCAGAATTCCGGTTCTGCCCCCCACATTCCCGTCTTGCTGCGCCCACTGTTGAAGGCCGTAGCACCGGTATCAGGGCGGTGGCTGGATGGTACATTTGGCGCTGGTGGTTATACGCGTGGCTTGCTGGAGGCGGGTGCCTCGCAGGTCATTGGCGTGGACCGCGACCCTTTGGCGTTTGAAATGGCTGAAAGCTGGGCGGGCGAATATGGCGACCGGCTGGTGATGCAGCAGGGCGTGTTCTCGCGCATGGACGAATATGCCAGCAATTTAGACGGCGTTGTTCTAGACTTAGGTGTGTCGTCGATGCAATTGGACTTGGCCGAACGTGGGTTCTCGTTCATGAAGGATGGCCCGCTGGATATGAGGATGTCCCAGGATGGACCCTCGGCGGCTGATCTTGTGGCTGAGTTGTCCGAGGTTCAGTTGGCGGATATTCTGTTTCATTTTGGCGAAGAACGCGCTAGCCGCCGTATTGCCAAGGCTATCGTCAAAGCACGTGCACTGGAACCGATCACTACCACGTTGCAATTGACCAAGATTGTCGAGGGATGCTTGCCGCGGTCCAAGCCGGGCAAATCGCACCCCGCCACCCGCAGCTTTCAAGGGCTGCGCATTGCCGTGAATGCCGAATACGAAGAGTTGTTTCAGGGGTTACTGGCTGCCGAGCGGGCGCTAAAGCCTGGTGGCTTGCTGGCTGTTGTCACCTTTCATTCTATCGAAGACCGTATGGTCAAACGTTTCTTTCAGCACCGTGCGGGTAAGACCGGGCGTGCCAATCGATTTGCTCCAGAGATTGAGGAAATTCCATCGCAGTTCACACTGGTCACCCGCAAGGCCGAAGGGCCGGATGATCAGGAGCTGGCGGAAAACCCACGGTCGCGGTCAGCGCGGTTGCGGGTTGGGCGGCGTAGCGAGGCACCAGCCACGCCGATTGAGGCCCGCGATGTTGGTATGCCGCAACTGAAAGAGGCACGCCGATGAAAACTCTGGCTTATGTCTTGTCCGCGCTGGCGGTGTTCGGTTTGGCCTTTTGGGCATACCGCGAAAACTATACAACGCAGCAAGTGTTGAAAGAGACCCGGACGCTTCAGCGTGAAATTGGTTCAGCCCAAGTGCGACTTGGGGTCTTGCGGGCCGAGTGGGCCTATCTGAACCGCCCTGACCGTTTGCGGGAACTGGCCGAGTTGAACTTTGACAGCCTCGGCCTTTTGCCTCTTCGTCCCAATCAGTTTGGCCGGGTGGATGAGGTTTCTTACCCTCAGGCACCGTTGTTGCCACTGCTGCCCATCACTAATGGTATCGATGTGTCGACTATGGCGGCGGAGGGGGCGAACCAATGATCCGTACTCCTCTTCGTCCACTGGCCCGTATTCTGACCGCCCGAGCAAAAGGGGAAAACCCGGACGCGATCGAAAAAGAGAACCTGCGCCAGCGACATGCTGAAATTCAGGCCCGCTCGCAGCAGCGCTCTGAGGGGCGGTTGTTGGTGTTGGGGGTGTTCTTCATGTGCGCCTTTGGGGTGATTGGTCTCCGTATGGGGATGATGTCGACATCAGAGCCAACTGAGCCAACCTCTAGTGCGTCGGGTAGCGCCATTGCCGCGCAACGTGCTGATATCGTTGATCGTGAAGGTCGCATTCTGGCGACCAACTTTGAAACGCACTCGCTTTATGCCCATCCACAACAGCTCATTGATTCGGCTGCGGCAGCTGACGCGCTGGGCAAGATCTTCCCGGATCTGGATCGCGAGCGGTTGCTGAAGGATTTCTCTGGCAAACGCAAGTTTGTCTGGATCAAGAAAAAGATCAGCCCTGAGCAAAAGCAGGCAGTACATGACATTGGTGATCCCGGTTTGCTGTTTGGACCACGCGAAATGCGTCTGTATCCGAATGGCAGTCTGGCGGCCCATGTTCTGGGCGGGGCCAGTTTTGGCAAGGAAGACGTCGACGCGGCAGAAGTGATCGGTGTTGCGGGTGTTGAACGTCAGTTCGACAGTTATCTGCGCGATCCTGCAAACGGCGCCGAGCCGCTGCAATTGTCGCTGGACCTGACTATTCAGGCCGCCGCCGAGCGGGTGTTGTATGGCGGTATGCGGTTGATGAACGCCAAGGGCGCGACCTCTATCCTGATGGATGTGCACACCGGCGAGGTGATCTCGGTTGTGTCTCTGCCCGACTTTGACCCGAATGAGCGCCCACGTCCGTTGACTACTGGTGATTCGTCCGACAGCCCGCTGTTCAACCGGTCGGTGCAGGGCGTGTATGAGCTGGGCTCTACCTTTAAGATTTTTACCGCAGCGCAGGCGATGGATCTGGGGTTGGTTAATCCTGATACCATGGTTGATATCCGGGGGCCGCTGCGCTGGGGCCGCTTTGCGATCCGGGATTTTCATAACTACGGCAATAGCTTGTCAGTTGAGCGGATCATTGTGAAGTCGTCGAACATTGGCACCGCGCGTCTGGCGCAACAGATCGGAGCCGAGCGCCAGCGCGATTTCCTGTCACGTCTTGGCATGCTGGAAGCCACTCCGTTTGAAATTTCCGAGGCGAGTGGTGGCCGGCCATTGTTGCCGCCAAACTGGTCCGAACTGTCAGCTATGACCATTTCATATGGCCACGGGCTGTCGACTAGTCCAATGCATCTAGCCGCAGGGTACGCGACCATTGCCAACGGCGGCAACTATGTCAGCCCAACCATTCTGAAACAGGACGGGCCACAACTGGGTCCACGGGTTATGTCAGCCGAGGCTGCCGCTGCGTCGCGCGATATGTTGCGCATGGTGGTGACGGAGGGCACAGCCAGCTTTGGTGAGGTTCCGGGCTATCAGGTTGGCGGTAAGACCGGCACTGCCGATAAGCCGAAGCCAAGTGGCGGTTATTACGATGACAAGGTGATTGCCACTTTTGCGTCGATGTTCCCTGCCCATGACCCAAAGTATGTTCTGGTGGTGACGCTGGATGAACCTTCGATCATTGCCTACGACGAAGAGCGTCGGACGGCTGGCTGGACCGCTGTTCCAGTTGCTGCTGAAATGATTGGCCGGATTGCACCTTTGCTGGGTCTACGCCCGCAAGTTGAACCTGCCACGGTGACTGATATAACACTCACCTCAAACTGACAGGTGAGGTCGCTATGAGCAACACATCCGAGAAAGCCCTCGGCCGGTTGGGCCTGACTGCGCGCGGTGGTGCAGACCCGATTATCAAAGGCGTAACGTTAGACAGTCGCGCAGTCGGCGATGGCTTTCTGTTTGCGGCCCTTCCCGGCAGTGTGGTGCATGGTGCCAGGTTTATTGCCACAGCATTAGATCAGGGGGCGGCGGCCATTCTGACTGATGCAGAAGGTGCCAAGATCGCGGCATCCGAACTGGCGGCCGGTCATGCCGCAGTGGTGGTAACCGAAGATCCGCGTCAGGCATTGGCCTATGCTGCTGCCCTTTGGTTTGGTGCGCAGCCGCAAACGGCTGTGGCGATCACCGGCACCAATGGCAAAACATCGGTAGCGACATTTGTACGCCAGATCTGGGAAGAGCTGGGGCACGCTGCCGTGAACCTTGGCACCACCGGGGTTGAAGGTGCCTGGAGCTATCCGCTGGCCCATACCACGCCAGACCCGATCACTCTGCATAAGGCGCTAGCGAAAGCTGTTGAAAATGGGGTGACCCATGTGGCTATGGAGGCGTCGAGCCACGGGCTGGACCAACGACGCCTTGATGGTGTGCGTCTGGCGGCTGCAGGGTTTACCAATTTTAGCCAGGATCACCTGGACTATCACCACACGTTTGAGGCTTATTTTGCCGCCAAGGCCGGATTGTTCCGCCGGGTGTTGCCGGACGAGGGCGTCGCGGTGATCAATATGGATGACCCGCGCGGCGCAGAAATGCGGGCTGTCTCTGGTGCGCGCGGTCAAGAGGTCATTACTGTAGGGCGTGGCGTGGGCGATCTGAGCCTGATGAGCCAACGCTTTGACGCGTCTGGGCAGGACATGCGGTTCAGCTGGCATGATAAACCGTTTCAGGCTCGGCTTAATCTTATAGGCGGCTTTCAGGCTGAAAACATCCTGCTGGCCTGTGGCTTGGTGATTGCATCGGGCGAGAACCCCGAGCTCGTGTTTGAAACCTTGCCACATTTGAAAACCGTGCGGGGGCGAATGCAGTTGGCAGCGACCCGCAATAACGGTGCAGCGGTGTTTGTTGATTTCGCCCACACGCCCGACGCCATTACCACCGCGCTAAAGGCGCTGCGGCCGCATGTATTGGGTCGCCTAGTAGCTATTGTTGGCGCAGGTGGAGACCGAGACGCCGCCAAACGGCCGTTGATGGGGCAGGCTGCAGCTGAGAATGCCGATATGGTGCTTGTCACGGATGATAACCCTCGCAGCGAAGACCCGGCCGTGATCCGCGCCGCTGTCAAAAGCGGAGCACCGGGTGCGCTTGAATATGGCGATCGCGCCGAAGCCATCCTGCGCGGTGTTGATGCGCTGGAACCCGGCGATGCACTGATGATCTGCGGCAAGGGGCACGAAAGCGGTCAGATCGTTGGCGATGACATTTTGCCCTTTGACGATGTGGAGCAAGCCAGCATGGCCGTCGGCGCCTTGGACGGAGGGATGGTATGAGCCTTTGGACAGCGCAAGACGCGGTTGCTGCTACAGGTGGCCGTGCACAGGGTGACTGGAGCGTCGATGGCGTTTCGATTGATACCCGAACTTTGCAGTCGGGTGACTTGTTTGTCGCGCTAAAGGCGGCCCGTGATGGGCATGACTTTGTGGCGCAGGCCTTGGCCGCTGGAGCAGGGGCTGCTTTGGTATCGCGCGTTCCTGACGGGCTGGATGATGATGCGCCGCTGTTGATTGTGGATGATGTGTTAGAAGGGCTAGAAGCTTTGGGCCGCGCGGCGCGTGCCCGCTGTGGTGGGCGTGTTGTGGCGGTGACCGGGTCGGTAGGTAAAACCTCGACCAAGGAAATGTTGCGCACGGTGTTGTCGGCGCAGGGGCGCACGCATGCGGCCGTCGCCAGCTACAATAACCACTGGGGCGTGCCGCTGACACTGGCGCGCATGCCCGCTGACAGCGAATTCGCGGTCATTGAAATTGGCATGAACCACCCGGGCGAAATTGCTCCGCTGGCTGTTCAGGCCCGTCCACATGTGGCACTGATCACCAATGTGGCTGCGGTGCACATCGAAGCTTTCGAGTCCATCGACGGCATCGCTCGTGAAAAAGCCGCTATTTTTCAAGGGTTAGAGGCGGGTGGCATTGCGATTAGCAATGGCGATCTGGAAACTGCTCCGATCGTTTCATCTGCCGCAGCCGAACAGGGGGCTCAGCTTGCTAGCTTTGGTGAAGGTGCTAGAAATGACTGCCGGTTGTTGGATGTCTCTTTGCAGGACAAGCAGACCATTGGCACGGCTCTAATAGGGTCGCAGAAGCTATCGTTCACGATCAATGCGCCAGGACGGCATTTTGCTCAGAATGCAGTGGCTGTCCTTGCAGTCGTTCAGGCGCTTGGGATCGACCTGGCAAAGGCTGCTGGTGATCTGGCGCAGTGGACTCCGCCCGCCGGGCGCGGCATGCGCGAGATTATTAGGATTGACCCTGAAAGAGATGACCAAACGCTGGAACTGATCGACGATGCGTTCAACGCCAGCCCCACTTCGATGAAAGCCTCGCTAGAGGTTCTGGCAGCAGCTAAGCCCAAAGATGGGCTGGGTCAAACAGCCAAAGGGCGCCGAGTGGCGGTTCTTGGCGACATGCTAGAGCTGGGCGGGGCCGAGGGTGTCTTGCATGCTGGCTTGGCTGATCTGCCGTTTCTGTCAGAGATCGACATCATCCATTGTGTCGGCCCGCGTATGCAAAACCTGTGGCAACGCTTACCTGCGGGGCAGCGTGGACGTTGTGCCGATAGTGCCGACGAGTTGCTGGATGAACTGTCTCAGCTGATAGATGCCGGCGATGTTGTGCTGATTAAGGGCTCCAAAGGCATCAAAGTCTCCAAGATCGTTGACGGCATCCGCAAATTAGGCCATGGCGGCGCCACCCAATCCAAATAAACTAGCGAACAGGACCCCTTTACATGCTCTTTTGGCTTACCGAGCTATCGGACGGCGGCGATTTTTTTAACCTGTTCCGCTATATCACCTTCCGTGCGGGCGGGGCGTTCCTGACCGCGCTGATCTTTGGCTTTCTGTTCGGCAAGCCGTTGATCAATGTGCTGCGCAAAAAGCAGGGCAAAGGTCAGCCAATTCGTGATGACGGCCCCGAGGGGCATTTCGTCAAGGCCGGAACCCCGACCATGGGGGGGTTGCTGATTGTGGGGGCGCTGCTGACCTCTACCTTGATCTGGGCGCGTTGGGATAACCCATTTGTTTGGCTTGTTCTTTTTGTGACGATGTCCTTTGGCCTGATCGGCTTTCTTGACGACTACGCCAAGGTGTCTAAGCAGAATACCGCAGGCGTTCCGGGTAAGGTCCGTCTGCTATTGGGTATTCTGATCGCCATAATCGCCGCGCTATGGGCTTCGGCCTATCATCCCGAAGCCTTGCAAAATCAGCTGGCGATGCCAGTGTTCAAGGATACGCTGGTCAATCTGGGCTACTTCTATGTGCCATTTTCAATCTGCGTTGTGGTGGGCACGGCCAATGCGGTGAACCTGACCGACGGGCTGGACGGGCTGGCTATCATGCCAGTGATGATCGCAGCGACCACTCTGGGCATCATCGCCTATGCCGTCGGCCGGGTCGATTTCACCGAGTATCTGGACGTGCACTATGTCCCCGGTACTGGCGAGATCCTGATCTTTACCGCTGCGCTGTTTGGCGGAGGTTTGGGCTTTTTGTGGTACAACGCCCCACCTGCGGCTGTGTTCATGGGCGATACTGGTTCGCTGGCCTTGGGCGGCGCTTTGGGTGCCATCGCTCTGGTCATCAAGCACGAACTTGTGCTGGCCATTGTTGGTGGCCTGTTCGTGGTCGAGGCACTGAGCGTGATCATTCAGGTGCTGTACTACAAACGCACCGGCAAACGGGTGTTCTTGATGGCTCCGATCCATCACCATTACGAGAAAAAGGGTTGGGCCGAGCCGACTATCGTGATCCGTTTCTGGATCATCTCGCTGATCTTGGCGATGATTGGTCTGGCGACGCTGAAGGTTCGGTAAAACACCAGCCTTTGGTCCGGCCGTGAGGCCGGGCCGCGCCCGACCCTCCTCACGAGTGGGCGCTTTGCATCCACCCAGGGTTAGGCGCTGCCCTAAGTGGTTTGCCAAACCAAGGATTTAGCGCAAAGGCCTATGGCCGTTCTTGGCCAATCCCTGAAACTAGCCTGCTTGCAATTTCTCATACCTCCGGTGCACTGTGCCGCCGGTATCTAAGGTTAAGGAAAGGGCGCGCGGATGATCCCGGTTTATGGATTTTCAGGGGCCAATGTGGCGGTTTTGGGCTTGGGGCGTTCTGGCCTGGCAACGGCGCGAGCGTTGCGGGCGGGGGATGCCACTCCGATCTGCTGGGACGACAACCCAGCGGCGCGCGAGGCGGCTGAGGGCGAGGGCTTTACCTGTCGCGATCTGCACAAACAGGGGGGCTTTGATGACGTTGCCTCGCTGATTGTCTCGCCCGGTATTCCGCATCTTTATCCTACGCCCAACCCTGTAGTGCGCGCTGCGCTCGACGCGGGCGTGCCGGTAGACAATGATATTGGGTTGTTCTTCCGCTCCGTCGCGACATCGCAGTGGGACAACTTTGAACGCATCCCGCAGATCGTGGCAGTGACCGGGTCGAACGGCAAATCCACCACCGTCGCGCTGTTGCATCACATCCTGGAAAGCGCTGGCAAAGAGGTGCAGATGGCGGGCAACATCGGCCGTGGCGTGCTCGATATAGACCCGCCTGGCGATGGCGGCATCGTGGTGCTGGAGCTGTCCAGCTACCAGACCGAACTGGCCCGTTCGATGACGCCGGATGTGGCGGTGTTCACCAACCTGTCCCCCGACCATCTGGACCGTCATGCAGGCCTGGGGGGCTATTTTGCTGCCAAACGTCGGCTGTTCGCAGAAGGTGGTCCTGATCGCGCGGTGATTGGCGTGGACGAGGATGAAGGCGTATTTCTGGCTGGGCAGCTGTCGATGGGGGCGGCGGATGATCGGGTGATCCGGGTGTCCTCGGGGCGTAAGCTGGCTGGCGTTGGCTGGAACGTTTTTGCGCGCAAGGGGTTCCTGTCGGAATACCGCAAGGGGCGGCAGGCGGGATCGATTGACCTGCGCCAGATGACTGGGTTGCCGGGTGCCCACAACCACCAGAACGCTTGTGCGGCCTATGCCGCCGCCAGGACACTGGGTTTGGCTCCACGGATGATCGAGGGTGCGTTGGAGACCTATCCCGGCCTGCCACACCGCAGCCAGACCATCGCCGAGGTAGATGGCGTGCGGTTTGTGAATGACAGCAAGGCCACCAATGTCGACAGTGCGGTCAAGGCGCTGAGCGCGTTCAAGAAAGTTCGCTGGATTTGTGGTGGGCTGGAAAAGGATGGCGGGCTGGAGGCCTTGAAGGGGCAGACCGGCAATGTGCAAAAAGCCTATGTGATTGGGCGTGAAGCCGCGAATTTTGCCATGCAGCTGGATGTTGAGGCGGAGGTTTGTGGCGACATGGCCCGCGCGGTTGAGCAAGCGATTGCGGATGCGCAAGAGGGTGAGACCGTATTGCTGGCTCCGGCGGCGGCGAGTTTTGATCAATACGATAGCTTTGAAAAACGCGGTGATGATTTTATTGCCGAGGTTGAGAAAAGGCTAAAGTAAGAAGGGGGCTCGGGCTCACTATAGCAGATACCGCGTCTGACCCACTCTCGCCTGACTTTTGCCTGCCACAGCCTGCCCCCGTGCTCCAGCAAAATAGCCGTATCCCCGCAATAGCGGGGCCCCGCGGCGATTTGGCGTGACCCCGGCGACTGCCTATGGCCGTCAGAATTCAGGCGAGGGCGGCTCCGAAGCAGATCAGCGGTTGGCGATGGCAGTTCCGGCGGCGTGCCCCGAGGACCAGGCCCATTGGAAGTTGAAGCCCCCCAGCCAGCCTGTGACATCGACCGCTTCGCCAATGGCATAGAGGCCAGGAATAGACTTGGCTTCCATGGTTTTCGACGACAGCGCATCGGTGCCGATGCCACCCAGTGTGACTTCGGCCGTGCGATAGCCCTCGGTGCCGGATGGGGTGAGCTGCCAGTTGGACATTTTGTTGCACAGGTCTTGAAGTGCCGCGTCGGATTGATCGGCAAGACGCCCCTTTAGCTGAAACTCTTGTGTTAGGTGGTCGACCAGCCGACCCGGCAGCAGCCGTGACATTTCGGTGGTGAGATCGCGGCGGCCTTCGACCTGACGTTGTTCACGCAGCAAGTCGTACAGGGGTAGTTCGGGGATCAGGTTGACCGTGATGTCCTCACCCTCGCGCCAGTATGACGACAGCTGCAGTACCGATGGGCCAGAAAGCCCGCGATGGGTAAACAGCAAGGCCTCGTCAAAAGATGTGCGTTCATTGGATAGGCGGGCGGGCAGGGCGACGCCGGCCAGAGGCTTGAACCGATCTTCGGAAAAGGTGAAAGGCACCAACCCGGGGCGGGTTTCGGTAACTGGCAGGTCGAATTGACGGGCGATGTCGTAGGCAAGGCCAGTGGAGCCCATCTTGGGGATGGATTTGCCGCCAGTGGCCAGCACCAGATTGCGGCAGGTTATAGTCTGGGTTTTGCCGTCTCGGTCCAGAGTGACGAAAAACCCCTGATCCGTGCGCTTGATCGAGGTAACCGAGGTTTGCAGCCACAGCTCTGCCCCGGCGTCCTTCAGCTCGTCGACCAGCATGGCCACCACTTGCTTGGCGGAACCATCACAGAACAATTGCCCCAGAGTTTTCTCGTGCCAGGCGATACCGTGTTTGTCCATCAGTTCGATGAAATCCCATTGGGTATAGCGCGCCAGTGCGGATTTGCAGAAATGAGGGTTGGCCGACAGGAAGTTCTTGGCCTCGGCGTACATATTGGTGAAGTTGCAGCGCCCGCCACCGGAGATGCGGATTTTTTCGCCGGGATTGCGCGCGTGATCGACCACCAGAGTGCCGGAACCCGCGAAACGGGCGCACATTATGCCAGCCGCGCCGGCGCCAAGGATGAGGGTTTGATACAACATTGTCAGCCCATGGCGCGGATTACCTCCAAAGGCAAGAGGAAGAGGCTGGCTTGAATCTGCGAAATAGCGTAAGAATGGGGCAGAGACCCCGATAACGGGGCGAAATTGAGGCACAGATTGGCGGTATTCCCATGACTGAAATGGTCTATGGCGCGGTTCCCACGCATGTTGGCGAGCCTATTCTTCCCAAATGGTGGCGGACGGTGGATCGGTGGACTTTGTCCTGTATCCTAGGGCTGTTCATTGTCGGCTTGTTGTTGGGGCTTGCAGCTTCGGTGCCGCTGGCGGCGCGTAACGGGTTTGATAATTTCCACTATGTGCAACGACAGGCGGTCTTTGGATGTTCCGCGCTGGTGGCCATGGTGATGACATCGATGATGACGCCGACTTTGGTGCGCAGGTTGGCGGTGATTGGCTTTGCTTGTTCCTTTGTTGCACTGGCGATGCTGCCGGTGTTTGGCACTGACTTTGGCAAAGGCGCTGTGCGTTGGTACAGCCTTGGTTTTGCCTCGGTTCAGCCGTCTGAATTTCTTAAGCCCGGGTTTGTGGTCGTCGCGGCCTGGATGATTGCCGCTAGTCAGCATATCAACGGCCCTCCGGGACGGCTGTGGTCCTTTGGTCTGTGCATCACGATTGTGCTGATGCTGGCAATGCAGCCGGACTTTGGTCAGGCCTGTTTGGTGCTGTTTGGCTGGGGTGTAATGTACTTTGTTGCCGGCGCACCGATGCTGCTTCTGGTGGGAATGGCAGGGGCCGTGGTGATGGGCGGCATGTTTGCCTATGGCAACTCGGAACACTTTGCCCGTCGCATTGATGGTTTTCTAAACCCCGAAGTCGACCCGAGAACCCAGTTGGGCTATGCGGCTGATGCGATCCGCGAAGGTGGCTTGTTTGGTGTTGGTGTCGGTGAAGGCCAGGTGAAATGGTCGCTGCCTGATGCGCATACTGATTTCATTATTGCCGTTGCGGCCGAGGAATACGGCTTGGTGCTGGTGCTGATCCTGATCGCCCTATACGCAACAATCGTTGTGCGCTCGCTGTTCAGGTTGATGCGTGAACGTGATACATTCATCCGATTGGCGGGTACCGGGCTGGTTTGCATGCTGGGTGTACAGGCTATGATCAACATGGGTGTTGCGGTGCGGCTGCTGCCAGCCAAGGGCATGACACTTCCGTTTGTCAGTTATGGCGGTTCATCCCTGATCGCGACTGGCATTGCAGTTGGAATGTTGCTGGCCTTTACCCGCTCGCGACCGCAAGGTGGCATTGCAGATTTGCTGCGCGGACACGAACGCGGCTGAGATTAAGGAATACAGGGGCAGATGGCTCAGAAACTGCTATTGATGGCGGCAGGCGGCACCGGTGGGCATATGTTCCCGGCGCAGGCCTTGGCCGAGGCTATGTTGAAAAAGGGTTGGCGGGTGAAACTGTCAACTGATGCGCGCGGCGCACGCTATACTGGGGGCTTTCCTGAAGGTGTAGAAATAACCGAGGTGTCCTCGGCGACGTTTGCCCGTGGTGGGATATTGGCCAAGGCGTTGGTTGGGCCCAAGATTGCTGGCGGTGTGCTGAGCATGGCGCTGCAGATGCGTCGTGATCGACCTGATGCAGTGATCGGCTTTGGCGGCTATCCGTCAATCCCGGCGCTGGGGGCGGCAACGCTGCTGGGGCTGCCTCGGATGATCCATGAACAGAACGGTGTTTTGGGTCGGGTGAACCAACTGTTTGCCAAGCGGGTTGCCGGTGTGGCCTGCGGTGCTTGGCCAACCGAATTGCCCGAGGGCGTTTTGGCAGAGCATGTTGGCAATCCAGTGCGCGGCGCAGTTTTGGAACGGGCTGGGGCGGGATATATCGCGCCCGGCGACTATCCAATGTCGGTCTTGGTGATGGGCGGCAGTCAGGGGGCTCGGATTCTGAGTGATATCGTGCCTGAAGCCATCGCAGCCTTGCCAGATGAGATCAAACAATACGTTCGGGTTAGCCATCAGGCCCGGGAAGAAGATCTGCAAAGGGTTCAGTCCTTTTATGCGGATCACGGTGTCAGTGCGGAAGTTCAAACCTTTTTCACAGATATCCCGTCACGAATGACCGAATGTCAGCTGGTGGTAACCCGCGCTGGTGCCTCGACTATTGCGGATGTCAGCGTGATTGGGCGACCGTCCATCCTCGTGCCGTTGGCCGCAGCGATCCGGGATGAGCAAACAGCCAACGCAAGGGCGCTGGTTGAGGCCGGAGGCGCAGTTCTTATTCCGGAAAGTGCGCTTGACGCGGGCTCGTTGTCCGAGCAAATAAATTCTATTCTAAGCAACCCTTCGGCGGCGAACCAAATGGCCGCAGCAGCATTAAGCGCTGGAGTTCCCGACGCCACCGATCGTTTGGTGACCTTGGTTGAACAGCTGGCGGAAAAGGATAAAGCATGACCCCTACAACCAAGCTCCCCGGTGACGTTGGTGCGATCCACTTTGTTGGTATTGGTGGCATAGGCATGTCGGGCATTGCCGAAGTTCTGTTGAACCAGGGCTATGTGGTGCAGGGGTCGGATCTGAAGTCCTCAAAAATCACTGACCGATTGGCCAAGCTGGGCGCACAGGTTTTTGTGGGACAAAAAGCTGAGAACCTTGAGGATGCCTCAGTCGTGGTGATCTCATCCGCCATCAAGCCGGGCAACCCAGAACTGGACGAGGCCCGCCGCCGTGGACTGCCGGTGGTACGCCGGGCCGAAATGCTGGGCGAACTGATGCGGTTGAAGTCCAACGTTGCGATTGCAGGGACTCACGGCAAAACCACCACCACCACAATGATGGCCGAGCTGATGGTTGCCGGTAAGTTCGACCCAACCGTGGTGAACGGTGGTATCATCCACGCCTATGGTAGTAACGCCCGTGTAGGTGCTGGCGAGTGGATGGTGGTTGAGGCTGACGAGAGCGATGGCACGTTCAACCGTCTGCCCGCAACTATCGCCGTTGTCACCAACATCGACCCCGAGCACATGGAGCACTGGGGCGATTTCGACACTCTGCGCGATGGGTTCTACGATTTCGTATCGAACATCCCATTCTACGGCGTTGCTGTCTGCAACACTGATCACGCCGAAGTTCAGGCTTTGGTCGGCCGGATCACTGACCGCCGGGTTGTCACCTATGGCTTCAACGCGCAGGCGGATGTGCGTGCCAGCAACCTGACCTACAAGGCAGGTGTGGCGCATTTCGACATTCACTTGCAGACCGAAGATCTGGTGATCGAAGGTTGCAGCCTGCCAATGCCGGGCGATCACAACGTGTCCAACGCGCTGGCGGCTGTTGCAGTGTCGCGCCATCTGGGCATGGCCACGGATGACATTCGCGATGCACTGGCCAATTTCGGCGGCGTCAATCGCCGCTTTACCAAGGTGGGCGAGGTCAATGGGGTGACCATCATTGATGACTATGGCCATCACCCCGTAGAAATTTTGGCTGTGCTAAAGGCTGCAAGACAGGCTTGTGAAGGTCGGGTCATCGCAGTGCATCAGCCGCACCGCTTCTCGCGTCTTGCCAGTCTGTTTGATGATTTCTGTTCCTGCTTTAACGAGGCCGACGTTGTGGCGATTGCCGATGTCTTTGCCGCGGGAGAAGAGCCCATTGAAGGCGCAGGCCGCGACGATCTGGTTGCCGGACTGATCCGCCACGGTCACCGCCATGCGCGGGTACTGATCGACGAGGATGATCTGGAGCGTCTGGTGCGTGAACAGGCGCAGCCCGGTGACATGGTCGTCTGTCTGGGCGCTGGTACAATCAGCACCTGGGCCAATGGATTACCCGAACGGCTGAAAGGTTAGCGATGGCTGCTCCGCTTAAACGCCGCATCGGGCCCGGTCTGCTGACCGCCTATGGCATTGGCGTTATGGTCGGGGCTGGGATCTACGTTTTGGTTGGTGCGGTTGCGGGGGCTGCAGGTGTTTGGGCCCCTGTGGCCTTTTTGCTGGCAGGGCTAGTGGCGGCACCCACGGCACTAAGCTACGCTGAATTCTCTACCCGCATCCCCGAGGCTGCAGGTGAGGCGGCCTATGTTGGTGTTGGCCTGAATTCCCAAGCTTTGGCTGTCATCGTAGGTTTAGCGGTTGTCGCGGCTGGTACTGTGTCTGCCGGTGCAGTGTTGCGTGGCGGTGTAGGTTATCTGTCTGCCTCTTGGGATATTGACGCGGTGTGGGCCGTTATCGCGCTGGGAATTGTTCTGACAACAGTTGCGGTTCTGGGCGCGTTGGAAAGTCTGGCACTGGTCGCGCTGTTTACGTTGATCGAACTAGGCGGCTTGGCGCTGGTGATCTGGGCAGGGTTCTCGGCGCCCGTGGTCGCGGAATGGTCTGCTCCGGCATTGCCGGTTTGGTCAGGCGTTGGTCTGGGGGCTGGGTTGGCATTTTTTGCCTTTATCGGCTTTGAAGACATCGTCAACATGGCCGAAGAAGTGGACCGCCCAAACACCACTTTGCCGCGCGCAATTCTGGTGGCGCTGGGAGTCACGACCCTTATTTATGCATTGGTTGCGATAGCCGCAGTGCGTTCCGTTGATACAGCGACGATCTCGGCCAGCTCAAACCCTCTGGTTCTGGTCTGGCAGGCCGGGCGCGGTGGTAGCGGTGACTTTTTGTCGGGCATTGCAGTTTTTGCGGCGCTGAACGGGGTCTTGGCACAAATTGTCATGGCGTCGCGCGTGCTGTTCGGGTTGGGGCGACGCAGTCCTACACTTGCCATTTTTCATACCGCGCACCCACGGTTTGGTACGCCAGTACTGGCCACCTGCCTGATTGGAGCGGCTGTTATTGTCATTGCTGTTGGTGTTCAACTTGTTACGCTGGCGGGGCTTACCTCTGCGATCCTTTTGTCTGTATTCATGCTGGTCAATCTTGCACTTATTTTCCAAAAACGCCGAGCGCCACAGGCACCGTTTACAGTACCAATGGCCGTTCCGGTGCTTGGTTTCATCCTGTCTATTGTAGCTCTCGCCGCCGCTGTTATGGGGGCACTATGAGCGTTTCGGTTATTTGCGCCATCGTTTGGGTGTTTGCCGCTACTTTCGTAGCTTTTTTACCAATGCGCTGGCAGTTCCCACCGGGCCTTTGTTTGCTTGTAGCTGCCCCGGTCATCATTGTGATGTTGGGCCTTCAGCATGGTTGGTTACCTGCCTTGGGTGGGGTCGCCGCATTCGTTTCTATGTTTCGCAGGCCACTGGTGCACTACTGGCGCAAGTGGAAAGGTGTGCCGCAATGAACTTGTCCCTGACGCTAGCTGCAGTGTGGGCACTGGTTGCCAATATTTTGGCGATCATCCCAAGCAGTGACAACCATTGGCGCCGGGCCTATGTGCTGATTGCACTGGGAATACCGCTGCTGGGCTACGTCACCTATGAAAACGGCCCTTGGTGGGGGTTGGCGGTGTTGCTGGCAGGTATGTCGGTGCTACGTTGGCCAGTGATCTACCTTGGGCGCTGGCTGCGTCGGCAATTGCGAAAAGATTAGAGAGAGCGGCATGGAAACACTTATTCTTTTTTCGGTCTTCTTCAGCTCAATCGTTTGCGCTCACCTGCTTGCACTGCGGGGGCGGTATCTTCTGATCTTGTGTTTCGTAGTTGCCGCGGCCCTTCTGTATGCAGTGATTTATTGGTATGTTGGCACGCTCGAAGGCTGGGATGGGCTGGCGTTGGCAATATTTTCTTTGATCGCGGTCATGCCCTGCGGGGCCGGGCTGGTTCTTGGGGCGGGCTCTGGTTGGTTGCATCAACGGATTAGAACGCGCCGCGCCGCAAAGTGAGATTGTTCCCCCGCGCATAGAACTGGGCGTTGTTTTGTGGCGGCAATCCAGTTTAGAAGCACTGCAATTCGTTACGAGAGGCGCGCACAATGAATATGGATGGTATTCGGGGTAAGTTGACCCCTAATCGTGTGCTGTCAGAACTGACTTGGTTGCGGGTTGGCGGTGCGGCTGACTATTTGTTCCAGCCTGCTGATGTCGATGATTTGGCACTGTTCCTTTCGCAGCTTGATCCGGATGTCGACGTGTTTCCCATGGGGGTTGGGTCGAACCTGATCGTTCGTGACGGTGGGCTGCGGGCTGTGGTGATCCGTTTGGGGCGTGGGTTCAATGGGATCGACGTCGACGGCGACATCGTCACTACCGGAGCCGCCGCACTGGATGCACATGTGGCGCGCAAGGCTGCGGATGCTGGCCTTGACCTGACCTTCCTGCGCACCATTCCCGGTTCCATTGGCGGAGCTGTGCGGATGAATGCGGGCTGTTATGGCAGCTACGTGGCAGATGTCTTTGTATCAGCAACAGTCGTGACCCGTACCGGTGAGATCCGCGAGATCTCGGCGAAGGAGCTGGCGTTCCAATACCGTCAAACTGACCTGCCAGAAGGGGCGGTGCTGGTGTCTGCCAAGCTGCGCGCCGGGGCCGGGGAGCCGGATGTGCTGCATGCCCGGATGCAGGCGCAGTTGGAAACACGTGATAGAACCCAGCCAACCAAAGATCGCAGCGCTGGGTCGACTTTTCGCAATCCAGCCGGATTTTCATCCACAGGACAGGCGGATGATGTTCATGATCTGAAAGCTTGGAAAGTGATTGATGACGCCGGGATGCGCGGTGCCATGCGTGGTGGCGCTCAGATGAGCGAGAAACATTCCAACTTCTTGATCAACAAAGGTGGCGCAACTGCCGCAGATTTAGAGGGATTGGGCGAAGAGGTGCGGAAAAAGGTTTACGCGTCTAGTGGGATAACACTAGAGTGGGAAATTATGCGGATCGGAGAGCCGCAGCCGGACTAACCTGAAATTCCTTATGCTACCAATCACTTCATTGCAGTTGAACGTGTTGGAGCGGCCCTAGAATGATTAAAATGGCAGGGTGAAGGTAAACATGGTAAACCAACCGTTAATAAGTCGGTAAGACTTGTGTTGGTATAAAGGCACGGGGACTGGGTGGTCCTTATGATCCTCTGGCGGCGATGTCGTACTAAAAAAGGGCGAAAAATCGCCTGAACAAAAAAATGGATCGATAACGGTCCTAATAACCAAAGGGGCGCAAAGCCCTGTGTATATTGAGGCATTTGAAGTGGGTAAGTCGAGCGGGACTCTCCCGAAAGTGGCGGTATTGATGGGTGGGTCCTCAGCTGAGCGCGAGGTTTCCTTGTCCAGTGGACGCGAATGCGCCGCCGCACTACGGGGTGAAGGATTTGAAGTGGTAGAGGTGGACGCTGGTCCAGACCTCTGCACGCGTTTGCAAGACATCAAACCCGATGTGGTATTTAACGCCCTGCATGGTCGCTGGGGCGAAGATGGTTGCGTTCAGGGCATGCTTGAATGGATGGGCTTGCCCTATACTCATTCCGGCGTGCTGGCCTCAGCGCTGGCAATGGACAAGCAGCGCAGCAAGGATGTTTTTCGCGCTGCCGGGCTTCCAGTTGTCGACAGCGGGTTGTTCGATAAGGGCGATGTGATGGCCGCGCATGTGATGGCGCCGCCCTATGTCGTTAAGCCAAACAACGAAGGCTCAAGCGTCGGGATCTATCTGGTCCACCAGGATGCTAACGCGCCGCCGCAACTGGCCAATGATATGCCGAGCCAGGTGATGGTCGAGGCATTCGCGCCGGGCCGCGAGCTGACTACAACTGTCGTGGGCGACGATGAGGGTGACCCGGGCGCGTTTACCGTAACGGACATTCTGACGGATGGTTGGTACGATTACGATGCCAAGTATCAGCCCGGTGGGTCACGCCATGTAGTGCCTGCTGATCTGCCGAAAGAGATTTTCGACCTATGTTTGGACTACGCACGTCGAGCACATCAGGCACTGGGGTGTCGCGGTGTCAGTCGTACGGATTTTCGCTGGGATGAAAGCAAGGGATCTGCGGGCTTGATTTTGCTGGAGACGAACACTCAACCCGGTATGACGCCCACTTCGCTCTCTCCGGAGCAGGCGGATCAATACGGCATGAGCTTTGGCGAGCTTTGTGCCTGGATGGTAAAGGACGCATCATGCAATCGTTGATCCCTTGGCGCCGCAGCAAAACAACACAAAAGCAGGACCCGGCTCCGTCGCGGTTAAAGTACCGGATGCAGCGTTGGATGCTGACACCTGGCATCCGTCTTGGTCTGCGGATCGGCGTGCCGTTTTGCTTAGTGTTCGCACTCGGTAGCGCTTATCTCGCAAATGAGCAGCGCCGGGATGCATTGAACACATTTGTTTCTGACTTGCGGCAGTCGTTCCACGATCGCCCAGAGTTTCAGGTCAAAATGATCGCAATTGATGGCGCTGGCGCTGATCTGGCTGATGACATCCGCGAGGTCGCTTCGCTGCGGTTTCCCGTCAGTTCATTTGAACTGGATGTAGATCAAATCCGTGAAGTGATCGAAACGCTGGATCCAGTGAAAACTGCGTCGGTGCGTATCCGTTCAGGCGGCGTGCTTCAGGTCGATGTTGTTGAACGCCTGCCGGTGATGGTTTGGCGTGGTCGACAAGGTTTGGCGCTGTTGGATGAAACTGGCGCACATGTAGCTGAGCTGGGGCACCGGTCCTTGCATTCCAATTTGCCACTGATCGCTGGGGATGGGGCTGACGCCCATGTCGCCGAAGCATTGCGTATTTTTTCCACGGCCAGCCCTTTGGGTTCACGGCTTCGGGGGCTGGTACGCATTGGCGAGCGGCGCTGGGATGTGGTGTTAGACCGCGGCCAGAGGATTATGCTGCCGGCCGAAAATCCAATCTCTGCATTGGAGCGGGTGATCGCGGTAAGCGAAGTACGAGACCTGCTGGAGCGCGATATCGCTGCAGTAGACATGAGATTATCAACGCGGGCCACTGTACGGATGAGCGATAACGCCGTGCAGGAGTGGTGGCGGATCAGACAGATGAACGGAGGCGGATAGCGGCATGACGGATCTCTATCAATCCCAACGAGCCATGCGGCAAATGCGTCGCCAGTCCATGCAACGCGGCGTTGTTGCCATTCTGGATGTTGGCAGTTCCAAAATTGCCTGCCTTGTGCTGCGCTTTGATGGAAGCAGCCGGTTGAGCGAGGACAATTCCATCGGCTCGCTTGCTGGGCAATCCGGGTTCCGGGTAATCGGCGCTGCCACAACGCGGTCTCGCGGCGTGCAGTTTGGTGAAATCACCGCCATGCAGGAAACAGAGCGTGCCATTCGTACGGCTGTGCAGGCTGCGCAGAAGATGGCAGAGGTCCGGGTGGATCATGTCATTGCCTGTTTCTCGGGCGCCAACCCACGGTCCTATGGCTTGAACGCCCATGTGGATCTGCAGGGGCAGGTGGTCACCGAGGATGAAGTCGCTCGCGTATTGGCGGCGTGCGACGTGCCGGAATACGGCCATGGTCGTGAAGTTATGCATGCGCAGCCAGTGAACTTCGCGCTTGATAACCGATCAGGCTTGAATGACCCGCGCGGTCAATTGGGTCAATCCCTGGCCGTTGATATGCATATGTTGACCGTCGACGCTGCCTCAGTTCAGAACCTGGTGCGCTGCATCAAACGCTGTGATCTGGAGCTCGCCGGAATTGCTAGTTCTGCCTATGCCTCGGGCATTTCGGCGCTGGTCGAGGACGAGCAGGAATTGGGCGCGGCCTGTATCGACATGGGTGGCGGGTCGACTTCGGTGTCGATCTTCATGAAGAAGCACATGATCTATACCGATGCGGTTCGCATGGGCGGGGATCACGTCACAAGTGATATTTCCATGGGGTTGGGTGTTCCTACATCCGCCGCAGAACGGATCAAGACATTCTGTGGTGGCGTTCACGCGACTGGAGCAGACGACCGTGACATGATTGATATCGGTGGTGATACCGGCGACTGGGAACATGACCGTCGCACAGTGTCGCGGGCCGAGCTGATCGGAATCATGCGTCCGCGTGTCGAGGAGATCCTAGAAGAAGTTCGCGCACGGTTGGATGCGGCTGGGTTCGACCAGCTTCCCAGCCAGCAGATTGTTCTGACTGGCGGATCAAGCCAGATCATGGGGCTGGACGGATTGGCCAGCCGCATTCTGGGTCAGCAAGTTCGCTTGGGTCGTCCTCTTCGGGTACATGGCCTGCCGCAATCGGCTACCGGGCCGGGGTTTGCCAGTGCAGTAGGGCTCAGCCTGTTCGCGGCGAATCCGCAGGATGAATGGTGGGACTTTGATATGCCAAGCGACCGTCAGTCGGGCGGTTCAATCCGCCGCGCGGTGCGCTGGTTCCGCGATAACTGGTAAGGCGGGCCTGCGCAGAAAAAATTAACAAAATGCGAAAATTGTTTGGTGACAATTTTCGCATTTTGCATTATCGAGCTATTAACCAGCCGCGAAAAGCGGTGGAACACGCAGGCCGAGCAGTGGTTTGCACGCGAGAGAATGATGTTTTTGCCCTGCAAGAAGGCGGGTTTTCTAGTCGTTCTTGTATGTACTGGTTTGAAAATCCCCAAATATATCCTGATCAGCGAAATATCGCGGATGGATGTCCCGAATTTGCCATATTTTGTGGGGAAACGCGCTTTTCTTGGTGACGGATCGGCCCTTGCAATGTAGTGTCAAGGTGGACAGGAAATAATAATGCCTCGAACAGAGGTGCATAATAAAAGGCGGAATGACCATGACATTGAACCTTTCGATGCCCGGGCAGGAAGAATTGAAGCCACGTATCACCGTGTTTGGTGTTGGTGGTGCTGGCGGTAACGCTGTCAACAACATGATCGAAAAAGAGCTGGATGGCGTCGATTTCGTCGTGGCTAATACCGACGCGCAAGCGCTGCAGCAAAGTTCCTCTAAAAGCCGTGTGCAACTGGGTGTCAAAGTAACCGAAGGTCTCGGTGCCGGTGCGCGCCCCTCGGTTGGCTCTGCCGCTGCAGAAGAAAGCATTGAACAAATCGTTGATCACCTGGCGGGCGCACACATGTGCTTTATCACCGCTGGTATGGGTGGCGGCACTGGTACAGGTGCAGCCCCGATCATCGCACAGGCCGCTCGTGAACTGGGTGTTCTGACTGTTGGTGTTGTCACCAAGCCGTTTCAATTCGAAGGCGCCAAGCGGATGCGCCAGGCCGAAGAGGGCGTCGAAGCCCTGCAAAAGGTCGTCGATACACTGATCATTATTCCCAACCAGAACCTGTTCCGGTTGGCCAATGAAAAAACCACATTCACCGAAGCCTTCTCGATGGCAGACGATGTTCTGTATCAAGGTGTTAAAGGCGTGACTGACCTGATGGTTCGTCCAGGCCTGATCAACCTCGACTTTGCTGATGTTCGCGCCGTAATGGACGAAATGGGCAAGGCGATGATGGGCACAGGCGAAGCGGACGGCGAAACACGCGCAGTCGAAGCCGCAGAAAAAGCCATTGCCAACCCGCTGCTGGACGAAATCAGCCTGCGCGGCGCCAAGGGCGTTCTGATCAACATCACCGGGGCTGGCGATCTGACATTGTTCGAATTGGACGAAGCCGCCAACCGTATCCGCGAAGAGGTGGACCCAGAGGCCAACATCATCGTTGGTTCCACACTGGATACCGCCATGGAAGGCAAAATGCGGGTCTCTGTTGTGGCGACTGGTATCGACGCTGTTGAGGCGCGTCAGGAAACACCAGTTCCACGTCGCCCAATGTCTGCCCCGCTGAAGCAAACTGTGTCTGCCGAAGACTTGCGCCCTGCGCCACTAGAGCTGGAGCCTGCAGCGCAGGTACCTGCTGAAGTCGAAGTTGTAGCTGAAGAGCCATCTTTGTTCGAAGACATGAATGTAGAGCAAGTCGCGGCTCATGATCAGGCCGAGGATATCTTTGAAGAGTCAGAGCTGGTTGCTGAAGATGGATTGCCGATGCCTGCCTATCAGCCAAAAGTAGCTGAATTCCAGCCGCAAGAAGATGTTGCACAGGCCCCTGAGCAAACCTTTGTTGCTCCGAAGGCTCCTGCCGTTGGCACGCCTTCACCAGAAGCGATCGTGCGTTTGCAAGCAGCTGCGCAGCGTGTTGCTCCGAATGCAGTTGAAGAGGCCCAGCACGATGCAAAGCAACGCGGTGGATTTGGCTTGAACTCGCTAATTCACCGTATGACCGGGCAGGCGGGTGACACACCTGTTGGCGCTCAGCGTCGGCAACCTGTTGTTCAGCAGCAGGCTGCAGCCCCTCAGCAAGAGATCAATCCTGAACAGGAGCGCATCGAGATTCCAGCGTTCCTGCGTCGTCAAGCTAACTAAATCAGTCACTTATCTGATGAAGAGGGTCGCCTTTGGCGGCCCTTTTATCGTTTTAAGACAAGTTGTTAAGAAATATTAAGCGGCGTTCTGCCTATTTGTTACAGTGATGTTTCAATCGGTTACAAAGATTGAGTTGTGGGTTTCTAATCAACAGCATAACTCTGCTTCAACACAGCCCATGTGGCTGGAAACAGTGCTAAGAGGCATAGAGTGCAAAATACGCTCAAGACATCAGTGACTTTTGAAGGCGTCGGCCTGCATTCCGGCCATCCTGTCAAAATGATTCTAAAACCTGCCCCCGCAGGATATGGGATCAGCTTTAAGCGCACTGATATTGCTTTGGGCAACACCGTCATTCCAGCGCGCTGGGATATGGTAGAGCGCACCGCCCTGTGTACACGTCTGGTCAACGAAGCGGGCGTGTCTGTATCTACAGTCGAACACATCATGGCTGCTTTGGCTGGCTGTGGCGTGCACAATGCATTGGTTGAACTGGACGGACCAGAAGTTCCTATCGCCGACGGCTCGTCTGCTCCTTTTGTTCGCGCAATTATGAAGCAGGGCCTGCGTCGCTTGGGTGATGCTGTCGTCGCCTTTGAGGTGCTGAAGCCAGTCACAGTAGAGCACAATGGCGCCAAGGCGACCTTGTTGCGATCTGACCGCACCCGGATTGAGTTCCATATCGATTTCACAGACGAGGCCATCGGCCGTCAAAGCAAGACACTGGATATGCGCAATGGCGCCTTTGCCCGTGAACTTTGTGATAGCCGCACCTTCTGTAGCCGTTCTGACGTCGAGACGATGCAGGCCAACGGTCTGGCACTTGGCGGTGTTCCCGGAGAAAATGCTGTAGTATTTGACGGTAACTCGGTTGAGAGCGGGCCGGGCCTTCGTCACAACGACGAACCTGTCCGCCATAAGATGCTGGATGCGCTTGGTGATCTTGCTCTTATCGGTGGTCCGTTGATTGGACACTATGTAGGCGAACGTGCGGGGCACGCGCTAACCAATACTCTGCTGCGTGAACTATTCGCTACACCCGGTGCTGTGCGCGCGGTGACCTGTGATGCAGTGATGGCCGCACGTCTTCCTGGTCAGGGTTTGATCTGGTCGGAAATCCCGTCCGAAGTCGCGCGCGTCGCCTAATCTTCTTTCGCATGTATGTTTTATTGTGATGTCAGGTTAAGAAGCCTGAGCCTATTTTGATAATTTTTCCAGTGGCTTCCCCTTTATGGAACACTCGCAGGCCTTGACCCCGCCTGACTTTCTCTGCCAAGTGAATGCGAAATGGAATTAAAGGCGTTTTGCACGTTTGATGAATGTGCTAGACCCTGATGAAACGGGGTAAACACCCGCAAGATAAGACGGTGAGGTTAGGCTAACATGATCGGCATCAGAGCAGGGGCCAAAGCCTTTGGCACAGTTCTTCTGCTGACCGCTCTGGTCAGTTGCGGTGGCAAAGGCCGCGAAGGCGATCGGTCTGCGAACCTTGAGGCTTTCACTCCCGAGCAGATTTTCGAGCGTGGTGAGTTTGAACTAGCACGCGATCGCACCAAGGATGCTGCTTATTACTTCTCGGAAATTGAACGTCTGTATCCTTACTCGTCTTGGGCGCAACAGGCTCTGATTATGCAGGCCTTTACCTACCATCAGGGTCAGGACTATGAAAATAGCCGTGGCGCGGCTCAGAGGTTCATTGATTTCTACCCAACAGACGAAGATGCTGCCTATGCGCAGTATCTTTTGGCGCTTAGCTACTACGACCAGATCGACGAAGTTGGTCGCGATCAGGGCCTGACTTTCCAGGCGCTGCAGGCGTTGCGCACCGTTATTGAGGTTTACCCTGACAGCGAATATGCAAACTCAGCCGTTTTGAAGTTTGATCTGGCGTTCGACCATCTGGCCGCCAAGGAAATGGAAATTGGTCGCTACTATCTGCGGTTCGGGCATTACTCGTCTGCGATCAACCGTTTCCGCGTGGTGGTTGAGGACTTTCAGACCACAAGTAACACTCCAGAAGCGTTGCACCGGTTGGTCGAGGCCTACCTGTCGCTGGGTTTGACCGATGAAGCTCAAACGGCGGGTGCCATTTTGGGACATAACTATCGGTCTACTGAGTGGTATGAGGACAGTTACAAACTGTTGACTGCCAATGGTCTGAAGATGAAGGACCGCGGCAACAATTGGTTGAGCCAGATCTATCGCCAGACGGTAAAAGGGCAATGGCTGTAAGGCCTAAACAGGTGATGGGGCTCTTTGATGCTGCGTGCGCTTGATATCCGAAATTTGCTGATCATTGATCATCTCGAGCTGGGCTTTCATCCTGGCTTGAATGTGCTGACTGGCGAGACCGGCGCTGGTAAGTCTATCCTCCTCGATTCACTTGGGTTTGTGCTGGGTTGGCGTGGTCGTGCTGAACTGGTGCGCAGCGGTGCAACTCAGGGCGAGGTCGTGGCGGAATTCGACCTTCATGACGGTCACCCGGCTCATGCGGTGCTTAGCAAGGCTGGCTTGCCACCAAGCGAAGACGGTGAATTGATTTTGCGCCGGGTGAATACCGCCGAGGGACGTAAAACCGCTTGGGTCAACGATCGGCGTTGTTCCGGCGAGGTACTGCGGGCGCTTTCGGCCACTTTGGTAGAGCTGCATGGGCAGCATGATGACCGTGGATTGCTGAACCCGCGTGGACACCGGGCGATGCTGGATGAATACGCAGAACTTTCAGATCTACTCACCAAGGTGCGAGAGGCTTGGACCTCTATGGCGCGCGCACGCAAAACTGTGGATGCCACACGGGCTGCGCTTGATGCGGTGCGCGCCGAAGAAGAGTTTTTGCGCCATGCAGTGGGTGAACTGGACCAGCTGGATCCTCAGCCCGGAGAGGATGCCGAGCTGGATGCTCAACGGCGTCAGATGCAGGGTGCCGAACGTATTCGTGGTGACGTGGTGCGCGCGCATGGTCTACTAACCGAGGGTGCTGAGGGAGCTATGACCGAGGCACAGCGTTGGCTTGAAACAGCGGACATCAGCGAGGCAGCCTCGTTGGATGCACCATTAGCGGCGCTTAGCCGTGCGTTGCTGGAACTGGGCGAGGCACAGGATGGTATTGGTCAGGTTCTGAACATTCTGGAGTTCAATCCGGCTGAACTGGAAGAGTGTGAAGAACGTTTGTTTGCAATTCGTGCCTTGGCCCGCAAGCATGATGTTCTGGCTGATGAACTTGGCACTTATGCTGAAACCTTGCGAGTCAAATTGTCCGCGCTGGATGATGGCGACCGCGATCTGGCGGATCAGGAAGCTGCGCTTTCTGCAGCTGAACATGCCTATTCAGAGGCTGCTACTGCCCTTAGTGCAGCTCGCAAACAAAACGCGGCTGCTTTGGACAAGGCGGTGATGGCTGAACTCGCCCCGTTGAAAATGGAACGGGCGGTGTTTGAGACAACATTTGAAACCGCCGAACCGGGTCCCGAAGGGCAGGATACCGTTGCTTTTACCGTCGCGACGAACCCCGGTGCGCCTGCGGGTCCGTTGAACAAGATTGCATCAGGTGGTGAACTTAGCCGTTTTCTGTTGGCCCTTAAGGTCTGCCTGCACGGTGATGACGCTGGCCAGACGCTTATCTTTGACGAAATCGATCGTGGTGTTGGCGGCGCTACTGCTGATGCGGTGGGGCGGCGTCTGTCCGCACTGGCCGAGGGCGGTCAGGTGCTGGTGGTGACTCATTCACCGCAAGTTGCCGCTAAAGGGGCATATCACTGGCGGGTACAAAAACGGGTTGTGGATGAGGTTACTCTGTCAACAGTCGTCCCGCTGGACAGTGATGAACGCGTGACCGAGATTGCCCGGATGGTATCAGGCGACACAATCACAGATGAAGCGCGTGCCGCTGCACGATCACTATTGGTTGGGTGAGCCTCGCTTCGGCTCCTATACTACTCAATCTTCTACGAATTTTGGCGAACATGTTGAGTTTTTCAACGAAACCGGGTGGCAAAATTAACCGTCTTTTTCGTAGCTTCCGCCTGTCCTAGACTAGTGGGACCTAATGAGAGACTCAAAATGGCTGACAGTACCCATACCGAACTGCCGACCCAACTGGCGCAGGTCTGGACTGCGATGCGTGATGGATGGAAAGTCATTCGCCAGCGTGGCCCCAGTCAGGTGCAGTTTTGGTTTATCGCGCTGCTCATTGGGATTGCCGCCGGTTTTGCGGCCTTGGGATTTCGCCTGGGAATTGCGGCGCTTCAGGCCTGGCTCTACGGCGCAGACGATGTGGATTTTCTGCATAGTTTCGTGGAGTCCCTTGATTGGTACTGGATCTTACTCATACCGACAGTCGGCGGGTTGGTTGTTGGCCTGATCCTACACTATTTCACGCCTGACGGGCGCGTCCGCTCGGTTGCCGATGTTATCGAGGGCTCGGCGCTGGGAGATGGTCGGGTCGAGGTGAGGGCCGGTCTGGCCTCGGCAGTGGCCTCGTTCCTGACGCTGAGTTCGGGCGGGTCAACTGGGCGCGAGGGGCCGGTTGTGCACCTGGCTGGAGTGATTTCGACATGGGTTAGCAATCGCATCGGTGCTGATGGTCTGACTGGTCGGGATTTGTTGGGCTGTGCAGTGGCTGCGGCCGTCTCAGCCAGTTTTAACGCGCCGATTGCCGGGGCCTTGTTCGCGTTAGAGGTGGTCCTGCGTCACTTTGCGGTGCACGCTTTTGCTCCGATCGTTATCGCCTCGGTTGCTGGGACTGTAATCAACCGTCTGGCGTTTGGGGATGTGACTGAATTTGTCCTGCCAACTCCCGGAGCACTGCAATTCTATGTTGAGTTGCCAGCCTTTCTGATGCTTGGGGTTATTTGCGGTCTGGTATCCGTTGTTCTGATGCGGTCGATCTTTTGGGCCGACAGCTTTGGGACGCAGATGCAAAACCGTCTTGGCCTGCCGCGTTGGCTGCGGCCTATGGTTGCGGGCGTGCTGCTAGGCCTTATCGCCATTTGGTATCCGCACATCATTGGAGTGGGCTATGAGACCACTGTACTGGCCCTGACAGGCGGTTTGGTGTTGGGCCAGGTAATCCTGTTCACAATCGTCAAGACGGCAGCAGTCGCCATTACTATGGGTGGGCGCATGGGTGGTGGCGTGTTTTCCCCTTCTCTGATGATTGGTGCGCTCACAGGGTTGGCTTTCGGTTTGATCGCCACGTCGATCTTGCCAGACGTTTCGGGAACGCACACCCTGTATGCCTTTGCTGGAATGGGTGCAGTTGCTGCCGCTGTTCTGGGTGCACCGATTTCGACAACTTTGATTGTGTTTGAACTGACAGGGGATTGGCAGATCGGTCTGGCAGTGATGGTGGCTGTGTCAATGTCGACAGCACTGGCGTCACGCATGGTCGATCGCTCATTTTTCCTGACCCAACTGACTAAGCGTGACATTCACTGTGCAGCGGGCCCACAGGCCTATCTGTTGGCAATGATCCGTGTCGGCACGGTGATGCGACCAATGGGGGATCCACGCTGTGCCGAGGCTGTCGACTGTGAGGCAAAGTTGGAGCAGGGGTTGGTTCTGACTGATATGGACAAGCTTGATACCGCGATACCGATGTTTGATCGTGCCGATGTTGCCTACCTGCCGGTGGTCGATCAAAGCGGCGATGCGCCCGAAATCCTTGGTGCCTTGTACCATGTGGATGCGCTAAAGGCCTATAACCGGGCACTGGCTGAGACTGCCGCAGAGGAGCATAGCTAAGCCTAACCCGCTTGGGTGTGCGGTTTCTTAGTTCATCGTCACCTGTACCAAATCCCGCAGCCATTTCAGGCGGTTGGAGTTGTCATAGCGGCGGTGCCAGACCAGATCGAAATTTAAAACCGATTGTTTTAGGGGCAGGGGGCAAGACTGCAGTCCGCTAAACGCCGATTGTGCAAGTTGATTTGGAAGTGTTGCAATTAGATCGGTTCCACGAACCATCTCTGCCAGCAACCAGGCGTTCGGTGCCATGCAGTAAACTTTGCGGGTTAGCCCCTGTTTTTCCAAGGTCTGGGTTAGGGTACTTGCTGAACTGCCGCCAAAGTCCAATGCCGCATGACGGGCGTTGCAGAAATCAGTGACGGTGCGAACCGGGTCCGAGACAGAGGCATCATAGAACACCACCATTTGGTCCGACGATAGTGGCTGATGTTTTAACGCCTGCGGGTACTTGGACTGACGCACTGTAATAGCGATATTTGCGCTGCCGCTGTCCAGCATGGATTCAGCGTTGTTTCGGGTGCCGAGTTCTCTAAATATTACGGGTTTATCAGGCACTTGCGACCAGATTGCGTCGCGAATTTTAGACACTCCGCAGGCCAGCGTGCCACCATTCGCGGCTATTGAAAACGGCTCGGGGTCCTCCTGCGGGTTATATTCGCCCAGGTCAACCAACGCTTCCATGTCCGCCAATAAGCGCCGAACCTTGGGGGCCATCAGATCGGAATGTGCGCTAGGGATGATGCCACGCCCGGCCTGAACGAATAGCCTGTCGCCCAGAATGCCGCGGAGCTTTTCGATGCTGTGGCTAACAGTGGACTGATTGATATCCAGAAGGTGCGCAGCCTTGCTGACTGACTTCAAATCATAGACAGCGATAAAGATGCGCAAAATGCGGCCATTAACCTGTGATATATCTACATTACGCATAGGTTAATTTTTTCTTTCGATTGATTTTATCCACAGGTTAACCACAAGATAAGAAACGACAGTAGCATCACTCACAGGCACGACGGAAGGAATAACATGTTCTTCTCGAAAGTTGGTCCGCAAGAGGCCGATTTAAATAATAAAATGAGCGAGCAAGACAATGAACGAGTGGCAATGGAGGCCCTGATCGACTACGCGATTCAATGTGCAAACGAGACGCATTTTGTTGGATCGGGTGACGCAATGGAAGCTGCAAAGCGCCAACTCACGAATTCTTTGTTTTACTAGTATATGTTTTGGCTGCGGCTGGTTGTCACACTTGCTGCCGTAGTCCGAAACCTCGCCTCCTCCCCACAGGGTGTTTTTTTGGGGGGATTGGCATCCAATGTAGGTTTTTGGTCTGACGTGGCGCCTTAGGGCAACGTCAGACTACCTAACCGCGCCACAAATGGGCGCAGGACAAATTGGCTGGGTTTGTGACGACCTTACAGTTGCTCAACTTTGATTGAATCCCCAAGAACAAAGGCCAAGTGGTCTTTGATCTCTGCAACTGCATCAATTGGAGACTCGTAACTCCACACGGCATTCTCGGTCACCGAAGACTTATTGACGATCGAAAAGTAGCTGGCATCGCCCTTATGTGGGCAGTGCGTGGTTTTGTCAGTCCGGTCAAGCAGGGCCATGGCGATATCATCGCGTGGGAAATAGATGACTGGTGCCAGATCCCCTTCAGATAACTCCAACGCGTTTGTGCTTTCCCCAAGAATTGCGCCTCCAGAGCGCACAACCCAATTGCCAGTTGCCTTGCGAATGCGAATTTCCGTCATGAAATGGTCCCTGTAACTGTTAAATTCTTGGTATTGTGCAACCTGTCTAGCAGCTATGTATCAGATTGTCGCGGTCGCAGCATCCAACCATGCCTGTGCTTCGGCACTGACGTTTGGTCGGATCTTTGCCGCTACCTCTTGATGATAGCTGTTCAACCAATCCCGTTCCTCGCGTGTCAGCATCTCGATGACGATCAGCCGTCGATCAATCGGCGCGAAGGTCAGTGTTTGCCAGCTCAGCATGTCCCTCTCACGGTCGGCGCTCGCTAGTGCTGGGGCGGGCTCGACGACCATCAGGTTTTCGATCCGGATACCAAAGGCCCCCTCGCGGTAATACCCCGGTTCATTCGACAGAATCATACCAGTTTCCAAGGGCACGTGGCTGGCCCGCGCCAGACGCTGCGGCCCTTCGTGAACACTCAGAAATGCGCCGACGCCATGGCCCAATCCGTGGTTGAAATCCTGCCCGACCAGCCACAGGGGCATGCGGCCGATGGCTTCGATATCGCGCCCGGCCAGCCCCTTGGGCCAACGCAGACGGGACATGGCAATCATGCCCTGCAGTACTCGGGTGAAGGATGCTCGCTGTTCTTCTGACGGGGTTCCGACCGGCAGGGTGCGGGTGATGTCGGTGGTTCCATCCAGATACTGACCGCCACTGTCCAGAACAAGAAGATCTCCGTCTTGCAGTACAGTATTGCTGTCATCGGTCACTCGGTAATGCATGACTGCACCGTTTTCACCGGTGCCTGCAATGGTTTCAAAACTGATGTCGCGCAGGTTTGGATCGCGGCGGCGTAGGCCTTCCAGTTGTTTCACGACATCGATTTCGGTCAAGCTACCCGGAGCCTGTGCGTCCAGCCAGGTCAGCAGCTCTATCACTGCGGCGCCGTCGCGCAGATGGGCGGCAGCACTTCCTGCAATCTCGGCTTTGTTCTTGCGAGCCTTTGGCAGGGCGCAGGGGTCGCCGGAATTCACCGCCCGTTCCCCCAGTGCATCCGCCAGCACTTGGGGTATAGTTGCCTTGTCGACCGCAACACTTCCATTCAGTGCAGCAACAGCGGTCTGAAAGTCCGCAGGGTCTTTTCGCTGAACCGACGATCCAAGATGGTCGCTCACCCCATCCAGCTTTTCCTCAGCCATGAACAGGTCCACGCGCGCATCGTCGTGCAGAATGGCAAATCCCTGGGCAATCGGGTTTCGCGCAATATCTGAGCCACGGATGTTCATCAGCCACATGATCGAGTCAGGCAAAGTGATTACCGCCGCCGTCTGACCGGCGTCGCGCAGATCTTTGGCAAGGCGGGCACATTTTTCCGTCGCGCTTTCGCCTGCATATTCTATGGCATGGGCGCTGACAGGCTGCATCGGGGCATTGGGCTGGTCTTGCCAGATCCGGTCCACCAAGTTGTCCACCATCTGCACCAGTTCAATATCACTGTCCGCAAGGTCCCGCAGCAACACCTGAATTTGCGCTGCCGCATGCAGCCAGGGGTCAAATCCAACGCGGCCACCATTGGGAAGTTGCTCTTTCAGCCAATCCGCCAGGCTCACATCAGGCCAAGGCACCGGAGTGTACTCCTGCGCGACCTGTCGTTTGACCTGGGTGCGATAGCGGCCATCGATGAAAACACCGGCCTTGTCTTGCAACACAGCACAGAACCCGGCTGATCCGGTAAAGCCAGTTAGCCAACTCAGCCGTTCGTCACGGGGGGCAACATATTCCCCCTGATGGGCATCGTTGCGCGGTACCAGATAGCCGTCCAATTGCTCAGCACCCATCGCATCGCGCAGGGCCTGCAGGCGTGGCGGTCCCTGTTCCGGTCGGGCGGTCACATCAAATGTCTGATACATCGGGGGCTCCAGTGCTGACTTAGCAAAAAGGCACGCCCTCTCTCAGACGTGCCCATTTTTCTTCTTGTTCCAAATACCTCCGCCGGAGGCAAGGGCCGGCCTAGCCGGCCCTTTTGATCCCCATCACCCGGGCACGTGCGCGCGGATCGGAATCAAACAGCGCGGCTAGTTGTTCTGTCATCGCGCCAGCCAACTGTTCCACGTCCGTAATGGTGACCGCACGGTTGTAGTAACGGGTCACATCATGGCCGATACCAATTGCCAGCAGTTCAACAATCTTCTTCTTCTCTACCATGGCGATCACATCGCGCAGGTGTTTTTCCAGATAGTTGGCCGGGTTCACCGACAATGTGCTGTCATCCACTGGCGCGCCGTCAGAGATCACCATCAGGATCTTGCGCGATTCCTGCCGGGCTGCCATGCGGCGGTGTGCCCATTCCAGCGCCTCACCGTCGATGTTTTCCTTCAGCAGGCCTTCTTTCATCATCAGCCCCAGATTGGGCCGGGTGCGGCGCATCGGGGCGTCGGCACTCTTGTAGATGATATGGCGCAGGTCGTTCAAACGGCCCGGCATCTGTGGGCGGCCATCATTCAGCCAAACCTCACGCGCCTGTCCGCCTTTCCACGCCCGGGTGGTAAAGCCAAGGATTTCGACCTTGACGTTGCAGCGTTCCAGCGTGCGGGCCAGAACATCAGCACAGATCGCGGCGATCGAAATTGGTCGTCCGCGCATCGAGCCGGAGTTGTCGATCAGCAGCGTCACCACGGTGTCGCGGAACTCGGTGTCTTTTTCGATTTTGAACGACAGCGGCGTGGTGGGGCTGACCACCACACGGGCCAGACGGCCAGCGTCCAGAATGCCTTCCTCCAGATCAAATTCCCACGACCGGTTCTGCTGTGCCTGCAGTCGGCGCTGCAATTTGTTGGCCAGACGGTTCACCGCGCCCTTCAGCGGTTCTAGCTGCTGATCCAGATAAGCGCGCAAGCGTTCCAGTTCAGCAGGTTCGGCCAGATCCTCGGCGTGGATCTCTTCATCGTGGTCACCCAGATACACCTTGTAATCCGGATCGGCATCCGAAGGAGGCATCGGGGTAGGCGGCTCTAGTGGTGCCTCGCCATCGGGCATCTCGGTTTCTTCGCCAGTTTCCTCGTCAGCCATGTCATCAGCCGAGACCTGAGCCTGCTGTTCGTCTTGCTGCTGCTCCTGGCTCTGCTCGGGCTCGGCATCAGCGTCTTCGTTTTCGGTATCGTCCTGACCGGTGCTATCCGGATCCTGCTGCTCTTCGGCGTCGTCCTCGGACTGATCATCCTGATCGTCGACATCATCCGGGTCCTCGCCCAGCTGATCACCATAGCCCAGATCCGAGATCACTTGACGGGCAAACCGCGCAAAATCGGCTTGATTATCAATCTTATCGTCCAGGTTCTCCAACGTATCGCCAGCCTGGTTTTCGATAAACCCGCGCCACAGCTCCATAATGTTGCTAGCGCCTGCGGGCAGAGGACGGCCGGTGGCCAGGTGGCGGATTAAATACCCGGCTGAAACAGCCAGTGGTGCTTCAGATGCGGTTTTGCACTGATCGTAACCTTTACGCAGGGCCTCGTTGTGGATTTTGACGTCGATGTTGCTGGCAGTGCCCGGCATATGCCGCGCGCCCATCGCCTCGCAGCGGGCTGTTTCCATCGCTTCGTACAGATCCCGTGCCATGTCACCGGGTGGGGCGTATTTGGCGTGCACGCCGTCATCGTGGAACTTATGTCGCAATGCCAGCGCATCGGCAGTCCCACGGGCCAGCAGTACCTCTTGGCGAGTCATCCGGCGCGACACCTGCGGCAGGCGCATGGCATCACCAGACAGCCCCGAAGGGTCAACTGTGTAGTTGATGCTCAGGTCCGAGTCGTCAGCCATGACCTTGGTGGCCTCGGCGAGGGCCTTTTTGAACGGATCAGCTGGGTTGTCGTTCGGCTTTTTCATTTGCTCATCGCCACTTCGTCAAGGTTGCGGCGTCCGGTGGCCAAATCGGCAAGAACCGATACATGCACATCCAGCGCGTCAATTACGGTATACTCTGGGCTCTGGTTGTCAAAGGCCAAGTTAAGATCGGTGCCGGCCAAAACAACGGCCTGAGCATCATGGTGTGCAATCATCCGTCGGCCGGCATCCAGCATCTGCGTTCGTTGTTCGTCAGAGCAGGTGCCTGCAACAGCAATGTCCTGATAGCTCTGCCCCAGAGTGTCGATCTCATCATCTAGCGCCACCGTCTCAGTTTGTTTCAGCTGGCCGAAAAGACGAGTTATCATGACTGATCGCGTCCCAAGCAGACCCACACGCTTCACACCCTGTGAAACAAAATACTCGTCCAATGGCGCTACACCGGAAACTACCGGTAGAGAGGATAACTCATTCATCTCGTTCACGCAGTAGTGCGCCCCTAGAGAGGTAAGGGCAACACAATCACAGCCAGCGTCCCGAAGGCGATCAATTTGGCGACCAAAAATATCTGCCTGCGGCTGGCGGTCATCTGCCAGGTTATTGCGGATTAGGGGCTGAATATCACCGTGGCTGATGGTGAGATCCAGCTTTCCGCCTCTCCGGTCTACTGCCGCCGTAAGGCGCTGATAATAGACCACCGTGGCTGCTACACCGATCCCGCCAATCAACCCAATGTGCATCTGTTCGGTCCTGTTTGCTTACCCCAAGCTTACGTTTGCAGCGCTTTCGGGCAGTTCCTCATCAAAGCAACGCTGATAGAACTCGGCCACGGTCTGGCGCTCCAGCTCGTCACATTTGTTCAGGAACGACAGGCGGAAGGCATAGCCAACGTTGCGGAAAATCTCGACGTTTTGCGCCCAGTTGATCACGGTACGTGGTGACATCACGGTGGACAGGTCACCGTTCATGAATGCAGTCCGGGTCAGGTCAGCCACAGTCACCATCTGGCTGACGGTCTTGCGGCCTGCCTCGGTGTTGTAGTGCGGCGCCTTGGACAGCACGATCATGGTTTCGGCGTCGTGGCTCAGATAGTTCAACGTGGACACCAGTGACCAACGGTCCATCTGGGCTTGGTTGATCTGTTGAGTCCCGTGGTACAGCCCGGTGGTGTCACCCAGACCAACAGTGTTGGCGGTGGCGAACAGGCGGAAGTGTGGGTTCGGGGTGATGATCTCGTTCTGGTCCAGCAGGGTCAGCTTGCCGTCATGCTCCAGTACGCGCTGGATCACAAACATCACGTCAGCACGGCCAGCGTCATATTCGTCAAACACAATCGCAACCGGGTTGCGCAGCGCCCATGGCAAAATTCCTTCGTGGAATTCGGTGACCTGCTTGCCGTCTTTAAGCTTGATCGCATCCTTACCGATCAGATCGATCCGGGAAATGTGGCTGTCGAGGTTCACACGCACAGCAGGCCAGTTCAGGCGGGCTGCAACCTGCTCGATGTGGGTCGATTTACCCGTGCCGTGGTAACCTTGGATCATGACCCGGCGATTGTGCGAGAAACCGGCCAGAATTGCCATCGTGGTGTCCGGGTCGAACTTGTAGGTGGGGTCGATGGCCGGTACCCGCTCTGAGCTCTCGGCGAAGCCCTTGACGGTCATGTCGGTGTCGATGCCGAACACATCGCGGACCGAGATGCTTTCGGTGGGTTTAGCAGTGATATCCAGCAAGCCGTTGCTCATGACGCGCGATCCTTGTTCTCATACCCCCATCGGAGGGGCCCCGTTTGCCGGATTGGTGCAACATCTGGCGGGCAAGGGCAAGAGGAACTGCACAGGTTCACGAATTGGCTGGGCGTTTGTCGGCCAACTGGTCCTATCTCTGGTAGGTTGCCACCCGCGACGATCCAATTATTTCTGCAATGTCGGTCGCAATCCCAAACACTGCGCTACCTTGTAATGATTACGCCGTTTCGGTGGTTTCCGTCTACGGTGAGTTTGTTGTGAAGGTATTGTGCTTCTGGAGGGGGCTTTATGGAAAAGTGGAGTATTCAGGGCGAAGAAATCGCCAATTGTAACTGCAACTTTGGTTGCCCGTGCCAATTTGGTGTTCTGCCAACGGACGGAACCTGCGAGGCGGCGGTGTTCTTTCGCATCGACAAAGGTCACTACGGCGATGTCAATTTAGACGGGTTACTGGCAGCCGGGGTCTACAAATGGCCGGGGCCGATCCACGAAGGCGAAGGCCAGATGCAGCTGATCATGGATGAAAATGCCAGCGCCGAGCAGCGTGCCGCGCTAGAGGCCATCATGACCGGCAAAGATACTGTTGAAATGGCCACCATGTGGTTCATTTTCAGCGCCATGTGCGCGACCCAACATGAAACACTTGTGGCGCCGATCTCAGTTGAGATCAACGCAGAGGACCGGATCGGCAAAGGCACTGTCGCGGGTGTTGTCGAGCTTGAGGCCGAGCCGATTCCTAATATTGTATCCGGCGCACCGCACCGCGTTGGTATTCGTCTGCCAAACGGGTTTGAGTTCGGCTTTGCCGAAATGGCCAAGGGGCACACCAAGACATCGGGTGGCGCAATCGAATTGCTGAAAAATTCGGGAACACACGCCCACATCGCCAGTCTGCATCTGACAGGTGAAGGACGGGTTGGTGCTTGAGTTGGGAGAATTGAAGTGGGGCAGTTGAAGCAGCCACTGGCACGAGGTCCGGTGGAACGTTTAGCGCGCAGAGATGGCTGGATTGTTGCGCTGGCTGCGCTGTCGATCACTGTCATGGCCGCCTGGTATACATTCGCTGGAGCCGGTCTTTCGATGGTGATGAACCCCGTTTGGACGCCGGGGTATGCTGGGCTGAACTTTGCCATGTGGTGGGCGATGATGATCGCCATGATGACCCCCAGTGCAGCACCGATGTTGCTCTTGTATACGTCAGTTAAACGGATGGGGCCTGATGCCAACCGGGTCGTGATGCTCAGCTTGTTGTTTTTGGCTGGGTATTTGCTGGCTTGGGGGGGCTTTAGCCTGGTCGCAACCTTTGCGCAGTGGCAGGTTGAAACCCTTGGCCTTTCGATGGGCGCAATGATGCCAATCAAGTCCGGGGCGCTTGCTGGCGCGGTACTGCTTTTGGCTGGATTGTACCAACTGACAGGAGTGAAGGATGCCTGCCTTTCGCATTGCCGCTCTCCCGGTGAGTTTTTGGTGCAGCACCGTCGACCCGGAGCATTCGGCGCACTTCGGTTGGGCGTGATCCACGGGGGGTATTGTCTGGGATGCTGTTGGGCGTTGATGGCGCTGTTGTTTGTTGGCGGCATCATGAATGTCTACTGGATCGTCGGGCTGGCGCTGTATGTTCTGGCCGAAAAGGCCGTGCCCAACATGCACAAGTTATCTGGCGTGACAGGCGGTGTGTTGATCGCCTGTGGCGCATATTTCCTGATCTCAGCCCTGACCAATTAGTCACTGGTAGAGCTTGACCTCGGACCATGATGTCTGGGGATGTTCTAACTATTTAACCCGTCACCGGAGGTAACCATGGCACTATTTATAACCTACGCAAGCTATTCGCAGGCTGGAATCAAAGGCTTGTTATCCAAGCCGGAAGACAGAACTGGGGCAATTCAAAAACTGCTAGACAGTGTTGGTGGCAAAGTCGTGGCCATCTATAACACCACCGGCACTAATGACATTGTTCTGGTGTCCGAAGCTCCGGATGGGTCTGATGCCGTTGCATTGGCTATGGCAGTGTCGGCGTCTGGCGCGATTTCCAAAGCTGAAACAGTGCGTGCCTGGACCAGTGATGATTTTGAATCGGTCATCAAGAAAGCAGCGGGCCTGACAGGGGCCTATGCCCCGCCCGGATCCTGAGAACAGTTTGGGTCGCTTGGAAAATAGCGGCCCTCACACCTGGCGGTTAATCGAAGTTGAATTAGCTGGCCTACCTAAGGCAGAATTTTGCTTGCCGCTGAGCGCATAGCTGCCTCAACAACAGAACATCTATACTTTTGCTCTGAAACCTATTACATGCCCCCAATCGGGTCACGTGGGCCCCGCCCACCGTGATGGTGGTGCCGTCAAAATTCCGGGCTGGCTGTCCCAATTGCCGTGCCCTGCAGCAAGCGAAAATGAATATCGTGAAAACAGCACTCGCAGATGCGCTTCAGGCGCGCGGTTATGAATCTCTGACCCAGGTCCAGCAAGAGGTCAGCAATCCTGAACTCGAACAGTCGGATCTTTTGGTTTCGGCCCAGACCGGCTCAGGTAAAACAGTAGGCTTTGGGTTGGCAATGGCACCGACCTTGCTAGGTGACGAAGAGGGCTTTGGCCGTGCCGCTGCCCCCTTGGCGTTGGTGATCGCACCAACCCGCGAACTAGCCATGCAGGTCAAGCGCGAGCTGGGCTGGCTTTATGCTGGCGCTGGCGCTCATCTGGCCTCGACCGTTGGTGGCATGGACATGCGTGATGAGCGTCGCGCGTTGGATCGCGGCACGCATATCGTCGTGGCTACGCCGGGCCGTTTGCGCGACCACATCATGCGCGGGACAATCGATCTGTCCGAAGTTCGCGCCGTGGTGCTGGACGAAGCCGACGAAATGCTCGACCTTGGTTTCCGCGAAGATCTGGAATTCATTCTGGGCGAAACACCAGAAACTCGCCGTACCCTGATGTTCTCGGCCACTGTGCCAAAGGGCATCGCGCGTCTGGCTGAAACCTATCTGAAAGATCACCAGCGGATCACCACGGTTGCCGAGAAATCGCAGCACGCGGACATCGACTATCAATTGTTGGCTGTGTCTCAGCGCGATAGCGAAAACGCGATCATCAACGTCCTGCGTTTCCACGAGGCCCCTAATGCGCTGGTGTTCTGTAATACCCGTGCCATGGTGAACCGACTGACCACTCGTCTGTCAAACCGGGGTTTCTCGGTTGTGGCCCTATCGGGCGAGCTGTCACAGGCCGAGCGTTCCAACGCGTTGCAGTCACTGCGCGATGGTCGTGCAAGTGTCTGTGTTGCGACTGACGTTGCTGCGCGTGGTATCGACTTGCCCAAACTGGATCTGGTGATCCACGCTGAACTGCCAAACAGCCACGAAACACTGCTGCACCGCTCGGGCCGGACCGGCCGGGCAGGGCGCCATGGTGTTTCTGCACTGATCGTGCCGCCCAAGTCGCGCGGCAAGGCGATGCGCCTGCTGCGTTCGGCCAAACTGACAGCGGATGAGCTGAACGCACCAAGTGCCGACGCCGTGCGTGCCCAGGACGAAGCCCGTATGCTGGGTGATGCTGCTTGGAACGAGGCCGTGACTGAAGCAGAAGCCACACCAGTTGCAAACTTGATGGATAAGTTCTCGGCAGAGCAACTGGCAGCAGCCTATCTGCGCCTGTTCCACTCGCGCCATACCGCACCCGAGGAGTTGAGTGATCCGGGTCAGGACCGCGGCGCCCGCAAAGAGCGCGAGCCATTTGGCCCGTCGGTCTGGTTCTCGATTTCTGGAGGCCGTGATGCTGGTGCAGAACCTCGTCGCTTGCTGCCAATGCTGTGCAAGGCTGGTAACCTGTCAAAAGACGACCTAGGTGCGATCCGGGTGCAGAACACAGAAAGCTTTGTTGAGCTGCGTCAAAGCAGTGTTGACGGCTTCCTCAAGGCTTTGGGCGGTGATCAGGTCGAAGGCTCCAAGGTGACCAAGCTGGACAAGGCGCCAGATATCGCCAATTCGCCACGCCCCAAGTTTGAGGGCAAAGGCCCGCGCCGCGATGACCGTGGTGATCGCAAACCCCGCGGCCCGCGCGAAGACCGTGGCCCCCGTGATGATTACAAAGCACGCGGCCCACGTGAAGACCGCAAACCCCGCGAAGATCGCAAGCCGCGTGACGACTATAAGTCGCGCGAAGATCGCAAACCTCGTGATGACTATAAGCCACGTGAAGACCGCAAACCGCGGGACGATATGGGCAAAAAGGGTAGCGGCAAATACGGCGGCAAGCCATCAACCCCACCAACAGATTGGAACGACGCACCCGCGCCACGCTCCAAAAAGCCCAAAGGCGCGGCCAGCAAGGCGGCACGTAACCCGTCAGAGCGCATGGCCCGTCCGGGTGAAGAGCACGTCACACCGCTAAAGCGTCGCAAGTCCGGCGATAGCAAACCCTATGCGGGTAAAACGCGCAGCGACGGCGAACGTAAAAAAGGCCCACCACCCCCGAAGGGTCGGCCTGACAGCAAAAAGAACCGCGCCCGCGCTGCTGCAGCCAAGGGTGGCGCTGCCAAAGGCGGCGGTGCTTATCCCAAGTCGAAGCCCCGCAAAGGCAACTGATTAAAAAGGGCGGTCCATCGGGCCGCCCTTTTTAATTAGAGTAGAAGCAGATTCCTACGACCTTGATCAGGTCAAGAAAGCGCGCCCAAATAGCTGTCTGTGAAGCTGCAATATGAACAGCCTGTTAGGTGCCGACCCAGGGGGCAGCAGTTACAGGAAGACATTAAAGGCCTTTTCAACCGCATAGACACCTGCACCGACGAAAATTCCTGTGAACAACAGGCCTAAGAATGCATTCAGGACCGCAAGAAATTTGGAAACACCCCGGGTAGGGCGGAAATCACCATACCCTACGGTCGTTGCGTTGATAAAGGCGTGATACAGTGCGTCACTTCGCTTCCAACCCTCGATGCGGCCAACCAGCAATCCATTGGCGGTGATAAGTGCTATCAGCACCAAGACAATGGGCCCGAGCCGCAGCAATACATCCGCGAAGGTTGTGAAAAAGGTCCAAGTATAGATCATACTTTCTGGTTATCCCGCAAACACCAGCGCCTTAACCGGCAGTAGAATGGTCTGAGCACGCATAACGATGGCGTTTGCAATTCCCATTCCATCAACCAGACGCGCGACAAAGGCCGAGAACCCGGTAATCTCTCCGGCTTCGATCTCTTTGGCCCGACTGGTATAAGCCACACCCACACAAGAGCTCCCAAGCGGCACCTCTTCCAGATGTTTCGGGTAAATTGGTGCGAGAAATGCCGTTATTGTCCCCGGGCGCCGTCGGTCTTGTTGGTCTAACAGCACATCACCCGGCCGGAACTGACCAGCGGCGATAACACTCTGTACGTCCTCTACGATCATCGGAATCACAGTCAGCGGTTTTGATGCACAGGTGATTTCGACCAACATGCCCTTCTTTACGACGCTGGCGGAAATCTGACCAAAGGCTGCAATGAAATGTCCTTCACCTGTCACTTTGGGCACCAAAATGCCGGCGGGTCGGAGGATGGGATTCACGATATCCCCGGTCTTCAGTAGAAACTGCTTCATAGTGCCGTCTACCTCTGCATAGACAGTTGATTTTGCGATTTCGGCCTCTGCTTCGTTCAACATCGCGCGCGCACTTTCCCGCTGGCTTGGGATGACACCGCTCTGCTGGAGCTTGGTGCCTTCCAAAGTGGACTGTGCACTGTCCCGCTGGCTCTCGGCGCGGTCCACGGTTGTTTCTAGGCGCGCCAACTCTTGTTCGCTAACCACCGCAGTGTTGCGTTCGGCAACCGCCCGGCGACGTTCCAGATCATCGCGCGCCTGTGCCAAGTCGGCCTCGGCGGCGGCAACCAAAGCGGTGGCTGTTGCGATTTGTGTCTCTGCTAGCGCCATGGCCGCGTCGAGTTCATCAATCCTACGTCGCGCTGTTTCAGCGGCGGCCTCCTGGCGGGTTGTATCAAGTCGAAAGATGGCATCGCCTGCCTTAACGTCGGCGTTGTTGGAAACGTAGACTTCTGCAACGCGGCCAGCCCTGTCAGACAGCACAGTAACAGTTCGAAACGCTGCTGATACATTGCGGGTTGTCGGGTGGTAGTAAAAAATGACCGTGAGCAGTGTAATCGCCAAGATTGCGCAGGCAGTTAGTCCCCAGCGCAGTTCATACCAAACGTTGAACAGCGTGATCTCATGCCCAAGCCTCTTACCTTGTTTGTAATGGCGGTAAAGATAGTCGGGTAAAATCGTTATCAGGGCTGAAAATATGAGCTCAAGCATCGGTGCTCTCCGATTTGTCGAGCATCGATTTTATCGATGGGAAAACTTCATGCAACGGCACTGCTGCAATCAAAATTGCGGCAATCCAGAATGCATTGTTCAATGTGAAAAGTGAGATCAGCCCCAGCACACTGACCAATTGCATCTGCACCTTGTGGGCGCCTGTGGCCATTCGGTCAGGAATGGCTTGAATCGTAAAATAGAGCGCCCCAAAGCCAAGCAGGACAGCGACTAGGACAAGCCCGATAACAATTAAAAAACCATCGGTTTGACCTGGTGGTGTTACCCAAAATGGTAATCGGTTCAGTACGTCGTCTGAATAAAGGCTGTCCATGAAACACTCCAATTAATCGTTATGCCCTTCAGCTTAAGCAGAAATTGGCGACAATCAACAATTCCGAAACTGGACTGACCACTGGCTGCAATGCCATCTGGGTTGCACATTGTCCAAATGAGGCACTTTTCTTTGTCGTTGCGGGGGCAAAGGGGCCCGGAATGGGAACGCCCAACCCTCCCTTGCTTTCCGTTCCAACCGATGCATTTTCACTAGGAAACTGGAGACTCCCTATGGAACGCCGTTTAGCTGCTGTTTTGGTCGCCGATATGGTTGGCTACTCACGTCTGATGGAACACGACGAAGGTGGGGTTCTTGAACGACAGAAAACGCACCGGTTGCAATTGATTGATCCAGCGATTTCACGTCATCGGGGACGCATAGTCAAAACAACTGGCGACGGGATGTTGGCCGAGTTTTCGTCAGCCCAAGATGCAGTGCGCTGTGCTATTGGCATTCAGTCGGAGATGACGCATCGGGAAACGGAAATGAAAGAACAGCAGCGGATAAAATACAGGGTTGGCATCAATCTGGGGGACGTCGTCTTCGACGAGGATGATATTTTCGGTGACGGCGTAAACGTGGCTGCGCGCCTAGAGGGACTGGCAGAGCCGGGCGGAGTGTGCATTTCCGATATTGTTCACCAGGCCGTAAATGACCAGAACCAAAGGTTCTTTCGCGACATGGGGGGGCAAAGGGTCAAAAATATCTCGCGCACAATTAGGGTTTGGCAGTGGACACCTGATGCACCAGATGAGCGCACAAAGCCCGAACTGGCGCTGCAACAGCATGTGCAATATTGCTGTTCAGAAGACGGAACAAAGATCGCATGGGCGGACGTCGGCGAAGGCCCACCGGTTTTTAAGGCACCCAATTATCTCAATCACATTGAATACGAATGGGGCAATCCAATTTGGGGGCCGTTTCTGGCCGAGTTCGCGCGAGCAAACCGGTTGGTTCGCTTTGATCAACGCGGAAATGGGTTGTCAGACTGGGACGTCGATACGATTTCATTTGATGCAATGACCCAGGATATGGAGGCCGTTGTAGCAGCATCTGGCCTTGACCGGTTTGCACTCTTTGGCGTCAGTCAGGGGGCGGGGTTCTCCATTCGCTATGCGGCCAAGCATCCAAATAGAGTTTCCTGTCTTGTCCTGTTGGGCGGTTTTGGCCGCGGAGAGGCAAAGCGCAACAATCCGGAGCATGATGCTTTTTGGAAAACAGCGCGTGTTATGTTTCGCGAAGGTTGGGGATCGACCAACCCTGTCTATCGCCAATTCTTCGCATCTGGCTTTGCCCCTGATGCCACAAAAGACATTCGCGATAGTTTTGACGAACTTCAAAGAATTAGCAGCTCTCCGCAAAACGCGATGCGTATCAAAGAGATGAACGGTCAAATGGACATTCTCGAAATAGCGGAACAGATCGATATCCCAACACTGATCCTTCACATCGAAGGTGATCAGGTCGTGCCGATTGAGGAGGGGATACTACTTGCCCGTGCAATCCCAGGAGCGCGATTTATCAAACTTTCAGGAAATAACCACGTTGCCCTAGAGGGCGAGCCCTGCTTCAACCTGTTTTTCGAGGAAGTTCACGCGTTCATCGCAGAACATGCGAACGTGCCTGTTTTCTGATCCGAAGCTCGCCTGATGATGTTAACGGCACGCATAAAATCATGACTGTCTGCTTGCACAAGTTAAAGGGCGGTCCAGTCGACCGCCCCTTGTTGCTTTTTGGTGTGGTTGCCGCTTTAGGCGTTCAGCAACGGCGTAGCTTATTGCTACCCGTGGGAATGAACCGATCGAATAGCATGCTCAATTGCGGCTTTGGCAAATTCTGACCCGTCAATGCCAAGCGGAGTAGGACGCAGCGATGCCTCTTGTTCATCCTGTCCAACCTGAATTTTCCGACCTTCCATAACTGTACCCCAGACGCCTACGTTCTTGATTTCGACGGGATCAACGGTCAGGGGGTTGTCGTCCAGAATTGTAAAGTTCGCGAGCTTGCCAACCTCAATACTGCCCCGTTCGTGCTCCAGTCTGTGTGAATAGGCCGCATCAAGGGTCACACCGCGCAGGGCGCCCTCGCGCGAGACACGTTGACCTTCACCGGCAACCCGTCCGGAGCTGGTGATCCGATTGACCGCACACCACATCAAGAACAATGGGTCGGCGGGGGCCATTGGCATGTCGGAATGCAGCGAATAAGAGATACCAGCACGCTCGACATCACCCAGACGCACCATCTGATCTGCACGTTCTGGCCCAAGCCCCGTTTCGCTGTACTGATCCGACAAAGCGGTCACATAATATGGGTTTGCGCTCACAATGGCGCCAAGCTGTTTGATGCGATCCACCTGATCCGCTGCGCTGACCGCAAAGTGGATAATTGTCGTCCGGTGGTCGGAACGTGGATTACGTTTCAGGTTGGTTTCAAGACTATTCAAAACGCGATCCAGCCCTGCATCGCCGTTTACGTGAATGTGGATTTGATATCCTGCGTCCCAGTAAATGCGGAAAGACCGCTCAAATAGGTCCTCATCCATCATCCACTCGCCGTGATAATCACCGATGTAGGGATCTCGCAGTTGCATCGCGAGCGAATAGATCGCCCCGTCTGCAAACAGCTTTACAGATCCTTCTGCAAAGTGGGTCATCCCGTTGTACCAGCTTTCCAGCTTCTCGGTTTCGGCAATGACTTCTGCATCATCCGCATAAGTCTCCGCCAAGGTCTTCCCGTCGGCCATAAACGACCAGCGGAATGGCATAGACGAGTCGGACATGACTGAATTCACCGCGTCCTGTACCGGTTTGGCCAAGATCCCACCGGGTTCGTTGCCAAAGGTGATCCCCTTTGCGTGCATGTAATTGCGCATCACAATCGCGCCTTCTTGGAACTTGTCAGGGTTGGCAACCATGGGGGCAATGTGGGGTAGGACTGAGAACATGCCTTGCTCCCAAAAATGACCCTCTTCAAAGTTGGATTGTTCTTTGGCGGATTTGCTCCACCCATCCATAATCTCTTGAGTGATGCCTGCTTGATTAAGGGCGAATGAGTTCATCACAAATTCATGGCATGACCGCAGCCAGATGACGACGGGGCGGGTAGAGCTGATTTCGTCCAGATCGCTGCGGGTAAGCGGGCCATAAAATGCGGCATGATAGCCCCAGCTGAACAACACGGCCTCGGGTGTTTCAAGTTTTGCTTCGGCGGCCATCAGGCGCTCCACAAAATCAGCTTTGTCTTTCAGCGCTGGAACAGTCCCCGTGGGCAGTTCCCAGTCTTCGATCGACAGGATTTCAGACGACATCGACAGGGACGCAAGTAGTGGGTGCGCGTGCTGGGCGATAAAGCCCGGAACAACCACCTTGTCCTGGAAGGTTGTATCCATCTGATAGGCACGATCACCAACAGCGGCCTTTACCTCGTCCAGAGTGCCACAGGCCAGAATGCGGTCGTTTACAACTGCAACAGCAGAGGCTGTTGGCTGTGACGGGTCAAGCGTGACGATCTCGCGGGCGGAATAGATCGTTATAGTGGCATCCATGACCAACAGTTTGCCTAGGTCAGAAAGAGAAGATGTCTTTGCCAAAGCAACTGCGGCAGGCGAGATCAGAAAACTCGCGCTCAATAGTCCAGTTCGTAGGAAGTTTCTGCGATTGAAATTGCTCATTACAATATCCTCTGACTTGAAATTACACATCCAAAGTGAGGGTAAGTTGAGTCGATTTCCAGAGGTGAAACGTACTTTGCGTTTGGTGAGCCAACGAAAAGGGCAAGAGACTAGGCCATTTATCGCCTTTTAATCGAGAACCGGCAATTGTCCGCTTCTTTGCTTTTATACCTGCCAATTAAGTGAAAACTCTCGGTGCGGCCCAAGCTGTTCTGACTTCAGCAGGGCGTCGCGTGCACACCGGGCCGCTTAACTCAGCAAGTACAAAGCCTGCGCAACAATGGCGTCCTTTTCTTCGTCACTTGGTGAGACAATCCCATAGATCGAAAGCCCGCTATCAAGTGTCGACAACAGATTGGCGAGCGCTTCGATGTCTTTGTCCGGCCCGATTTCTCCATCTTCCTGAGCCACTTGAAGGTTCATCAGGAACAATGCGCGCGCTCTCTGAATGACCTGACGGGCAGCTTCGAAAGCGGTCGAGGTGATGATGTTCTGCTCGGTCAGAGTGTTGATCAGGAAACACCCATGATAGTCGTCTCCGTAACTCATCTCTTTGAAATAGTTGCGAAGATTGTCCAGCCCATAGGGTTCCATTTTGAGCGTCGCATCATACACGGCAAGCGCGCGTTGCAGGTAGAGTTCCAGAGCCTCCTGAAACAGCCCGTCCTTGCCGCCAAACTCAGCATACAGGCTAAAGCGCTTGATGCCGGTCACTTCGACCAGTTCGGACAGATGCGCCCCTTCGAACCCTTTGGCCCAGAACAAGGTCATCGCCTTCTCCAGAACATCGTCGCGGTTATAGCTTTTGTGTCTTCCCATGCATCCTTTCTGGCGCATCAGAAGCCAAGAAGCAAGCTTTTCCCACCTATCGTTCAGAAAAATATTGACGCGGTTGCTCGTTTCCATTTATTTCCCACCTATCGTTCAGAAAAAGGAATCGACAATGTTCAAATCAATCATCTCCGCCGGCGCTGTGGCGCTTTCCCTTACTGCTCAGATGGCATTTGCCGAGGATAAAACGATCCTCGAAATTGCTTGGTTCAAGCTGGTCCCGGGCACCGAAGAGACACAGATGCTCGAAGGTGCTCAGCATGTTCAGGATAAATTCCTGCCACGCTTTGACGGCCGGATTTACCGCGAGCTCATGGCTGAAGAGGGGGGGGATTACTGGATCGACTCGATCCACTGGCGCTCGGTTGGTGACTTTGCCGAGGCTGCAGCAGAGATCTTGGTCGATCCGGATGGCGCACCGATCATGGAGCTGATTGATATCTCATCTATGGCTTGGTTCCACGCAGACCGCATCCGCCACTGGCAAACCGCAGACATTCCGCAAGGCGATGGATACACCGAGCTTCAGGTATTCCGCCTGATTGAGCCGGGGTCTGAGCTTGAGTTCTTGTATCCGACGACAGAACCAGAGTTCCTGACAGCAGCCGAGGATATCCAGACAGAGCTGGCGGCTCAGCCGGGGTTCACTGACCGTGAATTGTTCCGAACCGGTGATGGCTGGTGGCTGGATCTGGTCCACTGGACAGCAAAGGATGCAGCAGATGCAGCAAAGGCCGCCATCATGGCGGACATGGCGGATATGGAGTCTGCGACGTTCAAGTTCATGACCAAAATCGACCCCAAAAGCGTCAAGACCTTCAACATGAACCAGAAACGCGTTTGGTGAATTCGAACCTGACCGCGTGGTAACACAAGACAACAAAAAGGGCGGCCAAGGCCGCCCTGATTTCAACGCTGTGCAGGAAAATTACTTTTCCTTGAAGCTGCGGCTGTCCTTGATCTGATCCCAGGCCCACATCACCTCTTGCAGCTGCTCTTCCTGGCTACGGTCGCCACCGTTCATATCTGGGTGCAGCACCTTGATCAGCTTCTTATAGGCCTTGCGGATCTCGACCTTGGTCCAACCATCATTGGCCTCCAAAATCTCAATCGCACGACGCTCAGTCGCAGGCAGGCGGCGGCCAGTGCTGCCGTTGTTCTTGCCGGGGTTCTGGGTCGCGTTGGCACCTAGCACCTGATGCGGGTCCTCAATGCCCAAACGGGCCCAGGCGCGCGCTTCGGGGTCGCCAATTGGCCGGGTCTCGCGTTCCCAGACCTTGTCCTTGGACGACTGCGCGTTCAACTCGGCCTCTGTGGTGCCTTCAAAGAAGCTCCACTTGGCATTATACTCACGCACGTGCTCTTGGCAGAACCAAAAGAAATCATCCAGCACATCAGGTGCCTTGGGAGCGCGGAACTTGCCTGACTCCGTACAGCCTTCGTGGTGGCATTCACGGACAGAGGTCTCGGAGGCTCCGGACATGCTTCGCCGCCCGCGCGGGTTCTTTTTCTTTGCGGATCGGACCGACATATCGAAACCGAAAGGATCTGACTTGCTCATGGGGGTGCACCTTCTACGACGCATCTATTCGACTCGGAGCGAACATTCTAATCTACCCAGCGGCAGATAGAAGAGGCTAACGCAAATAATATGGAAAATGTGTCAATGAACGTGAAAGAAGAAATCGAAAGTAGACTAACCGCAGCGTTTGACCCGTCCGAGTTGCAGGTTGTGGATGACAGCGACAGCCATCGCGGCCATGCAGGCCACGACGGCAAAGGCGAAAGCCATTTTAACGTGCGCATTCGGGCGGCTGGCTTTGCGGGCAAGAACCGGGTGCAGCGCCATCGCATGGTACACAAGGCGCTCGGCGAAATCGTGCCGAAAATCCACGCTCTGGCGCTGGATATCGACACCTAAATAGCTCGAAGTTGTTCCTAGTCAGAAAAAATTAGGGCAGTGACCGACCGCGGGCGGAAGCGAAGCGCCCGCCCATGCGGGCGGTCGGGCGCTGCCCGGTGTTCCACTGGGCGTTTTGCTTGCTTTGATTATCAGCCGAGTGGCTTACTCGTCGCTCTGCTGCTTCGCACGGGTTTTCAGGGCCGAGGTCATGCCCGACACCGGGCTCAGCTCTTCCACACCATTGTCCGACAGCATCTCGCGCGCGCCGGGGCCGGGCACCGGCACAGCATCAGGCGAGGCATACGGATCGCCAGCTGTCGCCGTCAGCACAGGTTCCTGCGGCATCTGAACAGGGTCCACAGCAGGGGCAGCGGAAACCTCTTCTTCATCCACGTACTCAACAATCGCGCGTCGGAAAATCATCACATTACGCCAGTTGGTGGTCGACCCAGTCAGGCCCGAGCGCTCCTCGCTCGGCAACAGCTCGGCGCGTTGAAACTCCCAGCCCTCAGACGCCATCTCGTTTAGCAACTGCTCAATCGACACGGCAAAGCGCCCATGCGGAGTTTTCACTCCTTTGGCCTTGGTGCCCTTGGCAGGGGCGGGAACAACCTTGTACTCGAACTGCATCATGATCCGGATCTCTTGTTGGTTACGGGTGTTTAGCAAGAGAGGAAGGAGAGGCCAAGAGACGTAAACCCAGTTGGGGCGGCAAACCTTTGCCAGTGTTGCAATCTTTTGGAGCACCCATCTTGTTCGGTGCACTTTAAAGGTGTTATATTGGCTGTTATAGTTTGTTCTTATGGAGTTTTTTGACGTGCCCAATTTGATTCAAGCAATAACTTCAACAACTGCAGTTGTCGGCCTTATGGTGGCACCAGCACTGGCAGATACGCTTTATTTCAATGGCGAGATCTTGACGATGGATGGACCAGAACCGTCCTACGTCGAGGCGGTGGTTGAAAAAGATGGACGAATTGCCTTTGTCGGAAGCAAATCGGAGGCCCTGATTGCCTATCCCGATGCTGTCCCGCGCGATTTGGAGGGGCAGACCATGTTGCCGGGGTTCCTAGACCCACATGGGCATTTCATGTTTGCGTTGAACATGGTCAATCAGGTCAATGTGGCGATCCCACCGGTTGGAACAGTGACCAAGATCGCTGATCTAGTCGAGAACCTGAAAGCCTTTCAACAGGAAAGAGATATCCAACCAGGGGAATGGATTGTCGGTTGGGGATATGATCAGGACGGTTTGGCCGAAGGCCGCCACATCATCAAGTCAGATCTGGATGCAGCCTTTCCAGATAACAAGATCATGCTCATCCATGTGTCTGGTCACGGAGCGGTGTTGAACTCGGCGGCACTGGATTGGGCAGGGATTGACGCAAGCACAGAAACCCCGGCGGGGGGCATAATCGCGCGAGTGGATGGGTCGAACGAACCTGCGGGCCTGCTCATGGAGACCGCCTATATCCCGGTCTTGGAAAAGCTGCCTCAACCTACTGAGAGCGAAATGCTTGAATTGATGGAAGAGGCGCAAATGATGTATGCCTCCGAGGGCTACACCCACGCGCAGGAAGGGTTCACCTACCTCAAGGATTTGGCTTTCTTGCAGAAGGCGGCAGATGAAGGGCGGATTTTTCTCGACATTGTTTCGCTGCCTGCTTTTGTGGAAGCGCGAGAATTTGTCGGCAATCCGAATTATGTGTTCGGCGAATATAACGGTGGCCTGAAACTGCAGGGGATCAAGTTTACCCAAGATGGCTCTCCACAGGGCAAGACCGCGCATGTGAGCCACCCCTATCTGACCGGTGGTCCCAACGGTGAAGAGGGCTGGACAGGGGAAACCACTCAGCCGCGCGAAGATTTCGAGGCGCAGGTAAAAATGGCGATTGAGGCAGGGTTGCAAGTCTTCGTTCACGCAAATGGAGATGCAACCATTGATCAGGTGATCGAAGCGGTACGCGGGGCTGGTGTCACGGCAGCGGATGATCGTCGCACAATTGTTGTACATTCACAATTTCAGCGACCTGATCAATTGGATGCCTATGTCGAGCTGGGGCTCAGCCCATCCTATTTCACCAACCACACCTTCTTTTGGGGGGATGTGCATGTTCGGAATATTGGACAAGAAGCGGCTGAGTTCATTAGTCCGGTGATGTCATCCAAAGCCAAGGGGTTGACCTATTCCAACCATACGGATTTCAATGTCACGCCTCTGGATCCGATGTTTGTGATGTGGTCTGCGCGGGCGCGGCAAACCCGTTCCGGTGTGATCCTGGGGGCCGATGAACGGGCCGATGCCTATACGGCCCTACAGGGATTGACGACTGGCCCGGCCTGGCAGATCTTTGAAGAGGGTGAAAAGGGTATGATCCGAACCGGGCTAAAGGCCGATTTTGTTGTGCTTTCACAGAATCCGATGACCACAGATATCGACTCGCTGCGGGAAACCGAGGTTATCGAGACTATCAAGGAGGGTCGGGTGATCTACAGTTCCAATCCAAAGCTTGCCAACCCTTCGGCCACCTTTTGCATCGAAAGCGGCGGGGCCTACGACATTCGCGATGGAGAGGGCGGCAAGGTTGGCTATTGTACGCTGGCCGATGGTAGTGAGGTCGATGCCTGGGAATACTACCGCAAAAACGCCGGATAAGGGGCAGGGGACCTAGTGACGCCCGATCGCTCCCTCAAACCAAAGGGGGCTATTCAAAAAAAGGGCGGGGGCTTTGCCCCCCCCACTCGCTTCCAGGTGCTTTTCTCAGGGGTCTTACGAACCGAAAGAATTTACGCCCTTACTTCTCCGCTGCCAGTTGCACAACCGACAGGCACACATCCGTTGCTGTCGCCATGTCCTGCACCGAGATCCATTCTTTGGGGCCGTGAATGCACTGCATACCGGTAAAGATGTTTGGCGTCGGCACGCCGAATTCGGTCAAGCGTGAGCCATCCGTGCCGCCTCGGATCGGGATCGATACCGGCTCGATCCCTTGTGCCTTGGTAGCGGCATGGGCGAGTTTAACCGGGGCCATGTTTTTCTCCAGCCAGTAACGCATGTTACGGTATTGCGGCGTGATCTCGCAGGTGATGCTGGCGCGGGGTTCCGAGGCCTGAACGGCGGCGCAAACCTGACACAGCAACTCGCCCTTGGCCTCTAGCCCTTCCATCTCAAAATCGCGCAGGATGAATTTCAACTTCATCTCGGATGACCCGCCGGTCATGTCGGTGGCGTGGATGAACCCCTCGCGCCCGTCGGTGGTTTCCGGGGTCATTGTGGCTTGCGGCAGCGTCTGCACGATTTTCGAAGCCAGATGGATGGCGTTGACTAGCTTCTCCTTGGCCCAGCCTGGGTGGATCGACACGCCGGTGATGGTGACAACCGCGCCATCGGCCGAGAAGCTCTCGTATTCGATCTCGCCCACGTCGCTGCCGTCCAGCGTATAAGCAAAATCTGCCCCCAGATCCTTGGGCAGTTGCGGGCCAACACCACGGCCGATTTCCTCGTCCGGGGTGAACGCAATGCGGATCGGGCCGCGCTGAATATCGGGGTTGTTCAGCAGGTGGCGCGCCATGGTCATGATGATCGACACGCCCGCCTTGTCATCAGCGCCCAGTAGGGTCGCGCCCGAGGCGGTGATCAGGTCATGCCCCTGTTTGGTGGCCAGATAAGGATGCTCGGTTGGGGAGAGCACGAGTTCGGGATCATCGGGAAAAGTGATATCGCCGCCGTTGTAGCCCTTGATCACGCGGGGTTTAACGCCGGTGGCGTTGAACTGCGGCGCGGTGTCCACATGGGCGAGGAAGCCGATGGTGGGGCCTGGGACAGTGCCGGGAATGGTCGCCAGCACCACGCCATAGTCGGTCAGCGTAACATCCTGCGCGCCAATCTCGTTCAGCTCAGTTTTGAGCAGGTTCAGCATATCGAACTGGATCTCGGTGCTGGGGGCCGAGGGCGAGTCTGCGTCGCTTTGGCTGTCAATCGCCGCATAATGGACAAGGCGATCCTGAAGTTCCTGATTGAAATCGGTAGACATGGTCACTCCTCAAAAATTTTGCCTACAGAACGCTCCGCGCTGCGGAGTGTCAAGTTGATGACTTGATCCACAATTTGAGAAGATGATTTCCCTTGCTCAGTCGAATTCTGGATTACGCCAAACCATAAGCGCAAAGTGTTCTGCGATGCCGGTATAGTTGGGAAGAGCGATCTCATGATCGAAACCCGCATACAAAGCAATGTTGATAGATGTGGAAGGCCCCATTGAACCCGATAGATACGGGCGGCCGAAGTCTTTCGCACCTTCCGCCAAGGTCTGACGCTGAAACTCGGTGGTTCCTGAACGCTCCCGTTTGCCTGGAAATGGCAGAGCAATTGCCACCCCCTCCAAACCTGCTTTCATAGCCAGATTCTTTAAGGAAACGAGCAATGGAGAGAGTTCTGGATCTAACGATTGGTGGCCAGCTCCAGCGGTAAGAAGCATACGGCAGACGTATAGCCACTTGCCTGAGGGATTATGTGCAGCCCCTGTTCCCGAAGTGGTTATTGCAGTCCAGTTATGGGGGGCTAGCGCAACGCGGGATGGAAGACGAATGGCATTCAGATAACCGACAAGACGGCCCTTGGTTTCACTCACAAACGCGCCTTGTGGGAAGGTGTCAAAGCATGTGTTGACCGCGATATGCGAGTGCCTTGGATGAACAAAGGCAACGCTTCGTCGGCCAAGGGTGTCCACTCCCGGATTATCTTGCAACTCCACAATGGCTTGCAGGTCTATGTCGAGAGCTGAACGTGCAGGCAATGTCGCCAATGGGGCTTCCTAAATTGATTTTGAAAATATTGCCCGGAAATAAAGGTCCAACTCAGTAATAAAGGGCGATCTCCATTGGATAAATTGGTAATGCGATTATCGTCAAAAGAAAAGGGCGACCCCAAGGCCGCCCTGTTATTCCTTGCTGTAACCCATGGGTTACTTGGCCAAGTTACTCGCCCAGTTTCTGCGCCACCAATTGGTTCACAGCCTTTGGGTTGGCCTTGCCGCCGGTGGCCTTCATCACCTGACCGACAAACCAGCCTGCCAGTTTTGGGTTCACTTTGGCTTTTTCGACCTGCGCCGGGTTGTCGGCAATGATCTGATCCAATGCAGATTCGATCGCGCCAGTATCAGTCACCTGCTTCATGCCGCGCTCTTCGACGATCTGCGCCGGGTCGCCGCCTTCGGTGTAGACGATTTCGAACAGGTCCTTGGCGATCTTGCCGGAAATAGTGTCCGCCGAGATCAGCTCGATTACGCCACCCAGCTGCGCTGGGGTGACCGGACAGTTTGAGATGTCTTTGTCGTCAGCTTTCAGGCGGCCAAACAGCTCGTTGATCACCCAGTTGGCGGCCAGCTTGCCGTTGCGGCCCTCAGCCACAGCCTCGAAATAGGCAGCCGATTCGACATCTGCCGTCAGCACCGAAGCGTCATAGTCGGACAGACCGAAGTCGCTGATAAAGCGCAGTTTCTTGGCGTCTGGCAGTTCGGGTAGGGTGGCGGCAATCTGGTCTACCCACTCCTGTTCGATTTCCAGCGGCAGCAGATCGGGATCGGGGAAGTAGCGATAATCGTGTGCCTCTTCCTTGGACCGCATCGACCGGGTTTCGCCTTTTTCGACGTCATACAGGCGGGTTTCCTGATCAACGGTGCCACCGGCCTCGACGATTGCAATCTGGCGACGGGCTTCGACCTCGATCGCCTGCTGGATGAACCGCATCGAGTTCATGTTCTTGATTTCACAGCGGGTGCCGAGGTGCGAGAAGTCCTGGGTTTCCTGATATTTTTCGTACTGGCCCGGACGGCAGATCGACACGTTCACATCGGCGCGCATGTTGCCGTTCTGCATGTTTCCGTCACAGGTGCCCAGATACCGCATGATCTGGCGCAGCTTGCCAACAAATGCTGCTGCCTCTTCGGGGCCGCGGATGTCAGGGCGCGATACGATCTCCATCAGGCAAACCCCAACACGGTTCAGGTCAACGAACGACATGTTCGGATCCATATCGTGGATCGACTTGCCTGCGTCCTGCTCCATGTGGATACGTTCGATGCGCACGTTACGCGCCAGGCCGTTGCCCAGTTCCACCAGTACTTCGCCTTCGCCCACGATGGGGTGATACAGCTGCGATATCTGATAGCCCTGCGGCAGGTCCGGGTAGAAATAGTTCTTGCGGTCAAAGGCAGATTTCAGGTTGATTTCAGCCTTCAGGCCCAGACCAGTACGCACGGCCTGTTCGACACAGTATTCGTTGATGACAGGCAGCATGCCGGGCATCGCGGCGTCCACGAACGCCACGTTTGAGTTCGGCTCGGCGCCAAACTGGGTGGACGCCCCCGAGAACAGCTTGGCATTAGAGCTAACCTGCGCGTGGACCTCTAGGCCGATGACCAGTTCCCAGTCATGCTTGGCACCCGAGATCACCTTGGGTTTGGGCAGTTCATATGTCAGGTCGAGCATCTCGCACCGGCTCCTTTGATCGCGTTTGTCAGCGTTCTAGGCCAGCCAGCGGAGCGGGGCAAGTGGCCAGAGCATTGTCCGGCCACTTGTGGGGGTTAGGCGGTGGCGATTTGACCACTGCGACGGCGAAGTGCACCAAGCGAGAACAGTTGGAACGCGATGAAAATCGGCACAAAGTATTCGGGGAACAGGGCCAGTGGGTAGGCGTTGATGATGTTGGGGCTGTCAAAGGCCATCAGCTGCATGAAACCAACCGAGGTGACGATGCCTAGGCTGACGGCGACAACGAAATCCAACAATCCGATGATGCTGGCACGACGGACCAGGTGTTCGGCATTGGCGTCACCTCTGTCCAACGCCCGAACGGCCTGAATGGCGGCAATCCCGGCCATGATGTCGCCAATCCCGGCGGGCAGGGCGAATTGCCAAGGGATATCCCCCATTACCCAGCCGATCAGGAAGAACCCACCCATCAGACGCAGGCTCTGGATGCTGATCAGATGAATATGGTCAAGGCCGCCTAGGATAGTGCGTCCTGTATCGGTCCACCGCCCCAAAGCCCACAGCAGGAAAGCACCGCCTAACAAGGGCATCAGGGCATAGGGTGGATCGGTGGCTTGTAACGGCGGCATCAGAATTCCGGCCTTGGCCAGATTGACGGATAAGGCGTGCCAGACCCCAAGCAAGGCTGCGATACCGCCAATTGCAGCGACTGTCTTGGCCTTGGACAGGCCAGATCGATGGGCGCCAATGGCGATTAGGCCGATGACAAGTGCAGGCAGGATCACGGCAAATACCTGCACATAGTAGGTTGCGATGGTTTCGAACATTGTGGTCTCCGAGCATTTTGACTTCATTTATTATAGTGACTACTAAATGAGGAGTGACTTCACATTTGCAAGGGACGACCCTAAATAAAATACATGGAACAGGATGAACGCCGAAATTGCCCGATCCAACGGGCATCAAATGTGATGGGCGACCAGTGGTCGTTGCTGATCCTGCGCGAGTTCTTTTTGGAAGGGTCGCGAAGGTTTCAGGACTTGCAGGATGTACTGGCAGTGTCGCCCAACACGCTGTCAGGTCGGTTGCGTAAGCTGGAAGAGGGCGGCGTGTTGGAGCGTCGGAAATACTCGCAAAATCCGCCACGTTGGGAGTATCACCTGACCGAAAACGGGCAAGCGCTTGGCCCTATGATGTCGGCGCTTAGGGCTTGGGGCGCAGAACATACGCCAGACCTGCCGGATTGAAGTTGCTGAAATTGCCGCTCAGACACATGGAAGCCCGATGCACAGCTTATGAAGGCGGCGCATCGGAAATCACGGTTGGTTTCTAGGCGAACTTTCGGTGGATCAATCCCAATAAGACGCCAAATACGGCGAATTGGATTGTACTGGCCGTAGCCTCAACCCTGATCCAGTCCATAATAGACGGCACTTCGTATTTGGCAGGTTCAGTCAGGACAATATAGGACGCCAGAAACAGGCCAAAGCCTAAAGAGACAATCATCGCGTTACGCAGACTTGGCCGTGATGGGGCAAACCGAGTGAGAGCAAAGCTTAAGATCAGCCCCTCGATAATCATGACTGAAAACCCCAGTGGCAAAATGGGTGACTCTCGCAGAAACCCAATTGCCGCAAAGTGCTCCTTGTTGAGCTGATAGTGCGAAAACCCCTGCACGGCAAAGGTAACACCCATGAAGGCCAGAACGGACAGCAGATGCTTGGTCATTGTTGGGCAGCCTCATCGCGTTTCCACAATGCCAGTGGTGCGCCACCCGGATCCTTCAGAAAAGTTGCAATTCCTGCCGGGCCAGTCAGGTTCTCTGCAATAATTGTTGCGCCGTTCGACGCGGCCTTGGCCACTGCTGGTGCCAATTCATCGACCTCGACGTAGGGCACCCAACCGCGGACATCGTCCATGCCATCACAGGTTGCTGCAAAGGGGAGTTCTCCCTCATCCGTTAGAAATGTCATTGGGCCAATGTTGTTGGCTGACCAACCAAATGTCTTGTCTAGGAAGTCGGTCGTTTCATCTCGCTTAGCTCCGATATTATCAAACCATACAAAGGGTGAGGGCATGTCGTTCTCCAATTCACTTTTATTTTGCAAGTGGATTGTTGATTGGGCGCTTTCAAATTGCAAGTGAAAATATTTCTGCTAATCTGGGGCTATGAAAAAGTCAGATAAAATCACGTGGTCCGGCTGCCCGGTTCGCTATGCCGCTGGGGTTTTTGGCGACAAGTGGTGCTTTGTCCTGCTGCGAGACATTTTGCTGCATGGTAAGCGGTACTACGGAGAATTTGCCGCCTCGGAAGAGGGGATATCGACGAATATTCTGGCGGATAGACTGTCACGGCTGGAAGGCGATGACATGTTGACTCGGCATGTGGACCCCAACAAGCGAAGCAAAGTTTTCTATCTTCCGACGCGCAAAGCGCGGGCCTTGTTGCCTGCATTCCTCGGCATGATGGTTTGGTCCACTGAGTTCGATGAAAAGACCGCAGCTCCGGCATCCTTTGCCAAGGCATTTCGGGAAGACCCCAAGGCGGCTATTGATTGGTACGAGGCTGAAATCGACCGCGTGAATGCGGGACTGGAGCATTCTTCCTGACAAGTTTTGCAGACAGTCGATAATTTTCCACCATGGGATCGTGACCACTTGGCGATGGCTTTCGGCAAGGCTAAGAAGGGCGTCCAACAGACCCACAGGAGGCCGCCGTGGACACCGTCACCCGCATCGCCCAAACCATTGCCCGTGAAATCAGCGCCACGCCAAAACAGGTTAGCTCGGCAGTTACTTTGCTGGACGAGGGGTCTACGGTTCCTTTCATTGCACGTTACCGCAAAGAGGCGACTGGGGGTTTGGATGACACCCAGTTGCGGACACTGGATGAGCGACTGACCTACCTACGCGAGCTTGAGGCGCGACGTGTCTCGATCCTTGACGCGATCAAATCGCAGGACAAGCTGACCGCGGAGCTGGCAACCTCGATCGCCGGAGCCGAGACCAAGGCACAGTTGGAAGACATTTATCTTCCCTACAAAAAGAAACGCCGCACCAAGGCGATGATCGCGCGCGAAAACGGGTTGGAAGCACTGGCCGAGGCGATCCTGGCGGATCGTATGACCACACCAGAGAGTTTGGCTGAGGGGTATCTGACAGAAGCGGTTGAGACGGTCAAAGATGCCTTGAACGGGGCGCGGGACATTCTGGTGGAACGCTTGACAGAGAATGCGGTCCTACTCGGTAACCTGCGTGGTTTCATGCAGAAAGAGGCCCTTCTGACAGCGCGGGTCATTGATGGACAGCAGGACAAAGGCGCCAAGTTCTCGGACTACTTTGACCACCGCGAGCGCTGGGCGGGTGTGCCATCGCACCGGGCGCTGGCAATGCTGCGCGGATCGAACGAGGGCGTACTGACGCTGGATATCAGTCCCGAGCCTGAAGAGGGAGCTGTGAAGGCTGAAAACATGGTCGCCGCGCAATTGCAGGCGGGCGGTAACGGACCGGGCGATGTCTGGCTGCGCAAGATCGCCGGTTGGGCCTGGCGGGTGAAGCTGAGCCTGTCGATGATGCTGGAGCTGATGAGCGAACTGCGTTCGCGCTCGCAAGACGAGGCGATCAAGGTATTTGCCCGCAATCTAAAGGACTTGCTGTTTGCAGCCCCGGCCGGTGCGAGGCCGACACTTGGGTTGGACCCGGGCATTCGCACCGGCGTTAAGGCGGCAGTGGTTGATGCAACCGGGAAATTGGTGGCCACAGAAACACTGTACCCATTTCAGCCCAAAAATGATCTGCGCGGGGCGCAGGTGTCGATCTTGAAGCTGATCGCGGAACATGGGGTCGAGCTGGTTGCTATCGGCAATGGCACCGCCAGTCGAGAGACCGAGCGCATGGTGGCTGAGGTGATCAAAAATCTGCCACCTAAGGTGAAGAAACCCACCAAGGTTGTAGTGTCTGAGGCCGGGGCCTCGGTCTATTCTGCATCGGAACTGGCGGCCCGGGAGTTCCCGGATCTGGACGTTTCTTTGCGTGGTGCAGTGTCGATTGCGCGGCGGTTGCAGGACCCGCTGGCGGAACTGGTCAAGATTGAGCCAAAGTCGATTGGCGTCGGTCAGTACCAGCATGATGTGGATCAGCACCAGTTGTCCAAATCGCTGGAGGCGGTGATCGAGGATGTGGTGAACGGCGTTGGTGTTGATCTGAACATGGCCTCTGCACCATTGCTAGCGCATGTGTCGGGTCTTGGACCGGGACTGGCCGAAGCAATTGTAGCGCATCGAGACGTGAACGGCGCCTTTGTCTCGCGCAGGGAGTTGTTGAAAGTGGCGCGTCTAGGGCCGAAAGCGTTTGAGCAATGTGCTGGGTTCCTGCGGATCCGTGACGGCAAGGAACCGTTGGATGCCTCGTCCGTGCACCCTGAAAGCTATAAGGTCGCCCGTGAAATCGTTGCCGCCTGTGGTCGGGATATTCGGCAGATCATGGGCGACGATACGGCGCTGAAAGGTCTGCGAGCCGAGGACTTTGTTGGCGGTGATGTGGGGCTGCCCACCGCGCGCGATATTCTGAGCGAGCTGGAAAAACCGGGCCGTGACCCGCGCCCTAGTTTTGTTACAGCGTCGTTTGCGGATGGCGTTGAGGATATCAAAGATCTGAAACCGGGGATGGTTCTGGAAGGCACGGTGACCAATGTCGCGGCCTTTGGGGCCTTTGTCGATATCGGCGTGCATCAGGACGGTTTGGTGCATGTCAGCCAGTTGGCAGACAAATTTGTCAAAGACCCGCACGAAGTTGTGAAAACGGGTGCTGTGGTCAAGGTGACGGTCACCGAGATCGATGTACCACGCAAACGCATTGGTCTGACCATGCGCAAGGATGGTGGCGCCTCGGCGAAAGAAGACCGCAACGCGCGTGGGGGCGGGGCCAAGGAACGGTCCGGAGGTAAGCCTAACCGGAGCCATCAAGGCGGCCGCGGCAAGCAGAAAATGTCATCGAGCCCTAAAGGCAAACAAAGCAGCGGTGCTGCGGGTGGCGCGCTGGGCGCGGCGCTAATGGATGCGATGAAGAAAAAGTAGACCTCTGCTGAGGTCGCCGTGTGGCACGAAAAAGGAGCCGGCAGGGTACTTATCCTGTCGGTTATTCTATTGTTTAGATCGGTTCTTGCCGTCTTCGTATACTAGCGGCGACGTCGCCAAAACGGGATCGGACGAGGACTTTATCCCTCGAGCGTAAATGCATTTCGGTAGCACCTCCGGTACAACGCAGGCCCTGTTCCTGTGTCGGGGGTGTCAGGCCCGACGATGATCGCGATCAGGCTGCACTATGAGGGGCAATCCAAAATTTGGCGTTACAAGGGCGCGCGCTGCCTGCGCAATACCGGGTCAAAGCTGCGGTTCATGTCGCTAAAATACTCAAATCCCAACCAAAGCTGCGGAGGGCAGATCTTGTGAATTAACACAAGGCTATCAAACACCTAGGCAAGGCTGAACTGAGGGCCCTCGTTGGTGAGTGTTACCTTGTGGCCTTGGTCGATCTCATCGCGGAACAGATCGGCGATGATCTGCATTGCGTCGGCACGGCCGCGGGCAGCAAACCGGCTGGGTGAGGTGATCCTGGTATTGTTGTCAAACCCGTCAGCGGCATGTGCCCAGATCAGAGGGTGTAGCTCGTACAGGTGGTCGCGGATCAGCCATTCAGCGGACTCGGCAATTTTCAATCTGGGCAAATCAGAAGGTTCGTTAAGGCCCAGACCATTACTGAGCGCCACCGAACAATAGGCGGCCAGCAGGTTGATCATTTCCTGTGTCGGACGGGTTTTCACAATGTCGCGCAGCCCGTCGAGAAAGAAATCGACGTCAACCTGCGCGCAGGCGAGTTCGTCATTTACGATAGCGTCAAAGTAAACCCAAGTGTAGCCGCCAGCGCCCCAAATGTGCTCTGTGCGGGCTGCGGTGCGGCGGGCCTCAAGCTCTAGTGCGGGATAGGACCCGGACCACCGTGGCAGCATGTGATTACCAAGAGCCCGCAGGTGGCGGTTGTCGGTTGGGTCCAGATCAATCAGGCGTTCATATCCATTGGCGACCTGTGTCGTGTCGGTGGTGTTGCCCTGTAACACGGCGCAGCAGGTTGCCGCAAAAATGGGGCTGTTCAACTGCATGTTGTCGAATGGGGCTAGCAGTGCCGCTGCGCGATCAAAATGGGCGGACCAACGTTGGCGGTTGGCCGCAGGGAGGGTGTTTTCCCATCCGGTTCCGCGCCAGGCCCAGCCTATGTCGATATGGGCTAAGGCGACGACCGCGGCCAGATATGGGTCGTCGCGGAAGGGCATGCGAACCGCTTCGAGCGCCATGATCCCGTCGATCAATGCGCGCGAGTCTGGCTTGTGACCCTCGGCAAGAGCATGTTCGACTGCATTGACCACATCGGTGCGGGCCCCGAAGGCGAGCAGATCTGCGATTGGCATTCCGCCCGGTGTTTTGTCTCGGGCGATTTCTGCGGCCTTGATCTCAGCTGAGAGTTCTTCCCACAGGTCCTGTCTTGCCAGGTATTGCCCACGTGCCTGAGTGTCGCGACTGGCAATGTCGTCGACGCCCTGATCCATAACCGAAATTGACAGACTGTCTTCGGGTCTTACTTGCTGAAATTTGGTTTCGACTGGCACAGCCCGGGCGATCACCTGGTCTTTATTCGCCGTGCCAAAACGCCCCACCAATGGATGGATCATACGAGAAATGGCATCGTGCGCCTGTCGCGGTAGGTTGAGCATCAGCGGTATCCGGTTCGGTGGCAGCAGAATTCGTTGAACTACCATCTAACGGCAATGGGGCGCAAAAAGGGCAAGGTTGGGGTGCTCGGGAATTGAATTGGGGTTTTCGCGTGACCTTGGCCAAAAACAATCTGAGGTAGCCTTTGTCAGAAAAACCGAAAATGGTACCGCTTAGTTGGGATGCCGCGCTCTTGCAGTTCTGGTTCAAGCTGGCGGCGCGGGGGGATTACCTGAGACGGCAGGTAGAGTTTGCGACCATTTTTCAAGATAAGAGTGATCCGCACAGAGAAATCAAATCGGGTGTTAAAACTTGCGCGGTCGATCTGTTCCAACGGTAGGTTGTCTGTGCGTCGTCCGCTGTACCACTCGATCTGATCTGAGTTTAGCGTCAGGCCGGAATGGGTGTTGCGCCAACAGTCCCAGACAGCAGGTATTGTTGGAAGGGCTAATATGCTGACGATCCACCAAGCAGCGTCCAGCGAGAAAAACAGTAAAATCAACACAGTATAGAGCATGCCCAATGTCACAACCATCTGTGGCGTGCGGGAGCTTCGGGAAAACTGATAGGTTTCAGTCACTGGCAACCTCTGGCTCCTACGCTGCTTTGACACTGTGTTCGGGGCATCTGGTTCAGGACTTAGGTAACCGAAAGGAAATGCGGAACCGTTCAATTGCATCCTGTTGGTGCTGGCTTAGGCCACTATTGGGCAGGCTGCCTTTGATGATCTCCAACAGGGGCGGCAGGGCCTCTGGGCCACCAAGTTTGTAGACCTTGCGGGATAGTCGGGAAACGGCGGCGTCGGTTCCGCCACATTGGGACACAAGCCAGCCGCCGAGGATCACAGCCTCTTTTGCGGCCTTGCTGTCCATTTGTAGCTGTGCTTGCAGTTGCTCGGCCAGTTTACTGCGCTGTTCCCGCGTTGGCATGCCGTCGAGCTCCTGAAAGGCAACGGCTAGCGCAGCGGTGGCGAGGTTCAGGTCTTGGACAGTTTCAACGGGGTGCATGTTGTCCTGGCGGCGAAAGCCAAAACGCCGGGCAGCAAGTTGCACATCCTTGGCGACATCCACAAGGTCACCGGCCATCAAGGCCGCGTTTCGGGCGCGGTTCAAAAAGAAATACACCGCAGCAGCGATCGCGATGATGGCAATAAGAAGGGGCATTAAGGAAACTCCGTTGAAAGAGGCTATGAAATACCCGTTCTTATTGACCAGTGAATGGACGGCTATTCAACCGCCCATCGTTATTATCCGTTCAGAATACGCGTGACCATCTCACTTGTGTCGCGGCTTAGGTTTTCAGTGCCTGCGATGCGTTCTAGCTGGGTGCGGATTAGGCCCTGACGGGTGTCATCGTAGCGTTTCCAGGTCTGGTAGGCAGCGCACATCCGGGCGGTGGTCTGCGGGTTTAGCGCATCCAGCGCGATCAGGTTGTCGGTCAACAGCTTGTAACCGGCACCGCCAGCATAGTGAAACCCGGCCTGGTTCATCGCCAAGGCACCCATCACCGCGCGGAAGCGGTTGGGGTTCTTCATGTCGAACAGCGCGTGTTTGGTCAGATCCTCGGCCAGGCCGGCGGCCTTGGCTGGGGCGGCACAAGCGACTTGCAGGCCGAACCATTTATCCATCACCAGTCGGTCTCCCTGCCACTGATCGAAAAAGGTCTGCGACTGCTCGGCGCCTTTTTCAGCCTTCAACAGGCTGGCCAGGGCTGCGTTTTGCACTGTCATGTTGTCGGCATCAGCATACTGGCGGGCGGCTTGGTCGCCACCATCCAGACGGGTCAGCAGCGACAGGATGCGGGTGTTGAGATCGCGTTTGCCGGCGCTGGCTGCGTCAGGGCTGTAGTCTCCCTGCACGGTGGTGTCAGCGTATAGGCGGGGCAGGCTGTCGGTCATGGCCTCGGCGAGCGTCTGGGCGAAGGTTTCAGCCGCGTCATAGATTGCCTGGGGGTCGGGTGTGTGACCGCGTTCGAACAGGGTTTGGGCCAGATCCGATTGGCTGGGCGGCGACAGGACAAGCGAGCGGAACGCTGGGTCAAGGCTGTCATCACGGACCAGTTTGATCAGCGCATCCAGATAGTCGGCATCAGGGGCTGCGCCGTCCAGTACCATGGCGATCCGGGATTCTTTGGCCAGTGTATTGCCTGCTTCCCATCGGTTGAACGAGTCGCTGTCGTGCGCCAGCAAGAAGGCGCGCTCAGCGTTGGTGGTTTCACGTTCCAGAATGACCGGAGCCGAGAACTCGCGCAGGACCGAAGGGATCGGCTTGGCGGACAGACCTTCAAATGTGAAACTCTGCTTGGCCTCGGTCAGTTCCAGTACTTCCGTTTCACGGACCTCATCTCCATTCTGACCCAGTAGGCCGACGGCTACCGGGATCACCCGTGGGTCTTTGTCTGGTTGGCCCGGAGTAGGGGGCGTCGATTGCTCTAGCGTTAGCGTGTAGGTGCCGTCGGCGTAATCGTCAGTGACCTTGATACGTGGCGTGCCGGCCTGGCTGTACCACTTGCTGAACTGGCTGAGGTCGCGGCCGGTGCTGTCTTCGAACACCTGCAACCAGTCTTCGATGGTGCAGGCCTGACCGTCGTGGCGTTCAAAGTACAGGGCTACTGCCTTGGCGTAGGCGTCATCGCCAACCAGACGTTTTAGCATGCCGATCACCTCGGCGCCTTTTTCGTATATAGTTGCGGTGTAGAAGTTATTGATTTCCTGAAAACTTTCAGGTCTGACCTGATGCGCCAGAGGGCCGTTATCTTCGGCGAACTGGCGACCGCGCAGGTCGATCACGTCCGAGATCCGTTTGACCGACGCAGAACGCATGTCGGAGGTGAACTGACTGTCGCGATAGACAGTCAGACCTTCCTTTAGGCACAGTTGGAACCAGTCACGGCAGGTGATGCGGTTGCCTGTCCAGTTGTGAAAGTACTCGTGGGCGATAATCGCCTCGATACGTTCGAAATTTGCATCTGTGGAGGTTTCTGGGCTGGCGAGGACGCAAGAAGAGTTGAAAATGTTCAATCCCTTGTTCTCCATTGCCCCCATATTAAAGTCGTCAACGGCGACGATATTGAAGATATCGAGGTCATATTCCAGACCGTAAACATCCTCGTCCCATTTCATCGACTTGATCAGGGCCTCCATGCCAAAGGCGCATTTGTCCTCATCCCCCGGGCGGACCCAGATGTTCAGTTCTACGTCTTTGCCGGACTTGGTGGTGAAGCGGTCGGGGTGATTGATCAGATCACCAGCCACCAGCGCAAACAGGTAGGCGGGTTTGGGCCATGGATCGTGCCATTCTGCCCAGCCTTCACCCGACCCGGTGGGGTTGCCGTTGGACAGCAGAACCTTTTCATCGCCTTCGATGCGCACGGTAAAGGTGCTCATCACGTCGGGGCGGTCGGGGTAGAATGTGATCTTGCGGAAACCTTCGGCCTCGCACTGGGTGCAGTACATGCCGTTGGACATATACAGACCTTCGAGCGCGGTGTTGCCTTGTGGGTTGATCTCGACCTCGGCTTCCCAAACGAAGGGCTCGGTTGGGGCGTCGCAGGTCAGGCCCTGTGGCGTGACAGCAGGGGACACCGGCTGGCCGTCGATCTTGGCCGCGATCAATTTCAGCTGTTCCCCGTGGAGAAAGAATGTCTTGTCCTTGGCGTCAGGCTGCGGAGTGAATTCAATGCGGCTAACCACGCGGGTTGCCTTGGGGGACAGGTGAAAGGTGAGGTGGACCGAGTCTACCTGAAAGCCAAAAGGGGTGTAGTCCTTGAGGTAGATCGTCTGAGGGGCCGTTTCGGTCATGTCACTCTCCTTGGTCACGCTGTGTGACAGGTGTAGTGCAAGGCCGCGCAACTGCAAGTGGATAGGCGTGATTTGAATGACCTGAGCGGGATCTGGCGGCTGAATAATAGGAATTGGGAGGTCGTCGTGGGGTATCTTCTTGAATTCCAAGAGACAGACTATTGTGATTGCCGGGGCCGGTTTTGTTGCTGATAGGAAACCAGTGTTCTAGTTTGGCCCGGAATACGAATGGGTACCGCAGGAGGAAAGATGACAACTCGGGTTGAAAAGCAGGGGCTGCAGGTTGCAGCCGAGTACGCCGATTTCATTGAAAAGGATGCGTTGCCAGGTACAGGTGTGACAGCGGATGCTTTTTGGCAGGGGCTAAGCCAGCTGGTGCATGAGTATGGACCAGAGAGCCGCGCATTGCTGGCCAAACGTGAAGATCTTCAGGCCCGTATTGATGGCTGGCATATCGAGCGCAAAGGGCAAGAGCACGACGCCGAGTCCTACACAGCGTTTCTGAAAGAGATTGGCTATTTGACGCCAGAGGGCGATGATTTCGAAATTGAGACGCAGAATGTCGATCCTGAGATTGCCCAGGTGCCGGGGCCTCAGTTGGTGGTGCCGATCACCAATGCGCGGTTTGCACTGAACGCGGCAAATGCCCGGTGGGGATCACTGTATGATGCACTGTATGGCACCGACGCCATGGGTGATCTGCCGCAGGGCAAGGGATACGATGCTGCGCGCGGGGCGCGGGTTGTGGCCTGGGGACGTGATTTCCTGGATGCGAATTTTGCGCTGGCCGAGGGATCATGGGCTGATGCTGGGGCGCTGTCTGTTGTTGACGGAGCGCTGGTGCCGTCGCTGGGCAATGCCGCCGGTTTTGTCGGGCATGTTGGTGATGCAGCTTCTCCATCACGTGTTTTGTTGAAAAACAACGGCTTGCATGTGGTGCTTGAGATCGATGCGGCTGGTAATATCGGCAAAGATGATGGCGCGAGTATCAACGACATCACGCTTGAGGCGGCGATGTCGACGATCATGGACTGCGAGGACAGTGTGGCTGCAGTGGATGCGGCGGATAAGGTTCAGGCCTATTCCAACTGGCTGGGCCTGATGAAGCGCGATCTGAGCGAGGATATCGTCAAAGGCGACAATACTTTCACACGCGTGTTGAACGAGGACGTTCAATTTACCGCAGCGGATGGCTCGGATGCTTCGCTGAAGGGGCGGTCGCTGTTGCTGGTGCGTAATGTTGGGCATCTGATGACCAATCCGGCGGTTCTGGATCGTGATGGGCTGGAGATCGGCGAGGGTTTCCTTGATGCGATGACCACCGTGATGATCGCGATGCATGACCTGCAGGCCAAGGTTGGCAACTCGGCGCATGGGTCGGTTTATGTGGTGAAGCCCAAGATGCATGGCCCCGAAGAGGTGGCATTTGCCTGTCGGATCTTTGATCACGTCGAGGGTGCGCTGGGCTTGCCATCTAACACGGTCAAGATTGGCATCATGGATGAGGAACGCCGCACCAGCGCTAATCTGAAGGAATGTATCCGGGCGGCGAAATCTCGGGTGGCATTCATCAACACCGGGTTCCTGGACCGTACTGGCGACGAGATCCATACCTCGATGGAAGCCGGGGCGATGTTGCCCAAGGGCGAGATGAAGACCACGCCGTGGATCGCGTCTTATGAGGATCGCAATGTCGACATTGGTCTGGCTTGTGGGCTGAAAGGCAAAGCACAGATCGGTAAGGGCATGTGGGCGATGCCAGATCTGATGGCGGATATGCTAGAGGCCAAGGTCGGGCACCCGAAGGCGGGCGCGACATGTGCCTGGGTGCCGTCACCCACCGCCGCCACGTTGCACGCGACGCACTATCACGCGGTCGATGTTCTGTCTGTTCAAGATGGGTTGAAGGCTGGTGGTGCACGAGGATCGCTGCAGGACTTGCTGACCATTCCTGTGATGACTGGCGAAAACCTGTCGGATGACGAGATCCGCCGCGAAATCGAAAACAATGCTCAGGGTATTCTAGGCTATGTGGTGCGTTGGATCGATCATGGCGTGGGTTGTTCAAAGGTGCCGGACATCCACGATGTTGGCTTGATGGAGGACCGCGCGACGTGTCGGATTTCTAGTCAGGCTTTGTCCAACTGGCTGCATCATGGGGTCGTCGACGAGGCGCAGGTTATGACAGCGTTGCGCAAAATGGCCGCAGTGGTGGATACGCAAAACGCCGGAGATCCGAGCTATCAGCCGATGGCTCCTGGGTTCGATGGTATTGCCTTTCAGGCGGCGTGCGACCTAGTTTTCAAGGGGCGGATTCAGCCATCTGGGTACACTGAACCAGTGCTGCATGCCCGCCGGTTGGAGCTAAAGGCCGCTGAAGGCTGAGAGAGGCTTTCGTCGACCAAAATAGCAAAGGGGGCCAGCAGGCTCCCTTTTTGTTTTTCTTACTCACGCCAGCAAAAGTTGTCTTTAGCCGTGACCGAAGAGGGTGGGCTAAGTGGTAAGACGTTCTACGTAACCGAACATGATCTGGCACTTTGCTGTGCCAAGTCCTGTTAGGGCGGGAAGGCTGAGGGCCTAGTTGATGCTACGGTCACAATGCCCCACTGTGTGCGTGAGACATCGGGAATGATTTGAATGACGAGTGTTAGACCTCTCATGTATTCGTTTCTAGCAGGGGCGATGGTGTTGATCAGTACTTGGATGATCAACAAACTACTTCATGTTCAATTCGAGAAAGAAGCCGTGACGGTGGCCTCGGCTAAGGCTCAGGCTGTAGCCGAACACATGGAGAGCTCTCTGCACGAGCGGTTGGAACTTACAAAGGGGTTATCGGCCTTTGTAAGGAGTAGGTGGGATTTTTCGCAAGAGGATTTTGATGTTTTTGCTGCCGCGCTGCAGGACGGGTATCCAGCTATCCGCTCCTTGCAATTAGCACCTGGTGGCGTGGTTAGTTACCTGACCAATAAGGATATTAATCCCGGAGTTTTAGGCCACGACCTAATGGGTGATCCAGATCGCAGACCATTTGTCGAGAAAGCAATCAACAGTCGCCAGTATATCATCGTTGGCCCCTTGAGCCTAATGCAAGGTGGGTCCGGTATCATTGCCAGATTGCCTATTTATCACTCTGGTGAAATGAGCCCAGCTGATAGGTTTTGGGGGTTTGCCACTGTGGTGCTGGACCCAGGGGATATTATCGGTGGAAGTGGGTTATTCGACGGGACGGAAACGTTTGAATTCGCGCTGCGCGGAAAGAATGGGCTTGGTGCTGCGGGGGGTATGATCGCGGGTAATGAGGCGGTTTTCACAAATCCAGATTTTGTCGTTCCGGTGACTTTGCCGGTCGGCACTTGGCAGATTGGAGGGAGCAGCCGTGAGGGAAACGAACTTCATAATTTCGAATTGGAAGCCCTGATCTGGGTCCTTGGTCTCGTTCTTTCCAGCGCTGTTTCTTTCTTGCTTTATGGGCGCTTGCGTTTGCCTGACGAGTTGCAAAAACAGGTGGAGATCGCTGTCAGCGTAGCACAGGCAGAACGTGAAGAGACCAAAAAGATTGAAGTTGAACGGCTGAATGCGGAACAGGCAAATGACGCCAAGTCGGCTTTTCTTGCCAATATGAGCCACGAAATCCGAACTCCGATGAATGGAGTAATTGGTATGCTGGATGTGTTGCAAACAACACCGCTCCAAAATGACCAGGAGCGGATGGTGGATACAATTCAGCGTTCTGCACAAAGCCTGCTGAGGATCATTGATGACATTCTAGATGTGTCAAAAATCGAGACTGGAAAATTGGCGATTTACGAAGAGCCAATGCAGCTGTGTGCGATCTTTGAGGATGTTCTCAAAACCTTTTGGCCGATCGCCAGGGAAGCTAAAGTTGATTTGGATTTCGTCTGGAAACCACATGAGGTCGACCGCCGGGTTCTTGTTGATGGGCTTCGGCTTAAGCAAGTTTTGATCAATCTTATCGGCAATGCGATCAAATTCACGGCTGGCGTAGAGCAGGTGAAAAACCGGAAGGTCAGGATTATTCTGGAAAAACAGTCGAATAGAAGAACGCGAATTGTCGTGAGCGATACCGGTATTGGTATCGAGCAAAAGCAGAAGAAAAAACTATTTGACCGGTTCACTCAGGCTGATGAAACAACGACACGCCGATTTGGCGGTGTCGGGCTGGGGTTGTCCATTACTCGCGATCTTGTTGAATTGATGGGAGGAACAATCGATGTCGAGAGCAATTCGGGTCAGGGAAGCAGCTTTGAGGTGCTTCTTCCTTTGAAGGACGTCAAAGAGGAAAACCGGACGCCAACTTTGGACACAATACGGGTTTTTTTGGTGTCTGACGTGTCCAACCATCAGACCAAGGAGATTGAAGCGCTTTTGATTGAAGCTGGCGCCAATGTTGAAATTCGCGCTGATCCGATGGGTGTCCTTGACTGTGATACTGCCTTTGACCTGATTGTTGATCTTAGAGAGCAAGAAGAGTTGACGCTAGAGTTGCGAAGGGCAATGCCTGCATTGCCAGTGATAGCTTCGTTTTTGGGCGGGTATGAAAGCCAAACGCGGCCGACAAGCGAGAAAGGGCTAACGTTTTTAACCGCTCCGCTCCTGCCTGTAGAGCTGATAAAAGCTATCGTCGATATGACTAAGCCCGCGGATGCTGAGGAGGCTGAACAGGTAAGTAACACGGCCAAAGTTCTGTTGGTCGAGGATAATGAAATCAATCGTGAGGTGCTTACGGCCCAGCTGACACGGCTGGGGCATCGGGTTGAAACCGCCAATGACGGGAGTGAAGGATTCATCAAATGGCGTGATGGCTGGTATGATATCGTGCTGACCGATTGTCAGATGCCCGTCATGGATGGGTACGAGATGGCCAAATTGATCCGTCGCGAAGAGTTACAGCATGAAATGGAGGCAACAACGATTATTGCGATAACCGCCAATGCGCAAAAGTCGGAAGCGTTCAAATGTCGTGCTGCCGGGATGGATGGTCATATGAGTAAGCCAATAACCAATGCCGACCTAGTTGAGAAAATCAGCGAATACTGCTGATTTCTCAGTGGTTGTCCGATTGTTAGCCGCTGGTCAAACGAGAATGGGCAAACGACTCTTGTGCAATGCAGACTTATGCTTGTCAGATAAAACACCTGAGTGTTAGATCGGCTATAAATGTAGAAGGTTATGGTATGACGCGTCCTCGGGTTGGTATTATCGGAAACTCTTATCTGATCAACGATCAGTATCCGGCACATGCCGGTGGCACGATGAATTCAGAGGCGGTGGCTGAAGTTTCTGGATGTATGCCGTTGTTAATCCCGTCGGACCCTAGGTTCTTGTCAGTTGAGGAACTGCTGGAGACCTTTGATGGGTTCCTGTTGACTGGCGGTCGCCCCAATGTACATCCGCAAGAGTATGGAGAGGCAGAGACGGCCGCGCATGGGGCGTTTGATCGGGCACGTGATGCCATAGTGCTACCACTGGTGCGGGCCTGCGTGGAACGGGGGCAGCCGTTTTTTGGTATCTGCCGAGGGTTTCAGGAGGTCAACGTGGCGATGGGGGGGACACTGTACCCTGAGATCCGCGATCTGCCGGGGCGACTGAACCATCGCATGCCGCCTGATGGGACGCTGGAAGAGAAGTTTGCGTTGCGCCACGTTGTTGAGATGTCAGACGGCGGTGTGTTTCACAAGTTGCTTGGTGCACGTGAGGTGATGACCAATACCTTGCACGGGCAGGGGATCAAGACGCCGGGTACGCGTATTGTTATTGATGGTTATGCCCCGGATGGCACACCCGAGGCGACCTATGTCAAGGACTCGCCGGGATTTTCGCTTGCGGTGCAATGGCATCCGGAATGGGATGCGGCCAATGATCCAGTGTCACGGCCATTGTTCCAGGCGTTTGGCAAGGCGGTGCATGCATGGGCTGCAGGGGAGCGCCCCAGCGATCTTCATAAAACTGCTTAGCAGGTCCAAGCTCAATCTGATCTTTCAATGGCCTTGATTGCGTTCTGAGCTTTGCGGCCGGTCAAAGATCCATCGGTCATTTTCATGAGGGTGGGCAAAGCATTTTTTGCTCCAGGACCAATTTGTTCAAGCGATTTGATAGCTTGGTTTTTAACCACTTTGCTTTCATCCACAAGTGCCAGCGTGAGCAGGGGAACGGTGTCAGAGGCGTCAAGCTCGGGGAAGCCCAAGATCATCGCAACATTTCGGCGCTGAGAGGTGTTCCCGGTTTCTAAACGGTTCTGCAGATACCCAATTGGATCATCGGGTGGCAATGCAGCAAGATGAAGCCCGTTGATCACATTGGTTACGATCTCTGGGTTATGTTCCCAGGTGAACGGAAAATGGTAGGAATAGGGAAGTGCAGAAAGTTCTTTTTGGCCAGCCTTTGGCAGGGCCAGTCTTATGGCGGCGTTGGCTTCATCGAAACGCTGAAGATGTGCAAAGGTTGCTGCGGCAATAACCGCCAGCTGTTTAGCATTGGGGTCGCGTTCTAATGCTTTGGACAGAACGTCAGCAGATTGCTCAAGCTCGCCCATTGAATAATGCGCCATGGCCTGAGCAAAGACGTAATAGCTGGGGTAGGTTGGATTCAGCCGCATGGCCTGATCTACCAAATCCAAACCAAGTTTTGGCTGGCCGGTCGTGATCATCGCCCATGCCATGGCTATGAAAGCCTCGGGATCATTTGGGTCAGTTGCAATTGCCCGTGTGGCGTCAGTCTTGGCAATATCGTAGCGGCTATTATATAGATTGACCCCCGAGGCCGCTACGTTGCCCAGAGATGAGGGGAGACGTTTGGTTTCAGCAAGGGCGCTCATCGCATATGCATTTGCCTCACCAGCGCTGAGGCCCAGTGGTTTGTTCCACCGCAATTGGCAGCCACGCAGATAAGCCAGGCTAAGCGCCGCATGGGCGCGGCCATAATTTGGGTCGATTTCAAGCGCCTGTTTGAACTGATCAACTGCGTTGGCATTGTCCTCGGCTGAGTATTCCAGAAAACTCTCCCAACCGCTTTGGAACACTTCACGCGCTAGAATGTCTGTGGTCTGGCCGAGGGCAATTTCCTGCTCTTCCTCTTCTGTCAGGTTAATTGCCAGTGCTTTGGCAATTTTGCGGATGAAGGTATCTTGAACCTCAAAAATATCGGTGACGTCGCCATCGTAGCGTTCGGCCCAAATGTGACCTCCGGTAGTGGCGTCGATCAGCTGCGCGTTGACGCGAACCTGATCACCAGAACGGCGTGCGCTGCCTTCGAGCACGTATTGCACACCCAGTTCCTTGGCCACCATGGGGATGTTCACAGATTGGCCTTTGTACACAAATGTGGAATTGCGGGCGACGACGAAGAGACCTGAGATGCGTGACAGATCCGTGATCAAATCTTCGGTTAGGCCGTCAGAGAATCCTTCTTGTGTGGGGTCGTTGGACAGGTTGGCGAAAGGCAGGACTGCGAGTGAGGGTTTGTCAGGCAGAGGCAGGGCGGTGCGTTCTAAGTTTGCAGGCGCTGGGCCAGTCGTTTGGAATTGCGACCAGCCAAGGCCACCTAGAATGACAAGTCCGGCTGCCATGACCGCAGCCAGGTTCCAGCGCGTCTTTGATGACGGTGCGTTAGGGCTTTGCTCAACGGGGAGGGCGGCAACAATCGCCGTAAGGTGGTTAAACTCGATGGTGGCCGCATGAACTGGTTTATCGATATTCTTGACCGTGATCGCACCTAAGTCCTTAAAATCGAGGTGGAGTTTGCCACGGATCTGGTCGCGAACAGATTGGTGGACGCAGATACCGCCGGGTTCTGCCAAAGATTCTAATCTGGCCGCGATATTGACCCCATCGCCAAAGAGATCGTCATCATCCGCCACCACGTCACCAATGTTGATGCCAATGCGGTAGCTTAGCCGCTGGCCTTCGGTTTGATGAAGCTCGGACAGTCCTATGGCGTGCTGCATGCAGATGGCGAAATGCACCGCTTCAACAGCACTGGAGAACTCCATAAAACCGCCATCGCCCATGACCTTGATCATGCGTCCATTGTGACTTTTGGCGAGCGGCTGAATGACCTGTGAAAAGGTTTGTTTCAGGGCGCTGATCGTAGCGGTCTCATCCTGGCCCATTGCCCGGCTGTAGCCGACAATGTCGTAAAACAGTATGGCTGCGAGTCGACGGTTCATGGCGTCTCTCCCTGTCGCTGATACTAACAAGAAATGGTGCAAAAATCCATGCGGTCGACGCTTGTGTAGACATTCAATCACACATTTCGACTTTTCGCCGGATGCGCGCGCGTGACGCAGTTTTTCGATATTGAGCAGGAAGAGTGTGACGTTAAGTCAGCGAAGCCTTGCCAGAATGCCTGTTTTCGCTCAAATTTTACTTGCTATGACGCTCTGGTAGTTTAATCGGTGGTTAAGCAACGACAAAAAGCAGGCGCATGACCCAAACCACTGAACAATCCCGGACGCAACCCGGCGCGCTCTCAGCGCGCGACTGGGTAAAGACATTGGCAAAATACCGCGAGCCGAACCAGCTGCGAAGCGTATTCGAGCTTGCTGTGACCTTTGGTCCATTTGTTCTGTTGTGGGCACTGGCCTGGTGGTCGATGTCGATCAGTTACTGGCTGACATTTGCAATTTCATGCGCCAACGCGCTGTTCCTGTTGCGCCTTTTTACAATCCAGCATGATTGTGGCCACGGATCGTTTTTCAAGAACCGCCATGTCAGCGACTGGGTTGGTCGTGTGATCGGCGTTCTGACGCTGACGCCTTACGATGTTTGGCGTCGGACCCATTCGGCACACCACAGTGCGGCGGGTAATCTGGGCAAGCGGGGCATGGGGGATATCCACACGCTTACCGTGGCAGAATACAACGAGTTGAACGGCTTTAATCGTCTGATGTACCGGGTGTACCGCAACCCGATCACTTTGTTTGGCTTTGGTCCCGGATATTTGTTCTTTGTACAAAACCGGGTGCCGTTGGGTCTTATGAACAGTGTCAGATACTGGGTCAGTGCAATGGGCACCAATATTTCGATTATCGCAGCTTTGCTGGTAATCTGGTATTTCGGTGGGTTTGCTGCGGTTTTCCTGATTTTTGTTCCGTCAACGTTGTTGGCTGCAACTGCTGGCATGTGGTTGTTCTACGTGCAGCACCAGTTTGAAGACACCCGCTGGGAGCAGGATGAGAACTGGCAACTGCATGACGCGGCGCTGCATGGCAGCTCGCACTATGTGCTGCCGTCTGTACTGCAGTGGTTCAGCGCCAACATTGGCATTCACCATGTGCACCACCTGTACAGCCGGATCCCGTTTTATCGCCTGACCGAGGTCCTGCGCGACCATAATGTACTGGCGGAAAGCAACAAGATGACCATCCGCGAGAGCCTTGCCTGTGCCCGGTTGCACCTGTGGGATGAGAATAGCCGTCAGTTGTTGTCGTTCTCGCAAGCGCGGGTGATGTACGGCTGATCTGCCAGAAAGCTTGATGAAATCAAAAACACCGCAGCCCCAAGGGGTGCGGTGTTTTTCTTTGGCCGCGAGCAGCGGACCAAGGTGCCACACTCATTAGGCCGCGAGCAGCAAACCTTCGTGTGACTTGAGACATAGGCGAGCTGTGTCGCCAAACCCGCCTGCGTGGCTGCGCAGTTCTGGGAACAGGGTGAACATTTCATCCAAGCCTTCTTCGGTCAGGGCGTTAAGGGCCTCATCTCCGGGATAGAAGCTCTCGGTGGCGGCGCCATTGGCATAGACCACCTCGTGCTTGTCCAGCATCAGGTGCATGTAGGTGACTGCGCCACCTTCGCGACGGGATACGGCTGGATTTGCCAGTAGGTGACGCGCTGCAACCAGAACTTCGTCGTCTCCGAACAGCATTTGGGCCCGTGCGCCGCTCCATAGCAGACGGTGCTGCGGCGATACCAGCAAAGGTGCAGTGGCATCAGGCAGTAATGTTGGAGCAATTTCAATGGGTGCAAAATCGCCTTGGGCGGCAACGGTGCGACTGCCTACCCAGCGCAGGGGCTGCAATCCGTGGTCGCGCGTGACGATCAGGTCGCCGACCGTCAGGGTCTCGATGGGGCGGGGGCCATGGGCGGTGTCGATCAATGTACCGGGTGTGAAGCAGATGATGTTTTCGATGTTCGAGAACGTCACCAGAGAGCCATCGAGCATTTCGACGGTGCCTGCCTTTTCGCCCGGAAGGTCAGTGGTCAGGATCAGCGTGGACTTGTCGGCTAGCCCATTCAGGTTGAGAGTGTCGCCGGTAGTATCACCATCATCGCCTTCATTGCCGATGATGGTGATACTACCGCTACCGGATTCATTGTAGTCGCTGAGGACGAACATATCGTCGCCGTCGCCGCCCTCTGCGGTGTCGCCCTGCGCGACCATCAAGGTGTCATTGCCGGTGCCGCCAGACATGCTGTCAGCGCCATTCGCCCCTTGAAGGGTGTCGTTACCGTTGCCGCCTAGCAGGGTATCTGCGCCATAGCCTCCGTTCAGACTATCTGCACCGATGCCACCGTCTAGGAAGTCACTGGAGCCGCCACCATTAATCGTGTCGCTGCCGCTGCCCCCGATGAGCGAGTCACTGTCATTGCCGCCCTGAAGAAGGTCATCGCCGTCGCCGCCGATCAGAGTGTCTTGGCCAAAAGACCCTTGCAGTGTGTCGTTGCCGTCGCCACCGTCGGCATAGTCGTCCCCATCGCCGCCCTTAAGCAGGTCATTACCACCTTCACCATAGAGGCTGTCGTTGCCGTCGCCACCGTTCAGAACGTCATCGCCGGGTGGGTTGGCAATGGTGTCAAAGAACACGTCGCTGACCCAAATTGCCTGAGTTCCGTCAAGCTGGTTTGCGTAGATGATATCTATTTTTTCGACAGGGCCAGCGATTTCCACCAACAGAGATCCTGTCGCGTCCGAAGCGCTTTCGCTGGTTTCGCCTGCGGTAACTGTATTGCCGGAAACCACATCGGTGTTGGTGCTATTGTCGACAACCGTCAGGGTGACAGTCACAGGAGCGCCGTTGGCGTCATAGGCGTTGACTGTGATCAGATCACGGTGGTTGCCCGAGATGAAGTCGATGTCGCTAATTCGGAAGACAACATTTTCAACTTCGTTATCTACGTCTGACGTGCTGTTGGCGGCGAAATTGAGTGTTGTTGTCGAGGTTGCGTCATCGCCGTCGCCGCGCAGCTTTAGCGACGAATTCTCGTCGAATGCCTCGCCTGATGCGACGTAGATGGTGTCTGTGGTTTCCAGATTATAGGTGGGTGAGTTATTGCCGTCGTTGGTGAAACTGACGGAGACGTCAATCTGTCCGGTGGTCTGGGTGAACCCTGCACTGACGTTTTGATTGTCGTTACCCTGAGCATCCCAGTTTAGCGATTCAGTTGTAGAGGTGCCGCCGTCGCCATAGATGACGTCATCACCGGTACCGCCGTCCACAGTATCATTTCCGCTGCCGCCGTAGATCCAGTCGTTGCCGCTGCCGCTGCTAATGTCATCAGCACCGGCTTGTCCGTAGACCAGATCTGCGTTGTCAGCAGTGTCGTTTATGCTGTCGCCGTCGCCATCGGTATAGCTGCTGTCGATTACGTCGTTGCCAGAAGTGCCGTCGACTTGGTGGTCTGGTACAAGAGAATAGCTTGGGGCGCTGACCACATCGGCACTGGTCAAGGTGTCGACCTCGCCATAGTCCGGAACAAAATAGACGTTGCCATTGGTGGCCAGATGATACTGCCCGGTTTCCACCAAGTCAGTGTAGCTTGTACCGTCATCAATCCCGGTAAAGACCCATTCGCCGGTTCCCAAATTGGTACTAGACGTAAAAAGATACCAAGCGCCGCCGATCACGTCATCGACGCCCAGTGCGCTGTCTGCGCCCAGTGAAACTAGATAACCGCTTGGCATTGCTCTTCCTTAACTCATCACTGCCGACGCGCGGCATTAGGGATTTGTTAACCTTGTTAGAGGAGGGGCATGGCTGAATTTTGCGTGGAAAATGGAGACTTTACGGCGGGGTGCCTAAGAGGTGCCGCAATTGCAATGTTCGGGGCTGGACCGCGGAGAGCCGGGGCCAGCCCCGGACCCCGTGGTATTTATGACAAGAAGAATCTGATCGATCAAAGATCAACGCAGGTGTTAGGTAAACAGGTCGAAATCATGCATCAGGGGCAGGCGACGTGCGCGTTTGCCGGTGAGATCAAAGATTGCATTGGCCAGGGCCGGGGCCGCAGGCGGTGTGCCCGGTTCCCCTGCGCCGCCCATGTGCTTTTGCGTTTCCAGAACCCGGACCTCGGTTTGGGGCATGGTGTGCATGCGCAGGGCGTCATAGTCGGGGAAGTTGCCTTGCTCGACCTCGCCGTTGGCAAAGGTGATCTCGCCAAAGAGTGCGGCGGATAACCCGTAGACCATACCGCCAGACATTTGAGCCTTGACCGTTTCAGGGTCAAGCGCCAGCCCCATGTCGCAGGCGATCCATGCCTTGTTGAGGCGGATGCTACCGTCTTCGTCGACGACCTCGATCACCTGGGCAACAGGGGTGCCAAAGCTGTAGCACATGGCTACACCGCGCCCGACGCCATCTGGAGTTTTGCCGGTCCAACCGGACATCTCTTTGACTGCTTCCAGCACACCTGCGGCAGGGGCCCATTCCTGCCGCGCAAGTGCCAGGCGGAATTCGAGCGGGTCGGCGCCTGCCTTGTGGGCCATTTCGTCCATGAAGCTTTCGACAAAGAAGCCGTTGAACGAGTTGCCGACGGAGCGCCAGAAACCGACCGGGATTGATATGTCACTCAGGTGGCCGCTCATGCGGAAGTTGGGGATAGCGTAGGGCGGGTTGAAGAAGCCTTCGACATGGACCTTGTCGGGGCCACCGGCAGGCAGGCCTGCAATGCGATCCATGATCTGTGCTGTCGGTGATGCGGCTGCGACCTTGCCGTCCATCAGTACGACCGCACCGTCTTTGACTGCTCCGCGCATTCGCCCGATGGCCCCGGGGCGGTAGAAATCGTGGCGCATGTCTTCTTCGCGCGACCAAGTTAGTTGTACCGGGACGCCGGGCATTTGTTTGGCTAGGCGGGTTGCGAGAATTGAAAAGTCTAGCTCTACCCTGCGACCAAAACCGCCGCCCAGGTAGGTGGTGTGCACCTCGACCTGTTCGCTTTCAAGTCCGGCTTCGGTTGCGCATTTCCATTGGTGTATTGTGGGCATCTGATTGCCACACCAAAGGGTCAGCTTGTCAGTTTCAAACAGCGCGGTGGCGTTCATTGGCTCCATGGTGGCATGGGCCAGATAAGGGAGCTGATACTCGGCGGTCAGCCCAACTGCGCCTTTGGGCAGTTGATCAACATCGCCATCGTCACGCATGGTGGAGTTTGGTTCGTCGTCAAAGGCCTCGGCGATGCGAGCAAAGACCTGATCAGTTTCGGGCGGGTAGGGGGCATCTTGCCAGTCAATTTCGATCGCTTCGACCGCTTGCATGGCCAGCCATGTATTATTGGCAACCACGGCGACTCCATCGCCCATGTCGACGATCTTTTCGACGCCGGGCATGGTTTCGGCTGTCGTCGCGTCAAAGCTGTTCATGCCTGCTCCCAGACGTGGGTTCATACGAACTGAGGCAAACTTCATCCCCGGTTGGCGTACGTCGATGCCAAATTCGGCGGTGCCGGTGGCCTTTTCCACCATGTCTACACGCGGCTGGGTTTTGCCCAAAAGACGCCATTCGCTGCGGGGGCGCAGGTCGGGCTCAACCGGATCAAGCTTGGCTGCGTCCAAGGCCAGTTCGGAATAGCTGAGCGAGGTGCCGTCAGGGGCCTGAACCATGCCCTTGGCGGTCTTTAATTGTTCGCGGTTTATGCCCAGTCGATTGGCGGCGGCCTGTTTCAGGGTTTCACGCGCGGAGGCACCGGCCTGGCGCATGCGTTTGTAACCGTCCTTCATAGAAGTCGACCCACCGGTGCCCTGCATGTTCAGGGTTCTTCCTAAAACCCCCATCACTTCGCCGACGGCATGTTGGAAGTCACTGACGTTGTAGCCGCGATTGGGCAAAGCGTCGGCCATGAAGGCGCTGTTGTAATAAGCCCTGGCGGCGGGGCCATGTAAGACGCGAACATCTTCGAGTTCGACATCCAGTTCCTCGGCAATTAGGGCGGCCCAGGTGGTTTTGACGCCTTGGCCCATTTCTGCGCGGGGAGCAAAGAGCGTGACGCCCTGTTGGTCGATCAGAACAAAGGGATTGAGCGCGGCCTCGCCCTTGCCGGGTTTCAGCGGGTTGGGGGCCGGGCGGCTGACGTAGTAAGCGCCAAAGGCGACGCCGCCGACGATGGCTGCAGATCCGATCAGGAAGGTGCGGCGGGCGATTTTTCCAATGCTGGCCATGGATCAAGCCTCCTGCATTTTTTGCGCGGCGGTGTGAACGGCGGCGCGGATACGCGGGTAGGTGCCGCAGCGGCACAGGTTGCCCTGCATGGCCTCGTCAATATCTGCGTCTGTTGGTGATGGGTTTTCGGCCAAGAGGCTGGCAGCTTGCATGATTTGTCCGGATTGGCAGTAGCCGCATTGGGCAACCTGGTGGTCGACCCAGGCCTGCTGTATCGTGGCCATTGCGCCCGGTTTGCCGATGCCTTCGATGGTGGTGATCTCGCCCTCAACGTCGCCTAGCGCGGTTTGGCAGGACCGTACCGACTCACCATTGATGTGCACGGTGCAGGCACCACAGGCGGCGACGCCGCAGCCGTATTTGGTGCCGGTCAGGCCAACCTCATCCCGTAACACCCAGAGCAGGGGGACGTCGTCAGGCAGGTCCACTTGGTGGGATTTTCCGTTGATGAGAAGGGTTGTCGACATGGCGGCATTCTTTCTGGCTGTGCGGATTTCTGACAGAATGACTGCAAAGTGTCAGGGTGTCAATTGACAAATTTTCGTGAAAGTGTCAGACGTGAAATCATGATCAAAGCAAGTAAAGATCCAAAGCAGCAGGCCATATTGGAATCCGCATGGGCGGTCTTTTCCACCTATGGATTTCGCAAGACGTCGATGGATGACATCGCGCGTGGGGCGGGCATGTCGCGCCCGGCGCTATATCTGCATTACCGCAACAAAGAGGCGATCTTTGCCGGCCTGGTTGAGGGGCATTATGGGCTGGCGCTTGAAACGGTGGCCGAAGCTCTGGCATCTGAGGCCAACCTTTCAGAACGGCTGCATGCTGCGTTTGAGGCTCAGGGTGGGCCAGCAATGAAGGCGATGATGGATTCGCCGCATGGGCTGGAGCTGTTTGAGGCTGGGATGAGTGCGGCTGGTGAGGAAATTGCAGCGGGCGAGAAGGCGCTGCAGGGCGTCTATGCGGACTGGCTTAGTAAGGAAGCGGCGGATGGCCGGGTGGCCTTGCCCGGTGAGGCAACTGAAATTGCGCGTGTGTTTTGTTCGACCATGAAGGGGATCAAGCATACGTCGCACGATTACTCCAGCTATGCCTCGGGTGTGGCGCAGCTGGCGGCGTTGTTTGGGGCGGCGCTGCGGGCGGACTAAAGAGGAGGTCTTGTCTTCGCCTGTTCTCAGAGAGTTTGTCGCCTGGCGGAAGGCCGGGCCGCGCCTGACCTTCCCCGCGGGAAGGCGCGTTGCACCTCCCCAAGGTCAGGCACCGCCCTCAGCTATTTGACAACGGTCTACCTTTCCTCAGTTAGAGTTCGGTACGCAGGTGCCAAAGCTCGGGGAACAGTTCGACCGCCAACATGCGTTTCAGATAGCTGACCCCGCCGGTGCCGCCGGTGCCGCGTTTGAAACCGATGACCCGTTCAACTGTGGTGACGTGGTTGAAACGCCAGCGGCGGAAGTAGTCCTCGAGGTCGACCAGTTTTTCCGCTAGCTCGTACAGTTCCCAGTGAGTTTCCGGGTCACGGTAGACTTGGCTCCAGGCCTCTTGCACCGCGGCGTGGGGCTGGTGGGTTTCTTCCAGCGGGCGGCTAAGAACCTCGTCAGGTAGGGTAATCGACTGGGACAAGGCGCGCAGGGCCACATCGTACATCGAGGGTTGTTTCAGCTCATCCTCAAGCAGCGCCACCAGTTCGGGGCGGTGGCTGTGGGGTTTCAGCATGGCCTGATTGCGGTTGCCCAGCATGAATTCGATCTGGCGATACTGGTGTGACTGAAAGCCTGAGCTTTGCCCAAGGGCATCGCGAAAGGCGGTATAGTCCGAGGGCGTCATGGTGCGCAGCACGTCCCAGGCGGAGTTCAACTGCTCGAATATGCGCGACACACGGGCCAGCATCTTGAATGCTTGGCGGGTTTTGCCGTCCAGCAGGCAGGTGCGGGCGGCGTTCAGCTCGTGAATGGCCAGCCGCATCCACAGTTCGGATGTCTGGTGCTGGATGATGAAGAGCATTTCATCATGGGTGTCGGTCCAGGTTTTCTGGGCATCCAGGATCGTGTCCAGCGATAGGTAGTCGCCATAGGACATCCGATCCTTGAAGTTCATTTCGGCTCCGTCTTTGGACGGGTCATAGGGTTTGCTCATGTGAGGCATCCAATGTCAGTGACATGGCAAAGCGTTTTAGCTGCTCGCCGTTTCTGTCAACTATCTCCATTTCATCGACCTGCCACCCCTGACGGGCAAAGAAGGGCCGCGCCATCAGGCTGGCATGGGTCGTCAATCGCGTCAGATTTCGACCGCGTGCCCGTTCAAGGGTGATGTCATAGAGAGCCTGCGCCACAGAGCGACCCATCCAGCGGGGGCGCACGTAGGTAAAGTCGACGTAGCCTTGGGGTGTTGCACACATAAAGCCTGCGATCTCACCACCTGCCTCGGCCACCCAGGTTTCAAGTTTGGCCAAGCTGTCTGGCCACCAGTCCGGCATGTCAGCTGAAGGGGCCCAGGCTTGGCGTTGCGCCGCGCTGTAATGCGCGACGGTGCCTTTGTGGATTGCCTCGCTGAAGATAGAGTACAGCGTACGGGCGTCGTCAGGGTGATATGCCCGTATTGTAACACTCATGTCACCGCGGCGCGGATTTTGTATTCTGGGCGGTCCCAGAGGTTGTTGTTCATCACATCAGCGATGATATCCACAGCGGCGTTTACATCACCTTCGTCGATGTACAGCGGAGTGAAGCCAAACCGCATGATATCTGGCGCGCGGAAGTCGCCAATGACGCCACGGGCAATGACGGCCTGCATTGCGGCATAGCCTTCGTGAAATTTGAACGAGACCTGACTGCCGCGTTGTTGGCCGTCGCGGGGGCTGGCGAGGGTGAGCTCGGGGCATTTGGCCTCGATCCCTGCAATGAACAGGTCACAGAGTTCGATGGACTTGGCGCGAACCGTTTCCATGTCGGCCATGTCCCAGATGTCCATGGCTGCTTCAAGTGAGGTCAGTTGCAACACTGGCGGCGTGCCGACACGCATACGTTCGATACCTGCGCCGGGGCGGTAGTCGAGATCAAAAGCAAACGGGGCCTCGTGGCCCAGCCAGCCGGACAGGGCGGGGCGGACCTGATCAATGTGGCGTGGGGCGACATAGATAAAGGCAGGCGCGCCGGGGCCCCCATTGAGGTATTTGTAGGTGCAGCCAATTGCGAAATCGGCGTTGCAACCGGCCAGATCAACGGGCAAAGCGCCAGCAGAGTGCGCCAAATCCCAGACAGTCACGATGCCCTTGGCCTGGGCCTGCTCGGTAAGCGCTTGCATGTTGTGGACACGACCGGTGCGGTAATCGACCTGGGTCAACATCAGCACGGCAACATCGTCGGTCAGGTTGTCGGCCACATCTTCGGGGTTCACCACGCGCAGCTCGTAATCATCACCCAGTGACTTTAGCAGGCCGTCGGCCATATAGAGGTCGGTGGGGAAGTTGCCGTTATCGGACAGCACAACTTTGCGGGTTGGGTTCAGATCCAGTGCGGAGGCAACCGCTTGATAGACCTTGATAGACAGGGTGTCGCCCATCACCACGTGGCCCGGCTCGGCGCCAATTAGGCGGCCAACACGATCACCCAAAGCGCTAGATTTGGCCATCCAACCAGCTTTGTTCCAGCCGGTGATCAGCATCTCGCCCCATTCATTCTGCATCATGTCGCCAACCCGTTTGGTTGCGGCGAGGGGGAGTGGGCCCAGCGAGTTTCCATCCAGGTAGATCATACCCTCAGGCAGGTGGAACATGGCTTTGGTTGCGGCAAAGTCGGTCATTGAGGCCTCGTTGAGTGTGGGTATTTTAAGCATGAAACATATAGTAACTAGGCGACGGATGTCGACCTGTCGAGCCAATTCTTACGTGATGAAAAATCTCGTCAAAGATGGTTCCAGCCCTAACTGGTAAAAGGTGTTAGAGGGGGATCGAATATGTCAAATGCCTACGCTTATGCCTGCCGGGATTGCGAAGGAATGGAGTCTTGCCCAGCCAGTGTTGTGGCCGCGTCGGAAGCAGAGGTTTGGAAGCTCATCGAATTGCACGCCGAGTATGCACATGGTGAAGACCCTGCAGACTGGGATCAGGAAACCCGAACCTATCTGGCTACACTTATCAAACCGGTTGATGTCCGTGTGAAGGAAGATGCTTAGCCGCCTTTGAAGGGTTAGCCCATGCTTGGTTCGGGGATACCCAGCTCGAGGCGTTTCTTTTTTGACAGGCCAGCAGCGACCAGATCGTAGGAGATCTCGATATGGCGCTGCAATTCGGCATCTGACAGCCCCGGCGCGTCATAATGCTGCAGCCATTTCATCCCGCGTGAGGCGAGATAAGGGGCAGGGCGGATGCCGGGTTGTTCCTGCAGCACCTCGTAGGCGATTTCCGTCACCTTGAAGGTGAAGGCATCGCGGCCATCAGCCCAGCCGCAGATGGCAAAGACCTTGGGGCCGACCTTCCACACATCTGAATTGCCCCACTGTATGACGTGACTGGTGGCAGGCATGTCGGCGCAGAAGGCGTTGAAGGCGGCCCGGTCCATTACATTTCTCCACCTGATATCTGAATGGCCTGACCGTTCATGGACCCGGAATTGGCGCCACACAGGAACAGGGCTGCATCGGCAACTTCCTCAGGTGCGATCAAACGGCCATGAGGGTTGGCGCCGACCATGACCTGCATGGCCTCGTCCTCGCTCATGCCAGTGCGTTTCATAATGCTTTCTACATTCTGTGGTACAATATTGGTGTCGACGTAGGCGGGGCATAATGCGTTGAAGGTATATGGCTTGCCAACGTAGTCGGCGGCCAGTGCCCTGATCATGCCAACCATCGCGTGTTTGCTGGCTGTGTAGCAGCTGCCCCCTTTTAGTCCCTTAAGCCCAGCAATCGAGGAAATAGCGATGACCCGGCCCCAGTCGGTGGTGTGCATCGACTTGAGGCACTCGCGGATGGTCAGAAAGCAGCCGTCGACATTGATGGCCATCATAGTGCGCCAGAACTCCATGTCGGTCTTGTGAAGGGCGCGGCCTTCGGCGATGCCTGCGTTGGGCACGCAGATCTGGATTGGGCCGCGTGCCTCCACTGCGCTAGCGACGCCTGTGACCACCGAGTCTTCGTCTGCCACGTCCATCTGGACCGCGTGCAGGCCATTAATGGCGACTTGCTCCAAAACTTCGGCCCGGCGCCCGGTGATGGTAACTTGTGCGCCTTGTGCGGCCAGTGCCCGCGCAATAGCCAACCCGATTCCGGTGCCGCCACCTGTGACCAATGCGTGCTTTCCGTTCAAACTCATGTGACGATCTCCCTTTGTCCCGACCCTAGCCAGCGTCGGGGAGATGGCAAGCAGGTCGTGCCGTCACAAAGCCAGTGCACACCGAAAATGAAAGGAATCTCAACCGGACGCTGCATGCCAAAGTATACGTAGGCATTTTTGCCAATATGTGCAGGATCATGGCGCAATCGGGAAGAGATTCGTCGTTTATATGAAAGTTGGACATATTGTCCTTATTTCGTGCAAGATGACGATTGGCGCTGGACCCGAAGGCCTGAGAGGGGGCATTTAGGCGAAATGGTTGATAGGTTTTTAAAAAACCGAATGGTGCGGAGCAGTTGATGCGCTGGATGAACACCCCGCCGGTGTGGCTGTTTGCCTGCGTCATGTTGTCTTGGCTGCAGTCGGAATGGTTTTCTTTTGGGCTGAGCTTTGGCGGCACATGGGCGGATTTGTTGGCTGGGTTGCTGATTGGAGCTGGGATCATCCTGGCATTGCTGGCCGTCCACGAGATGCGCCGCCACAAGACGACGGTTATTCCGCACAAGACGCCTACGCATTTGGTGCAGAGCGGGATTTTCAGTCGGTCACGTAATCCGATCTATCTGGGTGACGTCCTGATCCTGGCCGGTTTTATCTTGCGGTTTGACGCGGTTCTGTCGCTGCCGCTTATTCCGATTTTTGTCTGGATCATGGAACGCGGTTTTATCCTTCAGGAAGAGGACAGGATGCGCCGAACGTTCCGAGCGGATTGGGCCAGATACGAACAAAAAACCCGTCGTTGGGTGTAACGAAAATGCGGCGTTGCAGGATATGCATGCCGCGATGCAGCGAAATGCTTGCGCAATTATGTTGCGCGCGCTAGAGAAAATTATTGCAATCCGTACCTAGGGTGCGGGCGCGGCAAAGCCGAGGGGGACCGATACGGTGAAGATAGGTACACCAAAAGAGATTTTTGAGGGCGAGGCGCGCGTCGCGATGACGCCGGAGTCTGCACGCCAGTTGCAGAAACTGGGTTATGACTGCGCGATTGAGACCGGAGCCGGTGCGGCTGCTGGGTTTTCAGACGCGACGTATGTGGATGCAGGGGTTGAGATCATCAAAACTCCGGCGGCGCTGTGGAAGTCAGTAGATATCGTTGCCAAGGTTCGACAGCCAACTACGGTTGAGTTGAAGCGGATGACCAAGGGCAAAACTCTGATCTCCTTCTTTAACCCAGCTGGGAACGAAGAGGGCATGGAGCTGGCGAAATCCAAGGGCGCCAATGTGATCGCCATGGAAATGGTGCCACGTATTTCGCGTGCGCAAAAAATGGATGCGCTGTCATCGATGGCCAATATCGCCGGCTATCGCGCGGTGATCGAGGCGGGCAACAACTTTGGCCGCTTCTTTACTGGGCAGATTACGGCTGCGGGTAAGGTCCCGCCTGCCAAGGTGTTGGTGGTTGGTGCTGGGGTTGCCGGTCTGGCGGCGGTTGGTACGTCGACCTCGTTGGGTGCGATCACGCTTGCCTTTGACGTGCGGCCCGAAGTGGCCGAGCAGGTTGAATCAATGGGCGCCGAGTTTGTCTACCTCGATTTCGAAGAAGAACAGGCGGATGGTGCGTCGTCGGGTGGCTATGCGTCAGTCTCCAGCCCTGAGTTCCGTGAGGCACAACTGGCCAAGTTCCGCGAGCTGGCACCTGAAGTCGATATCGTCATCACCACCGCGCTGATCCCGAACCGCGAAGCGCCTGAGCTGTGGACCGAGGATATGGTTGCGTCGATGAAGCCGGGTTCGGTTATCGTTGACTTGGCTGCGGAAAAGGGCGGCAATTGTAAGCTGACCGTGATGGACGAGAAGATTGTCACCGACAATGGTGTCACCATCATCGGCTACACCGACTTCCCCAGCCGGATGGCAGCGCAGGCCTCGACTCTGTACGCGACCAACATTCGTCACATGATGACCGACCTGACCCCTGAGAAAGACGGTCAGATCAATCACGACATGGAAGATGACGTGATCCGCGGTGCGACTGTGACCTTTGATAAAGAGATCACTTTCCCTCCACCGCCGCCGAAAATTCAGGCTATCGCTGCCAAGCCCAAAGAAACGGTCCCTGAACTGACAGCGGAAGAAAAACGCGCGCTGGAGGTGGCTGAATTCAAGCAGCAGACTAAGAACCAGGTGACATTGCTGGCCGTTGGTGCCGCGCTGTTGCTGAGTGTTGGTCTGGTGGCACCACCCAGTTTCATGCAGCACTTCATCGTGTTTGTTCTGGCAGTGTTTGTTGGTTTCCAGGTGATCTGGAACGTGGCTCATTCGCTGCACACGCCGCTGATGGCGGTGACCAATGCGATTTCCTCGATCATCATTCTGGGGGCGCTGATGCAAATCGGCTCTGGCTCCTTCTTGGTGATCCTCCTTGCCGCGTTGTCGGTCTTTATGACGGGGGTCAACATTTTTGGCGGCTTCCTCGTGACACGGCGCATGCTCGCCATGTTCCAGAAATCCTAAGGAGTAGAGGATTATGCTAGGATTTACTACTGCCGCCTATGTTGTTGCGGCTGTTCTTTTCATCCTTTCGCTGGGCGGTCTGTCGGGTCAGGAAAGCGCTAAACGTGCTGTTTGGTACGGCATCGTGGGCATGGGGCTGGCAGTGTTTGCTACGCTGATCGGTCCCGGTGCTGGCCTGTGGTGGCTGTCAATTCTGCTGATCCCAGCAGGGGGCTTTATCGGCTATAATTTGGCCACCCGGGTTCAGATGACCCAGATGCCAGAACTGGTCGCTGCGATGCACTCGCTGGTTGGTCTGGCGGCTGTCTTTGTGGGCTTTATTGCCCATATCGAACTGGGCCGTGTTCTGGCCATGGACGATACCGCCAAGAAAGCGCTGGAAGGTTTTGCGGCTTTGCTTGCCAAGAAGGACGGTGTTGAAATCGGCATTCTGCGGGTTGAGCTGTTCCTGGGTATTTTTATCGGTGCGGTGACATTCACCGGTTCGGTGGTGGCCTATGGCAAGCTTGCGGGCAAACTCACCTCGACTGCGACTAAACTACCCGGCGGCCATGCGCTGAACGCGGTAGCGGCTGGTTTGTCGCTGATCACATTGATCTGGTACTGCAACACCGGTGGCTTCTTTCCGCTGTTCCTGATGACGCTGGCGGCTTTGTTCATCGGCTATCACCTTATCATGGGCATCGGCGGTGCTGACATGCCGGTGGTGGTGTCGATGCTGAACAGCTATTCCGGTTGGGCCGCAGCGGCGATCGGTTTCAGCCTTGGCAATGACCTGCTGATCGTTGTGGGCGCGCTGGTGGGCTCAAGCGGTGCGATCCTGTCTTACATCATGTGTAAGGCGATGAACCGGTCGTTTGTCTCGGTGATCCTTGGTGGTTTTGGCGGCACGTCTGGCCCTCAGATGGAGGTCGAAGGCGAGCAAGTCGCGATCGACGCCGATGGCGTAGCCACTGCATTGGAAGAAGCCGACAGCATTGTCATCATCCCAGGCTATGGCATGGCGGTAGCACAGGCACAGCAGAACGTGGCTGAACTGACCCGTCGTTTGCGCGCTAGGGGTAAGACCGTGCGTTTCGCGATCCACCCTGTTGCGGGCCGTCTGCCTGGTCACATGAACGTGCTGCTGGCTGAGGCTAAGGTGCCGTATGACATCGTGATGGAAATGGACGAGATCAATGATGACTTTCCGGAAACGGATGTTGCCATCGTGATTGGCTCCAATGACATCGTAAACCCGGCGGCGCAGGACGATCCTAACAGTCCTATTGCTGGTATGCCGGTACTGGAATGCTGGAAGGCAAAGCAGGTATTTGTGTCCAAGCGCGGGCAGGGCACTGGATACTCGGGCATCGAGAACCCGCTGTTCTTTAAGGAGAACACCCGGATGTTTTATGGCGATGCCAAGGCCAGCCTGGATACGCTGCTGACCCAGATTAGCTGATAGCGGAGACATATTTTGAAAAGGGCGCTCTCACTGAGCGCCCTTTTTTTGTGCAGATGGGTGCGGCGTATTGAAGCTGTAGCTGTTGAACAGATCTTGGTCAGGGTTCCTTTGGGTAAGCTAAGGGCCCAGTATGGTTGGAGAAACGTGCTGTATGCGATCGTATTCCGGTAACATCCTGAAATAAAAGGTTTCTGTACAGGAATTTTGGCGACATCTATTCTACCGGTTCAATCAGGAGCCCAAGATGCCACCGATCCAAGACCACCCGCTGCGCTATCAGCTTGCCAACGAATTACACGCGCGGCCATTTCCAAATATGTCGAGCCCCAGCACCGTGGTCTATCTGGCCATCAAGCAGCCGCAAGAGGCGGTGCACCGCGAGCGGGCCAAGGATTTGGAGCATCTGATCGACCTATTGGACCGCCACGGGGCTCCGCATCCAAAACCCGGTGCTACTCACCATTCGGCCCAAATCGGGCGGCACACGCTGAAATGGGAACAGCACACCGAGTTTGTCAGCTATATGGTCTATTCCGCCGGGGTCAGCGCCCGGGCATTTGACCCGGTTGATTTCGAAGTGTTCCCAGCCGAATGGCTAGAACAGGCACCCGGTCAAAGAGTGACCTCGTTGATTGTGCGGGTTGAGCCACGGCCAACAGATAAGTCGCTTGCTAAATCACTAGACGATTGGTTCGTGCCTGAGAGCCTAGCCGTTTCAACGGTGCTGGATGACAGCACAGTGGTTGCAGGCGATTTCCGGATTGATCCAGCAGGGCACATGCGCTTTGCCATGTTTGCCAACAAAGGAACCGAGACCAGCCGTATAGGCCGGGTGGTGCAGCGGCTCTGTGAGATTGAAACCTACCGTGCCATGTCGATGCTTGGGTTTTCGCGGGCGCGTGGGTTGTCGCCGTCAATTGGCGGGCTCGATACACACCTGACCGAGATGATGATGGAAATGACCGCCGGGCAGGAAACGGCAGAACAGACCTTGTCGCAATTGCTGACTATCTCTGCCGAGCTGGAATCCATGGGGGTGCGGGCGGCCTTTCGCTTTGCCGCTACCGGTGCCTACGAGGCGCTGGTCAATCAGCGTATCAGCATGCTGAGGGAAGAGCGATACGAGGGGTATCAGACCTTTGCCGACTTTATGTTGCGCCGCTATGAACCTGCGATGCGGACAGTGAAATCAACCGAGGAACGATTGGGCGCGCTGGCTGATAGGGCCCGCAGGGCAGGGGAGTTGTTTCGAACGCGTGTGGACGTAGAACGCAGCGCACAGAACCAGGCGTTGCTGGAGAGCATGGACCGGCGCGCTGACCAAGCGCTACGGCTACAGACTACGGTTGAGGGACTGTCTGTGGTCGCAATCAGCTATTACGGTGTATCGCTGGTTTCTTATGCGGCTTATCCCTTGGCTCAGATGCTGGGGGTAACCAAAGGGACGCTGACAGCCGCAATCACTCTGCCGGTTGTGGCATTGGTTTGGCTGGCTGTGCGCCGAATCCGAAAGAAGCTGCATTGATCAGGCGATTTGCAACCACTCCACCAATGGCGATGGAGGCCAGTGCCAGTAGTGCCGCAAAGCCAAGGGTCGGAACCCCAGCTAGTCCGGCGCCAACGGTACAGCCTCCTGCCAGCACCCCACCCATTCCCATCAGGACCGCACCCGCCATGTAGCGACCGGTCTGGCGGGGGCTGTCAAAGCTCAGCCATTTGAAGTTGCCAGTCAGCACTGCGGCGGCCAAAGCGCCAAGAAGAACGCCACCAACCAGCCCGGTCCCAAACCCAGCCGGGATAGCACTTGAGGCTATTCCATAAAACAGTGTTTCAGTGGTTGGGGCCGTGAAGGAAAGGCTTTCCATTGCAATGGGGTCAAAGTCATCGAACAACACATACCCAGTGCCAACCCAGCCAAGGGGCACCAGTAGGCCAATCAATGCAGCGCCCAGTAGTGGTAACACTGGATTGCCGGAACGTAAGGCCAGTGCCAGAGCCGCACTAGCCAGCAGGGCAGTCCAGAACAGCGGGCCTCCGGGTAGGGCAGCCAGCGATGTGGTGTCGCCCAAATTTAGGGTCAAAGCGCCTAGGGACTGGCGTAGCGGTGCAAGCACGCCCTTTAATGTGGCGTGGGCTACAATGGCAAAGATCACAATCACCATGGCCGCACGCAGGTTACCGCTGCCGCTGAGCACCATCAGTCGAGACACGCAACCACGGGTCAGAACCATTCCTGCGCCAAACATCAAGCCGCCGAGAACAATGGCAAGTACGGGCAGGTCCGAGTTCAGCAAGCGGTGGCTGTCAAAACTGATCCACCCGATCGCCACAGAGGCCTGCGTTCCAACGACCGCAACAGCAAGAGCCATAGCCCAGACACCTGCGGCCTGACGGCGATCTGCTCCGACTAACGTGCGACGAAAGCAGAACCGGGTGAGCTGTGCCAATGCGCCAAATGCTGCTCCCAACATTAGGGCAAACAGAACAGAAGCCTCGCGTGCGGTGGTGTCTTCGAAGCCAAATGATTCAAACATCGTGTTTCCAACCCCTAAAACAGAATTATTTCCCAACTGGAGGCTCAGGGGGATTCTGGCAATGATTGCGGTAAGGATCAGGGTAGGGGCGCCTAGAAGATTGTCGCACTTTCTAGTGTTCAGCGGGAACGGTTTTCTGTTTGCTCAACGCACTCAAAGACAAACAGCCGCCCAAAGCTGGACGGCTGTTTGTTTTGTTTTTATTTCAGCCTTGGGGACTGATCAGCGGCCGCGAATACGGGGGTCTAGTGCGTCGCGCAGGCCATCGCCCAGATAGTTAACACTCAGAACCGTCAGCGAGATAGCGATACCCGGCAGCATCACGCGCTCGGGGAACTCTTCCATCCGCTGCACCGCATCCGCCAGCATTTTACCCCAGGTGGGGAAGTCCGACGGGAAGCCCACGCCGAGGAACGACAGGGCGCTCTCGGTGATGATCGCCGCAGCTAGGCCCAGTGTGGCCGAGACCATGATCGGTGAGATCACGTTGGGTAGCAGGTGACGCCAGATCATCGCGCCGGGCTTGGTTCCGATCGAGCGCGCGGCCAGAACAAATTCGCGTTCTTTTAGCGCCAGAACGTCACCACGCACGATGCGTGCTGTTGGCATCCAGCTGGTGATACCGATGATCGCAACGATCAGGATGAACATGCCACCTTCAGGTCCAAAGTTGCCACGCAGAGGTTCCCGGAACAGGGTCACGGCGACCAGCAGCAGTGGCAGGATTGGCAGTGACAGGAACAGGTCGGTCAGACGCATCAGCGGGCCGTCCAGTTTCTTGAAGAAACCAGCGACAACGCCGATCATGGTGCCGATGAACAGGGTCAGCAACATCGCTGCCCAGCCCACTGCCATCGAGGTGCGACCACCAGCTAGGATGTTGGCTAATCCGTCACGGCCCAACTGATCAGTACCCAAGGGGTTCGCCCAAGCGGTTTTAGCGTCAGCATCAAACAGGGCATGGTAAATGGGCCGGAAATCGCGTGCCCGGTAATCGATCTTTTGTGGATCGAGCGTCCAGACATACGGCCCAAGCAGGACTGCCAAGGTGATAAAGACTAAGAAGCCTCCACCCAGCAAAGCACCTTTGTGCTTTTTCAGCTGATCCCACACGTTGCGCCATTGGCTGCGCGGTGGGGCAAGCGGGGTTTGGTTGGACAGATCAGTCATAGCGGATCCTCGGATCAAGCAGGCCGTAGAGGATATCTGCAATCAGGTTGAAGAACACGATTAGCATCGCAAAGATGAAGGTCAGCGTTTGAACGGTTGGCAGGTCATTGGCAAACAATGCGGTGATCAGCTGCGAGCCGATGCCGTTTACCGAGAATACCTGTTCGGTGATGATGGCACCGCCAAAGATGGCAGGCATACCCAGTGCGATAACAGTGACCACGGGGATCATTGAGTTCCGCAGCACATGCACCATAACCACGACAGCTTCGCTAAGTCCCTTGGCGCGGGCGGTACGAACATAGTCTTGGTTCATGTTGTCCAGCATCGAGGCGCGCATGTAGCGGCTGATCTGAGCCGTAGTTTGCAGTGCAAGAACCATCACCGGTAGGATCATTTGCCTGAGCTGGTACACAAAGCTGTCCCAGTCGTCGACCACATGGGTGGTGTCATAGATGAACGGGAACCAGCCTAACTGCACCGAGAAAACCACAATCAGCAGTGGACCGGTAAAGAATGGTGGGATCGAAAAGCCGATCATGGTGACAAAGGTACCGCATTGGTCAAACACCGAGTACTGGCGATAAGCCGAGTAGATGCCGATCGGCAAGGCGATCAGAATACCAACGATATAAGCAGTTCCAACAACCCACAGGGTCTGTGGAATACGCTGAACCACGGTGTCCATCACTGGCGAACGGGTCTGCCAAGAGATCACACGCAGGTCACCAACGGCGTAGGTGGTGCCAAAGTAGTGGTCGATCATCACCTGAGGTTCGATCCAGAAAAACTGTACCAGCCACTTCCAGAACCGGATGTGCATGGGTTGGCCAAGGCCCAGGGCCTCGCGCATTTTTTCTTTGACTTCGGGCGGGACAGTCAGGGGAACCTGGGCCATCGGATCGCCAGGGGCGAGCTCTAGCAGCAGGAAAATCACCAGACTGATAAAAAGGAGGGTTGGCACTGATAGGATCAGTCGCCGGATTGTAAAGGTCAGCATCGGATAGGGCGCCTTTGCGAATGGGTCTTAAGTTTTAGGAGCAGAGAGAGTGAGCCTCGGTTCCCGTCGCAAGCGCCGTATACGTTACCGGCAGCGAAAGGCAAGAGGCCCCGGCGAAACACCGGGGCCTCCAGAGGCGTTAACCTCTTACTTGATGCGGTACCAGTCCGCAGCGTTCCAAAGTTCGCTATCCCATGTGTTCAGGATAACGCCACCAAGGCTGTTGGCATGAGCCGATACACGACCACGGTCAACCAAAGGTACAACAACATAGCTTTCTTTGGTCAGCATGTCGTTCAGCTTCTTGGCGATTTCGCCACGCTTGGACAGTTCACCAGTGCGGCCCAGTTCTGCAACCAGTTCGTCATAGGCTGGGTCACAGTAACGGTTGATGTTTTCACCCTGCCACTGGCTTTCAGGCTTTGGAGCCTTGTCGCAAGTGTGCTGAGCCAGATAGCTTTCTGGATCGGTGCCATCAAAGTTGTTGGCGTACATTTCAACGTCAGCATAGAAACGCTGGAATGTGTCAGGCGAACCTGGATCACCACCAAAGAAGACGGATGCGTTGATGTTACGCAGCTCGGTTTCTACACCAATTTCTTCCCACCACTGTTTGATCAGAGCCTGGAAATCCTGGCGAACAGCGTTTGTAGAGGTCTGATAGACCATCGACAGGCGAACGCCGTCTTTGGCGCGAACACCATCCGAACCTTTGGCCCAACCAGCTTCGTCCAGCAGAGCGTTTGCACCAGCGATGTCCTGTGTCAGACAGTCGGTGTTGTCCGAAGCATAAGCCAGAGGAGCCGGAACCAGGTTACAGGTTGGGCGACCAGCCTGACCGTAACCGATTTCAACCAGCAGATCGCGGTCGATAGCCATCGACATCGCTTTACGCACGTTGATGTCGGACAGAGCAGGGTGAGGAGCCGCAGCAGTTGCGCGTACGCCTTCTTCCAGGCTTGGCGACGGATCGGTCATGTTCATTTCGATACGCTCAACCAGTGTACCAAATGCGGAAACCGCTGTGCCTTTGCCGCCTTCGGCCATTTTGGCCAGTACGTCAGGTGCTAGCTGCAGGTTCCAAGCGTAGTCATATTCGCCGGTTTCCAGAACAGCACGACCAGAAGCAGTTGCGTCGCCGCCACCTTTGAAGGTCAGAGATGCGAACGCAGGCTTAGCTGCATCGCGGTAGTTTTCATTGGCAACCATCGAGATCACGTCGTTTGGACGGAAGTCGGTGACAACAAATGGGCCTGTGCCGATTGGGCCAAAGTTGGCTTCGGTACACTCAGGTGCTTTGGCGCCTGTGCAGTTTTCGAACTGAGCCATCTGGATGATCGGGGACTGGCCGCCCATGAATGGACCATATGGGTTTGGCTTTGCTTCACCAAAGGTCACAGTGACGGTCAGGTCGTCAATGATCTCAACTGATTCTACGCCTTCGAACTTAGCCAGCTGCGCACAGCCGCCTTCTGGGTTCATGCAGTAGTCAGCAGTGAATTTAACGTCAGCCGAAGTAACGGCAGAGCCATCAGACCATTTCAGGCCGGACTTCAGTTTCCAAGTGATGGACTTCAGGTCAGCAGAAACGCCGCCGTTTTCAACGGTAGGAATTTCTTCGGCCAGGTAGGCAACCAGAGCACCATCTTGGTCGTAGCGACCTAGAGGCTCAACAACCAGAGACGCAGATTCAATGTCTTTGGTGCCGCTGGACAGATATGGGTTTAGGATCGATGGAGCCTGCCAATAAATAATATTGACGTGGCCGTCCGAACCGCGCTCAGCAAAGGCAGCTGGGGCCAATGCTGTGCCAGCGATGGCGCCAAGCAAAAGGGTTTTAAGTTTCATTACACTCTCCTTGTCGACACTTGCGTGCCTTTATCCCGAGCACTAGATGGCCGCGGGTTTCTCCGCAATATTTGCGGTTTGTAATCGTACCGTTAGGAAACACAGAAGTTACTCTTGGTGCGGCAATCTTTGCTACGCCTTGCGTTACTTCAACCCTTGCGGTCACTGCGCGTATCGAAACAGAACCTCAGAAAATTGCAAGCCTTCCTGTGGAAAAATTCGGTACAGGGTTTGACGGCATAGCTAGGCCCGCGTAACGTCCGGCAAAACTCAAACAAGATGATCAAAGGAGTGCTAAGGTGCTTGATCAACCGATTGCGCAGATTAAGGGGCTCCGAGTCAAATTCCAGACCAAGGATGGTCCGGTTCTTGGGGTCAAGGACGTCTCGTTCGACGTCAATCCGGGTGAAACCGTTTGTGTGGTTGGCGAATCTGGCTCTGGTAAATCAGTATCCTCCCTGTCGCTGATGCGACTGGTCGAGTTCGGTGGCGGCGAGATTGATGGCGGAGAATTGATGTTTAGCCGTCGTGACGGTGACACTATTGATCTGGCAAATGCCAAGCAAGAATCGATGAAAGAGATTCGCGGCGATGAGATCGGAATGATCTTTCAGGAGCCGATGACAGCGCTGAACCCGGTGTTCACTGTTGGCCGCCAATTGACCGAAGGCTTGCGAGTTCACAAAGGATTGAACAAAAAACAAGCCGAAGAGCGCGCGCTTGAGTTGTTGCGTCAGGTCCGAATCCCCGAGCCGGAACGTCGGTTGGGTCAGTATCCGCACGAACTGTCCGGAGGCATGCGTCAGCGCGTAGTGATCGCGATGGCGCTGGCCTGCGAGCCGCGGCTGTTGATCGCTGATGAGCCGACCACGGCTTTGGATGTGACCATTCAGGCCGAGATTCTGGCGCTGATGGATCGTCTGAAACGCGAAACCGGCACTGCGGTGATGTTCATCACCCATGACATGGCGGTTGTGGCGCAGATGGCCGACCGCGTGGTGGTGATGTTCCGCGGTAACAAGGTCGAAGAAGGCACTGTCGAAGAGATCTTTGAAAACCCACAGCACGACTACACTAAAGCCCTGTTGGCCGCGGTGCCAAAACTGGGTGAGATGCGCGGTAAGGCCTATCCTGAGCCGATGAAGCTGATGGGTGTTGAAGGCCAGAACCTTGATCCGATCAAGGGCACTGATGAAGTACTGCTGAAGGTCGAGAACCTGACAACGCGGTTTGATGTCAAAGGCGGTTTCTTGCGCCGGACAGTGGCTCAGGTTCATGCGGTTGAAGATGTTTCCTTCACGATCAACAAGGGGCAAACCCTTTCGTTGGTTGGGGAATCAGGTTGCGGCAAGTCCACTACAGGGCGCGCTGTTCTGCGTCTTGTTGATCCGCAGTCTGGCACTGTTAATTTCGAAGGGCGTGATGTTTTAGGCTTTGACGCGGGCGAGATGCACAAGGTCCGTCAGGACATGCAGATGATCTTTCAGGATCCTTTTGCATCACTGAATCCACAGATGGTGCTGATGGATCAGGTGTCGGAACCTCTGCGTAACTATGGTTTGGCCAGCGGGTCTGAATTGCAGGATCGTGTCGCCAGCCTGTTTGATCGTGTACACCTGCCGCGTAGCTTTATGCGCCGCTATCCGCATGAAATGTCGGGTGGTCAACGGCAGCGAATCGCTATTGCACGTGCCTTGGCGCTGAACCCCAAACTGATCATCGCTGATGAGGCTGTGTCGGCACTGGATGTTTCGGTGCAGGCTCAGGTCCTTAACCTGATGATGGAATTGCAGGCGGATCTGGGGCTGTCGTTCCTGTTTATCAGCCACGACATGGCGGTGGTCGAGCGGGTCTCGCATCAGGTCGGCGTTATGTATCTGGGGCGAATCGTTGAAATGGGTCCCCGTGCTCAGGTGTTTGAGAACCCACAGCATGCCTATACTCAGGCGCTGATGAAGGCGGTTCCAATTGCCGATCCGCGCCAGCGCAAGTCTGAGAAGGACTTGAACTTTAAGCCGATCCCGTCGCCAATTCATGGTCTGGACTACAAGCCCGAGCCTTCGGAGTATCTTGAGGTCACTCCGGGTCACTTTGTTCTGACAACCGATAGCGGTTATTGAGAGTGGCAAACACCCTGACACCACTTGAGATCATGCAAAAGCTGATCTCATTTCCCTCGGTGAGCAGTGACAGCAATTTGCCCTTGGTCGACTGGGTCGATGGCTATCTTGCCTCGCATGGCATCACCAGCCATCGATTCATGGCGCCAGACGAACCCAAGGCAGCACTGTTTGCCCATGTCGGTCCGCAGGTCGAAGGCGCGGTTGTCTTGTCTGGACACACCGATGTGGTGCCGGTTGAGGGGCAGGCTTGGGATAGCGATCCATTCACCGTGGTCGAGCGTGACGGTAAATATTATGGCCGCGGCACCTGCGACATGAAGGGGTTTGACGCGCTGGCCATTTGGGCCTTGGTTGAGGCTCATAGTCATGGCGTAACCCGGCCGTTGCAACTTGCGCTTAGCTATGATGAGGAAGTTGGCTGCATTGGTGCACCGCTGATGATAGAGGCAATGCAGGGCGTTGTGCCAAAAGGGGCGGCTGTGATCGTGGGTGAACCCTCGATGATGAAGGCGGTGACCGGCCACAAAGGGTGTTATGCCTGTACGACCCATTTGCATGGGTTCGAGGTGCATAGCTCGTTGGTGCACACGGGCGTCAGTGCCATCATGCAAGCCAGTACGTTGTTGGAATGGACGAATACTTGCAACGTCGAGAATCAATCTCGCGAGCTTGACGCAATTGCTGCGATGTTTGAGCCATCTTGGTCCACATTGCATGTGGGGGTGATCGAAGGCGGCACGGCCATGAATATCACCGCCAAGGACTGCCAGTTCAGTTTGGATATTCGTGTGCTTCCTACCGAATCTTCGGAAGATTGGCACAATCGCTATATGGAGCAAGTGCAGGCCGTTGAGGCCAGAATGCAGGCCATTCACCCAGATACGAAGATTGAGGTAGAGCTGATTTCCGATGTGCCGGGTCTGAAACCAGAGGAAGACGGCGAGGCCGAATCTTTGGCGCGGGCGATTACAGGTGACAATGGAAGCCACGTGGTCAGCTATGGCACCGAAGCCGGGCAGTTCCAGCAGGCAGGGTATTCCGCCGTTGTTTGTGGTCCGGGTGATATCGCGCAGGCGCATCAGCCGAATGAATTTGTAACAGTTGCGCAGTTTAATGCTGGTCATGAGTTCATGAAGAAGTTGGTGCAACGGCTGAGAGGCTAACCAGCGCTAAGGCAACTACCTAAACTAATTCAATCCCTTACAAGGGCGTGATTGCGCCCTTGTTTGTTTTGTTTTCGCTGCCTGAATAGCTTGTGTGAAAGTCGTTATACGACCAACGAAATTCTTTGCGATACTGCGTCTTGAGATACTTGATAAGGCAACTTATTTACCTGAGAGTGCGCGGACCATGGGGAGGTTGTCATGCCAATCAAGAACAGTTTTGCCGAGATGCATGGTGAGATAACCGGCTGGCGTCGGCATCTGCATGAAAATCCTGAGTTGCTGTATGATGTGCATGAAACGGCTGCGTTTGTTGTCGAGCGGCTGAAGGAATTTGGCATCACCGAGATTACCACTGGAATTGGCCGCACGGGTGTCGTGGCGACCATCAAAGGTAAAACCGATACCAAGGGCCGGGTGGTTGGACTGCGGGCGGATATGGATGCGCTTCCAATCGAAGAAGCTACCGGGGCTGAATACTCATCAAAAGTGCCGGGTAAGATGCATGCCTGTGGCCATGACGGCCATACATCGATGTTGCTGGGGGCCGCCAAGTATCTCGCCGAGACCCGCAATTTCGACGGCACAGCCGTGTTGATCTTCCAACCCGCCGAAGAAGGCGGCGCAGGGGCTAAGGCAATGTGTGACGATGGCTTGATGGACCGCTGGGGGATCCAGGAAGTCTACGGTATGCACAATGAACCGGGCTTACCTGTGGGCGAGTTTTCGATCTGCAACGGAGCATCGCTGGCTTCGTCAGACGAATTTGAAATTATCGTGACAGGCAAGGGCGGCCACGCCGCGGTGCCACACGAGGCTGTCGATACCACACTGGTTGCGGCCCATATTCTGATTTCATTGCAAACTATTGTTGCGCGCAATGTAGATCCGATCAAACGGGTCGTTTTAACGGTTGGTACATTCAAGACAGACAGTGAGGCCTCAAATGTCATTGCGCATTCGGTGCGCATGGCAGGGACTGTTCGCACGCTGGACCCCGAATATCGCAAATTGGCCGAAGAGCGTGTTCGCCGGATTGCGACCGATACCGCTTCGGCTTTTGGGGCTTCGGCTGAGGTGAACTGGGACGCTGGGTATCCAGCGACCATCAACACACCGGATGAAACCGGGTATGCAGCAGACGCTGCACGCGCGGTTGCAGGATCGGTCAATGACAACGCTGACCCGATCATGCCGTCCGAAGATTTTGCCTATATGCTGGAAGAACGCCCCGGCGCCTATATCTCGATTGGCAATGGTGACAGTGCCATGTGCCATCACCCCGCTTTTGATTTTAACGATGATGCTACCCCTGCGGGATGCAGTTGGTTCGCCGAACTGGTTGAACGACGAATGCCCGCACTCTGAAGAAGGAAGACCCAAGATGCCTGTTAAGAACCGCTTTGCCGAGTTGCAGTCGGAAATCACCGAATGGCGCCGCGACATTCACGAAAACCCCGAAATCCTGTTCGAAACGCACCGCACCAGCGCCTTGGTTGCTGAAAAGCTGAAAGAGTTTGGTTGTGATGAGATCGTCACTGGCATTGGCCGCACCGGCGTGGTGGGTGTGATTAAGGGCAAAAGCGACAGCGCAGGTAAGGTTATCGGTCTGCGCGCGGATATGGATGCCTTGCCGATCCACGAGGCAACCGGGCTGGACTATGCCTCTAAAACTGACGGGGCGATGCATGCCTGTGGTCACGACGGTCACACAGCGATGTTGCTGGGCGCTGCTAAGTATTTGTCTGAAACCCGCAATTTTGATGGCACCGTAGTGGTTATCTTCCAGCCAGCCGAAGAAGGTGGCGGTGGCGGTCGTGAAATGTGCGAAGACGGCATGATGGACCGTTGGAACATCCAGGAAGTGTATGGCATGCACAACTGGCCAGGTAAGCCAGTTGGCGCATTTGCCATCCGTTCAGGTCCATTCTTTGCTGCAACAGACCAGTTCGATATCTCCTTTGAGGGGCTGGGTGGTCACGCTGCGATGCCACACAATACCGTTGATACCACTGTGATGGCAGCACAGGCCGTATTGGCGTTGCAGACCATTTCCAGCCGCAATGCTGATCCCGTGGATCAGGTTGTTGTCTCGGTGACTTCGTTTGAGACCTCTTCCAAGGCGTTCAACGTGATCCCGCAGAAGGTGCAGATGAAGGGCACAGTTCGTACCATGAGCAAGGAGATGCGTGATCTGGCTGAAAAGCGGATCAACGAGATCTGCTCGGGCATTGCAGCGACGTTTGGTGGGACTGTGGATGTCAATTACATCCGGGGCTATCCGACGATGGTCAATCATGATGAACAGACAGAATTTGCCGCTGACGTGGCCCGCAAGATTTCGGGTGATTGTGAGCATGCAGGATTGGTGATGGGCGGCGAAGACTTTGCCTTTATGCTGGAAGAGCGCCCTGGCGCTTATATTCTGGTCGGCAACGGCGATACTGCGGCTGTGCACCACCCTGAGTACAATTTCAACGATGAGGCCATTCCTGCCGGATGCAGCTGGTGGGCTGAAATTGTTGAGCAGCGGATGCCAGCTGCCTAAGGTCTGAAAAAGGGGAGGGGGCTGTCTGCCCCCTCTTGGCCTTTGGCCAATTCACCCCCGAGGATATTTTTAGCCAGATGAAGTTTGATCCATTTTGGCGAGGGCTTGGGGCTTGAAGAGCTCGGAGCTATTGTTTTACGGCTCTTTGGTCCACAGATCGCGGTAGACGTTTTCAATTCCGACGGCTTCTGACAGCGCGCTGAAGCTATCAAGTGCGGTTTCTCGGGCTGCATTGCTCATGCTGGCGTGACGTGTTGGAACCGTCAGGATCGCGAGTGCCGCTGCGGCGGCCTGATCTGCCGCGCCAAGTGGGACTATGGTTCCGGTTTTTCCCTGTGCCGAGAATTCGTCGTAGTAACCTGCTGGGGTGCCGACGAAGGGCACTCCACTGGCCATGCCTTCGAGGGGGACCATTCCGTAGCCTTCGTAGCGGGGGAGTTGCATGACCAGTGATAATCCGCGCATCAGGTTTGGGAGTTCTGTGGCGGCAATCTCGCCAGGGAAAAGGATGCGATCGGTCAGGCCTGCTGATGCGATGCGGGTTTTAAGATCCGCCAGGAATTTCTGGTGCTCGCGTCCGGCGCGCCCGATGACAAGGGCGCGGGCGTCGGGCAGTTTTGGCAGCAGTTGGATCATGGCGTCGACAAAGACATCTGTGCCTTTTTCAGGGCGGATGCGGCCGATAGTGGCTAGGCCGAGGTTGCCACCGTAGCCCAGTGCTGTCCATGCTGCGGCGCGGTCCTGCGAAGGCGTGAAAAGGTCGGTATCGACCCCATGTGGCACCACGGCGCGCACCTTAGAAACATAACGGGCGGCAATGTCGGTGGTGGCGACGATGGCATCCATTTGCCGGATCAGCCAGCGGGGATACGAGGAGTGCAGGCGCTGTGCAGCAGAAGTGAAGACAATGCGGATCGGCAGACGCAGAACGTCGCGGGACCAGATCGCAGCGCGCATTTCCGGATTGCGGCGCACGTGCCAAATGGCGAAATCACGTCCCGTCGGTGGTTGTTTGCTGAGCAGGCGGGCCTGTTTCAATGTGATCGGGTCAGGGCAGCCGGGAAGGGGATAGCCAACTAGGCGCAGATCGTGGTGTTTGGCCTGCTGGCGGATCACATTGGCGGCGGTGGCGGACACTCCGGTGAAGTTCTTGTTGAAGTTGGTGACAAAGAGTTCAGGCATTTTTCGGGTCCAGATCCAAATGGTCGATCAACATTTCAATCAGCCCGTCCAGCACAGCCGACTGTTGGGTTGCGAATTCACCTGCTGCCTGTTGGGCCTGATGCAGGGTGTCGGGCTGGGTAAGCCAATTTGAAACTGCTTGGCTTAGCTGATCGGCATCATGGATTTCTACCGCGCCTTTGGCTGCGATCATTGGCGGAAATGTTTCGGTAAAATTGTGATAACCGGGTCCTGTAATAACGGCGGCCCCTGCGCGGGCTACTTCGAAGGGGTTATGGCCGCCGATGGGTTCTAGTGAGCCACCAAGGAATACGATAGGAGACAGTGCATACCAGGTGCCGAGTTCACCCATAGTGTCGGCCAGATAGACCTGTGTTTTTTCTGTTGGCAGTTCATCTTTGCTGCGTCGGGCGTAGGTCAATCCGGCCTTGGCGATCAGATCGGCAACGTCGTCACCCCGCTCGGGGTGGCGTGGAGTAAGCACCAAGCACAGGTCGGGGTGGTGTTCTAGCAGGGCCTTGTGGGCGGTGAGAACAGGTTGTTCTTCGCCGATGTGGGTTGAGCTGGCCACCCATGCCGGTCGCGACCCCAAGGCGTCGTGCATCTGTACGAGCAGCGCCTCGTCAGCGGGCAGCGGATCAGATCCGGCCTTGAGGTTGCCGCCGTCGCGGACCCGGTCCGGGTGTGCGCCAAGTTCGAGCAGGCTGTCGGAGATGTGTTGGTTCTGGGTCAGGAACAGTGAAAACTGCTCCATGACAAATAGGGCTGTCGGGGCCTTGGCCCTCCATCGTGCCACTGACCTGTCAGACAGGCGGGCATTCACCAGCGCCAATTTCGCGCCTGTTGCTCTGGTCGAGGCCAAAGTGACTGGCCACAGTTCGCTTTCGACAAAGATACCAGCGCTAGGGCGCCAATGGGACAAGAACCGGCGCACTGGACCTGCGGCATCCAGCGGGGCAAATTGGTGGCGGCAGCGCGGAGGCATCCGTCTTTCCACGACTTGTTGTGCGGTGGCGGTGCCTGATGTCAGCAGAAAATGGGCGTGAGGCAGGTGTTCACCAAGGCGTTTGATCAGTGTCAGTGCGGCCAAGCTTTCGCCGACGGACGCGCCATGAAGCCAGACCACCTGTCCATCTGGGCGGGGTAGGGTGGCATGCCCATTTCGTTCTTGCTGACGTTCAGCTGTAACCCCATGCGCGGCCAGCCTGGCTGCGACTTTGCGGAACGCAAAGGGTGCCACCAGGGCGGTGGCGCTACGGTACATGTAATAAAGCAGCGTTGGGCCGCCGCCATTGGGTGTCATCTTTAGCCGCCAGTGTGGCTCATGTGGCGAGACATTTGCCCGTCAGCGCGCTGGCGTGAATAGTCGAAATCATGACCCTTGGGTTTAAGACCGATTGCGGCGCGAATGGCTTGCTCCAGTGCTTCCTCGCTATCGGGGTTCTCACGCATGGCAGGTTTCAGGTCCTGCATGCCTTCTTGGCCAAGGCAGGTGTACAGCTCGCCAGTGCAGGTCAGGCGAACCCGGTTGCAGCTTTCGCAAAAGTTATGGCTCATCGGGGTGATAAAACCAATTTTCTGGCCGGTCTGTTCCAGCCGGACGTAGCGGGCCGGGCCGCCGGTGCTCTCGGCAAGATCTGTAACCTGATAATGGTCTTCATAAGCTTTGCGCACGTCTTTCAGCGACCAGTACTGACCAAACCGATCTTCGTTGCCAAGATCGCCCATGGGCATGACTTCGATCCAGGTCAGATCCATTTCGCGGTCGGCACACCATTCGGTGATGGTCGGTAGTTCGTCTTCGTTGAAGCCTTTGAGTGCTACAGCGTTGATCTTGATCTTCAGACCAGCCTTTTGTGCCGCGTCAATCCCGCGCATAACTTGGGGCAGGCGGCCCCAACGGGTGATGTCGGCGAACTTCTGTTCATCAATGGTATCCATCGAGATGTTGATCCGGCGTACACCGGCGTTGAACAGATCCTGAGCGTATTTTTCCAGCTGTGACCCATTGGTGGTTACGGTCAGTTCTTTCAAGGCGCCGCTTTCCAGATGTCGGGTCATCGCGTTGAAAAACGTCATGATGCCGCGACGGACCAAGGGCTCGCCACCCGTAATGCGGAGTTTCTGTACGCCCATATTGATAAAGGACGAGCACATTCGATCCAGTTCTTCCAGCGTCAGCAGCTCTTTCTTTGGCAGAAAGGTCATGTTTTCCGACATGCAGTAGACACAACGAAAGTCGCAACGGTCGGTGACCGAAACGCGTAGATATGTGATGGCGCGGGCGAATGGATCGATAAGAGGTGCTGTCATAGAACCTAGGTAAGGCGGGGTTTAGCCTGCGGCAAGCCTATTGTGGGAGAAGTGGTTGGCAAAGCATGATTTGTGGGGCTAGTGTCTGCCTATGCGCTTATTTATTCTTTCTCTCCCCGCTGTGTCGCTGTTGTCAGCCTGTAACCTGATCCCAGATCGTTTCTCGGATGATAATCCGGTCATCCCACCTGCCGAGGAAGTCGAAGCGGTTGCATTGGATCCTGTTGAGGCGGTGCCAGAGGTTACTCCTGATGTGATGTTTTCTGGATCTGCCACCACGATTGCCGGGTTAGGCGATCCGACAGTGCCCGGATTGTGGATGGAGACGCCGTTGGTGACAACTGAGCAGATGGCGCGGGTGCGCAGTGCGACGGGGGGCAATGTGACTTTGACACTGCGCCCAATCGCTGGCGAGGCCAGTGCGGGCAGTCGGTTATCCATTGATGCTATGCGCGCACTTGGCGCGCCGCTGACTGAATTGGTCGAGTTAAAAGTATCCGCTGCGTCCTAAGGGGCAACACCGCCGAGGCGACAACCAACTTTCAATGCGCCCACCCGAGATAGGGATGGGCGCATTGGTTTCAGTCTTTGTGAAACAACGTTCACTTCAGATATTTGAGGGCTTCCTTGCGGGCAAAGTTCTTCAAGTGCTCGCCATTTACCGCCAGAAAGTCATGCACGCGCTGCGCATCGTGTTTGGACAGATCGCGCAGCCACCAGGCTACGGATTTCTGGATGAACCATTTCTGGTCCTGCGCATAGGTCGCAGCCCACCTCAGAATACGCTCGCGACACTCTAGCTCTTCTTGTTTTGGATTGTTCTGCTTGGTCCAGGGAAGGGTGGCTACCAAAGCTGCCCGCCGGGTCCACAGGTTTTCGGATGTGGTCCAGGTTTCAACCGCGTCCAGCCGCGTTGGGTCGGCCACTAGACGTTTCTGGATCGCCGAACAGGCGTGATCTGCCAGTGCCCAGCTGTCAAAATCAGGAACCCAGCTTTGCAAAAGATCCCACACCGCATCATCGGGCCGGATGCGGGCCTGTGTTAGCAGTTTGGTGGCTGCTAGTCGTGCTTCGAATATATCAGTCTGCCACAGGCCATCGGCCACTTCGACGCGCTCGTCGACTGTCATCTCTTTGCGCCATTCCTTGGTCAGGTCGTTGACCTGCGGATTGGTCAGGCCCAGATATTCACGTTTGACCTTGTGATAGCTGGCCATGCCGGCTGCGCGTTCAGCATTGGCCAAGGCGCGCAATTGTTCAAGGAATAGGAAGTGTGTGTCGCTCATTCTACTGTCACCGATTTGGCCAGATTACGGGGTTGGTCCACATCTGTGCCCTTGGCTATCGCTGTATGATAGGCCACTAATTGCGCTGGGATCGCATATAAAATCGGCGCTAGTGCATTTGGGACTTGTGGCATGGTTATGACTTCGGATGTCCCTTCGCCCGCAATTCTTGCGCCTTCTGCGTCCGTTATCAGTACAACACGGCCACCGCGCGCCATGACCTCCTGCATGTTAGAGATGGTCTTCTCAAACAGTGCGTCACGCGGGGCCAGCACGATCACTGGCACAGTGTCTTCGATCAGCGCAATCGGCCCATGTTTCAACTCACCGCTCGCGTATCCTTCAGCATGGATGTAGCTAAGCTCTTTCAGCTTTAGTGCACCTTCGAGTGCCAGGGGGTAAAGCTGGCCGCGACCCAGAAAGATAATGTCTCTTGCCGTCGCAAGCCCACGAGAGGATGCCGTGATTTGCTCTTCGAGCATCAATGACTGATGGATCAGCCCCGGAATGGCGCGCAGATCGCTCGGCATTCCTTCGGGCAATGGGATACCACGCTGCTGAGCGGCCTTTAGCGCCATGATCAACAGGATCGTCAACTGGCACGTGAACGCTTTGGTCGAGGCAACCGAGATTTCGGGGCCGGCATACAAGGGTAGGATAACGTCACTTTCGCGTGCAATCGAGCTTTCGGAGACGTTCACCAAGCCAACAATCTGATCCGCCTTACCACTCATGTAACGCAGGGCGGCCAGTGTGTCAGCGGTTTCACCGGATTGGCTGGCAAACAAGGCCAGTGTGCGATCCGACACTGGCGGTTCGCGGTACCTGAACTCAGATGCAACATCGACTTCGACTGGCATCTTGGCGATCTGTTCAAACCAATATTTCCCCACCAAACAGGCATAATGACCCGTGCCGCAGGCCACCATGGTAACGCGATCGATCTTGGTAAAGTCCAGCTCATCCGGCAGGGTGATGTCGTCAGTTTCCGACAGGTAGGCGTGTAGCGTGCGGTCGATGGCCACCGGTTGTTCGGCGATTTCCTTGGCCATGAAATGCTTATGGCCGTCTTTGTCCACGCGGGTTGCGTCCAGTTGGATCTGGCGTTTCTCGCGATTGATCTGGTTGCCGTTGCTGTCCCAGATTTGCAGGCTAGTGCGGGTCAGAATGGCAAAATCGCCTTCCTCAAGGTAAGTGATCTGATCAGTTAGGGGTGCCAGTGCAAAAGCATCGGACCCCACGTACATTTCACCTTCGCCGTGGCCGATCGCTAGGGGAGAGCCCTTGCGGGCTGCAATCATTAGATCCTCTTCGCCGTCGAACAAAAAGGCCAGTGCAAAGGCGCCATCCAGACGCTCTACGGTTTTACGCGCGGCCTCGGCCGATGCGTGACCCTCGTTTTTGTAGTGCTGGCACAGCAGCGCGACGGTTTCAGTGTCGGTTTCTGTTTCAAAGGACATGCCGTGCGAGGCAAGCTCTTCGCGCAATTCCTTGAAGTTTTCGATGATGCCGTTGTGAACAACCGAGACAGTGCCAGCCATGTGAGGATGCGCGTTGCTGGTTGTTGGCGCACCATGGGTGGCCCAACGGGTGTGTCCGATACCTGATTTGCCGGCCAGCGGTTCGTGTACCAGTAGATCGCTTAGATTCACCAGCTTGCCTACGGCACGGCGGCGGTCCAGCACCTTGTCATTGATGGTTGCAATGCCTGCGCTGTCATAGCCTCGGTATTCCAGACGTTTCAGAGCCTCGACCAGAATTGGCGCAACTTCATGGCTACCTAGTATTCCAACAATTCCACACATCAGCCTTTACCTCCGTCGCGGCGGGCCTTTTTGGCGCGCAGAATATCCATCAGTTTTTGCGCCCGGCCTGGCTTGTTGGTTTGTGCTGTGCGTGCGATGGCCAAGGCGCCATCCTCAACATCTTTGGTAATGACCGTGCCTGTTGCCGTCATGGCCTCGTCGCCAACTTTCACTGGGGCGACCAGTAGGGTGTTCGACCCGATAAATGCATTGGCGCCAATTTCGGTCTGATGCTTCATCACCCCGTCGTAGTTGCAGGTGATGGTGCCAGCGCCAATGTTGGTCTTTTTGCCGACCGAAGCATCGCCGATGTAGCTAAGGTGGTTGACCTTGGCACCTTCGGCGATTTCGGCGTTCTTGATTTCGACAAAGTTGCCCACGTGGGTGTCTTCGGACAGTTCTGCGCCGGGGCGCAGGCGGGCATAGGGGCCAACCTTTGCACCACGGCTAACGTGGCAGCCTTCGAGGTGTGAAAAGGCCCGGATCAAGGCACCGCTTTCCACGGTCACACCGGGGCCAAAGACCACGTTGGGTTCGATGACCGTGTCGCGACCAATAAAGGTGTCCAGCGACAGATAGACCGTTTCTGGGGCCATCAAGGTGACACCCAGATCCAGCAATTCAGCACGGGCGCGGGATTGGAAAACTGCGTCAGCACGGGCCAGATCGGCACGCGAGTTCACGCCCAGAGTTTCCTCTTCGTCGCAGGCCACAGCGGTAACGCTGCGCCCTTGAGCGCGGGCCAGCTCGACCACATCGGTCAGATAATACTCGCCGGATGCGTTTTCGTTGCCGACCTTGCTAATCAGGTCGAACAAAAGCTCGGCGTCGCAGGCCATAAGACCCGAATTGCAGAAGGATATGGCGCGTTCAGCTTCGCTGGCATCTTTGTATTCAACGATGCGTTCCAGATTGTCGCCATCCATGACCAAGCGTCCATAGCGGGCAGGATCAGCGGCCTGAAAGCCGAGGATTACCAGATCTGCCTTTGCGCGGGCTGCGATCATACGTTCCAAGGTGTCGGGTTGCAGAAAAGGGGTGTCGCCATACAGCACCACAACATCGCCCTGAAAACCATCTAGTGCTGCTCGGGCCTGATCAACTGCATGGGCAGTGCCCAGTTGCTCTGTCTGCAGCACCACCTGCGCGGTTTCGTCAATATCAGCCACAGCTGCGGTGACGGCCTCAGCCTCGTGACCGGCGACGATAACTGTCTGGTCCGGGTTCAGCGCGCTACCAGCCTGCATAGCATGGGCCAACATTGGCGCTTGGGCGATTGGATGCAGGACCTTTGGCAGATCAGAATTCATCCGGGTGCCTTTGCCTGCGGCCAGGATAATCAGGGCGGTGCTCATATGGCTTTTCTCTTTAATTTCATGTTTAACCCGTTTTATCTGCTACGGGGCGGGGTACAAGCTATCTGCACATCAAACAAGGTTGCGGCTTGCAATATCATATGGCGGAAATACGCCGAAAGGGGCGAGAATGCGAACGGTAATTTTTGATCTGGACGGGACCTTGGCTGATACGTCAGGGGATTTGCTCGCCGCGGCCAATACGTGTTTTCGGCAAATGGGGTTAGGGGATGTTCTGAATCGGCCCGAAGATGCCGCAGTTGCGCTGCGTGGTGGTCGGATGATGCTGACCCGAGGTCTAGAGCGGGCGCAGTGCTTCGATGTGGCGACAGTGGATGAATATTACCCTGTACTTCTGGATGCATACAGAGAGTCGATAGCCCTGCATACAGTGTTGTATCCAGGTGCAATGGATGCAGTCGAAGTGTTGAGAAGTGCTGGCTATGGCGTTGGAATCTGTACAAATAAGCCTGAGGGGCTAGCCGATTTGTTGCTGGCTCAGCTCGGTGTGCGCGATGCGTTTTCCTCGCTGGTTGGAGCAGATACATTGCCCGTTCGCAAGCCTGATCCAGAGCCCCTGCGTGAGGCCGCACGGCGGGCTGGTGGTGATCCGGCAAAGACAATTCTGATCGGCGATAGTGATACCGACCGCAACACATCGGCTGCGGCGGGGGTTCCATCAGTGCTGGTAACATTCGGTCCATCGGGCGAGGATATGGCGGCGCTGAAACCCGAAGGCTTGTTGCATGATTTTAAAGAACTGCCAGAAATGGTGGAACGGCTGATTGGGTGATCGCTTGCCGGTAAAGTTGTGATGGTTTTGGCGGTGTCACCTCTTGACCATCCCCCAAAGGCGGCTCAGAAACATTGAATGAGCGAGATTTTTTCAGGCAGTTTCACCCAGCAAGAGCCACTTTCAGACGCCGCGATTGCAGCGGCGTTGGAGGTTATGCGCAACGGGCGTTTGCATCGCTATAACGTCGAGGCAGGTGAGTTGGGCGAAGCCGCGCTGCTAGAGCAGGAGTTCGCGGCGCAGATGGGGGCCAAATACTGCCTGGCCGTTGCGTCAGGCGGATATGCCATGGCCACGGCGTTGCGGGCTGTTGGCGTTAAGTCTGGCGATAAAGTTCTAACCAATGCGTTCACCCTAGCGCCAGTGCCGGGCTCCATTGCCTCGGTCGGGGCCGAGCCGGTGTTTGTCGGTGTAACCGAAGATCTGGTGATTGATCTGGATGATCTGGCGGCCAAGGCGGGGCAGGCCAAGGTCTTGATGCTGAGCCATATGCGCGGCCATCTGTGTGATATGGATCGCCTGATGAAGATCTGCGATGAAGCGGGAGTTACCGTGATCGAGGATTGCGCCCATACAATGGGGGCAGCATGGAATGGCGTTGCGTCCGGTCGGCAAGGGGCCGTTGGCTGTTATTCCTGCCAGACCTATAAGCACGTGAATTCGGGTGAGGGCGGTTTGCTGATCACCGACGACGAGGACATCGCTGCGCGGGCCATTATGTTGTCCGGGTCTTACATGTTGTTTGAGCGTCACCTGGCGGCGCCGGATCCGTCGGTGTTTGATCGCATCAAATATGAAACGCCCAATATTTCGGGGCGAATGGATAATCTGCGTGCTGCCATCCTGAGGCCTCAACTGGCCGATCTTGATACTCAGGTCGAGCGCTGGAATGCGCGGTATCGCTGTGTCGAGGAGGGGCTGCGTGACACTCCGGGATCGCGGGTGATCAACCGGCCAGAGGCAGAGACCTATGTTGGCTCATCTATCCAGTTTCTGTTGCTCGACTGGTCGTCGGACAAGGTGCAAGAGGTCATTCGCCGCTGTGGCGAACGCGGGGTCGAACTAAAGTGGTTCGGAGGAGCCGAGCCGATTGCCTTTACTTCACGCTACGATAGTTGGCGCTACGCCAATAAGCAAAGCCTGCCAGAAAGTGACCGTATCCTTGCGGGCATCGTCGATATGCGGGTTCCTCTGACATTCAGCCTAGAAGACTGTGCGCTGATCGCCCGGATCATTCGGGCCGAGGTTGCCGCGGTGTTTCAGGGGCAGTGATGCCGTAACATCGGTTTTGTTCGGCAAGATCTAACACGCGCAGTGTGACTACGACATTCTTCTCAAGCTGACGCAAGTAACTCTTTCGTTGCCTGAATGTGCACGCACGTCCAGATTGTAGGTATGCTAACTGAAAATGGCAGTCACCCTAGGATTTCTCTGGGTGTGGTGAGCGTGGTTGACGCGAATCAAACCCTGTTCTAGTTAATGAACGACTGTTCATATAATTTAAGACTACCCTTGGGAGGGAGCCTGCGATGTTCAATGCCAGCATGCAATTCGATCTAGGTGACGACGTGAATGCCCTGCGCGACATGGTGCACCGCTGGGCGCAGGATCGGGTTCGGCCGATGGCGCAGCAGGTTGACCAGAACAATGAGTTCCCTGCCGAGTTGTGGAAAGAGATGGGAGAGCTGGGGCTGCTGGGCGTCACGGTTCCTGAGGAATTCGGTGGGGCAGGCATGTCCTATCTGGCACATACCATTGCCGTTGAAGAGATCGCCCGCGCCAGTGCTTCAGTGTCGCTATCGTACGGCGCGCACTCGAACCTTTGCGTTAATCAGATCAAATTGAACGGCACGCCAGAGCAAAAGGCGAAGTATCTGCCGGGTTTGGTGTCTGGCGAGCATGTCGGTGCCCTGGCCATGTCCGAGGCCGGGGCTGGGTCAGACGTTGTTTCAATGTCTCTGCGTGCGGAGAAGCGCAACGATCATTACCGACTGAATGGCAATAAATACTGGATTACCAATGGTCCGGATGCCGACACTCTGGTTGTTTATGCCAAGACCGATCCGGATGCTGGGTCCAAAGGGATCACCGCCTTTATCGTTGAGAAAGAGATGAAGGGATTCTCTACCTCGCCGCATTTCGACAAGCTAGGGATGCGCGGGTCAAACACTGCCGAGTTGATCTTTGACGATGTAGAAGTGCCGTTCGAGAATGTGCTGGGCGAAGAGGGTCGCGGTGTTGCGGTTCTTATGTCTGGCCTTGACTATGAGCGCGTTGTTCTGGCCGGCATTGGCACCGGAATCATGGCGTCTTGCATGGATGAGATGATGCCTTATCTGGCCGAGCGTAAGCAATTCGGAAAACCCATTGGTTCATTTCAGCTGATGCAGGGCAAGATTGCCGACATGTACACTGCCATGAACTCGGCGCGTGCCTATGTCTATGAGGTTGCCAAGGCCTGTGACCGGGGTACTGTTACCCGTCAGGATGCGGCGGCTTGTTGTCTGTATGCATCCGAACAGGCGATGGTACAGGCTCATCAGGCCGTACAGGCGCTGGGTGGCGCTGGTTATTTGTCGGACAACCCGGTGGGTCGCATATTCCGCGATGCCAAGCTGATGGAAATCGGCGCCGGGACTTCAGAAATTCGTCGTATGCTTATTGGTCGTGAATTAATGGGGGCAATGAATTGAAAAAAATACTTGCTATAGCTCTACTCTTGGGAAGCCCTGTTTCGGCACAGGAAGTGGTCTATTCGGATGAGGCTACAAACACCTGCGCAATGCAGGCAGACACGATCGATGATCGCAGGCAGTGCATCGGGATGTCAGCCAACGCTTGTATGGAGAACTCTGAGGAAGGGTTCACAACCATTGGAATGATGGAGTGTATCGATAAGGAGCGGGTGTATTGGGATGGGCAGTTGAACCAGACCTATAAGCTGCTGAAAGACGCCTACAAACCGCAGGATGCCGAGCTGGACAGTATGCAGTCTTCTGCGCCCCGTATGGTGCCAGCATTGCGGGATATGCAGCGGTCCTGGATCGCTTATCGTGACGCAACCTGTGACTTTGAGCAGTCGCAGTGGGGTGGTGGCAGCGGCGGTGGGCCGGCGGTTTTGTCCTGTTTGCTCCGGTTGACCGCGTTCCAGTCGATCTATCTGCTGCAGACGTGGTCAGGCGAATAGCCTTGCAGGTGTTGCTGTGAAAACCAGATGTTGATCCCGAGGGGGCGTGAATAATGAGTGATAGACGCACTGCTCCAGGGCTACGGTGTGACGGAAGCTGGGATCTGCCTGAGCAGTTGAACATGGCTGCTCAGGCGTTGGATCATCCTAAGGAACAGCTGGCAATTATCGACCTGACTGGTCCTGACCGGGGGGATGTCAGCTACGGTGACCTCGTCGGTATGGTGGATGGGCTGGCGCGCTACCTAGGCACCCGCATTCAGACGGGTGATCGGGTTGGCGTTTTGCTGGGTCAGTCGCCGTGGTGCGTTGCTGCGCATTTGGCAGTCTGGAAAGTCGGCGCGATTTCTGTGCCGTTGTTTAAGCTGTTCAAACGTGACGCACTGGCCAGCCGTGCCGGGGATGCTGGCGCGCAATTTGTGTTCACCGATACTGAGGGTGCCGACTTGCTTGGCGATTTGGCCGAGGCGATCATAGTGGATCAGGCTGGCCTGCCGGGGGAACCTGTTGTCTTTGCCCAGACCACACCCGAAACCCCCGCGGTTCTGATCTATACATCCGGCACAACCGGCAGCCCCAAGGGCGCGCTGCATGGGCATCGGGTGTTGACTGGGCACCTGCCGGGCGTCTCGATCAGTCATGACCACCTGGGGCAACCCAGCGATTGCCTGTGGACCCCGGCCGATTGGGCCTGGATCGGTGGGCTTTTTGATGTGGCCATGCCGGGATTGGCGCTGGGTGTGCCAGTAGTCGCCGCGCGGCTGGACAAGTTTACACCCGAGGCCTGTGCTGATGTCATTTCACGTGGTGAGGTTAGAAATGTGTTCTTCCCGCCAACCGCGTTGCGCATGCTCAAGGCGGCCGGGCAGGGGCTCGACGGCCTACGCTCGGTTGCCAGTGGTGGAGAGCCCCTGGGTGCGGAGATGCTCGCCTGGGGCCGACGTCGGCTGGGGGTGACAATCAATGAATTCTACGGCCAGACCGAGTGCAATATGGTGGCCACGTCCTGTGGGGCGGATTTTGAGCCGCGTCCGGGGTGCATTGGCAAGGCGGTGCCGGGACATGAGCTGGCGGTGGTGGACGAAAACGGCCAACTAGCTGCAGAAGAAGGTGATGTTGCTGTGCATCGCGGCTCAGCATCAATGCTGTTGGAATATTGGAACCGGCCTGAAGAGACGGCTGCCAAGTTTCGCGGGGATTGGTTGATCACTGGGGACCGCGGTGTCTGGGAAGGCGATTACCTTCGCTTTGTTGGGCGTGAGGATGACGTGATCACCTCAGCCGGATACCGGATTGGCCCTGCAGAGATTGAGGATTGCCTGATGACCCACCGGGCTGTGGCCACGGTTGGTGTTGTGGGTAAGCCTGATGAGATGCGTACCCAGATTGTGAAAGCCTATGTGGTGTTGAAACCGGGCGTTTCTGCGACTGAGAAAGAGCTGCAGGACTATGTGAAAGAACGCCTGGCGCATTACTCCTATCCGCGTGAGGTGGAGTTTCTGGAGGCGCTGCCGATGACGGTGACCGGCAAGGTGATCCGCAAAGAGCTGAAGCGCCGGGCGGCGGGAGAGGAGATTGGTGAATGAAGTCCTTTCAAATTCTTTCTTTGATATTTTCACTACTCTTCGGCTCTGCCGTCGCCGGTTTGGCGGACGAGCATTCCCCATCAAACTGGTTGGAACGCTGCATTGAAAACGTCAAGGGCGGTTTGGATTGGGTGAGTAAACGAGACGAATGTGCCGGGGTTATCCTAATCTACTGTCGTCATGTGCAAGATAGCCAGAAGTGCTTCCGGGAGCTGACCTTCGAGTTTGAGCCGCGGAACAAACAGCTTTTGGGCAGTTTCCCAAGCGAAATTCAAGGCGAAGAACCTCAGCTTAGGTTTTACCAAACACGCCTGAAAACCATTCTTAGTCAATTGAATACGCAGCGCTGCGAAGCAGACACAGAATGCGCGGCGTTCAATGCAATCGGACTATATTATGCCGCCATCTCGCTGAAAGAGTGGCTGGCCAAACACGAGGGTGGAGAATGAAACTTCAATCCAAAGCCATGCCTTCTTCCGAAGGCTTCAAAGCTAATCGGGCCGCCCATCTGGAAGCACTTGCCCAGATCAGCGAGGCCGCCGAGGCCGCACGGATGGGCGGTGGCGAGCGCTCTCGTGCGCGTCATGAAAGCCGGGGCAAAATGTTGCCGCGTCGTCGGGTGGCGAACCTGCTGGATCCGGGTTCTCCGTTTCTGGAAATCGGAGCGACAGCAGCCCATGCCATGTACGACGGTGCGGCGCCGGGGAGTGGTGTGATTGCAGGTGTTGGCCGGGTGCATGGGCAAGACGTCATGGTGGTTTGTAATGACGCCACGGTGAAGGGCGGCACCTATTTCCCGATGACCGTGAAAAAGCACCTTCGGGCGCAGGAGATTGCCGAGGAAAACCATCTGCCGTGCATCTATCTGGTGGACAGCGGCGGTGCCAATCTGCCGCAACAGGATGAAGTATTTCCAGATCGCGACCACTTTGGCCGGATTTTCTACAATCAAGCGCGGATGTCAGCCAAGGGCATCCCACAGATCGCGGTGGTTATGGGGTCTTGTACCGCTGGCGGCGCCTATGTGCCGGCGATGTCGGATGTGACGATCATCGTCAAAGAACAGGGCACCATTTTCCTGGCAGGTCCACCCCTAGTTAAAGCCGCCACTGGTGAAGTGGTCAGTGCTGAGGATCTTGGTGGTGGTGATGTACACACTCGTCTGTCCGGCGTGGCTGATTATCTGGCCGAGGATGACACCCATGCGCTGGCACTGGCGCGCCGCGCGGTTCTGTCTCTGAACCTGACCAAGCCATTGACCGTGAACTGGGCCAGCCCCGAAGATCCCGCCTATGACCCCGAGGAAATCTTGGGCGTGGTGCCGGGGGATCTGCGTACGCCTTATGATATCCGTGAGGTGATCGCTCGGCTGGTGGATGGCTCGCGCTTTGATGAGTTCAAGCCGCGCTTTGGTGAGACCCTGGTCACTGGCTTTGCCCATGTAAAGGGGTGCCCGGTGGGGATCATTGCCAACAACGGCGTGTTGTTTTCCGAAGCCGCGCAAAAGGGTGCGCATTTTGTGGAGCTGTGCAGCCAGCGCAAGATTCCGCTGGTGTTCTTACAGAATATCACGGGGTTCATGGTGGGCCGTAAGTACGAAAACGAAGGCATCGCGCGCCACGGCGCCAAGATGGTGACAGCCGTAGCCTCGACCAATGTGCCCAAGATCACCATGCTGGTCGGCGGCTCGTTCGGGGCGGGCAACTACGGAATGGCTGGGCGCGCTTATCAGCCGCGCTTCCTGTGGACCTGGCCAAACTCGCGTATCTCGGTCATGGGCGGTGAACAGGCCGCTGGCGTGCTGGCGACGGTAAAACGTGACGGCATTGAGAGGCGTGGCGGTAGCTGGAGTGCCGAGGAAGAAGCAGAATTCAAGCAACCGACTATTGATATGTTCGAAGAACAAAGTCACCCGCTCTATGCCTCGGCACGCCTGTGGGATGATGGGATTATTGATCCGCGCAAGAGCCGTGATGTTCTGGCGCTGTCCTTGAGCGCAGCGCTGAATGCGCCAATTGAGGAGACACGCTTTGGCGTGTTCCGGATGTGATGCCGCCGTTTAGAGGACTGATACAAGATGCCTTTCATCTGCAAAATGAAGCGGGCGTAGCTCTGAGTTTAACGCAGGTAGAAGGCATACCTGAAATTGGGATGATGGTATCGGTGGCAGGTCAGCCTGCGACCATCAGGGATTTTGGCCACAACTCTACCGACGGTCAGGTCATCTCTTCTCGGTCTTGTCTAACCGGAGAACCATGCTCCCCTTATGGGGGCATATTTGTTGAATGGAATAAGAACACTCCCGCCCCTGAGGATCTTTGTAAGCAGTGGGTGCAGGAAGAGGATGGATCTGATGTTTGATAAAATCCTGATTGCTAACCGAGGCGAGATTGCTTGCCGGGTTATGGAAACAGCCCGGGGCATGGGCGTAAAAACTGTTGCAGTCTATTCTGATGCAGACCGAGAGGCCAAGCATGTGGCGCTGGCGGATGAGGCCTATCACATCGGGCACGGTCCAGCCCCGGCTGACAGCTATCTACTCGGGGATGAGATAATCGCGGTCGCCAAGCAAAGTGGGGCGCAGGGTATTCACCCGGGATACGGGTTTCTGTCGGAAAACCCCGAATTTGTGGATGCGGTTGAGGCGGCAGGGCTGAGTTTTATCGGACCTTCGGCGGATGCGATCCGCAAGATGGGTCTGAAGGACGCGGCCAAGGTGTTGATGGAAGAGGCGGGTGTTCCCGTGGTGCCAGGTTATCATGGCTCTAATCAAGACAGCGAGCACTTGTTTGGTGCGGCCGACGGCATTGGCTATCCGGTACTTATCAAGGCGGTGGCCGGTGGCGGCGGTAAGGGGATGCGCTTGGTTGAGCGCTCAGAGGACTTTATGGCGGCTCTGGAAAGTGCGCGTGGTGAGGCGATTACTGCTTTTGGCAATCCGGATGTGTTGGTTGAGAAGTACATCCAGCAGCCTCGGCACATTGAAATTCAGGTGTTTGGCGATGGTACCCATGCGGTGCATCTGTTTGAGCGGGACTGTTCTTTGCAGCGGCGTCATCAGAAAGTGATCGAAGAGGCGCCGGCACCGGGGATGACCGCGGAGGTGCGGGCGGCAATGGGGCAGGCCGGTGTGCGAGCAGCTGAGGCGATTGGCTACAAGGGCGCAGGCACGGTCGAATTTATCGTTGATGGGTCGGATGGCCTGCGCGCCGATGGGTTCTGGTTCATGGAAATGAACACCCGCCTGCAGGTGGAGCATCCGGTGACCGAGGCCATCACCGGTGTGGATCTGGTGGAATGGCAGTTGCGGGTGGCGGCGGGTGAAAGCCTGCCCAAGCAGCAGGACGAGTTGTCGATCAATGGTCACGCGTTTGAGGCGCGGCTTTATGCCGAAGATGTGCCCAAGGGCTTTTTGCCTGCCACGGGGACATTGACGCATCTGAAGTTTCCCGAAGATTGCCGCGCAGACAGTGGTGTGCGGGCAGGGGATACCATCAGCCCGTGGTACGATCCGATGATTTCCAAGGTCATCGTACATGGCCCGACCCGCGAGGTGGCGTTGGCGCAATTGAGCCGGGCACTTGAGGGGACGCAGGTTGGTGGGACTGTGACCAACCTTGCCTTTCTAGGGGGGCTGGCTGGGCACCAGGGTTTTGCCAAGGGGGAGGTGGACACTGGGCTGATCGCGCGTGACATCGACAGTTTGACAGCTGCTCCGGTTGCCGAACTGCATCACCGTGTTGCGGCTGGAATGGTGGCCTTGGGGCTGACCAAAGTGGATCAAGCTGAGGGCTTTACGCTGTGGACGCCTTTGAGGCGGGCCGTTTCGTTGAGTTGGCAGGGCGAGGTGTTTGACCTTGAGGTTGAGGTTGATGGTCCCGATCGCCAGATTTGGCATATCGGAGAGGATGAGGTCGTTGCCAACCGCAGAGGCACAGGCTGGATCATTGGTAGTTGGGTCATGTCGGATGTGGTGCAATCAAGTGCGACGATCACAGTTTTTGACGGCTATGGCTTGCCGTTTGAGGTGTTTGACCCGCTGGATCGCGAAGCTGACGCTAGCGGAGACAAGAACGTGATCGAGGCGCCAATGCCGGGGCTGATCAAAGCAGTCTTTGCCAAAGCGGGACAGGCTGTGAGCGAGGGCGACAGGCTGGCAGTGCTGGAAGCGATGAAGATGGAGCATGCCTTGCTGGCGGCGCGTGACGGTGTGGTTGCCGAAGTTTTGACGGCGAATGGGGACCAGGTTGAGGCGGGTGCTGCATTGATCCGTTTGCGCGAAGACGCCGAATAACCTTGCCAAAACAGCTGGCGGCCCGCAGGCTGCCAGCTAAGAGTTGAGTATTTTAGGCAAAAAGAAACTGGGAGTTTGACTATGGGCGATAGGGTCGAGATTTTTGAAGTGGGACCACGTGATGGGCTGCAGAATGAAAAACGTGAGATCCCTGTTGCCGAGAAAGTGGCCCTGGTCGATTGCCTGAGCCAAGCTGGTTTCAATCGCATTGAAGTCGCCAGCTTTGTGTCGCCCAAGAAAGTGCCGCAGATGGCGGGTAGCGGCGATGTGCTAACTGGCATTAAGCGCGCGGATGGAGTTCGATATGCGGCGCTGACGCCGAACATGCGCGGCTATGATGACGCAGTGAGCGCCAAGGCGGGCGAAATTGCGGTGTTTGCTTCGGCTTCGGAAGGGTTTTCCAAGGCAAACATCAACGCCACGATTGAGGAATCCATTGAGCGGTTCAAACCTATCCTAGAAGCGGCCCGTCACATTGATCTACCGGTTCGCGGTTACATTTCCTGTGTGACCGACTGCCCCTATGACGGGGCCACAGCGCCAGAGAAAGTAGCGGAGATGGCCGACCGTCTGTTTGCACTAGGGTGCTATGAAATTTCACTGGGAGATACGCTGGGCCAGGCCACTCCGGATTCGGTAGCGCGGATGTTATTGGCGGTTCGCGAGGTTGTACCTGCAACACGTCTTGCTGGGCATTTCCACGATACCTCGGGCAGGGCGATGGACAACATCGATGCTGCGTTGACGATGGGAGTTCGGGTGTTTGATGCGGCGGTCGGTGGGCTTGGTGGCTGTCCGTTTGCACCGGGATCTGCCGGGAATGTGGCCACGGAGCTGGTGCATGAGCATCTGACCCGTCTGGGCTATGAGACCGGGTTGGACAAGGATATCCTTAATCAGGCCGCGGATATGGCACGGACCATGCGCGGCAGTTGACCACCGCGGCGCGGTAGTCCCTTACAATAAAACAGGATCGTAGATGTTTAATACCATTTCCCTAGTCACGGATATACGTGGGGTGGCGACGCTTACCCTGTACCGGGCTGAGAAACACAATGCCATGTCCGGCAAGATGATCAGCGAGCTGACTGATGTTGCGCGGCAGATAAACGAGGATGACGCGATCCGGGTGGTTGTCCTAACCGGCGCGGGCAAGAGTTTTTGTGCTGGTGGTGATCTCGCATGGATGCGGGCGCAGATGGAGGCAGATTCGGAGACTCGTTTTGCTGAGGCCCGCAAATTGGCAGAGATGCTGCAGGCGTTGAACACATTGACCAAGCCCTTGATTGGGGCGGTTCAGGGCAATGCCTTTGGCGGCGGTGTCGGAATGATCTCGGTTTGCGATGTGGCCATTGGGGTAGATCATCTGAAAATGGGGCTAACGGAAACCAAGCTGGGGATCATTCCGGCTACCATTGGTCCCTATGTTCTGGCTAGGATGGGTGAAGCAAGGGCGCGACGGGTATTTATGTCTGCACGTTTGTTTGATGCAGAGGAGGCTGTCGAACTTGGGTTGTTGGCTAAGGTCGTTCCAGCAGATCAATTGGCCGAATCCATTGAGGCCGAAGTTGTGCCCTATTTGAGCTGCGCACCTGGTGCTGTGGCTGCCGCAAAGCAGTTGGCGAGGGATTTGGGCCCAAAAATCGACGACTCAGTCATTGATCATACAATAAAATCTCTGGTCGACCGCTGGCAAACTGAAGAAGCCGAAGAGGGAATCGGAGCGTTTTTCGACCGTCGTAAGCCTCGCTGGCAGCGTTGAAAAGTTAATTGAAAAATACCCCTTTGGCACAGGGCCTTGCTAGGAAGGGATTTGCGGGGGAGAAACCCATTTTCCTTATTAAAAGAATAAGGATTAAACGCGATTGTGTGGCAAAGGGGCTGCAATATTTAACCCCGTCATCATTACCAATGCCTTGGTTGACGCTGGCAAATCACGAGAGTAGACACAGCCCAAGTCAACACGCCAATTGACCTCGCGCGGCGAAAAGCGCGAAGGAAAGGAGCCACTCGTGGAAGAGATGTTGCGGGAATACCTCCCGATCCTAGTGTTTCTGGCCGTAGCTATCGGTCTTGGAATTGTCCTTATTCTAGCCGCCGTGGTGCTGGCTGTACGCAATCCCGACCCAGAGAAAGTTAGTGCCTACGAATGCGGTTTCAATGCCTTCGATGATGCACGCATGAAATTTGATGTCCGGTTTTACCTGGTGTCGATTCTTTTCATTATCTTTGATTTGGAAATTGCATTCCTGTTTCCATGGGCCGTTGGGTTCAAGGACATCAGCATGACCGGTTTCTGGTCGATGATGATTTTCCTGGGCGTTTTGACCATCGGCTTTGCCTATGAATGGAAAAAAGGGGCCCTGGAATGGGAATGATGACCGGAGCCAATACTGCTGGTGTCGACAAAGACGTTGCTACCCAGGCCCTGAACGCTGAACTGCAGGACAAAGGCTTTCTGCTGACCTCGGCTGAAGATCTCGTCAACTGGGCCCGGACCGGGTCGCTGCACTGGATGACCTTTGGTCTGGCCTGCTGCGCGGTTGAGATGATGCACACCTCGATGCCACGTTACGACGCCGAGCGTTTCGGGATTGCGCCGCGTGCCTCCCCGCGTCAATCGGATGTAATGATCGTTGCGGGTACCCTGACCAACAAGATGGCGCCAGCGCTGCGCAAGGTTTACGACCAGATGCCCGAGCCACGTTATGTGATCTCGATGGGGTCCTGCGCCAATGGCGGTGGTTACTACCACTATAGCTACTCTGTTGTGCGCGGCTGTGACCGTATTGTGCCTGTAGACATCTATGTTCCAGGTTGCCCGCCAACCGCCGAAGCACTGCTGTACGGTTTGATGCAGCTGCAACGTAAAATTCGCCGCACTGGCACTCTGGTGCGCTGATCGCGCGAAGTTGGAGAGTATTTGATGACTGAAGCGCTGAAAGAGCTTGGCTCTTATTTGGAGCAAAAACGCCCGGATTGTATTCTGGGGTGGGACATTGCGCATGGTGAGTTGAATGTTGATGTGGCTCCGGCCAATATCACTGGCTTTGTCGAGTTCCTGAAAACGGATCGCACCTGCAAGTTCTCGTCACTGGTGGATATCGCTGGTGTTGACTACCCTGAGCGGGCGAAACGTTTCGATGTGGTCTACCACTTCCTGTCGATGTACCAGAACCACCGCATTCGCCTGCGGGTTTCGGTGCGCGAAGACGAAATGGTGCCGTCGATTGTTGACATTCACCCTTCGGCCAACTGGTTCGAGCGAGAAGTCTACGACATGTTTGGTGTGCTGTTCACTGGCCACCCAGACCTGCGCCGCATCCTGACCGACTATGGTTTCCGCGGTCACCCGCTGCGCAAGGATTTCCCAACCACTGGTTATACCGAGGTTCGCTATGACGAGGCGCAAAAGCGTGTTGTCTATGAACCCGTAAGCCTAGTGCAGGAATATCGCCAGTTTGATTTCATGAGCCCATGGGAGGGTGCTGAATACATCCTGCCCGGGGATGAGAAGAAAGAGGAGGCGAAATGATGGACGGCTCCAAAGGTTTCGACGACGCCCAAACCGGCGAACAGAAAATCCGTAACTTCAACATCAACTTTGGCCCCCAGCACCCCGCCGCCCACGGCGTGTTGCGCATGGTGCTAGAGCTGGATGGCGAAATTGTAGAACGCGCTGACCCGCATATCGGCCTGCTGCACCGTGGCACCGAAAAGCTGATGGAAAGCCGTACCTATCTGCAAAGCCTGCCGTACTTCGATCGCCTCGACTATGTGGCGCCGATGAACCAGGAACACGCTTGGTGTCTGGCCATTGAAAAGCTGACCGGCGTCGAAGTTCCGCGTCGCGGCTCGCTGATCCGTGTTCTGTACTCGGAAATTGGTCGTATCCTGAACCACCTGCTGAACGTGACTACTCAGGCCATGGACGTGGGCGCGCTGACGCCGCCGCTCTGGGGCTTTGAAGAGCGTGAAAAGCTGATGATCTTTTACGAGCGTGCTTGTGGCGCCCGTTTGCACGCAGCTTACTTCCGCCCGGGTGGCGTACATCAGGATCTGCCCGATGCGCTGATCGACGACATCGAGGCTTGGAGCCACGAGTTCCCTGCGCGTTTGCAAGATATCGATGACCTGCTGACGGAAAACCGAATTTTCAAACAGCGGAACTGCGATATCGGTATCGTCAGCGAACAGGATATTCTGGACTATGGCTTTTCGGGCGTGATGGTTCGGGGTTCTGGTCTGGCCTGGGACCTGCGCCGCTCGCAGCCCTATGAATGCTACAACGAGTTTGATTTCGAAATTCCTGTGGGCAAGAACGGCGATTGCTATGACCGTTATCTGGTCCGCATGGAAGAAATGCGCCAGTCGATCTCGATCATCCGCCAGTGTGTCGCCAAGCTGCGCGATTGCCCCGGTGATGTGCTGGCCCGTGGTAAGCTGACGCCACCAAAGCGCGGTGAAATCAAGGCCTCGATGGAAGCCCTGATTCACCACTTCAAACTGTACACCGAAGGGTTTCACGTCCCAGCTGGAGAAGTCTACGCTGCCGTCGAAGCCCCCAAGGGTGAGTTTGGCGTGTATCTGGTTGCTGATGGGTCAAACAAACCCTACCGCAGCAAGATCCGCGCGCCGGGCTTCCTGCACCTGCAAGCGATGGACTATGTCGCGGGTGGTCACCAGTTGGCCGACGTTGCTGCGATCATCGGTACCATGGACGTCGTTTTCGGGGAGATTGACCGTTGATCAACACATCTTCTTCCCGGCTTCTTTTTGCTAAAAATACTCCCGCCGGAGGCATCTTCGCGGGCAACATGAACAGAAAGACGAATTAATGCTGCGCCGTCTTCACTCAGAACAACCCGATAGCTTTGCCTTTACTCCGGCCAATCTGGCCTGGGCCGAAGGGCAGATCACCAAGTACCCAGATGGCCGTCAGGCCTCGGCAGTTATTCCACTATTGTGGCGTGCGCAGGAGCAAGAGGGCTGGTTGTCCAAACCCGCCATCGAACTGATCGCCGACATGCTGGATATGGCTTATATCCGCGTACTCGAGGTGGCCTCGTTCTACTTTATGTTCCAGCTTCAGCCGGTTGGCTCGGTTGCCCACATCCAGATCTGCGGCACCACGTCCTGCATGATCTGTGGCGCCGAAGATCTGGTTGCTGTCTGCCAAGAGAAAATCGCCAACAAGCCACATGAAGTGTCGGCCGACGGCAAGTTCTCTTGGGAAGAGGTCGAGTGCCTCGGCTCTTGTACCAACGCACCGATGGCTCAGATCGGAAAAGATTACTACGAAGATCTGACCGCTGCGAGCTTTACCAAGCTGCTGGATGAACTCTCTGCTGGCAAGGTGCCAACACCGGGTCCGCAGAATGGTCGCTACAGCTCAGAGCCACTGTCTGGTTTGACTTCCTTGCAGGAATATCAAAGCGGCAAGGCCCAGTACAACGCAAGTGTTCAGCTGGCGTCGGACATTGGCGACACGGTCAAGCGTATTCAGGGTGACGAAGTGCCTCTGCTGACCCCATGGGTTGGTAAGGGTGGCGTTGTTGCTGGTCGTGCGGCTGAGGCTCCAGTTCCGGCAGCACCTGCAACTCCGAAACCTGCTGTGAAGCAGGCCGAGGACGCCAAGAAGGCTGCTAAGCCTGCTAAGAAAGCTGCCCCGGCCAAGAAGACCGAAGCACCTAAAGCAGAGGTCGCCGAAACTGAACCAGAGGTTCTGAAAGAAGCTCGCGATGGCAAAGCTGACGACCTGAAGCTGCTGAAAGGTGTAGGCCCCAAGCTGGAGCAAACCCTGAATGAGCTGGGCTTTTTCCACTTTGATCAGGTTGCAGCCTGGGGCGAAGCCGAGATCGCTTGGGTTGACTCTCGTCTCAAGTTCAAAGGCCGGATCGAACGTGATGGCTGGATTGAACAGGCCAAAGAACTGGCCGCTAAGAAATAACCGGTCTTCGCCCAATCGGGCGGGGGCTAACCACATAGGACCACATGAGCACTGAACAGGACCAAGCCATTGCCCGCAAGGGGCGCCACATCTCTCTGGTGATTGCCGGGACTATGGTGGCATGGGTTGTTCTATCTCTGGCCGGACCCTCGCTGGGGCTGCCAGGGCGTTTTGCTCTTCTGTTCGACTTCGCCGCCTTGGCAGGTCTGATATATGCAGTGGTCAACATAATTCAACTCTGGCGCATGCGTCAGGATAGTCAAAGGTAGGCAGACATGCTGAAGGACCAGGACCGGATCTTTACCAACCTCTACGGTATGCATGATCGCACGCTGAAGGGTGCGCAGGCACGGGGCCATTGGGATGGCACCGCCGCAATCCTTGCAAAGGGTCGCGATTGGATTGTGCAGTCGATGAAAGACTCTGGCCTACGTGGTCGTGGCGGTGCGGGTTTCCCAACCGGCCTGAAGTGGTCGTTCATGCCAAAAGAGAGCGACGGTCGTCCGGCTTATCTGGTTATCAACGCTGATGAATCCGAGCCAGGCACCTGTAAAGACCGCGAAATCATGCGCCACGATCCGCACACGCTGATCGAAGGTGCACTGATCGCGTCTTTCGCAATGAACGCCCACACCTGTTACATCTATATTCGCGGCGAATACATCCGCGAAAAAGAAGCGCTGCAGGCGGCGATTGACGAGGCTTACGACGCTGGTCTGCTGGGCAAGAACGCTGCCAAATCTGGCTGGGACTTCGATCTGTTCCTGCACCACGGGGCAGGGGCCTATATCTGCGGTGAAGAAACCGCACTGATCGAAAGCCTTGAAGGCAAAAAGGGCATGCCTCGGATGAAGCCGCCATTCCCGGCTGGCGCGGGTCTGTATGGCTGCCCATCGACGGTGAACAACGTTGAATCTATCGCTGTTGTGCCGACGATCCTGCGTCGCGGACCCGAATGGTTCAGCTCGTTTGGTCGCCCAAACAACGTCGGCACCAAGCTGTTTGGCATTTCCGGTCACGTCAACAATCCCTGTGTGGTTGAAGAGGCGATGAGCATCTCGTTCGAAGAGCTGATCGACAAACACTGTGGCGGCATCAAAGGCGGCTGGGATAACCTACTGGCTGTGATCCCCGGTGGTTCGTCGGTGCCTTGTGTGCGCGGTGAAAACATGCGCGACGCGATCATGGACTTTGACTACCTGCGCAACGATCTGGGCTCGGGTCTGGGAACGGCTGCGGTGATCGTCATGGACAAGCAGACCGACATTATCAAAGCGATTTGGCGTCTGGCGAAGTTCTACAAGCACGAAAGCTGTGGCCAGTGTACGCCGTGTCGCGAAGGCACTGGCTGGATGATGCGCGTGATGGATCGCCTGGTCAAAGGCGAGGCCGAGATCGAAGAGATCGATATGCTTTGGGATGTGACCAAGCAGGTTGAGGGCCACACCATCTGTGCACTGGGTGATGCGGCCGCTTGGCCTATCCAGGGCCTGATCCGCAACTTCCGCGAAGAAATCGAAGATCGTATCAAGGCCAATAAAACAGGCCGAATGGGCGCGATGGCGGCGGAGTGAGCAAGATCATGGGCGTGATGACATCTGGTAAAACACTGCTGTCGCTTGTCATGGTACTTGGTGCCGTGACTTTGACCGCGTGCGACAGTGCCAAAAAAAAGCGGCCGACCTATGATGGCGTCCCGTTTAAGATCAAAACCAAAGCTGTGGACAAGAAGAATTCGCGGGCGGACTTTATCGTTGAGATCAAGGATGCTGGCCAGTCGCTGGAAGGGGCACGCCTAGCTGCCGCGCATGCGGGTGTCACCTATTGCTTGAGCGAAGCCGGGTATGGCACTTCGGATATCATCTGGAACATCAACCCACGCGATCCCGAGGCACAGCTTCGTTTGGTCGATGGTGCAGCAGTTTTCCAAGGAACTTGTGAATCGTGATCGGATTTGCGCCATATCAACGTCTGCGCGCAGCACTGCTATTGAATAGCGGTGTTGACGTTGCGTGTGATGGGGGCTCCAATGTTCAGGAGACTACCATGACCCGTACTTTGATTGCCGCCGTTGCGTTGTGTGCCGTTGCTATGCCTGTTGCGGCTTTTGCGAAACCCAGTCTGCGGGATGTGCCGCAGATTGAAAACATTATTTTAGCCGCCGCAATTGCCCATGAGGTCAGCGAATATTGCCAATCCATCAAACCGCGCCGGATGAAGGCGCTGGGGATGGCCTGGCAGTTGCGGTCTCAGGCCAATGACCTGGGATATTCGGACTCCGAAATCCGCGCCTATGTGGAATCGGACAGTGAAAAGGCGCGGGTGCGCGCCAAGGGTGAGCGGTATCTCAAGGCCAATGGCGTTGATTACGGCACCCCTGAAACCTTCTGCGTGTTTGGGCATGCAGAAATTAAGAAATCCAGCGCGATTGGCGCGCTACTGAGGGCGAAATAGACCATGTCTGACCTGCGCAAGATCAACATTGACGGTACAGAGATCGAAGTGGATGGGGCAATGACCCTGATCCAGGCCTGTGAAGAGGCCGGGGTCGAGATCCCACGTTTCTGTTACCACGAACGTCTGACCATTGCTGGCAACTGCCGCATGTGTCTGGTTGAAGTTGTCGGTGGCCCGCCAAAGCCGGCCGCCTCTTGCGCGATGCAGGTGCGCGATCTGCGCCCCGGTCCAGAAGGCCAGGCGCCTGTTGTGAAAACCAACTCGCCTATGGTCAAAAAGGCCCGCGAAGGTGTGATGGAATTCATGCTGATCAACCACCCGCTGGATTGCCCGATTTGCGATCAGGGTGGCGAGTGCGATCTGCAGGATCAGGCGATGGCCTATGGTATTTCGGACAGCCGGTTCAAAGAGCCTAAGCGCATTGTCGACGATCTGGATCTTGGTCCGCTGGTGTCGACAACAATGACCCGCTGCATCAGCTGCACCCGTTGTGTTCGCTTCACATCCGAAGTCGCTGGTATCACCCAGATGGGGCAAACTGGCCGTGGTGAAGATGCTGAGATCGTCAGCTATCTGAACCAGACGCTGGACAGCAACATGCAGGGCAACATCATTGACCTGTGCCCAGTCGGCGCTCTGACATCCAAGCCTTACGCATTTACCGCCCGTCCATGGGAACTGACCAAGACAGAAACCATCGACGTGATGGACGCATTGGGCAGCAACATCCGTGTTGATACCAAGGGCCGCGAAGTCATGCGAATTATGCCGCGTAACAACGACGGCGTGAACGAAGAGTGGATTTCTGACAAGTCGCGCTTCATCTGGGATGGTCTGCGTCGTCAGCGTCTAGATCGCCCATATGTTCGTGAAAACGGCAAACTACGTCCTTCCACGTGGGGCGAAGCGCTAGGCAAAGCTGCCGAAGCAATGAAGGGCAAGAAAGTTGCAGGCCTGATCGGTGATCTGGTTCCTGTCGAAGCGGCTTTTGCGCTGAAACAGTTGGTAACTGGTCTGGGTGGCAAAGTTGAATGCCGTACCGACAACGTGCGTTTGCCGCTGGAGAACCGGGCTGCCTATGTTGGTACTGCAACAGTCGAAGATATCGACGATGCCAAGGCGATCATGCTGATCGGTACGGATCCTCGCAATGAGTCGCCTGTACTGAACGCCCGTATTCGCAAGGCTTGGACCAAGGGTGCTAACGTTGGTGTCATTGGCCAGCCGGTCGACCTGACATACGATTATGCTCATCTTGGAACTGACCGTGCCGCATTGGACGCCTTGCTGAAAGGCGAAACCGAAGGGGCATTGGGCAAGGACACACTGGTAATCGTAGGGCAGGGCGCTCTGCGCGAGGCAGATGGTCTGGCGGTTCTGGCACATGCTCAGAAGTTTGCTGAACTAACTGAATCCAAGCTGTTGGTTCTGCACACTGCCGCGTCGCGTGTTGGGGCAATGGACATCGGAGCAACCACTTTGGGTGGCATGGAAGCTGCGCTTGACGGTGCCGAAGTCATCTACAACTTGGGTGCAGACGAAGTCACAATCGACGACGGTGCCTTTGTAATCTACCAAGGTTCACATGGAGACCGTGGTGCGCACCGTGCTGACGTTGTTCTGCCGGGTGCTGCTTATACCGAAGAAAACGGTCTGTTCGTCAACACCGAAGGACGGCCTCAGTTGGCGATGCGCGCTGGGTTTGCACCCGGTGAAGCAAAGGAAAACTGGGCTATCTTGCGTGCACTGAGCGCCGAGCTGGATGCCACACTGGCGTTTGACTCGCTGGCGCAACTGCGCACGGCGCTGGTTGTCGAAGTTCCACATCTGGCCAAGATCGACCAGGTTCCTGTGAACGATGGTGAGGCGCTTGAACTAGGTAAGCTGGGCAAGGCTGATTTCCTGAACATGATCAGTGATTTCTATCTGACCAACCCAATTGCCCGCGCGTCCGAAGTGATGGCTGAACTATCAGCCAACGCCAAGGCACGCGGTAATGAAAAGATCGCGGCCGAGTGATCCGCGCTGCGCTCATATCTCCCTTTCTGCTGGCAGGCTGTACGCCGTCGTCAGCAGATCAGGCTGCTGGGGTTTCCCCAGACTATCAGGGTGTCAAAACCAGCCTGCTAGAGGGTGATCTGGTGCAGTTTCACGTCTCAATGACCGGTGCCCAACAGGGTGAGGACGTTGATAACTATGCTGAATGCGCAGCCGCGCAATACGCGCTTATCCGAGGATACGGGTTTGCACGGCATTTGCGCACAAATTTGAAACAAGAGGGTGGTGTTTGGGAAGCTGATGCTGTCTACACCATCTCGCCCTCCCTACCGCGCGGTTTGCGGACTATCGACGCTGAAGTCGTGGTCGCGAATTGTGAGGCAAACGGAATACCCACGGTGTGAGGACCAATGGCTGAATTCTTGACCACTCCATTCGGAACCTTTGTTCTGATATTGGCGCAGGTGCTGGCAGTTGTCGCATTTGTAATGATCTCTTTGTTGTTCCTTGTGTACGGCGACCGGAAAATCTGGGCTGCCGTTCAGATGCGGCGCGGTCCCAACGTTGTGGGTGTCTTTGGCATCCTGCAATCGGTGGCTGACGCGCTAAAGTATCTGGTAAAGGAAATCGTGATCCCGGCGGGTGCTGACCGCGCCGTGTTCATTCTGGCACCATTGACCAGCTTTGTTCTGTCGATGATCGCCTGGGCGGTGATCCCGTTCAACGACGGCTGGGTCCTTAGCGACCTGAACGTCGCTGTGCTCTATGTCTTCGCGGTGTCCTCGCTTGAGGTTTACGGCGTGATCATGGGCGGTTGGGCGTCGAACTCCAAATACCCATTCCTGGGCTCGCTGCGTTCTGCCGCGCAGATGATCTCTTACGAAGTTTCCATCGGTCTGATCATCATCGGTGTGATCATCTCGACCGGATCGCTGAACTTTGGTGACATCGTTCGTGCGCAAGACGGCGACTTTGGCTTCTTTAACTGGTACTGGCTGCCGCACTTCCCGATGGTGTTCCTGTTCTTTATCTCGGCGCTGGCTGAAACAAACCGTCCTCCATTCGATCTGCCCGAAGCGGAATCTGAACTGGTTGCCGGTTATCAGGTCGAATACTCGGCGACCATGTTCCTTCTGTTCATGGCTGGTGAATACATCGCGATCTTCCTGATGTGTGCGCTGATGTCGCTGCTGTTCTTTGGTGGCTGGCTGTCGCCAATCCCAGGTCTGCCAGACGGCGTGCTGTGGATGGTTGGCAAGATGGCGTTCTTCTTCTTCCTGATCGCCATGGTCAAGGCCATCACCCCGCGCTACCGCTATGACCAGCTGATGCGTCTGGGTTGGAAAGTGTTCCTGCCATTCTCGCTGGCATGGGTTGTCTTCGTGGCCTTTGCTACAAAATTCGCTTGGTTCGGTGGGCTGTTCGTCCGCTACACCGTAGGAGGCTGATGCGAATGCTCAAAATAGTTTTGACAACTTTGGCAATTGGCGTTCCCACCATAGCTTCTGCTGACAAGGCAGAACTATGGGAGAAGGCCGATGGCTGCTTCAAAGTTGGGGACTATGGCTGCGCCTACAATACTGGCATTGAGCTTTTCAAAGCAGGGCACATTGCAGTAGGTTTTGATCATCGAACCACTGACAGCATGACCTACCTTCAAATGGCTTTTGTCGAAAGGGCTGCAAGGTCGTCTGCTGGGGACGTCGCTAATATGACAGGTGAGACAGTACGAACACTAGGCAAAAACCCTAACCGCCTCCCGTTTCTTTTTGGCTTTGCATTGCTCTCGAACATGGATGTTTGTAATGCCTCAAATTGCGGGAGCGACGAAAAAATTGTGTCGCTGTATTGCCAAATACAGGGCGAGATTCCACCGCCTTCCTGGCGGAAGCTACATGACTTGCCACCACTAACAGATGTGGGGCGAAACTATTTCGAGCGAGTGATGAAGCACACGCCAGAATGCACGGGAGCCTAGAATGACTCAGATCGATTACACCCGCGCCGCCAAATACTTCCTGCTGCAGGATTTCTGGGTCGGCTTCAAACTGGGGTTCAAATATTTCTTTGCCCCCAAGGCGACGCTGAACTACCCGCACGAAAAGGGGCCACTTTCGCCTCGCTTCCGCGGTGAGCACGCGCTGCGTCGCTATCCCAACGGCGAAGAACGTTGCATTGCCTGTAAACTCTGCGAAGCGACTTGCCCGGCGCAGGCGATCACCATTGACGCGGAACCCCGCGAAGATGGCACTCGCCGCACCACGCGTTATGACATCGACATGACCAAGTGCATCTACTGCGGCTTCTGCCAAGAGGCCTGCCCGGTGGACGCAATTGTCGAAGGTCCGAACTTTGAATTCGCAACCGAAACCCGCGAAGAGCTGTTTTACGACAAAGCCAAACTGCTGGCGAACGGTGAACGTTGGGAAGCTGAGATTGCCCGCAATATCGAATTGGATGCGCCGTACCGATGAGCGATGCCAAGAACCCATTTGAGGCCATGCTGGCCCAAGCCCAAGAGATGGCCAAGTCGCTGAACCCAGCGCTTGGCGATGTTTCGGGCAAAGGGTTTGAAGCGCTCTGGCCCACCATGCCGAAAGAGGCGATGGAAATGATGTTCGGCAAATCCGCTAACCCGGATGGACTGGACGCCAAGACACGGCTGCTGCTGACGCTGGCCGGTCTGACATGTCAAGGGGCGCAGGCAGACACTGCTTTGCGTCAAACCGTGCGCCACGCCATCGAGGCAGGCGCCAAGAAACAAGAGATCGTGGAAACGATCGGACAGATGTCAGTATTCGCTGGCATCCCGGCCACGACCAAGGCGCTGGAAACCGCGCAAGAGGTCCTGGACGTACAAGGGGACGATGAGTCATGAGCGTGTTTGCCTTTTACCTCTTCGCCATAAGCGCCATCACCGGCGGGCTGTTCACTGTGATCAGCCGCCAACCGGTGCATTCGGTGCTGTGGTTGATCTTGGCATTTTTGTCATCGGCGGGGTTGTTTGTTCTGCTGGGCGCCGAGTTTGTCGCCATGTTGCTGGTGATCGTCTACGTGGGCGCAGTCATGGTGCTGTTCCTGTTTGTGGTGATGATGCTGGACGTTGATTTCGCCGAGCTAAAGGCCGAGATGGCCAAGTTCATGCCACTAGCATTGCTGATTGGTCTGGTCATTCTGATGCAGCTGGTTATGGCCTACGGTGCCTGGGACAGCGCGCACGCCGCTTCTGAACTGCTGGCCAATCCGATTACTGCGGAACACCACAACACCGAGGCCTTGGGCCTTATCCTTTATGATCAATACTTCCTTCTGTTCCAACTGGCGGGTTTGATCCTGCTGGTCGCTATGATCGGTGCAATCGTGCTGACCCTGCGCCATCGCAAGGACGTCAAGCGTCAGGATATCCTGTCCCAGATGTTCCGCGATCCGGCCGAGGCAATGGAGCTGAAAGACGTGAAACCGGGGCAGGGGCTGTAAGAATGATTGGTCTTGAACATTATCTAACCGTCGCGGCGACCATGTTCGTCATCGGCATCTTCGGGCTCTTCTTGAACCGTAAGAACGTGATCACTCTGTTGATGAGCATCGAATTGATGCTGCTGGCAGTGAACATCAACCTCGTGGCGTTCTCTAGCTTCCTGGGCGATCTGGTGGGGCAGGTGTTTACCCTGTTCGTGCTGACCGTTGCCGCCGCCGAGGCGTCTATTGGTCTGGCGATCCTGGTTTGCTTCTTCCGCAACCGTGGAACAATCGATGTCGAAGACATCAGCGTGATGAAGGGCTAAGGCATCATGGAAACCATTCTCCTCTTTGCCCCACTCGTTGGGTCTATCCTCTGCGGGTTCGGGTACAAATACATCGGCGAGAAAGCCGCTCTGTGGACAGCAACTGGCTTGCTGTTTCTGTCGGCATTCCTGTCGTGGATTTCATTCCTGACCTTTGATGGTGATACTCAGCACATCGAAGTGTTGCGCTGGATCGAAAGCGGCTCGCTGTCGACATCCTGGGGCATCCGTCTGGACCGTCTGACCACTATCATGCTGATCGTGATCACCACTGTGTCCTCGCTGGTTCACCTGTACTCGTTTGGCTACATGGACAAAGACCCTCAGTGGAAAGAAGGCGAAAGCTACAAGCCGCGCTTCTTTGCTTACCTGTCGTTCTTTACCTTCGCCATGCTGATGCTGGTAACATCCGACAACCTCGTTCAGATGTTCTTTGGCTGGGAAGGCGTGGGCGTTGCCTCGTACCTGTTGATCGGTTTCTACTACCGCAAGCCAACAGCCAACGCCGCCGCGATCAAGGCGTTTGTCGTCAACCGGGTTGGTGACTTTGGCTTCGCGCTGGGTATCTTTGGTCTGTTCTTCCTGACTGACAGCATCAACTTCAACGATGTGTTTGCCGCTGCGCCAAAACTGGCTGAAATGCAGCTGACCTTCCTGTGGACTGAATGGAACGCGGCAAACCTGCTGGCCTTCCTGCTGTTCGTAGGTGCGATGGGCAAATCTGCTCAACTGTTCCTGCACACCTGGCTGCCTGATGCGATGGAAGGTCCGACACCTGTGTCTGCTCTGATCCACGCGGCGACCATGGTTACTGCCGGTGTATTCCTGGTCTGCCGTATGTCGCCACTGATGGAGTTCGCTCCGGAAGCAATGGCCTTTGTAACTGTAGTTGGTGCTTCGACAGCCTTTTTCGCGGCGACTGTGGGGCTGGTTCAGACCGACATCAAACGCGTCATTGCGTATTCAACCTGTTCGCAGCTGGGCTATATGTTCGTTGCTGCCGGTGTTGGCATGTACTCTGCTGCGATGTTCCACCTGCTGACACACGCGTTCTTTAAGGCGTTGTTGTTCCTTGGTGCTGGTTCCGTCATCAACGCGATGCACCACGAGCAGGAAATGACCGAATACGGTGGCCTGCGCAAAAAGATCCCATTCACCTATTGGTCGATGATGATCGGTACTCTGGCGATCACTGGCGTTGGTATCCCGCTGACACACATCGGTTTCGCTGGCTTCTTGTCTAAGGATGCGATTATCGAGAGCGCCTATGCAGGTGGTTCCGGGTATGGTTTCTGGCTGCTGGTAATTGCGGCTGCGATGACCTCGTTCTACTCATGGCGCCTGATGTTCCTGACCTTCTTTGGTAAGGCACGTGGCGACAAGCACACCCATGATCATGCACATGAAAGCCCGATCACCATGCTGATCCCACTCGGCGTTCTGTCCGTTGGTGCGGTTCTGGCAGGCATGCTGTGGTACGGATCGTTCTTTGGACACGCTGATCAGGTCGGCAAGTTCTATGGTATCCCTGTTGCCGAAGCTTCGGCCCACGGCGAAACAGACGGACATGGCGAAGACACTGGTCACGGTGAAGTTGCTGCAGACGCCTCTGGCGAGCACCACTATGTGTTTGCTGGCAAGCCGGGCGAGGGCGGCATCTACTTTGGTAAAGACAACACCGTTCTGGATGACGCACATGCGGCTCCGAAATGGGTGAAGGTCTCTCCATTCATCGCGATGCTGGGCGGTCTGCTGATGGCGATTTGGTTCTACATCATCAACCCGTCGCTGCCAGGTCGCTTGGCCACAGCACAAAAGCCTCTGTATCTGTTCTTCAAGAACAAGTGGTACTTTGACGAACTGTACAACGCGATCTTTGTTAAGCCTGCGTTGGCACTTGGCCGGTTCCTGTGGAAACGTGGCGATGGTGATACCATCGACGGCTTCCTGAACGGCGTTGCCATGGGCATCGTTCCCTTCTTCACCCGTCTGGCCGGACGCGCACAAACGGGTTTCATCTTTACTTATGCCTTCTGGATGGTGCTGGGAATTGTCGCCCTAGTCACCTGGATGTCGATCGGCGGAGGAGCCCACTGATGGACAACATACTGTCTATTGTCACCTTTATCCCTGCATTGGCAGCGGCCATCATGGCGCTGTTCCTGCGGGGCGAGGATGAGGCGGCACAGCGCAACTCCAAATATGTTGCTTTGTTTGCCACCTCGATCACCTTCTTGGTTAGCTTGGGGATCTACTTTGAGTTTGATCCAGCCAACACAGGCTTTCAGTTCGTCGAAGAGACAGACTGGCTGCTGGGCTTGAAATACAAAATGGGCGTCGACGGAATTTCGGTTCTGTTTGTGATGCTGACCACATTTGTGATGCCGCTGACCATTCTGGCCAGCTGGGGTATCGACAAACGGGTCAAGGAATACATGATTGCATTCCTGCTGTTGGAAACCCTGATGCTGGGCGTCTTCATGGCGCTGGATCTGGTGCTGTTCTACCTGTTCTTCGAAGCAGGCCTGATCCCGATGTTCCTGATCATTGGTATCTGGGGCGGCAAGGAACGGATCTACGCATCCTTCAAGTTCTTCCTTTATACGCTGCTTGGCTCTGTGCTGATGCTGGTTGCGATGGTTGCGATGTTCTCTGATGCCGGAACCACCGATATCGAAGCATTGATGACCCACACATTTGCGTCGAACAGCTTTGATGTTCTGGGCATTCACGTCGTCGGCGGTATGCAGACCCTGATGTTCCTGGCCTTCTTTGCCTCGTTTGCAGTGAAGATGCCAATGTGGCCAGTACACACCTGGTTGCCTGACGCACACGTTCAGGCGCCAACTGCTGGTTCAGTTGTTCTGGCGGCAATCCTGTTGAAAATGGGCGGCTACGGCTTCCTGCGGTTCAGCTTGCCAATGTTCCCTGTCGGATCACACGTGATGGCTGATATGGTTCTGTGGATGTCGGCAATCGCCATCGTTTACACCTCGCTGGTGGCGCTGGTGCAGGACGACATGAAAAAGCTGATCGCCTATTCATCTGTCGCGCACATGGGTTTTGTGACCATGGGTATCTTTGCTGCAAACCAGCAGGGTATCGACGGTGCGATCTTTCAGATGCTTAGCCACGGCTTTATCTCGGCCGCGTTGTTCCTGATTGTCGGCGTGATCTACGACCGTATGCACACTCGCGAAATCAGCGCTTATGGCGGCTTGGTCGTACGGATGCCTGCCTACGCTCTGGTGTTCATGTTCTTCACCATGGGTAACGTTGGTCTGCCAGGTACATCTGGCTTTGTCGGAGAATTCCTGACGCTGATGGGTGCCTTCCAAGTGAACACTTGGGTTGCTGCAGTTGCGACATCCGGTGTCATCTTCTCGGCCTGTTATGCCCTGTGGCTGTACCGCCGCGTGGTGTTTGGCGACATGATCAAAGCAGGTCTGAAGACCATGTCTGACATGTCCATGCGCGAGCGTGTGATCTTTGCTCCGCTGGTGGTGATGACCATTCTGTTGGGGGTTTACCCAGCCGTTGTGACAGACATCATCGGGCCTTCAACTGCCGCACTGGTAGACAATTTCAATCATTCTCTGGCCGCTGCGGATCTGTCCGCAACGTCCCAGACTGCGTCGCACTAAGGGGGCCCAGGTAGATGATCCAAGCTGATCTCAACGTAATCCTGCCAGAAATGATCCTGGCTGTTTACGCCATGCTGGCACTGCTCCTTGCTGTGTACTCCACCAAGGACAAACTGGGGCCGCTGTTAATCTGGACCACCAGTGGCCTGATGGCTGTACTGGCGCTGTGGATTGCCGGTAGCGGTAGCGGCACCAATGTTGCCTTTGGCGGCATGTTCGTCGATGACGGTTTTGCCCGTTTTGCCAAAGTCACCATCCTGCTGTCAGCCGCAGCAGTGTTGGTGATGGGGCAGGACTACATGGCGCAACGCGGCATGCTGAAGTTTGAATACCCACTGCTGGTTTCGCTGAGCGTTGTTGGCATGATGATGATGGTCTCTGCTGGTGACCTGATGTCGCTGTACATGGGGCTAGAGCTGCAGTCGCTGGCGCTGTACGTCGTTGCATCCATGCGTCGCGACAGTGTGAAGTCTACCGAAGCTGGCCTGAAGTACTTTGTGCTGGGGGCGCTGTCGTCGGGCCTGCTGCTGTACGGCGCGTCGCTGGTCTACGGCTTTGCTGGCACCACCAAGTTCGAAGGCATCATTCAGGTTGCGCAACACGGCGAAGTGTCGATTGGTCTGTTGTTTGGTATCGTGTTCCTGATCTCGGGCATGGCGTTCAAGGTTTCTGCTGTACCGTTCCACATGTGGACACCAGATGTATATGAAGGCGCACCTACACCGGTGACCGCGTTCTTTGCTTCGGCCCCCAAGATGGCTGCGATGGGTCTGTTTGCCCGTGTCATGCACGACGCATTCGGCAACGCGGTTTCGGACTGGAGCCAGGTTGTCGCGATGTTGTCTGTTGCGTCGATGTTCCTGGGCGCGGTGGCGGCGATTGGCCAGACCAACATTAAACGTCTGATGGCTTACTCATCGATTGCGCACATGGGCTTTGCTCTGATGGGGCTGGCTTCGGGTACCGTGTTTGGCGTGCAGGCGATGCTGATTTACATGGCGATCTATGTCACCATGAACATCGGTACCTTTGCCTTTATCCTGATGATGGAAAAAGACGGTAAGCCGGTAACTGACATCAACGCCCTGAACCTGTACTCGCGCCGTGAGCCGGGCAAGGCGCTGGCGATGCTGGTGCTGCTGTTCTCGCTGGCAGGTGTGCCGCCGATGCTCGGCTTCTTTGGTAAGTTCTATGTTCTGCGTGCCGCCTATGACGCGGGACTGGCCTGGCTGGCGATTGCCGGTGTTGTAGCCTCGGTTATTGGTGCCTTCTATTATCTTCGTATCGTGTACTACATGTACTTTGGCGAGGAGGGTGAAGAGATGGATCGGAATTCATCGCCTGTTCTGTGGGGCTTCCTGATGGCATCTGCTGCGGTGATGGTTCTGGGGATCGTCAATATGTTTGGCGTCGAAGGTGCTGCGGCTGCTGCAGCGGCCATGCTGGTCAACTAGGCGACAGTTCGATACAGAGTATGACAAATGAGACGCGCCCCTTGGGGCGCGTCGCTGTTTTTGAGGATGCCTTCGGCGAAGGTATTTAAAACAAGAAGAAGATGAGGGTGACATGCGGCAGTGGCCAGATGGATATGGGCGACGGATCCTGACCGAGGTGGATAGCACCTTGAATGAGGCTGCGAGGATTGCACCCTCACTTGCCGGTCCTGAATGGATCCTTGCCCACCACCAGACCGCCGCACGCGGCCGCAGAGGGCGGTCCTGGGCCAATCCCAAAGGGAACTTGGCCTGCACCTTGGTACTGCGTCCTGAAGGACCTCCAGCGCAGGCGGCTTTGCGAAGCTTTGTTGCTTCGCTGGCTCTGTTTGATGCCTGTGTTGCAGTAACGGGGCGTGCTGCTGGCTTTTCCCTTAAGTGGCCCAACGATGTTTTGCTCAATGGTGGTAAATTGGCCGGAATTCTGCTCGAAAGTGCAGGCTCTGGTGGAGGTGTCACGCATCTGTTCATTGGTATCGGGGTGAACCTGAGCGAAGTGCCGCCGGTGGAGCAATTGGAAGAGCGCGCTGTTCGACCTGTATCATTGTTGTCTGAAGCTGGGGCTGCGGTAACGCCCGAAGAGTTTCTGGGAGAGCTGGCGGCGGCCTATGCCCATTATGAACAACAGTTTGTGACATATGGGTTTGAAGTGATCAGAACCGCTTGGCTAGACAAGGCTGCCAAGTTAGGAGAGGTCATCACCGCTCGCACTGGTTCCTCGGAAACCACAGGGACGTTTGAAACGGTGGACGGCGAGGGCAACCTTGTTCTAAACACCGCCAAAGGCCGCGTCAGCATCCCTGCAGCGGATATCTATTTCTAGGAAGGGCAAGGCACGATGCTTTTGGCAGTCGATTGCGGCAATACCAATACCGTGTTTTCCATCTGGGATGGTGAGCGCTTTATCGGCACGTGGCGCACCGCCACTGAATGGCAGCGAACTGCCGATCAGTATTACGTCTGGCTAAGCACACTGATGCGGTTGCAGGGGATCGAGGCGGACATCACTGATGTGATCATCTCGTCTACAGTGCCGCGTGTGGTGTTTAATCTGCGGGTTCTGTCTGACCGATACTTCAATACACGCCCGCTGGTGGTGGGTAAGCCGGACTGTTTGCTGCCCGTCGATGTGCGGGTGGATGAGGGCACAGCGGTTGGGCCGGATAGGCTGGTCAACACCGTTGCAGGGTTTGATCACTATGGCGGCAACCTGATCATGGTGGATTTTGGCACCGCGACGACTTTTGATGTCGTGGCTGATGATGGCGCCTATATCGGTGGAGTGATCGCTCCGGGTGTGAACCTGAGCCTTGAGGCCCTGCACCAAGCGGCGGCAGCATTGCCCCATGTGGACATTTCAAAGCCGCAAGCCGTTATCGGCACCAACACCGTAGCCTGCATGCAATCCGGCGTGTTCTGGGGCTATGTGGGACTGGTGCGCGAGATCTGCACGCGGATCAAAGCGGAACACGGCGTTCCGATGAAAATCATCTCGACAGGCGGGCTGGCGCCTTTGTTCCAGCAATCAGCACAACTTTTTGACGCTTTTGAGGATGATCTGACCATGCATGGTCTGCAGATCATTCACAAATACAACAAGGAAAACGGTCTCTAAAATGAGCACTGAACGATTGATCTATCTGCCCCTCGGTGGGGCAGGCGAAATTGGTATGAACGCCTATGTCTATGGCTATGGCAAACCTGGCAAAGAGCGCCTGATCCTGGTGGATCTGGGCGTGGCTTTCCCGGATATGGACAGTACCCCTGGTGTTGACCTGATCATGCCTGACATGACCTGGCTGCAAGAGCGCGCCGGTCAGCTCGAAGGCATCTTTATCACCCACGCCCACGAAGACCACATTGGCGGTGTAGCGCATATGTATGGCAAGCTGAACGTGCCAATCTATGCACGTGCCTTCACCGCCAATATTGCGCGCCGCAAGATGAAAGAGCACGGCCATCCGGAAGAGGCTGTGCGCACGGTTTCTGCATGGCCGGAAGTGACCAAATTGGGCCCTTTCAGCATTGGTGTCGTGCCTATCTCGCACTCGGTTCCCGAAAGCGGCGGTCTTGTCATCGATACGCCTGCGGGCCGTGTTCTGCACTCGGGTGACTTCAAAACCGATCCAACGCCGATTGTAGGCGAGCCTTTTGACCCAGCGGTCTGGACTGAGCTGAGCAAAGGCGGCGTACAGGCGTTGATGTGTGACAGTACCAACGTGTTCTCTCCGAACCCTGGCCGATCAGAGCTGGAACTGGGCCCCGAGATCACCAAGTTGGTTCAGGATGCCAAGGGCATGGTTGTTGCCACCACCTTTGCGTCGAACGTAGCACGTGTGAAGACACTGGCCGAAGCAGGCGAGCGGGCAGGTCGATCTGTTGTTCTGCTGGGCCGCGCGATGCAGCGGATGATCGAGGCTTCTGTTGAAACCGGTGTGCTGACGGATTTCCCATCGGTTGTCAGCCCCGAGGAAGCCACCCAGATGCCGCGTGAGAACGTGATGCTGCTGGTTACAGGCAGTCAGGGCGAACGCCGCGCTGCCTCGGCCCAGTTGGCGCGTGGCAAGTACCGTGGACTACAGTTGAAAGAGGGCGATCTGTTCCTGTTCTCCTCCAAGACCATTCCGGGCAATGAGAAGGGCGTGATTAGCATCATGAACCAGCTCTCGGAAAAGGGCGTGGATATCGTCGATGACAGCTCGGGCCTGTATCACGTATCGGGCCACGCCAACCGTCCGGACCTGGAAACTCTTCACGATCTAGTGAAGCCCAAGATGCTGATCCCGATGCATGGCGAACACCGCCACCTGCGGGAACACTCGCGCCTTGGTATCAGCAAAGGCATGGCTAGCGCAGTTGTCGTCAACGGCATGATGATGGACCTGACTGGCGACACGCCAGAAGTCGCTGAATACGTCGACACTGGCCGCACCTATCTGGATGGCTCGGTCAAGGTCGGCGCGATGGACGGTATCGTTCGGGACCGTATCCGTATGGCGTTGAACGGCCATGTGGTGGTCACTGTTATCCTGGACGAGGAAGACGAACCGCTGGGTGAACCTTGGTGTGATATCAAAGGTCTGGCAGAGACCGGTCGCTCCAAGGATGGTTTGGTCGAGACTTTGGAGAAGGACCTGAACCAGTTCCTGACACGGTCTAACAAAAAGACCCTGCGCGATGACGACAAACTGGAAGAAGGTCTGCGTCGGGTTGCCAGACAGTCTGCCAATAACGAGATCGGCAAAAAACCCGAAGTAACCGTGGTTGTCAGCCGGATGCGGTGACCCTTTGGGTCACCCTAAGCTAACAAAATGCAAAACGCCCCGGTTGTTCCGACCGGGGCGTTTTCTGTTCAAGTGAGTGGTAACTGGTTGTCTATTATGCAGGGTGCGAGCGGTGGAATAGGCTCACAACCTTGTGCGGAACCGCTGCGATGCCGCGGCCAAGGGCACGCATCATGTCGCGCATCGCTTCGCTGCGAAGCTGGTGGGCGCGGGCCTCGATGGCCCGGATATCAGCGGTAGTCAGGTTCGGTGTGTCAAACTGGGACATGTGTTCTTCTCGCGTCGGTGTATCTAGTGTCGTTGCTTGGAATAGCAGATAGGCGAGACTGGTTTGGATAACATCGGCCAAGTTAGCATTGCCGCCATGCAGCAATTGCAATCGTGCTTTAACAAAGTCCTAAGGCCTGGTCGTAGTCAGGTCTGTCTGACCTGTACCGATACTAACTACAGGCCGGCAGCCAACTTGCACAGACCTGAGCGCAGTGCAATACAAGGCAAATGAAACAAGATGCGAAAAATAAAAGAGAATTCCTGTTTGTCCGCCACGGGCAAACGGACTGGAATATACAAGGCCGCCTGCAAGGGCGATCTGACCAGCCGCTCAATTCAACCGGCATTGCCCAGGCGAAGGTCTCGGCTGAAAGCCTAGTGGGTCAATCTGTCGGGGCCATTGTCAGTAGTCCACTTCTTAGGGCGCATCGAACTGCAACAATAATTTCCGACCGTCTCGGCGTTCCGGTCATGACAGATGATGACTTGATAGAACGCAATTTTGGTGCCTTCGAGGGACAGCTGCTCAGCGAAATAGTTCCTGCCGGTATCTCCGTGCTAGATTTTGTAACGATGGAAAGCCTTTCGGCGGATAGTGAACCCTGGGGCGATGTTTGCCAGCGGGTCTCTACGAGCGTGGACAATTGGCAAAACGACTTTCCAGATAAACCTGTGCTGTTTGTTAGCCACTATGGCGTTATCAGCGCGCTGTGCCAGAACCTATTCGGGGAAAAGAAGCCTGCGAAGAATGCAGTGCCGTTTCACTTTTCACGTTGTGGGGAGTGGAGTATGGCCGAGGTGATGGCCAAGGATTGAAGGCCGATCAGTTAGGCCACATGCAAAATTGCGAAGACCTCTGAAAATTCGTACTGTGGGCCAAGATTGAACTGACCATAGTGCGTCCAATCGGGACAATTCCAATTCTCCCAGCAATTTGGGTCAAACAATGGTGAATGGAGCCGTTAGACCGCCAACCGCGCTTCAATATGCACATGAGCAGAACTCTAAAGTAAAAAGGCCGCACCCACTGGGTACGGCCTGAATTGCTCATGATCAGGTTGTCCAATCAGCCTGCGCGGCGCTCTTCAAAGCTGAGCGCGATAAAGCTGGGCAGGTGATCACCTAGGCCAACAACTGTCTTGCCGTTGTCGCGTCCCCCGCGTGAACGGTTGGATGACCGTGACGAAGACCGGTTGTCGCCTGACTTGCCGCGATTGTCGTTTGAGCCAGCGTTTGACCGGCGGTTATCCGACTTGCTCTGACGTTCAGCTGGCGCATCCTTAGCTGGTGCTTCGGTCTGTGCGTCAGCCTGTGCCGCTGGCGCTGCATCGGTGGCTTCGCTTGGCTTGCTGTCCGACTTGGACGAACGGCGAGTACGGCCAGTGAATTTCTTCTCTGTGTCGCCGTCCTTGGTCTTTTCAGACTTGGCGGATTTCAGTGGGTTTTCCAGACGCGGAATCTCGGTCTGGACCAGACGTTCGATGCCGGCAAGGTTCTTTTCGTCCTTGGGGACGCAGATCATCATAGCAGTGCCATCACGACCAGCGCGACCGGTACGGCCAATGCGGTGCACATAGTCTTCGGCATGACTTGGCACATCAAAGTTGAACACGTGGCTGACGTTTGGAACATCCAAACCACGGGCCGCAACATCGGAAGCAACCAGAAAACGCAGCGATCCATCGCGGAACGAATCCAGGGTTTTCATCCGGTGGCTCTGCTCTAGATCACCGTGGATCGGAGACGCGTTGTAGCCGTATTTTTTCAGTGACTTGGCAACGATATCCACGTCCATCTTGCGGTTGCAAAAGATAATCGCGTTGGTGCACTTATCGCATTCAAGGTCGATCAAAGTCCGCAGGAGCTTACGCTTTTCACTGCCTTCGCGGTCACGACGCGAGGCTTTGAACATAACGACGCCTTGCGTGATGTTCTCGGAGGTGGTTGCCTGACGGGCCACCTCGATACGGGCAGGGGCCGACAGGAAGGTGTTGGTGATACGCTCAATTTCAGGTGCCATTGTGGCCGAGAAGAACAGCGTCTGACGGGTCAGGGGATTGGTCAGGCCAAAAATACGTTCGATATCTGGGATGAATCCCATGTCGAGCATCCGGTCGGCTTCGTCCACAACCATGACTTTAACGTCAGAGAGAATCAGTTTACCGCGCTCAAAATGGTCCAGCAGACGACCAGGCGTTGCGATTAGAACGTCCACACCGCGGTCGATTGCAGCATCCTGTTCTTTGAACGAAACACCGCCGATCAGCAGTGCTTTGGTCAGTTTCAGGTGCTTGGTGTAGGTGTCAAAGTTTTCGGCAACCTGGGCAGCAAGTTCACGTGTCGGACACAGAACCAAGCTGCGCGGCATGCGCGCGCGGGCACGGCCACGGGCCAGCAAAGTGATCATAGGCAGGGTAAAAGAGGCTGTTTTGCCAGTCCCTGTCTGTGCAATGCCCAAAACATCGCGACCTTCCAGAGCAGGCGGAATGGCTTCGGCCTGGATCGGAGTAGGGGTTTCATAGCCCGCTTCGTTGATCGCTTTTAGAACTTTGGGGTTTAGATTCAGATCAGAAAATTTCGTCATGTGTTTCCGCGTTTCGCGGACGCTGACTTGGACCGCACGTACATTTAGATGGCCGGACCCGGTTGGTCGTTGTGCGTTCTGCACGATCGGCTCGCGGCGGGGAATACCAAAAACAGGGCCACGGGTCAAATGAAGTCGGCCATATGTCGCGCCAAAGTTTGGATTGGCGCAACTGGGAGACAAATCACTGGTATTCTGGGAAATGTGTCCGTCGTTTTTCAGCTAAATTCAGGTCGCGGAGCTTAAGAAGATTATGATTTTTCAATTGGGCGCGTCGTTCCGCCGTATCTGCACAGATTTCATCGTAGAAAGATCGCAAACCTGCTACACCGTCTTCTGCTTCCAGCATGCTAAGGACCTCATGAAGGGTCGCGCCGCCGTTCTCGCGAGAGCGATTTGGCTTTAGCTCGGATCGGTACGAACCCTTCTGAAGACGGTAGCGATATTGTGCGATCCAATCGTCCCAGTTCTTGCTGTGAAGATGGCACAGATCCACTGTCGGGAGCTCAACTTGATCAGGGTTTGATGCATCGTCCACAAAGACATTGTGGATGCGGAACTTAACGTCGTCGGAACCAGTGCGGGCGAACACCTTTCCCTGTTCATGACTAAGGAAGCCGCCCTTCAGGTAGTCTCCAAACTTGGGGTACAGGCTTTGAACAATAGCGTTACGCCGAGGGGTTCTGGGCATATGCGCCTTGAACGCGGTACCATTGCTGCCGAGTGACTCTATCGGTCTGGCCCGGGCGCAGAATACATCCTGCGGCAGGTTACCTAGAGTTTGGTCGATCGGGTCTTCGCTCCACAGAAACTCGTCCACATCCATATGAACTAGCCAGTCCAGTTCTCTGGCTTGCTGACGATAGGCACGGGTGGCGTTCAGGGTTTGGCGGACTTGGTGTTTGTTGGGGCGGGATTTGCGGCGCTTTAGCCAATAGGCCTCGTCACAGTGAATAACCCGAACCTTCGGATGCGCCTGCAGAAAGGGCATTGCTTTGGGGCAGGGGGCATCAAGATAGATGAACAGACGGTGGGCGCCTGCCTCGATATGATAGGCGGCAAAATTCAGAACATCGTCGGCCTCGGCCTTGATGGTGGAGACAAGGCCCCAGCGGGTCATCGGATCAGTATCCCAGCCCGACAGTTTTGCCGGGCTGGGCACCTATTTTGCGGGGTGAAAAGAACTGAGCAGTGTTCTTCTGTCCTCAAACCATCATCTCTTTCGTCGCTGTCAGTTTCAGGTCTGGATAGTCACGTACAACCCGATCGATATCCCACGCCATTCTGGTCAGGTAGACGATGTCGCCGTCATGGTCGTGAGCGATATGCTGGCCATTGGCGTTGATGAACTTGTCCATCGCCTGTTTGTCCCCGGCAACCCAACGCGCAGAGGTGAACTGACTTTGTTCAAACCGTACTGGCAGCCCGTATTCCATCTCAATCCGGCTGGCGAGAACTTCGAATTGAAGCTGGCCTACAACACCGACGATAAAGCCAGAACCGATCGAGGGCTTGAACACCTTGGCAGCACCTTCTTCGGCGAACTGCATCAGTGCCTTCTCCAAGTGCTTGGATTTCAAGGGGTCTCCGGCACGAACGGATTGCAGCAGTTCAGGCGCAAAGGATGGAATGCCGCTGACACGAAGGGCTTCACCCTCGGTCAGGGTGTCGCCAATGCGAAGTTGGCCGTGGTTCGGGATGCCGATGATATCACCGGCCCAAGCCTCTTCTGCCAGTTCCCGATCCGAGGCCAGGAACAGTACAGGGTTTGAAATCGCCATCGGCTTTTTGGTGCGCACGTGGGTCAGCTTCATGCCACGTTTGAAATGACCCGAGGCCATGCGGACAAAGGCGACGCGGTCGCGGTGTTTGGGGTCCATGTTGGCCTGAACCTTGAACACAAAACCGGCGACCTTTTTCTCTTCCGGGGCGATGTTGCGGGGCTGGGCGGTTTGCACCTGAGGCTCTGGGCCGTATTTGGCAATTCCGTCCATCAACTCTTTAACACCAAAGGAATTAATCGCCGAGCCAAACCAGATCGGTGTCATGGTTCCGTCGAGCAGCGCCTGAGGGTCCAGTGCTGGTAGCAGCTCGCGCGCCATCTCCAGCTCTTCCAGGAACTTTTCCAGCAGGTGCTCAGGCACATATTCAGCCAGCTTGGGGTCGTCCAAGCCATTGATTTCAACACTTTCCGCGACCTTGTTCCGGTTAGCGCGGTCCATCAGTTCCAACCGGTCGTGCAGGATGTCGTAGGTGCCGATGAAATCACGGCCAACCCCGATAGGCCAGCTGGCCGGGGTCACGTCGATGGCCAGATTTTCCTGAATTTCATCAATGATGTCAAAGATTTCCCGGCTCTCGCGGTCCATCTTGTTACAGAAGGTCAGGATCGGCAGATCGCGTAGGCGGCAGACCTCGAACAGTTTCTGGGTCTGGCTTTCCACACCCTTGGCACCATCGATCACCATAACAGCCGCATCCACTGCGGTCAGGGTGCGATAAGTATCTTCGGAGAAGTCCGAGTGGCCGGGGGTGTCAACAAGGTTAAACCGGAAGTTCCCGAAATCAAACGACATTGCCGAGGCGCTGACCGATATACCGCGGTCTTTTTCCATCTGCATAAAGTCGGAGCGGGTGCGGCGCGCCTCACCCTTGGCGCGGACCTGTCCAGCCATCTGGATCGCGCCACCATAGAGTAGAAACTTTTCCGTCAGAGTCGTCTTACCGGCATCCGGATGCGAGATGATCGCAAAGGTGCGGCGGCGGGCGATTTCGCTCGGCAATTCGGGGCGGTTTGAGGCAGTGTCCAACATGAGCGCGCGTATAGGTAAGAAACGCCCCAGAAGCAAGGAAAACGCGGGGGTGTTACGCGTGCACCATACGTGCACCACGCATGCACCGTTCGCTGTGCTTGGGACGGGTTAACGAATTGGGCGCAGGATGCCCGTTCCCGCAACAGGCAGAAAGCTGTGGTACTGTGACATACAATCGAAAATCAGCCAGCACGGAAATGCAACTGGAACTGGAGACCCATCAAGACGCGATGCGCCGCGAGTGGCTGGACAAGAGCCTGCCCGAGGATTGGAGTGGCATGGACAGTTGGGAGCGGTTGGACCGGGACAAGACCCGCGTGACCATCCGGCTGGACGCCGACATGGTGCGCTGGTTTCGTAAACTTGGGCTAGGATACGGGCGCCGAATAAATGCGGTGCTGCGGATTTACTGGATGGCGCTGCTAAGTGGACACATAGAGGCCTATGTCGGGGATAACGTGACGCCACGGTTGTTCCTGAATGCTCATGCCAAGGTGCGGGAAATGGAGAAGGGACGCTAGATTGGGCAAGAAAGCTTTTTTCGACGGGCATGAGCCGCATCTGTTTTAGGCGCAACCGGGCGGATCCTATCACACTAACAGAGCAATCCATAATACAGGGCTTGCAGGATTTCACATGGGACGTGAGGCGTAGCCGATCGGCCCGCGCCTGACCTTCCCCCCGGGAAGGCGCTTTGCACCTCCCCAAGGTCAGGCGCGGGCCTTTTGGGACTGCAACTTGCTACCCAAGCTGCAGTCTGATGCCAGAAACTGTCAGGAGAAACGCAGCTGGCTGTTGACCGTGAATTGCTGGATGTTCTATTTATGTTCTCTCGCTGGGCGCTGTGGTCTATTTGCGGTTTAGAAGAATTGGGTATCGATATGGAAAAGAGTGTTTTTGCTGATTGTGTTAACACGCAGGTGGCGTTGCTGCGCGCTGGAAAACCGTTGGAGGCTTTTGACCAGTTTTTTGCTGGTGATGGGCTCATGTTTGCAAATGACGTCCTATTTGCAACTGGCGCTGCCGAAGGACGGCGAAAGCAGGTGCCGTTTATTGCCTCTGCAGCATCCATTGACGGGGCGATTACCGATGTGAAGATCATTGATGATTTGCAGGTTTGTGTGTTCAGAAACAAAACCAGTTTTTGCACAGCCGAAGGCGTGCCGCATCGGATAGACGGGATGTGCTGGCAGCAGTGGAGCGACGGGAAAATCGTCGAGGAACGGTATTACGATGGCAACCGTATGAGGTTGTTGATCACTCAGGGGATCCTGGGGAACCCGGACATGATGATAAAGGACTACAAGCGAGATGAGCTAGACGAGCAAGGGGCACTTGCCCATGCCTAGACCATCGCAGTTGGGTGTTATCGAAGCGATGAACGTTTCAGGGCTGCGATTGCGTCAGGGCGATCCAGCAGCGCCTTTTGCACATCAAGCCCGTGGTCGTCTCGGCGGCCATGGGCGTTCATCTGCGACGACAGTTGTTCCTGCAGTTCAGGCGGCAATGTGTGCTTAGTGACCGAGTCGATCAACAGCGACTCGGCTGCGATGCCTTCGGCGTAGATGATGTGGTGTCGGTCGAACAGGATTTGAAAATAGTCGACAAAGCCGCCGTCCTGAACCACGACGGTTGTGCCGTTCACCAAGTGGCGTGCCTTGACCAGCAGTTCGGGTACGCCAGCGCCGATTTCGTCGCTGCGTTGATAGACAAACAGACGGTGGTCGGGGCTGACTACCAGGTTATTTTCGTTGTTCAGCGCACCGGCCCGAATAAGGATCGGGGCCATATTGCCAATGGCGCGGTGGGTGGTTTGGCCAACCCAGCGGACCATTTGGGGGCCGTCGTCGCGGGTAAGAACCCGGTCGCCGGCCTTGAGGTGCTCAATGGGTACCTGGGCGCCGGACGCCATGGTGATGTGGGTGCCACGACTAAAGGAAACGCTGGCAATCTGGGCCAGTCTCTTGCGCGCATCGTCGCGTTCACCGCGGACCAGCACATAGTCGGTCTGTGCCAGCATCGGGGACAGGGGCAAAATGAATATGGCTGCAATCATGCCATCGGCATCGACTTCGACCAGCAATAGGGCCTCGGTTATGCTGCCGTCCGGCGACATCAGGCTAAGGACGCAATCTAGGTGCAGATCGGCATTGGGCGTGCCCAATTCGGTCTGGTTGCCGATTTGCAGGTCACCGCCCGGATTTGCCAATATCGCCAGTCGCTGTGGCTTGGCACCTTGGTCCAGCTGGTAGGTGTCATCCAGCATCAGGTCATCCAGAACGCTGAGAGTATCGCCCATATTGGCACCGACGTGCACGCGAAAGCCCGAGGCGGGGTAGGCGAGGACAGACTGGATGTGACCGTATTCGATGTGCACTTGGAGACCTTGGGTTTGGGTGAGCCACACTTTGATATGGTGGCATTTCTGGGGCGCGTCCACCTGTTATTGCGCGCAAATGTGTCTGTAGCTGGACCGGATCACGCAGATTTGCGGGCAAGCGGGGGTGGTCAATTCAATGATGCCGGTGCAAGGGTGTCGTCAAAATGTTCGTATGTCTTAGGGGAGAATACTATGGAACTGGGAATTTCCGGTAAACGCGCGCTGGTCTGTGCCAGCAGCAAGGGTTTGGGTCTGGGCTGCGCCGAGGCCTTGGCTGAGGCTGGTGTCAATCTGGTGATGAATGCGCGTGGGGCGCAGGCGCTAGAGGACGCGGCGCAAGCGATCCGCGACCAGTATGGTGTGGATGTTGTTACGGTTGCCGCTGACATTGCCACTGCCGAGGGGCAGGCCAAGGTGCTGAAGGCCGCTGAAGGCGTTGATATCTTGGTAAATAACGCGGGTGGTCCGCCTCCGGGGATGTGGAGCGACTGGGACCGTGACGATTTCATCGCAGCACTTGATGCCAATATGCTGGCGCCGATTGCGCTGATGAAGGCACTGTTGCCGGGTATGATGGAGCGTGGCTGGGGCCGGGTGGTCAACATCACCAGTGTGTCGGTCAAAGCGCCAATTGCGGTGCTGGGTCTGTCGAACTCTGCGCGGGCTGGTTTGACTGGTTACGTGGCCGGAACGGCTCGGCAGGTGGCGGGGCACGGCGTGACCATCAACAACCTGCAGCCGGGTATTCATGCAACTGATCGGGCGGTGGCGCTGGATACAGGTGTGTCAGCGCAGCAGGGAATTTCCATGGAAGAGGCCAAGGCGCAGCGCAGTGCCACCATTCCGGCAGGGCGCTATGGCACGCGTGGTGAGTTTGGTGCGACCTGTGCGTTCCTGTGTTCGCAGCATGCCGGGTTTATTGTAGGCCAGAACATCCTGCTGGATGGCGGCGCAACGAATACGGTGATGTAAGATGGCTGAGGTGTTCTCTTTGAAGGACCAGTTGTTCAACCGTGAAAAGGTTCGCTATCTAGCGAGCCTTTTTGCCGGAGCTGATCCGCAGTTCAATGCGGATAGGTTCGAGGCGCAAGTGATGGAGCAACTGCTGGAGTTGGAGCTGAAGCAGCGGATATCCTGGATTGCTGAGGTTCTGGGGGACATGTTGCCGGGGGAATTGCCTGCGGTGGCGGATACCCTGCGGGCTGCGCTGCCCGCGCCGTTGGATCCGCGCAAGACGGATGACGACTTTGGTGATTTCATCTTTGCGCCGCTGGGCGAATTTGTGATTGCCAAGGGGCTAGAGGATCACCGTGATCTGGCTTTGGACATGATCGAGGAGATCACCAAGCGGTTTTCGATGGAATGGGCCATTCGTCCGTTTCTGAACCGTTGGCCGGATGAGGTGATGGAGCGGTTGCAGGGCTGGGCTGTGCACGAGAACTATCATGTTCGCCGACTGGCAACTGAAGGCACGCGGCCGCGTTTGCCTTGGGGAGAGGCGGTCGGGCTTGAGCTGCATGACCCGCTGCCGCTGCTGGATGTGCTGCATGGGGATAAGACTCGATATGTGACTCGATCGGTGGCCAATCATTTGAATGACATCACCAAAAAAGATCCGGATCTAGTGTTGGACCGGCTGGAGGCCTGGCAACAGATGGCACGCCAGGACCGCAAGGAACTGGACTGGATGACGTCACATGCGCTGCGAGGCCTGATCAAGGCTGGGCATCCAAGGGCGATGACGATGTTGGGGTATGATCCCGACGTTGAGCTGGATGTCGAAGTGGAGTTGAAAGCCGAAACGGTGCGCATTGGCGAGGCGTTGGAGTTCTCATGCCACCTGAAGGCAGCCAAGGAGTTACCGGTGTTGGTTGACTACCGGCTGCATTTTCAGCGCCCTAGCGGCAAGATCTCGGTCAAGGTGTTCAAGTTGAAGCAGGCGAAACTGGGGGGCAAGGGGCTGTCGCTGAGTAAACGCCACCCGATGAAGGGCAATGCAAGGACATTCACCTTGATGCCCGGCCCGCATAAGCTGGAGCTGATGGTGAACGGCCGCGTCCGCGATGAGGTTAGCTTTGAGATGGTGGCCTGAATGAAGGCTCGGCCCGCAAGTTTATAAAGTGGGGTTCTGCCACCGGAACCTTGTGGGCTCCTCCCTCGGGATAGTTGTGGCCAGATGAACAAGGGAGCGGTTTTTGGCTGTCACTCTTTTGTCAAAGGCTGTGGATTGGGTTGCAGTACCTGTCTGGCGGCGGTAGCCGGACGGGGATGGGGATTTGAAGGCGCGACTATGGAACATCAATCTGTACAGAAATATTATGGCGAAGTGCTGCAGGGGAGTGAGGATTTGCAGACCAATGCCTGTTGCACGCCTGACGCCATGCCGGATCATGTAAAAGCGGTGTTATCGCAGATCCATGATGAGGTGCTGACGCGGTATTATGGCTGTGGCCTGATCGCGCCGTTGGCGCTGGAGGGGATGCGAATTCTTGATCTGGGCTGTGGCGCGGGGCGGGATGTCTATGCACTGTCGGCCATGGTTGGTGAACGTGGCCGGGTTGTTGGCGTTGACATGACACCGGCGCAGTTGGATGTGGCGCGGGCGCATCAGGCCTATCATGCCGAGAAATTTGGTTATGCCGCGTCTAATGTCGAATTCCACCATGGTTTTATTGAAAAGCTGGATGAGTTGGAATTGGAGCCAGGATCGTTTGATATCATCGTCTCTAACTGTGTGATCAACCTAGCCACTGACAAGGCTGCAGTGCTGAGCGGTGTACATCACCTGCTGAAAGAGGGCGGCGAGATGTATTTCTCGGATGTTTATGCGGATCGGCGGGTGCCGGAGGCGATGGCCAAAGATGAGGTGTTGTATGGCGAGTGCCTGTCCGGTGCCTTGTATTGGAATGATTTTCTGACACTGGCGCGGGCGGCAGGTTTTGGCGACCCGCGCCGGGTAGAGGCGCGGCCGCTGACTATTGAAAACCCTAAGCTGGAAGAGCGGATTGCGCCGCTGAAGTTTCTGTCGGCAACCTATCGGCTGTTCAAGTTGGCCGGGCTGGAACCGGCCTGTGAGGATTTTGGCCAAGCGGTTATCTACAAGGGCAATATCCCACATGCGCCGCATGAGTTTGTTTTGGATGATCATCATGTGATTGAGACGGGCAAGGTCTTCCCGGTTTGCGGCAATACCTGGATGATGCTGAAAGAGACCCGGTTTACGGAGCATTTTGAGTTTATCGGCAATTTTGATACCCATTACGGTATTTTCGAAGGATGCGGTGGCGAGAGCCCGTTTGTGGAAGGGCAAGCGGAAGGCAGTGTCGCATCTTGTTGTTGAATGCTTGCGCCAAGGGGGGCGGGTTGATATCCGATCTTGGAAATCCGAGGGTTTCCCTTGTTCAACGTCAGTGAGGCTGCACTTCGATCATGAATACCGCTCCTGAGGTCAGCGCGATGCAGACCACTCCTCGTCTGGAAATTCGTAACCTCGTGCGCCATTTTAATGGCCGCGCCGTGGTGGACGATGTGTCGCTTCGTATTCAGGCCGGGCAGGTGACATGCCTGTTGGGGCCGTCGGGCTGCGGTAAGTCGACCACCTTGCGGATCATCGCTGGGGTTGAGATGCAGGACAGCGGCGAGATCTATGTTGATGGCAAGCTGATCTGTGACACCGATTACCGGGTGCCGCCTGAGCGCCGTGAAATCGGGCTGATGTTCCAAGATTTTGCGCTGTTTCCACATCTGAGTGTGGGTGACAACGTGGCCTTTGGCCTGAAAGGGACCAAGGAGGCGAAGCGCGCACGGGCAGAGGAACTGTTGGCGCGTGTGGATTTGCTGCGGTTCATTGACGGGTTTCCACATCAGCTGTCAGGGGGCGAGCAACAGCGGGTTGCGCTGGCGCGGTCACTGGCGCCACGGCCGCGGATCATGCTGATGGATGAGCCGTTTTCTGGGCTGGACAACCGGCTGCGCGACGGCATTCGCGATGAAACGCTAAGCCTGCTGAAAGAGGAAGACACGGCGGTTCTTCTGGTTACGCACGAGCCGGAAGAAGCCATGCGGATGGCAGATGAGATTGCGCTGATGCGCGGTGGTAAAATCGTGCAGCAGGGCGCGCCGTATAATGTCTATAACCGACCGGTCGACCATGCGGCGGTTGCGTTTTTTAGCGATACCAATGTGCTAAAGGCACATGTGCAGGGCGCACTGGCGGAAACTCCGTTTGGTGGGTTTCTGGCACCAGGTCTGCCTGATGGCACCGATGTGGACATTGTTTTCCGGCCTCAACACCTGAAAATTGACTTTGACCGTGCTGGTACGGGCCCGTTACCTACGCCAAGTGACGGTGTGGCGGCCCGTGGGACCGTTCAGAGAGCGCGTTTTTTGGGGCATGAGAGCCTGGTGGAATTCAAGATGGACCACGATGGTTCGATCCTGAAAGCGACAGTGCCCAATGTATTCCTGCCCGAGGCAGGCCGGGTGATGTGGCTGACGGTGAAACGCAACCGGTGTTTTGTGTTTCCACGCTGAGTGTGCCAGCCTGCCGCTGTGATTGGCGCGTTGGGGGCACAGATGAACTCTTCTTACACTATGCAGGTGATGTCGGCGGCAGATCGGGATCTGATGGTGGAATGGGCTGCGGCGGAAGGCTGGAACCCCGGCGCTCAGGATGCGGCGTGCTTTGTTCGGGTAGATCCACAAGGGTTCTGGGGCGGCTGGGTTGATGGCGAGATGATCGCGTCAATTTCAGTGGTCAATTACGATCCGGGGTTTGCCTTTCTTGGTTTTTACATTGTGGCACAGGGCTGGCGAGGGCGTGGTTTTGGGTTGCAGCTGTGGCAGCGCGCGTTAGAGCACGCAGGCGACCGCGTGGTTGGGTTGGATGGCGTGGTCGATCAGCAAGATAACTATCGCGCCTCAGGGTTTGAGCTGGCCTATCGCAATATTCGGTATGGCGGTGTGCCCGAGATATTGCCGGGGAAGACGGTTGCCGGGCTAGAGTTGCGTGAGGTCACAGTGCCGGACGCGCAGCTGGAGGCACTGGATCGCGGGGTGTTTCCTGCTGCGCGTCATGATTTCTGGCAGGGATGGGTACAAGCTGCAGGGCATTCGACGGTGCAGGCGGTTTTGGATGGGGATCTGGTCGGGTTTGGAACCATTCGACCCTGCCGCGAAGGGTACAAGGTTGGGCCGTTAGTGGCAGGCTCGTCGCAGGTGGCTGAGGCTGTTTTGGCACGGCTGCTGAAAGGCATCGAACCGGGAGCTGAGGTTTTTCTGGACGTGCCAGAGCCAAACGGCGCGGCGGTTGGCGTTGCGCAGTCGCTGGGATTGGCTCCGGTGTTTGAGACTGCGCGAATGTACCGTGGGCCTGCTTCGGATATTGACGTGGACAAGGTATTTGGTGTCACAACGTTTGAGCTTGGTTAGGCTGTCTTTTCCGGGTCGTAGTCAGACAGCCGCTTGCCGGGTTCATCCACGAACAGTTCTGGCAAAGCGGTGGCGGCCTCGACTAGGTCCACACGGAACACCCGGAAATCATCGCGGGTTTCGCACCAAGCAGTAAGGGTCCAGACGCGGCCCCAGTATTCCATGTTCAAGGGCCGGATGGTGCGAGAGGTTGAGACGCCGTCGATTCGGCGGTAGTCGAGATGCAGTTTCTGTCGCGACTTTATCGCTGCGCGCAGGGTGGGCATGTGAGTGAAACCACGGGTGGCATCGGCAAATGGGTAGACCGCGAATTTCCAGGCGTCGGCCTCGGCCACTGTGCTGGTCGGTAGTACGGCGTCGATCTTGTCGGCCAGCGATAGGGCTGCTCTTTTCAGATCATCATCGGCGGCCTCGGCAACAATGGCCATGCCAAGGTTCAGGGCCTCAAGTTCTTCGGTGGTTAGGGTAACGGGGGGCAGGGTGATTGCCTCGCGCACCATGTAACCGACGCCGCGCTCGCCCTCGACCGGGACACCTGAGGCAACCAGCGTGTCCATGTCGCGGTAAATGGTGCGGACCGACACCTCTAGCCGGTCCGCGATGTCTTGGGCGCGATGGAGTTTGCCATCGCGTAGGATCTGGATGATATCAAAGAGGCGGTCGGAGCGGCGCATGGTGTAACCCTTGTCCCGCTCTGACCTGTCTCGTCAAGCCGCCATCTGCCACAGGACGTTTTCGTGACGCATGGACGCGCTGTCAGGAGCAATGGCTGCCATTAGCTCGGCAGTGCAGCCTGCCTTCATGAACTCTGCGGCTGCGGACTTGGCGGCCTCCATGCTTTCCCAAATGACATAGTCGGTCCATTTTCCGTCTTCCCCTTCGCTGAGCTGGCGGTGCACAAAGCCGGGCAGGCCGCGCACAAAGGATTCGGTGCCTTTGCTGATTTCAACAAAATCAGCTGATTTTACGTTATCGGCCAGGGCGAAGGTCACGATTTCAGCGACTGCATTCTTCATTTGTCATCTCCTATGTGTGTTGACGCTCTGGACCTAGCAGGGGGCAACTGACATAAACCTGTCAGTTGGGTTCGGCCGGTGGCAGAAAAGTTGGGAAAAGGTCTTGGAACCCACTGTCAGGATAGTGTTGTTGCTTTCGATCAATTCGTGTCGGGCGTAGAACCACTAGTGAAACGAATATACGGCGTGGATGGACGCCGGGAATAAAGGAGACATTCTTATGTTGAACAATATTGGCCTTCCAGGTCTGCTGCTGATCGCTGTTGTGGTTCTGGTTCTGTTTGGACGCGGTAAAATCAGTTCCCTGATGGGTGAAGTCGGCAAAGGCATCACATCATTCAAAAAGGGCATCAACGAAGGCCAGAAAGAGCTGGAAGAAGAAGCTTCGGAAACCGCCAAAGACGTGACTCCGGAAACCGACACCGACAAGGTATAATCCACTATGTTTGATCTGGGTTGGACCGAAATGCTGGTGGTTGGCGTTGTCGCGCTGATCGTGGTGGGCCCCAAGGACCTGCCCGTGATGTTCCGCACCGTCGGACGCGCCGTCGGCAAGGCCAAGGGCATGGCGCGCGAATTTAGCAGCGCCATGAATGATGCCGCTGACCAGTCCGGCATCAAGGACGTCACCAAAGGCCTGAAGGCTGCGACCAACCCTGTTGGTACGGCGATGGATGGCGTGCGGGATGCGGCACAGGATATGGCCAAGAGCATGGACTTTACCGGCAAGGGGCCAGATCTGGGCAAGATCGACCCGAACAGTGAAACCGGGAAGCTGGCGGCTGAACGGGCTGAGGATGCCAAGAAGATTCAGGCATCCACTGCCCGCGTGGCGGCCGAGCGGAAAGCCCGTGAAGCGGCCGAGGCACTGGCCAAGGCAGAAGAAGCCGAGGCGGCGCTGAAGACTGATGATGAGAGTAAAACATGAGCCAGACTGAAGAGATCGAAGACAGCACTGCGCCGCTGATCGAGCATCTGGCCGAGTTGCGCAATCGGTTGATCCACATGGTGGTGGCGTTTTTGATCGGTATGATCATCTGCTTTACCGTGGCGACGCCGATTTTCAACTTTCTGACCAATCCATTGTGTCAGGTGCTGGCGGATCGGGGGCAGGACTGTGACCTGATCTTTATCTCACCCCAAGAAGGCTTTTTCGTTGCGATCAAAGTGTCGCTGCTGGGCGGTTTGATCCTGTCATTCCCCTATCTGGCGATGCAGGTTTGGCGGTTTGTGGCACCGGGGCTGTACAAAAACGAGAAGGGCGCGTTTTTGCCGTTCCTGTTGGCGTCACCTTTCATGTTCGCGCTGGGTGCCAGCTTTGCGTTCTACGTTGTGACGCCGCTGGCCTATGAGTTCTTTCTTGGATTCCAGCAGTTTGGATCGGGTGGAGAAGCCGTTCCGGACGCAACCGCAGCACCGCTGAGCGTGGTGTTTCAGGGGTCGGCGCAGGAATACCTGAACCTGACCATCAAGTTCATCGTGGCCTTTGGCATGTGTTTCCAGCTGCCTGTGTTGCTGACGCTGATGGGCAAGGTAGGTCTGGTCAGTGCCGAGGGACTGAAGTCGGTGCGCAAGTATGCGGTGGTTGCCATTCTGCTGCTTGCCGCGCTGGTGACACCGCCGGATGTGATCACGCAGGTGATCCTGTTTGTGGTGGTCTATGGGTTGTACGAAGTGTCGATCTTCCTGGTTGGCCGGGTTGAGGTGAAACGCGAAGCCAAGCTGCGGGCTGAAGGGTTCTATGACGACGACGAAGATGAGGATGACGACGTGGATTTTGAACCTCACTTTGACGAAGTGGATGACAGCAAGGACAAGTAAGTCTGAGGCTTAGAGAATTAGAGAGGCGCGCCAGAGATGGTGCGCCTTTTTTGTTGGACGTGCTAAGTTGGTTGTTTAAGCGACTGTCGTCGAAGAACGAGTTTGGAGTGGGAAGGCTCATTCAATTCAAATGCCGTGACTGAATTGTAGTTTAAAGCTGCGGTCTTCGGGTGTTTTCAGAGGAGGTACTGGAGAACAATCTCCTGAGCCGAAAGTGAGGCGAAAAAGATGATCCGGACATCACCAGAACTTCTTGCGGTTTCAAGGCGCTGGCATCAGGCGATTTTAACCGGGAATACTGAAATCCTGAGAGACTTCATGTCCGCTGCGGAAGAGTTGCGTTTTATCGGAACCGCGGACAACGAATACTGGAACGGGTCAGTGGTCGGTGATGGGGTGGCTGGTTTTTTTGCGGAGATTCCTGCATTGATCTCTGTTGAGGAAGAGGAGGCGGAAGCCTTTGAAAACGGTGAAACCGGCTGGTCCTCTTTTGTGCATCGCATCCATTTTGAAGGTTTGCCCGAGGCAAGCATCCAACGCACTACACTTGTTTTTGTACTGGAAGGCGCAGGGTGGAAAATCATGCAGCGCCATGGATCGGCTCCAGTCCCAAATATTGTCCATATGGGCAGGGAGCAAACAGAAATCCAACGTCTGGCGGACACTGCGCGTGATGAAGGCCCCGCATTGAACCAGACCGAAGGCCTAGCTTCGGTACTATTCACCGATCTAGAAGGTAGCACTAAGCTAGCAGCAACGTTAGGTGACCAGCGCTGGTCGACCCTGATCAATGATCATTTTCGCGTTGTCGAGGACATAGTGAAGGCGCATCATGGCCAGTTCGTTAAGTCGCTGGGGGATGGTACATTGTCCAGCTTCTCTTCCACGCATGAGGCCCTTGATGCTGCCATTAAAATGCAAAGGCGGGTTTTCGAAGCAAAAGAGGAACCACGCTTGGGGTTGCGGATTGGTATACACACTGGTGATGTTGTTCAAACTCGAGGTGATTTCTTTGGAACCGTCGTAAATATGGCCGCTCGGATAACAACTCACGCCAAAGCGGGTGAAATACTTATCTCAAACGTCACTAGGGAGATGGTCGGAGGGGTGGCGGGTTTGCGTCTTGCCACGCCAATCACAGTTTCCTTTAAGGGACTGGAGGGGCAGCACCTTGTACATCCGCTTGAATGGAGGGCCTAATTCGGCCGTACCGCAACCAATACGATCCCCAGTTCCTCTTCCAGCTCTTGCAACTTTTGCAACTGGTCTTCGGGCAGCTCGGCTGTCTTGGCCTCAACCCCGGCCAGCGCCACCACTGGGCCGCCAATAACTTTTTCAAGGTTCTGGATCGCGTTGAGCTTGTCAGATTCGAGCGAGGCGAGAGGGTAGAGCATGGTGGTCTCCTTTTATCTGGCTTGGGGGTAGTATAGCCAATTCTTGTGATTTTTGTGGGTTTGGTTTTCTATTGGCAGGGTCTCGCTGAATAGGACCACTTGCCGCCCCCGGTGGAACGTGGTTTGAAACCCTCCAAGGATGGACGGAGGCCCCCATGGACCAGATCACACTAACCCGCATTGCCGAAGCTTTGGAGCGGATGGCACCGGCACCGCTGGCGACACCGGATTTCGACGCGGCCTCGGCCTTTGTCTGGCATGTGGAGCCTGAACGGCTGGAGCCGGTGGCCGATATTAGTCGGGTGGATCTGGAACTGCTGGTTGGCATCAACCGCTCCCGCGACACGCTGATGGAAAACTCCCGTCGCTTTGCCCGTGGTCACGGCGCCAACAATGCCTTGCTGTGGGGCGCGCGGGGCATGGGTAAGTCGAGCCTGGTCAAGGCGGTGCATGGGGCGCTGCTGAAGGATCATTCGGATTTGAAACTGGTCGAGCTGCAACGCGAAGATCTGCCCTCGGTGGCGCGATTGCTGCATCACCTGCGCAATGCGAAACAGCGGTTTATCCTGTTCTGTGATGACCTGTCGTTCAGCCATGATGACCAGCACTACAAGAGCCTGAAGGCGGTGCTGGATGGTGGAATCGAAGGTCGGCCGGAAAATGTGGTGTTCTATGCCACCTCAAATCGGCGCCACCTGATGCCACGCGACATGATCGAAAACGAACGCTCCAGTGCCATAAACCCGTCCGAAGCAGTTGAGGAAAAGGTCTCGCTGTCGGATCGTTTTGGGCTGTGGCTGGGCTTTCATCCTTGTGATCAGGATGAGTATCTGGCGATGATAGATGGCTATTGCAGCGCCTATGGCGTGGAAACCGACGCTGCGCAGCTCCGGGCTGATGCGATTGAATGGCAGGCCACACGTGGTGCGCGTTCAGGGCGTGTCGCATGGCAGTTCTTTGTGGATCTGGCGGGGCGTCAAGGGATCGCGCTGCGCTAACGAACGCGCCCTTGTTTCTTTTTGCCAAAATACTCGCGCCGCAGGCATGGCGCCGTGGCGCCATTCCCGCTGTTCTATTGTAGATAGGGCAGTGGATCGACGGAATCGAACCCGTCGCGGACCTCAAAATGGACATAGGCGTCGTCACCACTGCGCAGGCTGGCGATAGTCTGGCCGCGCTTGACCCGGTCGCCCTTTTTGATCGAGATGTTGTCCACGTTGGCATAGACGGTCAGCAGTTTGCTATCATGGCGGATGACGATGATTGGTACTTTGTTGGAATCTTCGGTGATGGCAGCCACAGTGCCGCTACGGGCGGCCTTGACTGCTGTTCCTGCTGCTGCAGCAATGTCGATACCGTCGTTTTTACCCTTGGAGTAAGCCCGGATGATCTTGCCCTGCACTGGAAAGCTCATGGCAGCCTGACTGCTGCGGGTTGGCTGTGGCACTTCAACTTCTGGCACATCTTGCGCCGCGGCGGCGGGGGCTACAGTTTCCTGTGGCAAGGGTTTGGTCGAACTCGGTGGCGTCGGTGTGGTTGTGCCTTCACCCGGTACTGTCACGGATGTGACAGCGGCAGGCGCAGCCACGGCTGGTGCGGACTGATCCTTTAGCGGGATCAGAAGGTACTGACCTTCGCGAATGGCAAAATCGCTGCCTAGCCCATTCCACTCGGCGAGTGCTTTGACCGGGACCTGGTACAGGCGTGATACAGTATAGGCGGTTTCGCCTCGTGCCACCCGGTGACGTACTGGTTCGGGGCCAGGTTGTACTTCGGGTTTTTCTACCCTCGACGGCGCTGGCTGCAATTGCGTTGTTGTTACAGATCCGGGATTGGGCGAGGTCGTGGCGGCGCCATCGATAGCTGATCCGGCTAGCTGCTCAATATCAACCGATCCTGGGTTGGCCTGGCCACTGGATATCACCTGATCCGGCGCGCGGCGTGGCAAGGCCAGAACTTCACCGGGGCGCAATCCGTCTGTGGAGTTTACACCATTAAAACGTGCTACTTCGTCCACCGGCAGACCAACTCGTGTTGCAATGTCAGCAACAGTATCACCACGGCGGGCGACGGCGACTTGGTAGTTGGGGTAGGTGATCAAACCGCGGTCATCGGCGTCAGGTCGGCCGGTTGTGGCCGTCTGAGCAGCATTTGAGGTGTTGAAGGCGCCGATTTGTCCGCGCAGGTCGTAATCTAGCGGTCCTTCGCAGGCTGCAGTCAGAGCGACCAGTGACACGATGGCCGTGCCGCGTATCAGGCTGCGTGTCGGTTTACCTGTCAGGCGGCGGGTTCGCGTGGAAGTCACCGGCATTCTGCTCTCCTCGAAATGCGATCCCCCTTCTGCGCCGGGGGTATGCACTCAGTCAATCATGTGTTCAGCACTTCTGGCTGCTGATGAGGCCCCGATTGAGCCTCGGTTAGGGGTATTTATGTCTCTTTGCCCAGACCCTCAAGCAGGGGAACAAAGCGAACAGGGCGTAATTCATCGTATTCCAGCCCGTCTTCGGTCTTTACCACCCGGATCAGGGTTTGAACCGTATCGGACTGGCCCACAGGGACCACCATTATACCGCCGACCTTGAGCTGGGCCAAGAGCGGGCCCGGAGGGTCTTCGGCGGCGGCGGTGACAAGGATGCGGTCAAACGGCGCCTGATCGGGCAAGCCATGGCTGCCATCACCGACAAGCGAGGTGATATTGCTGAGCTGCAGGCTCTCAAAAAGTTGCCGCGCTTCGCGTACCAAACGGGCGTGACGGTCGATGGTATAGACGCGGCGTGCAAGTTTCGACAGGATTGCCGCCTGATAGCCAGAACCGGTGCCGACCTCGAGCACGGTATCGCGCGCGGACACCTGCAGGGCCTGTGTCATCAAGCCGACGACTGACGGCTGCGAAATGGTTTGGCCACAGGCAATTGGCAGGGGCATGTCCTCGTAGGCCCTTTGGGCAAACAACCCGCGAATGAATGGGCCGCGATCGATCTCTTCCATCGCGTTGAGTACCCGCGCCTCGGTAACCCCCTTAGAGCGGAGGGCAAACAGGAACTGCATCTTGGTTTCGGGATCGAGGCTGCTCATTGGATGACCTTCAGGGCCTCCATTGCGTCATGGGCCGTCAGGTCGGCGCGCATTGGCGTGACCGAGATGTAGCCGTCCAGATTGACCGCAGCATCCGTGCCGGGGGCTGTGGGGATATGCTGATCGCCGCCCTTGATCCACAGGTAGGGCCGCCCGGTTGGCGACAGCTGCGGTTCTGCGGTGAACGAGGTACCGGGGCGCAAGCCTTGGGCTGCCACCCGTGTTCCTTTGACCTCGGCTGCTGGAACCGGCGGAAAGTTGACGTTATAGAACAGTCCGTAGTCCTGATTTGACTGAACGCCGGCCTCTATTATGCGAGAGATAAGGGCAGTTCCATGTACTGAAGCGGCTTCAAACGGGTTGGGCAGCTCATAGTTTTTTGGGCCGAAGTACTGCGACAGGCCAATGGCGGGGACCCCCTGCAGGGCGGCCTCAATCGCGGCGCCCAAGGTGCCCGAGTAAAGTGTATTTTCAGCCGAATTGTTACCTCGGTTGACGCCGGACAGTACCAGATCGGGGGGGGCATCCTTCATCACAACATGCAGGCCAGCCAATATGCAGTCAGCTGGTGAGCCTTCGGCGGCGAAGCGGCGTTCAGCCAGTTTGGTTAGCATAGTTGGGTGGGTGTAGCTGATGCAGTGGCCAACGCCGGATTGTTCAAATGCGGGGGCTACGGTCCAGACTTCGCCCTGCGGACCGGCAAGGGCCTTAGCAATGTTTTCCAGCACCACAAGCCCCGGAGCACTGATGCCGTCGTCATTGGTGATGAGAATTCGCATGTCTCGCCCTTTGGTGGTGGTTTATATCTGCATAGGCGGTGGCAGCAAACGGGGCAAGTCCCTGCCGTCATTGAAGGACATCCGGTTGTCACTGTTGGCTAAGGTGTCACAGAAATGTCTGTAGCAGCGGCACGGCAAGGGTTTGAACGTCTGTGGATAAGACTAGCGTGATCTTCACAATAACAAACTTGCTGGCGTAAAGCGCGCACCGGTGGTCCGGTGCGCACTAGCTAAAGGTGTCGGCTGGATCAGCCCTGCGGCAGCTCTGCCAGCAGGCGTTTGGCTTCGTCTGCTGAATTGGCCAGACCGCTGCGTTCCTCGCCTGGGAAGAACCTTGACCGTAGGGCAGTAGGCATGGGCTGAGGTGTCAGAATTGATACCTTGGGGCCGGTTTTTTCAGTTTCGACCTGCCAAGAGCGGGCCAAGGCAATCTGTGCGGCCTTGGTCGCGCCATAGGTGCCAAAGAACTTTTCGCCGGCGCGGGTGTCGTCAAAGAAGACAGCCTGACCCTTTTGCCCCAAGAGCGGGGAAACATAGGATATCAGCAGGGCAGCGGCGGTGGTGTTGACGGCAAGGGACTTGTCCCAGTCCTTGCCCGCTACAAAGTTCGCCGGGCTCATCGGAACCGGGTGGATGGCGCAGTGCAGCCAAAGGTCCAGCTGGCCCCAGCGGTCATGGATGCCCCGGCACAGGGTCGCCATGGCGCCTGTGTCGGTGATGTCCATTGGCGCCAGAGTGGCACTGCCACCTGCCGCTTGGATGCGATCATCCAATTCTTCCAGACCGCCAGTGGTACGGGCCACCGCCATGATGTGATGGGTTGGCGCAAGCGCTTCGGCTAGGGCAGCGCCCAGACCGCGAGAGGCGCCGGTGATAAGAGCAAGTTTCTGTGTCATGGCAGTCTTTTGGTCCGAGTGTTGCAGCGGGTCAAGGGGGCTTACTGCGGCGGATTAGCTACCGGGCATGGCCAGACGGTGAGTGGTGCCGTTTTTTTCAAACAAAACGCCCTTGTCATCGATGCCGACAACCCGACCAGCCAGAAGGCGGGCACCACGGTTGACCCGGCGGACACGACCACCCGGCAGGCGCATCAGCGCGGTCAGGTCGTTGGTTGGGCCAAAAAGCCCCATCAGGGCGAGGGATTTCTGGTTCAGCACTTTATTCTGGGTGGCCAAGCGGGCCACGGTCTTGTTGGTCATCTTAGTCTCCTCGCGACCACAAACATGAGGCCGCATATGTCGTTTGCCCGCGGCGCTTAGCAGCCGGGGGGCAGGGGGAACAGTGCGAGGAAAAGGGCGGTGCGCGGGATGTTGCGGAGCGGAAAACAAACTGGCATTTTCCTGCGCAACCCTATGCAAATTGGGGGTGGATGGTGAAACCACCCTTGAATTCTAATTTTGGCCGAACCTAGGAATCATAGACTAGAGACGCCAAATCGTGGCCGTAGCTGTGAAGAAGTTCGAACATCTCTTCGAGTTCGGCACCGTTTCGCTGTAACGTATAGAGCGGGTGGCTGGCGTCTGAGATTTGCAATTCAGGATATTGACCGGGGGTTCGGATATCCAACATGCCTGCAACCGGTTCGCCAATGCCGGGTGGAATAGTGTTGGAGAGCCAAGCCGGGCGTTTCCCCAATCCCTCTGTCCCTGCCATGTCCAGCATATCTTGATAGTCGACAAAGTCCTCGGGGCTGACGCTGGCCCATGTGCCTAGGATGAATTCGTCGTCTGCGCTGCCAATCAACGGAACTGTCAGGATGCAACGGAGGAAATGCAGAGAGCCGATACGGCAGAAGTCATCAGTGAGAACATCACCTTCTTCGGCGTTGATGACTGAATTGTCCTGTTGCGGAGTGTCCTCGGGGCACAGGTCAGGGCGATCGCATGCCAGGCTAAGAAGCTGAGCAAAGGTTGCACCACAGCAGCGGCACTGGCGTGGTGAAGTCAACATGCGGGCGAGATGCGCGTCCAAGAGATGGGCCTTTCTGGGGGCAAAGGAAAAGCGCCGACCTATTGGTCAGCGCCTCCAATCGAGTTGATTCGAGCTATTACTCTGCTCTGAGCAAGATTTCAAACGTTCGCTAGGCGGCGAGTTTTGGTGGCAAGAATTGGCCTGCAGCCCTATGGAGCGCTCGAATGATCGGGGTCATCCAGACGTTGCAAGCTTTGACCCGTTCCAGGAATCCCCAGCAGTCGGCATATCCTTGATCTTGTTGCTGACGCGGCCCGTCGTTTCGAGCGTAGCCAGGTATTCGTCACTAACGCTGCCGGTCAGGTAGTCGCCGTCAAAGCAAGAACAATCAAATTGTTCGATGTCTTTGTTTCCTTCTTTGGCGGCCCAGATCAGATCTTCCAAACGTTGATAGATGAGTGCGTCCGCACCCAATTCAATCCGGATCTCTTCCAGCGAACGGCGGTCGGCGACCAGTTCGTGTTTGGTGGGCATGTCGATTCCATAGACGTTGGGGAATTTGACCGGCGGCGAGGCGCTGGCCACATAGACCTTGTTCGCACCAGCGGCGCGGCACATTTCGACGATCTTTTTGATGGTATTGCCGCGCACGATCGAATCGTCGATCAACAGAATGTTCAGCCCCTTCATCTCGAGCGGAATGGCATTCAGCTTGCGTCGTACCGATTTCTGCCGTTCTGCCTGACCGGGCATAATGAAGGTACGGCCTACATAGCGGTTCTTTACCAGGCCTTCGCGGTAGCGGATGCCTGTGGCGTTGGCCACTTCTAGTGCGACGGGGCGGGCAGAATCGGGAACAGGGATGATGCTGTCGATTTCTAGATCAGCGTCCTGAATTTGTTTGGCAAGTGTCTGTCCCATCCGCAGCTGGGTTTTATAGACTGAGATCCCGTCGAGCATGGAATCTGGTCGTGCAAGATAGACGTATTCGAAGATGCAGGGCGTGAGCTTGCCTTCGACAGCCTGGAACGTGTGCAGGTTGCCCTCCAGATCCACAAGTACCGCCTCGCCCGGGTTCACATCGCGCAGTTTTTCGAAACCGTTGATGCCAAAGGCCACATCTTCGGAGGCAAAGGCGTATTCGTTGCTGCCATCATCGTTGGTGCGTTGAGCGATGGACAGGGGGCGAATGCCGTGGGGGTCACGGAAGGCCATCATGCCGACGCCGGCGATCAGGGTGATAACCGAATAGGCACCCTGAATACGTTCCATTGTCATTTTGACGCCAGCAAACAGGTTGCGTTTGGGGTCGCCAGTGCCGTTGACCTTGATGCTGTCCGAGATTTTATCGGCCAGTACGTTCAACAGGATTTCAGAATCCGAAGTGGTGCGCAGGTGGCGGCTGTATTTACCGGTGATTTTTTCACGCTGTTCGGTGGTGTTGGTGATGTTGCCGTTGTGAACAAGGTAGATGCCATAGGGCGCGTTCACGAAAAATGGCTGAGCCTCGGCAGCGCTGAGCGAGCCTGCTGTTGGATAGCGGACATGTCCGATGCCAATTTTGCCAGTCAGGTTCTTTGCGACCTGAGCGTTGAACACATCCTTGACCAGACCATTGGCCTTGTGCTCGCGGAAGTTTTCACCGGTATAGGTGACAATGCCAGACGCGTCCTGACCTCGGTGCTGTAGCATCAGCAAACCATCATAGATCTCCGCAAAGACATCTTCGTTCCGGTTTGCGATCCCCAAAATCCCACACATTCAGTGGCTCCACTTTCACATTGAGTTTTGCGTCAGCCGAGTCTTCTCAGCCGAGTCTATACCTATGGCCAATGCCATATTCATCCTACCGGAGTTTCGTAGCCTTGGCCCTGTCTCTGGTTCGTGCCCAACACTAATGCTGATCCGGTGCGTGCAAAAGGTAGCGCAATTGCTGCGCAACATTTCCTTTTTTACGGTGGGAGCAAGTGTCATCTTCGGCATCGGCAAGGCAGTTGGCTTCGAATCCGTTAGGGACGTTCGCCTCGACATAGAGCCTTAGGTCGCAGTTGTCACCAATGTATCCATTTTAATGCCTGTCTGAATTGCCGCAGCACTGGATCAGAAGAGCGCGCAAAAAAATAGGCCCGCGCAAGGCGGGCCTGACAGTCAGGGAGCAATGGGTAATTAGGCGGCCATTGGGGCCAGAATTTGGTCAAGGTGGCTGGGTTCCTCGGTGGAAACCGGGTCCATGCCAGTCAGTGCTAGTGCGCGGCCATCTTCGCTTGCCAGGATTTGACGTGTTTCAGCCAGTGACAGTTTGCGGAATGCCGAGTCGATGCTGTCGCCGGCAACATGCAACAGCATGCCGCTTTCGGCCCAGACGATCTCTTCTTCCTGGAATTTCAGGTGGATGCGAGCCATGCGCTCGGGCAGGGCAGGGTTGATGCCTTTGTAGCCAGCCAGCGAAATCAGACGGGTCATGACCAGCGGCACATCGAACAGACGCTCGGCAGTTGCCAGTTCCAGTGCAACCATCTGGTCAGACGGCAGCATCAGGTCAACATCGTTGCCAAGAGCACCGGCTGGGACGTGAACAAGTGTTGTGAGGCGTGGAACGCTGTGGCTGATCGACTTCACTTCCTGGCAACCGCCATCGAAAGTGTAAACTTTGTCGCCGGCCTTTACGTCACGGACCTGAACAAAACCGCGGTCGGTTTCAACCAGTGTGTCTGGCAGGAAGCCACCTGCCTGGGGACGAGCCCGGCGAGCAGGACGAGCGGCAGGCTTGGCAACCGGGGTATTCATCAGCAGGTTCACCGACTGGAAGTCCGTGAAAGAGTTGAAGTGATCCAGTAGCATATTGTCGTTCCTTCTGGCCGAGAGTGCCTGACGTTCTGTCTTGGGACTACATGGCCAGCGAAATTGGCCCTAAATGAGGCACGGATCGGGCCAAATGCGGTTTTGGTTTCTTTTTTGGGGTAAAAAGGGCTTTTTTATCGCGGATTGTTAACGAATTGACCTACTCAAGGTAGAATTTGTTAACCAATAACTCGTGTCACCCATTTTCGGGGTGGAGCACGGAATCAGTTGATTCTCGTTGGTTAATAGAGGGTTAACGTGGTAAATTTATGCTAACCTTTGGTGGGAGGCGGCATGAGATTGAGGTATAAATAAGGAGTACCCAAAAAAAAAGGGCGCCCAGTGGGCGCCCCGTTGCGATCATACTCGAACGCTTATTTCTGGCAGTTGCCGATCAGGTTCTCATACTGCTGAGTAACCCAGCCCAGAGCTTGCTCTGGATCACGGTCTTCGATTTTACCAATCATGCTCTCAAACACGACGGCAGAGCGGCTTTCGTCAACCATTGTGAACGACTGGCCTGTCATCACCACATCGTAGAGGAAGAAAGCGATTGCGACCAAAAGAATGCCGCGCAACACGCCGAAGAAAAAGCCCGCGCCCTGATCTAGCCCGCCAATTGCCGAACGCTGCACCAGCGACGAGAACAATGGGGTGAAGAAAGAGACGATGATAAGCGCCAGCGCGAACACAGCTGCAAAGGCCGTGATGATCGACAATTCGCAACTGTCAGAGATGAACTCTCCCAGAACTGGGATCTCAGCCATTAGAGGCTCGACCTGAGGCGCGAACATGAAGGCCAGCACTGCTGCGGCAATCCAACCAGCGATGGCCATGGCTTCGCGGGCAAAGCCGCGCGCGTAAGCCAGCAATGCCGATACTACGATGATCAGGGCGACAACCCCGTCAATTATTGTGAAACCTTCCATGTCCCTCGCCCGTTAATTCTGCGATCGAAATTTGTGCGACCTTAGCCGGCCCCAAAGAAATCGCCAACAAAACCTGTCAAATCGGTTACTCGGCGTAAACCGATCCCTTTTATCGAGACAGACTTGCCGCCGCTTGGAGCTATAGCGGCGGTAAAACCAAGTTTCTGTGCCTCTTTCAACCGGTTTTCTGTCTGGGGGGCGGGTCTGAGGGCTCCTGAGAGGGATATTTCTCCGAAAATGACAGTATCAGCCGGTAAGGAAGTGTCTTCGCGGGCACTGAGCAAGGCGGCTGCGACCGCCAGATCGGCTGCGGGTTCTGAGATCTTCATGCCGCCTGCTACGTTCAAATAAACGTCAAGTCCGGCAAAGGGGATGCCGCAGCGGGCCTCGAGCACGGCGAGAATCATCGCAAGCCGAGACGAATCCCATCCCACCACGGCGCGGCGTGGCTGCGAATGGGGGGAGGGGGCAACCAGCGCCTGCATCTCAACCAGCACCGGACGTGTGCCTTCGATGCCGGCAAAAACCACCGAGCCGGGGCTGGGTTCGCCGCGTTCAGACAGGAACAGGGCAGAGGGGTTGAGGACCTCGGACAGGCCTCGGCCGGTCATTTCAAAGACACCGATCTCGTCCGCGGGGCCAAAGCGGTTTTTCACGGCGCGTAGAATACGGAACTGGTGGCCGCGCTCGCCTTCGAAATACAAAACGGTATCGACCATGTGTTCGACGACGCGCGGGCCGGCGATCTGGCCGTCTTTGGTGACATGGCCCACCATGATGATGGAAATGCCGTTGCGCTTGGCGAAATTTGTCAGCTCATGCGCGGCAGAGCGGACCTGACTGACAGAGCCGGGGGCAGAATCAACAGTGTCGACCCACATGGTTTGGATGGAATCGATGATCACCAGCTGCGGTCTTTCGGCCTCTAGCGTGGTGAGGATGTCGCGCAGGTTGGTTTCGGCTGCCAGTTTCACCGGTGCCTGAGCCAAGCCGAGCCGCTGGGCGCGCATTCGGACTTGGGCGGTGGCTTCCTCGCCACTGACGTAGATAGTTTTCACCCCTGTCCGGGCGAATTGTGCGGCAGCCTGAAGCAACAGGGTGGATTTGCCGATGCCGGGATCACCGCCGACCAATATGGCTGACCCCGCGACCAAGCCGCCACCAAGCACCCGGTCCAGCTCACCAACGCCACACAAGGTACGCGGTGGCGGGGTTTCCTTGGTCGCGAGATCGCTGAGTTCAATCGCGGTGCCACGGGTGTTGCCAAGTGACTTTTTACCCGGACCCGTCGACAGCGCAGCGGTTTGCGAGATGGAGTTCCATTCGCCACAGCCTTCGCAACGGCCTGACCATTTGGAAAAGCTGGCGTTGCAGGCGGAACATGAGAAAGATTTTGATTTAACCATATGAGCCTTGTGCCCGATGTTCAGGGTTTGTTCAAGGTGTTCTCCCGCGCCTTTGCAGGCTTGGGGGGCGCCGCTGCGCGGCGCAAGGGGTTTGCTGGGGAAGCGGTTCAGGAGCAGGTTTGCCCTGAACGCGCCATATCAAGTTTTAGGCAGGTCTGATCCGCGTCAATGATCTGCGACCTTGCTGCGCAAGGCGACCTGCGGTCGTCATTGACCCTGAGCAGACCTGCGGCGTTTTTCGGTGATCAAGCCAAGAGCGATCGAGGTGAGGATGCAGGCCGTGAACATGTAAAGGCCCCAGGCGACCTCGATTGTGACGTAGCCGATGCCTTTGGCCAGAGTGATGTAGAGCGCGATCAGGAAGACGTCGGCCATGGCGAGTTTGCCCAAAATGTGCAGTACCGGCTGGGCGCGGGGGTCCAGCAGGTTCCATTGGACCAGTGCCAGGCCGATGGTCTTGAGGTAGGGGGCGAAGATGGCGAAGGCGGTGACCACAAGGGCGAGGATGACGTCGCTGCCCCAGAGGCTTTGTAATCCGGTGATGACGCTGATCTCACTGAGGCCGAAGAGCGGCAGCAGGCCAGCGCGCATCAGTGGGGCGAACCAGGCCACTGGGTAAAGGACTAGCAGGGACAGGGTCAGGAGGCGGATGAGCATTCGGGCTGAATTCCTAAGTTTTTCGTTCTGACAGACTTGGGGGTTCTGTCTGGGAATGAAAGAGGGGAATGTTTTGGTGGGTTTCCCGGTTAATGGGCAAAGGCGCCGGGGCTGATCATGTAATGCGGCAGCGGGGCGAGGATCCAGAACAGGATGGCGAGGATCAGAAGGACGCCGCGGCCGTGGTCTCGGTTCCAGCGCAGGCGGGCTAGGGCGACCAGTGCGAATGTCGCGATGTAGAGCGCCATGAAGTAGCGCTGATAGTCGGCGCTGAGTTGGTCGTAGGTGAACATGTGCGAGATGATGGTGATGTCAAATCGCAGTTCCCACAGGATTGATGTGGCGGAGAGCAGGCTGGTTATCAGGATGGTGACGCCGAGAATGGTGTTTTGTTTCAGGACCGGGAAACTGGCGAGGAAAGAGAAGAATATTGCGAAGGGTAGACAGAGGAAGAGTAGGAGAATGAGGATCATTTGGAATGAAGTCCTTGTTTGATGTTTTTATCTAGAGGGGCGTGCCACGTAGTGGCCTGGCCCGCGCCTGACTTGGCTCCGCCTGTTCAAACCTGAAATGATCCCCCGGATCATTTGCAAGACGATTTAACTCCCTCCGGGAAGGCACTTTGCACCTCCCCAAGGTCAGGTGCGGGCCTGTGATGGGGGGTATCTAACTGGGGATTAGGGGAAGGGAAGAAGAGGGGAGCGGTCTGTGTGTTCATGTCGTTGCTAAAGAAATTTATTCCAGATCCTCGGGAAGGATGGAGAGCAAATAGAATTCAGCGCTAGAAAAAACAAGGAACAGCATCGACAGGCTTGCTCCGAGGCGGGCTGGTCCTTTTGCGATAAGGTAAACCAAACACATTGTGACAAGCGGAAGGGTTATGAAGAGAACCCCACGTAAAATCATCCGGCTAAGTGAAACTCCAAAGTATTCCGATGAAACCGGCAAAGTGAAGAATACTAAAGCAAACAGGACTGGTAATGAGATCAGAACTGTAGACACGGATTTCGGCGCTTTTAGGTCGGCTGAGCGGATGCCATTCAAAAAACAGCTGATTGGAAAAATAATGGGAGAGCCTAGTAGAAATATTAGGATCGTTTCCATGCTCACCTCACGGCTTCAATCGGCCCCTCAGCTCTACCATGAATAAACTGATCTAGATAGGGATCGCCCGAGGCATCCATATCCGCCACCGGGCCGGTCCATTGGATCACGCCGTCGTGCAGCATCGCGACGTTGTCGGCGATGGCGCGCACGGACGACATGTCGTGGGTGATGGTCATGGCAGTGGCGCCCATTTCGACCACGATCTCGCGAATGAGGTCATTGATGACGCCGGACATGATTGGGTCCAATCCGGTGGTGGGTTCATCAAAGAAGATGATCTCGGGCTCGGCGGCGATGGCGCGGGCGAGGCCGACGCGTTTTTGCATGCCACCGGACAGTTCAGCTGGGAAACGATCTGCGACCTCAGATTTCAGGCCGACGCGGCGGAGTTTTTCGATGGCAATCTCTCGGGCCTCTTCCACCGGGCGTTTCAGAGTGCCGCGTAGCAGGCGGAAGGCGACGTTTTGCCAGACGGGGAGCGAGTCAAACAGGGCGCCGCCTTGGAACAGCATGCCGAATTTGGCGAGAAAGGCATCACGGTCGCCTTTATCTGCGGGTTTGCCATCCACAAGGATAGTACCTGAATCCGGGGTGATCAGGCCCAGCACGGTTTTCAGCGCCACGGATTTTCCAGTGCCGGAGCCGCCGATGATGACCATCGAGGTGGCCTTGGGGATGTGCAGATCAAGCCCGCGCAATACGCGGTTGTCGCCAAAGGCCTTTTGGACGTTTTGCATGCGGATCATAGCGAGAAGAATATCCCTGTGAGCACGAAGTTGGCGGCGAGGATCAGGATCGCGGCTGCCTCGACCGAGGACTTGGTGGCGGCGCCAACACCCTGTGCTCCGCGGCCCGATTGTATACCGTAATAGCAGCCCATGGTCGCCGCAATGCCGCCAAAGGCGCAGCCTTTGACAAGGCTGGACACGACGTCTTTGAGTTCAAGGAAATCGACGGTGTTCTTGATATAAGCGGCGGCGTTGAAGCCGAGGTTTTGGGTGGCGACGGTATAGCCGCCTGCTATGCCGATGATGTCACCGACGGCCACTAGCAGGGGCACGGTGATCAGAGCTGCTGCAACACGGGGGGCGACGAGGTATTTCATCGGGTGGGTCGAAAGCGTAACAAGGGCGTCGATCTGTTCGGTCACTTTCATTGTCGCGATTTCGGCGGCGATGGAAGAGGTGACGCGGGCTGCGATCATCAGGCCGACCAGCACGGGGCCTAGTTCACGCACGATGCCAATCGCGACGATTTGGGGCACCACGGCCTCGGCATTGAACCGTGCGCCGCCGGAGTAGATTTGCAGCGCCAATGCGCCACCGGTGAAGATGGCGGTGAGGCCTACAACTGGCAGCGACAGCCAGCCGATATTTAGCAGCGATGCAAAGAATTCACGCGGGTAGAACGGCGGGCGCAGCATATGGCTGAGTGTGTCGGCGGCAAATAAAGACAAGCGGCCAAGGGCCGCGAGCGCAGTCAGGACTGCGCGGCCCAGTTGGGCCAGAAGGGCAATTGGGCTCATCCGGAATAGCTCCGGGCGTAGCGGTGGCCCAGGGATGTCAGGATTTCGTAGCCAATGGTTCCGGCTGCGTCTGCCACTTGATCAATAGTCTGATGATGGTTGATCAGGCTTAGGCTTTCGGGGTCTTCGCCCAGATCAGTGACGTCAACTGTGATCAGATCCATCGAGACACGGCCAACCACTGGGTAGATTTTATCACCGACATAGGTGTTGATGCCTGCACCCATGGCGCGGATCAGCCCGTCGGCATAGCCGGCAGCAACGGTGGCAATACGGCTGCGGCGTCGCGCGATCCAGGAATTGCCGTAGCCAACGCTTTCACCGGGTAGAACATCGCGGATCTGGATCACTGGCAGGTCCAGAGAGATCACTGGTACTGCGTCGCTGTAGGGAAGCCCGCCGTATAGGCCAATCCCTGGACGGCACAGATCAAAGTGATAATCCGGCCCAAGCAGGATGCCGCCGGTTGCTGAGAGCGAACGGGGCACCTCAACACCTTCGGTCATGTCACGAAAGACCTTGAGCTGCAGGGCGTTCATTGGGTGGTTCGGTTCATCCGCGCAGGCCAAGTGGGACATTACCAATACCGGGTTCTGACCCAAGGCGATTTCGCGCAGCGCGGCCCATTCGGCGGGCTCCATGCCGAGACGGTTCATGCCGCTGTCAAGTTGTACACCAAAGCTGTGGCCGGGGAGGTTTTCAAAGTGGCGCAACATCTGATCGACCGAGTTGAGCATCGGTGTCAGATTGAATTCCTTTAGTAGATGGGTGTCACCGTCCATGTGGCCGGAGAACACCGAGATCCCGATGTTTGGACCCAAGGCGCGGCGCAGGGCGACGCCTTCTTCGGCTGCGGCGACAAAAAAGTTGCGGGCACCGGCGGTTGCCAGGGCCTGACCGACACGGCCTGTATCCAGGCCATAGCCATTGGCTTTGACCACGGCTGCGGTTTCGCCCGCACTGAGGGCATCAAGGTTGCGCCAGTTGGTCGCCAGGGCTTCCAGATCGATTGATAGTTTTGCTGTGCTCATCCGCTGTTCATGACATGCGCGGGGCAGGGGTCAAGGGGGAATGAGGGAGAGTGTGCTATCCAAAGACCGGGCGTGGGGTTGTGGCCATAGTTCTGAGTAAGGTTAGTCACTACCCGGCATGCGGCGGGTAGGACATTCTAGTTAAAATGGCTGAGGCCTTAGGCGGTCTATCAGTACTCGTCTTCACGAGGGCCGTTCTGCCAGGCCTTGGCGAGGTTGCCAAAGCGGGTGAACTGAGCTTCGAACCCAAGCTCGACTGTGCCGATGGGACCGTGACGCTGTTTGCCGACGATGACTTCAGCTTTGGCGTGCAGGCGTTCCATCGCCTCTTTCCACTCTTCCATCTTGTCCAGCTCGTGATCGCCTGGTTTTTCACGCTCTTTATAGTATTCCTCGCGGTACACGAACATCACCACGTCGGCATCCTGCTCGATCGACCCCGATTCACGAAGGTCCGACAGCTGTGGGCGCTTATCGTCACGTTGTTCCACCTGACGTGACAGCTGGGACAGGGCGATCACTGGGATTTGCAATTCCTTGGCAATCGCCTTCATGCCCATCGAAATCTCGCCGATTTCGTTCACGCGGTTGTCGGCAGTACCACGACACAGCTGCAGGTAGTCGATCACCAAGAGATCCAACCCGTGGGTTCGTTTCAGGCGACGGGCACGAGCGGCGAGCTGGGAGATCGGCAGGGCGGGTGTGTCGTCGATGAACAGCGGGCAGCTTTCCAGCGTTTTGGCGGCCTCGACGAATTTGCGGAATTCAGCCTCGGTCATGTCACCTTGGCGGATTTTGTGAGATGAGATCTCTGACGCTTCGGCCAAAATACGGCCAGCCAGCTGTTCGGCGCTCATCTCGAGCGAGTAAAAGCCGACTACGCCGCCATCAATGGCGCCTTCGGTGCCGTCGTTTCTGGTGCCACGCTTATAGGCCTTGGCAACGTTATAGGCGATGTTGGTCGCCAGCGATGTTTTCCCCATCGACGGGCGACCCGCAAGGATCAGCAAATCCGACGGGTGCAAGCCACCAAGCTGTTTGTCGAGGTCGACTAGCCCAGTGGAAATCCCGGCCATGCCGCCGCCGCGCTGGTAGGCTTCGTTGGTGACGTTGACCGCTTCGGTCACCGCCTTGAGGAAGGATTTGAAACCGCTTTCGGTCTGGCCCTGCTCGGCCAGTTTATACAGCGACTGTTCTGCCTCGACGATCTGTTCTTTGGGTTCCGAGGCGACATCAACCCGGCGTGCCTTGTCTGCGATGTCTTGGCCCAGGCCGATTAGCTCGCGCCGGATCGCCAGATCATAGATCATCTGGGCATAGTCGCGCACAGCAAAGGCCGAGATCGAGGCGCCAGCCAGTTTGGCCAAATAGGCGGGACCGCCGAGTTCCTTCAGGCCCTCGTCGTCCTCCATGAATGCCTTGAGTGTGACCGGTGAAGCCAGAGCGTTCTTGGAAATTCGCGCGGCGGCGATTTCGTAGATGCGAGTGTGGACCGGATCATAGAAATGTTCGGCGCTAATGACCGAAGCAATACGGTCATAGACGTCATTGTTGGTTAGAATCGCCCCAAGCAACTGCTGCTCGGCCTCGACCGAGTGCGGCATCACGGGTTCAGGCGCAGCTTCGACGTTGGCTGGCATTTGTTCTGGCATCGGTGCTGGCGGCTGAGGGCCGTCAAAAGGGGTCAGTTCGTTCATTTCTGCTCTCATCGTCTGAGCGGCTATCATAGCGCTCAAGGCCCGCTTGAGGCCAGATGTATGTTTCTGTGGGCGGTTTGTGGAAAACTGCCCGGAACCACTGCAAAACCATCGGTCAGCGACCAATGGAGTCGGAGTGAAATTCTACATGAAGTAGGGAAAAACTCAACAACCGCGATATATTCGGCTGTCTTTGTGCTCATCTTACGAATCGGAGGGGGTTATCCACAGACACACCCTCCGACCAATAAGGGCTTAGGCGGATTTATGCGCGTCCTGCCAGGCGCGAGGGTCTTTGAGAAACTTTTCGACTTCGTCCAGAGTTTCGGCTGAGAAAGCTTCCTGTGCGCGGGCCTCGGCCAGAACGTCCCACCAAGTGCACAGGTAGTGCAGTTCGACACCGTGGTCGCCGAGTTTCTGGATGGTTTCAGGGAAGATGTCGTAATAGAAAATCAGGGCGGTGTGGCCGCAGGTAGCGCCGGTTTCGCGGATGGCATCGACAAAGCTGAGCTTGGAACCGCCATCGGTGGTCATGTCTTCGACCAACAGTACACGTTCGCCTTCTTTCATCACACCTTCGATGCGGGCGTTGCGACCGTAGCCCTTGGGCTTTTTGCGAACGTAAGTCATTGGCAGCGCCATGCGTTCTGCGACCAGTGCGCCAAAGGGAATGCCCGCTGTTTCGCCGCCAGCGATGTTGTCAAAAGCCTCAAAACCCGCGTTGCGCATGATGGTGATGGTCAGAAAGTCCATCAGGGTAGAACGGATGCGCGGGAAAGAGATCAGCTTGCGGCAGTCGACGTAAGACGGTGAAGGCAGACCTGATGCCAGAGTGAAGGGCTCTTTTGAGTTGAAATCTACCGCACCGATTTCCAGCAACATGCGTGCGGACAGGCGGGCGATTTCTTCTTTGCTTGGAAATGATGTGGGGATCATGGGGCAACCTCGGGCTCTGGCGTGACAAACGGTGCCCTGTTACTCCTGCTGGGGGGCAAAAGTCGAGAGTGAAAAGCGGTAAAGTGGGGCTGCAATTGACAGAGGGGCGAGCGTGAGGTCTGCTTCCGAGAGACACAACAAGGGGCAAGCGCTAGGCCGGGTGGGTGCAGCATGCGCCCGCCGTGGGGCGGGCTAGCGCATGCCCGGGCCGCAAGCGACCCGGAAGAGTCAAGGCGTCAGGGCTGCAATAATGGCTTTTGCTGCTTGTTGGATCTGAGCTTCGCTTAGATCAAGATGCGTCACAGCACGGAACAGGGTTTTGCCTTCGGCGTTCAAGCGAACTCCGTGAGTGGCGAGAGCCTCTGCCATCTGAGCGGTGTCTTGACCGCTGTCTGTGATATCCAGAAACAGGATGTTCGTTTCTGGGACTTCTGGGTAGACACGTACCCCCGGCGCCTCCACGAGTAGTCTTGCAAGCAAGTGGGCGTATTTATGATCTTGCGATAGACGGTCAATGTTGTGGTCCAGAGCATAAAGCCCGGCAGCTGCGATCACGCCAGACTGGCGCATAGCTCCGCCAAGGCGGTGCTTCCAGACCCAGGCGCGGGCGATGAAATCCTTAGATCCAGCCAGAACTGCTCCAACGGGGCAGCCCAGGCCCTTGGACAGGTCGACCCAAACACTGTCGAAGCCTTGACACATGTCTGTTGGCGCGATGCCGCTGGCTGTAGTGGCGTTGAACAGGCGGGCGCCGTCCATGTGCAGGATCAGGTCACGTTCTTTTTTCAGCGTCACCAATTTTTGCAGGGTTTTCAGTGGCCAGATGGCCCCGCCGCCGGAATTACTGGTTTGCTCAACCGAGATCAGCCGCGACACCGGGGCACGGTCGCGTTTGCGGTTCAGGTGGGCGGCTGCATCATCTGCAGTGAAGATACCCGAGGGCGTTGGAATGCCGCGGATCTGCGCGCCTGCGAGGGCTGAGGCTCCGGCCCCTTCGGAACGCACGATATGTGCGTTTTCGGCCGCCAAGATCTCGTCACCGGGGCGGCAGTGCACCAGAAAGGAGATCTGGTTGCACATGGTGCCCGAGGGTAGAAAGATTGCGGCCTCCATCCCCAGCATGTCAGCCATGCGTTCGCACAGAGCCAGCGTTGTGGGATCTTCGCCGCGTTGCTCGTCGCCGGTTTCCGCAGATGCCATGGCCTGCAGCATCCCGGCGCTGGGCCGGGTGCTGGTGTCGGAAATCAAGTCGATAGGAAAGCGGGGCATATTGGCGTCAGTCGACGGCCCAGTGCACTGGGAAGCCGGGATCGAACACGGTGACTGGGCCGTCTTCGGTGGCGATGCTTGCCGGGAAGTTGACCGGGCTGTCCTGTTTGGACAGGGTCAGAGTTTCCGCGTTCACCGGCAGGCCATAGAAGGCTGGACCATTTTTCGAAGCAAACCCTTCGAGCTTGTCCAATGCGCCGTCTTCCTCGAACACATGGGCGAGCAGCGACATTGTGTTGGTGGCGGTAAAGCAACCGGCGCAGCCACAGGCGCTTTCTTTGTTGTCGTCGGTATGCGGAGCCGAGTCGGTGCCCAGGAAGAAACGTGCATCACCCGAGGTGGCAGCCGCGCGCAGGGCCAGACGGTGCTCTTCGCGTTTGGCGACGGGCAGGCAGTAGTAGTGCGGTTTGATGCCGCCAACCAGGATGTGGTTGCGGTTGATGATCAGGTGATGGGTGGTGATGGTCGCGCCCAGATCCTTGTCGTTGGACTTCACATAGTCCACGCCGTTGGCTGTGGTGATGTGCTCCATCACAACACGAAGGCCCGGCGTGGCCTTGCGGATCGGGTCCAGCACACGGTCGATGAACACCGCTTCGCGGTCAAAGATGTCGATGTCAGCGTCGGTTACTTCGCCATGAACGCAGAGTGGCAGGCCGATCTCGGCCATTTTGTCGAGCACCGCGCGCACGTTCTCAAAGTTCGCGACTCCGCTTGCTGAATTGGTGGTGGCCCCGGCTGGATAGAGTTTGACTGCTTTTATCAAACCGCTGGCGTGGGCGGCTGCAACATCTGCTGGGTCTGAATCCTCGGTCAGGTACAGTGTCATCAGTGGATCAAAGGACATGCTATCGGGCAGGGCGGCCAGAATGCGATCGCGATAGGCCGCGGCATGGGCCGATGTCACAACCGGCGGCACCAGATTGGGCATGATGATGGCACGGGCAAAATGACGGGCTGTTTCAGGCAGGACGGCATTTAACATGGCACCGTCACGCAGGTGCAGGTGCCAGTCGTCGGGGCGGGCGATTGTAAGGCTCTGGGTCATGCTGAGGCCCTAGCATAGGCGCATGCTAAGGGGAAGTGGCCAAGGGTTCTGAGCTACAACACAGGCCTAGGTGGGCATGGTGAATTCACCAGCCTCGGCACGTTCCTTCAGTCTTTTATACATGCGCCTAAACTTTGGCGCACGCATGCGCTGTGACACATTGTGACTTAGAAGGGCAGCAAGGTATGGCCGATCAGGCTCGCTTACCAAAGCAGCCACCCGTCGCAGGTATGCCAGATTGTTACGCCGTGCCCGATATTGTTTCCAGAACCGCAGTGGGGTCAGTTTCCCTGCGCCAGCCAAAGAGATAATCTGATACAGGATTTCCATTTGGATAAGCCGATCTTGTATCGCTGTACCCATATTGGGCAACCGCAAGCGCGCCACATTCGGACGGCGGAACAGAGCCGCATGCATTGCATCCAACTGTTCGCGTGGATCGTAAAGGACATAGGCCTGATCGGCAGCGTCGAGCATGTCCGGCGCATAGCCGTATCTGTCGGTGAAAGAGGTGCGCCGCATTTCAATAAATCGGTCGTCCCACTCGGTCATTTGTGGATCCAGCGTGGCCTGAGGCTGGATGGCAATTACCGTGGCCCCGGGTGCTGCAACAGAAAAGGCGGCCGCAGCATAGCCGCAGGGGCCGGCGCCATAGAAAACAACCTTGTCGAATTCCTCAAAGAACCCATCATCAATCAACTGATCAAAGAACCCAAAGACCTTACTCTCGCGGAACCAAGTGTCGCCGTCAGAGATAAGGCACAGGTGTGACCAGCCTTGGTTTTTAACCAGATCAAATCCAAGGGGCTGAGCTTGCTCGGACAGGTTCTGGATACCCTGAATGGTCTCAAAGGTGACCAATAAGGTATTGTCTTGATCGATGAAGGTCGCAAAGTGCTGATCGCCAAGGGACTGGTACATGCCGTGTTGTTCGGCCAACTCAGTCATGCGTTTGCGCCACTGCAGTGGGTTCAACCCGGCCAGGCTTTCGTCCAGATTTTCCAGTCCGTCCTGCATCGTTCTAGTCCTCAGAGCCCGGCTACGTGATGAGCCAGTTACAAGTTTTTATCACTAGGCATAGAATGCGGCCAAATTGGGATGAACTCGTGCCAGTTTTTCGACTATTCGTGCTTTTAATCCTAGGTGATGCTGCGGTTATTCAAGGCAAAACCAGTCAGTGTTCGGGCGGTTGTGGCATTGATTAGCCGCGAAGGAGGCGTCATCAACAGGCGGCTAAACAGGCTTCTGTAGGCATCGTCATTCATCAGCAACAAAAAACGTTCCTGCCGCCATTTTACGGCGTCGTTGTGGCGCTTTGCCAGTTCACAGTCTGATTTCATTTCGTCCAGAATTTCTGAAGTTCGTTCTAGGTACTGTGCAACTGAGCTGTCCGTATCCGTATTGAAATTGCGTTCAACCCAATAGTCCATCCCAAGTGGAAGATCCGATCGGTTTACACGCCCGCGGTCTGCCTTGATCACATAACTCTCCATTGAGCCAAGCGGGTAATGGTTCAGTTGCGCAAGCTTGAAATTGGTGCGGCCAAAGGTCGAAAATAGCTTCTTAGTTTTGAACTCAGGTCCCAGTTCGCGGCCCTCAGAGTCAAACCAGCGATAGTTTTCCAATTGGTCGGGCTTAGGGCTTCGCGGCCTGTGGACACCGGTTTTCCGGTAGGTTCCGTTGTTACGGTAAAGTGTTTTGAACATCGCGGCCCGCCAAGGCCAGTGGATCACCACGGGTGCGCAGCGGGTGAACTGTGTGGTTACCGGCTGGTCCTGATAACGGACCTGACCCGCATTGCCGAACAACCGCCAAGTCAGGGTCACAGCGTCTGCTTGCGGCAAAGCCTCTAACAGGCAGGACAGGGTGCCGTCCCCTGTGTGAATGTTGACAAACTCATCAATGTCCAGGGTCAGGATCCAGTCGGCCTGTTGAACAAGAGGATGCTTGTCGGCCGTTTTCATCGCGGTGAATTGAATGCCGCGTTGGTCATAGGGACCATCGTTGCGGACATGTGTCAGATGCCCGAGATCCTGTAGATGATCCAGCATCGCATCGGTGCCATCTTGGCAGTCGTTTGAAAACACCAAGAAATCGGTAAACCCCACAGCTCGATGATGGGCCAGCCATTCCAACAAGAATGCGCCTTCGTTGCGCAGGGTGGTAATGGCAAGATAACGCATTGAATTCTCTTTTGGCGGCTAACCGAGGACGTGGGCCTCTGTGTCATCGCACCTTGTGGAGGCGGGCGTCAACACTCGGCACTTGACGCTTTCGCTGCGCCGTGGCCTGTTTGGCATGCAACCGGAGGGCACAGATGCAGCAGACCGAGACAATCGACCATGTGCAGGACTTGCTTGGCAATCAGGGCTACGTCTGTGGGCGGGCGCTGGCCACGGTGGTGTTTCTGGCGCTACGGCTAGGACGGCCACTGTTTCTGGAAGGCGAAGCTGGGGTCGGCAAGACCGAGATCGCCAAAGCGCTGGCTGCAGGGCTGAACCGACGACTGATCCGGCTACAGTGCTACGAAGGGCTTGATGCTTCGTCGGCTGTGTATGAGTGGAACTTTCCAGCTCAGATGATTGCAATCCGTACCGCCGAGGCGGCAGGTGGCGCAGATCGAGGTAAGCTGCAATCCGAACTGTTTTCGGATGAGTTTTTGATTGAACGGCCTTTGCTGCAGGCCATGCGCCCGGATGAACATGGCGCACCGGTGTTGTTGATCGACGAGCTGGACCGCACGGATGAACCGTTTGAGGCCTTCCTGCTTGAGGCATTGTCGGACTTTCAGGTCACAATCCCGGAACTTGGCACCATCAAGGCGCCGGAACCGCCCATTGTTATTCTTACCTCAAACCGCACACGTGAGGTGCATGATGCGCTAAAGCGACGGTGCTTGTACCACTGGGTGGACTATCCGAACTTCCAGCGCGAGATTGAAATCCTGCAGGCCCGCGCGCCAGAAGTCAGCGCCCAGCTTAGCCGCGAGGTGGTCGCTTTTGTGCAAGCCCTGCGCACCGAAGACCTGTTTAAAAAACCGGGGGTTGCTGAAACCATCGACTGGGCCAACTGCCTGCTGGCGCTGGATGTAATTGATCTCTCGCCTGAGGTGATTGCTGATACATTGGGTGCAGTTCTGAAGTATCAGGATGATATATCAAAACTACAAGGCTCCGAGGCGAAACGCATACTCGAAGACGCCAAAGCGAGCCTGGTCCCGGCATGATCCTTCATCTGGCCACAAATATCCCGGGGGTGCGGGGGCAGAGCCCCCGCGAGACCTGATGTCTGAAACCCTGCCGCCAGATCTACCTGACCAGCCCAAGCTGGCGCAAAACATCACCCATTTTGCCCGTGCTCTGCGCAAGGCTGGGTTGCTGATTGGGCCAGGGCGGGTGGTGGATGCGGTCGAAGCTGTGGCGGCAGCAGGGTTCACCAGCCGACAGGATTTCTATTGGGCGCTGCATGCCTGTTTCGTTAGCAAGCCGGAACATCGGGTGATCTTTGCGCAGGTTTTTCGCCTGTACTGGCGCGATCCGCGGTTTCTGGAGCACATGATGGCGATGCTGATGCCTTCGGTGCGCGGTGTGCAAGAGGAACAACCTGCCAAACCCGGTGAGAAGCGCGCGGCCGAGGCATTGCTGGATGGTACTCAGCCTGACCCGGAAGACATCAAAAGTGAGGACGGCACCGAGATCGAGTTTGACGCCAGCCTGACTATGTCTGGCGAAGAGCGGCTTCGCACACTCGACTTTGAACAGATGAGCACCACGGAGGTGGCTGCGGCCAAGCGGGTATTGTCGCAGATGTCTTTGCCGGTTCAGCCTTTGAAGTCGCGTCGCCTGATTGCTGCGCCACGAGGGCAGCGCCCGGATTGGCGGCGCACCTTGCGGGATGCGGCGCGGTATGGTGGTGAAATCCAGACAATAGCACGAGCCAAACGGCGTGTTCGTTGGCCTAATCTGGTGGTCATCTGCGATATCTCTGGTTCGATGAGCCAATACAGTCGGATCATTCTGCATTTTCTGCATGCGGTCTCTAATGCAAAAGGGGCGGGCTGGGCCAAGGTGCATGGGTTCACTTTTGGCACCCGTCTGACCAATATCACCCGGCATCTGGCACAGCGGGATGTGGACGCCGCACTGGCAGCGGCTGGGGCCGAGGCGCAGGATTGGGAAGGTGGAACGCGGATTGGCGAATGCCTGCATGAATTCAACCGCGACTGGTCTCGGCGGGTAATGGGGCATGGGGCTGTTGTGTTGTTGATTACCGATGGCTTGGACCGGGATGATCCTGTTGCATTGGCAAAGGAAATGCAGCGACTGCAGCTGTCGGCGCGTCGCTTGATCTGGATAAACCCTTTGCTGCGCTGGCAGGGATTTGCCCCCAAGGCGCAGGGGATCCGCGCCATGCTGCCCCATGTGGACAGCTTTCGCGCTGGGCATTCTATCAATTCGCTGGAAGATCTGGCGCGGGTGATCACCAGCCCTGATGATCATGGTGAAAAGCAACGATTGATGGCTCTGCTTTGATGCCTTCGATACTGGGGCAAAGACGATTGGGTTTGCACCGCATGTCGAATTGTGATTGCGTTTTGGACAAGTGTCATAAGGTGAAGACGCCCGAACGCCGGGGTGGAGGACATAATGAGCCAGCAAAACAAGCGATTTGAAAGCGCACCGGAAACTGCCCTTGATTGGTATCGTGCGGGCCGGGGGGTAGCCCTTGCAACCGTAGTTCAAACTTGGGGGTCCGCTCCGCGACGTACTGGATCAATGTTGGTGATTGATGATCAGGGGCGTTTTGAAGGCTCGGTCTCAGGGGGCTGTGTCGAGGGGGCGGTTGTGGTCGAGGCGTTAGATGCCATGAACGATGGCGAACACCGCCTATTAGAGTTTGGCGTCTCGGATGAGGATGCCTTTGCCGTTGGGCTGGCCTGTGGTGGGACGATCAAGGTTCTGGTGGAGCCGGTGGGATCTGCACTACCGATTGATCTGCTGGAACAGCTGGTTGCAGCACGCGCTGGGCGGCAGGCGCTGGCCTATGAAGTGAACCTAGAACTCGGCGTGAGACGGTTACTGCATGACGGTCATGCGGATCGGATGCGAATGGACCGCTCGGGGATGGAAGATGACGATGAGACCTTTGTGGCGGTGCATAATCCTCCGCTGCGATTAATCTGTGTGGGGGCGGTGCATATTGCGCAGGCGCTGGTGCCGATGGCCCGGATTGCGGGATATGACCCGGTGTTGATCGACCCGCGCGAGGCCTTTGCCAGTGCGGACCGCTTTCCCGGCGAGGTGATCGTGGATGACTGGCCTGACGAGGCCGTGGCCAAATTGGGGTTGGATGCGCGTACCGCATTGGTGCTGCTGACGCATGATCCGAAACTGGATGATCCGGCATTGCAGGCTGCACTGACTGCCGAGTGTTTCTATATCGGGGCGCTGGGCTCAAAACGGACCCATGCCAAGCGGCTGGACCGGATGACGGCTGCCGGGTTCGACGATGATCAGATTGGCCGTATCCATGGGCCCATTGGGCTGGATATTGGCGCGGCTAGTCCGGCGGAGATTGCGGTTTCAATACTTGCGGAAATGACAGCGGTTCTGCGTGGTAAAGCTGCGTGAAGTTTGGGTTGGTGGCATTGCCGAAGGCCGAAGGGGCAATCCTGGCTCATTCGATGGAGGCCGGACAACGGCCTTATAAGAGTGAACTGACCTATCGTATCGCAAAGGGTACGGCACTGTCCTCGAACCATCTAGAGGACCTTGCGGCGCTGCGCGTGTCTGAGGTCACAGTGGCCCAGCTTGAGCCGGGCGATGTCCATGAGGATGAAGCGGCGACACTGCTGGCGCAGTCTATCGTTGTGGATAGTGCAGGGCAGCACCTGCGGATTTCTGGAGCTGGCGCAGGACGGGTGAACCTATATGCCGCCGGGTGCGGTGTGCTGCGACTGGACAGGGCGCAGATCGAGGTGATCAACGCGGTGGACCCGATGGTTTCGATTGCCACGGTGCCGGATTACCATCGGGTGGATGACGGGGGGATGGTGGCGACGATCAAGATCATCTCTTATGCGGTGCCTCGGCGGGCATTAGATTTGGTCTGTGAGGGGGCTGCGCATGCGATGAATGTCGCGCCGCCTGTTTATTCAACAGCGACTCTGATCGAGACTCGCGTCACCGAGGAGACCCCGTCGGACAAAGGCAGGGCATCTATGGCTGGGCGTCTGGAGCGGATGGGTTTGGTTCTGACGGATCGTGTGGTTGTTCCCCATTGTGAGGCGGACATTGCCAAGGCGCTGTCGGCAGCGGAAGGAGATATCGTTCTGGTTCTGACAGGTTCGGCCACATCCGATCCAATGGATGTCGCACCCGAGGCGCTGCGACAGGCTGGGGGGCAGGTGACACGGTTTGGGATGCCAGTGGATCCGGGTAATCTTCTGTTTTTGGGTGATTTGAACGGCAAGCCGGTGATTGGCTTGCCGGGCTGCGCACGCTCGCCAGCTCTGAATGGCGCAGACTGGGTGCTGGAGCGGGTGATATGTGGGATCGAGGTCAGCAGCAGTGATATTGCGGCGATGGGCGTAGGTGGTTTGCTCAAGGAAATTCCAACCCGTCCAATGCCACGGCGCTCCACAAATGGATAATTCCATGATCGAATGTGCACATATTATTTTTCGATAACACGCGTAAAGTGTTTCGCAGATTGGCAAACCCGTGCTTAACTCCCCTTAGCCAACAAAATAGCTAAGGGAGGAGTTCATGACTAAGGTCTCGATGACCGTGAATGGGACGGCCGCCAGCGGAGAGGTTGAGGGGCGCACGTTGCTGTCCTCATTCCTGCGCGAGCAATTAGGCCTGACCGGAACACATGTGGGATGCGACACCAGCCAATGCGGTGCCTGTGTAGTGCATGTAGATGGCAAAGCGGTGAAAAGCTGCACGATGCTGGCCGCCGAAGCAGATGGTGCCGAGGTTGCCACGATTGAGGGGCAAGCCGCAGCAGATGGGTCGCTGAATGCAATTCAAGCCGCGTTTCAGGAACATCATGGGTTACAGTGCGGATTTTGCACTCCGGGCATGGTGATGTCGGCGGCAGCGCTGTTGAAGGATAACCCAAAGCCTTCGGAGCAAGATGTCCGGGAGTATCTGGAAGGCAACCTGTGCCGCTGTACCGGATACCACAACATCGTAAAATCCATCATGGCAGCCAGTGGGCAAGACGTTTCTGCCCTCGCGGTGGAGTAGTTACTTGGCGAAGACGATTATCAGCCTTCTACTGTGTTTCGTGCTTGGCCTGGGGATACTGGTTGGTGGAAATGTTTTGATCGACCAGATTGGCTATGCACCTGAAAACGAACAGATCTTGCGCCTGATACCCAAAGGATTGGCGTTTGTTGTCGTGATCGGGCTGAGTTGGTTTCTAAGTCGTCGTCGCAAGCGTGGAGAGTAAATAGTTTGGACCGGTAAATTAAGGCCGGCTCAGGGGAGGAGTATTTGAATATGCCTAAGGATAGTGGCATTGGCGCCAGCCCGAAGCGGCGCGAAGATGTAAGGTTCCTGACTGGGAACGGAAATTATACCGACGATATCAATCTACATGGACAGGCCTACGCGGCATTTGCACGTTCGAATGTTGCCAATGGTAAGATCAACAGCGTCGACACGTCCGCTGCTGAGGCCATGCCTGGTGTCTTGGCGGTGTTTACCGGCGAAGATTTTGTCGAGGTCGGCGGAAACCCTGCTGGCTGGTACATTGAAAGCCGTGATGGCACACCTATGAAAGAGCCAAAGCGCCCGGTGTTGGCGCATGGCAAGGTACGTCACGTCGGGGATGCCTATGCAGCCGTCATAGCGGAAACATATGAACAAGCGCGCGACGCCGTTGAAGCATTAGAGGTGGACATTGATGAGTTGCCCGCTGTTGCTAGCTCTGTCGCCGCGCTGGCCGAAGGTGCACCACTGGTGCATGATGAAATTGAAACCAACCTGTGTTTTGACTGGGGTTGGATAGAAGACAATCGTGCGGCAACAGATGAAGCGATTAAGAACGCGCCGCATGTGACAACCTTGGAGTTGGTGAACAACCGGCTTGTCCCCAATGCCATGGAGCCACGCGCGTCGACGGCGAATTACAATCCGGGCACTGGTGACTACACCCTGTACACCACATCGCAGAACCCGCACCTGACGCGGTTGCTGATTTGTGCGTTTGTTATGGGAATTCCTGAGAACAAATTGACGGTTATTGCGCCTGACGTTGGTGGTGGTTTTGGGTCGAAAATCTACCACTATGGTGAGGAAGCGCTGGTTCTGGCCGCTGCTAAGAAACTAGGTCGACCTGTTAAGTGGACCGCAGATCGTAGTGAAAGTTTCCTGACCGATGCGCATGGTCGTGATCACGTCACCACTATTGAGCTGGCGACGGAAACAGATGGAACATTTATCGCGATCCGTACGTCGACACTTGCCAATGTTGGCGCCTATCTGTCGAACTTCTCGACCTGTGTTCCAACTTTCTTGCATGGGACGCTGATGGCGGGGAACTACGCCGTTCCAAATGTTTATGTGAACCTGAAGGCTGTCATCACAAATACAGCCCCAGTTGACGCATATCGCGGTGCCGGTCGACCAGAGGCGACATATTCGATTGAACGTGTAATCGACAAATGTGCTCGAGAGCTGGGAATTGACCCGATAGCTATACGCCGCAAGAATTTTATCAAACCGGATCAGTTCCCATACACCACCCCGGTTGGTTTGCAATACGACACTGGCGACTACGATGCGGTCATGGATAAGCTGGAAGAAATCGGCGATTTGGCAGGTTTCCCTGCACGCCGTGCGGAAAGTGAAGCCAATGGGAAAATTCGTGGCCTTGGCATCAATAGCTATATTGAGGCCTGCGGAATTGCGCCGTCTAACCTAGTTGGTGTGCTTGGTGCGCGTGTGGGGCTGTATGATGCAGCCACAGTTCGTGTGAACGCGACGGGGACACTTGCTGTCATGGTTGGCGCCCATAGCCACGGGCAGGGCCATGAGACCGCGTTTCCACAGGTGGTTGCTGAGATGCTCGGCATCGACGAAGGCTTGATTGAAATTGTGCATGGTGACACCTCCAAAATTCCTTTTGGTATGGGAACTTATGGATCAAGATCATTGGCAGTTTGTGGGTCGGCTGTTGTGCGTGCGACCGAGAAGATCATCAAAAAGGCTACCAAGATTGCAGCTCATATGATGGAAGCTTCGGAGGCTGATATCGAGTTCAAGGACGGGCAGTTCAGCGTTACAGGCACTGACAAGTCGGTTGCCTTTGGCGAGGTTGCGTTCAAAGCTTATGTTCCGCATGACTTCCCGGCTGAAGAGCTTGAACCGGGGCTTGAGGAGACCGCGTTTTATGATCCGGCCAACTTTACTTATCCGGCAGGGGCCTATGCCTGCGAGGTTGAGGTAGATCCGGACACTGGCAAGGTCAGCATCGAACGGTTCTCGGCTGCGGATGACTTTGGCAATATCATCAATCCTATGATTGTGGATGGGCAGGTGCATGGTGGTATTGGCCAGGGCATTGGTCAGGCGCTGCTAGAGGGCTGTGTCTATGATGAGGACGGTCAGTTGCTGAGTGCGTCCTACATGGATTATGCGATGCCCCGGGCCGATGATCTGCCATTCTATGCGGTGGATCATTCCTGTCAGACTCCCTGCACCCATAACCCGCTTGGGGTTAAGGGGTGTGGTGAGGCCGGGGCCATTGGTTCCCCGCCTGCGGTGGTAAATGCGGTGGTGGATGCACTGCAATCTGCAGGTAAGGATGTGACCCATATTGATATGCCACTAAGCCCCGGTCGGGTTTGGGCCGCGATGAATGGGTGATTGGATGGGGAGCGCAGGGGGGGCAGCCCCCGGACCCCCGGGATATTTTTAGCCAGATGAAGCTGGGATCCGCTGGGGTCCGGGCTGTCTGAGGAAGGAAGCGAAATGTATAATTTCGAGTATGAGAAGCCTTCGTCTGTTGTGGATGCGGTCGCGGCATTGGCAAGTGACGAAGCGCAGGCGCTGGGTGGGGGGCAGACCCTGATCCCAACCATGAAACAGCGGTTGGCCAGCCCGGCCAAGTTGGTGAGTCTGAGTGGTGTCGCCGAGATGCAGGGCGTGTCGGCTGACGGTGGTTTGTTGACTGTTGGAGGGGCCGTTACCCATGCCGAAGTTGCGGCGCAGGCTAGTGCCTATCCGGCGCTGGCGAGGATGGCTGGGCGTATTGGTGATCCGGCAGTGCGCAATCGCGGCACCATTGGCGGGTCATTGGCCAATAATGATCCGTCAGCGGACTATCCGGCGGCGGCGCTGGCTTCGGCTGCGACGGTTGTTACCAACGCGCGAGAGATTGCGGCAGATGACTTTTTTCAGGGCATGTTCGATACTGCGCTAGACGAGGGTGAGATCATCACTAGTGTCAAGTTTGCGGTACCACAGGCAGCGAGCTATCAGAAGTTTGTGCAGCCAGCGTCGCGTTTTGCGCTGGTGGGGGTGTTTGTGGCCAAACATGCCGACGGGGTGAGGGTTGCAGTGACCGGTGCTTCTGAGGAGGGGGTATTCCGCTGGGGTGAGGCTGAGGCGGCGCTGAGCGCTGATTTCGCAGCTGATGCGATTGCGGGCCTGTCTTTGGATCCGTCAGGTATGATTGGTGACCTGCATGGGACCAAGGAATACCGTGCGCATCTGGTTGGCGTTATGACCAAGCGGGCGGTGGCTGCGGCCACCTGAGGCTTGCATAATAAGAGGGTGAGGCTCCGCCGATTGGCGGGGCTTTATAAGTTAAAGGGCCTGCCGACTATTGATTGTCAGAGTTTGCGGTTGTTAGCGGTTACGTGCAATCACGCCAGTCGCCGACGGATCCGTCTTGAATAAGATAAATCCCCTCGTCGTGTTGCATGATCATTACACGGGATGACGGGTAGGATTCGCCTTCTGCTGTGCATATTGAATCGTACAAGATAGCGTCCATACCGCGAACATTTGTTGGGTTTGTCAGCTCACATTCGCTTTCTAGGCCGTACAGAAAGTCGCCATCAATGCCAAGTGATCCGCCATCCATGCCAATGTCCAAGGGGTCGCAGGTCCATGAGCCGTGTTCGGATTTATACAAGCCATCAAATGGTGTTGCAGTGACGGTTGAAGCGAACACGACCGCGGTGACAACAGTAGGTACACTGTAAAATACGTTCATGAAATAACCTTTCTCAATCCTTAGAAACCATGACGAGCGATAGGGTGAGGCTAGGTTGTGTTCTAGATTGCAGCAACTTTTTCTTACGCGCAGGGAGACGCTGGGCTGAGTTTTGCGCAGATAAGGGGGCATGAACCCGTCAGGTATGATCTGTGACTTGCATGGCACCTAGGACCACTGCGCATCTGATTGGCATGATGGCCAAGCGGCCAGAATTTGCTGAGGAACAAAGGTCTATTGAATGAATAATCGATATTGGCCTCAGGTTGAACTGTAGCCAATATCCTTGGGACAAGTAGGTGCCTAGGACGTGGGTAGATTGTGCGGGTCAAAGGCGCACCATTCGCTGGCACGTTGCAGGCTTTCTGCAAACCCTGCAGTGGAGAATTTGCCGTACAGCCAGACTTCCCCCTTGGCGCTGCGATCCAGCATGACCTCGACCGAGGATGTGGAGTTCTGGATCGAGTTTATCATATCTGGAACCATGCCGTCGGTCATATAGGCGCCGTAGCCGCCATTACCCTGATGGGTAAACATCTCATCCCCCAGCCAGCTTTCCTCACCGTCAAAAGCCAGAATGACAAAATCCTCTTCGTCCCAGGGGGCGCCGGTTTCGCCGGGCCAGGGGTGATAGTCATAGCCAAAACTGGAGTTGTACCCCCCATTGTGGAAGGTGAACACAAGGGCGCCGGAGGTGTCGCGAGCAGCCCGCTGGGTAAAGACATGGCAGGCGTGGCCGACTTTGGCAGCCGCCCAATTCCCACTTTCGAATGTAAAGGCAGAAGCGGTGGAAGCCGCTAGAAGGATTGCAATGCAAGAGAAGGCAGTGAACTTCATCAATAAGATCCTGTAATAGTTGGATTTTGCGCGGACGAGAAATCGAGTTCGAATTACAGAGTACTAAAATGAAGTTGTTAATTTGGGGTTCTGAGGAGCATTATTAGTGCTGCAAATGAAAACGCCCTCGAGCTAAAATGGCTGCGAGGGCGTTTGAATGTCAGATAAAAGCAGTCGTTACTTTGGCAGGGGACCAATCAGCATAATCATCTGACGGCCTTCCATTTTTGGCATGTTTTCGACCTTGCCGTGTTCCTTGATGTCAGCGGCAACACGTTCCAGCAGCTCGCGGCCAAGGTTCTGGTGGGCCATTTCGCGGCCACGGAACCGAAGGGTCACTTTGACCTTGTCGCCGTTTTCCAGGAACTTATAGACGTTGCGCATTTTGACGCCGTAATCATGGATATCAGTGTTAGGCCGGAACTTGACCTCTTTGATCTCGATGATTTTTTGCTTCTTACGCGCTTCGCTTTCCCGCTTTTGCTGTTCATACTTGAACTTGCCAAAATCCATGATCTTACACACGGGCGGTTTAGCATTTGGCGAAATTTCAACCAGATCCAGTCCGGCCTCTTGCGCCATAATCATGGCCTTCGCCGGGTGAACCACACCAACGTTTTCGCCTTCGGCGCCGATCAGGCGGATTTCAGAGTCACGAATTTTCTCGTTGACGCGCGGGCCGGTGTCGCGTTGCGGCGGCGCATTATGGGGTCTGCGGGCTATGACGGTAATCCTTTTGTCATTGCGAAAATCACCTGAAAAATAGCGCCGTCGGGCACATGATTCAAGCTGTTTGCTTCGTATGACCGGGGAGAATGATGTTTTCAAGGCATCAATATGAGAATGTGGCGCTGAAGCGGGTTAGAATTGCTGCTTTTTGTTGGTTTTTACGGAATTTTGGTCGTCGGCCAAGTTTGGCCACTAAGGGTGAAACCGATTTCGCCCCCCTTTGAGGTGGTCGGGACGTAAAGCCATCTCTTTGCTTATTAGCGGGGAGTGAGGTTTTCGCCGTGGATATTGCTAACCCGATTTTTAGATTGAGTAGGGAAAACTGTATTGACTGCCTTAGGACTAGGGGCGCAGTTGTAGGCGGCCAAATTCATTATCGCGGATAAAAGCGCCTGTATATGTGTAAAAAGGGCAGCCTCCGGTCTGGAGAGTGCCCTTTCGCAGTTCTTACGTCTCAATTTTAGTCGAGGAAGGCTTTTTCCACCACGTATTGAGCAGGCTTGGAGTTTGCGCCTTCTTCCAAGCCGTAGCCTTCGAGCAAGTCCTTGATTTCAAGGTTGAAGGCCAGGTTACCGCAAACCATGGCGCGGTCGCTGTCCGGGTTGATTGGATCAACACCAAGATCAGTGAACGCCTCGCCCGAGCGCATCAGGTCGGTGATGCGGCCCATCTTGGGGCTCTCTTCGCGGGTGGTGGTTGGGTAATAGCGGATCTTGTCCAGGTTTTCCTGCCCCAGCAGTTCGATCATCATCTCGTCCTGCTTAAGGTTCTCGATCAGCTCGGCACCATAAGTCAACTCGCCTGCGGTGCGGCAGGTGTGAGTGATGATCACTTCGTCGTAGTCTTCGTAGGTTTGCGGGTCGCGCAGTAGCGAGGCAAAAGGTGCAAAGCCGGTGCCAGTGGCAAAGAACCAGATCCGTTTTCCGGGGATCAGGGCATCGTGCACCAAGGTGCCGACGGGTTTGGGGCGCAGGATGATTTCATCGCCGACCTGAATGTGCTGCAATTTTGATGTCAGCGGGCCGTCCTGAACCTTGATCGAGTAGAACTCCAGCTCGTCATCCCAAGAGGGAGAGGCGATGGAATAGGCGCGCAGCAGTGGTTTTTGCTTTCCGGTCTTTGGGTTCACATCGCCCATCAGGCCGATCATCACAAACTCACCCGAGCGGAAACGCATGGTGGAAGGGCGGGTCACGCGGAAGGAAAACAGCTTGTCTGTCCAGTGCTTAACCGCGGTGACGGTTTGGGCGTCAGGAAGGGTCGGAACGGCTTTTACAGGCTCGGCATTGGTGGCGGCATCGGTCACTGGGGTTATCTCGTTCATCGGTTACACTGCCGACTGTTTAGCCGACACCTCTGATTAATCATTGATATGGGTCAGGGAAAGGATTTGTTTTGCAAGTTTTCGGCACAAGAAGGATGTGATGTGCCGAAAACACAATCATTAGCATGCAAATGATATCCTAAGCGGCAGCGGGAGAGCCGCCGCGCATACGGGATTGATAGTTGTGCTGCTGCCAGTTGGCGCGCGCCAGCCATTGGGTCTCGGGCTGACGAGCAGCCAGGTCTTCGCTGATCTCGACATCGTCAAAACCCGAGCGACGCGCCATAGCGTATTGGTCAGCGATCACATGGCCATAGGCGCGGATATGGCCGGTGTAGCCGGATAGGCGCAACTGGCGGGCGATGGTAAAGCCGCGACCGTCAGCAAAGCTGGGGAAGTTGATGCGGATCATCTGCACATCAGCGTCCAGCTGTTCCACCAGTTCTACTGGATTGGTGTCGGACGGCAGGTCGAGCGCAGTGTTGCCCTCATAGCCAGCGGTCCAAGTGTCCGGGCCAAAGCCCGTGTCAGTTACGATCACAGTCATGAATCTGCTCCTGTGCGAATAAATTGCCCATCCACCACGTGGATGCCGCATTCTTCTTTGGTTTGGTCACGCCAGCGTCCGGCGCGGGGATCTTCGCCGTCTTTCACCGGCGAAGTGCAAGGGGCACAGCCGATCGAAGGGTAACCTTTGGCCACTAGTGGGTGACGGGGAAGGTTATTCTCATCCATATAGGTGCGCACATCTTCAGGCGCCCAGTGGGCCAGAGGGTTGATCTTGATGCGGCCTGTGAGGCCGTTAGTGGTTTCCTCGATCTCAAAAAAGTCCATCGCGGCGCGGCTGCCTGCCTGGAACCGTTTGCGGCCGGTGATCCAGCCGTCGTAGCCGATGAGCGCTTTTTGCAATGGCGCAGTTTTACGCAGGGCGCAGCAGGCATCGGTACTGGTAAAGCGCATAGCGCCGTAGGGATCTTTTTCGGCGATGTCGTCGGCGCGAATGATACTGAGATTGCGCAGCCCCAAACGCTCGGTCACCTCGGTCTGGTAGACGAGGGTTTCGGTGAACAGGAGCTCGGTGTCGACAAAGACGACCGGGGTCATCGGATCAATCACCGCTGCCATATGCAAGAGCACTACGGATTCAGCACCAAAGCTGGAAACCAGCGCGATATGGCCGGCATCCTCGAGCGCCCCCTGCATTACCGCAGTTGCCGAGTGGTGGCGGTAGCGTGCATTCAGCGCGTCGACCTTTTCGGCGAGTTCGCGTTCGCCGGGGGCCGGCCCCCGGGCCCCCGGGATATTTTTAGCCAGATGAAGCATGGGATCAGGCGACCTTTTTCTGCGCTTCAGGGTAGAGTGCGGCCTTGAAGGGGGCGAGGCCAACCCGGCGATATGTTTCCAGGAAGGTTTCATCGGGTGTGCTGCGGATGTCGAGATAGGCCGAAACGATGCGTTCTACTGCCGGGATAATTTCGTCATAGGCAAAGCCGGGGCCAGCGCGTTCACCGACTGCCGCTGACCAAGTGGCGTCGCCGCCCAGAGTGATCTGGTAGTTTTCTACGCCAGCGCGATCCAGCCCCAGGATGCCGATGTGACCCACGTGGTGGTGGCCACAGGCGTTGATGCAGCCCGAGATCTTGATTTGCAGGTGGCCGATGTCGTGCTCTAGCTTTAGCTCGTCGAAGCGGGTGGCCAGCTGCTCGGCAACCGGGATTGAGCGGGCGGTGGCCAGCGCGCAGTAGTCCATGCCAGGGCAGGCGATGATGTCCGAGATCAATCCGATATTGGCGGTGCCTAGACCGTGCTGTTTCAGCTTGGCATGGATCGCGGGTAGGTCCGACTTGTGGACATGGGGGAGGATCACGTTCTGCTCGTGACTGATGCGCAATTCGTCATAGCCGTATTTGGCCGCTAGATCTGCCATGACACGCATTTGTTCAGCGCTGGCATCGCCAGGAGTGGCGCCGTGCTTTTTGATGGAGATGGTGACGATGGCATGGTCGTCTTGGCGATGCTCAGCCAGGTTGGTGTCGACCCAAGAACGGAAAACAGGATCAGTTTTGTATGCAGTGCTGAACACGGCAGTTGAGTCGGTGCGGAAGTCAGGGGCTGCGAAATAAGCCTCGATTTCAGAAAATAGTTCTTGGTCAGCGCCTTGGAAGGTTGGCTTGATCAGTGCGAAACGAGCGTCGACGCGGGCGCGGATATCATCCATACCGTGCTCGTGCAGGGTGATCTTGATGCGGGCCTTATACTTGTTGTCGCGACGGCCAATTTGGTTCCAAACGGAAACTACGGCTTCGAGGTAAGGCAGTAGGTCGGCACGGGGCAGGAAGTCGTTGATCACTTTGCCTATCATCGGGGTGCGGCCCAAGCCGCCACCGATCAGGATCTGGTAGCCGATTTCGCCAGCATCATTTTGAACAACGCGAACTGCTAGGTCGTGGGCTTTGAGCACAGCACGATCTTTGGCACCACCGCCAACGGCGATCTTGAATTTGCGGCCCATGAACTGAAATTCAGGGTGGTCGGTGGACCACTGGCGGATCAGTTCGGCCACAGGGCGTGGGTCTTCAATTTCATCCGCAGCAGCACCGGCGAAGTGATCAGCCGTTACGTTGCGGATGGTGTTGCCGGAAGTCTGAATAGCGTGCATGCCAACCTCGGCCAGGGCATCGAGCATATCTGGCACGTCGCTTAGCTTGGGCCAGTTGAACTGGATGTTCTGGCGGGTGGTGAAGTGGCCATAGCCCTTGTCCCATTTCTCGGCTAGCAGCGCCAATTGGTTCATCTGGGCGGAATTCAGCGTGCCATAGGGGATGGCAACGCGCAGCATGTAGGCGTGCAACTGCAGGTACAGACCATTCATCAGGCGCAGGGGTTTGAACTCGTCCTCGGTAAGTGAGCCGTCAATGCGGCGCTCGACCTGGGCGCGGAACTGGGCGTTGCGCTCGGCCAGAAAAGCGGCGTCGAATTCGTTGTACTTATACATGGGCCAGGGCCTCCTGCTTGCCGTGGGCGTAGTTCGAAGGCCCGGTGCGGCGGAACTCCTCGCGGAAATGGGTGGGTTCGGGGCCAGCGTCGCCAGACACGGCGTCGGCCAGATAGGCGCCGACAACAGTGGCGGCTTGGCTTTGTGCGTCGAGTAGGCGCAGCTGAGCGTGGGCCTCGTCTGTGATCAGTTCGGCCTCGGCCAGATCGCGGCTCCAGGTGTCAGTGGCAGTGAGATAGATCACGTCGCCTTCGATTAGGTGGTTGGCGGTGATCACTTTAGGGGTAAAGGCTCGGGCCATTATGCTTGCTCCAGCTTGAGATCGGTAAGGGCGGCAAGGCTGGCGCGGGGCGCCAGGCCAAAGAGAGTGAGGGCAGGACTGTCAAATCCGGCGTCGGCCAGATCGTCGGGCAATTTGTCCAGGGTTGTTTCCAGAATGCGCTGGTTGGGGCGTGAGGCGTTTTCAACGATTGTCACGGGCGTGTTGCGCTCCGCACCGTGCATGATCAGGCGGCCCTGGATGAAGCGGGCGGATTTCTTGCCCATGTAGATCGCAGCAACTTCACCGGCGCGGGCCAGTGTGGCCCAGTCGTGGTCGGCAAAGCCTTTCATGTCGTGACCGGTCAGAAAGCGAACCGAGGCATTGCGGCCCCGTTGGGTCAGGCTTTGGCCAATGTTAGCCACGGCAGCTGAGGCCGAAGTGATGCCAGGGATGACGTTGTAGCCGATGCCAGCCAGATCGCAGGCAGTCAGTTCCTCGTCGAGGCGTGCAAAGATGGCCGGATCGCCAGCCTTGAGGCGCAGCACCCGAAGACCGGATTTTGCCAGTGCAACCATACGCCCACAGATCTCTTGCTGCGTGACCTGTGGGCCGAAGCCCTCTTTGCCAACGTCCTGTAGTGCTGCCGAAGGCCCGGCCAATTGCAGGATTTCGTCGCTGACGAGCCGGTCATGCAAAATTACATCAGCCTGTTGTAGAGCTTTGAGTGCTTTGACTGTCAACAGATCTGGATCGCCGGGGCCGGAGCCCGCAAAGGTCACTTGGCCCGGCTGCATGCAGACGGTGCCGCGTGAGGCATCGGAAGTTCTGGGCATGTTGTTCAGCATTGCGGCCTCGTGGGTTGCGTCTCGATTGATCTTAGATATAGGAAATAATCCCACTTCTTTGCTATATGCTGACGTGAATAAGAACGGGCATTCCAATCTGCGCGGCTAAGTGGTAGAAAAGTTGCCAAACACGAGGGAAGTGAAAATGTCGGTACGAATTGATGCCACGGATCGGAAAATTCTGGCAGAGCTGCAGCGCGATGCCAGTCAATCTCTGGATGAAATTGCCCGAAATGTGGGGAGTTCTAAGACGCCCGTGTGGAATCGCATTCGGAAATTGCGCGAAGCAGGGGTGATTGGACAGCAGACAGTGGTGCTGGATGCTGAAGCGCTGGGGTTTGAGGCGTGTTTCTTTGTGCTGATCCGAACATCCGCGCATGAGGCGGACTGGCAGGCGAAATTCTTGAAAGCCTTACGGGATCGCCCAGAAGTGCAGGAAGCGCATCGATTGGCGGGAGATATCGACTATATCCTGAAGGTACGGGTGCAGAACGCGCGGGCCTATGACACGTTTTATCAGGCGCTGATTTCTGAGGTGCGGGTGCATAACGTCACCGCGCTGTTGTCGATGGAAGAGATCAAGTCCACGACGATGTTGCCATTGGAAAGCTGAGGCGGAACCAAATTGAGCGCTTCCGCGCACTTTTATTCAGCAGGTGGAGAGGTGACGTGCTGTTGGTCGGCATGTCTTAGTTGGCATGCGAGGAGGTTTTGCTGAGAGGCGATTAAGGGCAGATTTGCCCTTAATCGCCATGTCGAGCTTTTGCTGAGTCGTGCCCGCGTCAAGGACGGGCCGCGCTAGGGCGCAGTGGCCTGTGGCCATCCTTGACCCAGACAGGACTCAACACGACAAGACTCAAGTTGTGACCATCAGTTTGGTTAGGCCGTGGAAATGGTAGGTGTTGCTGAACTGGGGTGGTTCGGCCAGTGCGAGGTTTGGGCAGCGGTCAAACAGGATCGGCAGCGCGAATTTCATTTCCAGACGGGCCAATGGTGCTCCGACGCAGAAATGCAGCCCGCCACCAAAGGCCGTGTTGGTCTTAATTTCGCGGGTTGGGTCAAACGTTTCGGCATCTGCAAACCCTAGTGGGTCGCGGTTGGCGGAGCCAAGCAGCAGGGCTACCTGATCGCCACGCTGGAAAGTGTGGCCAAACATCTCGATCTCTTCATAGGCGTAGCGAGTGAACATGTGCAGCGGCGGGTCGTAGCGAAGGATTTCTTCGACCGTGCGATCGATTCCTTCCGGTTTTAGCCATTCGGGGTCCAGGCCCTGTTCCAGCAGGCATTTCACTCCGTTGCCGATGCTATGAACCGTGGCTTCGTGACCAGCGTTAAGCAGTAGGATGCAGGTGGCGATCAGCTCATCTGTGCTGAGACTTTCGCCCTCTTCCTCGGCGGTGATCAGTCGGGTGATCAGGTCATCGCGGGGATCGTTGCGTCGTTGGTCGATGTAAGAGTGCAGGAAATCGATGAACTCAGCAGAGGCGGCGGCGGCGCGATGCTCGGTCTCGATTGTGCGGCTGGCCTGATACATCGCGACGATGTCGTGGGACCATTTTAGCAACTGCGGGGCCATGTCTTCGGGGACACCCAGTAGGCGGCAGATTACGATCACTGGGACTTGCGTACAGTAGGTATCTAGCAAATCGAACGGCGTGTCCGGGAATGTGTCAATCAGCTGGTGACAGAGGTTCTCGATATCGTCGCTAAGTGCAGTGATGGCGCGCGAGGTGAAGGCCCGCAACACCAGTCTGCGCAACCGGGTGTGGCGTGGCGGTTCGGCATCCAGCAGTGAATGCGCCTCGGTCATCAGGAACGGTGTGAGGTGGGCAGGGCCGTCAGTGGCCATTTCAGCTGGGATTTCGCGACCAAAGCGGCGGTCCTTTAGCAGGGCCTGGACAGCGTCGTAGCTAAAGGCGGCGGGCATGTTGTACTCGCTCCAGAACTGCAGCGGGCTGCTGGCCCGTGCCGTTGCATAGAACGGGTACGGATTTTGCACAAAATCGGGTTCGGTCGGGGATTGGGTCACACTTATCATGCGGCCACAGTTACGAACCCGACTGGTCAATGCAAGGGGGGCTTTGCTACTGTGCTGAAATGAGAAAACTATTGAGACATCGAGGTTGGATCGTGCTGGGCTTTGGTCTGGCCTTGGCGACTGTGACGACGGTGGTGTGGTCCTATGGCTATCGTCAGGCGCTGGATGCATTAGCGCGGCAGGGCGAGGCCGATCTGGAATTGGCCTCGGATCGGGTCAGTACCCAGTTGCAGGTCTACCAGGAGCTGGCGGTGTTAATGGCGCGGCATCCGGTGCTTGGGCAGCTGGAAGGCGAGGAGGATCGTCGCCTTGCTACAAAACTGCTGCGTGAGGTGGCAGATCACACTGCGGCCTTGGATGTGTTTTATGCAGACGCGACGGGCCGGGTTTTGGTTGCCGCTAGGGGGATTACTGGGCCGAATGTTTCGGAGGCCGAGTATTTCGCCCGTGCGACCTATGGGGCCTTGGGCAAGGGGCATGAGGTTTTGCAGCCTCAGAACCGTAGGGCTTTTTTCTATGCCGCTCCGGATTTTGGTGCAGATGGATTGGTGCGAGGGGCGTTGGTTGTTGTCGCAGATGTCGAGGATGTAGAGCAGACATGGCGTGGTTCGCTTCCGGCAGTGTTCTTTACTGGGCGTAGCGGAGAGGTGTTTATCTCAAACAGGTCTGAGTTGTTGTTCTGGTTGCGACGGCCAAATGAGCCGGGCTTGCGGCCCAAGAGTGGTGAAGCGGTTGAGTTTTCGGCGTACCAGGTTGGGGGGCATGAGATCTGGCAGTTGGGCTGGGGCAGATACCTGCCCAAGCAGGCCTTGCATCAAGCGGTTGAATTGCCCGTGATCGATATGGTTGGAGAGATCCTGCTTGATACCACTCCGGCGCGCCGCATTGCGACACTGCAGGCGGCGGCGCTGGCTGCAATTTTTCTGGCGTTTGGCGCACTTTTGTTTCTGGCGACAGAACGTCGGCGGACACTGGCGCTGGCCAACGCAGTGCTAGAAAGCCGGGTGGTAAAACGGACCCGGGCACTGTCGGCGACCAATGTGCAGTTGCGTCGTGAGGTTAAGGAGCGTCAAGAGGCTGAGGCAGCGCTGAAGTTGGCGCAGCAAGAACTGGTGCAGGCGGGGAAACTGTCAGCGCTGGGGCAAATGTCTGCGGGGATTAGTCACGAGCTGAACCAGCCGTTGATGGCCATTCAGCAATATGCCGACAATGGCAGTGCTTTTCTGAGCAAGGATAAAGCCGAGCGGGCTGGAGAGAACCTTGGCCGAATTTCTAATATGGCAACCCGCATGGCGCGGATTATCAAGAATCTGCGTGCCTTTGCTCGCAATGAGAGTGAACCGATTAGCCGGGTAGATTTGGTACAGGTGATCAATACAGCGACGGAATTGACTGAGGCACGGTTGAAGGCGGATCAGGTCACTTTGGAGTGGGACCCCGTTGAGCATAAGGATCCGGTTTATGCTTGGGGTGGAGAGGTGCGGTTAGCGCAGGTTTTTGTCAACCTGATCAATAATGCAGCCGATGCCATGCTGGACCAGGAGGATCGCCATGTTCGAGTGGAAATTAACGATGGCGAGCAGTTGACGGTGACGGTGAGTGACATTGGGCCGGGCATAAAAGAGCCTGAAAAAGTGTTTGAGCCATTTTATTCAACCAAGGCGGTGGGGAGTTCCGAAGGAATGGGGCTGGGGCTGTCAATCTCATACGGATTGGTGCAGAGCTTTGGTGGTAATATTCGTGGAACCAATGCGGAACGCGGAGCTATGTTTACAGTAGAACTGGAATACTGGACTGAGGAAGACGCTGCATGACCAGCAAAGTGTTACTTGTTGATGATGACGCCGCAGTGCGGGATGCGCTGGCGCAGACACTGGAGTTGAACGATCTGGACGCGGTCACGGCTGCGTCTTTTGTGGTGGCCAAGGATCACATCACTCCGCAGTTTGACGGGGTCATCGTGTCGGACATTCGGATGCCGGGGCGGGATGGCTTTCATTTGCTGGATTATGCACACGGGGTGGACGAAGAGCTGCCTGTGATCTTGCTGACTGGTGAGGGGGATATACCCATGGCTGTGAAGGCGATGGGGCACGGGGCGTTTGATTTCCTCGAAAAACCCTGTGCCGCGGCGGACCTGTTGGCGGTTTTGGAACGGGCTTTGAAAACGCGTGCTTTGGTGTTGGAGAACCGGCGGCTAAAGGTTCAGTTGGAGCGTGGCGATCCGGCGGCGCGGATGTTGTTTGGCACCTCACCACAGGCAGATGGGTTGCGCAAGAAGGTGCGGAGCGTGGCGCCGACCGGAGCTGAGGTCTTGGTCAGCGGCCCACCTGGAAGCGGCATTTCGAAAGTCGCTGAGGTGGTGCATCTCATGTCTAATTTGGCACAGGGACCGTTTGTCAAACGCCCCGGCGCTGGGCTGAGCGCTGCCGACTTTGATGAGCTGTGCACTGCGGGGGCAGGTGGGTCGATCTTTATTGATGAGGTTTCCGCCTTGCCCGATGCAACACAATATGCAGTGCTGGATCGTCTTGAACAGGGCGCGGGCACCCGTGTTATCGCCGGATCCACGGTCAATTTGGCGGATTTGGTTGAGGCGGGAACATTCAACGCCGGGCTGTTTTACAGGCTGGATGTCATGCGTGTGCGGGTTCCCTCGTTAAATGATCGGCCGGAGGATATCCCTGTGTTGTACCGCCACTATGTGGCACAGGCTGCGGAGCAGGCCGGGATTGCAGTACCGGAAATCAGCCCAGATCATTTGGCTGCTCTGATGGCGCAGGACTGGCCGGGCAATGCGCGCTCACTGATGTCGGCGGCGATGCGGTTTGTGCTGGGTATGCCGGAAGAAACCACCGAGACGGCGGGGTTGGGGCTGGTCGAGCAGCTGGCGCAGGTGGAGCGTTCGTTATTGATCGCGGCATTGGGGCGACAGAACGGGCGGGCAGCGGCGGCGGCGCAGGCGCTGAAATTGCCGCGCAAAACCTTCTATGATAAAATGGCACGTTATGGGATCCGGCCGGAGGATTATCGGAGGTCGGGTACGTAACAAGTGATTTTCAAGGATAGTATCATGAGTTTTGATATTCAGATTTCTGACGCCTTGCCACGTGATTTCGATAATGTTGAACCGCTTTATCAGGAAGCATTTCCAGATGAGGATTTGGTGCCGTTGGTTAAGGAATTGCTGGCAAGCAGGGAAGATGTTTTGTCATTGTCTGCTCTTGCCGATGGGAAATTGGTCGGGCATGCAATTTTTACCATGTGTAGTATTGATGGGGAAAAAGGCGGTTCGGGGAGTAACGTTGCGCTGTTGGGCCCAATTGCTGTCATGGGGGAGCTGCAAAAACTGGGGATTGGTAGCACTCTGATCCGGGAGGGGTTTCGGCGGTTGACAGCAGAGGGAATTGGCCAGGTCTTTGTGCTGGGTGATCCAAACTATTACAGCCGCTTCGAGTTCAGTCAGGACGATCTGGTTGCGCCACCATACCCGCTGCCTGAGAAATGGGGGCCGGCTTGGCGGTCTATTCGTCTGCAGCCGCAAGATCAGGTTGTATCCGGAACACTGTCTGTGCCGGGGCCTTGGCAGGATGCATCGCTCTGGGTCTGAGAAAGCGCGGTTGTGTGAATCAGGATTGTAAGTGTAATTCAAGGTTTGTGCGGAATTTCGCACAAACTGAACTTTCCGCTGTGTGGGAAACCGCACATCTTAGCCGTCAGAGAAAATTGGCAGGTCGATCTGACCGCCATAGTGTTTTGTAATCGTTCGAAATTATCATGTTTTTTGCAAATTTAAAAACAACGGTTGAGCGACTTTTCGCTTGGCGCGATGCTATCGCTCGGAGCTCTCTGTTGGGGAGAGACGGAGATTGACTACCTGGGAGGGTATAATGAAATTTTTGACAACAGCCGCAACGGCAATGGCCTTGACCGTAACCGCCGGCGCTGCAATCGCGGCCTGTGACACTGGCGAGATCGTGGTGAAATTTGCCCACGTGACCAACACTGACAAGCACCCAAAGGGCATCGCAGCCTCACTGCTGGAAGCACGTGTCAACGAAGAGATGAACGGCACCATGTGCATGGAGGTCTTCCCGAACTCCACGCTGTATAACGACAACAAGGTTCTGGAAGCCATGTTGCAGGGCGATGTTCAACTGGCGGCGCCTTCGCTGTCTAAGTTTGAAAAGTTCACCAAGCAGTTCCGCCTGTTCGATCTTCCGTTCATGTTCAAGAACATCGAAGCAGTTGACGCGTTCCAAGCCTCTGAAGATGGTCAGGCCCTGCTGGACAGCATGCAGCGCCGCGGTCTGCAAGGTCTGGCGTTTTGGCACAATGGCATGAAGCAGATGTCTGCGAACAAGCCACTGGTTGCACCTACCGACGCAAACGGTCTGAAATTCCGCGTTCAGTCCAGCGACGTTCTGGTTGCGCAAATGGAAGCTATCGGTGGTTCGCCACAGAAAATGGCGTTCTCGGAAGTTTACGGCGCGCTGCAGCAGGGTGTTGTGGACGGTCAGGAGAACACCTGGTCGAACATCTACGGCAAGAAGTTCTTTGAAGTTCAGGACGGCGTGACAGAAACCAACCACGGTATCATCGACTATCTGGTTGTGACCAATGTTGACTGGCTGGAAAGCCTGGACGCGCCTGTGCGCGAGCAGTTCCTGACAATTCTGGGTGAAGTCACAGAGACACGCAACAGTGAAGCCTTTGCGGTGAACGAAGCTGCAAAAGCATCCATCGTTGAAGCAGGTGGCACAATCCGTCAGTTGGACGCGACGCAGCGTCAGCAGTGGGTCGACACTATGATGCCAGTTTGGTCTCAGTTTGCTGGCGACGTAGGCCAGGACAAGATCGACGCCGCTCAGGCAATCAACGCAGGTCTGTAAGTCAGATCACCGTGGGGTGCGTGGTAACACGCGCCCCACATTTCCAGCGCCCAAGTGTGGTGCTGCACCGAACGACTTCCAAAAAATGGGGATAGCGATATGTCGGGGGCAAGGACCGGTCCGTCCGGGTTTATCAATTCAATAGAGGAAAACGTGATCGCCGGGCTTTTGGGTCTGATGACGATTATCACATTTGCCAATGTGGTGGCGCGTTTTGTCTTTAACTCAAACATTCTGTGGGCGTTGGAGCTGACTGTGTTCCTGTTTGCCTGGCTGGTACTGCTGGGCGCGTCCTATGCGGTGAAAACCCACGCACATCTGGGCGTAGACGCTATTCTGAACATGTTGGCCCCGGCACCACGACGGATGCTGGCGCTGATCTCGGTGGGCTGTTGTCTGGCGTTTTCCTTGCTGCTGCTGAAAGGCGCCTATGACTATTGGGCGGTGTTTGCCGATCTGCCGCCGACCTCGGGGCGTTGGTTCCCTACAGGGTTCGACATGAAGGCGCGCAGTCAGAGTTTTTACGAGGTGCAAGACGTGCCGATGGTAGCCTGGTTGAGTTGGCTGGAGGGGCTGATCAACTACGGCGAAGCCTATGAAAAGCTGCCCAAGGTGGTGCCCTATATTGTGTTGCCGCTGTCGATGTTGTTGCTGGTGCTGCGGTTTGGTCAGGCTGCATTGCAGATCTGGCGTGGAGAGTTGGACCGGCTGGTGGCCAGTCATGAAGTAGAAGACGAGCTGGAAGCCATGCGTGCTCAGCAGAACGAGGAGCGCGACTGATGGACGTTGTCCTATTATTTTCCCTAGTGATTGGCATGATGCTGATCGGGGTGCCGATCGCGGTGTCCCTAGGCCTGAGTTCCACTCTGTTCCTGCTGGTCTATTCCGACAGCTCGCTGGCTTCGGTTGCTGGCACATTGTTCGAGGCCTTTGAGGGGCATTTCACCCTGCTGGCGATCCCGTTCTTTATTCTGGCCTCGTCGTTCATGACCACAGGCGGTGTTGCGCGGCGGATCATCCGCTTCTCGATCGCCTGTGTGGGGCATTTGCCGGGTGGCCTGGCTATTGCGGGCGTGTTTGCCTGTATGTTGTTTGCGGCCCTTTCGGGGTCGTCGCCAGCAACCGTGGTTGCCATCGGGTCGATTGTGATCGCTGGTATGCGCCAGGTTGGTTACACCAAGGAATTCGCGGCGGGTGTGATCTGTAATGCCGGTACGCTGGGCATTCTGATCCCTCCGTCGATTGTTATGGTGGTATACGCTGCTGCGGTTGAAGTTTCGGTTGGCCGGATGTTCCTGGCCGGGGTCATTCCGGGCCTATTGGCTGGCATCATGCTGATGGTGACGATCTATATCATGGCCAAGGTCAAGAACCTGCCTAAAGGCGAATGGCAGGGGTGGGGAGAAATCTTTGCCTCGGCTCGTGAGGCCGGTTGGGGCTTGTTCCTGATCGTGATCATCCTGGGCGGTATCTATGGAGGTATCTTTACCCCGACCGAGGCTGCGGCGGTGGCGGCTGTCTATGCCTTCTTCATTGCCAGCTTTGTCTACAAGGACATGGGGCCGCTTTCGAATGGGGAAGGCGAGGCCAAGAATAGCCTGCTGAAAAAGCCGCTGGCGTTGGTCACCGCATTCTTCCACAAGGATACCAAGCATACGCTGTTTGAGGCGGGTAAGCTGACAGTCACGCTGCTGTTCGTTATCGCCAACGCATTGATCCTAAAGCACGTTCTGACAGATGAACAAGTGCCACAGACCATTGCAAATGCGATGCTGTCGGCAGGGTTTGGGCCGGTGATGTTCCTAATCGTGGTCAACGTGATCCTGTTGATCGGTGGTCAATTCATGGAGCCGTCGGGACTGCTAGTTATCGTGGCGCCACTGGTGTTCCCGATTGCAATCGAGCTGGGCATTGATCCGATCCACCTTGGCATCATCATGGTGGTGAACATGGAGATCGGTATGATTACTCCGCCGGTTGGTCTGAACTTGTTCGTGACCTCAGGTGTGGCGGGTATGCCGATGATGTCCGTGGTGCGAGCTGCTCTGCCGTTCCTGGCTGTGCTCTTCGTGTTCCTGATCATGATCACCTATATCCCGTGGCTATCGACCGTATTGCCAAATGCGGTGATGGGGCCTGAGATCATAACCAAGTAGGTGTTTTGTGACTGTGAAATGAAGGGGCGCTCCAGTAACTGGGGCGCCTATTTGTATGGTTAGACTTAGAAGCGGAACCCAACACCTGCCAGAATGCCTTGGGTTACCGTGTCATATTCAAAGTATGAAGAGGTGCCTTGGGTACCCTTTTCATAATCTACCCCAAGAGCGCGGTACATTATGAAAACTGAGGTGTTCTCCCAGCGATCATAGGCAAACCCGCCCATAGCATTCCATGTGAACTCAGATTCTCCGCTTCCCACATCCCCTTGCATCATCAGTCGCCATTCTGGTGAAAGTCGACGTTGCCAGCGCAGGCCGATAATTGGGTCAGTCCAGTTTGCCTTGTGATTTACTTGGCCGGTGGCGGGGCCTGTCAGAATATTGGCCTTGGCATCGATATCCCAATGGCGCAGACCGGCATAAAGGTCTACCTGATCGCCATTTCTGTCCATTTGGTAAGTCGCGACGGCTTCGAATACAGATTGGTTGTAATCAGCCCGGATGTCACCGATTGGACTGGATGCGCCGTTGCCAAGATCCATAAACGAGTAGTCCAGTGCGAACCCAAAGCCTGTTTCATGTCGCCCCTCAATGCGGAGCATGCCGCCGGACTCGAGGTTTTTCCAGACATCCCCAGGATCAATTGAAACATCACCGCCAATCCTGCCTAGGGTAGTGGTTCCGCCAATGGATGGGGCTAATACATATGGAGCAACTACAAAGTCCCACTTGTCCTGTGCCGCCATCGGTTGCGGTTGAAGCAAAAAACCGACGGTCAGAGCCAGAACAGTGCGTGGCAAAGGCTTTGCATGTGTCCGAATAATCTTAACCTCCAAATTGGAACGTCAGGTGATGTGGTCTGGGTGTTGGGCTATTTCCGTATCGGTTGACCTTTGACTTGATACTTGGCTTGGGCTCTCTCAATTTTGACGGTTAAGGAGCTATCTATATATGTAGTTCTGCGGAGTGAACTGGGCCAGAAATACTCCCAACTAATTTTAGCCAAGTGACAATTGCAGCCGTAGCCAAGGGAAAATCGGTGGCAAACTAGGCAACTATGAGCGTGCTTGGCTGCTAGCTACTTTCCTGCCAGCTGAGGCATTTTAATCGTAAGCGGGTAAAGCCAATCTTTGGCAACGCCACCTCTGGACGGCCCATTTTAAAATCCCTATATAATCAGTCAAGTTAACACGTGAGGCCCAGCCCTGATGACAAATTCGACACAACCCCTTGAAGGCGCTCCATTGATTGCGCCTTCCTCTGTTGGCCATCCTTTGTACGAGTCGGTGGTCGAAGCCATCCGCACGGTTTATGATCCGGAAATTCCGGTCAATATTTACGAACTTGGGCTAATCTACACCATCGACATTAATGATGAGAGTGACGTCAAGGTAACCATGACGCTGACTGCGCCGGGTTGTCCGGTGGCTGGCGAAATGCCAGGTTGGATTATGGACGCCATCGAACCCATTGGTGGAGTGAAATCCGTTGATGTCGAACTGACGTTTGAGCCGCCCTGGGGCATGGAAATGATGTCGGACGAAGCGCGGCTGGAACTGGGCTTCATGTAAACATGTTGGGCTGTAAGGCTAAGTCTTGCGGCTAAATTTGTACCTGAAGTTCATCTTTTCCCTCTAAGCATTTTGCTGGGCGGGGTTGAGCCGTGCGGCAAGCGTCCTTAGATTAAGGGCACAAGGAGACATCAATGTTTGGCATTCCCGGTAAGCAAGCCGTCACCATCACGCCCAAGGCGGCGGCTCAGATATCCAAGTTGATGCAGCAAGCTGGTCATGCAGGTCTGCGGATCGGCGTGAAGAAGGGTGGCTGTGCCGGCATGGAATACACCATGGAATATGTCGGCGAACCTGATCCAAATGATGAGGTGGTTGAACAAGACGGCGCCCGTGTGATGATCGCACCGATGGCGCAGATGTTTCTGTTCGGGACCGAAATTGACTACGAGGTTTCGCTGCTAGAGGCCGGGTTCAAGTTCAACAACCCTAATGTTTCTGATGCATGTGGCTGTGGCGAGTCGATCAGTTTCAAAGAAATGCCAAGCATCTGAGGGAACAGAGCTCGACAGAGAGTGATTGGCGGGCTTTGCCCGCCTTTTTTGTTTTTGCACCACTTGTAATTGCGTCCTAGCGTTTGGGGCAATTGTCTCGGTGCGTTGGCAGTGTTACCACAGCTTGAAAATCAATCAGGAGGCAGCAGATGCGGCGGAAGTTGGCAGCGGGTAATTGGAAAATGAACGGCACCAGTGCGGCATTGGCCGAACTGAAAGCTCTGGCCCAGGCCAATGCGACGGCTACGGTAGATATCCTGATCTGCCCACCGGCAACATTGCTACACCGCGCGGCAGAGGTGGCTGGTGACAGCGCCGTGTCTGTCGGTGGCCAGGATTGTCACGCAGCCACTTCGGGGGCTCATACTGGTGATTTGAGTGTGGACATGCTGAAGGACGCTGGTGCGAAATCGGTCATTCTTGGCCATTCGGAGCGTCGGACTGATCATGGCGAAGGTGATGCTATGGTTCGGACCAAGGCAGAAGTAGCAATTGCAGCAGGTTTGACTGCGGTCGTCTGTCTGGGAGAGAGCCTGGAGCAACGGGAAGCAGGTGAGACGCTGGACGTGATCGGTGCCCAGTTGCAGGGCTCGGTTCCTGATGGCTGTACCGGAGAGACGCTGGTTGTTGCTTATGAACCCATCTGGGCTATTGGCACAGGCAAGGTTCCAACATTGGGACAAATTGGTGAGGTCCATACCTTCTTGCGGGGGCGACTAGTAGAACGGTTCGGAGAAGAAACCGGCAGTGCAGTACGCTTGCTGTATGGCGGTTCGGTTAAGGCCGCCAATGCGAATGATATCTTTGCTGTCGAAGATGTTGATGGGGCACTTGTTGGCGGGGCCAGCCTCAAGGCGGCGGATTTCGCGCCTATTATCGCTGCATTGTCAGACAGCTAATCAGTCAAAAGGGGCTGCGCCTTGCGGCGCATGCCTTCAGCGGGAGTGTATTTCCTCAAAGAAGAAATACACTCTCGTCGCTAGTCATTAATATCGTGATCAAAGGTTTTTACCTGACCCTGCGGGCGGGCAAACACCCGGCGCATGATTAACCAGGCCACCAGCGATAGAGCAGCAAAGATCAGTAGCAGCATCGGCAATCCAAACGATATGCCGGTGTTAAGCAAGATCAGAGCAACCGCCGCCGCGCCGATGGCAAAGCCCAGGAAAACGAAGCCTGGTGCCAGAACCTCTATGATGGCGAGCACCAGCGATGCTGCTGCCCAGACCCACCACGTTGACCAGATCGGGTCGACCATTACTTGCCTCCTGTTAGCATCTTAAAGGCATTGCCAAAGGCCTGTACAGCATCAGCTGGAACAATGATTGTTTGCTTTCCCACGCCATTGCCAAGGATTGAAAGCGCCTCAACCTGTTTCAGAGCCACCTGATATTGTGCGGCTTCAATGCCGTTGTCCTTAATCGCCTTCGCAACAACTTCTGTGGCGTAGGCCTCGGCATCGGCCTGAATACGGCGGGCCTTGGCAATCTGCTCTGCGGCGTAAAGCTCGGCGTCCGCGGAAAGCTCAACAGAGCGACGAGCGCCTTCGGCTTCGGTTACTTGGGCGCGGCGGGCACGTTCTGCGTTCAACTGCTGCAGCATGGCGTCGCGTGTGGCTTGGTCAAGGTTTACATCAAGAATCTCGGTTCGGGTCACTTCGATGCCCCAGTCATCTACGGCATCCTCAACCGAGGTCTTGATGGTGCGGATGAGTTGGTCGCGATTTGATTGCACCTCGTCCAAGTCCATTTTGCCGATCTCGGCACGTACGATGCCTGCGACGGTTGTTGCAATGGCTGCGTCAACATCACGGATCCGGTAAACGGTCTTTTCTGGTTCAGTGATGCGATAGAATACCGAAGTTTCGACCTGCACCAAAACGTTGTCCTTGGTGATTGCATCCTGGCTGGCCGAAGGTAGCTGGCGTTCAAGGATTGAGATCTTGTGTGCTACTGCATCGAGAAAAGGGACAACAAAATTGATGCCTGGGCCAAGCACTGAGTGCAGTCGACCAAAGCGTTCAACGACATATTTCTCGGATTGGGGTACGATACGGATGCCTTTCAGGATCACAATGATCAAGAAAACCGCACCCAGCAGATAAATAACGTTCTGGGATATTAAACCAATAAGTTGTTCTTCGTTCATTTTGGTGCCTCAAAATTTGTGTACTATGGTATACATGTGGGGGCGTACCCCTTGATTTCAACCTATGTATGGGCCTTGGGAGCGGCTGTGGCAAGCAGGCACAAGGCTTGTCAATTCTATCTGAATAGGGCAAACGCGCCAAGCTGTGCCCACCCGTGCCCAAGGATGAGGAAATACCGATGTCGCCGAAAGTCACTTTTGATCTGCATGCCACCGATGGAAAAGCTCGCACCGGGGTGATTTCGACACCGCGCGGTGATATCCGCACTCCTGCGTTTATGCCAGTTGGGACAGCGGCAACAGTCAAGGCAATGATGCCAGAGAGCGTGCGCTCGACGGGTGCCGATATTCTGTTGGGCAATACGTATCATCTGATGTTGCGGCCGACGGCGGAGCGGATTGATCGCCTGGGTGGACTGCACAAGTTCATGAACTGGGAGCGTCCTATCCTGACGGACTCGGGTGGGTTTCAGGTGATGTCGCTGGCGGCTCTGCGGAAACTGACCGAGAAGGGCGTGACTTTCAAAAGTCATGTGGACGGTTCCAAGCACGAGATCACGCCTGAACGCTCGATGGAGATCCAGAAGCTATTGGGTAGCGATATCGTTATGTGTTTTGACGAGTGCCCGGCCTTGCCCGCGACTGACGAGAAAGTTGCTGAAAGTATGCGTATGTCGATGCGATGGGCCGCGCGGTCTCGCGATGCATTTGGGGACCGGCCTGGCCATGCGCTGTTTGGCATTCAGCAGGGCGGTGTGACGCAAGAGCTGAGGGCGGAGAGCGCTGAAAAGTTGCGGGAGATTGAGTTTGACGGCTATGCGGTTGGTGGTTTGGCCGTGGGAGAGGGGCAAGACGCAATGTTTGGAGTGCTGGACTATGCACCGGACATGCTGCCTGTAAACAAGCCTCGTTACCTGATGGGGGTTGGCAAGCCTGACGATATCGTTGGGGCGGTGGCTCGTGGCATCGACATGATGGATTGCGTGTTGCCATCTCGATCAGGACGTACCGGGCAGGCCTATACCCGCCACGGTGTAGTCAACATCAAGAATGCACGCCACATTGACGACCCGCGACCCTTGGATGAGAACTGTTCCTGTCCAGCTTGTCGCAACTATTCACGGGCCTATTTAAGCCATGTGTTCCGTAGCAATGAGATGATCAGCGGCATGCTGTTGACTTGGCATAACCTGCAATACTTTCAGGATATCATGGCGGGTATGAGGGAGGCTATTGCGGCGGGGACATTTACCTCCTGGCAGGCGGACTTCCACGCTGGACGTGAACAGGGTGATGTTGAGCCGCTTTGAGCCGCAATGGGCCTGAGTTGGTGTGAATGCGGGAGCCTCCGGCGGGAGTTTTTCTTGCAAAAAGAAACTCAGCCCCACGACTAGGGGCTGGCAAGAGTTATATTAGGGTTTTGATCACCCTGGCCCCATTTGATACCTTGTGATCATACGCGGCTGAGGGCAAACTGCGTTCCAAGCTGACGGCTAGATGGTTGTAATCCAACGGCTGCCGCACCAGATTAACAGATCCAATGAGGAGACGAACCAAGGTTGCCGTATTTCGGGACCGGATCGTCTTGCCAAAAGTAAGGACCGACTATGCAAGAGCCTCTTAATTCTTCCTATCCCGTACTGCCGTTGCGGGATATCGTGGTCTTCCCCCACATGATCGTACCGTTGTTTGTGGGCCGGGAAAAATCGGTGCGCGCCTTGGAAGAGGTGATGGCCGACGATAAGCAGATTTTGCTGAGTAGCCAGATCGATCCAGCCGAGGATGATCCTGAATCCGAAGGGATCTATTCCGTTGGTGTTCTGGCCAATGTTCTGCAATTGCTGAAGCTGCCAGATGGCACGGTGAAAGTGCTGGTTGAAGGGCACGCCCGGGTCACCATTACCGAATATCTGGAAAACGATAATTTCTTTGAAGCGCGTGCTGAATATCTGACCGAAATTCCGGGTGACGTCACTACAACCGAGGCGCTGTTGCGCACTGTTGGAGACGAGTTTGAGCGCTATGCCAAGGTGCGCAAGAATATCCCCGAAGAGGCCCTGTCGGCCGTCGGTGAATCTGCCGAACCTGCAAAACTGGCTGATCTGGTTGCCGGTCATCTGGGCATCGAGGTTGAGCAAAAGCAGGACCTTCTGGAAACGCTGTCCGTGTCCGAGCGGCTTGAGAAAGTCTATGGCCTGATGCAGGGCGAAATGTCTGTGTTGCAGGTCGAAAAGAAGATCAAAACCCGCGTTAAAACTCAAATGGAGAAGACCCAGCGCGAATACTATCTGAATGAGCAGATGAAGGCTATTCAGAAGGAGCTGGGTGACGGTGAAGAGGGCGAAGGTGAACTGGCTGAATTGGAAGCCAAGATTGCCGAAACTAAACTGAGCAAAGAAGCCCGTGAAAAGGTCGACGGCGAGCTGAAGAAGCTCAAGAATATGTCGCCGATGTCGGCCGAGGCCACAGTTGTGCGCAACTATCTTGACTGGATGCTGTCGATCCCATGGGGCACCAAGTCCCGTGTGAAAAAGGATCTGGGCAAAGCGCAGGATATTCTGGATGCAGATCACTATGGTTTGGAGAAGGTCAAAGAGCGCATTGTTGAATACCTTGCGGTGCAACAGCGTTCGGCTAAGCTGAAGGGCCCCATTCTGTGCCTCGTTGGCCCCCCGGGTGTTGGTAAGACATCGTTGGGCAAGTCTGTGGCACGTGCCACTGGGCGTGAGTTCATCCGTATTTCACTAGGTGGAGTGCGTGACGAGAGTGAGATCCGCGGCCACCGCCGGACTTATATCGGTTCGATGCCTGGCAAGATCATTCAGGCGCTGAAAAAGGCAAAAACTACCAACCCGCTGATCCTGCTCGATGAGATCGACAAGATGGGGCAGGACTTCCGTGGTGATCCGGCTTCTGCGATGCTCGAAGTGCTTGATCCGGAACAGAACTCGACTTTTGTCGACCACTATATGGAGGTCGAGTACGACCTCTCGAACGTGATGTTCCTGACCACATCGAACAGCTACAACATGCCTGGGCCGCTGCTGGACCGGATGGAGATCATCCCTCTGTCTGGCTATACCGAGGATGAAAAACGCGAGATCGCCAAGCAGCACCTGATTTCCAAGCAGGTCAAAAACCACGGTCTGAAGGCCAAGGAATTTGAACTGACAGACGAGGCGCTGACTGAGATTATCCGCACCTACACCCGCGAGGCCGGTGTGCGGAACCTTGAGCGTGAAATTGCCAAGGTGGCGCGTAAATCGCTGACCAAGATCATCAAGAAAGAAGCTGACAGAGTTTCTGTCACTGCCGACAATCTCGATGACTTCCTTGGTGTTGAAAAGTTCCGCTATGGTCTGGCTGAGAAAGAAGATCAGATCGGTGTTGTGACTGGTTTGGCCTACACGTCAGTTGGTGGTGAACTTTTGTCCATCGAGGCGCTACGTCTGCCTGGCCGGGGAAGGATGAAGACAACCGGTAAGCTGGGTGATGTGATGAAAGAGTCGATTGAGGCGGCTTCGTCTTATGTGCGCTCTATCTCGCCTCAGCTTGGTGTCAAACCGCCGCGGTTTGATCGTTGGGATATCCATGTTCACGTGCCAGAAGCCGCGACACCAAAGGATGGACCCAGTGCCGGTCTGGCTATGGTAACCTCCATCGTGTCTGTGCTGACGCAAATCCCGGTTCGCAAGGATATTGCGATGACGGGTGAGGTAACCTTGCGCGGGAATGCACTGGCAATCGGTGGACTAAAGGAGAAGCTGCTGGCAGCGCTGCGTGGTGGGGTCAAAACTGTGCTGATCCCGAAAGAGAATGAAAAGGATCTGCCGGAGATTCCTGATAATGTGAAAGAAGGACTGGAAATTATCCCGGTTTCACATGTCTCCGAAGTGCTGAAACATGCCCTGACCAAACTGCCAGAACCTATCGAATGGGATGAAGAAGCTGAGGAAGAAGCAGCGGCTGCCAGAGCTGCGCTGAGACATCCCGAAGGTGGGGCAGGGGCGGTTGCCCATTAATCCTGACCTAATGATGTGAAATAGGCGGCCTAGTTGGGCCGCCTATTTTTTGATTTAGGCAGCGCAGCTTGCCATTTTGGATTGCACCGTTGCCACGGCTACGGCATCGGGGCAGGTGTCCTCAGCTTGAGCTTGGGTGAGGATCGCCTGCATGGTCTGATCCAGAGCGACCAGTTTTTCTGAAACAAACGCGGGCCGGTCAGACACTTTCAGGATCTCTGTCGCGACGTTGATGATACCACCGCCGTTGGCGACAAAGTCAGGTGCGTATAGAATGCCGCGGGCGTGCAACGCGAGACCGTCCTGAGGAGAGGCAAGTTGATTGTTGGCCCCACCAGCAACAATGGCAACTTTGAGTTGGGGTATCGTTTCGGCATTCAGGATTCCGCCAATTGCGCATGGGGCAAAGATGTCAGCTTGTACTGAATATATCTGATTAGGTTCAACAGCTTCAGCGCCGAATACGGCCTTTGCTTTGGAAATTCGCGCGGCGTCAGTGTCGGTGACGACTAGGCTTGCTCCTGCCGTAGTGAGTAGGTCGCACAAATGCCATCCTACATTACCCAGTCCTTGGACCGCCACGGTTACGCCGTCCAGCTCTGCGCTGCCAGTGTGGTGTTTTTGCGCCGTGCGTATTGCGTTGAATATACCGCGTGCCGTGATGGGGGACGGGTCGCCGCTGGCAAATTCACCATCGGACAGCCCTGCAACATAGGGCGTTGCTTCGGCCAGATGCGCCATATCAGCGGGGGTCATGCCCATGTCCTCGGCGGTGTAGTAACGGCCCTGCAAAGTGTCGATGGCCCGACCAAAAGCGTGCAGTAATTCAGGTGTCTTGTCTTGCACTGGATCGCCGATAATGACGGCTTTGCCTCCGCCCAGAGGCAGGTCGGCTGCAGCGTTTTTGTACGTCATGCCCTGGCTTAACCGCTTAACGTCAGTCAGGGCCTCTTGCTGGGTGTCATAGGGGCGCATTCGTAGGCCACCTGCAGCTGGCCCTAGCCGGGTGGAGTGCACCGCAATATATCCAAGCAATCCGGTCGCGGAGTCCTCGACGTGATAAATTTCTTCGTGGCTGCTGGTGGGCACCGGTGTGATGATCATTCTAATTTCTCCTCCATTGCCACTTGATAAACTAGGGTGCGCGCTGGTATTCGCCAAAATCAGCCGGGCTTTTCCCAAAGTTTGAAGGTTTCCTCTAATTATGCTCCGAAAATTAGGAAATACCCATGGATCCTATCGACAAAAAGATCGTCAAAGAGCTTCAGCTCAATGCGCGACAGAAAATGGCTAGCCTAAGCGAGAAGGTTGGACTATCGCCAACGCCCTGCGCCCGCCGGGTCGCAATGTTGGAAGAGGCGGGGGTGATCACAGGGTATTCTGCGCAGGTTGATCAGGCCAAGATTGGATTTCCTGTGACGATCTTTGTGACAGTGGAATTGGAGCGGCAGGCTAGCGATGCAATCGGTGCCTTTGAGCGGGCCGTGCGTCAGTTCGATGAGGTGATGGAATGCCATTTGATGACTGGAAGCCGGGATATTTTACTTCGAGTGATCTCTCGTGATCTGGTCAGTTTTGATGATTTCTTGGAGCGCCGTTTAATGCGCGTGCCGGGTATTCGGTCGACGCGTTCTAGTTTCACGCTTCGTACAATGATCCAGCGTAATACCTTGCCGCTAGAGTAAGCCGATGCCGTAACTGACATCGGCGACGGACATGTAATGTTACCTCATTTTATGTCTAGGTGCACATATGTACGTATTTTGGCAACATTGTAGCGTTAATAAGTCTTAACGCGGCCGTTATTGGGCTGTTTTGAGCGTGGAACTGGAAACTTAGAGTCATCAGTCGTAGTTTTAGAAAACACATGCAAACCACGGGGTAAACCATGGCAACGAGCACCACAAAGCGCAGCAGTACAGGCAAAACATCCGCTGCCAAAACGACAACTCGAAAGGCGGCGACGTCTATCAAACCTAAGGTAAAGACGAAAGCCGCAGCTAAAGCGGCATCCGCCTCAAAGGTGGCGCCCGCAAAGGCCGCTAAGGCTCCGGAACCCGTTGTTGTTGTGCCTAACGAAGTGTCAGCAGAGCTACCAATGCGTAAGAAAGAACTTATTGATCTGGTTGTTGAGCGGTCCGGGATCAAAAAGAAGGACGCAAAGCCTGTTGTTGAAGCGATGCTGGCCGTGCTGGGGGAAACCATCGGAGGAGGCCGTGAGTTGAATATGCAGCCTCTGGGTAAGTTGCGTATCAACCGCAGTGTTGAGCGTAGCAATGGCCGGATTATTGTCTGCAAATTCCGACAGAGCACAGCAACTTCGGAAAACACAGACGTAGCGGAAAAAAATGCTATTCCCCCCCTTGCAGAGGGCGAGGTCTGAGGGTAATACCCGGCCTCACGGGTCGTTAGCTCAGTTGGTAGAGCGCTTCGTTTACACCGAAGATGTCGGGAGTTCGAGCCTCTCACGACCCACCATTTTTCCTACAAGTTCAGGTGCCTCAGGACCGTCGACGCAATGTTGATTTGGCGGGCTGTCCGACTGCGAACCGTTCACTTGCCGCAACTTGATAGGCGCATTGTGCCATGAGGCCGGATGGTGGATTCTTCATCCACTGTTGCTGAATGCGTCACCCCATTTTGATGCCAAGTCAGGAGCGGATTTCGACCTTCATGCTGCACATTTTGGCTGCACTGAGGGCAAAGCAGAGACCGTTTTGACGGCCTGTTGGGTAAGGTAATAGATCCACAATCTTCCCAGGAGTTGCCACGTCGCAGACCGAAAGCTAGTTGCTACCGATTTTTGGGAAAGGTCGATTTGAAGTTTAGTGTCATAAATACAAAGTCTTATGACGGATGCTTTTGAGTGGACTCCAAGAAAATAGACTTTTCAAAATTTTACCAGTTGATAAAAAAATGAAATGTGGCACTCTGGATGTAACAAGAACACATCTCAGGGAGACACCCAATGGCGAGTAGCCATCAGGCATCCGGTATCCAAGCTGGGCGATTGCCCAGCCAGGAGATTGCCGATAATTTCGGTGACTTGCATCCTGCGTATGATGCGCATGAGGCAGCTGTGGCAGCGGATCGTTGCTACTTCTGCTATGACGCGCCTTGCATGACAGCATGTCCAACCAGCATCGATATTCCACAGTTTATTCGGGAAATCCAAACGGGTAATCCGGAGGCCGCAGCACGCAGTATTCTGAAACAGAATATTCTGGGTGGAATGTGTGCCAGGGTGTGCCCGACTGAGACCCTGTGTGAAGAAGTCTGTGTGCGTGAGACCGCTGAAGGTAAGCCGGTCGAGATTGGCCGCCTTCAGCGCTATGCAACTGACACGCTGATGGCCAAGGAAGGGCATCCCTTTAGTCGGGCCGCCAGTACTGGCAAGCGAGTGGCGGTTGTTGGCGCTGGTCCCGCAGGGCTGTCGGCAGCGCATCGCTTGGCTATGCTGGGGAATGATGTGGTCATTCACGAGCGCAAGAGTAAGTCTGGTGGTTTGAATGAATTTGGCATCGCCAGTTACAAAAGCACTGATAACTTTGCCGCACGAGAAGTCGAATGGCTGATGCAGATCGGTGGAATTAGCGTATCCCATGGTCAAGGGTTGGGCAAAGGTCTGACGCTGGACAGCCTGAAAGCCGATTATGACGCGGTATTCCTGTCAATTGGTTTGGCCGGGGTTAATGCCCTGAGGGCCCCCGGTGAGGACAAGGATGGCTCGATTGATGCGGTGGATTTCATTGCCGAGCTACGGCAGGCAGATGATCTGTCTAAGATGGCCGTTGGACGCAATGTTGTAGTGATTGGTGGTGGTATGACTGCCGTTGACGCTGCGGTGCAGTCCAAGCTTCTGGGGGCGGAGAACGTCACCATTGCATACCGTCGTGGGCAAGATGCCATGGGCGCTAGCCGTTTTGAGCAGGATTTGGCGACCTCGAAAGGGGTCAAGCTGATGTTCAACGTGATGCCTGTTGCGGTTCACGGTGATGGGGCAGCCAGCGAAATTGAGCTGGAGTATACCGAGGTTGATGATGGCAAGGTGTCGGGGACGGGCGAAACCGTTAGACTGGCGGCGGAACAAGTGTTCAAGGCCATTGGTCAAACCCTCGAAGGTCAGCCAGAGGGGCTGACGCTGGAAGGTCGCAAGATCAAGGTTGATGATGCAGGCCGGACTTCGGTTGCCGGTGTTTGGGCTGGTGGCGACTGTGCTTCGGGTGGCGAAGACCTGACCGTGACAGCTGTGGCCGAAGGCCGAGACGCAGCAATCGACATTCATGCGAGCCTGGTGGGCTAAGCCAGTAGTGGGGCCGTCGCATCGGCCCCAAGCTAGCAATTCAAGGAGCAGACAGATGGCTGATCTGACAACAGAATTTTTAGGGATCAAATCCCCGAACCCGTTTTGGCTGGCTTCGGCGCCGCCGACGGACAAAGAATACAACGTACGCCGCGCCTTTGAGGCCGGATGGGGTGGTGTGGTTTGGAAAACCCTTGGTGAGGCCGGTCCGCCTGTAGTCAACGTCAATGGCCCGCGGTATGGCGCGATCTGGGGGGCTGACCGTCGCCTGTTGGGATTGAACAATATCGAGCTGATCACCGATCGCCCGCTTGAGGTGAACCTGGAAGAGATCACGCGGGTCAAAAAGGACTACCCGGATCACGCGATTATTGTATCCTTGATGGTGCCCTGTGAAGAGCAGGCTTGGAAAGATATCCTGCCAAAAGTTGAAGCCACAGGAGCGGATGGAATCGAGCTGAACTTTGGCTGCCCCCATGGCATGGCTGAGCGCGGAATGGGGTCGGCTGTAGGTCAGGTTCCTGAATATATTCAGATGGTTACGGAGTGGTGCAAAAAGTACTATTCTAAGCCGGTGATTGTGAAGCTGACGCCTAATATTACCGATATTCGCCAGCCTGCGCGTGCCGCCAAAAACGGTGGTGCCGATGCAGTCAGCCTGATCAACACGATCAACTCGATTGTTTCAGTAGATCTGGATATCATGGCGCCCAATCCGACCATTGGCGACAAGGGGACGCACGGTGGGTATTGTGGTCCGGCAGTGAAACCTATTGCCATGAACATGGTGGCTGAAATCGCCCGTGATCCTGAAACCCATGGTCTCCCCATTTCTGCCATCGGTGGAGTCACCACTTGGCGTGATGCGGCTGAGTTCATTTCGTTGGGTGCTGGCAACGTGCAGGTTTGCACTGCCGCGATGACCTATGGGTTCAAAGTTGTCGAAGAGATGATCTCTGGGCTGTCCCAGTGGATGGATGAAAAAGGACATGCTTCGATCGCGGATTTCATAGGCCAGGCGGTGCCGAACGTTACCGATTGGCAGTATTTGAACCTGAACTATGTCGCCAAAGCGGTAATCAATCAGGATGACTGCATAAGCTGTGGTCGTTGCTTTGCTGCCTGTGAAGATACTTCGCATCAGGCGATTGAGATGTCAGAAGACCGTGTGTTCACGGTCAAGAATGACGAATGTGTTGCCTGTAATCTCTGTGTGAATGTCTGTCCGGTTGAAAACTGTATCACCATGGAACAGGTGATGCCCGGTCAATTGGACGAGCGTACTGGCGAAGTGGTGTCGGAAGATTATGCCAATTGGACCACGCACCCTAACAATCCGTCGGCAACAGCAGCCGAGTAATAGGGCGTCTGCCTGCGGCGCGAGTATTTTAGGCAAAAAGAAGCAAGGGCGGCTCAATTGGGCCGCCCTTGTTGCATTCTGGATCAGGTGCGCGGTGTCAGCATTCGCCGGTAGAGCGTTTCAAGATAGTCGGGGGCTGCGTCATAGGGGTCTTCGTCGCCCATAAGGGTACGGACCTGAACGTCGAAATCGGCATAATGCTGGGTCAGAGACCAGATTGAAAATAGCAGGTGCTTTGGGTGGGTGCGGTTGATGCGGCCTGCTGTCATCCAGTTTTCCAGTAGGGCGGATTTTTCTTCGACTAGGGCCTTTAGATCAGTGGCGATTGTGTCACCCAAGCGCGGCGCGCCCTGGACAATTTCGTTGGCGTAGAGGCGGCTTTCGCGGGGAAAATCACGGCTCATCTGTAGCTTGCGCTGCACATAAGCCAGGATCTCGTCCAGCGGCTCACCATCTGGGTCAAGAGCGCGCAGCGGATCCAGCCAAGTGTCTAGCAGCGCTTCCATCAGCTCGGCGAAAATTGCCTCTTTCGAGGGGAAATAATACAGCAGGTTGGGTTTGCTGAGACCCGCTTGGGTGGCGATCTGGTCTACCGTGGTGCCGCGAAAACCATGGGTCGAGAACATCTCGAGCGCGGCCTCAAGGATGGCAGCGCGATTCTTTTTCTGAATTCGGGTCGGGCTTGGCGCTTTACTCATCGACGTGTCTTTGATCCTGACTTGGGGTGTGGCCTGTTGATGCCTGATATTTCAACATTTTCCCATATTTTTCGTGGTTTTTGAGCTTGTTGCTCTGCAATTTCTTGACTGGTGCCTGACCCGTGATAGCGTGAGTTTTACCAGTTGGTCAAATCATAGTCGTAACAGGCTTCGGGACCATCAAATGAATATCGCCCTAAGGCGGACAGACGGGGAAGGATCACAACCATGGCTGCGCTTGGTCAAAATCTAACAATCAACAGCGAGCGGCTGTGGGACAGCCTGATGGAGATGGCCAAAATCGGCCCCGGTGTGGCTGGCGGCAACAATCGCCAGACACTGACAGATGAAGACGGCGAGGGGCGGGCCCTGTTCCAAAGCTGGTGTGAAGCCGCAGGTTGTACCATGGGGCTGGATCAGATGGGCAATATGTTTGCCCGCCGAGAAGGCAGTGATCCGGACGCTCTGCCGGTCTATGTTGGGTCTCATCTGGATACCCAGCCGACGGGTGGAAAATATGACGGTGTTTTGGGCGTTCTGGGCGGTCTAGAGATTCTTCGATCGCTTAATGATATGAATATAAAGACAAAACACCCCATTGTGGTGACTAATTTCACCAACGAAGAAGGCACGCGATATGCGCCGGCGATGCTGTCGTCGGGGGTGTTTGCGGGTATTCACACGCAGGATTGGGCCTATGATCGCGAAGATGCCGAAGGCAAGAAGTTTGGCGATGAACTGAGCCGCATTGGCTGGCGTGGAGAAGAAGAGGTCGGCGCGCGCAAAATGCATGCATTCTTTGAGTTGCACATCGAGCAAGGGCCTATTCTGGAAGCAGATGAAAAGGACATTGGCGTTGTCACTCACGGCCAAGGCCTCAGCTGGACCCAAGTGACAGTGACCGGTAAGGATGCCCATACTGGATCGACTCCGATGCCAATGCGACGCAATGCTGGCCTAGCAATGGCGCGGATGCTGGAAGCGGTGGATGAGATCGCCTGGCGAAATGCACCTCATGCTGTGGGCGCTGCTGGTCACATAGATGTTTACCCCAACTCACGCAATGTGATCCCGGGAAGAGTTGTCTTTACCGTCGATTTCCGTAGTCCCGAGCTGGAGGTGATCGAGGATATGGAGTTGAACTTCCGTGAGCAGGCTCAGGATATTGCCGATGCAATGGGCGTAAGCGTCGAGTTCGAGAAAGTTGGCGGATTTGACCCGGTGGCCTTTGACGAGGGCTGTGTCACAGCGGTGCGCAATGCCGCGGATCGGTTGGGATATTCGCATATCGACCTGATATCTGGCGCCGGGCATGATGCCTGTTGGATCAATCGGGTAGCGCCAACTGCGATGGTGATGTGCCCTTGTGTTGACGGGCTGAGCCATAACGAAGCCGAAGAGATCAGCCCGGATTGGGCGGCTGCCGGGGCGAATGTGTTGTTCCACGCGGTGGTAGAGACGGCGGAAATAGTGGAGTGAACTTCGCGATGGCTGCTCATGAGGGGGCTAAACAAACTGTGAAATACTATTTGTCGTGGTGTGCGGCAGGTATTGCGTTTGTGCTGCCTTTCTTTGTTGCATGGGAGCATCTTGGAATAGTGGTTGTAGTCGCAATCATGTTGTATGCTGTATCGTCCATTCTGGGGCGGACATTGTTTTACTATGGATTACTAGCTGCTGTAATTCTTGCATTGATTGTTGGGCTGGGAGTTTTGCCTTTCGCGAACTATGTGCTGCCCAAAACTCTTATTCGCTATGCAGTTGAGTCTAATGCGAGTGTGATGTTGTGGACACCTTGGCTGGTTCTTGTGTCACTGGTTGGGGGCACTTTCGGATTTCAAGCCGGCCGGGAACATCAAATCCGACAAGGAAAATTCAAAGGGAAATAGTAAGTTGAGGAACGAACCTATGACTAAAGTCATCAAGAACGGCACTATCGTCACGGCTGACCTCACCTACAAGGCGGATGTCCTGATTGAGAACGGGGTGATTGCCCAGATCGGACCCAATCTGAAAGGTGACGAGGAGTTGGATGCCACCGGCTGTTATGTGATGCCGGGGGGGATTGACCCGCATACGCACCTTGAGATGCCGTTCATGGGCACCTACAGCTCGGATGATTTTGAAAGCGGCACGCGGGCTGGTCTGGCTGGCGGAACCACTATGGTGGTGGACTTTGCCCTGCCTAGCCCGGGCGAGAGCCTGTTGGATGCGCTGAAACGCTGGGACAATAAATCGACCCGCGCCAACTGTGACTATTCCTTCCACATGGCGGTGACCTGGTGGGGCGAGCAGGTGTTTGACGACATTAAAACCGTCATTCAGGAACGTGGCATCAACACCTTCAAGCATTTCATGGCCTACAAAGGCGCATTGATGGTGAATGATGATGAGTTGTATTCGTCATTCCAACGTTTGGCCGAGCTTGGTGGCATTGCCATGGTACACGCCGAGAACGGCGATGTGGTGGCAGAACTGTCTGCTAAGCTATTGGCAGCCGGTAATAATGGTCCTGAGGCCCATGCCTATTCCCGTCCACCGCAGGTGGAAGGTGAGGCCACCAATCGGGCGATCATGATTGCCGATATGGCTGGTGTACCGCTCTATGTGGTTCACACATCGTGCGAGGACAGCCATGAGGCCATTCGTCGTGCCCGGATGCAGGGCAAGCGGGTTTGGGGTGAGCCACTGATCCAGCACCTGACGCTGGATGAGAGCGAGTATTTCAATCCAGATTGGGACCATGCGGCACGTCGCGTGATGTCACCGCCATTCCGGAACAAGCAGCATCAGGATAGCCTGTGGGCAGGTCTGCAATCTGGGTCGTTGTCGGTGGTGGCAACCGATCACTGTGCCTTTACCACCGAGCAGAAACGAAATGGCATTGGCGACTTTACACAAATCCCCAATGGTACTGGCGGGCTGGAAGATCGGATGCCGATGCTGTGGACACATGGCGTGGCTACGGGTCGTCTGACGCCTAATGAGTTTGTCGCCGTGACCTCGACCAACATCGCCAAGATCCTGAATTGCTATCCCAAGAAGGGCGCGGTTCTGGTTGGGGCGGATGCTGATCTGGTGGTCTGGGATCCTGAGAAAAGCAAGACTATTCAGGCCTCTACCCAGCAAAGTGCAATCGACTATAATGTGTTTGAGGGGCATGAGGTCAAAGGCCTGCCACGCTTTACCCTGACACGTGGCCATGTGGCGGTTCATGATGGTGAGATCCGCTGCCAAGAAGGACACGGCAAGTTTGTATCGCGCGAGGCAAATACCACGGTCAACAAGGCGTTGAGCTCTTGGAAAGAGCTGACCGCGCCACGACCAGTGGAGCGGTCGGGTATTCCGGCAACCGGCGTTTAATCAGCGGAGGACCGCCGTTATAGGCGGTCCAGTACCCTGTGTTATCAAGGCAATAGAATGAATATTGAAACGACCACCCAGGCTGATGTTACCAAGGCCGTCGTCGAAGCCCGCAATTTGGATCTGGTGTTTCCAACAAGTGACGGCTCGGTGCAGGCGCTGAAAGATGTGAACCTGACCATCAACAAGGGTGACTTTGTCAGCTTTATCGGACCATCGGGCTGCGGCAAGACCACGTTCCTGCGGGTTATGGCTGCGCTAGAACAGCCCACAGGTGGTGAAATCACCGTCAATGGCATGACCCCGGACGAGGCCCGTCGACAGCGCGCATATGGCTATGTGTTTCAGGCTTCGGGTCTGTATCCTTGGCGTAACATTGCGCGTAACATCAAGCTGCCGCTTGAGATCATGGGCTATTCCAAGGCAGAGCAAGAAAAGCGCGTTAACGAAGTGTTAGAACTTGTTGAATTGTCAGGTTTTGGTGGGAAGTACCCTTGGCAGTTGTCAGGTGGGATGCAGCAGCGCGCTAGCATTGCGCGGGCGCTGGCCTTTGACGCCGACATTTTGCTGATGGATGAACCCTTTGGCGCGCTTGATGAAATTGTGCGCGATCACCTGAACGAACAGCTACTCAAGCTCTGGGCGCGTACTAACAAGACTATTGGCTTTGTTACCCACTCGATCCCAGAGGCGGTGTATCTGTCGACCAAGATTGTGGTGATGAGCCCGCGACCCGGACGGATTACCGACGTCATCGAAAGCCCGCTGCCAAGTGAGCGGCCGTTGGATATCCGCGACAGTCCTGAGTTTATCGAAGTGGCCCATCGGGTACGCGAAGGTCTGCGTGCGGGGCATTCAGATGACTGAGGTGCGTCGGGCGGAACCGCGTGATGTGCCGGGCATGGCAAGTATCGTGAACAGTTGGATTGATGATACCGAATGGATGAAGCGGGACCTGCCAGCTGAAGAGATCGGGAATTCGCTGAGAAATGGTTTGTCACAACGCGAGATCTGGGTGGCTGGTGATCCGGTCCAAGGCTACCTGTCGCTGGACGTGGAAAAGGCACATATCTGGGGCTTTTATTGTGCAGAGACGGGTGCTGGAATTGGCAAGAAACTGCTGGATCAGGCCAAGGCTGGTCGGGATTTCCTGTCGCTGAACACTCATGTGCCTAACAAGCGTGCCCAGCAGTTTTACCTGCGCGAAGGTTTTAAACCCGTGGGTGAATTGGATGAAGGGAAGCCGAGCACTTTAGTTTCGCTTGAGGGGCGCGAGGCAACGGGTATTCGTGAGCTTAGGATGGAGTGGCATTCATGAAAACCTTGATAGCCGTCCTTACCGTTTTGTCTGTTATTATCGCTTTCTGGTATGCGGCCTGTTTGCCAATGAATATCAAAGGTGTCCTGACTGAAGCCGAACGCGCTGGTGCTGAAGTCACCCCAGTCGGTGCAAAGGAGCGCCGTGATTTGGGGGAGATCGGACTAGTACTGGGCAACAGCTTTGCTGTTCCTGCCACATGGGCGCAGGACCGACCACGTTTGCCGGCCCCTCATCAGGTGGCGCAAGAGCTGTGGAAGACCACCGGCGCTATGGTTCTGAAGGGTAAGATGATGTCTAAACGCAGCCTGTTTTATCATGGCTGGGTGACATTGAGTGCTACCTTGCTAGGGTTTGCCATTGGCACCGGTTTGGGCATTCTGCTAGCGGTTGGCATCGTGCATTCCAAAGTTATGGAAATGTCGGTGATGCCCTGGGCCATTGTCAGTCAGACCATTCCAATCATCGCGCTGGCGCCGATGATCATCGTGGTGCTGTATTCAATTGGGGTGCAGGGGATTATCCCCAAGGCGGTGATCTCGGCCTATCTCAGCTTTTTTCCTGTTGTGGTTGGTATGGTAAAAGGTCTGCGCAGTCCGGATGGGATGCAGCTGGACCTGTTGCGGACCTATAATGCCAGCACCAATCAGGGTTTCTGGAAGTTGCGACTGCCAGCGTCTATGCCCTACCTGTTTGCCTCGCTGAAGATTGGTATCGCTGCATCGTTGGTGGGTGCCATCGTGGGTGAATTGCCAACGGGAGCGGTGGCCGGATTAGGGGCGCGTCTTTTGGGCGGCAGCTATTACGGTCAAACCGTGCAGATTTGGTCGGCGCTGTTTGCTGCTGCAATCCTGGCAGCCTGTTTGGTGGCTCTGCTGGGGCTGATCGAGCGGATGGTTCTAAGACGGATGGGGATGGGTGCATGATTATGGTTATCCTTGCTGTTCTCGTCTGGTGCGGTGGTTGGTGGTTAAACAGCCGCCTAGCCAATGGATCAAGATCCTCAACTCGTGAAGTGCAGCTGTTGGTCCCCACTATTTTTGGCCTGACACTGCTACTGGTTTGGCAATTGCTGGTGCGCGGGCTTGACGTTCCGCTCGTAATCCTGCCAGCGCCAACCGATATCGGTGCAGCCTTTGGCGCCAATCTGTCCAAACTGTGGGAGGACTTTCTGCAGACCTTCGTCAAAGGTGCGCTAAGTGGCTATGTGATTGGTTGCTCTGCTGCGTTCCTGATGGCGATCGTGATGGACCGCAGTGACTTTCTACGCCGAGGCTTGCTTCCCGTGGGCAATTTTGTCGCTGCCCTGCCAATTGTTGGCACTGCGCCAATCTTGGTAATGTGGTTTGGCTTTGATTGGCATTCAAAGGCGGCTGTTGTGGTTGTGATGGTGTTCTTTCCGGTTCTGGTGAACACGGTTGCTGGCCTGCGGGAAACCAGTGCCATGCAGCGAGATCTGATGCAGACCTATGCTGCCAGCTATTGGCAGAGCTTTTTCAAACTGCGTCTTCCTGCGGCGCTGCCGTTTATCTTCAACGGTTTGAAGATCTCGACCACACTCGCCTTGGTTGGTGCCATTGTGGCCGAATTCTTTGGCTCACCTACTGTTGGCATGGGGTTTCGGATTTCCACCAGTGTTGGGCAATTGGCGTTGGATATGGTCTGGGCTGAAATTGTGGTGGCGGCGCTGGCTGGGTCGATGTTCTACGGCGCTGTTGCGCTGATTGAGAAATCATTGACCTTCTGGCACCCGTCACAACGTCGTTGAAAATTGAGATACTGCAGCGCCTTGGAGGAGGGGCGTTGTAGAACCGGTTGAGCGCTCCGGGGTCGTTTTATGGCCGTAGGTGCTTAAAACTCGGGCAGGGCACTAGGCGCTTTGCTGAGGGGATAAGAAAAACTTTGAACGGATGGTCAAATTCTTGCAAGCTTTGACCATAACCACAGGGAGAGAATACCAATGAAACACATTTTGACAGCTGCTGCTGTAGCACTGGGTGCTGCTGGCACCGCTCAGGCCGCCGACGAGGTTCGCCTTCAGTTGCAATGGGTGACACAGGCACAATTCGCTGGCTATTACGTGGCGCTCGACAAGGGGTTTTATAGCGAAGAAGATCTGGACGTGACCATCCTGCCAGGTGGTCCGGACATCGCCCCACCACAGGTCTTGGCTGGCGGCGGTGCAGACGTGATGCTGAACTGGATGCCTTCGGCCCTAGCGGCGCGTGAAAAGGGCCTGCCAGTGGTTAACATCGCCCAGCCATTCAAAACCTCGGGCCTGATGCTGACCTGCTGGAAAGACACCGGCATCACCAGCCCGGCTGATTTCAAGGGCAAGACCATCGGCGTGTGGTTCTATGGCAATGAATACCCGTTCCTGAGTTGGATGAGCAAAGAGGGTATCAGCACCGATGGCGGTGACGATGGCGTGACTGTTCTAAAGCAGGGCTTTAACGTTGACCCACTGCTGCAGCGTCAGGCTGATTGTATTTCGACCATGACCTATAATGAATATGGTCAGGTTTTGGATGCGGGCGTCTCCGAGGACGAACTGGTGACCTTCAAGTACGAAGATCAGGGCGTTGCTACGCTGGAAGATGGTATTTACGCACTGGAAGCCAACCTTGAAGATCCTGCATTCCAGGCCAAGATGGTTCGCTTTGTTCGTGCGTCCATGAAGGGATGGAAATACGCTGAAGCCAATCCGGGTGAAGCTGCAGAAATTGTACTGGACAATGACGCATCAGGCGCACAGACCGAGGCACATCAGCAGCGGATGATGGCGGAAATTGCCAAGCTAACCGCCGGTAGCAATGGTACTTTGGATCCAGCTGATTTCGAACGCACTGTTTCTACTTTGCTGGGTGGTGGTTCCGATCCTGTAATTACCAAGATGCCCGAAGGTGCCTGGACACATGTGATTACGGATGCCGCGCTGAAGTAAGAACAGCCGACCCTGAAAGTTGAATGCAAAATACATGAATCGCCCATGGCTGTAATGGTCATGGGTTTTTTTTGAAAATCAATGCAGGTTTACGTGATGCGAACAGCCTTGAATTGAAACTATTGAGAACTAATTCCCGTAAAGGTGTAACTGGTTTGTTTGATTAATGTTCAACGAACCAGACACGCATGGAGGGGGTTAGGATGTCCAGTTGGCCCAGAACTTGTCTATGTTTATGCCGCAGTGATGAAGCGGTAGGTGGGTGTCTTCATTCGCGTTGTGAAACCCGTCAGAGGAGTGGCTTATCTGGGGCAAGCCACATGGCAGCTGTTGACGCTGAATTCCCAATTCTAGGGCTTTGCAAACGTGCACTACAGTGGCGATTGCGGGCAAGGAAAGCGCAGTTTCTTATTATACATGACCGAGCGGGATATCGAGAGGTTTGCAAAGCAAAAGAGCGCTTGGGAAATGTTTGGGCGCAGGCGGTGGATGTCTGTTCGTTAGACCGTTTTGGGCATGTGGACCTGCTTCTTGCTTTGTCGATGGGATTTGACCATGTGGTGATTCAGAGAGTAACCACCCCTAACACAGCTGCGACACAGGCTCAGGAAATTGAGTTGGCGCAGGCGATGGGGGCTAATGAACGCTTGGTACTCTATTCCTCTGCCAAGGATCTTTGCAAAGCTTTGGCTATGGCGCCGAAAACCCCTGGCCGTTGGCGAACGCCACCACCTGCCATTAGTTCGAGTCGGCAGGGCACAGCGCGGGCCTGTGCTTGCGTATTGTTGCCAGATGACAGTGAACCAATCCCATTGCCGTCGGATGCGCCATACGGAGCGGTGCAGTTGAATGCTTCGGCCTGTAGCATGTGTGAAAATTGTGTATGGTTGTGCCCCACAGATGCGCTGTCTGTTAGTGACCACACGAGCGAGCTGTTATTTGTAGAAAGCAACTGTATTCAATGTGGTATGTGCAAGTCGATATGCCCGGAAGACGCGCTGCGCCTTGAGCCCAGGATGATGCCGTCACCAATTTCTGATGGGCAGAGATCGCTGCACCAGACCGCACACGCGTACTGCATATCCTGTGGTGAACCGTTTACGACCAGCCCAGTTATGGATCGCCTTTTGTCGCGGCTATTGAGCAACGACACGGTTTTATCCGAGGAAGGAAGAAACCAGAAGGTCCAAAAATGTAGCACCTGCCGTGTTCGAGAAATTCGACGGCTTCGTGAAAAACGGCTGGTGGAAGTTGGGTTATCGCATCTGGAGCCACGGCGATGCCGATAGAAATTTGGATAGCTTTTAGGGCTGTTCCAGAAATCCGCCGTAAAGGCCGTGCTTAAAGATCAAACCTTTGCCAGGACGGGTGGTAACTTCCTGAACTGCGCCAATGACGATTGAGTGGTCACCACCGGGATGGCGGGCGAAGTGTTGGCAATCAAAGCGGGCGATGCAGCCGGGTAGGCTTGGGCTGCCTGTAGCGGTGAGTTGCCAATCTACGGTGTCAAATTCTTCGCCTTTAAGGGCGAAATGTCGGGCAAGTTCCAGCTGGTTCTCGGCAACAACATGTACTGAAAACGCGTCTGCATTGACAAAGGCATCATGGCGAAGTGAGCTTTTTGCCGGGCACCACAGCAGCAATGCAGGGTCGATCGAAACCGATGTAAAGCTATTGGCAGTAATTGCCAAAGGCCCCCGGCTGGTCATCGTGGTGACAATTGTCACCCCTGTACCAAAACATCCTAGTGCTTTGCGAAAGGCACGAGACGTTTCTGGTCCGGGAATAAAACTTTGTTCGGACATGTGTCGCGCCCTCTGGTGATCTCAGCCGTCGAACTGACACGAGGTCGAGGTTTTGTCCACAAGAATGCGCAGAATGCTTTGTGGGCCCCAGAAATACTGGGGCCTCACGTGTTTAGCTCGTCGCTTGATCAACCAAAGTTGCCATATTAGCGGCGATGGTATCGATTTCGCCCATTGCATCTATCGATTTCAATACGCCCTTGTCGCCGTAGTAGGCAATCAGTGGCGCAGTTTGCGCGTGATAGGCTTCAAGCCGAGCGCCTACTGTCTCGGCATTGTCATCCGCGCGGCGCTTCATATCGGTAGAGCCACATTTGTCGCAGACACCATCCTTGACTGGGGGCTTGAAACTGTCGTGAAAACCTTCACCACAACCGCCACAGGTGAAACGGCCTGAAATGCGTTTGACCATCGCAGCGTCGTCGACATCAAGGCTGATAGCTGTGTTTATCTGCTGTCTGGATTCGGCAAGTAAGTCGTCCAGTGCTTGCGCCTGTACCGTGGTTCGCGGGAAACCATCCAAAATGACCCCGTTGGCGCAATCCGCGGCAGATAGGCGATCCCTGAGAATGTCGATGACGATTTGATCGCTGACCAGTTCACCCGCTTCCATTACGGCCTTCGCGGCCTTACCAGCTTTGGTTCCGGCGGCGACCGCGGCGCGCAGCAGGTCACCAGTTGAAAGTTGGACAAGGCCGAACCGTTCTTCCAGCATTCGAGCCTGCGTGCCCTTGCCGGCCCCGGGTGGGCCCAGCAGTATCAAGACCGCTGGGCTGATCGTTGTTCCCATATCCATGCCCATCCTCCTAGCTTCCTGCCCGATTGGCGATCAGGTCATCTACAACCGAAGGATCGGCCAGTGTCGAGGTGTCGCCGAGGCTTCCAAAATCATTTTCGGCGATTTTACGCAGGATACGGCGCATGATTTTGCCAGAGCGGGTTTTGGGCAGGCCAGGGGCCCACTGGATTACATCAGGGCTGGCGATTGGGCCAATTTCGGTACGGACCCAAGTGCGCAGTTCTTTCAGCAGCTCGTCACTGGGTTCGGCATTGTTCATCAGGGTGACGTAGCAATAGATGCCCTGTCCCTTGATGTCATGCGGATAACCAACCACCGCAGCTTCGGCGACGGCAACATGGGCGACCAGCGCACTTTCGACTTCGGCAGTTCCCATACGGTGACCGGATACATTGATCACGTCATCAACACGGCCAGTGATCCAGTAGTCGCCATCTGCATCGCGTTTACAGCCATCACCGGTGAAGTAGTAGCCTTTGTAGTCAGCGAAATAGGTCTTCTGGAACCGCTCGTGATCGCCCCACACGGTGCGCATCTGACCGGGCCAGCTGTCTTTGATGCACAATACGCCCTCGACATCATTGCCTTCGATCTCGACACCTGAGGTGGGATCCAGAACAACCGGTTCGATGCCAAAGAAAGGTTTCATTGCAGATCCGGGCTTCATCGCGTGAGCACCCGGTAGGGGCGTCATCAGATGGCCGCCAGTTTCGGTCTGCCACCAGGTGTCAACGATCGGGCAGCGACCGCCGCCAACAACGTCGTTATACCAGCTCCAGGCCTCGGGGTTGATGGGCTCGCCCACGGTTCCCAGAGTGCGCAGGCTGGACAGGTCACATTTTTCGACCCACTCGTTGCCTTGGCCCATCAGCGCCCGCAGCGCAGTCGGGGCGGTATAGAATTGATTGACCTTGTGCTTTTCGCAAACTTGCCAGAACCGGCTGGCGTCGGGATAGGTAGGTACACCTTCGAACATCAGTGTGGTGGCACCATTGGCCAGCGGGCCATAGACGATATAGCTGTGACCTGTGACCCAACCTACATCAGCCGTGCACCAGTAGATGTCGCCATCGTGGTAATCAAAGGTGATCTCGTGCGTCATCGCCGCATAGACTAGGTAGCCACCAGTGGTGTGCACAACGCCTTTGGGCTGACCGGTCGAGCCAGAGGTGTAGAGAATGAACAGTGGGTCTTCGGCATTCATTTCTGCCGGTTCAAAGCTGTCTGAGGCTTCGGCTGCCAAGGCGTTGTAGTCGAAATCGCGGCCGTCAATCCAAGTGGTCTGACCACCGGTGCGTTTGACTACCAAACATTTCACGTCTTCCTTGCAATGCAACAGCGCCGCATCGGCATTGGATTTCAGCGGTGTCTGGCGGCCACCACGTGGGGCGTGGTCGGCAGTGATGACAACTTTGGCTTCACAGCCGTTGACACGGGCGGCCAGCGCATCGGGGCTGAAACCGGCAAAAACGATAGAATGGATGGCGCCGATGCGGGCACACGCCAGCATGGCATAGGCCGCCTCGGGAATCATTGGCATGTAGATGATCACGCGATCACCTTTGCTGACCCCCATAGAGGCCAGAACATTGGCCATCCGGCAAACCGAGCCATGAAGTTGGGAGTAGCTAATGTGCTGGGCAGCTTCCTCGGGGTTGTCCGGCTCAAAAATGATGGCGGCCTGATCGCCACGGGTTTGAAGGTGGCGGTCAATGCAGTTGGCGCTGACGTTCAATGAGCCGTCGGCGTACCAATTGATCGAAACCTCGCCGAAATTGTAATTGACGTCCTTTACCTGAGTAAAGGGTTTGATCCAATCGACGCGCTTGCCTTGCTCGGCCCAGAATGCATTTGGATCAGCGACAGACGCGGCATACATCTGATCGTATTTCGCGGCATCCACGTGCGCACGGGCAATGGTTTCAGCCGTCGGCGGATAGACGGGGTTTTCGTTATGCGTGGTCATCTTGGGTCCCTCCCTCAAAATGTTCTTAGCTTGTCACACCTCAGCCTAAGGGTGGGTCTGTCAAACCGTTTTTCTTCCTCGGCGACGATCATAGAGCAGGTTGAAAATATGTGAATAAGCTACGGGAAAATATCAACTTGCTTGTAAATGGTTTTCCGAGAATTTTAAAAATCTGTAAATTTAGATGGATGTAATGGTTGTATGGCGTTGAGTAACTTGTGTTTTTTTGTTTACGAGTCTTGTGAATGCCTGTGTGGGTCACGTTTTGCCAGACCAATATTGCCATCCGTTCAATTAGGTGTCGGGGCGGGTTTGGGTTGTGGGTGAAAGAAATGGGCAAGAACAACGCTTTGTTTGTATGCCAGCAAACCGATTTTCATCCGGACGTATATTGTCAAGGCTATGTTATGGTCAAGCAGGGCTTGGCAGGCGTAGATCTTATCGCTAGTTTGCCCGCTAAGTGCCTCGTTTCAAGGGTGCAAATAGGGAGAAGAATTATGACTAAGATGCTGAAAACGGCCCTTATGGCCACAGCGGGTTTTGCCATTGTTTCGGAAGCAGCAGCGACCGAATGGAACGTTTCTGTTTGGGGTAAGCGCCGCGCGTTCACCGAGCACGTCGAGCGACTGGCAGAGCTAGTCAGTGAAAAGACCAACGGCGAATTTACACTGAACATTTCTTATGGCGGTTTGTCGAAGAACAAAGAGAACCTGGATGGCATTTCCATCGGTGCGTTTGAAATGGCGCAGTTCTGTGCTGGTTATCACCGCGACAAAAACCCGACCATTACTGTTCTTGAACTGCCATTCCTGGGTGTGAATACACTGGCCGAGGAAGTTGCCGTCAGCCACGCTGTTTATGCGCACCCTGCTGTTCAGGCGGATCTGGCGCGCTGGAATGCCAAGCTGCTGATGACTTCGCCTATGCCACAGTACAACATCGTTGGCACCGGCGAGCCTCGTGATGAGCTGGCTGAGTTCAAAGACATGCGTGTTCGCGCGACTGGCGGTATCGGCAAAGCATTCTCGTCTGTTGGTGCTGTGCCAACTTCGGTAACTGCAACCGAAGCCTATAATGCAATGGAATCCGGTGTTGTTGACACTGTTGCCTTTGCTCAGCACGCGCACCTCGCCTTTGGCACCATCAACCGCGCTGAGTGGTGGACTGCCAACCTGAACCCAGGCACTGTGAACTGCCCAGTTGTTGTGAATACCGATGCCTATGACATGCTAAGCGACAGCGAGCGTGAAGCGCTGGACAGCTCGGTTGGTGAGGCAATTGATCACTATCTGGCAAACTACGGCGCTCTGCTGTCCAAGTGGGACGATGTGCTGGTTGAAAAGGGCGTGACCAAGGTTGAGATTTCCGAATCTGAATTGGCTGAGTTCCGCAAAGTTGCTGCCGATCCGATCCGTGAGGCCTGGATTGCTGATATGACGGCTCAGGGCATTCCGGCTCAAGAGCTGTATGACCTGGTGATGGACACCTTGGCTGATCAGCGCAAGTAAGCTGATCAAACCTGATCAGGGCCGGGCATCATTGCCCGGCCCTTTGACTTTTAAAGACAATAACAAGGATCAGATCCATGGCGAGTAGTGCTGCGGTTTTGGAAGACGGAAGTCTGCTCAGCCGACTAGACGGCCAGTTGCTTCGATTGGAGCAGCTATTGGCGCTGGTCAGCGGATTGGCGGTATTTTCACTGATGGTGTTGGCTGTTGTTTCGGTTGGCGGGCGTAACACCGTGAACGCGCCTCTGCCCGGCTACGTCGATTGGATTGAACAGGTGATGCCACTGATTGCATTTATGGGGATTTCCTATGTGCAACGCGATGGCGGCCATATCCGTATGGATATCTTGATCGGGTCCTTGCGAGGGCGGGCTTTGTGGCTGTTCGAGCTGATTTCTGTACTCATTATTTTGCTACTGATGATGGCGCTGGTTTATGGAAGCTGGTCACACTTTGACCGCTCCTTTGACTTTGCCGCCCCTTTGTGGAGCCGCGATAGCTCGATCGATATCAGCCTGCCAATCTGGCCTGCCAAATTGCTGGTACCTGTGGCGTTTTCTGTGCTGTGCCTACGACTGGTGTTGCAAGCCTGGGGCTATGGAAGGGCCATGATTTTAGGGCTGAAACACCCAGTTGCCGTGCCGCTTATCCAAAGTGCAGCAGCCCAAGCCGCTGCAGAAGCAGAACAACTAAGCGAAGCCGGTAACGGCGCGCAAAAAGACTAAAGGGCAAGATCATGGAACCTATTGATATTGGCCTTTGGGTCACTGGCTTTATGCTGGTTATGGTGGTGGCTGGAATGCGGGTTGCCTTTGCTGCCGCATCGGCTGGCCTGATCGGTCTAATTTGGATTTTCTGGGCAAAGTTCGGCTATGCGCCAGACAAATTCACCAAGGCGTTGACTGTTTCTATCAAAGTCGCGGGGCAGGTGCCTCACTCAAAGGTCTCGTCTCAGGCGCTCAGCCTAATTCCGACCTTCATCTTGATTGGGTACTTGGCCTATTACGCCGGTCTGACCAAGGCGCTGTTTGAGGCTGCCAAACGTTGGATCGCCTGGTTGCCAGGGGGGCTGGCCGTATCAACCGTTTTTGCCACTGCTGGTTTTGCGGCTGTGTCTGGCGCTTCGGTTGCGACGTCGGCTGTTTTTGCTCGCATTGCCATCCCGGAAATGCTGGCGATTGGTTATAACAAGCAGTTCGCGGCCGGGGTCGTTGCCGCTGCGGGAACACTGGCATCCTTGATCCCTCCGTCGGCCATTCTGGTAATCTACGCGATCATCGTAGAGCAGGACGTGGGCAAGCTGTTGCTAGCGGGGTTCATTCCCGGTGCTTTCAGTGCAATTGTCTATGTGACGTTGATTGTTGGCATTGCGGTGTTCTTCAAGAACGTCGGCCCGCCGGTGACTGGGTTCACTTGGCGCCAGCGTTTTGAAGCCCTGCCAGCCGCCTTGCCGATTATCTTTGTTGTCGTGATCATCATCTGCTTTGTCTACAACCCTTTCGGAGACGAGGCTTGGGGGACACCGACTGAGGGCGGCGCTCTGGGGGCCTTTGTGGTGTTCTGCATGGCCATCTATAACGGCATGAAGTGGGAGCAGTTAAAATCCGCGCTGCTGGAAACAGCCAAACTGACTGTGATGATCTTCACCATCATCTGGGGCGTGTTGATTTATGTGCGTTTCCTTGGTTTCGCTGATCTGCCGGGCGCGTTCTCCGACTGGATTACCTCGCTAGAGATGTCGCCGATGCTGATCCTGGTCTGCATCCTGCTGGCCTATGCGGTGCTGGGTATGTTCATGGATGCCATTGGCATGCTTCTATTGACCCTACCTGTGGTCTACCCGGCAGTGATGGCACTGAATGGCGGTGAAAGCGTTGCTGCAGCCGACAGTGCCTTTGGCATGAGTGGTACCATGTGCGCGATTTGGTTTGGTATCTTGGTGGTGAAAATGGCTGAGTTCTGTCTGATTACACCACCGATTGGCCTGAACTGCTTTGTGGTGGCTGGGGTGCGTGATGACCTTACGGTTCAGGATGTGTTCCGTGGTGTGATGCCCTTCTTCATTGCAGATGGTGTAACCATCGCCCTGCTGGTGGCATTTCCGAGTATTGTTTTGTACCTGCCGTCACTAGCGGGTTAAGAAACTTGGCGCCGGGGTGGAACCGCTATGTGGTTTTACCCCGGCTACAGTTGTGCTAAAAACGCACAGTTCACGGGATGTGAACACCGGTCGCAGCCTACCCGGTTCTAAAACATGGATCTAAAAATGAAGACACTCGTAATCTGCTCTGGTGAACTCGACTCTGTTTCAATTGGCCATAAGGCAGCCGAGCGGCTTTGTTGCACAAATCGGTTGATGGGATTCACTGTATGAATCCAGCGTGATAGTTGGGGTTCATGAGCAGGTGGACACCGACGACTTA